>DATMGS010000029.1:0-51434 GCA_035555335.1 Puia sp.
GGAACGGTCGATCCTAAGCGGATCATTGTCGCTGCGGACACGGTGGTAGTGCTGGGGGCAGCTATCATCGGCAAACCCCGGGACCGGGATGATGCTATCGGGATCCTTTCCCGGCTGGCAGGCAACCGGCATGAGGTGATCACGGGGGTGGTGCTGATGAAGGGGGAGCAGGAAATCGCTTTTGCCGACAGTACGGAAGTGTGGTTTCATGAGCTGACGGGGAAGCAGATAGCCGACTATGTGGATAAATATAAACCTTATGATAAGGCGGGCGCCTATGCCATCCAGGAATGGATCGGTGTGGTGGGGATCAAGGGGATCCAGGGCGATTTTTATAATGTGATGGGCCTGCCCGTTAGCCGGGTAGTGAGGGCGCTGGAGCGGATGCAGGAGATTGTGTAAAAAAAAGAAAAATTGCGATTACAATTAGGATGACCTTTGAGTGGCAGATACGAAAGAGCACTCAAAAGACCTGTCCATGAAAGAGCAATTGCTACAATTTATCTGGCGATTTCAATACTTCCGTCGGCCGCAGCTCCATACGGAAGCCGGCGAGCCTTTGCAAATCCTTTCTCCCGGCGAGCTCAATACACATCAGGGGCCTGATTTTCTCAATGCTTCGATCCGGATCGGAAATACTTTCTGGGCGGGCAATATCGAGCTGCATGTACGAACTTCCGACTGGACGAAACATTCTCATCAAAAAGACAGGCATTACCGCAACGTCATATTACATGTCGTATGGGAAAATGATGTTCCGGCCGGGGCGGGCGGGAGTGAACCGGCTGCTGCTGATGAGGTGAACAGAGCCAATGATGGAGGCGGGAGCGAGCCGGCGGGGGAAAGGGCGATCCCTTTGCTGGTGCTGCAGGACAGGATCCCGAAACTATTGCTGCACCAGTATTCGGCGTGGATGAATAACCGTTCGTTTGTAGCCTGCGAGCGGCAATTACCGCAGGTAGGGGAAAAGGTCTGGTTCGGCTGGAAGCGGCAGTTGCTGGAGGAGCGGCTGTATAGAAAAGCGCTTTTTATCCGGGACTGCCTGGAGCAAAATCATCAGCATTGGGAGGAGACGACCTGGTGGCTGCTTGCCCGGAATTTCGGGTTCCCGGTAAATACAGCTTCTTTTGAAGCGGTGGCCCGGAGCTTACCGCTCCCGTTGCTGGCCCGGCATAGGGGGCGGGTCGAACAGCTGGAGGCGTTGCTGTTGGGGCAGGCGGGGCTGCTGGAAGGGGATTTCAGGGAGGGGTATCCGTTATTCCTGCAAAACGAATTCCGTTATCTCCGGAAAAAATACAGGCTTCCTCTCATTCATCCTTCCGTTCTTTTTCTGCGGATGCGGCCGGGCAATTTTCCGGCCATCCGGCTGGCGCAGCTGGCCGGGCTCTTATCGATGTCAGCATCCTGGTGGGCTACGATCCGGGAGACGGGGTCTTCCGGGGAGATGAAGAAGCTGTTGTCGGTGACGGCCAGCTCTTACTGGAATACCCATTACGGGTGGGGAAAGGCGGGGACCTCGCCCAGACCAAAGAACCTGGGAGATCAAATGAAAGAAAGTATCCTGATCAATACCTGTTCGCCGCTTCTTTTTGCCTATGGCTGGCTGCGGGCGGAGCCTGTTTTACGGGATAAGGCGCTGGAGTGGCTGGGGGCGGCGGCGGCCGAAAAAAATGCCCTGGTAGCCGGTTGGGGCCGCCAGGGCGTATATAGTAAGACTGCCATGGATACGCAGGCTTTGCTGGAATTGAAAAGTCGCTATTGCAATCCGAAAAAATGCCTGGAATGTGCGGTAGGCAATTTTCTGCTGGGCGAGGCCGGGACGGATTAATCCTGCGGGACAGCGCTCCAGTTGAATTCGATCCTGACTTCCAGATCCGGGTGGATGCTGTACATGACAGGGCAGGTATGCGCCGTTCTTTCCAGGATGGTTCGTTGCTTTTCATCCACCTGCAGGGCAACGGGAAACTCGAATGTTACGTTTATACCAGCAATCCTGCGGGGATCGGGTTTCATGATCTTAAGGACGGAAAGTTTCATTCCCTGAAGGTCGACTTGCAGATCGCGGGCTTTTATGCCCATGGTAGTCGCCATGCAGGCTGCCAGAGCGGTGGCAACCAGGTCCGTAGGGGAGAATCGTTCGCCCTTACCCTGGTTATCGACAGGAGCGTCCGTTTCTATGGCTGTACCTGATTGCAGGTGGGTGGCAACCGTTCTCAGGTCTCCTTCGTAAATAACAGTAGAAGTCATTGTTTAAATTTTCCTAAATTTACGCCAGATAAATTAAATCCTCAGCAGTGAAGAAACTTTTCCTGTCAATTCTTGCCTCGGTCATTATTGTGGGCTTATATGCACAAGATAGCACGTCCGTGTCTCAGCCGCCGATGAGAAACAGAAAAAACGCTAAGAAAGAAAGGATCCAGAACCTGCAGAAAATGGAAGAAGAAGGTGATCTGATATTTAACAAGCATACTGTATTCGGGATCAAGCTGGCTACGGACGGCTATGGACTTTACTTTGAAAAAGGGAAGTTCAGGACGCCTACCCGCACGCGGCTGCTTCAATTCGAGCTGAACGAAAAGAAAAGCAATAAGGAACATAAGATTACGACTTCGCCCGATGGCTTTAACTACAGTTCGGTGGTGCCTTACAAGCTGAATAATTTTTATGAATTAAAAGGCTCCATCGGGGAGCAGCGCCTGATCGGCGGGAAGGGGAATAAGAATGGGGTATCGGTGACGGCGCTCTATTCCGGTGGGGTGTCCCTGGGGCTGATAAAGCCTTATTACGTGAATGTACAGGATGCCGCCGGGGTGACTTCTCAAAAGACTTTTACACAACTCCAAAGCGATACTGCCGCCGAGGTAGTGACCGGGGCGGCCGGTCCTTTTGTAGGCTGGGGGCATCTCTCGGTCAAGCCGGGCCTGAATGCCAAAACAGCGATGCGGTTCGATTATGGCCGCCTGAACCAGACGATCTCGGCTATCGAAGTGGGATTGACCGGTGAATTCTATTTCGGGAAGATCCCCCAGGTGACATTGGTACCCCAAAAGCAATTTTTCTTCAATGCCTATGTATGCCTACTTTTTGGTAGCCGAAAGTGACGTATTTTTGTAGAATGGAAGAGACAAATATCATTTCGGCAAACGGGTGCTCAACCCCGGAGACGGAACCCAAAATAAAGAAACCCAACTGGTTACGCGTCAAACTCCCCATTGGAGAAAGTTATAAGCATGTCCGCGGACTGGTAGACACCCATAAGTTACATACGATCTGTGAGAGCGGCAATTGTCCCAATATGGGCGAATGCTGGGGAGAGGGAACCGCTACCTTCATGATCCTGGGAAATATCTGTACGCGCAGCTGTGGATTTTGTGCGGTAGCTACCGGTCGTCCGGATCCCGTGGATTGGGATGAACCGCAGCGGGTTGCCGAAGCCATCCACCTGATGAAGGTGAAGCATGCGGTGATCACTTCCGTAGACCGGGACGAGCTGAAGGACGGCGGCAGCATTATCTGGCAGAATACCATCCGGGCTGTGAAGGCGCTCAATCCCAATACGACGCTGGAGACTTTGGTTCCCGATTTCAAAGCCGAGAAAGAGAATATAGCCCGTATCGTGGAGGTGGCTCCCGATGTGGTCTCTCATAATATAGAAACCGTCGAACGGCTTACCCGCCAGGTACGTATACAAGCCAAGTACTGGCGCAGTATGGAAACCCTGAAGATCCTGAAAGAAGGAAACATGCGCACCAAGAGCGGTATTATGCTGGGCCTGGGCGAGCGCAAGGAAGAGGTGGTGCAGACGTTGAAAGACCTTCGCGGCAGCGGTGTAGACGTGATCACGATGGGACAATATCTCCAACCCACTAAGAGGCATTTGCCGGTAGAGCGTTTTGTCCATCCGGATGAATTTGCCGAGTTGAGAGAGATCGGTTATGAGCTGGGCTTCGATTATGTGGAAAGCGGTCCCCTGGTAAGATCTTCCTATCATAGCGAACGTCATGTTATAGCCGGTTACGGCAGGAATGAATGGCTCCGGCAAAAAGCTGAATAATGCGGCTATTCTTATTACTCCTGTTATCGATGGGTTGCGGAGCCAGCGTCCTGGGGCAGCTGCCCTGGAAAAATGTCGATACGGCATTCGGGCCGCTGCCGGCCTCCCTGCATGTTTTCCGGTGGACGGACTCCCTCGATGGTCATCCCTTTATTGCCTATTATGTGTCGGCTGTGCTCAAGGATAAAAAGCTGCTCTTTACCGACCAGACGGGCCAAACGAAACGATGGACACCTTCCCAATATTATCAGTTTGAGCAATTGCCCCTGGTAGTGGTGAATTGCACTTTCTTTTCGTTCGAGACCAATCAGAATTTGAATATGGTCATGAAGGATGGCAAGCTGGTGGCGTATAGCATCGTCTCTCTCCGGGGAACCGGCCCCGATTCTCTTCTTTATTATTATCCCACCCGCAGCGCGATAGGGATAGATCGTCAACGAAAGGCAGATGTAGCCTGGATCTACACCGATTCGACTCACCGCAAGCCTTATGCTTTCGAGAATGCACCTGTCATTGCGAAGGGGCAGGAGAAGGCGCCGTCGATCTATGATCTGAAGGATATCGAATGGAAGTGGTGGAAGGAGCGAACGGCTGTCGGCGGAGGCCCTGTGCTGATCCATGATGGCAGGATCCGGATCACCAATAAAGAGGAGCAGCTATTTCCCCATGGCGAGAATGACAAGCATCCCCGGACGGCGATGGGGTATACCCGGGATGGACGGCTGATCATCCTGGCGATCCAGGGCCGGTTTCCGGGCATTGCGGAAGGGGCTACGCTGGAGCAGGAAGCCCGGCTGTTATTACAACTGGGCTGTTATGAAGCGCTGAACCTGGACGGGGGCGGCAGCAGCTGTCTGCTGGTGAATGGCAAACAAACGATCAAGCCTTCGGACAAGGAAGGGGAGCGGCCGGTACCGGCGGTTTTCCTGATCAAAAGCGCGAAGCCGTGAGGGATCGGAAACGCGGAAATAAGATCCCATCATCCTTTCATATCCCATACGAGTGCGCTGGCGCCGAGAATGGCGGCATCTGACTCCTTCAGGTGGCTCACCAATATCTTTACTTTATTCTGGAATACCTGGATGAGGTTGCTTTCCATGTTCTCGCGGGTGGGCTTAAGGATCAGGTCCCCTGCTTTGGTGAGGCCGCCGAAGAGAATGATCGCTTCCGGGCTGGAGAACATGACGAAGTTGGCCAGGGCCAATCCGAGGATGCCGCCGGTGAAATCAAAGATCTCTTTGGCCAGCCGGTCGCCTTGTATAGCGGCGTCGTATACTTTTTTCGAGTCCAGCTGTTCGGGGGGCACTTGTCGCAAAAGGCTTTCTTCCTGATTTTTCTCCAGCATTTCGATCGCGGTCAGCTTAACGCCGGTGGCGGAAGCATAGCTTTCGAGGGAACCTTTCTTACCGGTGCCCTGGTGGAGGCGGCCTTCGGGGATAATGATGGTATGTCCCAGCTCTCCTGCAAAGCCGTCGTGTCCATAGATCAGTTTTCCATTGGCGACGATACCGCTGCCAACGCCTGTGCCCAGGGTGATCATAATGAAGTCTTTCATTCCCTTGGCGGCGCCGTACATCATCTCGCCGATAGCGGCAGCATTGGCGTCGTTGGTGAGAATGGTGGGAAGTTGAAATTTATCCTGCACCAGCTTGGCCAGCGGGATAATACCTCTCCAGGGAAGATTGGGCGCATATTCTACCGTGCCGCTATAATAATTGCCGTTGGGTGCGCCGACTCCGATGCCTCTCATTCTGCCGGAGCCTCCGGCTTTGTCGATCAGCACGACCAGGTGCTTATGTAATTCGTCGATGAAGCCTTCCACCTGGGCATGGCCTCTGGTGGAGATCTCGCTGGAGAACAATACATTTCCATTCCGGTCTACGATCCCGAACTTAGTGCCGGTACCTCCGATATCAATACCAATGGCCAATGATTCATACGAAAGAGAAGAAGAGGACTTTGCCATGAACGCTATTTTTTTGAGAGTGGATTTTAGTAAAACAACCCTCCCGCCTCTATAAAAGCAGGGAGGGTTGCAAAGATATAGGAAGAATTAATGTCCACCGCCGCTTTGGAGTGCGTCGAAGTCAATTCCCTGAGATTTTAATAAGGATTTGGCCCTTACGGCATAGAAAGCGAGGTATGCAAAGCAGGCAACGCCCACTATATAGCTATGATGGATGCCCAGCACGTTGTCGCCGGAAACCCATCCCTGCAGATAACTTATAAATCCGCCGCCCATGATCATCATGATCAGCAGGCTGCTGCCCTGGTTGGTATGCTTGCCCAGTCCGGTTACGGCCAGGGTGAAGATACAGGGCCAGAGGGTGCTGCAAAAGAGACCTACGCTGGTAAAGGCGAATACGCTGACCATTCCGGAGGTCAATATCCCGATACAGAGGGAGGTGATGCCCAGGGAAGCAAAGATGAGCAGCATACGGGCCGGATTGCCTTTGCTGAGCAGGTCACCGATAATCATGACGATGATTATCAGGGCATATACATAGAAGGGGGTGATATCCGTGCTGGCGATCTTGTTAACGATCAGGAAAACGATGAAGGCCAGGTAGGGCATTACAAACCGGAGGATTTGCGAAGCGCTCTTGCCAAGGCCGAAGGCCCCTACGGCTCCTGTCCACCTGCCGATCATCAGGCTGGCCCAGTAGAGGGAAACGAAGGGTGCTACTCTATCAGTGGAGATGTGAAGGTCTTGTTTCAGATAAGCGGGCAGATTGCTGGCGGTGGATACTTCGACACCCACATAAACGAAGATGCCGATCATACCCAGCCAGAGCTGGGGGTAGTTGATGGCGGATTTGCGGTGCAGGACCTTATCGTCATGCGCGGCTGCTGCTTCCGCAGTCACGCCTTCCAGATCGATCTTATTGGGAATGGAGGAAAATTTAAAGAAAATGGCTACCACTATAAAGGCAAGCCCCAGGATCAGATAAGGCGCTTTCACAGCTTCGATACTGGCGACAGGATGATTGCTGCCGACGCTGCCAAAGATGGCAAAGCTGACCAGCAAAGGCCCGATGGTCGTTCCGAAGTTATTGACGCCGCCGGCCATCGTCAGTCGCTGCGAGCCGGTAGCGGGATCGCCGATCACAATTGCTAAAGGATTAGCAGCAATCTGCTGCAGGGAAAAGCCCAATCCCACGGTGAACAATCCGGACAACATCAGCACAAAGGAAGAGGTATTCGCCGCCGGATAGAATAAGAGCGTACCGATCGCCGAGATGAGCAAGCCTACGGCTATTCCGTTCTTGTAGCCCATTTTATTCAAAAGGTCGCCGCCCAGCAATTTGGAGATGCCCACATAGATAAGCGATCCTACCGTATAGGCCACGTAAAAGGCAAAGGATACCAACTGACTTTGAGCATGCGTCAGGTTAAATTTCTCGTGAAATACGGGGATGAGGATATCGTTGCTGGCAGCTACAAAGCCCCAAAAAAAGAATACGCTGATCAGCGTGCCGAATTGGGTCCAGTTCGTCTTTTTTGCTGGTAGTACACCTGAAAGATCCATATGAGAAGCAGTTTTGAATTAAGGGCTGAAAATACCGACGTTTTACCGAAGCGAAAAATTTTTTCATCGCCGAACTCATATTAAAGGAAAAACCTTCCTAAATTGAATGGCAATTATCTCATAACCTCCAGCATAAGCATTAATAAGATTTAATGGAAATAATTCATGTATCCGCGGAATGTTACCCGGTGGCCAAGGCCGGGGGACTTGGTGACGTGGTAGGGGCTTTGCCAAAATATCAGCATGAGCTGGGGCATGTCGCCAAGGTGGTGATGCCGATGTACCGGACGAAGTTCCTTTATAACAATGAGTGGGAGACAGTGCATAAGGGGTATACGCATCTGGGCAACTGGTGGTTTCATTATACGGTGATCAAGGAAAAGACTAATAAGCTTGGCTTCGATCTGTACCTGGTGGATATAAACGGGCTGCTGGACAGGGAAAAGATATATGGGTATGGGGATGATACGGAGCGGTTCACCGCGTTCCAGGTATCGGTCGTCGATTGGCTTTCCGTCTGGAAGCATCATCCGGACATTGTGCATGTGCACGATCACCATACGGCGCTGATCCCTTTTATGCTGCAATATTGTTATGCCTATCAGCATATGAAAGATATTCGCACAGTCCTCACGATCCACAATGCGCAGTACCAGGGTTGGATGGGCTGGGATAAGAGTCATTATATCCCAGCCTGGGATAGCTGGAAGACGGGGATGCTGGAATGGAATAAGACGATCAACCCGCTGGCCAGCGGCATCAAATGCGCCTGGAAGGTGACGACGGTGAGTCCGACGTACCTGGTGGAGATGCGCCGTAACGCCAATGGGCTGGAGGCGTTGCTGGAGTATGAAAAAGGAAAGTGTTCGGGGATCCTCAACGGGATCGATACCTTGGTCTGGGATCCGTCCAGGGATACTTATTTTGAAGATCATTATACGCCGGATACGGTAGAGGAGGGGAAAAAGAAGAATAAGGAGCTGCTTTGCGACCGGTTTAACCTGGATCCCAAAAAGCCGCTGATCACTTTTATCGGCCGGCTGGTAGGGGAGAAGGGGGCGGATCTGTTGCCGCAGGCTATTGAAGATTCCTTCTATTATATTGGCCGGAAGATGAATTTTCTCATTCTTGGCAGCGGGTTCCCGGAGGTGGAAGCGAGGTTGGTGGTGATGAAGGGGCTGACGAGGGGGGATTATAATGTGTATATAGGCTATGACGAGGGGCTGAGTCACCTGATCTATGCGGGGGCGGATTTCATCCTGATGCCTTCACGGGTGGAGCCTTGCGGGCTGAACCAGCTGTATGCGCTGCGTTATGGCACGATCCCGGTGGTCCGCAATACGGGGGGATTACATGATACGGTGATCGATTACGGCGATAAGAATGGCTATGGCATCCGGTTCAATAATGCGTCGGTAGGAGATATGACGCATGGGATCTGGCGGTCGGTGGAATTATATCAACAGGCTGAAAAAATGAAGGATATCCGCAAACGGGTGCTGCAGCTCGACTTCAGCTGGGAGGCGAGTGTCAGCGCTTACCTTGAACTTTACGCATCGTAGGGTGGAATAAGAATTTAACAGGAATTATGTAAAGACCGATAGAAAAGGAGTAAACAACATCGTTCAAACTATAAACTTGCCCGTATATGTCAAAAGAGATTTTATCAGTGATATTAGGAGGAGGCGCCGGTACAAGATTGTATCCCCTTACAGCCAGCCGTTCGAAGCCAGCCGTTCCCATTGCCGGAAAATACCGGTTGGTTGATATTCCCATTTCCAACTGTCTTAATTCAGGTATAACCCGGATGTTCGTACTGACGCAGTTCAATTCGGCTTCTCTAAACCGGCACATTAAAAACACCTATCATTTCAGCGCTTTTAGCTCGGCTTTTGTCGATATCCTTGCGGCGGAGCAGACGCCGGATAATCCCACCTGGTATCAGGGCACGGCCGATGCGGTAAGACAATGTCTGCGTCACCTGGGGCCTTTTGACAGTGAATATGTACTGATCCTTTCGGGTGATCAGTTATACCAGATGGATTTCATGGAGATGCTCGACAATCATAAAAAAATGGGGGCCGATATCTCCATTGCCACCATCCCGGTGAATGATAAGGAGGCTTCCGACTTCGGGATCATGAAAATGGATGAGAATGGTTATATCACTTCTTTTACCGAGAAGCCTAAGAAGGATATGTTGCCTCCCTGGATCAGCGATACGGGGCATGCCATGCAGGCGCAGGGTCGGCATTATCTGGCTTCGATGGGGATCTATATTTTTAACCGGCAGCTCCTCTCCGAGCTCCTGCAGAATGAATATGTGGAATCCACCGATTTCGGTAAGGAAATTATTCCCCAATCGCTGGAGAAATATAAGGTGGCCAGCTATCAATATGATGGCTACTGGACGGATATCGGGAACATTCCTTCTTTCTTCGAGGCCAACCTGGGTCTGACCAAGGATATTCCGGATTTTAACTTATTCGATAACGAGAAGGCTATTTATACCCGCGCCCGTATGCTGCCGCCGGCAAAGATCAGCGGAACTACGCTGGAGAAGACGATCATTGCGGAGGGTTGTATCATCAATGCCAGCCGGATCGAGAACAGCATCATCGGGATCCGTACGCGCATCGGGACCGGTACGACGATCGTGAGCAGCTACCTGATGGGGGTGGATTTCTATGAGACGATCGAGGAGATAGAGCAGGCGCGCTCGCATGGGCTGCCTACGGTGGGGATCGGTCACCGCTGCTATATCCGCAATGCCATCGTAGATAAGAACTGCCGGATCGGCGACGATGTGCGGATCAACGGGGGGCACCACCTGGAAAATACGGATCATTCCCTGTATAATGTCAAAGAGGGGGTAGTCGTGATTAAGAAGGGCGCTGTGCTGCCGAATGGATTCGTCATTTAGTTGAACTAAACGATTGCTTATGTCCTCTCTCTCCCCGGAAAAGCCCACGCTGAGCTTTGTACAGATCCTCAATATGAGCGTAGGGTTCTTCGGGATCCAGTTCGGCTGGGATCTGCAAAGGGCCAATATGGGTCCCATTTATGAATACCTCCATGCCAATGCGGATACGATCCCGTTGTTATTCCTGGCCGCTCCGCTGACCGGGTTGCTGGTCCAGCCTGTCATCGGTTATATGAGCGATCATACCTGGCATCCGCGCTGGGGAAGAAGAAGGCCTTATTTCTTTGCGGGGGCTGTGGTCAGTACGATCGCGCTGGTCTTTATGCCGCATAGCAGCGCTTTGTGGATGGCGGCGGGGCTATTGTGGGTGCTGGATGTATTCGGCAATGTAGCGATGGAGCCTTTCCGGGCATTTGTTGCCGATAAGCTATCCGAAAAACAGCGTACGCAGGGATTTGTCATGCAAAGCCTGATGGTCGGCCTGGGGGGGAGTATCGCTTCGGCGCTGCCCTGGATGATGACCAATTGGCTGCATTTTAAAAATACGGCAGCCAGCGGGACGATTCCGGATAATGTGAAATGGTCGTTCTATATCGGCGCTTTCTTCTTTTTAGCGGCGGTATTATATACGGTATTCACTTCGAAGGAGTATCCGCCCGCCGACATTGCTTTGGAAGATAAGGTCAATGAATCGCGGAAAGGATTCGGAGCAGGAGCCCGGGAGATCCTGGGGTCGATTGCTACGATGCCCAAACGGATGAAGACGCTGGCGCTTGTGCAGTTTTTTACCTGGCCGGGGCTTTTCCTGATGTGGTTCTATTACAGCACTGCTGTGGCGAGAAATATATTTGGCGCTACCAGTGAAACGGAGGCATTATACAGTGAAGGGGTGAGCTTTGCCGGCCTTACCTTATCTTATTATAGTGTGGTCACTTTTGTCTTTGCGTTCATGCTCCCTTCTATTGCCGGAAAACTGGGTAGAAAGACAACGCATTCTCTTTGCCTGCTATGCGGCGCCATCGGGCTGTTCAGCGTAGCCTTTGTTTCCAACAAATACATGCTGTACGGGTGTATGACCGGGGTGGGGATTGCCTGGGCCAGTATCCTGTCCATGCCTTATGCGATGCTGAGCGGTGTGCTGCCTGAGAATAAGATAGGCGTTTACATGGGAATCTTTAATTTCTTTATCGTATTGCCGGAGATCATCGCTTCGCTGGGTTTTGGATGGGTGATGAAACACCTGCTGCACAATGACCGTTTGCTGGCCGTGCAGATCGGCGGAGGATTGATGTTCCTGGCGGCGGTGATCTGTTATTGGCTGATCGATGAAAGAGAATCATGAAAAATAAACTTTTTATTATTGGCTTACTGATGCTGCTTTCCCGAGATGGGGAAGCGCAGGGTGGGACCATGCAAGGCACGGTGGCGCAGCCTGACACGGGCAAGGTCAACGTCTATCCCACCAACTGGTGGGTGGGCATGAAGAATCCTGATCTGCGGCTGATGATCCATGGGACTGCTGTCGGAAAAGCGCCTGCCGTGCAATTGTTGTATCCGGGGGTGCAGCTCATGAAAGTGCGGCCGGCTGACAATCCCAATTACCTGTTCCTCGACCTGCATATTTCGCCTTCGGCAAAGCCTGGGCTGCTAAAGATCCGGTTGGCATACAAGGACGGGCGTCCGTCTACGGTGATCGCTTATCCATTAGAAGCGCGCAGGCCTGGTAAGGGAACGGCGTTTGCGCAGGGGGTTACCTCTTCCGATTTTATTTATTTCCTGATGCCTGACCGCTTCAGCAACGGCGATCCGGGTAATGACCGGGTTGCGGGCATGCGGGATCAGTCATTGAACCGGGATTCGATCTTTTTGCGGCATGGGGGCGATCTGCAGGGGGTCATCAATCACCTGGATTATTTACAGGGATTGGGGGTGACCACGTTGTGGATGACGCCGGTGCTGGAAAACGACATGCCGGATCGTACCGAGCATGGGTATGCGTTTACGGATCATTACACCATCGAGCCGCGGCTGGGTGGAGCGCCGTTATATAAAAAATTAAGCGACGAGCTACACCGGAGGGGCATGAAACTAATCCAGGATGCGGTGTATAATCATGTAGGCTCCTATCATTTTCTCGTGTTGGACCTCCCTTCCAAAGACTGGCTGCATCAATGGCCGGTCTTCACACAAACGAGCTATAAGGATCAGCCGCTGCTGGATCCTTATGCCAGCGCGCAGGATAAGAAGATCGTTTCGGACGGCTGGTTTACCACCCAGATGCCCGATCTGAACCAGCGTAATCCGGATGTCGCGAATTTTCTCATCCAGCATGCGATCTGGTGTGTGGAGACTTTCGGGGTGGATGGCTGGCGGATCGATACGTATATTTATTGCGACCTGGATTTTATGAATCGCTGCAACAAAGCGCTGACAGATGAATATCCGCGCATGACGATGTTCGGGGAAACCTGGGTACATGGGACGGCGAACCAGGCTTATTTTGCGGATAACAATATTCAGACGCCCTTTAAAAGTAATCTGCCCGGCGTCGTAGACTTCCAGTGCAATTTTGCGGGCATCGTGCCGGCCCTTACGGACAAGCCCGGAGGGTTGGATGGGTTGAATATGTTGTATACGACGCTGAGCAACGATTTTCTGTACAAGGACCCGACCCGGAATGTGATCTTTCTGGACAATCACGATATGAGCCGTTTCTTCTCACAGGTAGGAGAGGATGTGGTCAAACAAAAAATCGGCATCAAGTGGCTGCTGACTGCCCGGGGCATTCCCCAGCTGTATTATGGAACGGAGATCATCATGAAGGGCGTTGCTAATCCGGATGGCTGGGTACGGCTGGATTTCCCCGGCGGATGGAGCGGGGATGCCAAAAACGCATTCACCGGACAGGGGCTTACTGCCGACGAGGCGTCGGTGCAGCAGATGGTCAGGACGCTGGGGCTTTTCCGGCAGCATTCTTCCGCGCTTAAGACAGGGCGGTTGATGCAATATGTACCGAAGGATGGGCTATATGTCTATTTCCGCTATGATGTGAAGCAGACGATTATGTGTATAATGAATACCGGAAGCAATGCGGCGACGGTCGATCTCAGCCATTATGCCGAACGAACGGCAGGATTCACCAGGGCGGTGGATGTGCTGACGGGGAAGCAGATGCCGGCCGGGAAAACAGAGATCCCTCCGATGGATATGTGGGTGCTGGAGCTGCAGCAGTAAGCCGGAGACCGGGATGACGACGGCAGACTCGTCCCGATGACGAAGAAGCGAATGATCGTCCTTACAACAGCGCGGACTGAATATAATAGCGTCCTTCTTTGCCCCATTGTTTGAGGCTCTCCTGCAGCGTCTGTTTGAGCACGGGGTTCGTTACTTTCTTTCCTTTCTGGGGTGCGGTGATCTCCGTATCCGCTACTTTGACGGCCTGTACTTTGATGGCAAACCAGGTAAGGTGCTGGTGGGGCAGGCTGACCCCGAGGATCATTCCCGGCAGGCCGGTAAAGGATTCCGGACCTCCCGGCGTGAGGATTTCGTCTGTGTAGAAGGCTACCACATAAATAGAGTCCATGATAATGGCATTGGCCCGGCGGCAGTTGAACCCTGCGATGACACGGGTCTCGTCCGTTATTTTCCATTTGATCCTGCGGAGGCTGTCCTGTACGAGGAAGAGCTGTTCGAATATTTTTTTCTGACTGACGCTGCGGCCGTTATCGAGGTCGGAATACACGACGTTCTCTTCCGCGGGTTGTTCCCAGATCTTATTGTTGTCGGTATTTTCCCGTCCGGGTTTGTAAAGGCTCTTATTGCGGGTAAAGAGCAGGTCGAAGTAAGTGGTCTTGAACTGGGGCATGGCTTTTTTCTCCAGTTCCGACCAGGAATTATCCTCATCCATACGGGCGTAGAGGTTGATCTTTTTTTCAAATTCTATTTTCCCTTCCGAGAGGAAGATGGTGTTCTGCGCCGAGGCCTGCCGGTGCAGGATAACGGAGAGCAGGAGGAGGGCGGACAGGGAGCGACACAGGTGCATAGGATGTTTTTAAGGTGATCAATTTCCATTTGTCGGAGCGGGGGTGCCCGCTTTGGTAAAGTTCCAGACTATTGAGAACATAAAATATCTTTTGATGGTGCTATAAGTATTCTCGCTTATAAAGTTACTATTGACGGTGCGATTGAAGCCGATATTCTGGTTGAGGAGGTCATTGCCGGCGGCTTTGATAAGCAGGGCGTCATTTTTCAGGAATTTTTTGCCGATCCAGGCGTTCAGGATGACCACGTTGTTATTGGTTGTAAAGACGGGGGTCTTTTGGCGCAAAGAGATATCGAAGTCGGTATGGACCTGAAATTTAAGGGGTAGAAAAACATCCATGGCCGGGCCAAAATTATACGACCAGTAATCGGTGCAGATACCGGTATTGATCGAAGAGTTGCTCTGTGTATAAGTAGCCGCGGCATGCACATTGATCTCGTATTTTTTTTCTTTTGTTTTATAGATGTTAAAGCCGAATTGATAATTGCCGCTATTGGTCTTGTTCAGCAGGTCGTTCACTACGCTGACATTCCGGCTTTGATTGAGCTCGGTAAAGAATCCGATATGCAGGTCGGGGGCTCTCCATTTAAAATCATAATAGATATTGGCGTTGAAATTATGGTTGCCATTGACGTTGATGGACTGAGTGACCCTTTGGCCGGAGGAGCCCACGTCGACCCTGCTGCTGATGGCATTTTGCGTAAAACCATAGGATATATTGGCCCAGATGCTGCGATCCGTCAATACTTTATAGTCGAAGAAGGAGAGCCGGACCTGGTTGCCAAACTGGGGTTTCAGGCCGGGATTACCGATCGTGATATTCAGCGGATCTTCATTGGTGCGGATGGGCTGGAGCTGCTGGACGGTCGGTTGATTGGTATAACCGCTATACTGGAGATTCATCCTCCGTTGATTGGTAAAGGAATAGGAAAAGGATGCCTGGGGATACCAATTGGTAAATTTTCTTTGCCCGGTGGTATCGGCCAGCAGATCCCGCTGGTGGAAGCTGGTAAAGCCCAGGTTGGTGCCTGCGCTGAAACGCAGCTTCTTTTTGACCAGCATGTAAGACAGTCCGCCCTGCTGGGTAAATATATTAAACTGATAGTTATTACTGTACAGGGAGTCCAGCGCCGTGTATTTGCCATCACTGGATTTATTAAAAGAGCTTCGGTCCGAGGAACTGTTGTTGACGGACAGGCCATAATTCGCGCTGAGAAAGGAGGTCTTTGACAGGGGCTCGGTATAAGTGATCTTCGAATCCAGCAGGGTATTTTGCGTATGATAACTTTTGGATTGATCGATCAGGGAGTCGTGGGAGAAGACGCCTGCGCTGTAAAAGCTGGTAGCGGAGTTCAGGAAGCCCAAAGAGGTATTTTGTGCATAGTTCTCCCGGATATTGACAGAGAGGGTCCTGCCCTTTTTGGGTAGTTTCTTCCGCCACATGATATTGCTGTTCACGATACGATTGTCGCTGAGGCTGGATACGGTGCGGGTATTCTGATTGACCAGGCTGCTATCGGATGCGAGGGCCTGGGAACTATAGCTGCTGCCGGTGGTCTTATGGTCGGTGCCTCCGTCGGCCATGATCTTCACGGAGGAGGTGGAATCGAATTTGACTTCGTAGCTTCCGTCGATGCTGTGCCGCAGGATCTGGTTGTGAAAGGTCTGCCTTTCCTTGTTGTAGTACAGTGTGTCGGGAAGGATGAATTGGGAGCTGGTGCTGCTGCTGCCATTTACGCCCAGTTGCATGACCTTATAGTTTCCATTCAGGGATTGCCGGTCGTCGTCCCATTTGTCATTGTAATGAAGGCCTGCGGTCTTTACGGTGGGGAAGCCCTGTCCGCCGTATCTTCCGTCCCAGGTCTCCAGGTCGTTATCGGGCACGTTGACGCTATAGTTACCGGTGTTTTCGTCATAATCCGCCATACCGGAGAAGCTCTGGCCGTATTTATCTCTTTCCTGCCAGTTGAGGCCGGTCTTGCCGGTATTGGAGAGGATGCCATAGAGGGCCAGTTTCTTTTTATTCTTAAACAGATTCAGCATGACCTGTTCGTCATAATACCCGTCAGTGCCGGCGCCGGCGGTGACTTTACCAAAATAGCCGTTCTTTTTGGAGTTTTTGAGTTTCAGGTTGATGGTCTTTGATCGTTGGCCATCGTCAATGCCGGTGAAAGCGGCCTGATCGCTCTTCTTATCGAAGACCTGTACTTTATCCACCATATCGGCGCGAAGGTTCTGTGTAACGAGGGTAGGATCATCCCCGAAGAATTCTTCTCCGTCTACCAGTACTTTCTGCACTTTCTCTCCCTGGGCGGTGATCTTACCGTTGCGGTCCACCTGGATACCGGGCAGTTTCTTCAGCAGGTCTTCGACGGTGGCGCCAGCCTGTGTGTGGAAGCTGTCCGCCCGGAACTCGACGGTATCGCCTTTAATATGAATGGCGCCTTTGCTGCCATTGACCACGACTTCTTCCAGCAATTTGCTTTTCAGGATCAGGGCGATGGGGGGCAGGCTGATGTCGGCGGTATCTTTTATGATCAGCGAATCGGCATAGTCCGCATAGGCAGGGTAGGTGACCAGGAACAGGTAGTGTCCGGCGGGTATATGGGAAAGGGTGAAATTTCCGGCTTTGTCGGTGCGGGTGTATTGAACGAGGATGGAATCGGTTTGCCGAAGAAGCAGAACGGAAGCGTTGGAGAGCGTTTTATTTTCGAGCGTGTCCTTTATTTTCCCCTTTATAAGGATGGAGGGCCCGTTGTTTGCAGGGAGTGATGGGGTTGCGGTCCCCTGATTGGCAGGGACCGACTGGGCAAAAACAGGATAGGATAGGATGAAACCAAGCAGGAGTAAGGTTATGAGACGAGGCATAAGGATGTTTGACAGCTCAATGGGTTAGCGCGCACAAATTATTTTTAAAAACAGGGATATGCAAGGGCGAAGCCTTAAATTTACGTTAAAGACAGCCCTTCCGGCGTTGACCGATTGCAATCATCAAGAGAGTCAGTAAAAAGGAAATTCCATAAACCGCATAAATAAAAAAGATTGGAACCATCTCCCCTGCAGCGATATGAAGAGATCCACTTTGTGGATTCGACGAAACCCGTATGGAATTACTCTCTTTTTACAGAAGAGGATATTACTAATTTTCAAAACGGTACGCATTACCGGCTTTATAATCTGTTGGGTTCGCACCAGGTCACGGTGCTGGGAACGACGGGCTATTACTTTGCCGTATGGGCGCCCAATGCGACCTATATTTCCGTAATCGGTCATTTTAATAACTGGGACCCTCAGACGCATCCCTTGTTCGTGCGGCTGGACCGGTCGGGGATCTGGGAGGGGTTCATTCCCAATTTGCCCAAAGGGGAGGCGTATAAATATTATATAAAGGGATATGAGGGAAAGGTGCAGGACAAGGGAGACCCTTATGCCAATTTCTGGGAGAAGCGTCCGCATACGGCCTCTATCACCTGGGAGCTGGATTATGCCTGGAAGGATGCGGGCTGGATGGAGACGCGGAAGCAGCATAATTCTTTGGAGGCGCCCTGGAGTGTATATGAAGTACATTTAGCCAGCTGGATGCGGCCTGACAAAAACGATGAGGAGCGCTATAATACGTACGATCAGATCCGGGAAAGGCTGGTACCTTATGTAAAGGAGATGGGATTTACGCATGTGGAGCTGATGCCGGTGATGGAGCATCCATTCGATGGGAGCTGGGGGTATCAGGGGACGGGGTATTATGCTCCTACGTCACGCTTTGGCGATCCGCAGGGCTTTATGGCGCTGGTGGAAGCCTTCCACCAGGAAGGGATCGGGGTGATCCTGGACTGGGTGCCTTCCCATTTTCCGTATGATGCGCATGGGCTTTATATGTTCGATGGCGCCAACACATATGAGTATGCGGACATGCGTAAGGGGTTTCATCCGGACTGGAACAGCTATATCTTCAATTATAGAAGGGGAGAGGTAAAATCCTTTTTGATCAGTAATGCGCGGTTCTGGCTGGACCGGTTCCATGTCGACGGGATCCGGGTGGATGCCGTCAGCTCGATGCTGAAGCTGAATTATTCGAGGCAGGCCGGTGGCTGGGAGCCCAATGAATATGGGGGAGATGGCAACCTGGAAGCCATTGCCTTTATCAAAGACCTGAATGAGACGATCTTCCGGGATTTTCCCGATGTGCAGACGATCGCCGAAGAGGCGACGGACTGGCCGGGAATCAGCCGGCCCACTTTTGCCGGGGGGTTGGGTTTTGGCATGAAATGGATGATGGGATGGATGCATGACACGCTGGATTATTTTAAGGTGGATCCGATCATCCGGAAGTTCTACCAGAATAAGTTCTCGTTCAGCATGATGTATTTTTTTGATGAGAATTTCATGCTGCCGTTGAGTCATGATGAGGTTGTCCATGGCAAGTCTCCTATGATCTATAAGATGCCGGGAGATGACTGGCAGAAATTTGCGAACCTGCGTTCTTTATATACCTATATGATCACTCATCCGGGCGGCAAGCTGCTGTTCATGGGCAATGAGTTCGGGGCTACGACGGAATGGAATTACAAGAGCGAGCTGCCCTGGGAGCTGCTGCAGTATGAGAGTCATCGCGGGCTGAAAGATTGTGTGGCGGACCTGAACCGGTTGCTGAGAAGCGAACCGGCTTTGTATGAGAACCAGTTTTCCAAGTATGGGTTCGAGTGGGTGGACCTGGGGCATCGGGATGAATGTGTGATCGTCTATCGCCGCAAGGGGAAGGATCCGGCGGACGATCTGCTGGTGATCCTGAATCTGACGCCGGTAATCCGGACGAACTGGAAGATCTATGCGACGGGCAAATCGGAGTGGAAAGAGGTCTTTAACAGTGATGATAAAAAATACTGGGGTACGGGCGATACGTTCAATCCCGGGATAGGTCTGCACCTGGTGGATGAAGCCGAGAATAAATATGAGATCAACGTGCATCTGCCGCCGTTGGGGGCGATCGTGCTGAAATGACGAGTGTGGGCTAATACCGGGCGCCGGCGCTGCTACATTCTTTCCGGCATGCGGATACCCAGCAGATGCATGGCCGATTGCAGGGCGGTTGCAGTCAGCTGCGATATTTGCAAGCGCAGTTGCTTTTTATCGGGTGATTCGGCGCTCAATATAGAATGTTCACTAAAAAAAGAATTGAATCCTTTAGCTAGTTCGAAAGCATAGGCCGCGATCACGGAGGGGCTCATCTCGATACGTGCCTGTTCCAAAACTGAAGCATATTTTTCCAATGTGATAATTAACGACCTTTCCAGCGGGAGAAGAGGGACGGCCGGAGAGGAATTGGAAAACGCGGCCAGATCGACTACTTTACCGGAGGCTTCTTTACGAAAGACGGAGCGGATACGCGCGTAGGAATATTGTATGAATGTAGCGGTATAGCCGTGCAGGTCGATGGATTCCGAAGGATTGAATACCATTCTTTTTTTGGGGTCGACCCGGAGCAAAAAGAATTTGAGTCCACCGAGGCCGAGGATGTTGTAGAGGTCCTGTAATTCTTCCGGGGTAAACCCTTCGGTCTTCCCTTGTTCTTTTGTCTTCGTCTCCGCTTCCAGGATCATCTCATCGAGCAGGTCGTCGGCGTCCACCACGGTACCTTCCCGGGTCTTCATACGACCGGAGGGCAATTCCACCATGCCATAGCTTAGGTGATAGATGCCGTCGGCGGAGGGCAGGCCCAGTTTCTGGCAGATCAGCTTCAGTACTTTGAAATGGTAGTTCTGCTCGTCGCCTACGACATAGAGGCTGAGGTCGCACTTGAATTCATCGTATTTATTAACGGCCAGGCCTATGTCCTGGGTCATATATACGGCGGTGCCGTCTTTGCGTTGTACGATCTTTTCATCCAGGCCATCGGCGGTCAGGTCGATCCATACACTGCCGTCCTCTTTTTTATAAAAGACGCCTTTCTGCAAGCCTGTTTCCACCAGCTGTTTGCCCAGCAGGTAGGTATTGCTCTCGTAATAGATCTTGTCAAAATCGCTGCCGATCCTCTTATAGGTCACGTCGAAGCCGGCATAGACCCAGCTATTCATCGTCTTCCAGAGTTCGATCACTTCCGGTTTGCCCGCTTCCCAATCGAGGAGCATTTGCTGGGCGCCTTTCATGATGGGGGCTTCTTTCTCGGCCTCTTCCTTCGACAGGCCTCCCTGCATCAATTCATCCACCTGCCGTTTGTATTCCGTTCCGAACAGGACATAATAATCGCCGACAAAATGGTCGCCTTTGATGCCGGTGCTGGCCGGGGTGGCGCCATTGGCAAATAACTGCCAGGCGATCATGCTTTTGCAGATGTGGATGCCGCGGTCATTGGCGATACAGGTTTTGACGATATCGTACCCGTTGGCCTTATAGATCTCGGCTACGCTCCAGCCGAGGAAATTGTTGCGAAGATGCCCCATGTGGAGGGGTTTATTGGTATTGGGGGAGGAATATTCCACCATGACCTTCTGACCGTTCTTCTCTTTTTGACCAAAGAGGGGATTGGTGTGCTGGTTTTTCAGGAACTGCAGCCAATAAGTTTCTGTTACGGATAAGTTAAGGAAGCCTTTGATGACATTATAACCGGCAAATAAGTGGGGATAGTTGCTGAGGAGGATCTGCCCCAGTTCATTCCCCAGGCCTTCGGGTGATTTTTTCAAGGCTTTGACAAAGGAGAACAACACCACCGTATAATCGCCCTCGAATTCGGGTTTGGTTTCGTTCACCTGGAGGTCTTTGGCATCCAGGCTGTATTGATAACTGTCCTGCAGTACCTGACGGGTCGCTGTCCTGATCTGATCTATAATGTCCATGTTCCGCTAAATTGGCTGCAAAAATAATGCATGTGAGCGGAATTAACAGACAAAATATGTATGTTCCCGTTGTGTTTGTATGGCAATTGAGCGTTACGGGAAATTTTTTATAATTATCTTTGCCCTTACAACTATGGTCGCCAATGGCAAAGAAATGGATTCTCGCTTTTATCGATTTTTTCTATCCTCCTTTCAGGAAAGTCATGCCTTTGCAGACTTTCCGCTATGCGGCTTGCGGCGGCGGCAACACGCTGCTGGATATCTTGATTTTTTCCATCACCTATAATTTCATCCTGCATCGGCAGGATCTGAACCTGGGCTTTATGAGTCTGAAGCCCTGGTCTGCATCGCAACTTATTTCCTTTTGCATTAGTTTTCCCACGGGGTTTTTCCTGATGCGCAATATCGTCTTTACGCAGTCTACCCTGCACGGGCGGGTGCAGCTGTTCCGCTATTTTATGCTGGTGATGGTCTGTCTGTTCCTGAACTGGATCTTTATCAAGCTATTCGTGGAGCAGTGGCATTTTTTCCCCACGGCGGCCAAGGTGCTGGCCACGATCATTGTAGTGTCCTTCAGTTACCTGACGCAAAAGAATTTCACCTTCAAGGCTGAGCAGAATCAGTCCGTGGACTAGCGGGCGGCTGGCTGGGTCATACTGAACCAGTTGCCTACTCCGTCTGTCACTACGGCTTCTACTCCGTAGAATTGTTCTTTGGGTTCGGATTTGAAAACGACTCCTTTGGCTTTCAGCTCTTCATAGCTAGCCCGGCAATCAGGTGTGTGCAGAACGCCGGCGCCTAACGCTCCTTTTTCCAATAGTGTTTTAAAAGCGGCCCTGGTTTCGGGGTCGGGGTACATGCTTTCCTGTAAGGGGGAGAGCAGGGCGATCTCCAGATCGGGCTGGTCGGGGGCTGTGACGGTGAGCCAGCGGAACCCGTTTTCCATGGTGGCATCGGTGTTGACTTTGAACCCCAGGGTCGTAACATAGAAATCGTAGGCTTTTTGCTGGTCGAGGACGAAGAGGCTGACATGGGAGAGTTTGGTGATCATGCTATGAGTGATTTAGGCAATAAAGCTAAGTGATCCTGCCTGCCCGGGCTTCTCGAAAATTGCTTTTCGGGTGGATAACCCGCTTCTCAGGGCGCCGGCGGAGGATCGTGGCGGAAATGGTCAATAAAACAGTGAGGAATGAAGGAGCGGGGTTGTTGCTGAGCCTGTTGTTTTTTCAGCTGGGCCCGGTCGCGGTAATATCGGGGCGCGAAGCCGATCTCTTTCTTGAACAGGACACTGAAGGAGCCGATGCTTTCAAAACCGACATTATTACAGATTTCTGACACGGTCAGTTCATCGTTTGCCAGCCATTGACGGGCCTGTTCGACTCTTTTTTGGGTAAGGTACTGATGGGGCGTCTTTTGGTAGATGCGGGTAAACAGCCGGTGAAAATGATAGCGGGAGAGGCAGGCCTGCCGGGAAAGAAGGTCGAGGTCGATCGTCTCATGGAAATTTTCATCCATATATACCTTGGCGGTGACAATCTTCTTATATACATCCGGTGTGATCGGCATAAATCGGCCCTTTTACATTAATTCTTTACATTAATTCAAATTTAATAACTGTTATTCAAACTATTATGGAAATTTTATTGGCATAATTTTAGGGGCTGACCCTCGACATTGTAAGCCTGACCTGGCTCGACGGATTGTGAACAAGACCCATGGACCGAATGTTACAGACAGGAACAGTAACCTCACCTAAAAAATAAAGGACGCCCATGATCACAGTCATCATTCCCGCGCTAAATGAAGAGAAGACGATACGTAATGTTATTCAGCAGGCCAAGCGGAATGAAATGGTAGACGAGATAATCGTAGTGGATGATCTTTCCCTGGATAATACGGTAGCGGAAGCCCGGAAAGAAGAGGGGGTGAAGGTCATCACCAGTACGCATGTGGGAAAGGGTGACTCCATGCGGGAAGGCATGATGATGGCAAAGAATGACATCCTTGTATTCCTGGACGCCGATATTCCCGATTACAATACTGATATTGTCGCGAAGCTGGCGGAGCCGCTGATCAAAGACGAAGCGGATTTTGTAAAATCTTATTTTGAAAGGCAGGCGGGCCGGGTGACGGAGATCCTGGCCAAACCGCTGCTGGAGTTCTTTTTTCCCCATCTGCTGCAATTCCGGCAACCCATGAGCGGGATGATTGCCGGGAAGAAGTCGATCTTTCAGAAAGTGGAGTTCGAGAATGACTATGGGGTAGATATCGGGCTGCTGATCGATCTGCACCAGGTACGTGCGCGGATCAAGGAGGTCTGTATCGGAGAGGTGGAAAATGACCGGCAGCCGCTGCATGTGCTGGGAAGAATGGCCAAACAGGTAGCCAACGCCATTTTCAAGCGGGTCAATATTTTCGACGGGGGGCGCCGGGAAGAGGAGGATTCGACTCAGAAGATGCGGGAACAAGTAGAATTTGCCTTGCAGGGGTTGGTGAAGCAGCCTAAGAAAATGATCGTTTTCGACATGGATAATATATTGCTGCAGGGCAGTTTCATACAGGAGGCGGCTGAAAAATTCGGCTTTAAAAAGGAGCTGCAGGACATTCTTTCGCAGCCTAAAAGCAATTATATCAAGACGCAAAAGATAGCCAGGCTGCTGGAAGGCAGGACTTTTGCGGAGCTGATCCATGTGGTGGAGTCGATCCCGCTGATCGGGGATGCGGTGCAGGTGGTCCGGGAGTTGCAGGTCAGGGGGTATGTGTGCGGGATCATCAGTGACAGTTATCATGCGATTGCCAATCATGTCAAAAATCTCCTGGGGCTGGATTTTACCCTGGGAAATGAACTTGAGTTCCAGAAAAGTGTTGCTACAGGAGAGGTGAAGATCCCTTCGCAGCTGTTAAAGGATAAATTCAGTCAATGCGAGCATGATCATTGTAAATCAAATATGTTCCAGTATATCCTTCACCGCTTTGGGATCAGCCTGGCAGACTCCGTGGCAGTCGGGGACGGGGAGAATGATATCTGTATGGTCAAAATGGCGGGTACGGGTATTTCCTTTAATTCAGTCGTGCCGGGGGTGGACGAGGTGGCGGATTATGTCTTCCGGGACCGGTCGCTGAAGCCGGTTTTAGGGGTGGTTCGCTGACGGCCGGGCTTTGGTTAGGCAGAACTGGCCGGCTTTGACTGCCATTTTTTCACGTTTGGGGCAGGTGGCACAATGATTGTCAATCTCTTCCCAGTAAATTCTACTAACCTTAAAAGCAAACAAATTATATGGGAAAAATCATAGGAATTGACCTTGGGACCACGAATAGTTGTGTGGCCGTACTGGAAGGCAATGAACCCGTTGTGATCGCCAACGACGAAGGTCGTAGGACGACCCCTTCTGTGGTAGCTTTCCTTAAGAATGGAGAAAGAAAAGTAGGTGATCCTGCCAAACGCCAGGCTATCACCAACCCCGTGAACACCATTATGTCGGTGAAACGATTCATGGGCCGTCGTTTTGACGAAGTGACCAATGAGATCAGTCATTGGAGCTATAAAGTCGCCAAGGGTGACAATAATACCGTGCGTATCGATATCGACGGGCGTCTGTATACACCCCAGGAAATCTCTGCCATGATCCTGCAGAAGATGAAGAAGACCGCAGAAGATTACCTGGGACAGGAAGTAACGGAAGCGGTTATCACCGTACCGGCTTATTTCAATGACGCGCAGCGCCAGGCTACCAAGGAAGCCGGTGAGATCGCCGGACTGACCGTTCGTCGTATCGTGAACGAACCTACGGCTGCCGCTTTGGCTTATGGTCTCGATAAAGCCGGAAAAGATGAAAAAATAGCAGTATTCGACCTCGGTGGCGGTACTTTCGATATTTCCATCCTCGAACTGGGTGATGGCGTATTCGAAGTTAAGTCCACGAATGGGGATACCCACCTGGGAGGAGATGATTTTGATAAAGTGATCATGGACTGGCTGGCTGACGAATTCAAGAAGGAAGAAAATGTAGACCTCCGGAAAGATCCGATGGCGCTGCAAAGGCTGAAAGAAGCCTCTGAAAAAGCAAAGGTGGAATTGTCTTCTTCCAGCGAGACGGAGATCAATCTGCCTTATATCACCGCGGTAGACGGCGTTCCCAAGCACCTGGTAAAGAAACTTACCCGGGCCAGGTTCGAACAGCTGGCTGACGACCTCTTCACAAGGTGTCTGAAGCCTTGTGAGCAGGCTTTGAAAGATGCCAACATGGATATCTCCAAGATTGACGAAGTTATCCTGGTAGGGGGTAGCACACGTATTCCCAAGGTGCAGGAGATCGTCGAAAAATTCTTCGGTAAGAAGCCCAATAAAGGGGTGAACCCGGATGAAGTGGTAGCCATTGGAGCGGCCATACAGGGCGGCGTATTGACCGGGGAAGTAAAAGATGTGCTGTTGCTGGACGTAACGCCTCTTTCCCTGGGTATCGAAACGATGGGTGGTGTTATGACCCGCCTGATCGAATCCAACACGACCATTCCTACCAAGAAATCGGAATCCTTCTCTACGGCCAGCGATAATCAGCCGGGAGTACAGATACATGTTTTACAGGGCGAACGTCCTCTGGCCAATCAGAACAAGAGCCTGGGTACTTTCAACCTGGATGGTATTCCTCCGGCTCCCCGGGGAGTTCCCCAGATCGAAGTGATCTTCGATATCGATGCGAATGGTATCCTCCATGTCACCGCGAAAGACAAGGGCACCGGCAAAGAGCAGAAGATCCGTATTGAAGCCGGAAGCGGTCTGAGCAAGGATGAAGTGGAGAAAATGAAAGCTGAGGCAAGGGCCAACGAGTCGACTGATAAAGCCGCCCGTGAAAAGATCGATAAGGTCAATCAGGCCGACAGCCTGGTATTTACGACGGAAAAACAGCTGAAGGAATACGGCGATAAGATCCCGGCTGAGAAAAAAGCCCCGATCGAGGCTGCACTGAATAAGCTGAAAGAAGCTCATAAATCTCAGGATGTGACAGCCATCGATGCCGCCGTGGCAGAAATGAATACAGCCTGGACGGCAGCTTCTGAAGAAATGTACAAGGCTACCCAGCAGGCTGGCGGCGAACAAGCCGGTGGTGCAGATGGCGCCGGCTCCGGAGCCAACAATGGCGGGGGCGGACATCAGGCAAATGCCGGCGGAGAGAATGTAACCGACGCCGAGTTCGAAGAAGTGAAGTAAGAAATATTGAATGGTAATATAGTACGAAGCCCCTGCAAATTTGCGGGGGTTTCGTATTTATGCCTATTGCCGGCCGCGGGCTTATTGTTTTATAAAAGAAAAGGTCTTCCGGGTTTCATTACCCGCCACATCGGTCACGCTGACCAGTAGACGGTGTCGTCCGGCAGGACAATGTCCGTCGAAATCATATCTGAACTGAATCCCTTTTTGTTCGAACAGGATCCAATGTCCGTCCAGCTCCGCGCGGAAGCGAGCGACCATTCCTCCTTCATCTTTACAGATAAGATTCAATGCCGGGGCATTGGCCGGGAATACCTGCCCGTCCGTCCAGCCGGAGGGTTGTACCTGGGGCGCCATCGTATCGATCAGGAGCTGCAGATCCCCCAGCCGGGAAAAGGATCCGCTCATCCAATCGCCCTGCCAGGTTCCTTTTACGATCGACTGACTATCGCCGCTGACCAGTTGCATGACGGTCCTGTTTCGCAGCGGATCACCGGGCGCCAGGGTGGTTCTCAGCTGTACGGAATAGCGGTCATGTACCGGTATGGTAGGGTCATGCAGATGCACCAGCGCAGACGCCCGGTTGTTTCCCGTATTCGGCTCTTCGGATAACAGGAAGGGAACCTGGTCATAGAATGCCGTTGCACTAAAACGGGCGCGTACGGAGGGGCCATTCACCTGGTGGTCACGGCCAGGCAGGAGGAGTCGGATGGTTCGGGAGAGCGGGTTGCCGGGGTATGGGGTCAGGATACCCTCCGATCGGGGAATGAAACCGGCCGGGTGGATGGCGCTTTGGCTATGGCTTTGGAGCAGGATCGAAGCAAGTGGGTTGACGTCCGACGGAGCTGGACGAGAGCCGGGCAGGGCAGGGGCTGACAATTGTATTTTCAGTTCCAGGTCCGAATGATTGTCATTGACATCGCTGACCCGGATATGAACCAGGTGGACGAGGGTGTCTTTAAGCCGGATAAGACCATCCTTTCCCGCGGAGGAATAGATGGAAAGGTGATTTCCGGGTAAGACCGAGAGGTGTTGCACGTAGATGCCGGACCGGATCCATTTGGTATAATCGATACAGGCATTGATATAGCGGGTATCGGTATAGGAGAGATCGGAGAGCCTGAAAGAATGGATAAGGGAGTCGTCGAGCCATAGCGCTGCCTGGAAAATGCCGGATAAATGAGGAGAGTTGGAGGCTTTATCCGTGGCGGAGATGCCCAGGCTCACCAGGGGGCTGCTTAGTTTTATGACAGGATCGCTGGTCCGGTAAACATCTTCTTTGGAAGTGAGGGGTATTTTCCGGGCTCTGCCAGCATAGGTAGAGATCCGTCTGTCATACCAGTAGAGTCCTTTGATAACAGGAGGCAATTCGTCAGGGATGGTAAAGCCGGACAAAAGGGGATTGATATTCCGGCCGGTGCGGGTATCGCGGATCTCGAAATGGAGGTGAGGGGCCTGCGAAGAACCGGTGTTGCCGCTATAGGCAATGAACTGTCCTTTCTGAATGGGGAAGCGGCCGGCAGGAAGATCGAGTTCCAGTTCCCAGCGTTGCGCGGCATATTGCCGTTGCTCAATGACGTCGGAGAGTTCCGGGAAAAACCGGTTCAGATGACCGTATACGGTGGTGCGGCCATTCGGATGGGTGACAAAGAGCGCATGGCCCAGTCCATATTGTCCGATCGTCACATGGCTGATATATCCGTCGGCTGCGGCATAGACGGGGAGGTCTTCTCTGCCCATGGTACGGATATCGAGTCCCATGTGAAAATGGTCTTCCCGGAGCTCGCCGAAATTGGCGGCCAGCTGCAGAGAAATATCCAGGGGCTGCCGGAAATAAGAATTGGAAAAGGGGGACCGGAAGTAGAAGATGGCCGCAGAGGCTGCCAGGAGGATCGATAAGAACAGGACCAGGCGACGCCGGAATGGGGGTGCTGAGAATGCCGTTGGACGTATGCGGATCATAGTTGGTCGTTTGCCGGCAAATTACAGGAGGCGGGAGGGCCGTCGGATCCGGATCTACCAACACCGGGGCTCTCTCTGCGAACGGGGGAGAAAGGGGCTGTTCCTGTTGGCAGATAAAAAAAGGGGGTTGGCAGACAAATCGTCTTATTCGGGAAGAAGGCGGCTGAAATCAGGCGGGCAAATGGTAAATTTGAAGGATGGGAAAAAGGCTATTCTTATTGCTGGGAAGTTTCATAGCCTTTTATTATTTGATCCGGGTGGGGTATGATATGCCCAACCTGGTGCATGGCAATCCGCTATTCATCTGGTGGCCCGGGGGAATCAGGGGGTGGGGAGCGCGAATCCTGGATATCGCTTTTTATTTTCTCTTCACCTTGATTCCCTATCTGTCGCTCCTTCGGTGGTATCCGGTCAGGAAAGCAGGGGTTGGTATGCTGGTGATCCTGGTTAGTCTTCCGGCGCTATTCCTGCTGCGTTACTGGATAACCATTGAGTGGGTGGGGCGGGGTGGGCGGTTGAAGACCTATTTTGAAAATACCATTTTCTATGTACTGATCTTCTCCGTCTATGGAGCTGTTTTTTATTTTATCCGTTATTCCCGGTATAAAGAGCTGCAGCAGAAAGACCTGGAGATCCAGAACCGGCAATCCGAGTTGTCTTTTCTCCGGTCGCAGATCAATCCGCATTTCCTTTTCAATAATCTCAATAATATCTATTCGCTGGTCTATCAGGGATCGGAACAGGCATTGACGGCTATCGCGGGGTTGTCGGAGCTGCTGCGATATATGTTATACGATACGATGGAAAAAGTGCCGCTGCAAAAGGAATTGGATTATATCCGGAAATATATCGAATTGCAAAAGCTCCGGTTTGACCATCCGATAAAAGTTGCGATACAGGTGGAGCACAGGGATATGCGCGAGGCTGCTGCGGAGGTGGAAGACGCCCTCATCCCGCCGCTGCTGCTCATCCCTTTTGTGGAGAATGCCTTCAAACACGGCGATTTTTCCGGCACGGAGCAGGGACTGACGATCACGGTATTCAGGGACGTCCAAAAAATAGTTTTTCATTGTCGCAACCGAAAAGCAGCGGCGGGGAAGCAGCAAAGGGATGCGGGTGGGGGGATCGGGTTGGAGAATGTAAGGCGGCGATTGTTGCTGCTCTATCCCGGCAGGCATTCTTTGCGGATAGAAGAAGATACTTTTCAATATACCGTTGACTTAGAGCTGGTCCATGAAGGAGGACGGCTCAACTTTGTGGAAACCTGAGATTGGTCCATAAAGGAGGGTTGCCATAAACTATAAACCTTTTGATAATCCATGACTGGTTCTTCTCCCATACGATGTATCATTGTCGACGACGAGCCGCTGGCGGTGTCGCTGCTGACCGATTATGTCCGGAAAACGCCGGGCCTGGAGACCGTGCTGAGCACAACACATGTCCTGGAAGCGTTGCAGGCAGTGCAGGAAGGAAAGGCGGACCTGCTTTTTTTGGATATACAGATGCCGGAGCTGACAGGCCTGCAGTTTATGAAGATCATCCGCAAAAGTTGTAAGGTCATTCTTACCACGGCCTATACGCAATATGCGTTGGAAGGTTATGAGCATGATGTGGTCGATTACCTGCTGAAGCCCATCACCCTGGACAGATTCATGATCGCCGTGCAAAAGGTGAAGGAAAGATGGTCGGTGATGCCAGGGGCTTCGCCGGCCCCGGCCATCAATCATATCTTTATCAAGACGGAGTATCGTATTCAAAAGGTCAATCTGACCGACATTTTTTATATCGAGGCCCTGCGGGATTATATCGCCATTCATACAGCAACGGCCAAGATCCTCTCGCTGGAAAGTATGAAGAATATGGAGGAGATCCTACCCGGAATGCAATTCATCAGAATTCATAAGTCATACATTATCAATAGAGAATGCATTGATTTTATTGAAAGGGGAAGGGTAGTGATCCATAAGGAATACCTGCCGATCGGGGAGACTTACCGGGAAAAGCTCTTTAGCAAATTAGGCCTTGCTTAACAAACTCTTAGCAAGAGATGCTTGTTTATACCAAAAAAAGTAGTAATTTTGCACCCGATTCACCTGAGCAGTCCAACATTGCTTGCAACAGGATAAGTTATTCTTACACGTTTTTTGTCGACAATCTTCAGTATAAGTACTATCCCATCATTGCTCAGGACTTAAGCAAGTTTTAAACAAAAACAGATACATTATGAAAAGTGATGCAGTACAATCTATTGTACAAATGGAACCGCGTATCCTTAGACAATTAGTAACAGAAGTAAAAGAAACCGTCGCAACCGGTATCGAGTATCCCAAGGCGAACAAAAGTTCGTTTGGCATTGTGGACATGTGGAATATCCGCAAGAACGGCCGGCGCTCAGGTAGTGGCCGGAGAAAAACAACCATTATTACCGGGTTCAACTATTGATATACGTTGGTTCTTTAATTCTTAAAAAAGAAGCCGCCTCATTTGAGACGGCTTCTTTTTTTATGGGCCTGCGTGGAGCGGGCCTTGAATAATTTGAGCGGGCTTTATATAATCTCCATTTTTTTCATCAGAAAGGAGGCGTTACGGTTTCGGGCGACGCCTCCTTGTAACAGGTAGTTGAAGTGCAGTTCATCGTCTTCGATAATACTCTCAAAACAATAATTGCTGATCAGGCCGGGCTTCTCTTCTTCCAGTTTGCCAAGGGACAGATCGTGGGTGGCGAAAAGGGAGAGACAGGCGTAGCCGAGCAATTTGCGGATGAATTGTTCGGAGCCATAGGTCTTGTCTTCCGAGTTGGTGCCCCGCAGGATCTCGTCGATGAGCACCAGGGCGGGCCCTCCGCTTTGAAGGCTGTGGATGATCTGCTGCAGTTTTTTCAATTCCGCCATGAAATAGGAAGTGTGTTCCTGCAGGGAATCACTGACCCGCAGGGACGTGAGGAGCTGCATGGGCGTAAAGGAAAAGGCCGTTGCGCAGACGGGGGCTCCGCATTGGGCCAGCAGGAGGTTGACGCCGGTGGTTCGCAGGAAAGTCGTTTTACCGGACATATTGGAGCCCGTGACCAGGATGAGCCGTTCTTTATTCCCGATAGTAAAGTCATTGGGGACCCTGTCTTTTGCCGGGATCAATGGATGAGAGAGCTGCGTGGCCGTTATACTAAGGGCGCCGGCCGAATCGTTGGATGAAGATTGGGCCGATGCGTCGGTGGACCGGGCGGGCGCAGATTGCAAAGAACCTGATGACAAAGCTACCGGGTAGCAGTATTCGGAATTATTGAAGGCAAAGGATGCCAGGGAGTTCAGGCATTCGATGCTTCCGACGGCTTCGATCCATCCGGGGAAAGTGGTCCTGTTCCGGGCTTTCCATTTTTCCAGTTCGAAAAGTCCATGCAGGTTGTAGGTAAACAGGTTATTCAGCAGGAAGCTGACTACGGCGTTGAGCTGCTGATCAAAATAGGAAGAGATCCTGGCCAGTTTGCGAATGGCCCGGCTCGCTTCAAGAGTCTGTGCCTGTAATTGTTCCAGCAAAGGAGCTTTCCCGCTGTCCATGGTATTGAAGAGTCGCAGGGTCAGGGCGTATTGCTCCAGGATGGCGTTCTTTTTACTGAGCAGGGCATGCTGCTGCGCCATATAGTCGGAAAAACGCCCGGTGAGGATCCATCCTGCCAGCACTCCTATAAGCAGGAGGCGGTAATTGCCGGTAACGGTCAAAAAGATGAGGGCGAATATATTGAACAGAACGATCGCCCAGCGGGCAATGCGCACCCAGTTCTTCAGGCGGTTGGGCGTCTTCAGCCAGTCGGCCAGGTCATATAGGTTCCCTTCGCTTTCCCCGGTAAGAAGTCCATGGGCTGTGATGAGCTGACGGGTATCGGCCTGGGGGGTAAGGACTTTCAGGGCCTGCTGCTGCTCTTCGATGCGGTCTTTTGACAGGAGGGGTTTGCGGAGCAGGTCAGCCAGCTGCTGGGTGCCGTGGACGCTGGTAGTCCGGTTCAACAGATGAAAGAGGGAGCGGCGGCCGAAGATATCCAGATCATCGAGATAACTTTCCGCTTTCAGAAAGGCTTCGCCATCGGGGAAGCCATTCAGCTGATCTTTCAGCATGCCGGATTCATTGTTGTTTACAAAGAGCAATTTTTCGCAGAGGGCCTTCTGGTCTTTTAGCCTGAGATTGAAGATGACCAGGGCGATAAAAACGATCAGAAAGATAAGGGTGGCGTATAAAAGGGGGTAGGAGAAGCCTTTTAAAAGACAGTAGCCGGTGATAGCCAGTCCCAGAAAACTGATCAATCTCAGCAGGGAAATCAGGGTCAGTCGCTTTTGAAGGATCTGTATACGATCCGTATAGCCGGCGATCTTCTCTTCATAGAACAAATGAGCGGGTGACATAGGTAGATATTTGGGCCGGGATTTTGCGAAGCCCGACAAAACAAAGCGAGCCAAAGGCTCGCTGGGCGAAGCCCAATTAATTAATGGTTTTGCGGCTGAAACTTATTTTTTTGCGAAGTTTCAGTCGCAAAACAAATGCCACTTAGCGATAAGTGGCATTTATATATAAAATGAAATAAGGTATTATTTACATGATATCCATCGCCTTCACAAAAGAGGTGCAAACAAAGGGTAAAATCAGTGTCATGTATTCGAATTTTGCTTCAATAGACCATATGAAGGCGGCTGTGGAAAGGAAAAACAGGAGCCAATATAGTCCGGTATATTTCTTTTGCTGTTCCATGTAGAAAAAATTTGTGCGAAAATAAGGGAAAAGGGCCAATAGACCAAAGCGATCGGACTATCTTTGATGACAAGTTGACATATACGGAAATTTTGTTATAAATTAGCCGTATAATGTAAAAAGTACACATTAAAAATTGACCATTCCAGGCTTAAAATTGTAATTGCCAGATGATGACTGTGAAAGTTGAATTCTATTTACGTTTTTTTACCCATCCGGGTCAGTCGGTATTTATCGTAGGAAATATAGGGGCTTTGGGGCATGATGATCCCGGGAAAGCCTGGCCGCTGCAATATATGAGCAGTGAGTTCTGGCATGGGGCGTTGTTGCTGGAAGAGTCGCTCACGACTCCTCTCCGCTATCATTATGTATTGAAAAATGCAGATGGCACGATCACCGAGGAATGGGGGGACGACCGCATCCTGGAAGATCCGGGAGCAGGGGTGGAAGAGATCCAGACGATCGATACCTGGAATTATGCCGGGGAATTTGAAAATGCTTTTTTTACGGCTCCTTTCCGGCAGGTATTGCTGGCCCGGCCTCCGGGCAAAGGGGCTAAAGCGAAGGGAGCTGTCAGTCATATCTTTAAGGTGAAAGCGCCGTTGCTGAAAAAAGAGGAGGTCCTCTGTTTATCCGGCAACGGGAAGGCTTTGAAGGATTGGGATACGAGTGCGCCTGTCTTAATGACGCTGGAGGGTAATTGGTGGGTTGCCCGGCTGAATATTCCGAAGGAGTCATTCCCGGTGGAATACAAATATGGTGTCTATCATCAAAAGGAAAAGAAACTGTTGCAATTCGAGCAGGGACCTAACCGGGTGCTGCATGGCGATGCTCATAAGAATAAGATCAACATCCTCCATGACGGGTTTTCGCATCTGCCCAATGCTACCTGGCGGGGAGCAGGGATAGCTATTCCTGTCTTTAGTCTGCGTACTAAAAAATCATTCGGGGTGGGGGAGTTCACCGATCTGAAATTGCTGATCGACTGGGCTTCGTCCTGTGGGCTGAAGCTGGTGCAGCTCTTGCCGGTGAATGATACCAGCGCCAATCACAATTGGATGGATTCTTATCCCTACGCGGCTATCTCCGCCTTTGCGCTGCATCCCATTTATCTGAACCTGGAAAAATGCGCCGGCCGTAAATATGCGAGGCTGCTGAAGCCGCTGCGTAAAAAGCAGAGTGATTTAAATGAATTACCAGAGCTGAATTATGAAGCGGTAATGAGCATCAAATTACTGGCGGTTAAAGAATTATACGAGGTACAAAAAGAAGAATTCGAAAGTGATCCCGGCTACAGGGCCTTTTTTGAACAGAACAAACATTGGCTGGAGCCTTATGCGGCTTTCTGCAGCCTGCGGGATAAGAACGGCCATCCTGATTTCACCAAATGGAAGGTGAATAGTCAGTATGATGCCGACAAGATCGCCAAATATGTTCAAAAGGGGAGCAAGCAGTATGGGTCTATCGGCCTGCAGTACTTTATACAGTATCATTTGCATCTTCAGCTGCGGGAAGCGGCGGATTATGCGCATGAGCACGGGGTTGTCCTAAAGGGAGATATTCCGATCGGCATCTACCGGTATAGCTGCGATGCATGGGTTGCTCCGCGGTTGTTCCATATGGATCAGCAAGCGGGGGCTCCCCCGGATGATTTCGCCGTCAAGGGTCAGAACTGGGGATTCCCTACGTACAATTGGGAGGAGATGGCTAAAGATGGCTTTGCGTGGTGGAAGCAGCGCTTTGAACAGATGAGCGATTATTTCGATGCGTTCCGGATCGATCATATTCTTGGATTCTTCCGCATCTGGAGCATTCCGATGGACGCGGTGCAAGGGGTGCTGGGCAGGTTCGCGCCGGCTATTCCGTTTTACCGGTCGGAGTTCAATGAGCGCAATATCTGGTTCGATTACGATCGCTATACGAAGCCGTATATCAATGAGGCTGTTGTCTGGGAGGTCTTTGGAAACGAGGGAGAGCGGGTAAAGGCCGATTACCTGGATTGGGCCGGGAATGGTTTTTTCACGCTGAAAGAATCATTCAATACGCAGCGTAAGGTGGAGTCTTATTTTTCCGGGAAGGAAAAAAGTGCGGATACGGAGAATCTCCGGGAAGGATTGTATACCCTGATCGCGAATGTGATCCTTTTTGAGGTCGAGGGCTCGGGCGGTCAGCAGTTCCATTTCCGGATCGCCGTGGAAAATACTTCGTCTTTCCGTTACCTGGAATGGAATATACAGCAGCGGTTAAAGGAATTGTACGTTAATTACTTTTTTTACCGGCAGGATGGCTTCTGGCAAAAGGAAGCGATGTATAAGTTGCCGGCGCTGAAGCGGGCTACCAATATGCTGGTCTGCGGCGAGGACCTGGGTATGGTGCCGGGATCTGTGCCGCAGGTGATGAAGCAATTGGGGATCCTTTCCCTGGAGATCCAGCGTATGCCTAAGGATCCCAAGCAGGAATTCTTTCATCCGGCACAGGCGCCTTATCTATCTGTCGTCACGCCATCCACGCATGATATGAGCACGATCAGGGGCTGGTGGGAAGAGGACAGGGAGATGATCCAGCGCTTTTTCAACCAGGTGCTGGAACAATGGGGAGAAGCGCCTTTGTTCTGTGAACCCTGGATCAATAAGGCCATTGTATTGCAGCACCTGCATTCGTCCGCACTCTGGAGTATTTTCCAGCTGCAGGATATCCTGGGCATGAGCGAAACGTTCCGAAGGGAGAATCCTCATGACGAGCGGATCAATATCCCGGCCAATCCTCATCATTACTGGAGATACCGGATGCATCTGACATTGGAAGAGTTGCTCAAAGAAGAACCCTTCAACGAGGAGTTGAAGGGTTATGTCGTTAGCAGCGGCAGGTGATGCGGGCCGGACGGGCAGCCGCTAATTCTTCAAAATCTTTTCCGCCAATCGCGTTGTGCCGGTGCTGACGACTATGACATAGACCCCTTTTGCGAGATCATTCATAGGAATATCCAAGGTAGTACCGGAACCGGCTTTCAGGGTACGCACCGCCTGTCCCATGCTATTGGTGATCAGGATGCCGATTTCTCCCGAGGCATTGGCAACGGTGATATGGAGCCCGTCCGTCACCGGATTGGGGTAACTGGTCAATGTCACCTGCGCATTCGTTCCGAAATCGATTGATTTAATGGCAGAATAAGTGCTATTGCCGTCCAGGTCGATCATTTTCAACCGGTAATAATTGATGCCGGCTACCGGATTCTTGTCTGTAAAATTATATTGGCTGGGAACAAGGCTGTTGCCTTTTGCGGCTACGGTACCGATCGTTGTAAATTGAAGGCCATCGGTCCCCCGTTGTATTTCAAAGCGGGCGCTGCCGGTCTCCTGTGCGGTGTTCCATTCCAGCAGACCATTACCGGTTTGCTTAGTTGCTTCAAAGCTGCTGAGTACGATGGGCAATACGCCGGTGGTACTCCAGATCAGGGCATAATAACCATTGGAAAGGTTGGTGGCATTGACCACAAAGGATACCGTATTACCGGCGATGGAGGTGCTGGTCGTGGTAACTAATTTATTGGTGCCGCTGGCGAAGCTGCCATCGGTAGCGTTGTAAAGGAGGCCATAGGTGTAGGTGCCGGTAGGCGCCGTGCCGTTATAATCACTAGCGTTAAAGTTCACAGTAACAAGGCCCGTGCTATTGCCGCCGGTCTTCTGGAGGTCCCAGGAACGATTCCACCGGCCAATGGCGCCGCTGGTAGTGCTGATACCGGTTACCGTCGTATTGTTGAGTATTGTATTGGCCTGACCATTATGTGCGGCCATCAGATAACCGGCTGCATTTAAAAACCCTGTTGCACCGGAGCTACTGCTGAACCCAAGTCCATCGGTGGAACCGGCCACGTCGGTCAAAAAACTGTCCGCAGCATTGGTATAACCGATGCCCACCAGGTTGGTCCCATAGGTAGTGGTGGTCGGAGGCGTAAATTTAGAGACACTGACTGTCAGGCCCCATTCGGCTGAAAAATAATTTTCCAGGATCGTGCGCTGGGTAGTATTCATGGAAGCCTTGTAAAACAGGATCTCGGACATGGTGCCGGAGAAATAGTTGTCTGCCGCCCAGTTGCTGCGGCCTATAAAATTGCTGGTCCTGTTGACGGCCGTAGGTACCCAGGTGATGCTGGATCCTGCTGCACCGGTGCTGGTCATGGTGGCGCCGCCCATATAATGGGATACGGCGGAGGTGCTTCCTACGGTCCCTGCCTGTTGCACGGCTTCGTAGATATTATTGCTGCCATTGACAATGGGGTTGTTGCTGGTATAGGTCTGATCGCCGGAACCGCCATTCCAGGATTCATAGGCAAAATTAGCGCTGCTGCCGTCCCTGCCAAACAAGATATTATTGCTGGCCTGGCCATTACCAAAATCATAGATCCTTTGCCAGCCCTGGGCGGTCTGCGAAGCGCTGAAGCTTGCCACGGAAAAGGAACTGGTCCCACCTGTATAGGAAATGGAGGCGGGCAGCGTCGGCGTGCTGAGGTATTGTGAGCTGGTGGAAGCAAATGTCAGGGCCGGTCTGCTGTTAGGGCCGGTGGTCGCGCCATAGACCGGCGCGTTGGCTGCGGTGGCCTGAACAAAACTATAACCATTCCCGCTGAGGTCCGACCATTGGCTGACCTTGTTGGCCCCATTCTGCGTAATGGAAGTGCTCTTGTTGGCATTCAGCCAGATTACCAGGTTGCCGTTGCCCAGCCCGCCGGGATAATAGCTTTGAGCAGAAACGGACAGGAGGCAGAAGGAGGAGAATGTAGTAAGAACAATGTAAATAGGTTTCATCGGGTACGGATTTTCAGATTACAACCCATCTGTTGTAAAATCCGTACCAAGTTATTATGCATTAATTATCAATATCTTATATCATTCTAAAAATGGAAACATTCCCGTTTAGGGAATGTTTATCTCTTTTCTGTAATATGTAAGGAGGGGAGGGCTGTTGTAAGGAGGGGGTTGATTACATCAATTTGACAAAAGGCTGCACGTATTGATTATTACCATCCCTGTTGATGACTTTCAGGAAGTAATTACCGCTTTTTAAGGTGGAGATGGCTAAAGATTGTTGATTGACACCGACCGATAACTGCTGCTGGTGGCTCATAACGACCACACCGGCCAGATTGAACACTTCTACCGTTACCTGATCAGCGACTGTACTGTTGAGCGAATAATTCACCACGGCTCCGGCAGGGTTGGGATAAACCTGCATCTTAGCGGAGGAGCTGCCATTATTCAGGGTGACTATTTTTGAGTATTTGATCCCGCCGTCCCTGCTTACCAGGCGGAGGCGATAATAACTGTAGCCGCTCAGCGAGCGCAGGTCCGTATAACTATAGTTTGATTCATGCATGTTATTCAATCCGGCTACTACTCCGACGGAATCAAAGCTATTGCCATTGGAAGATCTTTCGATAACAAACCATTTGCTGTTCGTTTCATTTTCCATGGTCCAGGATAAAACGATGTTATTATCTTCAACCAATCCGGAAAATCCCATGAGAAGAGCGGGTAAGCCATCAGAGCTGGCAGCCTGGGTCTGAGCCGATACCCGGGTAAGACCGGAAACGAGCAAAATAGCGGTGGCTGCGAGGAAGGTCTTGATGGTAACTGCGGGCATAAGTTTCATACAGGGTGCGTTTGTGGTACGGTACCATATATCTAAAAGGAGTGCCAAAAGTCAAGTATCTGATTCTAAATGACCTGCGGGGGTTAATGGTCGCTTATCCTTCCCAGAACGGGAAAAATCTTCTCATTTCTGCAAAATAATGAGTAGAAGTCCCTGGTTCGACCGTAATTTCTGCAGCTTGGCGGGGCCAGAGACCCCAATAAGCCGGAACGATCGCGGAATTCGGGGAGATTAGCGGGCGAATCCTCCGATTCCCTAATTTTGGGCTCCATGAATTGTACTTATCACGCTTATAACCTCGAATTCAGACATCCGTTTACTATTTCCAGGGGCACCAAGACGCATCAGCCTACGCTGATCGTCGAATTGGAATACAGGGGGCTCAAAGGCTATGGGGAGGCACCGGCCATTAGTTATTATAATATACCGGTAGAGAAGATGATAGAGGACCTGGAGGCGAAAAAGACCTTCATAGAGAAGTTCGCCTTTACGGATCCGCAGCGGTACTGGCATTATCTGCATCATCTGCTGCCGTCCAATTCCTTTTTGGTCTGCGCCCTGGACATCGCGGCCTGGGATCTGTTCGGCAAGCTCAGGCAGAAGCCGCTGTACGAAATGTGGAAGCTCGATCCTTCGCAGGGGCCGGTGACCGATTATACGATCGGTATCGATACGGTAGACAAGATGGTAGCCAAGATGAGGGAAACGCCCTGGCCTGTTTATAAGATCAAGCTGGGTACGCCCGAAGACCTGACGATCATGCGGGCGCTTCGCGCTCATACGGATGCCATATTCCGGGTGGACGCCAATGCGGGCTGGACATTGGAGGAGGCGCTGGAGAGAATCCCCGTGCTGAAGGAGCTGGGGGTGGAATTTGTGGAGCAGCCGTTGGCAAAAGACAACTGGGAAGGAATGAAGGTATTATATGCACAATCGGCTCTACCACTGATCGCCGACGAGTCCTGTGTAAAGGAAGAAGATGTGGAAAAATGTAAAGGGTTTTTTCATGGTGTTAATATTAAGCTCACCAAATGCAGCGGGATCACTCCGGCACGCAGGATGATCGCAGCGGCAAGGTCCGGCGGGTTGAAAGTAATGGTTGGCAGCATGAATGAAAGTACGGTCGGCAGTGCGGCCATCGCTCATTTATTACCGGAGCTCGATTATGTGGATATGGATGGGCCCCTCTTGCTGAAAGAAGATCTCGCTACAGGGATCTCTTTTAATTATGGAAAGATAATCCTTCCCAAAACACCGGGACTCGGGGTTGAGTTCACTGGTTTGTACAATAAAGGATAAAAAAATAAAATCGGCGCAAATGCCCTGTGGGTGCAATACCTGTCAGAAATACACATCTGTGGATATAAAAAACATCTTAAAAAATATTGAAAATCCACAGAATGGCTTTAACTTTCATTTAACACTACACATTTTTGATAGCATATCACTAACGACAGGACCACTTGAGACGACATGCTGCCATATGGGAAATTCAACAACGGATTGCTTTCTACGAAGATATGAAAGCATACAACCAGCTTTATGAGCTGCTGTCGGAGGGCTTGCACCGATTCTCCTACTCCCTGGTGAAGTCCCATGAAATTGCAGAAGAAATCGTCTCGGATGTATTTATCAAGGTTTGGCAGATCCGGGGCAAATTAATGGAAATTGAAAACCTGCAGGTATATCTTTATACGATCGCCAAAAATTTCTCGCTCAACTATCTCACTAAGAATTATAAGCATAAGATCATCAGCCTGGAAACAATCGATGTTGAAGCGATGATCGAGATCGGCGGGCCTGCTGAAATGTGCATTTCCGCAGATCTGGTGAACCAGATCCGCCGGGTGATCCAACAGCTTCCGCCACAATGCAAGCTGATCTTTCAACTGGTGAAGGAAGACGGGTTGAAATATAAAGAGGTGGCGGGCGTCCTGGACATATCGCCGCTGACCGTTCGCAATCAGCTGGCTATTGCTATCCGCAGGATCGGCGAGACCCTGCCCGCTTATCTTCAGCCCGGCATTCTCCTGGCCGGCAAGTTTTCGGAGTCCTGAGATTTCTAAAAAACTTTTTTCCCTTTGGTACAAATTGCATGATCATCTTGTCTTTGCAGTATAGTACATCATTATGCAGGAAGATCAATTTTGGTTACTGGTGAGTCTTAAGCTTTCCGGGGAGGCCTCAGAAGAGGAACTGGCGGCATTGGAGGCTCATTTGCAGGAACATCCTGAGATGGGCTTGCGGCTGGAGACCCTCTATCACCTGTGGAAGAGGCCGGCTGCGGCTCCTTTTTCCCGGAGAAGGGATGGGCTTGAACGGCACCTGCAGAGACTGAGCAATCATTTATCGGAGCCTGCGCTTCAATATGAAACCGCGGGAGCTTCTGATCCCATGTCCGATGCGGAAGAGACCGGGAAGGCGGGGACTGTTCCTCTTTATCACTGGTTATGGCCGGCCAGCGGGCTGGCCCGTAAGGCATGGACTACGGTCGGGGTAGCGGCATCGCTGCTGGCCTTTGTCCTGTTTTACTATCCGGTGTTCCCTAAAAAGAAAGCGGAAGCCATCGCACAAAATACGGTCAGTACGAAGCCGGGGTCCAAATCAAAGGTTCAGCTGCCGGATGGCACACAGGTATGGCTGAACGGAGATAGCCGGATCACCTATGATGAAAGTTTCCGGGGCCCTTACCGGGAAGTGCATCTTTGCGGGGAAGCTTATTTTGATGTGGCAAAAGATAAGAATTATCCTTTTATCATACATACGTCTTCGATCGATGTGAAGGTGCTTGGCACCAGCCTGAATGTCCGTTCCTACCGGAATGAAAAAAACACAGAGGCCTTGCTGATCCGCGGCTCTATCGAGGTCATGCTCCATAATAATCCCGACAAGAAGATCATCTTGCAGCCCAATGAGAAACTGATGGTGCAGAATGATAAGGATTTTGTCGTTACAGGCGCTACGCGGGCTGAGCCAAAGGAGAAAACGGAACCGGTCATGGTATTGGGCAAAGCTCATTTTCAGCAAAAAGACAGTATCGCTACGGAGGTCCTCTGGGTAAAGAACAAGCTGGCATTCGACCAGGAAACGCTGGAAGATGTGGCGCTGAAGATCGAACGCTGGTATGATGTGAAAATAATAATCCGGGAAGCAAGCCTGAGACATACGGAATACAGCGGGGTCTTCGAAGATGAGAGTCTCAGGCAGGTCATGGAGGCTTTGCGGATGACGGGGAATTTCCGATATACCATCAATAAAAAAGAAGTTACTATAACACTCTGATTGCTTATTGTTTAACCAAAATTGCCATTTATGAACTCCAACTTCACTTAAACGTCCGCTTACATAAAATAAAGCGGAGAATGATTGCAGCATCCTCCGCTGTGTAAAGACAACTGCTGCCCGGTTCCGGGCAGATTATCATCATTATAACAAAACTAAGTTATGAAAAAATCCGGATGCGGCATATCGCAAGATATGAGCCGTCTAATCATCAAATGCCTGCTGATGACGAAACTTGCTGTTTTACTCGGTTTTATCTTCTCCATACAATCATTTGCCAATGGTTATGGGCAGGGTAATATCAATTTAAGGTTGGAAAAAACTCAATTAAAAAAGGTTTTCAGGGCTATTGAGGACCAGGGGTTCTTCCGTTTTGTGTACAAGGACGAGATCCTTCCGAAGGATCAGCGTATCAGTATCAAGGTAAAGCATGCGCTGGTAGAGGATGTATTGGCGGAAATACTGGAAAATACAGGACTGTCCTATCACAAATTGAGCGAAAGCCTGATCGTTATTACCCGGGAGACCACGGCCGATGAGCCCAAAGTCTTCGTGGCGATAAAAATAGGCGGGAAGGTTACCAATGACAAGGGGGAGCCTTTGAGCGGGGTCAGCGTGCTGGAGAAAGGCACTAATAACGGTACGGTGACCAAGGAAGATGGAAGTTATTCACTGGAGGTAACGAGCGCCAATGCCACACTGGTTTTCAGCTATGTAGGGCTGGGCAGTAAAGAATATCCCATCAAAGGCAAAAGTTCGATGGATGTACAATTCAAGTCCGGCGATAATTCTTTAAAGGATATCGTGGTCGTGGGATATGGTACGCAGAAAAAGGTGACGGTCACCGGCGCTGTGTCTACGGTCAAAGGGTCCGAGCTGGAAAAAACGCCTACGGTAAATCTCTCGAATGCCCTGGTAGGCCGTTTACCGGGAGTCTATGCCGTTCAGTCCAGCGGTGAGCCGGGTTATGACGGTTCTACGATCCGGATCCGTGGGACGAATACCCTGGGCAATACGTCGGCCCTGATCGTCGTCGATGGGGTGCCGGATATCGCCGGCGGCCTGGAGCGGCTTAACCCGGCTGACATCGAAAGTATGTCGGTCCTGAAAGACGCCTCTGCCGCTATCTATGGATCCCGGGCTGCGAACGGGGTAATCCTGGTGACGACCAAACACGGGAAGATAGGCAAGCCTCAGCTTTCTTATACGTTTAATCATGGCTGGGCACAGCCGGACCGTATCCCCAAGATGGCGACGGCGACAGAATATGCCGCGATCAATAATTCAACGTATATCTATGACCACGTATCCGATCCATCGGAATGGGGTGCCGCACTAAATGCTTTCAATCAGACAGGTACGTATGTATCTCCTTCCAGCGGCACTGTCACCGCGCCTTTCCAGCCGGGAGACATTAAGAAATATGCAGATGGTTCGGACCCCTGGGGACATCCTAATACGGATTGGTTCAAGACGACTCTGAAGACCTGGTCTCCCCAGGTGCAGCATACGCTGCAGATCAATGGGGGATCGGAAAATATCCGTTACCTGGCCAGCCTGGGTTACCAGGACCAGGATGGCTATTATAAAAATTCCGCTACGGGATACAAGCAATACGATATGCGTCTGAACCTGGATGCGAAGGTGAATAAATGGATCAATACGGGCATCAACCTCACAGCCCGGGAGGAATTCCGTTTCTTTCCCACGCAATCAGCCGGTTCTATCTTCCGGATGATGATGCGGGGAAGGCCTACGGATCCGGAAGTCTGGCCGAACGGATTGCCGGGGCCCGATATCGAGAACGGTCAGAATCCCATTGTCATCACAACCAACCAGACGGGGTATGACAAGGATAAGCGGGATTATTTCCAGGTCAACGGAAAAGTGGAGCTGCTGGTTCCGGGAGTACCGGGCCTGAAGCTGACAGGAACGGCTACGCTCGATAAGGAGAACCGTATCGAGAAGGTATGGCAGACGCCCTGGTACCTGTATTTCTGGGATCATGCCACCTATGAGGCCGATGGGAAAACGCCGCTGCTGACCAAAAGTATGCGGTCTACCTTTACGTCGCCCCAGCTGGCCGAGACCAATTACAATTATCTGAATATCCTGTTGTCGGGCTTTATTAATTATGACAAGGTGATCGGCCCTCATACTATCAATCTCATGGCTGCCGTGACGAAAGAGACGGATAAGGAGGATGACTTCAATGCTTACCGGACCAATTTCATTTCCCCTGCGGTTGACCAGCTGTTTGCCGGCGGGGCTCCTCAGCAGAATGTAGGAGGGTCGGCTTATGAAAGGGCCAAATTGAGCTATTTTGGAAGAGCTGCCTATAACTACAAGGAAAAATACCTGGCGGAATTCACCTGGCGTGTTGATGGATCTTACCTGTTCCCTCAGGCTCATCGGTTTGGTTTCTTCCCCAGCGTATCGGCCGGCTGGCGGATTTCGGAGGAAGAGTTCTTCAAAAAGAATGTCAGCTTTGTCAATTACCTGAAACTGCGTGGGTCCTGGGGACAGATGGGGAATGACCAGGTCTATTATATGAAGAATGGAACGCCGACCTTATTTGAATATCAGTACCTGAGCACCTATGGGTTCGGAAGTTATGTGATCAACAATCAATCTGCCACGACCTTGTATGAGACCGTGGTACCGAATCCCAATTTCACCTGGGAGGTGGCCAATAACTCGGATGTAGGGTTGGAAGGACAATTGCTGGATGGAAAGATCAATTTTGAGTTTGACTATTTCTATAACAAGCGTACGCATATCTTATGGCAGCCATCGGGCTCTACGCCGGCCTCTGCGGGAATCGCCGCGATCCTGCCTCCGGAGAATATCGGTAAAACGGAGAATAAGGGATATGAGTTTATCCTCGGATATACGGGGCATACGGGAGACTGGAACTATTCCATCAGCGTGAATGGGGGCTATGCGAAGAACAAGATCTTATTCTTCGATGAAGCGCCGGGCGCACCCCAATGGCAGAAGGCGACAGGGCATCCTTTCGGGGCCAGCGGAAGTCCGAATAACGGAGCGGCTTTCCTGGCTTACCAGTATGCAGGTGTCTTCAAGGATGCCAAGGAAATTGCCGACAATACCATCGATTATACGGGTGTAACACCTTCTCTCAAGCCGGGGGATATGAAATTCAAGGATGTCAACGGTGATGGGAAGATCGATGGAAATGACCAGGTACGTCTGAACAAAACGCAGGACCCGACTTTTACAGGAGGCATCAATATCCGGGTAGGCTGGAAAAGCCTGGACCTGTCGGTACTGTTCCAGGGAGCGACGGGAGGTTTATTGTATATCGGGACGGAATCGGGCGATATCGGTAATTACCTGCAATATTCCTACGATCATCAATGGACGATCGATCATCCGAGCAGCACGGATCCCCGTCTTGCCAACCGCGGTAATACGTATTATACGGGAGGCGGCGCGTCCAACAACACCTATTTCCTGCGCAATAGCGATTACATGCGTTTAAAGAATGTGGAACTGGGCTATAATCTTTCTCCTACGATGTTGAAAAGAGCCGGTATCAGTGCATTCAGGATCTATGCCAGCGGGCTTAACCTTATTACCTGGGATAAGATGAAGATCTGGGATCCGGAATCTACTTCCGGAAGCGGGCAGTATTATCCGCAGTCAAGAATTCTTAACCTGGGAGCAAGAGTAACCTTCTAAAAAGAAATTTTATGAATCGATTATTCAAAAATATAAGCATAATCATTACAGGCGCTGCATTGTTAGCGGGCTGTAAGCAGGACTTCCTGAACACACAACCTCTCAACCAGATCTCCGCCAATGCCACCTGGGCGGATGGAGGTCTTTCCGAGGCTTTCGTGACCAATATTTACAATGGTCTTGGCAATGGGGGATTCGATGAACAGCAGCTGTCTTCTTTGTCGGATGAGGCCGTCTTCGTTCACCCGGGACGGGGTATCAACACCGTCAATGAAGGGACACTGAGTCCTTCCAACCTGGGATGGGTGAGCGGGACTTATGAATGGGGCAGCATGTACAGCCAGATACGGGCTACGAATGTAGCTCTTGAGAATCTCAGGATCGCGACTTTTACGGATACGATACTGGTCCACCGGTTACAGGGGGAAGCCCATTTTCTGCGGGCCTATTATTATCATCAGCTGGTACGTTATTACGGCGCGGTGCCCCTGGTCGCTCATTCTTATGGGCTGAATCAGGATTATACGATCGCCCGCAATACGTTTGATGATTGCGTCAAGTTCATCACGGCCGATTGCGACAGCGCCGTGAGCCTGCTGACGGGGAAAACCCTGGCCAAGGGGCGCGCTACGGCGGTCTCGGCCCTGGCTTTAAAATCCCGTATCCTGCTCTATGCGGCCAGTGATCTGCATGATATGCCTACGGCGAAGGCCAATTCATCGGTCATCTCCGCCTTTGCGAATCCGGAGCTGCTGGGTTATACCAGCGGGGACAGGACGGCGCGTTGGCAGGCAGCCAAAGATGCCGCTTATGCAGTCATACAGGCAGGTGGAGGCGGGTATAAGCTGGGGCTTAGCGCTCCTGCATCATCCACGGATGCCCAGACCAATTATATTTCCATCGCCATGGGCGGAGGAAGCAATGCACCCGGCATAGATAAGGCGGCTTCCATCGAATTATTATTCGAGCGGGACTTCTCCTCCCAATTAGTGTCTGGTGGTCCCGGCACGGATGGGACTTCCGTGGGACTGGACAACGGGCCCAACGGGTATCATAACTGGGCGGGCAATGCGCCTATCCAGCAACTGGTGGATGATTACGAGATGATGGATGGCACCAAGTTCGACTGGACGAATACAACAGAGTCGGCCGCTCCCTATAAGAACAGGGATCCCCGTCTTTATGCTACGATCCTCTTCGATGGGGCCGGCTGGAAGCCACGCAGCAAGATCACCTCCAATCCCGATCCCGCCAACCAGATACAAACCGGGCAATACCAGACGACTCCCGGAGGCTCGCTGCTGGCCGGTCTGGATACCCGTCAAAGTCCGGTCGAGAACTGGAATGCCAGCTGGACGGGATATTACATGCGGAAATTCGTCGATCCGGACCCGAATATCGTGGATAATAATACAAGGCAATATATCCCCTGGCCCGTCCTCCGGTATACGGAGGCTGTGCTCAATTATGTGGAAGCCTGTATTGAATTGGGCGATGACGCCGATGCTCAGACCTGGCTTAACCAGGTCCGTTTCCGCGCGGGCATGCCTGCGACCACGGAAACAGGGGATGCGCTCCGCCAGCGTTATCGCAATGAGCGGAGGGTAGAGCTGGCTTATGAGGAGCATCGCTACCATGATGCCCGTCGGTGGATGATCGCGCCCACCACCCTGGGAAGGAAGCTTATTTTCATCAATGTGGTCGGCGACCTGAAGACAGGCGCGGTAGCTCCCGCACCGTACCGGCATGATGAGACCCTCTATATTTATAACTATACTACTGTGCAGGATAATTCGCTGGAGAACCGGACCTGGCTGGACAAAATGTATTTCAGGCCGATCAGCCGGGATGAGGTGAACAAGAATAATAAGTTGCTCCAGAACCCGGGGTATACAAACTGATAAGAAGATATTTCATTCATGATAAACCAACCATTAAAATGCCTGCTCCTGGTGGCAGGCATTTTTTTCATTTTAAGCAGTTGCGGCCGGCATCAAGCGTCGGGGTCATCGGACTCATCGGACGAGGGAGCGGGCCCGGGCAAAGAGCCGGGAGCAGCCGGAAGCCCTTATGTTCCGGATTCCACGGCCTTGTTCGCGCTGTTGTCGCCGGAGAGGACGCATATCGATTTCAGCAATACGCTGACGGAGGGGCTCAATACGAATGTATTGGTATATGAGTACTTCTATAATGGCGGGGGCGTGGCGGTGGGGGATCTGAATGGGGATGGGCTGGAGGATGTTTATTTTTCGGGGAATATGACGGACAACAAACTCTACCTGAATAAGGGGCATTTACAGTTCGAGGATATCACCGGCACGGCTGGTGTAGCCGGGAGGCCGGGGCCCTGGAAGACGGGGGTGAGCATTGCCGATGTCAACGGGGATGGCAAGCCGGATATCTTCCTTTGTTATTCCGGGAAGGTGGCGGGTATACACCGGGTCAAGCAGCTGTTCATCAACCAGGGCAATGATGGCGCGGGGGTCCCGCATTTCCGGGATGAGGCGGCGGAGTATGGGCTGGCGGATTCCTCCTATACCACGCAAGCTTATTTTTTCGATTATGACCGGGATGGGGACCTGGACCTTCTACTGTTGAACCATAATCCCAATTCGCTGCCGGTGCTGAATGAAATGAGTACGGCCACGATCCTTGCCAAAACGGATCCCCTTTGCGGGGTGAAGCTTTTCCGCAATGACAAGGGGCACTTTCACGAGGTGACGCAGGCGGCGGGGATCAGCAGCTCTTCGCTTACGTATGGACTGGGAGCGGCGATCGCCGATATCAACGGGGATGGGTGGCCGGATATTTATATTTCCAACGATTATGCGGTACCTGATTATTATTATGTCAACGATCGTCATGGGGGATTTGTGAATAAGCTGAAGGAGTCTGTCGGGCATATCTCTCAATTCTCCATGGGCAATAATGTGGCCGATATCAATAATGACGGGTTGCCGGATATCTTCACGCTGGATATGCTGCCTGCGGACAATCGCCGGCAAAAACTATTATTTGCCCCGGACAATTATGAAAAGTTCGATCTGAATCTCCGGTCCGGCGGCTATTACCAGTATATGCGCAATATGCTGCAGCTGAACAATGGCAACGGCACTTTCAGCGAGGTCGGGCAGCTGGCGGGCATCTCCAATACGGACTGGAGCTGGGCGCCTTTATGGGCCGATTTTGATAATGACGGGCGAAAGGATCTTTTTATAACGAACGGGTATGTGCGGGATTATACCAATATGGATTTTATCAAATATATGGAGGCTTTTACCAAAAGCAAGGGGAGGCTGAAGCGGGAGGATGTATTGGATATCGTGGATCATATGCCTTCGTCGAATGTATCGAGCTATTTTTTTAGAAATGACGGAACGGCCGATTCCAGCCGGGCGAAGGGCGGGCCCTGGGGGGCGAAGGGTGATCTTAATTTCACCGATATGAGCGCCCGGTGGGGGATCCGTCTGCCTTCCAACAGTAATGGAGCCGCCTGGGCGGACCTGGATAATGACGGGGATCTCGACCTGGTGGTCAACAATATCAACCAGCCTGCTTTTGTCTATGAGAACAGGGCCAGCCAGCAGGGCGGGCATCATTATTTGCAGGTGAAGCTGGAGGGCGCGGGGCTCAATACGGCGGGGATCGGGGCGAAACTAACGTTGTACCGTAAGGGGGAACAGCAATACCTGGAGCAGATGCCGGCGCAGGGTTATCAGTCCGGGGTATCGTCCATACTTCATTTTGGGCTAGGTGCGGATGCGGGGATCGATTCCCTGCGGATCAGCTGGCCGGGGGGCAGGGAGCAGGTGCTGACGGACGTAGCGTCCGACCGCCTGCTGGTCTTGTCCGAAAAGGAATTGTCCGGGAAGAAGGGGACTCATTCCTTCCGGCCGCGGGTTGTTCCGGCGCCTGTATTGGAAGAAGTGCGGTCGCCGATCGACTTTCATCATTCCGCCGCTACGCTCAATGATTTCAAAAGGCAGCCGCAACTGGTGAGTCCCCTGTCTTTTTCCGGGCCCTGCCTGGCGCTGGGGGATGTGAATGGAGACGGGCTGGAGGATGTCTATGCCGGTTCCGGCAATGGGGTGGCGGGGAGTCTGTATCTCCGGCAGAAAGGGGGCGGCTTCCGGAAGATAGCGGAGCCTGCCTTTGAAGCGGACCGTCTGCGGGAGGATGCCGATGCCGTCTTCTTCGATGCCAATGGGGATGGGCTGGCCGATTTGTATGTCGCCAGCGGGGGCTATCATAACTATACACCAGAAGATACCCTATTGCAGGATCGGTTATACCTGGGCGATGGGAAGGGGCATTTTACGAAGAGCGCCGGGGCGCTGCCGGCTATGCCGGGCAGCAAGGGGTGCGTGCGGGTGGCCGATGTCAACGGGGATGGCTTTGCAGATCTGTTTGTCGGAGGCAGGGTGGTGCCGGGGCTTTATCCTTCGACGCCTGCCAGCTATCTGCTGATAGGGGATGGCAAGGGGCATTTCACCGATCAGTCGGCGCTGCTGGCCCCCGGGCTTCCGAAGATAGGGATGGTGACGGATGCCGCCTGGGTAGACCTGAACGGGGATGGGCAGAAGGATCTCATCGTAGTGGGGGAGTGGATGCCGGTAACGGTGTTTATTAATAACAAGGGGCATTTGGAAAATAAGACGTCGGCATATTTTGACAAGGAGTATAGCGGCTGGTGGAATAAGTTGCTGGTCGGGGATTTCGACGGGGACGGGAAGGCGGACCTGGTGATTGGCAACCTGGGATTGAATAGTCAGTGCCGGGCGGATGACAGGCATCCGGCGGAATTGTATTATAAGGACTTCGATGGCAACGGGACGGTCGATCCGGTCCTCTGTCTTTACAATGGGGAGGAGTCTTATCCTTTTATGAGCCGCGATGAGCTGTTGCAGCAGGTGGGTAATATGAGCAAGCGTTTCCCGGATTATAAGAGTTATGCGGGCGCCCGGCTTGGCGATGTCTTTCCTCCGGCTGTGCTGGAGGGGGCGGGCAGGCTGCGGGCCAATTGTCTGAGGACCTGTTATTTTGCCGGGGGGGCGGATGGACGGTTCCATGAAAAGGCGCTGCCGCAGGCAGCACAATATGCTCCCGTGTTTACGATTACGGCGCTGGACTATGATAAGGATGGAAAGCAGGACTTGTTGTTATGCGGGAATATAATACATGCACGGTTACGCTTTGGAAAAGAGGATGCTAATTATGGGATGTTGCTGCGAGGGGATGGGAAGGGAAATTTCAGCTATATCGACCAGCAGCGGAGTGGCCTGCATCTATGGGGTGATGTGCGGTCCGTGATCGCTACGGACGGGTATCTGCTGTTCGGCATCAACGGGGGGGAGATGAGGGCTTACCGGCTAAAATAGAGAAAGGCCGGAAGCCGCCGCGGATGTCTGGAGGAAATGGATTTTTATATGGAATTAATGGACGATTCGCCAGGAACAGGGAAGCTATGCCTATAGCGGCGCGGGGGGGAGCAAAGTTTTTTTGATTTTCGTCAAAATAG
>DATMGS010000030.1:0-59379 GCA_035555335.1 Puia sp.
CCTTCGCGATCCTTCCCCGGCGACGCCGGATATGCGTATTGTCAAAGTTCCTGATATAGAGGAGTCCATCGCCTGGAAAGAGGGCATCTTCAATTTTGACCAGGAAAATATAGGGGCTATCATGCGCCAGCTGAGTCGCTGGTATAATGTGGAGATCGCTTATGAAGGGCCTTTACCAAAGGATCTGTTTACGGCCATTATCAGCCGGAATAACAATATTTCACAGGTCCTGAAAATGCTGGAAGCCACCAACAGGATCCATTTTAAAATCGAAAATAAAAAAATAACCATTATGCGCTAACCTGTATCAGAAGGATGACCCAAAGAAAAACCGGAAGCAGTGGCATGCTCCCGGCCGGTATTCGGGACCATCCAATTTTAACAATCTCGTGAACTGCTTATTAGATAACCCAAACAACACAAAGCTAATGAATTTTAAGGCTCTATGCAGTCTTTCCTGTCTGTGTACCATAACAGGGAAGGCCCAAACCAAAACGTTACGGATTATGAAATTGACCGCTGTTATCCTGCTCCTGGGCTTTCTCCAGGTAAGCGCCAGAGGATATTCCCAGCGCATTACCCTTTCGGAAACAAATGCGCCCATTCAAAAGATTTTCCGGGAGATCTGGAAGCAGAGCGGCTTTCAGTTTGTCTATACGGATAAGACACTGGAAGGGGCGAGGACGGTGACGATCCGGGTGAAAGAGGCTTCCCTGGATGAAGTGCTGAAGGCTTGCAGCCAGGATCAGCCTTTTTCTTTTACCATTTCCGAGCATGCGATCATCGTTACCCAGCGGCAAACGGCCCTGCCTGCCTCTTCCGAGCCCCCTCCTCCTCCGCCGGTTGACTTTACGGGTATTATCCGTGAGGAGCATAACAGGCCCCTGGAAGGTGTTTCCGTTGAGATTAAGGCCCTGAAAAAAGGTACCCAAACGAACTCGAAAGGAGAGTTTGGGTTTACCAAAATACCTCCTGGCAGCTATACGCTCTTTGTCTCAAGCATTGGCTATCAATCGCAGAAAGTAGTGGTCAATGTCCAGGCGGGTATGTCTTCCCTCTCTGTCACCCTTGTTGCCAGTACAGATCCCCTCGATCAGAATGTGGTGATCGGATACGGGATGACCAGCAAACGCTACAATACCGGCTCCGTATCCACCGTCAAAGCGGAGACCATAGAAAAACAGGCTGTTGCGGATCCGTTGGTGGCTATACAGGGAAGGGCGCCCGGTCTGTTGATCACCAATAACAGCGGTTTGCCCGGCACCAGCCCAACCATCCAGATCCGGGGGATCAACTCGCTGAGCGGGAGTCAGCCTTTATATATCGTGGATGGGGTGCCTTTCGTCGGCAGCTCTATTAATGCCGTTTCGGCCTATGGCACTGCGCTTAACCTGGGCTTTTCGAGCAATTTCTCCGGCGAGAGCCCTTTCAAGAGCATCGATCCGGCTTCTATCGAAAGCATAGAGATCCTCAAGGACGCGGATGCCACGGCTATTTATGGAGCGCGCGGGGCCAACGGGGTGATCCTCATCACCACTAAAAAGGGAAAAACAGGTAGAACGTCCTTTGACGTGGATGTCTATCACAGCATAGCCAAAGTGCCCCATTTTATCGATATGCTCAATACGGACCAGTACCTCGCCATGCGCCGGGAAGCTTTTAAGAATGACGGGGTGACTCCTGATTCGTCCACTGCTCCGGACCTATTGGTCTGGGATCAGAAAGTCCATACCGACTGGCAGCGAAAATTTCTCGGCACTACGGCTCATACCGATAATGCGGAAGCCACCCTTTCCGGGGGAGATGCCCGCACGCGATTTTTAATAGGAGCGGGTTTCCGGAATGAAACGACGATCTACCCGGGCGATTATGGATTAAAAAGGGGAACTGTCCGTTTCAATATCGATCATAATTCATTGGATAATAAATTCAATGTCTTGTTTTCGGCAAGCTATGCCACCGACAAGAACAAGGCGGTGCCGGGCGACCTTCTCAGTTACTATGCCCTTCCTCCCAATTTTCCTTTATACAATACGGACGGGTCTGTGAATTGGACGGGATTGCCTTATGGGCTGAATAACCCGCTGGCTGCACTCCTTATAACCTCGGAAAATAAAACCACCAACCTCAGCAGTAATTTACAGTTGAAGTATAAGCTGTTACCGGGTCTGCAGCTTAAAGTTAGTTTGGGTTATAATAATATGGCAATGAACCAGGTGCAGTTGACTCCCTCGGTCTCTCAAAATCCCCTGATCTTTGGCGTGGTAGGGGGGAGTTCGATCTTTGCCAACAGCGGTAATAATTCCTATGTGATCGAACCACAAGCCGACTATACCCTCAAGCGGGGCAATAGCCGGTTCCATGTTTTGCTGGGTGGGACATATATGGGAAATAATTCGAAAAGCACCTGGCTCAACGGAAATAATTATACGAACGATGCCCAGCTGAACAATATACTGGCGGCCGGGACTATTACATCGTCCGGCAACAACCAGGCCGGTTACAAGTTCCTCTCGGGATTCAGCAGGCTGAGCTATGACTGGAAAAATAAATACCTCCTTAATATTACGGTGAGAAGGGATGGATCTTCCCGATTCGGCCCGAACAAACAATATGGAAATTTCGGAGCGGTAGGGGCTGGGTGGATCTTCTCGGAAGAGCCGGCGCTAAAGAATAATTTTTCTTTTCTCAGCTATGGGAAGCTGCGTGGCAGCTATGGGATCACCGGCAATGATCAGATCTCCGACTATCAGTACTCCGTCAATTGGGCGGCGTCCACGCAGACCTACCAGACATCGGGACAATATCCCACCAATCTGTATAATCCCAATTACCGGTGGGAAACGAATAAGAAACTGGAAGGGGCTGTGGAACTGGGTTTTTGGCAGGACCGAATCCTGTTAACCGTCGACTATTACCGCAACCGGTCCGGCAATCAGCTGGTAAGTTATCCGTTGGCTTCGCAGGCCGGCTACACCTCGGTCACGGCGAATCTGCCGGCTCTTATTCAGAACAGCGGGTTCGAATTCGAGCTGAATACGATCCAGATCAGGAGGCCCGGTCTTAGCTGGACGACCAGTCTGAATCTCACCATCGCCCGGAACAAACTGATTGCCTTTCCGGGACTGGCCTCCTCTTCCTATAATTACACGTACGCGATTGGCCAGCCTTTATCGTTGTTCTGGGGATATTCATTCGACAAGATCGACGCTGCTACCGGAACTGCGGTATTTAAGAACCTGGATGCGAACGGTTACCCGGTATCTGTCCCGACGAGTAATCTCCCTACGTTCTATGGGGGGATCAACAATAGCTTCACCTACAAGGGCTGGCAACTGGATGTGTTTTTGCAATTCCGAAAATTAAATAAGGCCTTTTTCCGGGATTACGGGGAGCCGGGGGCCCTGGAGAACGAAGACAAGTCCGTGCTTGGCCGGTGGCAAAATCCGGGAGACAATGCCAAACTCCCCCCATTCTCGCAAGGATTCGGGAATGCCTACCAGGACTGGTTCTCGGTGAGCTATTCCACCGCCAACCTGTACAATGCTTCTTATATCCGGCTGGGGAGCCTGTCGCTGGCCTATAATTTCCCCGTGAAGTGGGTTAATAAGATCGGTATGCAGCAGTGTCGCCTCTATGCCATGGGTAATAACCTGTTCACCATTACCAAATTTCCCGGGTATGACCCGGAGACGGGGATGGCCGTTCCCACTTTAAGGACTATCACATTCGGCATCAAATCAACCTTCTAAATCGTATCGACCATGAAACTTTCTTTTTCTTATAAAGCTATTCTGTTTTCCTGCAGAGCTATCTTGTTTGCCCGCAAAACTATCCTGTTTTCCCGCAGAGCTATCAGGCCTGTATTCAATACTCCGCTATTGTTATGTGCGATTTTCCTTCTGTCAGGTTCCTCCTGCAAGAAGGCGTTGGAGGCGAAGCCGGCATACCTGAGCACGACCAGCGAGCAATTTGCCAATGATGCCTCGGCGAACGCTGCGATAGCAGGCTTATATGGGCAGATCAATGCGGCCAGTACCTTTACAACGGGTATTCCGCTGCAAACAACGCTCTCTTCGGATGAAATGTCCTTTGTCGGTTACCAGAGTTACGGGGACATGTTCAGCTATGCGCTGACTCCGGCCAGTGCAACGACCAATAGTTACTGGGGCGCTAGTTATAATATCATTTACATCGCGAATTCCATTTTGGGAGGGGTTACTGCTTCCGGTGGGGTTTCCACGGCCACTAAGAACCAGATTATCGGGGAGGCCCGGTTTATCAGGGCTTTTTGTTATTTCTACCTGGTGAATCTCTATGGTAAAGTACCCCTGGTGACGGGTGCGGATTATGCGGTCAATTCCTTGCTTCCCCGAACGTCTGTCGATAGTGTATACCAGTTGATCCTGAGTGATCTGGCAGCTGCGGACAGTCTTACCAGCGATGCCTATCCGACGGATGGCCGCGTGAGGGTCAATAAATGGGCCGCCAAAGCGATGCTGGCCAGGGTGTACCTGTACCGGGGGGATTGGGTCGATGCTGCGTCCAGGGCTTCGGAAGTGATCGGCAATAACCAGGTCTATTACCTGGAGAGCCTGGATAATATATTTCTGTCTACCAGCAATGAGGCAGTCCTGCAGTTCTGGACGAAGCAGGGGTATACGGGTGAGGGCGTTAATTCGCTTCCTTCCTATGGCACTTATCTTTATTATGCTATGACGGCTGATTCGACTTATGGGCTGGTGTCTGCTTTTGAGGCGAACGATCTGCGGAAAAGCTCCTGGGTGGCATCGGAAACCTCTGCGTATGACGGCAATTTCTATTACTACTCCACCAAGTACAAGCAGAATGGGCCGAACGGCAGCAATAGCGAGTACCTGATGGTGCTGCGGTTGGCCGAACAGTACCTGATACGGGCGGAAGCATTGGCTAAGCAGGGACAGCTGACGGCCGCCATCGCAGATATCAATGCCATCCGGCAAAGGGCGGGGCTGAATGCATTGTCCGGTTCCTTGTCTTCGGATGCTATCTTATCGGCGATAGAACAGGAGAGAAGGGTAGAGCTCTGCTTTGAATGGGCCGACCGCTGGCTCAACCTGAAACGCACCAATCGCGCCGGCGCCGTATTGGGAGCTGCCAAGACCGGCTGGACTTCCGATGCCGCCTTGTATCCTATTCCGTTGACGGAAATAAAGAACAATCCCAACCTGGTGCAAAATTCAGGCTACTAAAAAATACTTCATGTATCATTTCATACTTTCTTTTTTGATGCTGCTGTCTGTTCAGCCTCTTTGGGCGCAGCAGGCGCCGGATCCTCTACACGCTCCGGGCAATGTATTTTATCTCAGGGGAGATGTGCACAGTATCCCCGCTGCCCGGAAAGTGTATCTCTCCTTTTATGACCGAGATATGGGAATGAACCACTTGGATAGCTGCCAGGTGGAAAATGGCGAATTTAATTTTGCAGGCCCTTTAAAAGAACCGGTCCTTGCACAATTATATGTAGCCGTCCAGGGCGAGAAATCCTGGCGGGAGGAGTATCATCCCCGTAATAGTTATACTATTTTCCTGGAGGCGGCTACCATGCACCTGGTGGCGTATGATTCTTTGGCCAATTCAATGGTGACGGGCTCCCCGGTGCAGCATGATTATCTGCAGTACGTAAAGACGATACAGCCCTACCAGGACAAAATAAAAGCCTTCTATCTTCGGGGTATAGAGTATAACAAAACAAAAGATTCCCTGTCTGCGAAGAGTATGGAGGATAGTGTGGAAGCTCTTAATGATGAGCTTCATGAAAAGGTATTGAAAGGGTTGGTAAAGACCTATGCTTCTTCACCTGTAGGGCTGTATGTGTTGCTGCAATATACCGAGGGGATTATGGAACCGGAGGTAACGGATTCGCTGTATCGGGACCTGGCGCCTGCTATCAGGGACCTTCCTTCCGGCAAGTTGCTGGCCGATAAGATCGCGAAGGCCCGGGAGACGGCTGTGGGAGCGTATGCGAAAGATTTTACCCAACCGGATACGGCTGGAAATCCTGTTACTCTTTCGTCCTTTTCAGGAAAGTATGTGCTGCTGGATTTCTGGGCGAGTTGGTGCGGTCCTTGCAGGAAGGAGAGCCCTCAGCTGGTGAAGGCGTATACTAAATTTAAGGACAAGGGGTTCACTATCCTGAGCGTATCTGTGGACAGAAAAGATTACAGGGATAAATGGCTGGACGCTATTCATCAGGATGGGCTGACCTGGACGCAGGTTTCGGACCTGAAAAATCCTGGAAATGTGGCTGCTGCCTTGTATAATATAGAGGCTATCCCGCAAAATTTTCTGATCGATCCGGAGGGAAGGATCATTGCGGTTAACCTCCGGGGAGACGGTCTGGGGAAAAAGTTGGAGGAGTTATTGGGTAAATAAATTTTTTATATTGTTCACGCAGGCAATGGCCGCAGGGGCGATAGCCGGCTTGTCGGGCTTCGGCTTCCGATGCGAAGAAGACCCTGTTGGCTGCTTTCATGCGTTTGCCTGAGGAACAGGAGAGGGTACCATATATTTTCAGGGTTTTGTTGCCGCCGAAGCGGATCCGGCCGGAGCGGATCAGGGAGCGGACTCTTGCGGGACCTATTTCTATGTGGCGAATCATAGTCTAAGTTAGTGCGTCGTGAAAAATAATACCGAGGGTATGGCGATGGCCGCTATGTAAGGGGCTTACTCCATGTTTCATATTGACGCGATAATATCCTTTACTGCCTTTTACAGGACGGAAATTGGTGGTGAACAGGAGCAGGTCGCCTCGTTTGGGCCGCAGGACATTGGCCTTGGATTGGGCTCGGGGTATTTGTTCCGTCAGTACAAACTCTCCCCCGCTATAATCTTCTTCCGGCTCATTGAGGAACAAGACCAATTGCATAGGGAACCAGATGTCTCCATACAAGTCCTGGTGCAGGGTATTGAAGCCTCCGGCGCCATACTTCAGGATAAGGATGGTCGGTTTGGTCTGCCCATTCTTGTGACATTGTCGCAGAAATTCTTCATGGGTGGCCGGAAAGCTTGTGTCGATCTTCAAGGCTTCCATCCATTGATTGGCGATGGGTGCGAGATAGGGGTATACGGAAACCCGGATATTGCTGATGAGATCGGGGAGGGGATATTGAAAATATTTGTATTCCCCCAGGCCAAAACGATACCGTTCCATGGTGATCGTTTTTCGATAGGTGCCGTCTGCGTTATAGGATTCGATCAGGCTCTCGCATTCTTTCCTGTTCAGGACATCGGGGAGGATGGCGTACCCCTGTTGATGCATGTCTTCGGTTACCTGGTCCCAGTTCTTTTCCTGGAGGCGTTGAATGATAGATTTCATGGCTCAAAATTACTTCGGCGCAAGGGCTTGTAAAACCCGAATCTTGCGCTATATTTAATTCAATATTAAGGCCAGACGGTTAAAATTAGTATTTAAATTAAATGAAAAGACGGACCCTTATCAAAACAATGGCTATCGGAGCCATAACGCCGGATTTCTTTGTACAATCGGCAAAAGGAAAAGAATTTTCTCCTTCTGATGCCCTATTGATGGATTCAGGACCGGGTCCTAATGAAAAGTTGTGGTTTACCTATCCTGCTAAATATTGGAATAGTCAGGCTTTGCATATTGGGAATGGTTTTCTGGGTCTCTCCTTTTTAGGCGGTGTAGAGGAAGAAATAATAGGGATTACTGAAAAGACGCTTTGGACGGGCGGACCGGGGGAAAACCCGGATTATAACTATGGGATTAGACCAGGCGGGAAAGACCATTTATCAAAAATCAGGGAACTGATAGTTAGCAACCGGATTGATAATCTCAAGCAGGCCGATAATTTAGTAAAAGATCATTTTCTGGGAGACGATAAAGGGTATGGCCATTTCTCGGCATTCGGCCGGTTGTCAATATTGCACCATCATACTTTTCAAGAGTACAAAAATTATATCCGAAGCCTGGACCTGTCTTCTTCCATAGCTAACGTGCAATATGATGTGGATGGCACTACCTTTAAAAGGGAGTATTTTTGCTCCTATCCGGATAGGGTGGCTGTTTTAAAATTTTCAAGTACCAAGGCTAATAGTCTTTCAATAAATCTAAAGTGGAACGTCTTTCAGCAGCAGCATGAAATAAGTTTTAATAATAAGGTATACCAGCTTTCGGGATCGGTAAATGGCAACAACAGAAAATTTTCCCTTAAGATGCACGTCGATGCGGAAGGAGGAACGGTCACTTTAAAAGGCGATGAATTGGTTGTTGAAAAGGCCTCCGTCCTTACTATCGTATTGGCTGCGGCCACTGAATATTCCCCCATCGGTCCTTCCTATAAGGGCGAGGATCCTGATAGAATAGCGGCAGAACAGATCTCGGCTGCCGGAAGCAAAACGGTGAGCGATCTTAAACACAGGCACATCAAGGATTACCGGCAACTTTACGATACCGTGCAGTTCCATGTTCCGGATGAGGCTGGACATGCGAAATCGCCTACCAATGAACGCTGGAAGAACTATTCGGTAAATAAAAACGTGGATCCCGGTTTTAAGGTTCTTTATTTTAATCTAAGCAGGTATTTGCTCATCAGCTCGTCAAGGCCCGGATCATTGCCTGCTAACCTGCAGGGAGGCTGGAATATGTTTGAGGCGGCCCAATGGGCCGGCAATTATCAGTCCAATATTAATGTACAACTTAATTACAGTGGCGCGGCGGCTGTGAATTTACTTTCCTGCCAAACGCCTTATATTGAATGGATAAAGGGGTTGGTTAAACCTGGTACGGAGGTCGCTAAAGCATATTACAACAGCGATGGATGGGTCAGTCATAGTATCGGTAATATTTGGGGCTATGCGGCTCCGGGCTTTGAGATTGAATGGGGCATGTATCCTGCCGGCGCAGCCTGGCACTGCCATTTTATCTGGAAACATTTCCTATACTCCCAGGATTTAGGGTATTTAAGAGAAACGGGTTATCCTGTTATGAAGGGCGCCGCTCTTTTTTGGTTGCAAAACCTGGTAGATTATAAAGGCAACCTGATCTCGGCGCCGAGCGGCTCTGCGGAACATGGCGTATTTATTGAAAATGGGAAATTATTTGCTACCGGAAGCTCTTTTGATGAGGATATAATAAATGTGCCCTGCAATTTCCAGGATATTGAAATGATCTATGAGTTATTTACCAATACTATACAGGCTGCCGCTTATTTACAAACCGATGCGGTATTCTCCGCAAGCATGAAACAGGCCAAGGATAAGCTGATGCCCTTAAAGATCGGCCAATATGGGCAGTTGCAGGAGTGGGAAGATGATCTGGACTCGCCGGTATGTAATCATCGTCACATAGGTCATTTGTATGGGCTCTGGCCTGGGAAACAGATTACAGCTGACACCGTAAAGCTGGCCGAAGCGGCTAAGAAGACGCTCCTGATGCGTGGCGAGGAAAGAAATTATAAAAATATTCCGCACAAGGATATTCATACGGCGGCTAACTGGTCGTTAGGATTACGTATGGCCTGCTGGCTCAGGTTACGTGAGGCGGAACATGCCAATAAATTATTTACTCAAATAATCACTGAAGCCGGTTTTGAGAATCTCATGACCTATCAGCAGGTGCCCCAGTCCGAAAAAGCCGTTAGCAGCCAGCCTGATGTTGAATTTTTTAAAACTACAGAGGGGTACTGGTGTGGCGTTTGGCAAATAGATACTTCGCTGGCAATAGCGGGATTTATAGCAGAAATGTTGCTGCAGACCAATGAAAAAGGGCAACTGTTCCTTCTCCCGGCTTTACCTTGGGAGTGGCCCAACGGGAAAATTAAGGGCCTTAAAGCCGAAGGCAATCTAACCGTAGATATGGAGTGGGAAAACAGGAGAGTGACAAGCTATCGTATATATGCTGCAAAACGGGTAAAAGTCAGTGTTTATGTAAATAATGTGCTAAATGAAATTTTAACTACTTCACTCCTTCGCTGGTCATGATCACCCGCTTCATCGTGCCGTCCGGATTATAGTAGAGATAGTCTATACGGACGGAGCGGTGAAAGCTGCCGGCGTCGGGGACCAATGCGCCATTATGATAGATGAAATAGGACTTGTCTTTGAAGTCGATGATGGCCTGGTGGTTGGTATTGTAGTTGCCGGTCAGCTCATTCAGGATGCCTTTGTATTCCCAGGGGCCTTCGATGCTGCGGCTCATGGCATAGGCTGTTTTTTCGGGGAATTCGTAGGCGTAGGAGAGATAGTACCAGTCACCATGTTTGTGGATCCAGGGCGCCTCGGTAAAATGGGGAAGCGGGATGGTTTTGATGGGGCCGTCCATTTCGATCATGTTCTCTTTCAGCCTGACATAATGCAGTATGGTATTACCCCAGAACAGGTAGGCCTGGCCATTATCATCGATAAGGACGGCCCAGGCATCGGCTTTGGCCCAGGCGAAGTCTTTTACGCGGAGGGGTACGGGATGTTCTGTCCAGTTCACCATATCGGGGGAGGAGAAGCAGATCCAGTCGTGCATCTCATAGTAGTTTTTGGCGGGGCGAAATAACAGTTGTCAACCCGCTGTGATCTCCAGGCAACTGCCATCCGGGGTCTGCGCCTTTAACACACCGACACCCGGGACGAACCATTCTTCCATCTTAACAGGCGGCTCCCATATCGCCTCTGTATAACTCACTACGACTGCACAGGATATTCTGAAACAGTCGAGCTGTTCAGCGCCTGCGAGGATGGTTTCCCTGGCCTCTACTTTGCGATCGGATATTTTTAAGAAGACCTTTTCACTTGCCTGCCCGGTTTTCATTTCCAGGACAAATCCGCCTTCCTGCAGATGATCACCCACTTCCATGGAAAGGGGATATTCCAGGCTCTTTTGAGCCGATATGTCGATGTGTGGGTCGCCTTCTTCGTTGATCCATTGCGGCATTAATAGTTTCAGGTGGAATAAGGACATCTCATTATAACACTGGATGTGACAGTTCCCTTTACTGATGAGGGTGCCTGCCGCATCGAATAACTCCACCTGCTGCCGGGTATACCGGATCCCGTCCTTTTCGACGATGTTGGTAAAAGATTGCACCTGGCGCATGATCATCCTATGTTCCTCTCCATAAAACACTGTTTCGATGGTTTTCCCATCTTCAAGCGATAGGGTCATACAATTAGTTTAACAGGTAAATTTTATTCTTAAAAGAGACAAAGACATAACCGGCATACCTGCTGTCGGCGCCATAATCCGCGCCAAAGGCCGAAGGGCTTATCGTCGTTATGGCGCCTGCATTCCCGGCCTTTTCCATAGCGTCGTTGCCCATGTGAAAGCGGTGGTTGTTGTCATCGACGAAGAGCGCGCCATTGGAGAGCTGGGAAATTCGCAGGAAATAGTTCGGTTTATGGTTCCTTTGCTGGTAGTCAAAGATGTTGTGACAGAAGTGTTTTATTATTGCCGGAATATCTCCACCGCTGCTGCGGATGCCGGCCCATTTTATGCCCACAGGAAGCCAGTGGCTTAGGTGAATGGCCAGCCTGACCGAATCCACCGGCCAGTGGAAGGCTTCGGCCGGAAAGGTCCTCATCCTGTACTGTTTGAACACCTGTACCTGTGATGCTACGTTGATGGTGTTATCCGCTTCCATCGCATAGATCAGCTGGGAGAGAACTTTCTGATCCCACTTTACTTTTCTCAGGGCTGCATCGCCGGTCAGCAGCGTGCCTGCGACGGTATCGATATAATACACCGTGGTTGCATCCGCATAGAAACCCACGCTCAATAACTTATCCCTGAAAGCAGCCGAGGCTTGTATGTCAAAGGCCAGCACCGACCGGCCAAGTTCGTTCTTAACACTAAACCCCCAGCCAATGGTGAGTATCTGGTCGTCGTAGGTGTTGATGGAGGAAGCACCGCCTTCCCCAAATAATTCTCTCCGGATACCTTCATAGATGGGCGCCTGGGAAGGATCTGCGGGCTTCCAGTCGGGGACGGGATCGGTAGCCGAATTCCCGTTGTAGTTGTATCCGTTCGGCGTGCTCGACTTATAGCGCACCTGTACCAGGTGCGGGAAAGCCGTTAGAGCCGTTCTGTTGGCTGCTATCCATGCTGCGGCCTGCTGGTCATATTGGCTGTCCCCCTTTCCAAAATCTGTCGGCCAGTTGGCAAAGCTGCCTGATGGCGGAGCCGCAGCGCCGCCCGGTGCCGTAGCCGAGCCCCCACCCGGAGTCGCAGCGCCACCCGAACCACCCATCCACGAGCTAAGTCCCTGATAGACATCCGACAGCCCCGAGACCAGCCTTTGCTCATACTCGTGCAGCACATCCCCGATGCCTTCTTCCAGCTGAGAGGACGAAGAGTCGACGGTCACCGGAGGAGTAGCCTCGTAGGAGGTGGGCCCCACCTGGCAATGGATATGATTGATATGTGCGGCGCGCAATCCACTGTCCGGGTGATCGGGGTGGATGATAAAGTTGGACGGGATAGGAACATCGTCGTGGAAAAGGCGTCTGTCGAGATCGTTGCCGGTGCGTGGCCCTTCATAATAATGGACCGTATCGCTCAGTTGGGTCACGATATACCTGTATACGTCTTTGAACAACGAATAGACAAGACCATCCGAAACCGACAACCGGTAATATATATGCCCATCGTTGATCTTTGCCGGCTTCCTTCCCCAGTCCCTAAGTATGAAGAGCTCATATTGATTCCCGTTATACACCCCTTTCAACCCGCCGAGATCGAGGGCTCTGCCGGTGTTGTGGCAATCGAATCGCGCTCCGCTGCCATGCCCGATGCCCATGTGATACAGGGTGTCTGTCCCCCAGGTGTTTCTCAGCCACCGGGTAAACTTATATAGGAAGACAACCATACGGGGATCCAGGTTATTGACGTTGGGCGGAAGGATACCCCCGGTGGTTGTATTCATGTATTTGATATCGATGCCGTTGATGGTCGACGGCCTTACGGTATAGGTGCGGGGTACCTCGCGGGTCTCATCTATTGGAACATCGGGGCCGCCCCTAACCCTGCGCGTCCAGGCGCGGTGTGAAGAGACTTTTAAAGGGGCTGCGAAAGAAGGGGAATCCAACTGTATCCCGGAAGCCGGATTAGCGCTGAGGGCGTGCAACAGGTCGCGGGCCTGGTTCAACGTGAGCTGCCTCACCGGGTAGTCGTCGGATAACAACTGGTCGGCGGAAGAGGGGGGGGGCACGGACGGAGATGACGGTCTCCCGGACGGAGACGAGGGTGTCTCAGAAGGTGACGACGGTGTCACGGGTGGAGTCCAGGGTGCCGCGGGCGGGGACGATGGCCCGTCGGAAGGCGACGGAGATGGTGCGGGTGCTGCGGGTGCGGGATCAAAATAATCCTTTACCGTGCTGACGGCCTTTTGCGCCAAGCCGGTAACACCTTGCACCAGGCCCGAAACACCCTGGCTCAATGTATCAAAAAAGCCTTCTTCGTTGCCCTCGCCAAAAGCTTCGCCTTCGGAAAATGCTTCGCCATCGGAAAACGACTCATCGGTGCCTTGTCCAAAACCCTCGTCCGCCCCTTCATCAAGGCCTTCCTCCGACTCTCCGTGGTTCGGCACAGCAGGACGTATCACCAGCTGATACGCCGGCAGCACTCCATCCCTCTCCAGGAGCCGTCGTGCAAGCCGATGCATCCTCTCCGCCGGGAAAGCGCCCCCCTCGATGACATGGACATAGGCGCCGGGCATATCGGATTCCAGCACAAATCCGCCCGCGTGTTCCGTGCCGGTCATCACCAGGTCGTGATGCGCCACCACGCTGGCATGCAGGGGCAGGTTCTCCCCGGCTGCAAATCTCAGAATGATATCCCCTTCCCTAACGGATTGCTGCAGGGGCTGCCCGGGGTAACCGATGACGTTGAGGACGGTATTTCCATCGGGGCTATCTGCTGTTCTCATCCCGGAGAGGAAGCCCCCGTCGAGCCTGGCCGGAAGTTGTTTTTGCGTTAAACGTTGCAGAATATCTTCGGCGGATTCCTGATCAGCCCGTTTTGAAAATATATTTTCCATATTGTCGATGTTAAGGTTGTTATGAAATCCCAGGATGCCCTGCCCCGTGCGATACGGGTCGGGTGCAGCGCCGGGAAAAGGAGACATCATTCTTTTAAGATGGGTGATAATATCATTCGGCGCCATCTGCGCGATCAACGCGCATAACCCCGCCACATAAGGCGCCGCCATGCTGGTGCCGGACTTGACACAAAGTTTTCCCGGTGAGCGGATGTCGTCAAAGGATGCGGACCGGGCGGCGGCTATCCGGACACCCGGCGCCATACAGTCGGGTTTGAGACGCAGGTCGACGGTAGGACCCGCACTACTAAAATAACTGTGGGCAGGTATTTCTCCGTTGGCGTCGTAGGCGCCAACGGAAATGGTCCGTTGCCCATTACTGATCGTTCCGGTGGTAAAGTTCCTGTCGACGGCGGCGGGTTCAAATACAGACTGGCATTTTTTACAACCCACCACCCGTTCGATCCAGCCATGATACCATCCATCCGACAGCTGTTTTCCTTCCAATACTACCTGCCATCTTTCTCCCGGCGAAGGATGATAGAGAAAGATATGGATATTATTAAAACCGGTGTTCGGGTCCAGTCTGCGATTGTATATCCTTCCGGCCAGCGGACGGTCGTTGGAAAAATAAAGGTCGGTGCTGCCACCCGGGGACACTTTTGCAGAAATGCGTCCTGTCGGATCGATGAGACTCACCGCGATGTCGTCCTCACCGGAATACCATATTTCCAGTTCGTGTTTTGTCTGCATCCCTGCTATTGGCAGATCATGCCGGTGATGGTGGTGCGGGGTGAGGGCGGGAAAATCCCAACCGATGGACCTGGTCTCATCCTGTAGCAAAAGCCCGGAAGTGTGGGTGTCGGAACGGTAGTAGTTGCCCGCGCTCTGTACGATCACCCGCGGGTAAGGGCTAAGGGACAGGTAATCCAGCGCCTGCTCCACCAGGGTGAGGCCGGTATGCGGCCCACAGTGTTTGCCCATACTGAGGTTGATGATCAGCGGGGAGACGCCGGCCATCCGGTCGAAAAAATCACAGGCTTCGACCACATGGCAGGAAGTTCCTATCTGTTGCGTGAACTGGTCTGCAGAAAGATGCGCGGCCAGCAGTTTTGCTCCCGGCGCCATACCGGCAGGACCAATGGCGCCGCCTCCTGCCGCGATGTCCAGCACATGGGTACCGTGCGAACCTATGTCCGAAGGATCGGCAATGGCCGGATGATACCCCAGCGCGGCAAACGGTGTCTCACTTTTCAACGCGGCATCCAGGGCTGTCTTCAGGTATATTTTCCCGTAACCAAAGGGATTGTTTGCAGGATCATAGGGGCTTGTCTGGTCCCACAGGGCCTCCAGACGTGTGCTGCCGTCGGGATGGAGAAAATTTGGATGGGTAAAGTCGATCCCCCAGTCGACGACGCCGATGTAGACGCCATTCCCGGTAAAATTGCCCGGTTCGGAAGGCCGCCTTGGCAGGTGGGTCAGGATACCGGTGGGCTCTGCATCTTCCTCCTCGATGGCGTCATGCTGGAACAGCCGTGGCGCCTTAACGCTGGCCACTTCCGGGCTTGACCACAGATTGCGTATCGATCTTCTTAGGACCCGGCCCGTTAGGATCGGGCCGAATTTCGAGACAATCCTGAAGTCCGCCGGAAACTTTTCCGGGTCGTGCAGCCGCACGATGACCTCGATCTCGTCCTGGGGATTGCCCTCCAATAATTCCTGTAAAGCCGGGTCCATAAAATAAAGATGAAGGGGCTAGAATAGTTTGCTATCTGATGTCAAAGACATAACAATGACGAAGCCTACGATGAGAATAATCGGGTCACTCAAAATAGCACCCAGGTCGAACGTTCCCTTGGAATCCTTGGACGCCATCATAACGGCAATAAGGCCCAGCGGTACCAGTATGGTGCTCTTTCCTCCGAGCTTACCGCTACTACTGGTGAGCAGGGATATGGCTACAGTCGCCATAATGGGAAACAGCAGATTGCTTTTGGTGTCGCTGACCTGGAAGGTTTTGGGCGTAGCAGCCGGATCGCCAGGTGCGACCACCTCTGTCATGGTTATCTCGGTCAGTTTTGGCGCGATCACCAGGCTTACCAACTGCGACAGCTGAAGTCCTTTCAATTTTTTTTCCATGTCGGTGTTCTTCGCGGAGAGATTTTTATCCGCGTTGGCCAGGCTCTTGTTGATCGACTGGATGGCAGTGGAATTCTTTTTGAAATCGGTGCTGACGCCATCCACCAGCTTGCTGAGATCCTTTTTGGTAGCGACGCCGGGAAGAGTCATTTTGCCGGCCGGCGTATTCACCGTCTGCTGGGTGTTTTGTCTGCCGATAGCCCGGAATGAATTTCTTGTACCCACGCCGCTGGAGCCAGTTGGGCCACGGTACCCTCCTTTTTTCTTCCGGTCGTTATAGGCTTCGGAGAAGTCCTCGTCGAAGGCTTCGTCCGCCTCGTCGAATGCCTCGAAATCTTCGTCGATGGCCTCGATATCTTCTGTAAAAATGCTTTCTTCAAAAGGCATAAAAAAAGATTTAAATGATTAATAAATGGATAAACGTTGTTTGATGCTGTTGTCAATGGGTCACCTTCTGAACCATTTCGATGGCCCAGGCCTGTTTTTTAAATAGGGGGACAATGTATTGTTCGAAGTTTTCCCGGTCGACGTCATAGGTTCCGGGTTTGCCTTTGCCATGGCAAAACTGACAGCTCCATGCCTGTCCCCAGCAATTCGGGCAGGCGCCAACCGCAGATGCCAGCTCCTCGGTGATCTGCTCCAGGCGGGAGAACTGGGTCTCTATCTCGGTGATCTTTGTCTCCATGCTTTTCGCATCTTCCTTGTATTTCTTCAATACGCCCACAAGCCGTTTGTACTTTGCCGATAACTCTTCGTGATCGCTGGTCTTATTTTCCTGGCTGGCCTGGTGTGCCTGATAGATACTGAGCAGTTGTTTTAATTTTTGATCTTCCCCTGCTATTTGCGTCAGGGTTTCCATCAGCGGATTCATAGTTTAATTTTTTTGGTTAGTTATTAAGGAGACCGGCTTCGCGAAGCCATTCGGTGAGTGTTTTTTTAGAAGAGGAATCGGCTTCGATCCCTCTCGGACGACCATCCCGCGAATCCTGGCGGATCCAGTGAAAGACACGCATCGCGCGTTGTTCCGGGTTGGCCGGGTCGACGGCATAGGTCCCGTCCGGGTTTAACAGGTAGGCATTGCCGGTGTCCTCCGCATCTTCTGCCGCCTCTATGGCGGCCCGTTGCGCCAGCATGCTCAGCGTATTCAGTATCTGTGAAGGGTTGAAGGCGATATTTTGTCCAGCCGGTACCGACCGCTGCCCCAGGGCGCCCATCAGCGCGCTGCTGATGCTGCTGCTGACATTTGGATTTTGCAGAAATGTCGAGAGATTTAACGCACCGGTCCTCGCCCCGCCGCCGGGAATACCCGCTCCGCCCGCCCCTCCGCCGAATAAACCACCAAGCGCGTTGCCGATGCCGCCGAGGGCTCCGCCGCGCCCCGCCAGCGCGCCCCCTGCCATTCCGGCCAATCCCTGCAGACCTGCGCCTGCCGCGCCTTTCAGGGCATTGCCAACGGACTGGCCCCTGGATATGCCGCCGGCGAACTGGCCTACGGTGTTTCCCAGCGTCGAGCCTATCTGCGTACCGACCGGACCGCCGATCAGCGTACCCGCCGCAGCGCCGACAAGGGGGGCTAGGGTTGGCACTGCCTGTAAAGCCACCTGACCGACCTTTTTAAACGTATTGCCGAGGTCAGAAAAAAAGCTTTCCGCGTCTTCATCGGACATGCCGGAGGTGAGATAGTTCAGATAATTTCGGAGCTCCTGGTCGGATAAACTCCTGTATTGAGGGGCCAGCACCATACGTGCGCCCTGGATATGATCGTTACAGATTGGATAGGACATATTCGGAGATTGAAATGGTGAATAAAGATTAGGATCTGAATACAAAGTTGCAAAGCTGATAAGCTGTTGTCAAGGTGGGAGACCCGGTATCTGGCTGCGGACACTCCGGTATTTGTTTGCGTGGGGTGGTGGTGTCTGTTTGCGGGAAATACGTTTTGTTTTTTGCGGGCGCTACGGGTTGGGGAACAGGGTCCGCGCCGCGTCAACTTTTTATGATACCTATCCTTATGGCAAACAAGACGAGACCTGCGATATTTCTCGCCCCCGACTTTTCAATAAGACGGCTCCGGTAGCCCTCCACTGTGCGGGGGCTTACGAATAGCTGCCGGGCTATCTCTATATTCGTTCGTTCTTCACAAACCAGCTTAAGCACTTCCTTCTCACGAAAATTGAGGTCGTCCCGGGGCTGTAGCCCTGGTGTCTCGTTCTTCCGTGAGAGTTGTCTTGCCATTGCCGCAGAGACATATTTATTAAAGTAGTACCCGGATTCGATGATGCAGCCTATTGCACGGACGATCTCTTCGGGATCGGCCGTTTTTACCAGGTAGCCGTTGGCGCCCGCCTGGATAGTCTTAACGATGGTCTCTTCTTCTTCGGACATGGAAAGGGCCAGCACTTTTACTTCCGGGTAGAACTCCCGTATATACCGGGTGGCTTCGATACCGTCCATGACGGGCATGTGTATGTCTGTCAATACGATATCTGTTTTTTGTGCAGCCAGTTGCCGGAGTAGCTCTTTGCCATCAGCCGCTTCCGAGACGATGGTTACCTCAGCGGAGAATTCAAGGCATTTTTTCAGCCCGCTTCGGAATATGAGGTGGTCGTCTGCTATAGCAATGTTTATAACTGACATAGCCAGGAGTTTTAGAAGTCAGAAAAAGAGAAGGGTGGAATTTATTAGACGACTTTTCCCCCGGCCGGGCAAACAGAATTTAGATTTATTAAAATCAACAGGTGTAAATAGTTGGTTTTCGGCGGTCAGTCATTGACCCGGACGGTCTGCAACAGCCTTTCCAAAATTGGGGTCGGGGCTGCTGCCCATGGTGATTTTCAGGAGCCCGCCCTGCATGATATCCTTGTGGGTGATATAGCTTTTGCGATAAGGTTTCCCGTTCAATTCCACAGAGCGGATGTAGATATTAGCGGCGCTGTTGTTAACGGTCTCCACGGTGAATTGTTTATTATCCGGCAGCTGAAGAGTGGCTTTTTTAAAGAGGGGGCTTCCCAGGACATAGACGCCGCCGGCCGGCTGTACGGGGTAGAAGCCCAGGGCGGAAAAGACATACCAGGCGGACATGGCGCCGCAATCCTCGTTGCCGGCAAGGCCATCGGGCTGATCGGTATAAAATTCTTTCATGATCCGGCGGACTTTCTCCGCTGTTTTCCAGGGATAGCCGGCGAAAGCATATAAATAGGAAATGTGATGACTGGGTTCGTCGCCATGGGCATACATGCCGATCAGCCCTGTGATATCGGGGGAGGCCTGGGCGCCCATATTTCCTGAAACCAGGAAGAGGCTGTCCAACTTGACGGTAAAAGCGCTGTCTCCACCCAGCTCCCGGATCAACCCATGCGGGTCCTGCGGGGCCAGCCAGGTATATTGCCAGCCGTTGCCTTCCGTAAAATCCCCGTTTTCATGGATGGCCTGAATTGGGTCATAGGGTGTCTTCCAGGACCCGTCGCTCATTCGGGGGCGGACGAAACCGATAGTCGAATCGAAATAGTTTTTATAATAGCCGGCTCTTTTCGTGTAATAGGCATAGTCTTCTTTGTTACCGCGTCTTTTGGCCATCTGTGCGATGCACCAGTCATCGACGGCATATTCCTCCGCTTTGGAGACAGATTCGTGTTCCTGATCTGCCGGGATATAGCCTCGTTCTTTCACATAGTCGAGGCCCAGGTCATTCCGCATGGAGCTGGCTTTAACGGCCTGGTAAGCGAGGTCGGCGTCAAACCCGGTAAACCCTTTGAGCCAGGCGTCGGCCACGAGGGGAACGGCGGAATAGCCTACCATGCAGTCGGTCTCGTTGCCCAGGAGGGGCCAGACCGGTAATTTGCCCTGTTGCTGATAGATGGCCAATAAAGAATGAATGATGGAGTTGACTTTATCCGGGTGCAGGATGGTGCTCAGGGGAGCGCAGGACCGGTAGATATCCCAGAGCGAAAAGATAGAGTAGTTGTCAAAGCCCGGGTTCGTATATACCTTCTTATCGGTTCCGCGGTAGGAGCCGTCATGGTCATTGAACAGGGCTGGCGCGATCATGGTATGATAGTAGGCCGTATAGAAGACGGTTTTTGTGATGGTGTCCGGTGTCCCGATCTTTATTTTACCCAGCTCTTTGTTCCATTTCTCCGTCGACTGTGCGACTACTTTGCTAAAATCCCAGTCCGGGATTTCGGCTTCGATATTGGCGATGGCCCCTTCGCTGCTAACGGGGGAGATGCCTATTTTCAGCATGACTTCTCCCGGGGTTTTGTCGAAAGTGATAAGCCCCCGGAGGTTAGCCGATTCCCCGGCGCTGGTGGTGAGGCGCAGGCTGTCGTCATAAAGGGCGAAATCTTTCAGAGGGGCGGAGATCCGGATGGCAAAATACAAACGCCTGTCTTTGGCCCATCCTTTGGAATGACGGAAGCCTATCAATGTGCTATCGTTTAGCTTTTTCAGGTAGCCGATCGCTTTGGGGCTTTCCCAGCTGCTGTAGATCCCTTGTTTCAGATCGATGAGGATATGGCTTTGTCCTGCTTGCAGGAAGCTGTATTTATGGAAGGCTACTCTTTCCGAAGCGGTCAGCTCGACTTTAACCGGGTAGTCGTCCAGGGTGAGCGCGTAATAGGCCGGGCTGACTTTTTCCTTCGCATGGGTATAATGGGAGGCGACGACTTTTTCGGGGTTGGTTTCGCCGCCGGGGGCTGTTTTTACAGGGCCCGCATAGGGCATGACCAGGATATCTCCCAGGTCGGCGATGCCGGTGCCGCTAAGATGTGTCTGGGAGAAACCGATTACTATACTGTCGGAATAATGGTATCCGGAGCACCAGTCCCAACCTTGCACGCTATTCTCCGGGCCTGCCTGGATCGCGCCAAAGGGTACGCTGGCTCCCAGGAAAGTATGTCCGTGGCCTCCGGTGCCGATATAGGGGTTTACGTAATCAGCGGGAGCTGGTTGTTGTTGGGAAAAGGCGGTGGAAGTTATCGTGAGCAGGAGTGCCGAGAGGCAGATATTTATATTATATTGTATGTTCATATTAAAATGGAAAGGGCGAAGTTATGAAAAAATCAACGCTTCTTTTTACGGTGCTGCTAATGGCGGCTTACGGGCAGGCGCAGATCACACATCGGGACCTGCTGGCGAAATTCTCTTCCCGGCAGCTGTCTGCGGCGCTGCTGCCAACAGCTCAATTCAGACCATTTCCCCAAACACCCAACGACTGGAAAAAGCTTTTACCGGATAGTCTTATTCAGCAATTGATTCATGGCGGCGAGTCGGCTTTGAAGAAAGAGTTCAAAAATATACCTGCGACGGTGATGCTGGAATTTGTGCGAACCGGCAACCGGACTGAGTTCGAGAACCTTTCCTTTGGGAAGCGGGTGGAATTGTGGAACCTGGTGCTGGCGGAATCGGTAGAGGGGAATGGGCGTTTTGTGGATCATATCGTGGACGGGATCTGGTCTATCTGCGAGGAAAGTTTCTGGGGAGTCAGCGCTCATCTGTGGGCGCAGAAAGCAGGCGCGGGGTTGCCGGATGTGGAAGACCCAACCGTAGATCTGTTTGCCGCGGAGACGGCGGCAGTGCTGGCCTGGACGGACTATTTTATCGGACCGCAGCTGGAGAAGGTCTCGAAGCTGGTGAGACCTCGGATCCGGTATGAGATCGGCCGCCGAATCCTGCAGCCCATGGTGACTCGGCAATTCGGCTGGGAGGGCAGTGGTAACCCGGAGGCGAAGCTGAACAACTGGGCGCCCTGGATCATCTCCAATTATCTTACGGCAGTTTTATTGATAGTGGATAAGGAAGACGAGCGGATGGCCGATGTCGAGCGGGGGATCAAGGTGATCGACCAGTACATCAATGGGCTGGGAGCCGATGGCGGTTGTGAGGAGGGCCCAACGTATTGGGCGGGTGCCGCTGGTTGTGTTTATGACGCATTGAATCTGTTATTTGATGCAACGGGAGGAAAATTGACAATCTATCAGGATGCCTTTATTCAAAAAATGGGCGCTTATATTTATAAGACCCATATAGCGGGTAAGTATTTCATCAATGTGGCCGATGCGCATCCCGAATTCGTTCCCGACGGGCTGATGCTGTTCCGTTTTGGAAAAGACATGAATGATCCGGTCATGATGCAATTCGGGAGCTGGAGCTGGCATGTCCTGGCAGAGAAGAAGGTAACGATGGAGATCTTTCATCGTACGCGCAGCTTATACAATTTCACGGCGCTTGGCGCCTGTGCCGCTTATCCGGCAAAAGAGGAGGCGGTTCCGCAGGTCTGGCTTTCCGATGTGCAGCTGATGGCTGCGAGGTCGGCAAACGGGCTTTTTGTGGCTTCGCATGGGGGCAATAACGGGGAGAGTCATAATCATAATGACGTGGGTGATTTCATGGTCTATGCGAAGGGCTATCCGCTGATCGTCGATGTGGGTTCCGGAACGTATACGGCCCGTACTTTTTCAAAAGACCGTTATAGCCTTTGGTTCCTTACTTCTCCGTACCACAATCTGCCAACGATCAAAGGAGTGGAGCAGGGCGCGGAGAGTAAGTTTGCCGCCAGTGACGTGAAATATGCCGATGGCCGGCTGAGCATGGATATTGCCGGCGCTTATCCTGCCGGGGCAGGCGTGACGAGCTGGCAACGGACGGTCGGTTTTTCTAAAGACAAGACGGTAGAGGTGGATGACCATTATAAAGGAACGACGTCTTTCAGCGATATTACGCAGACTTTTATGACGGTGTGTCCGACTGATATCGGGCATGCCGGCAGGATACTCTTTACGCTGCCCGATGGAAGCCAGGCTTATCTTGACTATGATCTCAAGGTCTGGACGGCCCGGAAGGAGAAGATAGCGCTGACGACTCCGGAGGATCAGGGATTAAAGACTTCCTGGGAGGGGAGGGATATCTGGAGGATCCTGCTGACGGGGCAGGGGGAGGGGAAAGAGGTGGAGACGAAATATTTTATTCATGAGTAGCGGCCTGCACAGGCCAAAGTCAGAGATTTAGTGTAACCTCCGCGACCAGAATTGCGTCTTGTACTAAAAATAGCAGTATGTTCAAAAACTATTTCAAAACTGCCTGGAGGAGTTTAAGGAAAAACAAAACCTTTAGCATTCTAAATATTATAGGATTATCAATTGGCGTGGCTTGTTCCCTTTTAATCGCTTTATATGTGCTGGATGAGTTAAGCTATGACAGGTTTAATACCCAGGCTGATCGTATTTATCGGATCGATGAACAAGTGAAATTCGGCGATTTCAATTACAGTGGAACATGGGTGCCGGCGATAATGGGGCCCACTTTTGCTAAGGATTTTAAGCAGATCGAGCAGTATACGCGTTTAAAATATAACCCTAATGTCGTTATCCGGAAGGGCGGCGAAAGCATTCGGGAGGACAGGGCCGTCTATGCCGACTCCTCATTATTTGATGTTTTTACTTTGGAAATGATCGCCGGGGACAAAAAAACCGCGCTTCAGGAACCGCACAGTCTGGTGATTACCGAAAGCGCCGCCAGGAAATATTTCTCCAGTCTCGATATCATTGGAAAGACGGTTTTGGTAAATGATACTGTTAATTATAAAATTACCGGGGTCGTCAAAGATATCCCCAGGCAATCCCATTTCAATTTCGATCTGTTTATGCCTGTTTGCGAATTGGGAGAAAGGCAAAATACCAGTTGGATCAATTACAACTTTCAGACTTATCTGCTCTTGAAGCCAGGCACTGATGCCAGGGGATTTGAAAAACGGTTGAACACGGCATTTCAGCAATATTTATCCCCGCAGTTTGGGCCACTGTTGAACACCAGCGAAGATAATTTCAAGAAAGGCGGCAATTACATAAAGTGTAGCCTGATGCCCCTTACGGACATACACCTTTATTCACATCTCGAACACGAACTCGGGATCAATGGAAGCATCCGGTATGTATATATTTTTTCGGCCATTGCGATCTTAATTTTATTGATAGCCTGCATTAACTTTATGAACCTTTCAACTGCCTGTTCTGCCAACCGGGCAAGGGAAGTGGGTATAAGAAAAGTATTGGGTAGCCTGAAAAATAACCTGATCAGCCAGTTCCTGGTAGAATCTTTTGTGGCTTGTTTTCTGTCATTCGTGATAGCCATGGGGATCGCCGCCCTGCTTTTATCTTTTTTTAACCAGTTAGCCGGCAAGCAGATCCATGTATCCATGTTATTAAGCGGGCCCATTTTATTGGGTATTTTATTGCTCCTGATCCTGGTAAGCCTGATTTCAGGCAGCTACCCGGCATTCTTTCTTTCTTCTTTTCAGCCCATAAAGGTATTGAAGGGCAGTCTTTCGACAGGCTTTAGGGGTTCGGCATTGAGAAACACGCTGGTGGTTCTCCAATTTACCATTTCTATGATATTGATGATCGGGACGCTTGTAATCTACCGCCAGCTCCAATATGTCAGGGGCAAAGACTTAGGGTTTAACAAGGAGCAGGTATTGGTCATTCAAAAGACAGATGCACTGAATAACAATACAAAGGCTTTTACAAACGAATTGTTGCGGATGCCGGAGGTAAAAAATGTAACCAGTTCCGGTTTTCTGCCTGTGACCGGGTCCCGAACAGAGCAGGGGTTCCTTACTGTCCCCGAATTCGATGGCAAAAACTTTACACTGATGCAATCATGGCCTGTCGATGAAAGGTATCTTCCTACATTCCAGATACAATTGAAAAGCGGGAGGAATTTTTCTGCACAGTACCCAACCGATTCGGCTGCTGTAATTATCAATGAAACTGCGGCAAAATTATTTGGGGGAGCGGATCCTGTAAACAAAAAGCTCTATATGATGGTTGACCTCAAAGGAAAATCAGTTGCATACAATATTATCGGTGTGATAAAGGACTTTAATTTCAACTCCCTGCATGACCAGGTAGCGCCATTGGTATTAAACCTCCAACAAGACAACGGGGGTATGGCTGTGCGGATCAGTACGCGCGATATCCCCGGCTTGTTGAATGCAATAAAAGCCAAATGGAAGTCAATGACATCTTCCCAGCCGTTCAGCTATACTTTCCTGGATGAGGAATTCAATAAACAGTACAGCGCAGACCAGCGCACGGGAAAGACCTTCCTGCTATTTTCAATCCTTGCTATTCTTATTGCCTGCCTGGGGCTATTTGGCCTTGTCACATTCGCGGCAGAACAGCGCACAAAAGAAATTGGCATTCGAAAGGTATTGGGAGCCCCAATCACGGATATTTTTACATTGCTGTCCAAAGATTTTATAAAACTACTCTTATTGTCCATTTGTATTGCGTCACCTATTGCATGGTGGGCGATGAACAAATGGCTACAGGATTTTGCCTATCGAATCAGTATTGGCTGGTGGATGTTTGTGGCAGTCGGCGTTATTTGTTTGCTGATAGCACTTGTTACTATAAGTTTACAGGTTACCAAAGCAGCAGTTGCCAACCCTGTCAAAAGTTTAAGGGCCGATTAAACATTATACCAGTTGAGTTCCGATTCGTACAATACGTAAGGCTACCATCCCCCGATCTTTGCCGGACGATGTAGCTATTACAATAGCGCCAAGGTATTTAGCGAGTTGTATAGCCATATATCCGACTCCACCTGATCCTGCATGGATTAAAACCTTGTCGCCTTTTTTTACGTTTCCGATTTTGATCAAAGCTTCCCAGGCCGTTATTCCGACTACGGGTACAGCGGCGGCTTCCTCGTAACTGATGTTTTCTGGCTTATGAGCCATGATATCTTTTTTTACAGCCACATATTCTGCATATCCTTTGCCCTTAGTTAAACCAAAAACAGCCTCGCCAATTTGAAAATCAGTTACATCACCTGCTTTTTCAACTACCTCTCCGGAAATATCCCAACCGAGAATGGCAGGTCTTTCACTTCCCATGTAATGACCGTGTTGAAGGGTGCAACTCAGACCCCGGCCTATACCGGCAGGTATTTATTGAGCACTTTCCCGTTCTTGTAAGCTGTTGAGCTTTCTAAGTTCAGAATTTTTCTCTCCTTAAAAATGGATAGGCCTGCACCTATGGCAACGGGGTTAACGATAATATAATATTCATCAATAAGGTTAAAGCTGACAAGGGAGCTTACAAAGCCGGCGCCGCCGTATACGAGGATATCCTTGCCGGGTTGGTTTTTTAGCGCCTGTACTGCCGTGGCCAGGTCGCCGTTTTCCACTTCGAGGTTGCGGCCGGGGAGGGTTGTTTCGCTGCGGCTAAAGGCAATCTTGCGATGATTGACTATCAACTGCGCCAAAGGGTGCCAGGGGTTGTCGGGCTGGTTTTCGGCCACGTTTTCCCAGTGCTTGCAGAATTCTCCAGCAGCCAGTTTGCGACCCAGCAGAAGGGTATCGCAGCTGGCGGCAAGCCCGACGCCGAACCCGATAATCTTTTGTAAAACCTCTAGGTCCTGTTTGCCAGGTATGAACACCCAGTCGTTCTCACCATTTGGCCCGGCTACAAAACCATCAATGGTCATTTGTACCTGTAATTTTAATTTTCGCATAGTAATCGTTTTTAAAAGTGATTTATGCTATTTAAGCGAAGTGCGACACACGGAAGAAGCCGCTTAAACAGTATAAAGAAGAAATTGAGCCTATTCCGAAGCCAGTAATTCATCCAGGTTGTTATGAGTCATAATAGTGCCTTCTTTAAAGCCCCCTTCGACGAACATTTTTATAGTGGATTCCTCTTCAAAGGTAATCACCATATCGACCTTCGTTTTATTACCGTCAATGGATGAGAATTTAGTATCCCGGTATGATTTTGGCCCATCAAGAACCGGGTTACCGTCCCCATCACAAAACATACCTGTTGATGAAATAGCGCTGCCATTTTCTATTGCAGTAAATTTAGCATAAACCCAGTGTTTCTGGCCTTCAGGGCTAACCATGGCATAAAGCGATATTCCGCCAACGGTAAAATCCCATATTTTGGTTTCGGCTCTCCAGGGTTTCGGCGCTATCCATTTTTCAAGCAGGTCAGGGTCTGTAAAGGCTTTCCATACTTTTTCAATTGGCGCGTTAAATTCGCGTGCTACGTGAATCTTTTTAGCGGCAAGGTCTGTTTCGAACACAAAATTGTTTGTCAAGATTGTTTAGTTTATAAGTCATTTAAAAGGTTGTCTAACTGGTCAAAACGGATCTCCCACAACTTGCGGAAGGCTTCCATCCAATGGTCAATCTCTTTCATTTTATCAATATTTAACTTGTAATAGATCTCGCGGCCGCGTTGGTCCTGGTCAACAGCGCCGCATTCGGCCAGTATCTGTATATGTTTTGATACCGCCTGCCTGCTGCTGTCAAAATGCCCGGCGATGGCATTGGGCGTCATGGCGCCTATGGTCAGCAGGGTGAGTATGGCCCTGCGGGTGGGATCGGCTATGGCCTGGTAAATATCGCGTCTAATGTCCATTTGCAACTATTTGATTGCAAATATATGTGCAATTATTTGGTTGCGCAAGTCTTTTGAAAATATTTTTTCCCATTTTGGCTACAACAAAGCAGAAAGCGGCTACATCGAGTTTTTAAAGTCGCTGCAAATTTGCATTTAATAAAATAGAATTATATGAATATCGTACTTACAGGTTCTTTAGGAAATATCAGCAAACCACTTGCACAGGATTTAATTGCAAAAGGACATTCGGTAACCGTTATCAGCAGCAAGGCCGAGCAGGTCTAATTATTCCTGAGCCATTCTTTGTATATAGTGATTTAACTATCGGAATACAGGTCGTTGATTTTGTTGCTTATATTCTGTCCTGGAATTTAAGGGGAATTCTGTCAGCCCTTCGAACCCAAAAACCTGCTTTGGTAGCGGGTTTCAAAAATTGGTCGACTTTACAGGACGAAATTCGAACCATTTTACAATCGATTTAGGCCGAATGGCATTTTTGAAATAGATAATTAATAGATTAAATCGGAATTGCTATTAATTAGTTCTATTGCTTCTTCAAACGTCGATGCAATAGCAAGGCTTGGATCAATATCCTTAAATACGCCGTTAGCATTCTTCAAAAAACCTATACAATGGCTATTTATTAAGAAATCACAAAAACCGATAAAAGTTTTATCCTTGCTTGCCGTGTATTCTTTTATAATCCTCTGTAATGGCCAAATTGAAAACATGTTTGCATCCCAATCATAATCCTTGAAGCCATTAACTACCTTATAAAGCTCAATGAATGACAGGGGAAATTTTATCCCTATTATATTTTCCGATTCAGCTATAGCTATTTCGGACGCGCCGTTTTCTAGCTGAATATTTTGGCTTTTCCAGAATGCAAGGGTCCCCTCTACCCAGGCCTGCATATTCAAAGGATGTTCCATACTGTTGAATTAATTTATTCCTCAACAAAATAAAGAAATATCTCTGAAATGATGGCAGGATTAGAGCCACTTAGGTAATTGGCGTAAAGGCAGTTATAACTTATTAAGAATTGTCAGTGATTTTAAAACCCGCTACCAGAGCGAGTTTTAAAATATGGTCGGGATGACAGGATTAGCTTCGCTGATCTGTATTAGTCACGACTTGACCTAACAAATAGGAATTACAAGTCAAAGGTTAATCTTACAAATCTAAGGTCAAAATCATTCCGCCTTCAAACTATTTACCGGGTTAGCTCTGGCCGCCCGAATGGCCTGGAAACTGACCGTTAGCAACGCGATGACTATCGCGGCAAATCCACCCAGCACATAGATCCACCAAGGCATCGTCGTCCTATAAGCAAAGTCCTGCAGCCATTGATGTACGCCCCAACCGGCGAGCGGTGCGGCGACTAGCGTCGCCAGCAGCACCAGTACGATGAATTCCTGTGAGAGGAGAGATACGAGATGGGGGACACTTGCACCCAGCACCTTCCGGATGCCGATCTCCTTCGTACGTTGGTTGGCCGTGAAGGCAGCGAGACCAAAGAGGCCGATACAGGAAATGAAGATGGCGATGCCCATAGCGAGGTTCATCATCTGTGACGTCTGATGCTCCTGTTCGTATAGCCTTGCAATCGATTCATCGAAGAAACGGGAATTGAATTGCTCTTTAGGATAGGTTCTTTTAAAGAGCGCCTCCATCTTGGCGAGTACCCCTTTCATGGTGCCGCCGGATAGATTGGCGCTGGCGAGTTTGACGCTAAGCAATCCGCCCGCGCCATCCTGATAAGTGAAGACGAAGGGTTCGATCTTTTCCCGTAGACTGGTCGAATGAAAATCCTTTACGACTCCGAGTACGGGACCGTATACCCCGCCGAGCGCGCTGCTCACCCGATGCCCAACCGCATCGGCCGGCCGGCTAAAGCCGAGCGCCTTTGCGGCCGTTTCATTAATGATGAACGCCCGGTAGCCCGTAGCAGGACTGCTGCCCCACCTGAGGGAGTCAGACGGGAAGAAATTCCTGCCGGCGATCAGGCTCAGCCCATATAGGGACATAAAGCCGGTGTCGACGTAGTCATAACCCGCGTCGATCCGCACATAGGTTGCTCCCCTGTTCTCGAGGACGGTTCCGTTATGGCCGCTGGCTCCGGGACTGTTGCTGCTTACGGATACCTGTCTCACGCCGGCGATCCTGCTGATCTCCGCGGCAAGCGCGGACTTCTGGTGACCTGGCCCCCCGGGCAGACGGACCGTGACGATGGCGTTTTTATTATAGCCCAGATCGGTGTTGATCATGTAGTGGATCTGTCGCCCCATCATGATCGTCCCGATAATAAAGACCAGGCTAACGGTAAACTGGAAAACGATGAGGCCTTTGCGCAGGTAACTTTTGGAGTTTAGTTGTTGACTACCCTGGCCCCGCAGGGTGATCACCGGCAGGAAGGATGACAGGGCCCGCGCGGGATACCATCCCGCCAGCAGGCATGTTATCGTGAACGTTAGCCCGACGAAGACCCAGGTGTTGGGATCGGCGATCCGAAACCGGACGCCTTCAGGGAGGACCGAAGGGCCCCACAGCAGGTCACCATGCAGGACAGTGATGACCGGACCCGCCAGCAGAAGGGCGAGTACCATGGAAGCAAGGACGATGATCCCGGTTTCGCTGAGAAATTGCCAGATGAGGCCGGCACGGCTGCTGCCTAGCACTTTTCGGACGCCTACTTCCCTTGCCCGGAGTACGGCCTGCGCCGTGGACAGATTGACAAAATTGATGGCCGCGATCAAGAGGATAAAGAGGGCGATGCCGGCTAAGGCATAAAGCGTTGGCTTATGCGCCCGGCGGCCATAGTCGTCCTCAAATGTGCTGTTGAAGTGGATATCCGAAAGGGGTTGGAGTTTGAGGCCGCCTTTGGTATCACCGATGAATGTTTCGTGCAGCTTAAAGAAGGCCGGGAATTGCTTTTCCACCTGTGCTACGGTTGTGCCGGGGGCTAGTTTGACGAAGGCGTTGGCGCTGCTCTCGAACATGTTCCAGCCGCTGATTTCTTTTCGAACCCAACTATGCTCGATCGTTGGATACGAAATAAGGTCGGTGAAGGTGAAGTCGCTGTTCTGCTGCCAGTCTTCGACGATGCCGGACACGGATACCGACAGCGAATCGTAGTAGACCACGGAACGCCCCATCCAATCGCCAGGACTGCCATGGCCAAAATAGCGCTTCGCCGCTGATTCGGTGAGTACCACTGAAAAGGGCGCCTTCAGGGCCGTTGTGGAGTTGCCCGCCAGCCATTTATAATGGAAGATCTCGAGATATTGGGGGTCGGCAAAGGTGATGTGCTGCCGCTTGCCTTCCTGGATGCCGGGAAAGACCCGGTCGGGCTTACCCGTCTCCGGAATGATCACTTTGCAGTCATCCGTGTAAATACCGGCGACGGTACTGAAACCGGTGGCCTCACGCCGCAAATCGGCAGCGAGCGGCGGTGGCAAGGAAGCCCCTTCACCAATTTTTCCGGCGGGACCGGTCATCCACAAACCGACGCGGTAGATCCGGTCGCGATCGGCATGGAAGGTGTCATAACTGAATTCAAAGCTCACGTATAGGTAGATCACGAGGCAGGAGAGTACCCCCAGGGTGAGCCCGAGGATATTGATGATCGTGGTCAGCTTATGCCGGCCGAGACGGCGCAGGGCGAAAGGCAGTAGTTTTTTTAGCATGGTGTAGCAGGATTTGTCATTTTAGCGCCAATTTGGGGCCATTTTCAAAGGGGTTGAGAACCATGGGTTTATTGTTTGCGCAGGTTCACCGCGTGTCCTTTTTCGATACAGTCGGTGCCCGAATCCCTAAAACCCCGCCTTTGTTTATTAATTGATTGTAAGATCAAATGTTGCCTTAGAAATCAACGGCGTGCGGTTAAATAATGACGATTACAGCTGATCCTTTGCTTCCTCCTTGATTTACGGCGTTTAGCCAATTTAGTGGTTTGAAAACAAATGTTTTCAATTATTTTCACGAAGCGCAGAAATGGGCTTACCCAATTTAAACATTTTATTAATATGACTTCAATTGATAGAATTGATGCGGGCAGAAAAAATAGCTTATGTACATCCTTAATGAACCTATTCATCCGCGGTTTTTGTTTTCTCTTAACAATTCATGTTTCCATTTTTGCCTTTAGCCAGGATACAACCTGGAAAAACGCTTCAATTACACCGGATCTATCCATTTCTTTGCCTGAATCTATTTATACGCTCGATACAGCTCAAATGAAAATAGTGAATTCACAGGCCAAAGGATACTTTTTTCAACGGCACTAGGGGCGAATGGATACATTCAACATACTCAAAAAACAATGATTCCCGGGAGATGTACACCTATGTTATTCTCGTTAACAGTCATTTCTATATGGTCGACATGGCAGGACAATTCTCGAACCAATTCGTCGCCGACCTGAGACGATTAACAAATCTATCAAATTGCCCTCATTTGCCTTGTTGCAGGTCTTCAAGCTCCTTTAAACAGACCATCGCTTTCAGCACGCTCTTTCCGGCCGCCCCTTCTATGAGCTTGCGCACCCAGCTTTTTTGAATATGATTATGATTGACCATTCCGTAAAACCAGGTACCCAGCGGTATCAAAATTATAAATGCGACGGCCTCGCTCGCCCACCAATGGCCATTCGTGTCCCTTACGATGTCGAATTTTCCAAATAAATTCCATCCCAGATCACGCAGGCCTTGCGGTACGACCACCGGGAAAGAAAGCATGGCCGGTATCATTAAGATGCTCAACCGAACCCAGGCCAGGCTGCTGGACCGGATCTTTGCCAGGGCGCTTTGGATCGACACCACATCCTTACCATGCCGTATTCCCCATAGTGATCTCAGTTGGTTCCAACAATGGATAATAAGCAGGCCATAAAGAAGAAGAAGCATATAAGCGGAAAGGCTGTATGCCCCCCCGCCGCCATGACGCCAGCAGAACAGGCCCAACAGGACGATGGCAGCAGCATGAAAAACAAGTTCAATGGCCCTTTGCCAGTATAGGGGTTTGAGTACTGACCTAACCTTTTGCTCCTGTATCGCTCCCAGTGTTGACAGGCTTAGCCGGATAATTTTATCCAATTTAGCCTCGTCCCGGAGCCACAAGCTTTTAAATTCATCCAGTTCCATGGTGTTTCCTTTTATTGATAAAATTTCGATTTCAATTTCTGTCTGATCCGACTGATTTTCGTGGCTACATTCGTTAATGAGATACCCATGATCCCGGCGATCTCCTGGTAGGTTTTATCGTTCAGATACAGGACCATAATGGACCGGTCAATTTCATTTAACTCCTGAACGAGCTGCTGCAATCGCTGAAACCGATATTCGGTCTCCGCCCGCGTTGCCGGATCTTCTTCAATCACGATCAGGTCCTTCCCGTAGGGACTAAACCGGATGGCACGCTGTTCCTTTCTGAAAAAAGAGATAGCCACATTCAGCGCGATCCGGTACATCCAGGTTGAAAATTGAGCGGCGGGTGTAAAGGCGGGAAAAGCCTTCCAAAGGTTGAATACGATCTCCTGCGCAAGATCATCACGATCCTCATTTTTCGGGCAGTAGATATAGCAGATCTTAAAAATGATCCCTTTATGTTTTTCGATCAATGCTAAAAATGTTTCTTTATCAGGCCGCATGGGTATAAAGATCGACTTTGATTGTTTAGTGGCCGTATAATACCTTTAGCGTCCTGCTGCTGGCGGAGGCTACTACGGATACATGAGTCTCATTATCAAATACCTGCTTCGTGACCATGGTATTGGGATAATGGGCCTGCAGAACGTCCGCAAAATTGGTAAGGGGCGAAACCATCGGCGGCCCTTCCAGTGCGCCGACCGACATAAAGATCCGAACCGCTAAATCCCGGCGCTCCGTTATAAAGACTTTTTCCATAGCCATCAGTTCCCCGTTGTTCCACCATAGGGAGGGGCTGTTGATCGAATATTCCTGGAAGAGGTCCGGCTCGGTGAGCAGGCTGTAGGCGGCAAACATCCCACCCAGCGAATGACCGAAAAGGCCCCGGTTCGAATTGGTTTTATAGTGGCCGTCGATATAAGGTATGATATCATTCGAAAGTGTTTGCAGAAAGGCCGGTGCGCCCCCCGATCTCAATTTCCCGAATGGCAGGTTGAAAGGTCTCGACCAAACGGAATCCTGCTGCGGATTAGCGCTGGGTGTAAAATCGTTGAAGCGGTTGGCCAGCCAGCCGGACTGGGTTGAGTCGTCGCCGTCAATGCCGACGATAATAATATCCTTCACTTCCCTGGCCAGGTCAAGGATGTCTCTCACAGAAGAAAAGGAGGTGAAATTATACCTGCCGTCCAGTACATATAATACGGGGTAATGAACCGTATCTAAGGGCGAATAATTACGTGGAAGGGCGACATTCACCCGGTACGTTTTATGGTTGAAGCCAGACACAAGTTCGCGGGCTTTCTCCAAACTTTGTCCCATCGAGCGACTGCACGAGAGCAACAAAATGACGCCAGGAATGGAAAGGGCTAATTTTAGAATGAGCTGTTTCATATGATTTGTTTGGCCTGTTAATCGCCAAATCGGAGAAAAAATCACAGCCTACCGTAAAATTTCTTTTGCTAAAAAAATTCGGCAAAAATTGAATATGCTCTAAGTCGCCCTGGCAGGACAATTCTCGAGCCATTTTTTTACTGACCTGAAACGACTAGCGCTTCTAGAAATTTGAAAACCAACATATTAAATATTTTTTTGATTTTCTACCACTCAAATCGAAAGGTTAAAAAGCGCCCGAACCCACTTTGTCGCAACCACACCCTAACAATGTCGTATTCTGCCCTTTTGTTCAAGCGGAGCGATTTTTATCTTTATAAAAATCCTCAAAAAAATGAGAGGAAAGACAAAAGCAATCAAATGAGAAATGTAATCTTCGCAATCAACACGACCTTAGATGGCTGCTGCGACCATATTAAATTCAATCCCGATGTGGCGAAAAACCATTCCGGACAGACAAAAGCAGATATCGAATTTGCCCAGGCATTTGACGCCGTCGATAAAATTATTGTTTTCTCACAATCATTAGACAGCCCTGAAGGAAAAAAAACGAGAATTGTTCGTACGAGCCTGCAAGAGAAATTACAATTAAAACTTGTTGAGTCGACGGTTTTTAAGTCTGGGGGTGTTGCGCTTCGGTACTTGAAACAATGAGAGAAAAATACTAATATTACTCGCTACGAAATAAACTAACCCGTTAGAAGTTTCAGCTAAGCTCATTCTAAAAAATCATCTAAAAGTAAAAGGCATGAATTTTCTTCTCACTTCCGCTGGCATCAAGAACAAGAGCATCCACAACGCGTTGGTCGATCTGCTGGGCAAACCGATCGCCGAGTCCAACGCCCTCTTTATTCCCACCGCGATCTACCCCTTCCCCGGCGGTGCTGGTATGGCATGGCAGGCGATCTGCGGAAAAGCCTCATCCCCCTTGTGCCAATTGGGTTGGAAGTCCCTTGGTGTGCTGGAGCTCACCGCACTGCCCAGTATCGACAAAAAAGCTTGGGTCCCTTCGGTGGAGGAGACGGACGCCCTGCTGTTTTGGGGCGGCGATCCCCTGTACCTCAGCTATTGGATGCGGCAGTCCGGACTGACAGACCTCCTGCCGTCGTTGCGGCGCGAAGCGGTCTATGTGGGAGTGAGCGCCGGCAGCATGGCGGCGTCCTCCACCTTCGGAGAGGCCTACCGTAATCCGCCCAGCGGCAGCGGTAGCGTGCTCACGTCGGAAGACATCGTGTTCGTTACACCCGAGGGAAAAATCAGCAGGACCTTTGTCACGACTCAGGGAGCGGGACTGGTTGACTTTGCGTTGATTCCACACCTGGATCACGAAGATCACCCGGACGCTTCCTTGGCTAACGCAGAAAAATGGGCTGCGAGGCTACCGGTTCCAGTGTACGCGATTGACGATGAGACCGCCATCAAAGTGACCGGCGGCATCGTCGAAGTCGTCTCCGAGGGGCACTGGAAGCTGTTTACTCCCTAATACCGGGACTACCAGCGGGTACATTAGGCCTACAGTATTACGGTTCTCAACTGCAATAAGGTGAACAGATTCGAACCTAAGTTAATTGAATTTGAGCTGATTACGCAGCATGGAAATTATCTCTAAAAATTCACCGCCGTCAGGCAGGGCTGGATACTCTTTAGAGATGTGTCCAGACGGTAGCTCTGGTAGCGGGTTTCAAAATATGGTCGGGATGACAGCATTCGAACCAGATACTTAGTCTCCTGGATTTCGCAAATACTGCGTTACTGCTATTTTCGTATCTCCAGCTCTGTTGACTTATCACTAAAAGGAGCAAAAAGTATTATAGAAGAGATTGAAATGGTCGTTGGCAATTGGCCGGAATTTGCAAAAAATGTAGAAATTCCGAATATCCAGATAGAAGCTATTCGAAAAACCGAACCTTATACACCCGTAACGAATCATTATTCACCGCCGCCAGCACCAGCGTGTGGCCGGTTACGGAGCGGAGGGATTTTATATTCTTTACGTCTCCCGTAAGGATCAGACCGGTGCTGATGGGAGGGAGAGAGGTGAAGTTGCCTTTCTTATCTCCTTTGAGGAAACAACCATAGGAAGCGTCATATCTCCCCATCATCACTTCCGCCTGGTATTCGTTGCCAGCCAGCAGGATGTCTTTGTATCCGTCATGGTCGAAGTCCTCGCAAAGAATGGTATTCACCGGCGCAAATTGCGCTTCGAGCGGTAATACATGCTTTACAAATTTTCCATGGCTCAGGTTCTCGAAATAACAGGTCCTGGTCTCGTTGCAGGTGAGCTGCAAGAGGCCTTCTTTTGACCAACCCCGGAAAATATCATCCAATCCTGCGCGGGCATAGTCCTGGTTGTAGAGGAAGCGTCGCTTAATGGACGGAACCTGCCGGGCAAACTGTCCCCGGCTGATCGCCGGGAAGGGGCGTCTCTTCCCATCATTGTCTTTAATATAATAGAAGAAGAGGGGATCGATGCTGACACAGCCTGCAATGGTCCGTACTTCGGAAGGGATGGCGTCGGGTGAGAGGGTGAAATGTCCCCGCCCGTCATTCAGATAGAGGCGGGAAGGGCAGTGCTAATACTGCGCCTGATCAAGATCGGCTAACAGTACACTATGATTTGGGCGCCAATCCAGCAATTCCTGCGTTTTCGCGCTTGAAGCTGGCATGTCGACACCCTCTTCGGCGACCGCGTGATACCATGCTCCCGCAGATCCCTTCTCCAGCGCCAGTCTATAGAGGCGGCCAGCATCAAGCCGGTGCATCGTGGGCCAGCGGTAGGTGACGATCAAAGGGCGGTTCGAGCCCGCGAGCGCGTCGCCGAGCGCCTCTATGACGCGCCTGTCAATTTCGCAGTTCTCTTTGAATTTCGAGAAGTCGTGGATAAAAGCCGTGTGGATCACGGCATCTCACCGGGCTGCTCCATTGCGCAGGCTTTCCAAATCTTCCAGATCTCCTCGATGCACCTGGGCGCCGGTGGCAGCCAGGGACAGGGCGGATGAATCCGAACGGACCAGTCCGAATACCTGATGGCCCGCATTAATAAGATCCTGAACAATGGCTGAGCCGATAAAGCCCGAAGCGCCGGACGTAATTTTGTTACCTTCCAGCAGCTGCTGTTGAAGGAGGGCGAAATTTGCCGGTATAAGATATTTGTTTCTGAAGTCTTATTAAGAACCTGTCGGCAAAAGGATGACGGAACGGAACATACCATGCGGTTTTCACCCGAAAACTCCTGGACGATTCTTAGTTATACTTCCGAAGAAAAATAAGAGGACTTCATTGCTTCTTTCCCTGATGTTTTCAGGTGTGTGCCGCTGCATAAGGTCGCGTCTTATCTTGGTGTGTCGAGAGAAACGCTAAGCTGAATAAGACAGGCTCGGCTTAAGCAGTAATAGATAACACCCGTGGCCGCACCTAAACTGGAGCGATAGTTCCTGTCGTTCAACAATCCATCCGGATAGAACTTTATGGCGACTCATTAAGGAAAAAAAAGAAAGTAACCACTGAAACAGAAACCTCCATTTTATAATCACCACCGGACAAAAAATAATCTCTATTTTTACCCACAAAACAACAGCTCTTTCTCTCATTTTCTGCTGCGTCTAGTAAGCCGTTGCAAGGTGATTTTTGAAATCTGTTTTGAGGGGGCAATTGTGTATATTAAATTTTCACGCAACTTTACATAGTCGAATAATTGAAGATAATAGATTGAGCAACAAGTTTTTACATAACGAACGGGAATTATTGGTACAGGTAGCGGGCGGTAATGAACAGGCCTTTCGGTTGGTATGTGAACATTACAGCCCTCTGTTGTACACTACTATTTTTCGGTTTACTAATGAGCAGTGGGTAGCAGATGAGGTCGTTCAGGACATTTTACTAAAATTATGGCTTAAAAAAGAAGGGTTAACTGAAATTGACAATTTCAAGGGGTGGTTATATACAGTGGCCAGTAACCTAACAGTAAATGTCCTTAAAAAAATTCGCCAGGAGAAAAATAATGTTGATCATTGGTTGCACATTGCTTCGTATGATAATACATCGGTGGATGCTTTTTCCAAAGAAAATGAAGTTTATTGGGAAATATTAAAAGCGGCCATAGATCGGCTTCCTCCCAAGCAGCGTGATACCTTTCGCCTTATTAAGGAGCAAAATATGAAGCGAGGCGATGCTGCAAAAATTTTACAAGTCTCCCCGGAAACCGTTAAATGGAACCTGGAACAAGCTTTGCGTAGTATCAGGGCTTATTGCGTGTCGAGAATTGATAACATGTCTGTATTGATTGTTTTTTTACTAATAGGTAAATAGGTGTGTTTGTGACAAAAATGATCATTTAAGTCAGATCGCCAAAAATAAATAAGCTAACCTAGCCCCCCCAATTCATACATTCTGTTGTCTTACTGAAAACGCCTCTCATTTTATCGTTTAATGCATATGAGCAATTTATCTGAAATCAGTGAAATTTTCGACCGTTGCATTAAGGGTACGGCAACTCAAACTGAACGTGACATTTTCTACGAATGGATAGAATTTCCTGAAAATCGTGTTGAGGCTATTAAGCTGTGGGAAACTGCCTTTGCTAATTCAGACGGCAGTTTAAATATGGAGGATAGAAAAAGAGAAGGCATGATAGAGGCTATTTTGAACGCGACTAGAGATTTGCCCATCCCAACCGCAGACTTCAAGTCTGCGGCTAATGATCTTCCTTCTAACCGGTATTCCCAACTTCCTTCCCACCGCGTTCATTTCCTGAAAACCGCGTGGTTCCGGTATGCGGCAGCGGTTATGTTGCTTTTGTCAACAGGTGCTTACTTTTGGTTCCAATATGGCGATAGCCGACAACAAAAGATTGTAAACGCTTCTAAGCACCTGCCAGCGGATATTCTTCCTGGTAAAGAAGGGGCTATACTTACGCTTGCTGATGGGAGCCAGGTAGTGCTGGACAGCCTGGGTAATGGGGTAATTGCTGATCAGCAAGGTGCGCAGGTTGTGTTACAAAACGGGCAGTTGGGATATAGGGCCCTGCAACAAGTTCAGAATGAGGGGGGAATTCACCACGATGCAGGGACTATGAGTTATAATACCATGACTACTCCCAGGGGCCGGCAGTTTCAAATAGTACTGCCTGACGGCTCTAAGGTGTGGCTGAATGCTGCCAGCTCGTTGAAATATCCTACCATTTTCTCCGGTAAACAAAGGGAGGTAGAAGTAACCGGAGAAGCTTATTTTGAAATAACTGCTGACAAAACCAAACCTTTTCGGGTGCTAGCCAATGGTATGGAAGTGGAAGTTTTAGGAACGAATTTCAACATTAATGCCTATAACGATGAGGATGTTATCCGCACCACCCTATTGCAGGGAAGTGTGCGTTTAAGCGCTTACAAACATTTACAAACGCTTAAACCGGGGCAGCAGGCACAGGTATCCTTGGGCTCCGCTCATGACGCTGGCTCTTCGGCTTCGCCGAGGACGGCAGCCCAGGATGACGGGCTAGTGAAAGTGATAAATGATGCCGATGTGGACCAGGTTCTGGCATGGAAAAACGGTTTTTTTCAGTTTAACAGGGCCAGCCTGCAGGTAGTAATGCGGCAACTGATGAGATGGTATAATATAGAAGTGATCTACGAAAACAATGTACCTAACCTGGAGTTTGGGGGAAAGATGCAGCGCAACCTCAATTTGTCGGATATTCTTGAAATATTAACTAAAAGTGGAATTCATTTCAGATTGGAGGAAGGACGGCGCCTGATTGTGTACCCATGAACACCAAAGCGACAAATGCCTTACAAAGTCCTGGCGAAACACTAAAAAGCGATAAAAAAGAATAACTAACTATGAGAAATAACCTTCCTTAACCTATGAGGCTGACCTAAATAAAAAACCGGAGGCGCTTGAAACACCTCCGGCCAAAAGTTTAGGTTGAAGCTAAATTTCGCTGGAAACGATCATTTATTACAACCAAAACGTAATGCAAGTTATGCAAAAAACTGTTTATGACAGCAGGCGAACCTATTGGAGGCGCCTCAACCTCACCCAAACTCTCTTGGTTATGAAATTAACCGCGATTCTCTTAACTGCCGCTTTCTTCCAGCTTCACGCCTCCGGTGTGTCGCAAACCATTACTTTTTCCGGCAAGGCCGTGCCATTGGAAAAAGTATTTGTTGCTATTGAGAAGCAAACTGGATTCGTTGTTTTCTTTAACTATGAGCTTATTGACCATGCTTTGCCTGTTACCCTTTCTGTTAAGAACGTTCCTTTAGACCGCTTCCTCAAGGATGTGCTTAAGGGTCTCCCTCTTGATTATTTTATTAAGGATAAGACTATTGTTATTTCCCGCAAGGCTGCTGTTGTTGAATCGACTGACCGGCCGATTCCGTACCTGGATATATCACCGGGGGCTTTTCCTCAAATTACGGGAACCATCGCCGGGCCCAATAAAGAACCCCTTTCCGGAGCTTCTGTCCGTATTCGCAGTTCTCTAACCGGCACGTCTACCAATGCGTCCGGCTATTTCGCGCTTGCAAATGTTGCGGACAAAGCTGTTTTGCTTATCAGCTCTGTAGGTTACCAGGCGCTTGAAGTCCCGCTTTCCAATTTTCTACGGGGCGCAAAAAATTCCCTCAAAGAGGTAAAGGGTGATTTGAAAGAGAATGGCGCGCTGTATTTGGATATCACGCTCCGCTTGTCAGCAGATTCCATGCACGACGTGGAAGTGTCTGTGAATACAGGCTACCAGCGCATCAAGCCGGAACAAAGCACCGGCGCGGTGTCGCAGATTTCCACTAAACAATATGAATCCCGCATAAGTACCGATTTCCTATCAGGTTTGCAGAATAAACTCGCGGGCGTGTTGATCAATAACAATGTGCAGTTTGAAGGAAATTCGCTCTTTCAGATTCGTGGCCTTTCTACTATTAATGGTAATAAGACGCCACTGATAGTAGTGGATGGTTACCCTACCGAACTTTCGCTTGATATGATTGACCCTAATGAGATTCAGTCAGTTACTGTGTTGAAAGATGCCGCCGCCGCTACTGTTTATGGTGTACGTGCTTCTAACGGAGTAATCGTGATAGAAAGAAAAAAAGCATCTGTTGGCAAAGCAAAGTTTACGCTGCGCTCTACAGTGGGTTTTACGCCTAAAGAAAATTACAGCCGTTACAGGTGGGACCCGAATGGTGCAAAAACAAGCATTGCGTATGACCGTTATGCTTACCAGGATGTTTCGCCCAATTTATGGGCGAGGGTGATAAGTCCCACCAGGGGGATGTATTATGGGTATCTTGACGCTCCGGCCCTTATTCTTGCCCAGCAGGCGGCAGGAGTAATTACGAAGGATACTGCTGATGCGCAGCTGGCAACGTTGGGATCAAAAGATAACACGAAAGATTACAGTCGGTTGTTTCTGCATACCGCTGTCACGCAAACATATAATATGAATTTCTCCGGAGGCAATCAGAGTGCTCTGTACTATTTTACCGCCAACTATACGACCAACAGCCTGGAGAAGATAAAAAATGATAATAACCGGATTCTATTGTCAGGACGGTCCACATTCAACTTTACCAAACGGTTCTCGCTGGAGCTCACTACCGATTATCAGGAAGTAAGGGCTAAAGCTGTGCCTATTCCCGATATTAATACTATCTATCCTTACGAACAGTTCCAGGATGCTGCCGGTAACCCGCTACCTGTTTACAATGGGTCTTATATGACTCCGTATTACAATGCTATTATTAAAGCCAATGGGCTAAAAGATAATATGTATTATCCATTGGTGGAAATGAACGAGGTGTCAGATAAAACACATACCGTCAACAACCGCATCACAACCAATTTCAAATATGTGCTTGGTCGTGGCCTGGACCTTACATTTGGTGGAATATATGAAAATTCAAATACGGAAATAAAGCATCTTGCTACGGAGAATTCTGCGGAAGTAAGGCAATACATTAATAGGTATGCGAGACCGGCGGCAACCGGATATATATTTAATATTCCTGAGGGCGGTTTTTTACAGGTTAAGACGGCGCATTCTTCCGGATATACCATACGCACGCAGTTGAACTATAATAAAAAGCTTGGCGAAGACCATTCATTAAATGCTATACTTGGGGCAGAAGTAAGAGAGGTAACTGACGAAACGGGATCTACCGCTTATCTGGGATACAGCGATAATACTTTAATACAACAACCTGTTAATTATCAGGATCTGTTGGGTGGCAGTTACTATAACTCCACGTATGCGTCAAATAATCCTTCTTTATCATTTAGCAACTTGTTCAACAGGGGATATGCTCTCAATCGTTATGTATCCGGATATTCCAACCTGGTTTATGCTTTCCGGCGAAAATACTCGGTTTCAGGCAGTATCCGCATCGACCAGTCCAACCTGTTTGGCGTCGATCCAAAATACCGCTACAAACCGTTATGGTCTTTGGGCGCCGGATGGAATATAGATAAGGAAAAGTTTATGCAGAATGTATATTGGATCAAATCGTTAAAGCTTCGTGTAGCGGATGGTTTCAATGGAAATGTGGCTAAGAAAGCCTTGCCGCAGGTAATTGCCACCGCTGATTTTAATACCTATGGTTACCCATCCCCATCCATTCCGGAACTTAATCTTTATTCATATGCCAATAGTGCACTGCGCTGGGAGCAAACTAATAGTTTTAATATCGGATTGGACTTTAGCATTTTCAGGGGTATAACAGGAAACATTGATTATTACAATAAAAAAAGTACAGACCTGCTGGCCACCGGGCAGATAGATGCTACCAGAGGAGGTAGTTCAGCCATGGTAAATAGCGCCTCTCTTAATAACAAGGGAGTAGAACTGAATTTACAGGCAGACTGGATCACAACAAGACGGTTTAACTGGAATACCGGCCTGGTTATTTCACGCAATACAAGTAAAGTGCTGAAATCTTACAATAGTGTTATAACCTCTACCAGTAATTCAAGCCGTTATGTATTGGGTAGTTATGTCAGTTATCTGAAGGGATATCCTGTAGGGGCTCTGTTTAGTTACAGGTGGGCAGGGCTCGATTCGGTGGGATACCCGCTGATTTATGATGCCTCAGGTAAGGCAAAGCACATGTTTACACCGGACGCCGGCATAAAGGATGTGGATTATTCCGGCACATCGATTCCTTCCGTGAATTTTGGCCTGAGCAACAGGATCGACGTGGGAAACTTTTATTTCTACTGTATGATCAATTTTTATGGAGGATTCAAAGTAAGGGTACCGACACCCAATCCATCGGCAGTACGGCCACTGAAAAATGCCAAGGACTATTGGAAGCAGGCAGGTGACGAAAAAATAACAGACGTGGCATCTTTGCCGGCCATCGCATCCTATGACACATACATTGGAGTGACTGACAAGTATACTGTTAATGGCGACTATTTTACGCTGGGCGATATTACAGCCTCTTATAACTTCCGCGATAATAAAATGCTGAAAAAGGCAGGATTTACCAGTTTCGAGCTGAAGATGCAGGCTTCCAACGTATATACAGTGGGATTGAATAAGTATAATTATAGCATGGCTACAGGCTCTTATGCCAAGTCATACGTAACACCTACTTATACGATTGCCCTCTTTACCAATTTTTAATCTCAATTAATCGATATCAGGATGATAAAGATGAACTTAAGGATAACAGTGCTGATGTGCTGCACAGTGCTTAGCATTTCCTGCAACAAATATCTTGATGTGAAGCCCAAAGGGGTAACGCTTCTCAGCTCCGTGACAGATTACGATCAATGGCTGAATAGTACCAATATTGAGGGGTATATACCCAGGGAAATTAATTTGATGGCGGATAATGTGGATAATCCCGTTATCACGACCGCTCCCACGGCTGCCAAAGATCTGGTGTATATCTGGAACGCCCAGTTTTCGCAGGATGTAAATGGGGTTCCCATTATATGGAAGAATTTCTATCAGACCATTTATTATTTCAACACGGTATTACAGGGGATAGACAACGCTACGGGCGGCACGTCCCAGGACAAACAGCGATTGAAGGCGGAGGCATTATTGGGAAGATCATTTGATTATCTCTACCTGGTGAACTTATACGGCAAGCACTTCGATTCGGCTACGGCGAGCGGAGATTTATCGATACCTTTTGTTACTACCAATGATATTGGCGCCACAATGCCGCAGCGCAGTACGGTGAAGCAGATCTATGATCATATTATTTCAGATGTTACCGCTGCTATACCATACCTGTCAACGGATAACAGTAAGAATCGTTACCGAGGAAGTATGGCGGCCGGTTATAGTGTACTGGCGCGCACGTATCTCTATTTAAGCGATTATACCGAGGCTGCAAAGTATGCCCAACTGGCGCTGGATAATGGCCCGAACAAGGTGCTGGACTACAATTCGATTTCTGACGCTAGTGCAATATCTACGTTGATTTTCAGGCCGGATGCGATTTATGCAAGGATTAGTTTAACCATTGCAGATGCCGAAATCCCCACGCTTGAATTTCTGAAGTCTTTCGATACTGCCGACCTGCGGCTCAAATACTATTACACCAACCTGGGGGATTATAGTTTTACTGTAAGAGGCAGTACACAATATATTCCCTACGGTATAATTGCCGGATCTGGTTACCCTAACTGGGGCACTTCTGTTGCCGAGATGAGATTGATTATAGCGGAAGCCGGCGCACGTAGCGGTGATTTGCCCACTGCCTTGGATCAATTGGACCAGGTGCGCAAAAGCCGGATTAAAACAGCCTATTACCAGCCTTATTATTCAAATGATAAGGACTCCGTGTTTCGGAAGGTGCTCTTAGAGAGAGCGCAGGAATTCGCCTTTAACGGGTTGCGCTGGTTTGATATGCGCCGGCTAGCTGTGGAAGGCCTGATGCCTGATGTAAAAAGGTATGACGGGTCTGGTAATGTTATAGCCAGTTTGCCATCAACAAGTCCCAGGTATATTCTGCAGATACCATTGCAGGTATTGTATTATAATTCCGGCTGGCCTCAAAATCCATAGCAAATACCAGAACCTTACTGAACTCCTGGAACTGACTGCACCTGAGTAGTTGTGGGTCTCCGATATTACCTACATACAAACGGTAAAGGGTTTTTGTTATCTCAGTTTAATAACAGATGCCTACTCACGCTTCAATCATTGGATACGCTCTGCATCCAACGATTGGAGCAGTGGGCTGCGTAAAAGCGCTCGAAATGGCCATAGCAGGCAGCTATTTTGGTCCATAGTTCGGGTTTTCATTCATTAAATAATATAAAAAATTACCAGTTAATGCAGAACCCCATAGTGAAAATAGAGAATCTCTCGCATCGCTATGCTACGGCATGGGCGGTACAAAACATCAACATTGAGATCAACAAGAAGGGCATCTACGGTTTGCTGGGTTCCAACGGAGCCGGTAAATCGACTACGATGAATATCCTGTGCGGTGTTCTCAATCAGACGGCGGGAGAAGTGCATATCGACGGTATCAGCCTGCGCAATGCACCCATTGAAGCCAAGAAACATATTGGCTTTTTGCCGCAGGTGGCTCCGTTGTATCTCAATCTGACGGTGTATGAGTACCTGCTTTATTGTGCGCGGCTGCGTGAAATGAACGAGGCTTCCATACAGGCGGCGCTGGATGAGGTGATGCTTAAATGCGGTATTACGCATGTGCAGGACCGCTTGCTGAAGAACCTGTCGGGCGGTTACCGCCAGCGTGCGGGTATAGCTCAGGCGATCGTACACAAACCCAAGCTGGTGATCCTGGATGAGCCGACCAACGGCCTGGACCCGATCCAGATCATCGAGGTGCGCAACCTGATCAAGGAAATCGCGAACGACCGCACGGTGATCCTTTCATCGCACATTTTGAGTGAAATACAGGTGTTGTGCCAGGAAATCATCATGATCGAACAAGGGAGACTGGTGTTCTCGGATAGTATAGATGCGTTCAACAACTACATCGCTCCTCAGAGCATGTTGCTGGAATTTGAAAACGCTCCTACGGTGGAAGTGCTGGGACTGATAAAGGGAGTGAACCGTGTAGAGCGCTTGACGCACAAGTCGTTCCGTCTGTTTTACGATGGGAGCCGTACGGTGAGCGAGCATATCATCACCATCAGCGTGCAGGAGGGATGGCGTTTGATGCAGCTGGCCATCGAGAAAAACTCTATTGATGAAATCTTTAAACAATTAACCAAGAGCGCCTCAAACAACTAATAATGAAAAAAATACTTTTTATAGCCAAGAATGAGCTGTACGGCTTGTTTTATTCTCCGATTGCCTGGATTTTAATGATCATCTTTCTAATATTGACCAATGCTGATTACATTGGAACGTTGGATCGATTGGTAGGAGTGTTTGAAAGAGGAGGTCCCAATTTAGCGTATCTAAAAAACCTTACCGCCGCTCTTACTTCCAACCCGACATCTGGCTTTTTGCCCGGCATTATCCGTAACCTGTATATATTCTTTCCGTTAATCACGATGGGATTGATCAGCCGGGAAGTCAGCAGCGGTACCATCAAGCTGCTTTATTCTTCCCCATTGAAAATACGCGAAATCGTACTTGGTAAATACCTGGCCATAGTAACTTTTACACTTTGCCTGATTGGATTATTGCTGATTACGGTGGTAAGCTTATCGCTTTGTGTTATAAATCCCGATTACGTTCAAATACTGGCTTCTTTATTCGGGTTGTTCCTGGTACTGGCTACGTATGCGGCTATCGGCTTATTTATATCTTCCTTAACTTCTTACCAGATCGTTGCGGCTATTATTACACTTGCCATATTCGCGTTTCTTTCACAAGTAAGTGGCCTCTGGCAGGAAATAGACCTCGTGCGCAACATCACCTATTACTTGAATATAGGCGGTAGGGCTGGCAATTTTATTAACGGTCTCCTGAACCTGCGTGACTTCACGTATTTCATGATCCTGATCAGTAGTTTTTTACTGTTCACCATCATCCGTATCAAGTCAGCTACAGAATCTATTTCCAAATTCAGAAAGGCACTTCGTTATGTTGCAGTAATTGCCGGTGCCTTTTTACTGGGTTATATCACCAACAAACCACAGGTGAATGTGTATTTCGATGCCACCAGGGATAAAGTACATACCATCACTCCTCCTACCCAGGCCGTGCTCGCCAAGCTTAATGATGGCGAACTGGAAATTACCGCTTATGCCAACCTGCTTAATTCTTATTACGCGTTTGCACCATCTCAGCAGCTTAGTATTGAGACCGGTGTCTGGGAGAAATATATCCGTTTCAAACCAGATATCAATCTAAAATATGTTTACTATTACAATATCGACACAAACTCTTATCCCTTTAAAGTGAATCCTGGTAAAACGCTGAAGGAAATCGCTGAAAAAGAGGTAAAATCATACAGACTTTCATTAGATAGGTTTTTAAGCCCGGAACAAGTGAGCAAACTGGTGAATATAAAAGCGGAAGAAAACCGTTGTTTCTTTGTAATGAAATATAAGGGCAAAACAGCTATCGTTCGCACCTTTGATGATATGCAGTTCTGGCCATCTGAAAATGAGATATCGGCAACGATCAATCGGTTGATTTCCACTCCTCCCAAAGTCGCTTTCCTTTCTGATGAGATTGAACGCGGACCATTTTCTGAACGCGTAAGGGATTATAAACTGATTTCCAGCCAGTTGGGCAATCGGCATGCCCTGATCAACCAGGGATATGACTTCGACACGGTATCGTTGAGAAGGTCTGAGATACCTGCCAATCTTGCGGCGCTGGTTATTTCGGATCCCCGCACTCCTTTCACTCCGGAAGGCCTTGAAAAGATCAATAAGTATGTTGACGGCGGCGGCAACTTATTCATGACAACCGAACCTGATAGAAGAGAAATCAGCAAACCAGTACTTGAAAAGCTGGGCCTTTCTCTTAGGGAGGGTATGATCATTCAGCCGGATGAGAAGTTCTCCAGCGATATCGCGTTCACGCTTTTAACAGATACTGCTGCAAAGATATCTCCTCAGTCCAACCGCCAGATAACAAATGACAGGAAATATTACGGAGATTCACTGTTCAGGGTGGCCATGGCTGGCGCCAGCGCTATGGACTATCAGGAAAAAGACGGTTTCCATATCTACCCTTTACTGCGGACTAATAGCGCCTTAAGCTGGAATAGGGTCGCTTCTATCAGCAATGACTCTCTGCAGCTGCCGGCATCCAAATTGGCCAGTGATGAACACGGAAGTTTTGTTACCGCCGTGCGCATGAACAGAGCTATTAATGGCAAACAGCAACGGATCATCGTGGCCAGTGATGCCGATTATTTAACGAAGCCGCAGTTCGATGTCTGGAAGCCCAAAAGCTATAACTACAATTTTGGTTTCTGGTGCTTCAGCTATTTTACCTATGGACAATTTCCGGCAAATACGCTTCGCCCTGAGAGCATAGATGATGCATTTAAAATTGGAGTGAACAACATACCGTTTCAAAAGTTACTCTTGTACTGGATAATCCCGGCATTAGTTGGCATATGGGCATCCATAATTCTTATTCGTCGCAAGCGTAAATAATTAATAAAGTGAAGTATTTAAAAATAGACGAACAAACGATCAGTGATTTATCGATATTCGGTAAATCCGGCAAATCATCGGTGTTTGATTTGTACAACAAAACGTCCACCCAGGGTGGTGGCGCCAAACTGGAAGTGTTGTTCCGGCAGCCGTTGGCCGACGAGCAGGCTATTAATGGCAAAGCGGCCATCTATCAGTTTTTCAGTACACAGGATTACGCTTTTCCGATCGACTCTTCCACGATAGGGGCGTTGGCCTACTATCTTGAAAATGACGATGAGCGCAGCCAGTTGCAGATTGGTCGCCAATCGATGGGGCAACGGTTTAAGGATATGGTGGCGGCGGATGCCGAACAGGTATTCGTGCATGATGGCGTGCAGGCGGCTTTGCGCCTTTTTTACAAAGCCGGTGAATTCATCAGGCAGCTGGAATCCTCGGTAACCGGCACTGCTTACGAACCGTCTTTTACAAAACTGGCCGAACTCGTAAATGCTTCTGAATTTGCTAGCGTAAGGCAACATACCACCGCCAAGTTTGAAGCGAAACTGAGCACGACCGTGCTGGTTGAGCTGGATAAACAGGTGCGTTTCGGCTACCGGGAGAAGGTATTGGAACTGCTGGATGTGCTTTATGACCTGGATGTGTTCATTTCTGTTGGACAGGTAGCGCGCAAAAGGAACTTCCATTTTGCCAAAGCCATGCCTATGAACAGCGGTGCGCTCAATTACAAACAGGTGTACCATCCGCACGTGGAAGGCGCCATCGCCAATGACCTGTATTTAAACAATGACCATAATATACTGTTTTTAACCGGGGCCAACATGGCCGGCAAGTCCACGCTGATGAAAAGCATCGGTGTGGCCCTTTACCTGGGGCACATGGGCTTCCCGGTAGCAGCCGGGAAGTTTGAATTTGCGGTGCGCGACGGTATATTTACCAGCATCAACCTGGCCGATAACCTGAGCCAGGGAGCCAGTCACTATTATGCCGAAGTATTGCGCGTAAAAGAGGTGGCCCGTGAACTGAGCGAAGGCAAGCAGCTTTTTGTGATCTTCGACGAACTGTTCCGGGGAACGAACGTAAAGGATGCTTATGACGCCACCATCGCTCTCACCACCGCTTTTTGTAATAAATCGGGAAGCCAGTTTATCATCTCTACCCATATCATGGAGGGGGGGGAAGTGTTGCAGAAAAGGCCCCTGCCCATCAAATACCAGTATTTACCCACAGAAATGAAGGGAAGCGTACCGGTATATACCCGGGTACTGAGAGACGGCATTACGGCGGACCGTCAGGGTATGATCATCATTCAAAATGAAGGAATCCTCGAAATGCTGGATGCCGGAATAAAGGAAAAGGAGGCACAACTATGAGTTTCGTAACCGATAAACAAACGCTGGCGGATCTGAACCTGCTGGGCAAGTACAAGATAGGTTCCATGTTCAACCTGTTCAACCGGGTGAAGACGCGCGGAGGCGAGCTACTGCTCGAAGACCTGTTCAGGTCACCACTTACCAATGCCGAAGCCATCAACCACCGCGGTGCCTGCATTAAATACCTGCAGGACCTGGACGTAAATCTGGATGTCAACTGGGAATTGACGGAACAGGCTTCACAATATCTGACGGAAGCCCGGTCATCGAGCCAGGTGGCGAGCTTGTTCAACGCTTATAAGGAAAAAGTGCAGGAAGTAATGTACCTCTCCCAAAAGCTGTACGTTCACCAGCGCCATATTTTTGCCGTGCAGGAAACCCTGCTGGCTGCCAGTAACCTGCTGGGCCAGTTACAAAAGAAAGGGAAAGGCGCGAACAATCCCTGCAAGGACATGCAGGATAAACTGGATAATATCATCAATGCCCCGGCGATCAAACAACTGAAGCCTAAATATCCTTATACAATTCAGCAAACAGCCAAGTGCCACTTCCTGTTCCTGAACAGGTTCAGGAATCAACTGGAAGAACTGTTGCGTGTATTATATGAGTTTGATGTGTACATTTCTGTGGCTCAGGTAGCGGCAAGTAAAGGACTGCTTCATGCTCAGGCTACTGATAAGGAAATCGACGGGTTGATAGTAGTGGAAAACCTGCGCTACCCCGCATTAAACAATGCGGTAGGTAATACCATCACATTAAGTAAAAAGGAAAACGTGGTTTTCCTAACGGGCGCCAACATGGCTGGTAAATCCACCTGGATGAAAACGCTGGGCATCTCTTTCTACCTGGCACACATGGGATTTCCCGTGGCGGCCGATAAGATGGAGTTTACCGTTATGGAAGGGATTTTTACCTCCATCAACGTACCGGATGACATCAGCCTTGGCTGGAGCCACTTCTATGCGGAAGTGATGCGCGTGAAGCTGGTGGCTAAAGAGGTGAGCAGCGGCAAAAAACTGTTCATCTTATTCGATGAGTTGTTTAAAGGTACCAACGTAAAAGATGCCTATGATGCGACTTTAGTGGTAACACAAAAGCTGGCTAAATATCGCACCTGCGCGTTCGTGATCTCCACGCACATCATTGAAGTGGGTGAGGAACTGATGGGCACGTCCAATATCCAGCTCCACTACATGCCAACAGTAATGAAAGGCGCCGTGCCGCATTATACCTACAACATGGCTCCCGGAATTACCACCGACAGACAGGGTATGATCATCATTGAAAATGAAAAGATCCTGGAAATGCTCGCGTAATTGCAGCTATACACCGGGTTTTTTGTGCAAATAGTATAAAAATGAAGCCGCCTCTAACAATTATTCAAAACATAAAAAAATGAAAAAACTGACTTTCTTCCTGTTCTGTATATGCAGCCTGTTTATATGCAATGCCCAGACTGGGTATACAATAAAAGCAAAAATTGATAACCCCAATAATTACAAAATGGCTGTTTCCTATTTTGTCAATAATAAATTAGTTAGAGATACAAACTGCACCATTGAAGATGGCTGGAGTGTTTTTAGAGGAAAAGTGGATGAACCTGTAATAGCAGGATTGAACGTGGTTAGAAATCCTGCATTGAGTATAAGGGTGGGGCGGAGTTTTATACCAGGGCCTCCGTTTCAATTTGTGCTGACCAATGAAGAGATAACGATCACCGGCGATGCCAATACTGTTTATATGGCAGAGACAACCGGGGGAAAAGCGAATAAAGAATGGGCTGCCATTAAATCAAAACAAAGCAAACTTGCGCATGAAAGCTGGATGGCGCAAAAAAGCGCATTCGAGAATTTTAAACCGGGAGACGATTCAGCAGTATTTGTAAACGCTAATAAACTACGTTTTGAAAACGAGGAGAAAGATAAAAAGTTACAAAAGGATTTTATTCATAAAAACCAAAACTCATTTGTAAGTATGTATTTTCTTGCCTGCATTGTGGATGATTTAAAACAGGATGATCTGAAGGCGGAGTATGAAAAACTGGGCGATGCTTACAAAAATACTTCGGTTGCAAAAGCAATTGCCGGTAAAATCGAAGGTATGGAGGCAACCAATATCGGTAAATTGGCCGTTGCCATCAACAAAAAAGATATTAATGGTAATGACATCAACCTTCAAACGTTGAAAGGGAAGTATGTGTTGATAGACTTTTGGGGCAGCTGGTGCAGCCCCTGTCGTGCCTCACACCCGCATTTGAAAGAGTTATATACAAAGTATAAAAATGACGGATTTGAAATTTTGGGCATTGCACAGGAGCTACGCCAGCATGTTGAAGAAGCCCGTAAACCCTGGAAAGATGCTATTGAACAAGATGGCTTGCCATGGTTGCAGGTGTTGAACGATGAAGGTATTGATAAATTTGACGCTGTGAAAGCGTATGGCGTAACTGCATTTCCAACCAAAATTTTGTTGGACAGAAGCGGCGTGATCATTGCCCGATATGTTGGCGACAATGAAGATTTTGATAAAAAACTAAAAGAGGTTTTTGGCAAATAGCATTTCACTGAAAATATTAAAGTAAATATTCTGTATTATTTCAGAAGGAACAAGGTTTTTGAAAAGAAAGTACTGCCGGCGCAGGATGTCTTTGTATCCGTCGTGGTCGAAGTCTTCGCAGAGAATGCTATTCACCGGCGCAATTTGCGCTTCGACCGGTAATACATGCTTTACAAATTTTCCATGGCCCAGGTTCTCGAAATAACAGGTCCTGGTCTCGTTGCAGGTGAGCTGCAAGATGCCTTCTTTTGACCAACCCCGGGAAATATCATCCAATCCTGCGCGGGCGTAGTCCTGGTTGTAGAGGAAGCGTCGCTTGATGGACGGAACCTGCCGGACAAACTGTCTCCGGCTGATTACGGGGAAGGGGTGTCTGCGATGAAGCAAAGATCGGCTGAGCCCATGGTGGGGAAAGCGGCTTTGGGATCGATCTCTTTTCCCTTCTGATGAAGGTTGATCTTCTGGTTGCCGAAGCGCAGGGCCTTGCGGCCATTGCCGAAGACGATGACTTCCATTCCTAGCACCTCTGTATAGAATTGACAGCTGGCCTCTATGTCTTTGACGGTCAGGACCAAATGATCTAACCTATTGATGTTCATGGTATTTGTTTTTAAGCGAGGACAAAGTTTATATTTAATAATGAAAGTTAATTCATTTTAGTATTTTTGTACTATGCGGGTAAAGGACGAGCAGAAAATGGACCTTTTTTATGCCAGCACGCTGACATTGGTAGCCCAGGTAGGGTTAGTGGGATTGACGATCCCGTTAATTGCGAAGCAGTCCAAGGTAGCTACGGGGACGCTGTATATCTATTTTAAAAATAAGGAGGAATTGATCCTGTCTTTATTTAAAAGGATAAAAAAGAGTTTTCAGGCAAAGATGTTCGTCGATTATGATGCTGGTGCGCCTGTGAAAGACTCCCTCCGAAAAATGTGGGAAAACAGCCTGACCTATGCTGTCGCCAATTATGAGGAACAGATCTTTTTGCAGCAGTTTAATATTTCTCCATACCGTAAGGAAAAAGAGACGGCTGCCTTCACTTACCAGGCGATGAAACCGCTGTTGGAGACGCTTGCCCGTGGGCAGCAACAGGGGCTAATCAAAGAGGATAAAGAAAACCTGACCCTGCCGTTGTTATTCGGGTTTATCAATCAGCTGGCCTCGGTCATTCATGAGAATCCTGCTATGCTGAAAAAAAATTTTATCGATAAGACATTCCGATATTTCTGGGATGCGATCAGTGTATGATCCTTTTTTTTATCTCAATAATGAAAATATTTTCATTTTAAAAAATAAAATAACCATGAAACAGATTTCCAGTCGCGTTTATCAAATTAGTTTGGGGGTAGTGAATGCTTTTGTTGTAGAGGATGAGGGGTTGACCCTTATCGATACCGGGGTTAAGGGGAGCGCCGATAAGATCTTTGCTGCTCTTAAGAAGGGTGGGAAGGATCCGGGAGATATCCGCCGCATCATACTTACCCATGCACATCCGGATCATTCGGGTAGTGTAGCGGAGCTCAAAAGACGATTGAATGTACCTGTATGGGCGCATGCGGAAGATGCAAAGCTGATCGAACAGGGGATTGCCGGGCGGCAGCCGATGGAGCTTTCTCCCGGTATCATTAACTGGCTGGTCTATCATCTTGTCATTAAACGGGCGGCCAATAGCATCGAGGCGGTTCGTGTCGACCGGCAGTTAGCTGATAATGAATTGCTGCCGATTGCAGGAGGGATACAGGTCCTTCATACGCCAGGGCACAGCGCCGGGCATTTATCGCTTCTCGTAAAGAATGAAGGGGTGTTGATTGCGGCGGATATTTGTGCGAATGGGGGCGGGTTGGGATTGAGCATCCTCTATGAGGACACGGTGTTGGGGGTGAAGAGTATTCTGAAGGCGGCTTCGTTTGATTTTGACATTGCCTTGTTCGGGCATGGGGGGCCGCTGGTAGGGGAGGCTAACAGGAAGATGAAAAATAAATTCTACCGGATCTGATACACCCGTAATGAATCATTATTCACCGCCGCCAGCACCAGCGTGTGGCCGGTTACGGAGCGGAGGGATTTTATATTTTTTACGTCTCCCGTGAGGATCAGACCGGTGCTGACGGGAGGGAGAGAGGTGAAGTGGCCTTTTTTATCTCCTTTGAGGAAACAACCATAGGAAGCGTCATATCTCCCCGTCATCACTTCCGCCTGATATTCGTTGCCAACCAGCAGGATGTCTTTGTATCCGTCATGGTCGAAGTCCTCGCAAAGAATGGTGTTCACCGGTGCAAATTGCGCTTCGGCCGGTAATACATGCTTTACAAATTTCCCATGGCCCAGGTTCTCGAAATAACAGGTCCTGGTCTCGTTGCAGGTGAGCTGCAAGATGCCTTCTTTTGACCAACCCCGGAAAACATCATCCAATCCTGCGCGGGCGTAGTCCTGGTTGTAGAGGAAGCGTCGCTTAATGGACGGAACCTGCCGGGCAAACTGTCCCCGGCTGATCGCCGGGAAGGGGCGCCTCTTTCCATCAATGTCTTTGATATAATAGAAGAAGAGGGGATCGATGCTGCCATTGCCATCCAGGTCTTTTGCCAATAATTGCATCGGTTCGCTGCTATCTGCCTGGTACTGGCAATTGAGGCCCAGGTTGCCTGCCACAATATCGAGGTCTCCGTCCCCATCTATATCTGCTACGGCCAGGCTGCGCCACATACCATTCATCCGGGTAAGCCCGGTCGAACCGGTCACCTCTTTCAGGTGTCCCTGCTCGTTGTGGAAGAAGCGAACAGGCATCCATTCGCCGGCGATGACCAGGTCTGTCCGATGGTCGCCGTCCAAATCCGCCCATACGGCGGAAGTGACCATGCCTGGTCGTTCCAGCGCCGGGCAAACAGTAGCTGTCACGTCCGTAAAATGTCCTTTATTATTCTGTAACAGGTAACTGCGGGGGGCAAGGGGATAGACTCCGGCCACCCGTCCTCCGATGAAGATGTCCATATCTCCGTCCCCGTCATAATCCCCGATGCTGACACAGCCTGCGATGGTCCGTACTTCGGAAGGGATGGCGTCGGGGGAGAGGGTGAAATGTCCCCGCCCGTCATTCAGATAGAGGCGGGGCCTGTAATAGACGGATCCCTCTTCATAGCGGGTATCTCCGCAGGTGATCAGCAGGTCGAGGTCGCCGTCGCCATCTGCATCAAACAGTATGTTGTCTTCATCCTCTTGCATCTTGATGCTGTCGCTGAGGGGATAGGAAAAAAAGCGGCCGTCTTTCTTTTGCAGGAATATTTTGCCGGAGGCGTTGAAGCTGCCGCCCACAAAGAAGTCCTCCAGTCCATCTCCGTTGATATCACCGGTACTGATAAAGGGGCCGAGCTGGGAATATTTTTGCGGTAATAATCGCTGGGTGGTGAAATCATTATAAGGGGCGTCGATGTGTTTGTATAACGCTTGTTTTGCCGACGTGACATCTTCGAAGAGGGCGCTGCTGTGCGCGGGGCCGGGGGAAGGGGCGACTGCATCCCGCTGCCAGAGCGTCAGCAGATGATCCGCTCTTATGGAGTGAAGCGCCTGCCTCTTACCGTCCGGCCAGTAAATGACTACGCTATCGGCAGTGGTAGCGGCGCCAAGACCAAAGAGCAATCGCTGGTCCACCGAAGAAAAGTATCCCCGTACGGGGCTCTGCTCCTGCACCTGTGTCTGCCCGCCGGCATAGACCCAAATACGGGCGCCAAAACCATGGTTGTTCAGGCTGTCGCCCTTTAGTTCGATGGAGAGGGAATGCCGGGTGATGGCGGGGGGATCATGGTCAGTCGATGAGGAGGACTGATCAGCCGGTTGAACGGTATTGTTGATGAATACAAAGGCTTCGCGGTTGATATTGTTTACGACGAGGTCGAGGTCGCCGTCATTGTCCAGGTCTACGTAGGCGGCTCCATTGGACATAGAGGGCTCGTCGATGCCGGCGGGTGCCGAAGCATTTGTGAAGGTATAATCTTTGTTATTGAGGTAGAGATAATTGCTAAGGTTGATATGTTTCAGGGAGGCCAGTTTTTCCCGGATCAGGGCATGTTGTTCCTTTTTGCTGCGGGCGCTGGCAAAGATGGCGCTGCTGAATTCCAGGAAATCGGCGTTGATAAAATCCCTGCCGATCCCATTAGTAATATGGATATCCTTCCATCCGTCGTTGTCGAAGTCCGCCATCAGGACGCTCCAGCTCCAGTCGGTGGCTGAGATGCCTGCCAGTTGCCCGATCTCGCTGAAAAAAGGGCGGGCGGGGGCGCCTACATTCCCGGGGCGGGCGGGATCGGGGCGAATGCTGTTGGGAGGTGCAGATGAACCGCTGTTGGGGAAGTTGCCGTTGTTCAATTGCAGCATGTTGCGCATAAACTCCGGCTCATAGCCCAACGAACGCTCTTCCTGGTACCGGTCGTAGGTCATGAAAGAGGAGGACAGTTTTTTCCGTTCGTTCGTTTCCGGCAGCATGTCCAGGGTGATAATGTCCGATAGACCGTCATTATTGATATCGGCTGCATCTGCTCCCATGCTGGAATAGCTTTGATGTCCCAGTGACCGGGCGATGCAGTTGGTGAACGTTCCATCCCGGTTATTAAGCCATAATTCATCATTCGAAACGAAGTCATTGGCCACGTAGATATCGGGCCATCCATCGTTGTTGAAGTCGCCGATGCCGACCCCTCCCCCCATATACCCGAACTCGTCGATAAAAGACTGTGTGGAATCATCTTCACGGATGGTATTGCTGAAATGGATGCCTGTCTGTTCTCCGCTCAGGGAGGTAAAGAGAGATGTTTCTTTCCTGCTGGCGCAGGAAAGAAACATCAATGCAAGGAAAGAAGCAACGGCTATGGATTTCATTAATATCCTGGATTCTGTGCACTAATACCTGCACTCCCCAGCTTGGGATTGTTATCTATTTCGGACTGGGGGATCGGCAGATATTCATCCCGGCCAACTCTGAAATAAGAGAGCGGATCCGTGGTGAAATAGCCTTTTTTCCTCCACCGGATGATATCGATATTACGGACTTCTTCATCTCCCAGCTCTACCATCCGCTCGTGCATGATGGCTTGGGTGATCTGGTCTTTACTGCCGTAGGGGAACTGGGCGGTAGGATAGGGAGGCATGGCGACCGTAGGTCTGGCCCGTACCTGGTTCAGATAGGCGATAGCCGGACCGGTATTGCCCAATTCGTTCTCGCATTCGGCCAGGTTTAAGAGGATCTCTGCATACCGGATCAGACGCTGGTTATTGCCGCCGGGATGAAAACTCACGTCCTCTTTGTACATCAGCATCCATTTATGCCAGCTTATTTTTTTCGTTACTCCATTGACGACCGAAGAGTTCCCGTTCTGCATCGCATCCGTGAGGACCGTGGCTCCCTTGTTAAAGACATCCCCGCTCTGATATACCGAGAAAGAGAACCGGGGATCTGTTTTGGCAGCGCCTGTGACCGTGTTCTCAAATTCATTCAGATACCTGTTGGAGGGGATCAGGTTACGCCAGGCCACTCCGCAATACTCCTGGTTGCGCACTGTAGTCTGATCGGCAGCAGGGCCGTCACCGACACTGTTACCGCCCCAGTTGAAGTTATTATCTCCTTTATCGAAGAAGATGACTTCAAAAATGGATTCATTGTTGAATTCCGTTTCTTCTTCGAAATTATCCAGGTACCGGTTTACCAGGGAGTAGCCGTCGGCGCCGGAAGTAGGGATGAGCAGGAGGGCGGTCTTGGCGCTGGCATAATCCCCGGTTTGCATATATACGCGGCCAAGCATGGCGTTGGCGGCAGATTTGGTGACGCGGCCCTGGTCGCTGGCCCCATACCCTGATTTTTCCGGCAGGGCGGCTGCGGCGTCTTTCAGGTCCTGGCTGATCAGGGCATATACATCCGATTCCTTGGCCCGGGGCTGAAAGTCCGTTTGCGATTTTACTACTTCGGTATAGACAGGAACGGGACCCCATTCTGTCACCAGCTCGTTATAGGCCCAGGCCCGCAGGAACTTGGCCTCTCCCACGTTGCGGGCTGTTAAGGTGGGATTATCGGTTGCATTCGCGGCATTGCCGATCACGGTATTCGCCCGGTGGATCATAGTATATAGCGCGGACCATTGAAGGCTGACGAGCGCATTCGAGGGGTCGGTACCTCCATTCAGCATCTGGGCCCTGGGTGCTTCCAACTGTCCTCCGCCGGAGGACACTTCGTCTCCCCGCAGGTCATGGACGAAGAACCATTCCCTCGCCACCAGGGGATGGCTGTGGAGCGTGGAATAAATGGAGTTGGTGGCGTTGAGTATCTGGGCGCTGGTGTTGAAATAGCCGTTTACATTTTCGACATTCGGGTCCTGTTTATTCAGATCCTTTCCGCATGAAATAGCGGCTCCTGCTGCCACGATGACCGCTATGAAAAATTTGAAATATATTTTATTGATTGACATAAGCAATTTTTTAATGTTTAGAATCCTACCTGTACTCCCAGCTGATAAGACCTGGCAGAAGGGTATTGACCATAATCGATCCCGTTGGTCAGCGTCGTTCTACGGGTGCCTACTTCGGGATACCATCCCGACTTGAGTCTAAAGCTACAAAGAGGGTGTCTCAAAAGTAATTTGAGGCACCCTCTTTTTTGTTTTCAGTTTTTAGGGTGGGTTTATTCACATAGTCACTGTATAATTTGATCTGCTGAGAGGCAGGCCCAGTATGGTTTTTGTGAGAATAAAGCCATGGCAAGAGGCAAAACATTATCGGTGGTATTTAAGAGCAATCATCAGCACCAGGGGAT
>DATMGS010000031.1:0-40351 GCA_035555335.1 Puia sp.
AGCATAAGAGTCTGAAGATGATTTATACACTCCTGTCTCTTATATTCCTATGCTTGTATTATTCGTCGTCTAGCTTAAGCTTAGACAGGTCCATCCCGAAGTGTAGTCCTCTTTCATGTAAAACCTGTTCAATTTCAGCCAGTGATTTCTGACCGAAGTTGCGGAACTTCATCAGGTCTTCCTGTTCGTAAGTCACCAGCTCGCTTAAGCTGTTGATCTTAGCAGCTTTCAGACAGTTGAAAGCACGTACGGAGAGATCCAGGTCTTCCAGCGGTGTTTTCAGTATCTTACGAAGCTGCAGGGTCTGTTCGTCAACCAGGTCTTCCTTCTTCTCTTCTTTATTGTCGAAAGTGATATTCTCATCCGTGATGATCATCAAGTGCTGGATCAGGATACGGGAAGCCTGTTTAACGGCTTCTTCCGGATGGATGGTTCCATCGGTGCTAACTTCCATGATCAGCTTTTCAAAGTCGGTGCGCTGTTCCACACGGGTGTTTTCGATAGAGTACTTCACATTCTTGATAGGTGTGAAGATAGCATCTGTCGGGATATAACCGAATGGCGCATCTTTAGGCTTATTATCTTCCGCAGGAACATATCCACGACCTTTACCGATCGTGATCTCGATGTCCAGCTTAGCGGAAGAATCCAGGGTACAGATAAGCAGGCCCGGGTTCATCACCTCGAAGCTGGGAGTAGATTCGCCCAGGGTTCCGGCAGTAAACTCAGTTCTGTTCTTCAGACTCAGCGTGATCTTTTCCTGAGCTACTTCGTGTTCAACTTTTTTCTTGAAACGAACTTGTTTCAGGTTCAGGATGATCTCCACCACGTCTTCCGTCACGCCTTTCAGCGTAGCGAACTCATGGTCGGCACCTTCGATCTTGACCCCAACGATTGCGTAGCCTTCGAGAGAGCTCAGTAATACCCTGCGCAAAGCATTACCAATGGTTACACCATAACCCGGCTCCAAGGGACGAAATTCAAATTGAGCTTCAAAATCAGTCGCTTTTTGAAGAATGATTTTGTCTGGTTTCTGGAAATTTAAAATGGCCATATTTAAATTTACTATTTAACTTTTATAGTGTCCCGATCCCTTTGTTCCCCCTTGAGGGGTTGGGGCCGGGGGTGTTGTTACTTAGAATACAATTCAACAATCAACTGTTCCTTAATGTTCTCAGGAACGCTTTCACGCTCTGGAGCAGCGATAAAGGTGCCCGTAAATTCAGCCTCGGACCACTCCAGCCAGTTGAACTTAGGATTCTTTCCGCGGATCATACCGGTAATGCCGGCATTGCCCTGTGTAGATTCTTTCAGACCGATGACATCGCCTGGCTTCAGCTGATAAGAAGGAATATTCAGCACATCTCCGTTCACAGTGATGTGCTTATGCGTAACCAGCTGACGGGCAGCGGGACGGGAAGGAGCAATGCCCAACCGATATACGGTATTGTCCAGACGGCTTTCCAGCAACTTGATCAGGTTCTCACCCGTAACGCCTTTACGACGGTTAGCTTCATCAAAAGTATTGCGGAACTGGCGCTCTAAGATACCGTAGGTATATTTGGCCTTTTGTTTTTCCTTCAGCTGAAGAGCATATTCACCGGGAGCCTTACGCTTCTTGGTGCCACCATGCTGTCCGGGAGGATTGCTGTTCTTGGTTAAATACTTGCCATTGCCTAAGATAGGCTCGCCGAAAATGCGACAAATTCTGGTCTTTGGACCTGTGTAACGTGCCATAATTTATTTGTTAGATTTTTAAGTTCCCGAACAAGATTATCTAAAAATCTTAAAATTGAATCCTGCCCGGCTTTTGAATATTTCGCGATGGACAGTGGTCCATCTATGTCTTACTTAACTATACTCTACGTTTTTTAGGAGGACGGCAGCCATTGTGCGGCAACGGTGTCACATCCTTGATCATCACTACTTCGATGCCATTGTTGGAAAGGGCACGAATAGCGCTCTCACGACCGCTGCCAGGACCTTTGACAAATACATCCACTTTCTTCAGGCCTGCATCCAAAGCAGTCTTAGCGGCATCGGAAGAAGCCATCTGCGCAGCATAGGGAGTGTTCTTCTTGGAACCCTTGAAACCCATTTTGCCGGCGCTGCTCCAGGAAATTACCTGGCCATTCTTGTTGGTGAGGCTGATAATGATATTGTTGAAGCTGGCGGTGATATGAGCATCTCCGTAGACATCAACTTTTACGACTCTTTTTTTCGCAGCGGCTTTTGCGCTGGGTTGTTGTGCTTTTGCCATGATCTTTTAGATAGGTAATCTTTAAATTTTTAAAAAAACAACCTGGAATTTCAGGCCTGAACCAACCCTCCTCCTGCACCGGGTATCCGAAGCTGGTTCATAAAAAATAGTGCATATAAAGAGCTTCACGCATGCAAGCCACAAGTTTCAAGCTAAGCCCTATGGAAGAGGACTTGTAGCCTGAAGCCTGTAGCTTGCAGCTATATTTTATTTCTTAGCTATCTTCTTCTTACCGGCAACTGTCTTACGCTTGCCCTTACGTGTACGGCTATTGGTACGTGTACGCTGACCACGGACCGGCAGACCCTTACGATGACGCAATCCACGATAGCAGGCGATATCCAGCAGACGCTTGATGCTCATCTGAACTTCAGAACGAAGAGCGCCTTCCACCTTGAACTCATTGGTAATGGTAGTACGGATAGCGTTCAGTTCGTCATCATTCCACTCATGCACCTTTTTGTCCAGGCTAATGCCCGCTTTATTCAGGATATACTGAGCTGTGGAACGGCCAATACCGAATATATAGGTAAGTCCGATCTCCCCTCTTTTATTTTTTGGTAAGTCTACACCGGCAATACGAGCCATAAATTATTATTTCTATTTACGATTTTACAAATCAATAATGGACCTGCGGCCCACCTTACGAATTATCCCTGACGTTGTTTAAAACGGGGATTCTTCTTGTTGATAACATAGAGCTTACCCTTTCTTCTCACAATCTTACAATCAGCACTACGCTTTTTAATAGACGCTCGAACTTTCATGATGTTTATTATTTGTATCTGAATATAATTCTTCCCCTTGTCAAATCGTATGGACTCATTTCAACCCCCACCTTATCACCTGGCAGGATCCGGATATAGTTCATCCTCATCTTTCCGGAGATAGTCGCCAATATTTCATGCCCGTTTTCCAACTTTACCTTGAACATAGCATTGGATAGAGCTTCGATAATTGTACCATCTTGTTTAATGAGCGTTTGTTTAGCCATACAGTTTTTGGGAGCGCAAAGATAGGAATAATTTATTTTGCGGCAAAAATTTGGTTAAAATATAATTTTTTGCCGTAAAATACCATTTTTGCCGGCATACCCGGCCTTGGGACTGGGTATGCGAACCGGACAGGTCCGATTCAGGCCGAAATATGAAAATTGCGGAAAAATTTTTAACCTTTATGTTAAAAAACAGGTGATTATCCAGAGAAAACTCCGTTTTAAGAGGCCTGAACACCCGGGGTGGACACCTGTGCTACCTCCCGGGTCAAGTCTACTTTAGTCATCGAGTGGTAATGATTCTGCAGCTCATGCACGCTAAGCGGCTGCTTGATATGCCGCCGGTCTTCCCGATACCACATTTCAAAATGGGAAAAATCCCCTTTTTGGGACAACAGGATCCGAAAAGGTCCCTTGAGATACTTCACCGAACCATCCCCATATTCCTGCCGCTCAAATTGAAACTTAAACAATTGATCTTCATCCAGGGCAATAGGATATAAATTGTCCGGGGTAAACCAGAAATCCTGCACGCTGGTCTGCACATTCACCTCTTTATCTTCCCCATCCAACCCAATCACTTCCCCTTCAGAACGCTGACCTTCATACTCGGCCAGCACGATGTCTCCGACTTTAAGTTCATGAAATTTGATCATATGGAATCGTTTTATGGTTATTTCCGAATTTACGTTATTTAGCTTACACACCAAAGAACTTTTACCCCTACTTCACCAACACCAGCTTTACCCCTATTTCCCCTGAAATACCGGCATCCCCCCGGAATAAGTGTTCAGCACTTTCGTCTGCAGTACCTCCGCCGGAGGAACCCGCATCAGGTCCCTGTCCAGGATGATGAAATCCGCCTTCTTCCCCACCTCGATACTGCCGATCTCTTTTTCAAGACAATCCGCCCTCGCCGCCCAGATAGTCATCCCCCGGATCGTTTCTTCCCTGCTCAGGGCATTTTCCGGCTGAAATCCCCCCGGCGGGAAGCCCTTGGCGTCCACTCTGAACACAGCCGCCAGAAAAGTCTTAAAAGGGCTTATATCCTCTACCGGAAAATCCGTTCCCAGGGGCAGCCAGCCATTCTGTTCCAGCAATTGCCTGTAAGCATACCCTCCCTTAAGGCGATCGGAGCCCAACCGGTCCCCCGCCCAGTACATATCACTGGTGGCATGGGTAGGCTGAACGGATGGTATAATATCTCCCCGGCCGAACAGGGAAAAATCACGTCCGTTGATCACCTGTGCATGCTCTATCCGCCAGCGCTTATCATTCCGTCCCCCCAGGTATCTATTATAGACCGTCAGGATCATCCGGTTAGCCGAATCTCCAATGGCATGGGTACACAACTGGAAATCCGTCCCCACCAACATCTTCGCCAGGGAATCATAATGCGCGGGGTTGCTTAACAGAAATCCTACCCAGCCCGGCTTGTCCTTATAAGGCTGCAAAAGGCAGGCGCCCCGGCTGCCCAGGGCTCCATCGGCATAAGCCTTCACGCCCTTCACATAGAGCCGGTCTGTCTTATAAGGTCCCTTGGGAATGTAATAATCCAGGTTCTCTTTATTATCCCTCAGCATAACATAAAGACGCATCTTTAATTTACCCGCTTTCTGCAGGGAATCGATCATTTCGATATCCTTCCGGTCCAGCCCGCAATCCGTCACCGTGGTCAGCCCCTGGGCAAAACAATGCTCCTGGGCCGCCACCAGCCGCCGCTCATAATCGGCTTCAGAGGGAATGGGGATCTTCGCCTGCACCAGCCGTTGGGCATTGTCGATCAATATACCCGTCAGTTTCCCTCCGCGAGTCTCTACCTCCCCTCCCGTCAGCTGCTGCCCCGGCTGTACCCCGGCCAGCTCCAGGGCCCTCGCATTGGCGATGACCGCATGCCCATCCACCCTTTCCAGCACCACAGGAATAGCAGGAAACAAGCGATTGAGCGCATCATTATCAGGAAAAGACTTCCCGGGAAACTTATTCTGATCCCAACCCCAGCCCGTTATCCAGGGCAGTTCCGGATGAGCCTTTGCAAATTGCTGTACCCTTGCCGTCACCTCCTCAAAACTGGTACAACCAAAAAGGCCGACAGCGAACAAGGACTGCCCATACTCGACAAAATGGGCATGGGCATCAATAAAGCCCGGATAAACAGCCTTCCCCATCGCATCGATCACCCGGTGCGGCTCGAACCGCCGGGAGATCTCCTGGTCAGTCCCTACGGCAATGATCTTTCCATTCTTTACGGCAAAGGCCTCCGCTCTGCTAAAAGCGCTGTCCACCGTATAGACCCGGCCGTGATGCAGTACCAGGTCCGCAGGCTCTTTGGAATGACAGGAAAAGAGCAGCGGGGAAAAGAAAGCCGGCAGCAGGGACACCGATATTACCGCGCGAACAAGGGAGGCAGGTCCCCCGTCCTGAAGGCTGCGTTTATTATGGAACATAACGAGAGCATTAATTATTTGTCAACGAATTTAAGGTAAAAAGCCCCTCACTCCGCCCAACTCATCGTATAACCTGCATTCTCGATTTCCAGCGCTTCAACGGTCAGCATCAAAGGATGGAAAGTATCTACCATTACGGCCAGTTCCTTTGTCTCCTTCGCTCCGATGCTGCGCTCGACCGTTCCCGGGTGCGGTCCATGGGGAATCCCTCCAGGATGCAGGGTGATCATCCCCATCGTGACGTTCTTCCGGCTCATGAAGTCGCCGTCTACATAATACAAGAGCTCATCACTGTCGATATTGCTGTGATTATAAGGAGCCGGGATGGATAAAGGATGATAGTCGAAAAGACGGGGACAGAATGAACATACGACAAAATTATGCCCTTCAAAAGTCTGGTGTACCGGCGGAGGCTGATGCACCCTCCCCGTAATAGGCTCGAAATCATGAATGCTGAAAGCAAAGGGATAACAACATCCGTCCCATCCCACCACATCAAAAGGATGATGGCCATAATGAATGCCATAAATCCGCCCCTTCTTCTTAGTCCTGATGAGGAAATCGCCCTTCTGATCCACCGTCTCCAGGTGATGCGGTTCCCGCATATCTCTTTCACAATAAGGCGCATGCTCCAGCAGCTGTCCATAAGGGCTCAGGTATCTTTTGGGATAACGGATAGGGCTGAAGGATTCGACAATGAACAACCGGTTGTCCGTATCGGAGAATTCAATCTGATAGATCGTACCCCTCGGCACCACCAAATAATCCCCATATCCGAAAGACAGATTCCCATACATCGTCTTCAATACCCCGTTGCCTTTATGAATAAAGATCATTTCGTCCGCGTCGGCATTCTTGTAGAAGTAGCCGGACATGCTTTGCCGGGGAGCCGCCAGAACGATGTGACAATCATTATTCACCAGCACGGCCTTGCGGCTTTTCAGGTAATCCTCTTCGGGCGGTATACGCCACCCTTCCAGGCTGCGGTGCTTCAGCATTTTCTCTTCCGCGATGCGGGGCATAACATCATAGGGTTCATCGGTGCGGATGATCGCCGTAGGAGGATGACAGTGATACAATAAGGAATAATCGTTGGAGAATCCCTCGGTGGAAAATAATTGCTCCGAATAAAGGGAGCCATCCGGTTTACGGAATTGAGTATGACGTTTATGCGGGATAGCTCCCAACGTATGATAATGTGGCATGTGGATGAATTTTGGAGAACGTGAAAAATGGAAATTCATTCCTGGAAACGTCCGGGCGAAAGTTGCCATTGCCAGGATCGGATCAGGAACTGCATCGCGATTAGTAGATTCGCCTGTCCATCTCGAGCGCAACCATCAGGAAATAATATTTCCAGTTACGCTTGTCGATCCAATAAGTAAAATTGCGAAAGTAAGGCATAAGCTGATCGTTGGCCTAAAGGTAATAAATTGTAATTTACGACCGGAATTAAATAACATGAAGACTTTAATAACTGCCGGACTGGTCGCCCTGAAAGACCGCAAGCTCTTACTGGCATTCAGCAACAACAAACAGGCTTTTTATCTGCCAGGCGGCAAAGCTGACGAAGGAGAGACCACCCTCTCCGCCCTGGTGCGGGAAATACGGGAAGAGCTCAACGTGGAGATGGACCCCGCAGGTCTGACCTTCTATAGTCATATTGCGGCGCCTGCTTTCGGGGAACCAGAAGGTATCCTGATGGCCCAGGACTGCTTCCGGTACGAACTCCGGGAAGAGCCTCGCCCGGCAGCGGAGATCGGGGCCCTTCGCTATTTTGATACGGCCGCTTACCAGGAAGAACCCCAGCAGGTACCAGGTGTCATTATGGTCATGCGGCAATTACGGCAGGACAATCTCATCGATTAAGCCAGCCGCTACCCATCAGCGACGAAACAAAAATCAATTTTCCACGAACGGCCCCAAAACAACGCCATGTTAAGAATAGGTCTTTTATCGGATACCCATCATTTCCTCGACGACAATATCTTCCGTCATTTTGATAAATGTGACGAGATCTGGCATGCGGGCGACTTCGGCACGGCGGCATTGGCCGAAAGACTGGCCGCATTCAAACCACTTCGCGGGGTCTATGGCAATATCGACGGACAGGATATCAGAAAGACTTATCCTGAAAAATTAAGATGGCGATCGGAAGAGGTGAACGTATGCATGATCCATATCGGCGGCTATCCGCCCAAATACAATCCCGCCGTTAAAAAAGAGCTGGAAGCCGATCCGCCACAGCTATTTATCTGCGGCCACTCTCATATTCTCAAGATCATGTACGACGACCGGCTCCAATGCCTGCACATGAATCCCGGAGCCGCCGGCAACCAGGGATGGCATAAAATACGCACCCTGATCCGCTTCTCCATCGACGGAAATAATATGAAAGATTGCGAAGTGATAGAATTGGGCAAAAGATAATCACATAATCCCCTCTATTGCGGCAATATTATTTTTATCAATAGAAAGAACATACTTCAAATCCTCCATGGCCTTATTGTAATTTTTAATTTCTATATAAGCCACCGATCTTGAAATAAAAAAATGAATATTCTCCTTATTTAGATTTATAGCCTGACTAAGCAGATCAATCGTTTCCTTAGGATTATCTTTTTTTAAAGCCAAAGAATACAATCGATTCGCCTCCTTAATCGCTGCAAAACGTTTTTTGTCACCCTCTGTTAAATCATTTTGAGTTACCCTTTCAAACAATTTAAGATAGTCATTGGCAATTGAAATCTCCCCTTCTTCCTTTTCATTGCCAATTTTCAATCTTTCGAATTCTTCCAGTTCTCTATCTGAATGAACAACTATAATTTCATCTGTATAAACTTCACTAAACTCTTTGTTCATTTTTTCAATGAAAATTTGCTCTTTTGATCGATCTATTGGTGAGTTGGTAAAAGGAATCCGACTTAATACAAGGGTGATTTTCGGAGGAAGATCGATCAGTAAGTTTTCCTCTTTGGTGATACTTTGTATTATCTTTCGGGCACCTTCCAGGTTTTCCTTATTATTGACCGCTACAATCACCACTTCATCCGCAAATAAAGAAATACTTATCCCGGACATTTCAGAGATGCCGGCCCTGGAATCAATTAATAAAAAATCTGGTTGGATCTCTTTCCTTATCTTATCCTTCATGTCAAGAAAAAACCCCATTCCGTTGCTGTTTTCGTACAAAAGTTCATACCAATTAATGGAGGATAATTTCTTCCAATATTCCGGGGAACCTACATTTCCTGCGGGAAGCAGGAAAAGAGGTGATTTATTTTTGCCCATATCCAGGGGAAAAATAAAATCTGATATGCCGCCCGGTAAAACTCCTGTACTGGTAAATTCAAAAATATAATCGACCAGACCCTTTTTTATAGTATCACTATGGAAGGAATCAGGGAATTTATACGGCAAACCCGGAGCCTCCAAATCGAAGTCAATCAAACAAACCTTCTTATTAAATTCGCAAAGCCTCTTTGCAATATTGGCCAACGCCAGCGATTTGCCCACGCCGCCTTTATACGAATAAAATGTAATAGTCTTCATGGTGAATTATTAAATCGGCAACAATGTCCTTCTTTCACTCATTTTTGATTGTATTTGTAAAATTCTTTCTGCACTTAATCCTTCAGGAATACCAAATGAAATACCTTCAAAATACGCTTTAATAGGATTAAAATGCAGACCTAATGCCTTAGCTACAGCAACGATCCGGGCTAAACTGGCTGTTTCATAATCTGTTGCTTCATATCGCTGAATTTGTTGCTCTTTAATATTTAGCTTCTCTGCCAACTCAGCATGGGACCATCCTTTTGCAATTCTTCCTTTAATTAATAATTGAGGAAGGTCCAATAAGGAATCTGCCGACACATTGGCAATTCTCTTGTTTTTCAATAAAGAATATTCTTTCACCTCATCTTCGAATATCTCGATTTGAGCTTGGACTGCTCCCATCTGAATCTCTTTGAGCGTAGGGTTAATATCCTCACGTTCATGCAAGGTTTTCAAAACATCTTTAAATTCTTTTAATTTCCTGGAAGATACCTGGAACTGCTTTTCATTTTTTATCATAAAATCGAATTTAAATTAATGAGATCCTTATGATTCCTTTCTCTTTCCCTTGCCTGTCCTCCTGAAAGTATACCAGAAAACCAGTTCCTCTCGAATTGGCATAGTTGGTCATAGGTACAATATCACCACCATATCTTTTCTTCATGTTTTTCATCTTAAAACCGAAATCTGTAAGTCCTGGATAAGATGAATTCATAAGCTCATAATTAACATCTTTCTCATCCCAGCACATATCGAAATCCCCCGGATATATTTTTTTAGTAACAAAGCTCCCATCGATATAAACCGCTTTACAGCCAACGGCTTTTAATTCGAAAATAGCCAATTCCAACCCTTTTATTAATACTTGCCGATGCGCGTTGAACCCAAACGTAATTTTAAAATCGTCCCACCCCATTTCATATATTCCAGGTTCCAGGTTTCCTGACAAGCCATATTCTAACATTTTTCACAATTATTTTGTTGTGATTATTTATATTTATTAGCCAATCAGAAGCAAATGTCAGATTTAGTACTCAAATATACTAATTAAAATCTATTTAACACAACAAAAAAGATGTGTAAAATTTACGATTGAAGCATATTTGCGATTTTTATTGGCTTCGTTGAATCCAATAAAAATCGCAAATAATTGATTATCAATTATTTGAAAGAATAAATAATTTGAAATTACCTAAAGATATTCCAGGATCTTATTGCGAAGCTCATTGGGCTTGAAGGGCTTGCTGACAAAATCATTCATCCCGCAGGACATGATCTCCCCGATGATCTCATTCTTCGGCGAAGCCGTAACGGCAATAATAGGGATATCCGTCAAATGTTTGCGGATCTTTTTGGTACAGGCGAACCCATCCAGCAGCGGCATCTGCACATCCATCAGGATGAGATCGTATTTTCTCCGGAAGGCGAATTCCAGCGCCTGCCGGCCATCCACCACCAGGTCCACCTCCGCGCCCCATCCCTTGATGAAACGGCGGGCAATATTGGCGTTGAACAAATTATCCTCCGCCAGCAGGATCAGCTTGTTCCGGAATGCGTCGTTATTCTTCACAATAGCTTTGGGCAAGGGCGTCGTCACCTCTACCGTATCCGCTTTCTGCAGCACGATGCTGAAATTAAAATCGGACCCTTTCCCTACCTCGCTATCGATAAGAATGGCGCTGTCCATCAGCTCCACCAGTTTAGCCGAGATAGAAAGCCCCAACCCTGTTCCTCCATAAAGACGGGTCGTATCACTGTCAGCCTGGGTGAACTGCTCGAAGATCTTGTCTTTCTTTTCTATGGGGATCCCAATCCCCGTATCGATGACATAGAATTTTGTAATGAACGAATGGATCCGGTTCTCTACCATCTCCACCCTCAGCTTGACAGATCCTTCGCGGGTGAACTTGATGGCATTGCTGATCAGGTTATTCAATACCTGCGAAAGCCGGAAGCTATCCCCCTTCACCATGAACGGCATGTTCTCATCATATTCGACATCGAATACGATATTCTTCTCCCGGGCCTTGTAGCTGAAAGATTGATAAAGGCTTTGTACCAGCTCCCGAAGGTTAAAGTCAATAGCCGACAATTCTATTTTTCCGGAATCCAGCTTGGTAAAATCAAGGATATCGTTAATGATATGCAGCAGGCTCTCTCCGGAAAACTGCAAGGTCCGCAGATCCTCTTGCTGATCTTCCCGCGGGTTACCCTGCATCAGCAGGTGAGTGATCCCGATCACGGCATTGAGCGGAGTGCGAAGCTCATGGCTCATGACGCTGAGGAACTGTGATTTCGCCTTCGCAGCCTGCTCGGCCTTCTCCTTCATTTGCACCAGTTCCTGCTCCCGCTGCCGGCGGCTGGAAATATCCCGTATAAATCCGTTAAAATAAAAATCAGTGTTGTGCTGAATGGCCGTAATAGTCAATTCCATGGGAAACTCATCCCCATTCTTCCGGATGCCCGTCATCTCCAGGCGCTTATTGAGAATATTACTGCTGCCTTTCAGGAAATCATAAAACTCCCTCCCATGCACTTTCAGAAAGGAGTCAGGAATGATGGTCTCCATAAATGTCCGGCCCTTCACCTCATCCTCCGTATACCCGAACACTTCGGTAGCCGCGCTGTTCCAGCGGATGATGGTCCCGTCCTGGTTCGTGATCACAATGGCATCCAGGGCCGAAGAGATCACACTGCTCAGCATGATCTCATTCTTCTGCAGCAGTTTCTGCGTTTCCTCGTTCTCCCTTATCTTTTGATCGAGGGCGATATTGAGCTGCTCCGATTCCGCCAGCTTCTCCAAAAAGATCTGCTCGATCTGGGCCTGCGAAAAGATTCCCAGATGCCCCCGGTCCACGATCTCCTTCGGAATGAGCGTAAGCATGTGCGGGAAAAATTCCAGCTCCTTGTATTTGGCTGAAAAGATCTCATAGGTCTTCTCAAAGATCTTGCCCGCCAATACCTCTCCATAATTACTGCCGACGAACTGGAAGGCTTCAAAACTTAAGAACTGTAATTTCCGAAAGACCTCGGCCTCCCCCTTTCTTTCTTCCAGCAGGGCCAGCTCTTTCATTTTCTTTTCAAAAAAGCCTTCCCCTGTACGCCCGAACTTATCACTGACATTGTTCAGAAAATCCTGGAGGAATTGCGTAGCCAGCGTATTCTTTTGCTCTGCCTCCGGCACATAGAGCAGCGTGAAGATAGGCTCCTGCAGGATAGCGGGAAACCGCTGCCGGACACTCTCCCGCAAAGATGCCCGCGTGTGGTGCAGCTGCTCAAAAGAAGTGAGATATTTTTCAAAAAGAAGGTAGGTGTGGAAAGCCTCTTCCGCTTTCTTGCCGGCAGACTTATGCCCCAGCTGAATCAACTGCTCTGCATTCCCCGGCGCAGTGATCCGCCCGATCAGGAATTCGAATAACGCCTTATATAAATAGGAATGGGTACCAGCCGTTTTACCGGCAGCACTCTTCTTTTTTCCCTTCAAAAAATTTTTCAGCATGAGAATAATCCTTGATCAGCATGCAAACGACTACACGGACTTACGCTCCCTTACTGGCTTTATAAATGGAATAGAATAAACATGGGTGGTAGCAACAGCATTATTTGCCTGTAATAAATTACACCGCACCTGGCTGAATGCAGGAGAGGCACTCATTACACCAAATGTAACGAGCAGGAGGAAGAGGGGTCGAAATTTTTTCATAACAATTTGGCTTTTAAAACAATAAATGCAATTTTTTCTCGTATGGATAGGGAGTAATTCGGTTTTTTGGATATAATATATGTAGTTTTTACATATATCCTATTAAACGAACTCTGGAACAAAAAATTGTGACCTATGCAAAACGCCCCTTCTAACAAATTCGTTTTCAATGGCAGCCTGAATGCAGCCTTTTTGGACGAGCTATTCGAAGGTGATACTGTATATGCGGAGACTGTCTTTGAAGATTTTTTAAGGGACCTTCCTGGTTATTGGAAACGGGTAGAGACGGCTTATCAAACCAGGAATATAAACGAATTGCGTACCTGTGTCCATACCTGCAAAACCTTATTCGGCTATGTGGGCTTCACAGATCTCCAGGAGTTCTGTCAGCAATTCGAAAATAATTGTAACAGCCAATCGCCCGAAAAGCTTGCGATGGACTACAATATCCTCTCTTTGAAAAAAGAAAATGCCCAACATATAATAGAAAACGAATATAACAGACTGAAGGTATTTAACGAAGAGAATGGATGAAAGGCCCCGAAAACCCCTTGAATGAAAACAACCTGTATCATAGTGGAAGACATTCAGATCGCCGCCGATTTTCTCAGGAAATTCTGTGAGAAAAGCGAGCTGATTGAAGTAAAAGGTCATTTCCTGAACGCGGAAGATGCCCTTGAATTCCTGGATGAAAATAAGGTAGACCTCATCTTTTTAGATATTGAGATGCCCGGGGCCAGCGGATTCGAGCTGCTCGACCGGCTTACCTACTCCCCCCGGATCGTCCTCACAACCTCAAAAACAGAATACGCCTTCGACGCCTTCCAATATAATGTCAATGATTATCTAAAGAAGCCCTTCACCTACAAACGCTTTATGGAGGCCATACAAAAGATACAGGCCGCGACTCCCGGCCAGGCTATACCGTCCGGGGCAGCCCCCCCCTCCGCTGATATGGAATTCCTGTTCATCAAGGCGGAAGATAAGCTGATCAAGATCAAAAAAGACGATATCCTCTTTTTGGAGAGCATGCGGGACTATGTCAAGTTCGTCACCGCCGGAAAAAGCTATATTACCTACAGCACTTTAAAGAACATGGAAGAGAAGCTGATCGGACAGAACTTCCTAAAAGTACACCGCTCTTATATCGTAAATATTACTAAAATTGAAGATATAAGGGGAAATACGATTTATGTCCAGGGTAGCCAGATTCCCGTCGGCAAAGCCCATAAGGATGAACTGGTAGGCCGGCTGAATATCCTCTGAATTCCGTTCGTCGGGTAAATCTTTCTTTCGTCGGGCAGAAACGAAGGTTAGTCGAAAAAGTTTCCTTTCCAGCCATCTGTTTTACATCTTTGTATCAGCAAACGAGATAAATCCAGATCCTGAAAAAACCAACATCCAAATCCAAATCTGAAACATCCGACATCCAAAAGAAAGACCAAATTAAGATCTAAGAATCCGAAAAACCGAACAACCCAAAATCCTTAAAAAAACCGATCGACAATCCAAACAATCCGAAGAAGAACCAACATCCAAATCCTGAATCCGAAAAATCAACATCCAACGTCCAAATCTGAAAAATCAGTTAACATCCAACATCCCAATCAAAAACCGAATTAAGATCCGAAAATCCAAAAAAACCGAAACCCAACAATCCTTAAAAAACCGATCGACAATCCAACAATCCGAAGAGAAACCAACATCCAAATCCTGAATCCGAAAAATCAACATCCAACGTCCAAATTTGAAAAATCAGTTAACATCCAACATCCCAATCAAAAACCGAATTAAGATCCGAAAATCCGAAGAAACCAGACACAAGATCCAATCACTAAAAATCAACATCTCTGATCCCAAATCGACACTGAATTGAAAAATCCAAACATCCTTTAAAAGATCAAAAAATGCCAGTGGCAAAGCCTGGAAGACATTGAATCTTCTTGCTCGATTCGATCCTGATCCCTGCGAATGAACCCGAAAATTGATGGCCCTGACAAAAAAATTAAGCCGCCCCGTATTATCCGGGGCGGCATTTTTATAAGGTATAAGAGGCTTATAGCCCTAAAACCAAGGTCTTCCAACTCCCATCCGGAAAGGCCAGGGTATCGACGCCAGAATAATGATCAGAGCGATCAGGAAAAACCAGAAAGTCTTTTTATGCTTTACCCCATCCGGAATATTCTTTTTAGAGACACCCCTGCCAATCGTAATCAGCACGATGGCAATGATCATCCCCGCTAAATGTTCCACTGCATAAAATCTCGCCACCGGGTCTTTCATGACCGCCCCAAACCCCATATTCTCTATATTCTTCAATCCCCAGGGCCCTACGATCCATTGAACCAACCCGATCAGCAGCTCCGTATGAGCCGCAATCATCAGGAACAGGCCAGTCTTCTTATCCCCCGCCGTAAAAGGCTTGCCAGCCGTCATACCGGCATAACTCTTATAAATGGCAATAAGGGCTAACAAAAGAATGACCCAGCGAAGAAAACTATGTAAGTGTAAGAATCCGGTATACATGCAATTAAGTTTTAGGATTTAAATAATCGAGCGCAAAGCTACGATCCCAACCCTATACTACGATGGGAAAATTTTCCGGGATTGGGACACAATATCAAAAAACACTTAGTCGTTTTACGCTGATTATCAATTTATTACGGGAACGGCATAAATTTTGAATATTTGGTATCACTTTAAAATCTTTTAAAATATCTTAGGAAACCCAGTAGCTTATGAGGCAGATCTCTACCCTGATCACAACCATCGTACTCTCCATATCTTCCATTACATATAGTTCTGCACAAACCTATACGGTAAACGCTAATACTACCTGGACTGCTCTTACTTCCAGCGCCAGCTGGTGTGGCTCCTGCACCTTCACTATTGCGGCCGGCGTCACCCTGACCCTGGACCAAAATAACCCTACCTGCGGAACCTGCACCTTCACCGGAGGCAATATCGTTGCTGCCCAGAATTTTAGCTGTCAGAGTTGCACGTTCAGCGGAAATAATATCACGATCAACAGTACGCAATTATCGCTGCAATCATCCACTACCAGCTTTACCAATACCATTGTTTCATTGGCCGGTACCGGTTCGATCTCCGCGTCGGCACCTGTAACGGTCACCAATTCTACTTTCACCTTTCAGGGCTCATCCAATTTCCTGAATGGCGGAGGCTCCCTTACCCTGACAAACAGCATTTTTTATTTTAATGGCAACGCTTACTTCTCCACCACTTCAGGACCGATAAACCTCATCACGAATAGTTCGTTGGTTGCAGGCGACGGCAGCAGCACCAGCAATGCCTATATATTGATGAATACCAGCTCACCGATAAATATATACGACAACTCCTCTGTTAAAATAGCGAATAATAATAATTACTATTTTGACTGGAGCTCTTATTACTCGGTGAGCAATAGTACAACTTATACTACCACCAACAACTCGTTTAATTGCAATGGCAGTTATCCGCATGCCTGCAGCGCCCCCTACGTATACGGTTGTGCTACGCTGACGAAATCCGGCCCCCTGGCCTGTATTACCCTGGCAGTGACCGACCTTAATTTTTCAGCCGTCCAGTCCGGCCTTCAATCAGTCGACCTATCCTGGTCCACCGGACAGGAGACCAATACGGATCATTTTACGGTACAGCGTAGTGCCAACGGCAATGATTGGGAATCGATCGGCATCGTCACCGCAAAAGGATACGCTTACACAACCAGTAATTATCGTTTCAGCGATCCTTCCGCTCGCAACGGCATGAACGATTACCGGCTTCAGATCTACGATAAAGATGGCAAATCCACCTATTCCCGGATGGTGGCCGTCACCATCGCCGGCACAGCCGGCGAGATCAGCATCTATCCCAGTCCGGTCACAGACCAGACCTTCCATTTAAAAGCCCCTTCTACAGAGGCATTGGTAGTAAATGTATTTACTATGAGCGGACAGTTGTTATGGGTTACCTCTTTAAAAGGGCAACTGGTATACCAGATAAAATTACCATCGACAATCGCTCATAACAATTATATCGTCGTGCAGGTGATCAGCAATGAAAAGACCCAGGCATTTACCCTCCTGAACCAATAAAGGTAGTTTCCCCGGCTTCTGCCGGACTAAGTTGTCAGAAACATTTAGTTTTGTCCTATGAACAAATCATGGACATACTATCTTTACCTCCTGGTTGGCATACTATCAGCCATATCCTGTAAGGGACCCGCCGGCAATAAGGAAGAGGAAGCCGCCGTTCTGAAACAGGCGCCCTTTGCCCCCCTGACAGATAGCATACGGCAGGCGATCCCGGCAGACCAGGCCGGATTATACTTCAGAAGAGCGGAACTCCTGTCCCGGAACAACCTGCATGAACTAGCCGTAGCAGACTATAAAAAATCCTGGAACCTTCACCCGGATGAAGTCACCGGCCTCCGCTATGCTTCTACCCTCTCTATCCTTGGGAAGACCGACGAAGCCGCAAGACTCCTGCAGGACTGCCGGAAACATTTCCCCGCCAATAATAACTTCCCCAACATGCTGGGAGACGTCTATATCCAGTCCGGGAAAATGAAAGAAGCCCTGAACCTCTACGATACCATGCTGCAAGCCGACTCCCTCAACTTTGAAGCCTGGTATGAAAGAGGCCTGCTGCTGGAAAAAGCAAGAGACACGGCAGGCGCCCTTATAGCCCTGAGAAAAGCCTATACGATCCAGCCGGTAAATACCTACGCCCTGGAATTGGCCCACCTGTATGCCGAGAGCAGGAACAGCGCCGCCCTGCAGCTCTGTGACGAGGTTTTGAGCAAAGACCTGTCCCATGAGCTCCTGGACCCCTTATTCATCAAAGGGATCTACTATTCCAATACCGGGCTATATAAAAAAGCAGTCGTGCAATTCGACTCCTGTATCCGGCGGGACTGGAAATTTACAGATGCCCATCTCGAAAAAGGGATCGCCCTCTTCAAACAGAAAAATTATGAGGAAGCCCTGAAAGCCTTCCGGATGACCGTGGAAGTCTCTAACACTTACCCGGATGGCTATTTTTGGATCGGCCGCTGTTATGAAGCAGCCGGAAGTAAAGAGGATGCCATCGCCTATTATCAACGGGCCCTATCGCTCGACAAAGATTTTACAGAAGCCGGAGACGCGATCAAACGGCTGAAATAAGTATCTTTAAATCCACAAATTCGAAAACCAGGATTCGCCGGTGGTGAATCGACCCGAAATAAACTTGAACTTATGCCTTTAATAGCGCCTTCCTTACTGGCTTCTAACTTCCTCCGCCTGGAAGAAGAATGCAAAATGCTGAATGAAAGCCAGGCTGACTGGTTTCACCTGGACGTAATGGATGGACGGTTCGTTCCCAATATCAGCTTTGGCATCCCGGTAATCGAACAGATCTGTACAACAACAACCAAACCCTGCGACGTGCACCTGATGATCGAAGAGCCGGAGAAATATACAGAAGCTTTTAAAAAGGCAGGAGCCACCCGGATCAGCGTACATTTTGAAGCCTGCCGCCATTTACACCGGAATATCCAGCAGATCAAATCACTGGACATGAAGGCCGGTGTCGTCCTTAATCCCGCCACCCCCGTCGAGTTCTTGTCCGATATCCTACAGGATCTCGACCTCGTGCTTATCATGAGCGTCAATCCAGGCTTTGGCGGCCAACAGTTCATTCCCCATACTTATCAGAAGATACGTAACCTCAAACGCATGATCCATGAAAGAGGATTAGACGGCCATACCCTGATCCAGATAGACGGAGGAGTGACCCTGGAAAATGCCAGCTCTATCATCCGCGCAGGCGCCGACGTACTGGTAGCAGGTAGTTTCGTATTCAAATCCGTCAACCCAAAAGCCGCCATCCACGCACTGAAAAATATCGATTAGCCTATAGTTTCCCCGCCAGCTGCTCCAGCACCTCTCCCGTTTGCTTCACCCAGCTGGTAGGATGCTCCGGCCATTTCAAAGCATGCTTCTCCAGCTCAGCCTCTATCAGTTTATACCCCTGCATCGCCTGCTCATAGGAGTAAAAACAATCGATCCAGCTCTTATCCAGGGTCGCCCTGGGCTCTATCCCAATCCCTCCATTATACCAGATGAAACAAGTCGGGAACCCACTGAACGAAATCTGCGTCTCCTCACGCTGATGATTGTCCTGGTAGAAGAGGGCATAAAAATGTACGCAATTTTTTACCCGCATCCGGATCTGTTCAGCCGTTTCCGGTTTCGACGGCTTTATCCTCCACTGATTGTTGGCCGGATAAAAAGGATCTTCCGGAGGGCGCCTGTGCACGATGGTCCCTGCCGACAATTTGATAACGACCGGTCCCTCTGCATTGCTCCATCCCAATTCCAGCTGTTTGAGGGCAATTTCCCGGATAGTATATTTTGTCTGGCCTGCCGCTGGCCGATTCCACTGTATCGTCAGCTCCCGGGTGTCTTTATTCAACTGCCACTGTCCCATTTGCAAACCCCTGCGGGGATTCAATGTAGCATAATGATCAGAAAAAAGAACCAACTGAGGATATTGTTGAGGATCGCTCACCGAATCCCGGAAAAGCTCATTCCACTCCAATTTATCATTCTCTTCGAACTTCCATACCTGGCTGAGCACATCTGTAAGCGCCACCGACTTAAAAGTCTTTAAGGAGAACAGCGCCGTATCAACCCCTGTCAGGTCTGCCTGCGCGGAGACGTCTTTCAGCGTTATCATAGAAGTATCCTGCCCCTTGTTGCGATGCCTGGAATTTCCTCCCCGGCAGGCCGCAAGGGTCCAAAAACAAAATAAAGAGAAGAAGAGCATCTTATTCATAAGGCTAAATAAACATAAAATACCAGTAATTGCGTTCTTTTGCCATCAAATCTGTTTAATTTCGGACATCTTAAACGCTTTTTTCATTGAGAATTGTACTCGCCGTCCTACTGATCCCCTCCCTGTTGCTCTTCCAGTCAGCGCTGGCGCAGAAAAAACCGGCCTTCGTATCGGGTAAAATACTCGATGAAAATGAACAGGCGCTTCCAGGGGTATCCGTGGTGCTCCTGGGCAGACAATCCGGTATTATTACCAGCGACTCAGGCACTTTCCGGATCAGGGTCCCGGCAGAAAAAGCGTTTGCCCTGGTATTCTCCTTCACCGGCTATAAAACGGAACAACGCAATTTTCTGCTGAATGAGAAAGAAGAAGAGCGGGTCGTTATCCGGTTGGAAAGAGGGGCAAAGCAACTGCAGGAAGTCGTCGTTTCCGATCAGCGGGAAAGCCGGGAAGCAGGCCTCGTAAAGCTCAATCCTAAAAATGCCATCAATATACCCGCTCCAATCGGTGGGATCGAGAGCCTGATCAAGATCATCGTTGGATCGAATAATGAACTGACTTCCCAATACTCCGTCCGGGGTGGTAATTACGATGAGAACCTGATCTATGTAAATGACTTTGAAGTTTTCCGCCCCTACCTGGTCAACAATGCACAACAAGAAGGACTAAGCTTTATCAATCCCGAAATGACTAAAAGCGTCAGCTTTTACACAGGAGGGTTCCAGGCTAAATATGGAGATAAAATGTCTTCAGCCCTCGATATTCAATATAAAAAACCCCGCAGCTTTGGTGGTTCCGCCTATCTCGGCTTATTGGAACAGGGGATGCACCTGGAAGGAACCAGCGCCAACAACAAGTTTACCTACCTGCTGGGGGCGCGTAACCGGACCAACAAGACCCTGTTCAGCAGCCAGGAGACAAAAGGCAGCTATTCTCCCTCCTCGGCAGATTTCCAGGCCCTGTTTACCTATCAGCTCAATAGTAAGAACCTGCTGGAACTGCTGGGCACCCTATCCCAAACCAAATTCCACCTCATCCCTCAGTCCAGTCAGTTGACCTCTTCCGTCATTTCCCCTTATTATACGTCCAACCTGGGACTGGACGTGTACTTCACCGGCCAGGAGATCGATAGATACCAGACCAATATGCTGGGGCTGTCGCTGACACAACAGCTCAGAAAAAATCTGAAGCTGAAATGGATGGCCTCCCGCTTCGATGACAACGAAAAACAATCCTATGACATCACAGGCACTTACATTTTCGGCGATCGGAATTTCGACCAGTCCAGCGCTGACTTTGGCCTGATCACCAACCCGCTGGGAGCAGGCACTTACCAGAATTACGCCCGGGACCGGCTGGACATCACGGTATGGAACGCCACCCATAAGGGCTATCTTACCCTACGCCGGCACTTTGTCCAATGGGGGCTCAGCGCCGAACGACAGGTCATCCATGATCAGCTGGATGAATGGCAATACCAGGACTCGGCAGGGTATTCCCTACCCTATAACCCCGGCGTTCCCAGCCTGAGCAATGTGGCAAAATCCAAAGACGATCTGTCTATCACCCGCCTGACCGGTTTTATCCAGGATAATATCCTCTTCAGGGATTCCAGTGGTTTTACCCTGCAAGGCGGACTACGCTATAACTACAACACCCTGAATAAAGAATTGCTGCTATCGCCCAGGATAGGCGCCTCCTGGAAACCGCGGCGATCCACCAAAGACATCGTCTACCGCGCCGCCCTGGGTATTTATGATCAGCCCCCCTTCTTCCGGGAAATGCTGCGTTCCGATGGCACCCTGAACAAGGGCCTGAAAGCACAACGCAGCTGGCAGGTAGTGGCCGGATTAGATCATAATTTCAAAATGGGCGACCGCCCCTTCCGCTTCACCACCGAAGCCTACTACAAACAAATGTCGAGAGTAGATCCTTATGATATTAATAACGTACATATCCAGTACTTTGGACTCAATGACGCCAAAGCCTATGCGACGGGACTGGAATTCCGCCTGTTCGGGGAATTGGTAAAGGACGCAGAAAGCTGGGTCAGCCTGGGCTTCATGAAGACCATGGAAAAGATCGACACCTCCTTCTATACCTATACACTGGACTCCCTCCACAATCCCATCGACAGCGCCAAAACAAAAGCAGGCTGGGTGAGAAGACCTACCGACCGCCTCTTTACCTTCGGTCTGTTCCTGCAGGACTACCTCGCTACGAATAAAAACCTCAAAGTATTTCTCAACTTCCTCTATGGCAGCAACCTGCCTTTTAATATTCCCGGTAATCTCCGCTACCGGAATGCCCTGACCATCGATCCCTATATCCGTATCGATGTCGGCTTCAGCGCCCTCTTGCTCGACAGCGAGAAAAGCAATCGCCGGAGCCATAGCCCTTTCCGCAATTTCGAGAATATCTGGGCCACCCTGGAAGTATTCAACCTCATTGACAGAGAAAACACGATCTCCTATCTATTGATCAAAGACTTCTCCAATACGACCTACGCGCTGCCCAATCGCCTCACCCCGCGCCTCCTGAACCTGAAACTGGTAGCACGCTTCTAACATCCATCCGCAATGCTCCCGCGACCCGTTCGAAGCCTGCCGGCAGCCATCCCTATCGTAATTTCCACATTCAGACCCGTAGAACTACGCAATTTTCCCAAATATCAGACATTACGTCCCATTATGGGAAAAAAATATTTTCTCCGAAACTATTAAGAGATTGATTTACAGCAAGTTGAATTTCTGGCAGTAAAATGGAGTCTATCTATGCAAATCATACATTATGAAAACTCTAATAAATGCCTACTACCTTATCTCTAACCTTACCACCCTCCAGATCACAAAAAGAAAAATGCCCGAACTGATACCAGTCAGGGTAGTGACCAAAATTTATCGTGATAACCTCAAGTAATATCCAGAGCTATGCCCACTGAAATTTCTGTCTACCCAAATCCGTTTAAGTACTTCATCAATATCGAAGTCACCTGCGCAGAGAACAAAGATTATATCATACTGCTGGCCGATCTGCAGAATTCAAAGATCATCCGGATGTTGGGCGCCGGCCTGGGCAAGGGGACCAATAAGATTCCTTTAGCCGACCTGGAATCGTTGGAGCTGGGGTCTTATCAGCTGGACATCAAAAGCTCCGAAGGAGACACCATTTATCAGACAATGCTGCTGAAGCAATAATGTCAAGGCAAGGCTGCCGGACACTAACACCGAAGCAATAAAAATACGAGCAACCGACCGTCGCAAAGAAAGTGGGGCCCAATGGGTCCCCTTTTTATTTTTCTCCTGTCTCTTTTTTTTACCTTTGCTCCATGACTAAGCTTTCCGTGAACATCAATAAATTCGCCACCCTGCGCAATAGCCGGGGCGGAAATAACCCCGATGTGGTCAAAGCCGCCGTAGACGCCCAATTATTCGGAGCCGACGGAGTTACCGTTCATCCCCGCCCCGACGAAAGACATATCCGCTACCAGGATGTCTATGACATAAAGAAGATCATCACCACAGAATTCAATATCGAAGGGAACTGTCAGGAACAGAAATTTGTCGACCTCGTACTGGCCGCCCGGCCCACCCAGGTGACCCTGGTGCCCGACACCCTCGGCCAGATCACGTCCAACCATGGCTGGGATACCATCCGCTATAAAGACTACCTGGTAGAGATCATCGGCGTTTTTAAAAAGGCCGGCATCCGCGTATCCCTTTTCGTGGACCCTGTCATCGCCATGGTGGAAGGGGCTGCCGCCACCGGAACGGACCGGATAGAGCTGTACACCGAAGCCTACGCCACGAACTATATCCGGGATCGTGAGACTGCCATCGCCCCCTATGTAGCCGCAGCCGTCAGAGCCGGCGAACTGGGACTAGGACTCAATGCCGGTCACGACCTGGACCTTCACAACCTTCACTATTTCGCTCACAATATCCCCGGTCTCGAAGAAGTATCCATCGGCCATGCGCTGATCGCTGACGCCCTCTACCTGGGATATGAAAATACCATACAATTGTACAAAAGGCAGTTGCAATAATCCCGGAGGTCCGTTTGACCTCGCGCCCCGCTTCTTCCCCGTTTAACCCCGGCTCCCGCAAACTTTACATCCCGTTTTTCCGCCTTCGGTATAAAACGCCTACCCGGACCGGTAAACTAGCTCTATATTTGGCAGTAACCATAACTTCTTCGTTAACCTACTAAAAAAACTTCCATATGAACAAAGGTCTAACTACCGGTATCCTGCTGGCCGTTCTCCTGGTTGGGTTCGTTCCTTTTACGCATGCCCAATTGACCACCGCGCCCGGTGGCGGTAATAAAAAAGCCACCGTTGGCGAGCGTATCGGGCTGACAGATATTACCCTTCACTATGATCGTCCCGGCGTAAAAGGCAGGGAAGGACAGATCTGGGGCAAGCTCATTCCCGCAGGCTACAACGATTTGGGTTTCGGCACCAGCAAAGCGGCACCCTGGAGAGCAGGCGCCAATGAGAATACGACCATCGAATTCAGCACGGATGTAAAGATCGAAGGGCAGGACCTGCCCGCCGGCAAATATGGTTTCTTTATTGCCTATGACCCTGCAGAATGCACCGTGATCTTTTCCCGGAACTCCGGCTCCTGGGGCAGCTTCTTTTACGATCCGAAGGAAGATGCCTTGCAGGTAAAGGTCAAACCGGTAGCATTGGACAATAGCGTGGAATGGCTGAAATATGAGTTCCGCGACCAAAAGGAAAGCTCCGCCACCATCGCCCTGGAATGGGAAAAACTAATGATCCCCCTTAAGGTAGAGACAGACTATACCCGGCTGCAGCTGGAGTCTTTCCGCCGGGAATTGCGCAGTGAAAAAGGCTTCACCTGGAACGCCTGGGACCAGGCCGCGCAATTCTGCATTCAGCACAATACCGACCTGGACGAAGCCCTGGTCTGGGCCAATACAGCGGTCACCGGAACTTTTATCGGACAAAAGAATTTCCAGACCCTCTCCACCAAAGCACAGGTGCTGGTCCTCCAGGGCAAGAAAGATTCGGCGGATGCTGCGATGAAAGAGGCGCTACCGATGGGACAGATGGCGGAAATTCATCAATACGCCCGGCAATTACTGGGGCAGAAGAGGAACAAAGAAGCTTTTGACGCCTTCAAGCTGAACTATGACAAACATCCCAATGAATTCACTACCAATATGGGAATGGCCAGAGGTTATTCCGGAATGGGCGACTACAAGAAAGCGCTTGCCTTTCTCCAGAAAGCACAGCTCCAGGCCCCCGATAAAGCCAATAAGGACAATATAGAAAAATTCATCCCGATGCTGCAGCAAGGAAAAGATATCAACTAGTTCTTATCGTAGAATGCCCCGCTCCGCGGGGCATTCTACTTTTATTATCTTTAATTCGTACAGCCCAGCAACTCGCAGAGCCTGGCCTGCAAATCCGGTCCGCGCAGATTTCTGCCGACTATTTTACCGTTGGGATCGATGAGGAAATTCTGAGGGATGCTCTGGATATGATATTTAACGGCCGCATCATTATACCAGAACTTCAGGTCGCTGACCTGTGTCCAGGCAAGCCCATCGTCTTTAATGGCTTTGACCCAGGGATCTTTGGCCTTGTCCAGGGAGACGCCCAGCACCGTAAAGTTCTTATCCTTGAATTTCTTATAGGTGATCACCACATTGGGGTTTTCCATCCGGCAGGGACCGCACCAGCTGGCCCAGAAATCCACCAATACGTATTTTCCTTTAAAGGAAGAGAGGGCAATCGCATGGCCCGCCGTATCATTTTGCGTGAAATCGATGGCGTCCGTTCCCACCGCTCCTACCTTGGTATCGGCGATCTGCTTTGACAGGTACTGACCATAATATCCTTTCTGCACTTCCGGGGAAAGGGATTTGAGCCTCTTTTCCTGTTTGGTAATATCGTCCGACAGCTGGCTCAGAACGACCAGTACAAAAGGAGATACATAAGAAGATTTACGGGTTTGAAGAAACAGGTCCAGTTGATTCTGCACGGTATCGGCCACACTCTTAAAAACCTTGAAAAGAGAATCTTTGCTTTTGGCGCCGGCCGGAGAATTCGCCAGCTGCGTCACCGTATTCAGACGGGCAAAATAGGGGTTGAAAGTCTTCTGGAACTCCATGAAATCATCATTGGAAGGAGACCCCTTGGCCTGCAGTTCTTTCAGATTGTCCACCGTTCCCGTCATCGTGATCTTGTCGTTTCCCATGAACAGCGGGAGCTTCTTCTTGGCGCTGCCAAAATTTATCTCATACAGGTTGGGCTCCGTCACATGACCATTCAATACAAACTGTCCCATCTTCACCTGCGTCCCGGCCACCGTATCCGTAGGATTGGAGACATCGGTGAGGTAGACCGTTGAATTGTCCTCTACGCCCTTTACATTGCCCGTGATGACAAATTTAGCATCGCCGGCGCCCTGTGCCAGAGAGAAAAGAGGGAAGGCTAATAGGATGAATAAGAAGATCTTCATAAAAGAATATTAATAGTTATTTATTTGTGTCGTTGTTTTAAAACATCCGTTACATCCTGCAAACTATACCCTTTGGCACATAGCAGGATAAGGTAATGGAATAGCAGGTCTGCCGCCTCGTTAAGGAACAGCTTTTCATCGTGATCTTTTGCTTCTATGACCAGTTCCACAGCTTCCTCCCCCACTTTCTGGGCGATCTTATTGATGCCTTTCTGGAAAAGGGACGCCACATAGGAGTCCTTGGGGTCGGCTTGCAGCTTCCGCTCCTGGATAATCTCCTCGAGGCAGGCCAGGAAATCTTCCCGGTGATTCTTTTCATCCCAGCAGGTATCGGCCCCGGTATGACACACAGGGCCAAGGGGTTGGGCCTTAATGAGCAGCGTATCCTGGTCGCAGTCCACCGACATGCTCTTCAGCAGTAAAAAATTACCGCTTTCCTCTCCCTTTGTCCACAGACGCCCTTTTGACCGGCTAAAGAAGGTCACTTTCCCCTCTTTTGCTGTCCTGTCCAGGGCCTCCTGGTTCATAAATCCTAACATCAGCACTTTATCGGTCTGACTATCCTGTACAATAGCCGGAGCAAGTCCATCCGAATACTTCTTAAAATCTAGATTCATAATTAAATTCTTACGATAATATGTTGTTCCTGCAAATATCCTTTTAATTCCGGAATGGCAATTTCCTTAAAATGAAATATGCTGGCCGCAAGGGCCGCATCGGCCTTTCCCCTGCCTAAAATATCCACAAAATGCTCTTGGGTGCCCCCTCCCCCGGAGGCTATAATAGGTACCGGCAAGGATTCTGCCAATTTTCGGGTGATTTCGACGGCAAATCCCTTCTTGGTGCCGTCATGGTTCATTGAGGTCAGCAGGATCTCACCCGCCCCCCGGTCCACAGCTTGCCGGGCCCATTCCACACAGGTCATATCCGTTCTCACCCTTCCCCCGTTCAGATATACATACCACTCCCCGTCCTGTTCCTGTCGGGTGTCGATGGCCACTACCACGCATTGGCTGCCAAATTCCTTTGCCAGCTCCGCTACCAGCTCCGGTCTTTTGAAGGCCGAGGTATTGACAGAGATCTTATCCGCCCCGTTCTGTAACAGCAGGCTTACATCTTCCACACTGCTGATGCCGCCCCCTACCGTAAAAGGAATATTGATATGGTGGGCGATCCGGTTGACCAGTTCCCGCAAGGTCTTTCTTTTTTCGTTCGTAGCCGTGATATCCAGGAATACCAGCTCGTCAGCCCCCTGTTGAGCATATAAAGCCCCCAATTCGACAGGGTCGCCGGCATCCCGTATATTTTCAAAATTGACCCCTTTTACGGTACGCCCGTCCTTGATATCCAGGCAGGGAATGATCCTTTTCGTTAACACGTTCTTCTTTTTAAAAAGTTATCTTCATTTATTATTTACTGCCGCCGGAATCTTTTGCTTTAACCACCGGGGTATCCTGATTGATCTTCATGAGCTCCTTCAGCGTGATCCGCCCTTCATAGATCGCTTTGCCGATGATCACTCCCTCGCAACCGATCTCCGCCAGATCATACACATCCGCTAGCGTACTGACTCCCCCGCTCGCAATGAAATGAAGCCTGGGAAATTCGCTCCTGATCGTGCGGTACAGGTCCAGGGCTGGCCCCTGCAACAGCCCATCCTTACTGACATCCGTACAAAATACCTGTTTGATCCCCTTGTCGACATATTCCTGAATAAAATCATAGATCCACCGATCGGTCGTCTCCAGCCAACCTCCCACCGCAATCTTTTCATTTTTCACATCGGCCCCCAACAGAAACAGGTCCGCCCCATATTGCTGCAGCCAACTATGAAATACTTCCGGATCCTTCACTGCCAGGCTGCCGATCGTAGCCAGCGCAGCACCGGAGTTAAGCACGATCTGAACATCCTCCTCCTTTTTAATGCCTCCCCCGAAATCAATGACCAGGGAAGTCTTACCGGCAATGGTTTCCAGGACCTTCCAGTTCTTTACAGCACCCGCCTTGGCGCCATCCAGGTCCACCAGGTGCAGCCGCCGGAGACCCGCATCCTCGAATTGCCTGGCTACTTCCAGCGGATGCTCGTTGTAGATCTTTTTTTGCTCATAGTCTCCCTGCGTTAACCGAACACATTTCCCATCTATAATATCGATGGCCGGTATAATCTCCATGTTGCTTTTCTTTTAAATATGCTCTAAAAAATTCCGCAGGATCCTCTCTCCTACCTGCGCCGACTTCTCCGGATGGAACTGCACACCGTAAAAATTACCGGTATGCAGGGCCGAACTATAGGGCAGGATATAATCGGTCGTCGCTATCGTATGTTTGCCCAGGGCCGCATAATAGCCATGCACGAAATAACAATAGCTGTTCTCTTCCAGCCCCCCGAACAAGGGAGATTGCAGATGATAGATATTGTTCCATCCGATCTGCGGAACCTTATACACCATTTCGCCGGATGCCGCCGTCGGCCTCTCTCTCCCTGCCGGTCCGGGAGGCGTGAATTTTTTCACTTCTTCGGCAAAGATACCCAGGCATTCCGTGTCATTCTCTTCACTATAACGGCACATCAGCTGCATACCCAGGCAAATACCCAGCACAGGCTGCTCCAGGCTGCGGATAAGGATATCCAACCCTCTTTCTTTCAGGTATTCCATAGCCGTGCTGGCTTCACCGACTCCGGGAAAGATCACCTTATCCGCCGAACGGATCTGTGCATGATCGTCCGTAACGATGGCCTCCTTCCCGATCCGCTCCAGCGCATACAGGACAGACTGGATATTACCTGCATTATATTTGACGATTGCTATATTCATACCCCCTAGCCCCCTAAAGGGGGAATTAATTTTAGTTTAAAATTGATGTTAAGAATTTCTGCGTCGCTGCCCCTATATCCGTTGCCTTCTCCAATGCATTGATATAGGCCGTACCGATGATCGCTCCGTTCGCATACTGGCAGGTCGCGGCGAAAGTAGCCTTGTCCTTTATCCCAAAACCCACCAGGACAGGATTCCTCAATGCCATTTTATGCAGCCGCTCGAAATAAGCGCTCTGATCATTGATATTCTTATCTTTTCCCGTAGTGGAAGAAGAGGACACCGCATAGAGAAAGCCGGAGCTGAGAGAATCTACCTTACTGATCCTTTCCGGAGAAGTCTCCGGGGTCACCAGGAAAACAAAATCCAATCCATACTTTTTAAGGATCGGGCCATACTCCGTCTCGAACTCATAAATAGGCAGGTCCGGAAGGATCAGCCCGTCTACTCCTATAGTCGCCGCTTCAGCACAAAATCTTTCAAACCCATATTGCAGGACTGGGTTCATATACCCCATCAATAATACCGGCACCTGGATGGTAGACCGGAAACCTCTCAGCTGGGCGAACAATTTGGCGATCGTCATCCCGTTTTCCAGGGCCTTGCTGCCACTGGCCTGTATCACAGGTCCATCCGCCAGGGGGTCGCTATACGGCATACCCAGCTCGATCAGGTCCGCGCCATGGTCCTGCAATGCCTTCATGACTTCCAGCGTGCTGTCCAGCTGCGGATAACCAGCCGTGCAATAGACATTGAGGACGTTCTTATTCTTCTTTATAAATAATGCTTCTATTCTGTTCATTTCCTTATTTTTTTATTGGCTACTTGCAGTCCTCCCGGAACCTAACTCCCCCTTCAGGGGGTGGGGGGCATCGCTTTCATATAAGTAGCCATGTCCTTATCTCCTCTCCCGCTGAGACACAGCACCACCGTATCTTTTTCATTCAATTGCAGCTGGTCGAGAGCCGCCAGCGCATGCGCCGACTCCAACGCAGGGATGATACCTTCCAATTTCGCCAGCTCAAAAGCAGCCGCCAGCGCCTCGTCATCGGTAGCGCTGAGGAATGTGCCCCGCCCGGTCTCATAGAGGTGCGCATGTAAAGGCCCGATACCCGGATAGTCCAGGCCAGCCGATATACTATGCGGCTCTACCACCTGGCCGTCTTCTGTCTGCATCACCAGGCTCCTGCTGCCATGTAATACCCCGGGACGACCCAGCTGTGTGGTAGCGGCGCTCAGGCCGCTATTGATCCCATGACCCGCCGCCTCTACGGCGATCAATTCAACACCCGGCTCATCCAGGAAATGGTAGAAAGCACCGGCAGCATTGCTGCCGCCTCCCACACAGGCGATCACATGCGTAGGCAACTCACTCCCCGTCGTCTCCTTCAGCTGGATCCGGATCTCTTCGCTGATCACACTCTGGAAACGGGCGACCATATCCGGATAAGGATGAGGTCCCACTACGCTGCCGATAATATAATGCGTGTCCACCGGGTTATTGATCCAATCCCGGATAGCCTCATTCGTGGCATCCTTCAGCGTCTTGCTGCCGCTTACCGCAGGCACCACCTTGGCTCCCAGCATCTTCATGCGGGCCACATTCGGGGCCTGCCGTTCAATATCCTTTTCCCCCATATAAACGATACACTCGAGTCCCTTCAGGGCACATACGGTAGCCGTCGCCACTCCATGCTGACCAGCTCCCGTCTCGGCGATAATACGTTTTTTACCAAGCCGGAGCGCCACCAGGATCTGCCCGATCGTATTGTTGATCTTATGCGCCCCCGTATGATTAAGGTCTTCCCGTTTCAGGAATATTTCTGTATTATACTTATTGCTCAGCCGTTTCGCCAGGTACAACGGCGACGGACGACCTACATAATCCTTCAGCAGGGAATGGTATTCCTTTTGAAAAGAGGCTTCCTGCATGATGTCCAGGTAGCGGGTGCGCAGCTCCTCCACATTGGGATAGAGCATCTCCGGGATGAAAGCGCCGCCGAATTTCCCGTAATACCCCTGCGCATCCGGAGACTGGAAGCTCGCTGTCATTTTTGTAGTATTTTTGGTATGTATCATAATCACTTCTTTCAAATAATTATATCGAAATCAGGAATTGCTTTTCAATCCGTCCAGCATCCCCCTTACCTTCTTCAGGTCCTTCACTCCGGGGGCTGTCTCGAATTTGCTATTGATATCGATGGAGAACATTTTCCGGGCCACCGGCTCCTTCGCAAAAATCTTTAATTTCTCCGCGTCTGCCGGTTCGATGCCCCCGCTTAGAAAAAACAATTTATCGATATGCGCAGGCTTCAATACATCCCAGTTGAATTTTTTACCCGTCCCCCCATATCCCACTCCCTCCGTATCGAAGAGGAACATATCGCAGGAGTCCTGGTAAGGCCGGATGATCCAATCTATCGGATCATCTTCGCCAAGGCGGAATACCTTGATAACGGTAATATAATTCGACAGCTGCTCGCAGAACCGCGGCGTCTCATCTCCATGTAGCTGCACCATATCCAGTCCATAACTGTCCACCTGCTTCATCACTTCATCATAAGTGGCATTGACAAAGACCCCTACCTTTCCCAACCGCAGCTTTGCCTTCTTTAGCTGCTCTCCTGCCAGGTGACGCACCACATAACGCGGGGACTTAGGGTAAAAAATAAATCCCGCAAAATCCACGCCCATGGCATCCAGCTGCCTGACCTGGTCAAGCTCCGTCATTCCGCAGACTTTTACTCTCATAAGTTTCCTCCCGGTATATCCGCCAAAGGGCAGCATACCTCTTTTAACTGGTGAACGAATGAAGCAAAACAATCGTAGACATCGATTCATAATTCCGGGACCTCAGACTTCGACATATGCTCAGATTCCGGATGCCGCACCTCTCAGCTCCTGCACAAATTTTCCAAATGCCGCCCCCGGATCCTTTTCCTTCATAAAATTTTCCCCGATCAGGAACCCGCTGAAGCCGGCCTTTTTCAAATGCAGGATCGTTGCCACCTGGCTGATCCCGCTCTCCGCGATGGTGAGCTTACCGGCAGGGATCTTTTCGCTCAACCGGATACTGCGGTCCACATCCACCGTAAAGGTCTTTAAATCCCGGTTATTAACTCCCACCAGTTCCGTCTCTTCACAAATATGCGCCAGCTCGTCTTCATTGTGTATTTCCAGTAACACCTCCAGCTCCAGGGATCTGGCAAAAGCAGCCAGCTGCTTTACTTCGGCCGGGCTCAGACAGGCCGCGATCAGCAGGATCACATCGGCTCCCATCGACTTAGCCTCCACGATCTGGTATTCATCGATCATAAAATCTTTTCGCAGGATGGGGATATTATTTACCCGCGCCTGCCGCAGGTCCTCCTGATTGCCGCCGAAAAAATGCTGGTCGGTCAGTACCGACAAACAGGAAGCTCCGGCAGCCGTATATCCTTTGGTCACATCCTGCACACTTACCTGGTCATTGATCACCCCCTTCGAAGGGGAGCGCCTTTTGAACTCTGCAATGATGCCAGTCTTCTGCGGGTCCTTGAGGAAGGTCTTCAAAGACAAAGGCTTTCTGGTAAAGAGAAGACTTTTTTCAAGTACCGCCACGGGCTGCACCGCCTTTGCTCTTTCTACTTCCGATCTTTTGTATTCAACTATCTTATCCAGGATATTCATGGTCCTATTATTGTCTGGCCGTCGGCCGCAGACGCAATGGCGTCTATTGTAAAGAGATTAATTTTTTCAACGCTTCATGCGCCTTCCCGCTCTCCAGGCTCTCTACCGCCGCGCCATAGGCTTCATCATAGCTTTTATACGTGCCGGTACAATGGAGCGCCATAGCCGCATTCGCCAGTACCACCGCATTCTGGGCCCAGCTGCCTTCCACCTTCAATATTTTTGTAAACAGTTTGGCCGCTTCCTCCACCGTATTGCCCCCGTAAATATCGGCAGCATTTACCATTCGTTTGCCCAATTCTTCCGGCGTTTTGATCTTTTCCCCCTCATTGGTAATCACCTTGGTATCGCCCGTAAGAGAGATCTCATCGTACCCATCGAGGCTGTGGATAATGGTAAACCGGCCCGCTGTCTGCTGCAGCAGGTAATTGTATACCCTGGCCATTTCCAGGTTATAGACCCCTACCAGCTGGAATTTAGGGAAGGCCGGATTCACCATCGGACCCAGCATATTGAAAAAAGTGCGGATCCCCAGGTTCTTCCGGATAGGCCCCACCGTCTTCAATGCGGGGTGAAACAATGGCGCATGAAGAAAACAAATATTGGCCGTCTCTACTTCCTGCCGCAACCGGCCTGCATCATTCTTGAATTTATAGCCCAGCTGCTCCATCACATTGGAAGCACCGCTGATGGAAGAAGCCCCGTAATTACCATGCTTGGATACCTTCTGCCCCGTGCCGGCCACGACAAAGCAAGCCAGGGTAGAGATATTGAAGGTGTTTTTCCCGTCGCCCCCAGTGCCGACTATATCGATCGTATCGAACCCGTCGAGGTCGACCCGCACACATAATTCCAGCAAGGCGTCCCGGAATCCCTGCAGCTCGTCGATTGTAATACTACGCATGAGGAATACCGTTATAAAAGCCGCCATCTCGCTCTCATTATAGAGCCCCCTGGCAATATTAGTCAACACTTCCCGCGCCTGCTCCCTGGAGAGGGTCTTATGCTCAAATAAATATTGTAAGATCTTTTTCATGATAATTTTTCTTTTGTTATTCGCTCAACCAGTTCTTCAAAATGGTCTCGCCCAGCGGCGTCAATACACTCTCCGGGTGAAATTGCACCCCCTGCACATCCAGGTTCTTATGGCGAAGGGCCATTATATAATTATTCTCATCCCGGGCCGTCACTTCCAGGTCCTGCGGAAACCCCTCTTCGCTGATCACCCAACTGTGATAGCGACCTACGTCAAATGTGTCCGGCAACCCGGCAAACAGGTCCTTCCCGGGCAGCGCCGCTTTTCCGTTCACGCCACTCCCACCGGCTGCGCCCTGTCCTTCGACGCCCCGTTGCAGGATCTTTACCGGCGTCGCCACGCCATGATAGACCGTACTCAGATTCACCAGCTTGCCGCCGAAGGCTTCCCCGATAGCCTGATGCCCCAGACATACGCCCAGAATTGACTTGGAGGAAGCATATTCCTTTATCAAAGGCAATAACAGACCCGCCTCGACGGGAACTCCCGGTCCCGGCGACAAAATGATCTTATCGAAATCTTTCACTTTTTCAAGAGGGATCTGGTCATTCCGGAACACCTCCACTTTCTGATGCAACAGCTTCTCGACAAGATGCACCAGGTTGTAGGTAAAGGAATCGTAATTATCAAAGACAAGAATACGTGGCACTGGATATATTATTTAAAGATTTCACAATTTCATCTCCTGCGCGAAAAGGATCGCTTTCTTCAGGGCGCCTAATTTATTATTGACTTCTTCCAATTCACTTTCCGGTTTACTGGCGGCTACCACCCCGGCCCCGGCCTGGTAAGTCAGCGTATTATTCCTGCTGAGCAGACTGCGGATCATGATCGCCTGGTTACAGCTGCCATCGAATCCCATAAAACCTATACATCCGCCATAGTAACTCCTCGCCGTCGGCTCAAAGGCATCGATCAGCTCCATCGCCTTGAATTTCGGGGCGCCACTCAATGTACCGGCAGGAAAAGTGGAAGCCAACAGCTCAAAAGGATTATATCCTTCCCGCAGCTTCCCTCTCACCTCACTCACCAAATGAATGACATGAGAATAATACTGTACCTGGCGATAATGCTCTACCCTGACGGCATCGCAGGAACGGCTGAGATCGTTACGGGCCAGATCTACCAGCATCACATGCTCGGCATTCTCTTTGGCATCCTTTAAAAGCATGTCTGCCATCTGCTTATCGGTGGCATCATCCCCCGATCTCTTGAAAGTTCCCGCTATCGGGTGCACAATGGCTTCCCCATTCTGCAGGATCAGCTGCGACTCCGGAGAGGATCCCATCAGCTTATAATCGCCATAATCAAAAAAGAACAGGTAAGGAGAAGGATTGATGCTACGCAAGGCCCGGTAAACATTGAATTCGTCGCCGGTAAAGCTTTGCTGGAAACGGCGGCTCAACACGATCTGGAATACATCTCCCCGCAGACAGCTCTGGATCCCCTTCTTCACGATGTCCTTATATTCTTCATCTTTCAGGTTAGAGATCTCGGCCCCCTTTACCTGGAAAGGATAGACCGGCGTATCTTTACTCCTGATCAGGGACTCTACGACCCCAAATTCAGACTCCAGCCCGGCAATCTCATTTTCGCAGATATAGAGCTCGTCCTTGAAATGGTTGATCGCGATCACATATTGGTATAACCGGTAACGCATCAGCGGAATTCCCGGCGCCTCCCCCCGCTCACTCAGCCGGATCGTATCGAAGAATTGTACGGCATCGAAACAGGTATAACCAAACAATCCCTGCACAGCTCTTACAGGCTTTTCAGAAGAAGGCTGCGTGTCAAACCGCTGCATGAACTCCCATAATAAACGGGGAGTATCCGATAAATTCCGGATGCCGACCTTCTGAGGAGATTGTCCAGGCAGCTTGAATTCGATATTCCTCGTATCGGAGATCTCAATCCCGGCAATAGCATTGATGCAGATAAAGGAATAGCTGTTCTCCGCTACATGATAATCCGTACTTTCCAGCAGGATCGTATCCCGGAACCGGTCCCTCAGACGCAGATAAATACCTACCGGGGTATAAATGTCCGAGAGGAGTTTTTTACAGTTCGTCTTTATTTCGATTTTCTTCATAATCTATGATCGGCAAAGGGTGATGTATATATAAAACAAAAAGCCCCGATATATCGGGGCACAATATGGTAATACCTGTATAATAGCATTACTTGCCCCGTTCGGAGTTAGTATGCCACCACCACAGTTGATTAATTGATTGATTGTTCATTTCACGGCAAATATGGAATGGAAAAATGATTTATCCAAATTTTTTTTCTCAAATTCGCTTTATGAAGAAAATAACCCCCTTTCATGTGGCTGTACCCGTCTATGACCTGGAAGCAGCCAGGAAATTCTACCGGGAAGTACTGGGCTGCGGCGAAGGAAGAAGCTCCGATCAATGGACCGACTTTGACCTTTATGGCCATCAGTTCGTCATCCATCTAAAGCCCAGACCCGCAGAAGAGTCTAAACTGCATTCCAACCCGGTCGATGGCCATGACGTCCCCGTTCCTCATTATGGAGTAGTTTTAGAATGGGAAGATTGGCATACATTGGAACAGCGGTTGAGAAATCACCATATCCAATTCGTGATCGAGCCTTATATCCGCTTTAAAGGTCTCCCGGGTGAACAGGCCACGATGTTCTTCCTGGATCCCTCCGGCAACGCCCTCGAATTCAAAGCCTTCCAGGACATTAACCAGTTATTCGCCGTCTAGAACAACTTCAAAAGAATTTTATTACCAGGGCTGTATTTCTAAAAATAATCGCGAATTTAGTGCATGCCCCAACTTACACCGGACGCCGCCCCTCTCCAAAACGCTAATCCCTCTTCACAAAGATTATTATCCCTCGACTTTATGCGGGGGATTATCATGGTATTACTGGCACTAGAGGCTGCAGGCCTGTACGAACACCTGTCACAGGCCACAGAAGGCACCTGGTCAAACCCTTTCTTTCAGCAATTCTTTCATCATCCCTGGCATGGCCTTCATGCGTGGGACCTGGTGCAGCCGGCTTTCATGTTCATGGCCGGGGCAGCCATGGCATTCTCCCTGTATAAGCAACAGCAACAGGGAATGACCTGGGGCCAATCTTTCCGGAAAACACTTAAAAGATCCGGCTGGTTATTTTTCTGGGGTGTCCTGGATTATGCAGTACGGCCACAAGGTTTGTCCTTTGAGCTCTGGGACGTCCTGACGCAACTGTCATTCACCACTTTGGTAGCCTTTCTCATCTTCCGATGGAGCACAACCGCACAGATGGCCGTTTGCCTCGGACTTCTACTCCTGACGGAAGCGCTCTACCGGCTATCGCATGTACCCGGTTTCGACCAGCCCTTTACCGATCAGCATAACTTCGGGAACTATATCGATTGGCTATTGATGCGCAAGATCAACAAAGGCGGCTGGGTGGCAATTAACTGCATCCCCACGGCCGTCCATACCATTGCCGGAGCGATTGCCGGCAAATTATTACTCCAGAATAAGACGGGCAAGGACCAGCGCGGCCAGGAGAATGGATGGAACAATACGAAGAAACTGTTCCTCTGGGGGCTTTTAACACTGGCGGCAGGCTATATACTTGATGCGGCAGGCATAACTCCCATTATTAAAAAGATCGCTACCAGCTCCTTCACCCTGGTCTCTCTCGGCTGGAGCCTCTGGATACTGACCGTTTGTTATTGGTGGATCGATGTCCGCGATCACCAGAAAAGACTGAAATTCTTCACCATCGTAGGGATGAACTCGATTTTCATCTACCTGTTCTTTGAGATCGTCGGAGACAGATGGTTTACGAAATATATAAGCGATATCGGCGGAGGCCTGATGAAGATCATCCATATCCCCGATATGCTTAGCAATATAATCAGCTCCCTTTGCGTCTTCGGGCTGGAATGGGGATTATGCTATTTTCTATATAAAAAGAAGATCTTCTTCAAACTATAAATCCATCGGATTCGATGGATTTATCAGTCTGATTGACATATTTTACAACACCCCCTTTGTACTGGGCAGATAGTTACTGAGAGGATCCCTTTTTACAGCCATCCGGATGGCTTTGGCAAATGCCTTGAATATGGCTTCGATCTTATGATGTTCATTTTCACCCTTGCATTCGATATTCAGGTTGCAGCGCGCGCCATCGGAAAATGATTTGAAGAAATGGAAGAACATTTCCGTAGGTACCTCACCAATCATCTCCCGCTTGAATTCCGCATTCCATACGATCCAGTTACGGCCTCCGAAATCGATCAGCACCTTCGCATCCGCCTCATCCATCGGCAGCGCGAAACCATAGCGCTCCATGCCCCGCTTGTCCGCCAGGGCTTTTGCAAATGCCTCTCCCAGCGCGATACCGGTATCTTCGATCGTATGATGTTCGTCGATATGCAGATCCCCGTTCACCCGGATGGTCAGGTTCATCTTTCCATGACGGGCTATCTGCTCCAGCATGTGATCGAAAAAGCCCAGACCGGTAACGATATTCGCCTTGCCATTGCCATCTACATTCAGCTCGATCTTGATCTGTGTCTCATTCGTATTGCGTTCCTGAATGACGCGGCGCAGTCCAAGCTTCAGAAATTCATAGATCTTACTCCATAACGTGGTCTCCAGCGCAATAGCCTCCTCCAGGTCACGGAGAGAGTCATTGATCTCTTTACCACCCAGGGCCGGGTCATTATTCAGCCAGATCGCCTTACATCCCAGGTTCTTTGCCAACTGTACATCCGTGATCCGGTCGCCGATAACATAAGAATTCTCCAGGTCATACTCCTCATTACCTATATATTCCGTCAGCATGCCCGTGCCCGGCTTACGGGTAGGCGCATTATCCTTCGGGAAACTCTTGTCGATATGAACGGCTTTAAAATGGATACCCTCATTTTCCAGGCTTTTCATCACCAGGTTCTGCACCGGCCAGAAATGGTCCTCCGGAAATCCGGAAGTACCCAAACCATCCTGGTTCGTCACCATCACCAACTCATAATCCAATTCCCGGGCTATCTTTCCCATATATTCGAACATATAGGGATAAAATTCCAGTTTCTCAAAAGCATCGATCTGGTAGGTAGGGGGCGCTTCTTTAATCAGGGTCCCGTCCCTGTCTATAAATAAAATCCTTTTCATCATTTCGTTTTAGCACGGATCGCCTTCACTTCGGCAGCCGTTACCGCCGAAGCCTTATTTCCAAAATTATTTCTCACATAGGTCAATACATCCGCAATCTGCTGATCGGTGAGATCGCTATGCGGCGCCATCACATTATGGTAAGTGTCTCCATTGATATCCACTTCGCCCGTCATTCCTTTCAGGACCACCTGCACCAGCGTGGTCTTATCCCCTAATATCCATTTTGTCTTTACAAGAGGCGGATTCATTCCCTGAACCCCTCCGGCATCTACCTGATGACAGGCCAGGCATTGCTCCAGGTAGACCTGTTTGCCTCTGTCCATAGAAGCCTGCATAGCAGCCGAAGCAGCCGGCTTCTTCGTTTGTGCGGGCTTTTTCGTTTGTGACATCAGTGTGATGGAAAGCGCCAGTAATCCACCGGCAGCTATTAATCCCAGTCTGTTCATATATTGTATTTAGCAGCCCGGCCGGGGCTGCGTGAGTTACTTTATTTTTTATAGCTGATCTTCCAGACAGTGCCTTTCGTATCGTCCGTTACATACAGAGAGCCATCCGGTCCCTGAGCCAGTCCGCAAGGGCGGTATTTAGCCCGGCCGGAAGCCGTCAACTCCGGTCCGCCGGAGAAATTATCCGCAAACACTTCCCAGTCACCGTTGGGCTTGCCATCTTTAAAAGGCTGGAACACCACGAAGTACCCCTTCTGAGGCTCAGGGGCCCTGTTCCAGGAACCATGGAAAGCTATGAATGCGCCATTCTTATACTTCTCGGGGAACTGATTGCCCGTATAGAACAACAGCCCATTAGGAGCCAGGTGACCTGGGAAAGCAACCACAGGATCCTGGGCATCGTCCCCGGCAGTCTGTTTACCATCACCGCCAAATTCAGGAGCTAGTATTTTCTTATGCTGGAAGGGATCATAATAAATGTAAGGCCAGCCGCAATTGGAACCCTGGTGCACTTCATACATACACTCTGCAGGCAGTTCCGCGCTTTGTTTGGTATCGTACATCGTTGGGAAGAGATCATGCAGCTGATCACGCCCATGCTGCATGACAAACAAACTATTGGTAGCCGTATTCCAATCCAGTCCCACGACATTACGCAGACCGGTGGCATAACGCACCCCATCCCCATAATGCTGGTCCGGCTTATCAGCCTTGAACTGCCAGATACCACCGGCCGAATCCAGGATCGGGCAAGGCTTCTGTCCGGGAGAGCCCTTGGTCCTGTCCACCAGCTGGCAGGCATTGGAATAAGCTCCGATGTTGACATACAGGTTGCCGTCATTGTCCAGCATGATCGCTTTTGCCTCATGCTCGTGACGGCTCAGCAGACCCGTTACGATCCTTTCCGGTTTGTCCGGGTTGACAACATTGTCATTGGCGTCCAGCTTAAACCGGAATACTT
>DATMGS010000032.1:0-60330 GCA_035555335.1 Puia sp.
ATGCCGGACAATGACTAATAAAGGCATAGGCTTATGAGGATGAATTGAATAAGGATTTTTATATCAAATTAAACGTAAAAAGGGTAAACGAAAAATAGTTAATTTGGGGAATCACTAAAAAGGCAATTGTAGAAATTCTTCAACAATCTTCATGAATAAATTTACAGAGATCTCTGTTAAGATTAGAAAATCCTGGAAAGTATTAGGACCTGGTCTGATTACCGGAGCCAGTGATGACGATCCTTCCGGTATAGCTACGTATACACAGGCAGGCGCCGCTTTCGGGCTGAGCACTCTCTGGACGGCCCTTATTACTTTTCCCCTGATGGCCTGTATCCAGGAGATGTGTGCCCGTATCGGGGCCGTAACCTCCATGGGACTGTCCGGAGTTCTCAAGATTCATTATCCCAAGCCTGTTCTTTACGGCATGATGATCTTCAGTTTCCCGGCGATCGTGCTGAATATCGGCGCGGATATAGAGGGAATGGGGGCGGTGGCTCATATGATCGTGCCGGCGGTACCTGTTTTCGGCTTTGAGATCTTTTTTACGGGACTGATCCTGTTCGTGGTGATCCGGTACCCTTATCAGAAGCTGGCCGGCATTCTCAAATGGCTTTGCCTGGTGCTGCTATTGTATATAGTGATCCCTTTCCTGGTAAAAGTAAACTGGAAAGATGTATTGAAACACACGGTCATTCCTACGATCCATCTCAACAGGGATTTTTTCGAGATCCTGGTGGCCATTCTGGGAACGACGATCTCTCCTTATCTGTTCTTCTGGCAGGCGACGATGGAGGTGGAAGATATTGTCAACTCGCGCAAAAAGGTGATTATCGATAAGCTTTTTATGGATAAGATGGCAAAGGATGTATACCTGGGTATGTTCTTTTCCAACTTCGTCATGTTCTTCATTATCCTGACGGCGGGAGTCGTACTGTATAATGCCGGCATCCGGAAGATAGATACGGTGGATCAGGCGGCGAAGGCTTTGTCTCCGCTGGCGGGTAAGGTGACTTACCTGTTTTTTGCGGTGGGAGTGATCGGGACGGGCCTGCTGGCCATTCCGGTGCTGGGAGGGGCTCTGTCTTATATTGTGGCGGAGACTTTTAACTGGAGGGAGGGGCTGGATAAGAAATTCAACCAGGCGCCGGGGTTTTATCTGACGCTGATCGTTTCGCTGCTGGCGGGTCTTTGCCTGGATTTCCTTCATATCAGTCCGATACAGGCCCTGTTTTACACGGCTATCCTATATGGGTTGACGTCTCCTGTGATGATCGCCCTCCTGCTGCATATCTGCAACAGCCCTAAGATTATGGGCGGGCAGGTGAATGGACGGGGATCTAATTTCCTGGGGGGCGCCTGCCTGGTATTGATGACGGTGGCGGCAATAGCCCTGGTATGGTTTCAATTTCATGCGTAAGCGAGGTGGGCCTGGGGCCTATTTTCTACAGTGTCGGAAAACTACCACATCGTGGTATTTATGGAAATATCTTTTTGGGTAGCTTTATTCCCAATGCTGTTTGTTATTGTCAGTCTGGCTATATGGCGTATCACTCACCTGCTCAGTAAGGAGGATGGTCCTTTTGAGATAATCTTTCGTTTGCGGAAGCTGGCGGGAGAGGGAGTGTGGGGACAGCTGATGGATTGCTTTTATTGTTTGAGTATCTGGATATCGCTGCCTTTTGCGTGTTGGACGGGAAGTTCGATCTCCGAAAAGCTGTTGTTCTGGATGGCTTATTCCGGGCTGGCCTGTCTGCTGGAGAAGGCGACAGAAAAATTGAATGGTTAAATCCCCGGGAGGGTGTATATTTGGGTTCACATTAAACCGTCCGCTTTGAGGCCTGATTATCCCAAGAAAAGATTTACCGATCAGCGTTGTCAATACGCTTTCCTTTTGCAGGCGCTCGCCGAAGATGCAAGGATTTGATATTCTACAAACTATTTATTTTCCCATCAGCCATTACATTAACCACTACATATTAAAGAGTCCACCAATGAAACGAATCCTTCCTTTCTTCGTCTTTATTTTCGCTTTCACAGCTGCTTATTCGCAGGGCAATATGTCGCAAAACCCTATTCAATGGCAGTATAGCGCCAAAAAGGTTGCGGATAAAACATACGAGATCCATCTTACCGCCAACCTGGAATCGGGCTGGCACGCCTATTCGCAGACTCAGCCTGAAGAAGCGGTAGCACAGCCGACAGCTATCAAGTTCAAAACCAATCCGCTAGTGGGGATACAGGGAAAGGTCAAAGAAGTCGGCACAATGGAAAAATGGCAGGACGAGGCTACCGGTATAAAGGCCAACCAGTATGAGAACCAGGTAGATTTCGTGCAGGTGGTCAAATTAAAGGGAGATGTCAAGACCAATATCAGCGGTTCTCTTACCTACCAGGTATGTACGGACCGGATGTGTCTTCCTCCCAAGACGGACGATTTCTCGATTAAAGTAGGTCAATAAAAAATTTATTTGCATTTTGGAAATCTATTTCCGCTCGCCTATCGTATATAAACTACACTACAATAGTGAAAAGTAGGTTTTTTAAAGTTTGTTATAGTCTTCATAGGCAGTTAGGTTTGGTAATTCAGGGTCATTTTTGACCCTGTTTTTTATTTAGGGGGTGGGATTGAATCCCGTTTGTCCAAAAACCGGGAATAGTTTCCCAAAAAGGGATTTAATCTGTAGTATGGTTATTTGCAATAAGCTAATAATAAGGGGGTTATGATTTGGTATGCGGATTGGAATTACTATATCAAATCCGTTTTTATGAAATTATTAACGTACCCTATTGCCAAGATCTTTCTCGTGTTGTTTTTCTTAATTACCTCCGTTACGACGACGCAGGCTGGTAACGACACGTATCATGCGGCCGACGCTATTAAGACGATCCTCCGGTATACGGTGTCTGCTTCTTCGGTGGTTGCCCGGACAGTGGAAATGGAAAAAGCGGCTTCCTTAGCAGCTTCTTTGAAGGCAGCGGAAATGCAGAAGGCAATCAAGTTAGCAGCTTATAAGACTGAATATAAAATGGTGATGACTACGGCTCTGAGCATCTATGACCGTATGGATCTGGAGGATTCCGGGTTGAGCCGGAAAGCATTTGAATATGCGTGGCTGGGATATCACAATTTGCTGAAAAAGGGTGTTCTGCACCGGTCGGATGTATTGACTGTCTGTGATTTTAGTCAGTCTTCCAGCCAGCAGAGAATGTATGTGATCGACGTGCGTAATAAAAAGATGCTTTACAGGACGTATGTAGCGCATGGGATCAATTCCGGAGAAGAGTATGCCAATTCTTTTTCGAACTCACCGGAGTCCTGTAAGAGCAGCCTGGGTTTTTATGTGACCCGCAAAACTTATTTCGGCAGTAACGGTCTTTCGCTGCGTATCGATGGTGTGGACAAGGGTTTTAACGATATGGCCAACAAAAGGAATATCGTGATCCATGGGGCGCCCTATGTAAGTCTGCGGATCCTGCATAAGTACGGAGTGATGGGAACGACCTTTGGTTGTCCTGCCGTTCCTACGGAAGCCAGCGCCGAGATCATCCCGATGGTAAAGAACGGAACTTGTTTTTTCATATACTATCCTTCTAAAAAATATTTAGCCCAATCGAAAGTGCTGAACAGCATTTAACCGATTGCTCCTCAACCCCGGACTATTCATAAACGGAGCCGCCCAACCGGGCGGTTTTTTTGTTATTTCTGCAACCCTGATGATCTTTATTTCAGCGCTGCCGTTTCTTTCTCCAGGAATAGCCGGAAGCGTTCGCGTAACTGGTGATGGTAGGCGATCATTTGTTTCGCTTCTTTTGAAATGGTGGAACCGCCTCCCTTTTCTCCTCCCGTGCTGGTAAGCACCAAGGGTTGGGAGCCCATGCTATTCAGGTTGTTGATCAGTTCCCAGGCCTTCTTATAGGACATGTCCATCTTTCTGGCAGCCTGGCTGATCGAGCCTGTTTCGGCGATGTGTTCCATTAATTCTACCGGACCCGGGCCCAAAAAGCGTTGCCCATCGCCTTCGATCCAAAGGCTTCCATTGACTTTGAAGTCACCTTTCTTTAATAGTTCACTGATCTTTTTTTCCATGGATTAAGAGTATCCTTTTATAAGGAGGTGATTCTTGTTATAAAATGAGGTTTATTGCCGGCGCCGGTTGGAGGAAAAGTAAGATTTTTTTTCGAAAAATGGGGCTGTCCGGGATACGGGGAGGAGCGAGTCCCTTCGGTTTAATTATATTTGCGCTATATAAGCAAATATATAACGGTCCCGGATCCCCATACGGCGACACAAACCAACCCACTTATGAGAAAAAGACTGACTACCCTTTTATGTCTGATTCATTGCCTTGTTTACGGACAGGATACGACCCGGATCGATACGACGATAAAGATCTTGACGGAGGTCACCGTTTCTGCTACGCGCCTTAAGGAAAGCCTGCTGATGTCTCCGGTAAGCATCCAGAAAGTCGGCGTAAAATATTTCAATTCGGCCCCGGCGCCTTCGTTTTTCGATGCGCTGGAAAATGTACAGGGGGTGCAGATGATCACTCCGAGCCTTGGTTTTAAAATATTGAATGCGAGAGGTTTTGCGAATACCACCAATGTTCGTTTTGCCCAGCTGGTGGATGGGATGGATGTCGCGTCGCCGCATATCGGGGGGCCGATCGCCAATGCGCTGGGGCCCTCGGATCTGGATGTGGACAATGTGGAGATCGTGCCCGGGGTGGCTTCGGCCCTGTATGGCATGAATACGATCAATGGGCTTGCCAATATATCCACTAAAAATCCTTTTACTTCTGAGGGGCTTAGTATACAACAGCGGACGGCCGTGATGCATGTCGGTGATAAAGAGACGAGCGCCAAGCTGTTTTCAGAGACGAGCCTGCGATGGGCGAAGGTCGTTTCTCCCAAACTGGCGTTTAAACTGAACGGGACTTTCAGCAGGGGGTATGACTGGATAGCGGATGATCACCGGGAGCTGAATGCCAATGCGAATATCAGTACCGGTCTGACGGGTGCCGATAATCCGGCGCAGGATCCGTTGAACGGCTATGGCAATGAATCTTCCGATCGCAAAACGATCAGTCTTCAGGGGAAGAGCTATGTGGTCGCCAGGACCGGTTATTTTGAAAAGGATGTCGTGCATTATGACCTGCAGAATATAAAGGCAGACGCGGGGATCTATTATAAAATAGCTGACGGGGTTACTCTTAGCTATCTCTATCATGTAGCGGTGCTGGATAATGTATATCAGCGGGCTAACCGGTTCCGGCTGCAGGATTACCTGGTGCAGCAGCATGGGCTGCAGTTCCAGTCAGGATCTGTACAGGCGAAGATCTATCTGAACAGTGAGAATAGCGGCAATTCCTACAATCTCCGCTCGATGGCCGAGAATATCGATCGGAATTATAAGCCCGACAATCAGTGGTATGCCGACTATACGGCCGATTTCAATAAGTCCTATCAATCGGGGATCGGCGTAGCCCAGGCGCATCATCATGCCCGTTCGGTTGCCGATATGGGCAGGTATCAACCGGGGACGAAGCCGTTTGACGATGTGCTGAAAAAGCTGCAGCAGATCAATAACTGGGATAGTGGTGCGGCGCTGAAGGTGAAAGCCAGTTTTGTGCATGCGGAGATACAGTTCAACCTGACCGAGCAATGGTTGCATGGGTTGAAAGAAAAGGCGGGGCTGGATATCCTGGCAGGGGCCGATCGCCGGACCTATATCATAACCCCGGACGGCAATTATTTTATCAATCCCGTTCCCGGAAAGTCGGGGAGTGATATTCACTACAGTAAAACGGGAGGTTATATTTCGGTGACCAAGACGCTGTTAAAGGGCGCTTTGAAGATCGGGGGAATTATCCGGACGGATAAAAACGATTATTTTTCGCAGACCTGGAACCCCCGGTTTACGGCCGTCTATTCGCCGGCATATACGCAGCATTTCCGGCTTAGCTTCCAAAACGGGTATCGGTTTCCCAGTATTTTCGAAGCCTATTCCAATGTCAACAGCGGCGGGGTGAAGCGGGTGGGAGGTTTACCGGTGATGTCGCAGGGTATTTTTGAAAATGCCTGGCTGCAGACTTCGATAACGGCTTTTCAGCAGGCGGTGCTGAATGATATCAACAAGAATGGCCTGTCGCAGAGCGATGCGATAGAAAAAGACAAGTCCCTGCTGCGGAAAAATCCCTATACGTATATCAAGCCGGAGCACGTGAACTCCGTGGAAGGGGGGTATAAGGGTTTGTTTGTAAAGGGGAAGCTGTATATCGATGCCGATTTCTATTTTAATAATTACCGGTCGTTCATCGCCCAGGCCAATATGAATGTACCTACGACCACCAATGCCGACTCCATTCCATACGCCTTATACAATAAGTCGCAGCAACGTCAATACCGTATGTGGACCAATTCGCAAACAACGGTCTATAATTATGGGGCAAGCCTGGGTCTTACTTATAATTCGGATGGGTATACCGCCAACGCCAATAGCTCGTATGCAAAGCTGCAAAAGTCATCTAATGAGGATGGGCTGGAAGATGGATTCAATACGCCGCAATGGATGGTGAATCTGTCGGTTGCCCGGGAGAAGATCTATAAAAATGCGGGGGCAGGGGTCACCTGGAGATGGCAAAGCGGCTATTACTGGCAGTCTTTCCTCGTGAATGGGAATGTATCCGCGTATTCGACGCTGGATGCTCAGGTGAATTATACTTTTGCAAAGGCCGGATGCAAGCTGAAGGTCGGGGGCAGCAATCTGCTCAATAAATATTATTACTCCTTCCTCGGGGGGCCGTCTATCGGGGGTACGTATTATGTAACGGTGACGTATGGGATGAAATAACTGCCTGGTTGGCAGTTATTTCATCCCGGCTGATAGCTGAGCGAGAACCACCTGCATGGTGTTGATACCCCAATGCTCATAGTATTTACCATTTTTTATTCTTACCATATCCATTACATTGATGGTGACGGGGCGGCCTGTGGCGGGTACACCCATAAAAGGGCCGGTGTGGGTACCGCTAATCGCCTTTCGGGTGGTGACGAGGTCGCCTTCGGCCACTTGTTCATAGATGGTGACTGTCAGGTCGGGGAAGGCCGTCCGCAACATATTGTTGATTACGGTTATCATGCCTTCAGGGCCGGGGTCCACTCCTGCCATGGCAGTATGATTGATAAATTCATCATCTATCAGGTCCTTAAAACTGTCCAGGTTACCTTCTTCTATAAATTTTTTGTTGAAACGTCTTACGATCGCCTTATTCTTTTCCAGTTGAGATTCCATTGTTTGTACGATTTTATTGGACAAAGGTATCGGCTATGTGGCTGTGGGCTGTAGGGCCAGGAGTCCGGATTTTGTTGTTAGCGGGTCAAATTTTGCTCCTGGTATTCTTTAGGGGTCATGCCGTATTGTTTCTTAAAAGACTGGGTAAAGCTGGAATGGTTTTCATATCCTACCTGCTGGTATACCTGCCCGGGGCGTTCGTGGGGATGTCTTAGCAGATCGGCGGCCAGCTGCATTTTTTGTTCCAGGAGCCATTTTTGAGGTGGGAGACCGTAGATGCTCTTGAACTTACGTTTAAAAGTGGATGGGCTGCAGTGGCATAAGAAAGCCAGCTCTTCTACGGTGACCGGATTGCCGATATTGCTTTCTACGGCTGTCTTTATCGACAAGTCCTCTTTATTTTGAGTGACGATCAGCAGTGAATATAATGTTGAAGGGTCTTTCTCCAGAAGATATAGCAGGAGCTCTTCCAGCTTGAGTTTCTTAAATTCAGGCAGGAGGGGGGAGGGGAGCTGCAGGAGCAGGTCGAGGGAATGGACGTAATTGCTGATAAAGGCATCCTGCTTGCCGGTGAGGAAGGGTTTTTTTTTATGTTTTTCTTCTTTTATTAAATGTATATGTTTATGCAGGAAGTCCGTCAGCAGCTCATTATCGAAGTATAGGATAATGCTGGAGAAGATGTCGTTGAGGGGGAGGACTTCTGTCGTCAGGCAATTTCCACAGGAAAGGATCAGGAATTCCCCTTCGCGGATGGTGGTTGTGCCTTCGGCGTGCAGGATCGTCTTTTCCCCGCTGATCAGGAGATTGATCATGTTTTTATGAAGGATGATCTTATTCTTAAGGGTATTATGACGGGATTGATACCGGCGGATAATGACCGGGCCGGTATCCGGGGCGTCAGCGGGTGTCAGGTCATGTGGAAGGTTATAGATCATGGATAGCGAATTTACGAAACTACCGATTAAGCAATACTGTGTTTCAAAAATAGTTAAAGATTTAACCATTTAATGCTTAACTTTGTATCAGAAATGATAAGAAAGCAAAAAGATAATGAAGCCGTCATTGATTTTGTAGATGCCGTGATCACGATAAGGCAGGTTATCAAACAGCTTGCCCAACAGAAAATCAGGGAATGGCATGACCGGGAACTGACCTATGAAATGCTGCAGGTAATGATGGTATTGTGGAGAAAGAACCAGGTTAATCAACAGGAAGTGGCCAATACGGTTCAAAAAAACAAAGCTAGCCTTACGCCGCTTATCGATAACCTGGTTAAAATAGACCTGGTGACGCGTTCGGAAGATCCCGGTGACAGAAGGAATAAAATTATTTCGTTGACCAATAAAGGGAAGGAGTATAAGAAAAAATTTTCGCCCATGATGAATGAAATTTATGCCCTTATCAAGGGGAATATGGACGATGAAAAACTAAAGGAAATGACCCGGCTTTTATTAATGGTAAGTGGGAAAGTCACCAATGGAAAATTGTGATTTTTTTTATCTTAATAGTTAAACCTTTAACCGTATAATATTGTACTATAATTGTTAATATAAACTGATCTATTATGAATATCACGCATAAAGTCAGCAACTGGGGTGACCGGCATCACCCTAAGATCCTGGACGTCCTCAGGATGCTCCTTGGGCTGTTTTTAGTTACGAAAGGGGTTATTTTCTTAAATAATGCCGCCTATCTCCGGTACCTGATCATAGAAAATGGAGCTATCAGACAATCGCCTGAAATGATAACAGCGCTTATCTACTATGTAACCTATATACATATACTGGGCGGGGGGCTTATTTTTTTGGGCCTTTATACCAGGCTGTGGGCATTATTGCAATTGCCAGTCGTTTTTGGAGCCGTATTTTTTGTGAATATCACATCACCCTATGTCAATTCCGAGCTTTGGCTGTCCATACTGGTACTGGTTTTACTGTTTCTGTTCCTTGTGATTGGTTCAGGGCCCTTTTCACTGGATCATTTTTTGTTGAATACTAAAAAATTAGGGGAGGAATGATTATGAAAACCATACTCGTACCTGTAGATTTCTCAACCTCGTCGAATAATGCGGCCGCCTATGCCACGGCTCTTGCCAATGATATGGGTTTCAATGAGATAATCCTTGCTGTTAATTTGCATGTTCCCTTGTTTGAACAGATCATTCCTTCGCCGGACCTGATCCAGGTAAGTGCAACAGATATTCAGAGCAGGAGACAATTACTCAGTCAACGATTGGACGCCTTGAGATTGGAATTATTAAAAGTGCTGGATCCGGATATCATCGTCAGGGTCCTTATCAGCGAATTGCCCTTCCTGCGTTCAGTGCTGGAACAAGTCTTACAAAATGACCCAGGTCTGGTTATTATCGGAAGCACTGATAATGACATGCAGGAAGATAGTATTATCGGCCGCCAGATCATCGAACTCACCAGGGTGATCCCTGTACCGGTGCTCATTGTTCCTTCGACGAGTTCTTATCAGCCGGTTGCCACTGCCCTGGTGGCGGGTGAGTTTAAATCCTTCGATGACATCGCTCCTTTGCAGCATTTGGATAAAATAAGCCAGCGGCATCACGCCAGCTTATTATTATTAAACCTGAGTTCAACCCGAAACAATTTACCGCCGGCTGAACCCGCTCCGGAAATACGGGAGGCTTTAAATAACGTACTTAAAGGGCATGAGCACGCGTTCTATAATTTAAATGCGACAGCTATTCTTCCGGGTATTATCCGATTCGCGGAAGATAAGCAGGTGCAATTGATCATTGCTTTACCTGGCAGACACAGTTTCCTGTATAATCTGACACACCAGAATTTGCTGCAGGGACTATCCCTGAATTCGGAGAAGCCGTTGCTGGTGCTTAAATAAGGGAGAAAATGGTATGTTGGTAAGGCAAACTAATACGCTGATCATTGGAGCAAGCATTTCAGGTTTGGCTTCTGCTGCTTGTTTACAAAAACAAAAGATAGATTATATTATTATTGAAAAGCAAGCCCGGGTGGCGGCTCCGTGGAGTAATCATTACGACCGTCTGCATTTACATACCTGCAAAAGGCTTTCTCATTTGCCGTATAAAAAGTTTGGAAGAAGTATCACCCGGTATCCAAGCCGGCAGCAGGTGATCGATTACCTGGAGGATTATCAAAAGGAATTTATCATCAATCCGGTATTTAATACTGAAGCTATTTCCGTAAAGAGGGTAGAGGACTATTGGATCAGTCCAACCGGTCAGATCCGGGAGATTGCTGCCGATGCGCGGAAGATTGCGAGGGATATTGCCAGACAGGAAAAATTTTGAACGAATAATCCTGCTAACCAGATGGATCAGGATATCTGGATGCGTCGGAAAGGTAGCTGGGCTGTGATTTAGTCCCGTAACGGTTCACAATCATACCCGTACCCAGCCATTACCAACTGGATAGCAGTTTCTTGAACCGGTCCCAGCAGGCTTTCTATTCGCAGTACCTTGTCGCAGTCGTCCAGATCGAAATTAATCCTGCAATGGGAAAAGGATTGTTTCAGAAATAGGACAATATGTCTGGCAACCTGTTGATCCTGCACATCGGTCTTGAAGACTTGTACAATTTTCATATTGATAATATTGTTGGGTTATTTCTTTGAATAATTGGCCGGCTATCGATCGGCGTGTTATTTCTTCCCGTCAGCGAAGGAGGGAAAGGTTGATATTCAAATAGGGGCCGGGATTCCTTTTGATCCCGACGGTATAATCGTTGATGCTCTTACTCGGATCCAGTACCCTGTACTGTGTGGTGTAAAGGAGGCCGCCGCTGCACCCAATCAGCACTTTTCTGGAAACCGGATATTCCAGCGTGACCCCACTCTTCAGATCCAGGTTTTTGAATGCGAACCCTCCCTGTAACAGAGGCTGATCTGATTTCCTTAACAGCGTATGGTCAGCCAGCTCCGAGCCGAAGGATAACAGTCCTTTTGAAAATACGGGTCTTCTCAGGAGCAAACGGGTGGGTAGATCGAGACTTATCTCCCAGGGAGAGCCTGCGAATTTATGCCAGTAAGAAAAGGTCGGTATTACCGGCACAGTGCTGGAGGGGTCGATGAATACCAACAGGCCAGCGAAAATACGGGTCGTTCGGGTCGTCTTCAAAGGGACCATGCCATACAACAGACCGGTTGCCCGGGCAAGGGACGACTGTAACGAAAAATTCATTAGCAGCATGCCGCCCCATAAGACCGGTTTATTAAAGAGAGAATCCGTCCTTTTATAATTGAGCGCCAGTGAAAGGTTCTGTAAGGTATAAGTTCCGTCGCTGACCCGGGACTGGGGGATCTGGTTGATGGTATTCTTCAGGGTCGTCGCCTGTAAGGTATAGGCAGAGATAACGGATAGTTCCTGGCTTCCGGAGGTATAAACAGGAAGACTAAAAGTCGCTTTCAGCGTACTTTGAGGCTGGATCCTGCCTTTTTCAAAGTCCTTTCCCCGCAGCCTGGAGGTATAATGCGTGCCGCCGGTCGTCTCCATCTGGACCGTTGCCATTCTCAGTGCCGGGTACCGGAGCGCCGCCTGCTGGGTCATATAATCACGCCTCAGCCGGAGCGAATCATCTTTTGGCTGCTGCGCCGCCGCCGGCAGGCAAAAAACGAGCAAGGCAAAAAGAGATAATACAAGGAGGGATTTTTTGAACATAAGAATAATTTAAAAAAAGTAATGACAAAGAATATCCATATCCATTCAACATGGAAAAAAATGGCTTTGAATGCAACCCTTTGCTGATTATACGATCCAGTTTCTGAAGAACTGGCTGAAAGCCTCTCTATAATTCTCTCCTACAGGTATGACAATATCATTGATCTGTACGGCCGTTTTGGTGACGGCTGTAATTTTGGACAGAGAGACAATGCAGGACCGGTTTAGCCGCATGAATTGCCTGGCCGGTAATTTCTCTTCCATGTTTTTCAGGGAATTGAGCGACAAAAAGCTGTTTTGCGTTGACAAATGGATCTTTACATAATCTTTCAGCCCTTCTATATACAGAATGTCGCTCAGCAGCACTTTCACCCATTTATATTCCACCTTTATAAATATAGAGTCGTTTTCAATGTCGGTGGAATTGTTGATCGAACGTTCGACGTAATCCCTCGCCTTACCCGCCGCATGTAAGAATTCTTCATAGTTGAAAGGCTTTAATAGATAGTCCAGTGCATCTACTCTATAGCTTTCCAGGGCAAAGTGATTATAGGCCGTAGTAAAGATGATCTTAGGAGCCGATTCTGATTTATTCCGGGCCAGGACCTTGGCCAGCTCCATGCCATTGAAATCGGGCATCTGTATATCCATAAAAATCAGGTGGATTTCCATGGAATGAATGCTTTTCAACGCTTCGATAGCGCTGGAATAACGGCCTGTCAGCTCCAGAAAAGGCGTCTGTTTAATAAAATTACACACCAGCGCGAGAGCGAGCGGCTCATCATCGACGGCTATACAATGTAGCTTTGTCATAGTTCCAGTTCTAAACGTACGCAATATTTGCCTTCTTCCGGCCCATAGTGCAGCCGGTATTGTTCTGCATAGATCAGGTCGAGTCGGCGCCTGGTATTGGTAAGTCCGATGCCCCCATCATCGATCTGCTGTTCCCGGCGGACAAAAAGGGTGTTCTCTACCTCTAAGATCAGCAGGTCGCTATCCTGCCGGATCTTTACCAATATCCGGCTTTCCTTTACCGAGTGGACGCCATGCTTGAATGCATTTTCCACAAAGGGCAAGAGGATCATCGGCGCTATCGTTTTTTCGGCTATGATCCCGGGTTCTTCGAATTTCACGGTGGTATGCCCGTTTACACGCAACTGCATCAGCTCGATATAATCTTTCACAAAATCTATCTCCCTTTGAAGGGAAGTCCGGTCATTCTGTGTCTCGTATAGCAGGTAGCGCATCATACGGGATAGCTTGTGCAACGATGCACGGGAGCTTTCTACGTCGATAAAGGTAAGAGAGTAGATATTGTTCAGGGTATTGAAAAAGAAATGAGGATGTATCTGCGCTTTAAGAAAGGATAATTCCGAATCCAGCTGCTTCTGCACGAGTTGCTGACTCTTCAGCAGGTCTTTCTGCCATATCCGGGTGATGGATATGCTGGTGCTAAGACCGACCAGCAGACAGTAGGTGAGCAGCAGGGTAGTGTCGATTTTCAAATCATTCAGCTTAATAGGCACTTTCCCTTCAAATTTGTCATTGAGCGCTTTTTCAATACCTGCCGGTAAATTCGACCAGCCAGCGTAAAAGATGCTCCCGGTATGCAGCAGCGTGATAAGGATTATATGCAGCACGATGAATTTTACCGGTTTTTGCCTGTATAGCAGGGACGGCACCAATATCCCGCTATTCAAATAATACAGTCCCATGAGAAGCAGGAATAGGACGGATTGCTTTATCCAATATTCTTTTGGAAAAGAGAGCGAGATCGATAGTGGGATATGAGCTATGAGAATAAAGCCCAGGAACGCCCAGAGAAGAATATGAGCAAGTATGGTAATATATTTTTTCCGCAGGAACATAAGCGATTATAATAAGGGCAAAATTAGGTCTTCCTCTTTACGCAAAAAATATAACCCGCCAAAGGTCTCCGGTAATCGATGAAAACGGCATTTCAACCCAGGTAATTCGGAAAGAGGAGGACAACGAACCGGACAAAATCACCCACGAATCGCCGGAGCCGAGTGCAGATATCCACAGGAAATGCCGGTTCAGGGACGGTTTTGTCCGTTTCAGGACGTCTCCTTATCGATAGGGCATCTCAAATGAAGTAACTTTATATAATGACAATAAATCCTTTAGTAAAGGAATTGACAAGGCACTCCCTGATAGTAGCGGTGATCACGGGCGCGTTGGCGTTTGTTTTTCTTTACATTTTTCAGACAGGGACGCCGATGCCTGTTATGTATTCGGTATTCGTGGGCTCCCGGTTTTTAGTGCAGGGCCTTGCCAATATTGTGGTCATCGATATCGTGCATAAGTATATGGCCGATGCTTCGTCAGGAAAGAAGAAGATTATCCGGTACGCCTTTGGATTTTTATTCTCTTTTGGTTTCTTTTTTTTCACGGAACCTCTTGGCTTCTACTTATCTCAGCCAAAGAATGGTCCCTGGATTGCTGCAACAGGACCGCTCTTGTGGTTATTTCAAGGGGCCTTTAACAACATCCTGGTCATCATCCTCCAAAACTTTGTTATCCTCCGGTATGAAAAGACAAAGTCAGATCTCGAGAATACCATGTTAAGAGCGGCAAATCTAGAGTCAGCCAACCTGCTGCTCAAGCAGCAAATACATCCACATTTTCTTTTCAATGCGCTGAGTATGCTAAAGAGCCTCTATAAAACGGATGTACGCGCCGGAGAGGAATACCTCTCCCATCTGGTCAATTTTCTACGGGCTTCACTGGCAGATCCCCAGTCCAGGATATCACGGCTCCGGGACGAGATCAAACTTTGTAATGATTATCTTGAAATGCAAAAGATACGGTTTGAAAACGCGTTGATCTGTACGATTGATATCCCCGAACCATTGCTGTCGGGAGGATCGGTACCTCCGTTTTCAATTCAGTCCCTGATAGAGAATGCTATCAAGCACAATGAAGTGACAGAGTCGTCGCCGCTGGTGATTAATATATTTTATAAAGAAGGACGTATCTTTATCGAGAATAATATACAGGCACGGAGCCGGATCGATGCACCGAGCGGCAAAGGACTCATCAACCTGCTGGAAAGGTATAAGATCCTGTCTGATGAAGAAGTAATCATCCGTCAGGATAATAAAAATTTTTCTGTAAGCATTAAAGTTTTAGCCAATGAAGCTGGTGATCATAGAAGATGAGAAAGTAACTGCCAGGGACCTCGCTCAGACGATCGAAGAATTATTTCCCCAGACGCAAATAGTAAAGATATTATCTACCGTCAAAGAAAGCATTGGTTATTTCATCGACGGCGGTGATGCTGATCTGATCTTTTCGGACATCCAGCTGGGAGATGGCCAGAGCTTCGAGATATTTTCTAAAGTCGACATAGGAGCCCCGGTTATATTCTGTACTGCATTTGACGATTACGCCTTACATGCATTCAAGGCCAATGGAATTGACTACATCCTGAAGCCTTTTACTACGGATGCGGTAGCAGCTGCCATAAACAAATACCTTTCTTTGAAAGGGAAGGTCGCTGAGAATGCATTCCCATATAAGGCGCTTGAACAACTTTTCATTTCCAAGAGAACGACTGATGCAGGCGCCGTCCTCGTATATCAAAAGGACAGGATCCTGCCTATAGCACTAAGCAATATCGCCTTTTTTTATCTGAAAAATGGTGTCGTCAACCTGACCACCTTTGACAAAAAGAATTACCTGATCAATAAGAACATGGAAGAGCTGGGAAAGATGGCGGAGCCGCTGTTTTTCAGAGCTAACCGTCAATTCCTGGTGAATAGAAAAGCCGTGCTGGATGCATCCAACTATCTTTCCCGTAAACTATCAGTTACTTTGTCCGTCCCAACACAGGAATCCATCACCATCAGCAAAGAGAAGATCTCACAATTTCTGGACTGGTTAACACAACACTGAAAGGATTTTCCGCAGGATTACCTGCGGTGATCTTTTGCCCTCCATCTTGCCCAAGAAGCCCGGTCCCGACTTCGTCGGGATCGTTTTGCTTCTTCATCCGCGTTGGAGAACAAGTTCTCCATGCTCCTGAAAAAGCAAAACCCGCAGCGAAAGCTGCGGGTTGTTCGTCGGGACGACAAGATTCGAACTTGCGACCCCTTGCACCCCATGCAAGTGCGCTACCGGGCTGCGCTACGTCCCGAACTTGTAAATTCGTGGGGTGCAAAAGTAAAGAAAAATATCTTTTCCTGCTAAAAAATGTAAAAATCCTTCCCTTTTTTCTTTAACTTTTTTTTGGCGGTATTTTTTTTAATAATTGGCGCAATACTTGCGTTAGAACATATAATCTTCTAATAAGAACACCTATTGTAAGAAACTCTACCAATTTTCTTTCTTGATCGAACACCCTTGGCATCCAGATTCCTTTCGCAAAACCACTTTGTAACTACATTTTTAATCCTTAAAATTCTGACTAAGAATGAGAAAGTTCTTATTGGTAGCTATGCTGTGCCCTATTATCACTCATGCCCAATGGCATGTTAATCTGTTTGGAGGCTTTGCGAACTATATCGGTGATCTGCAAAGTAAAGCGTATACGACCCAACAATCTCATGGGGCCTTTGGCGCGGGGCTTCAATACGATCTGAGCAGCCACTTCTCCATCCTCGGTAATGCCAGCTATGGCAGGGTAGGGGCTTCAGATGCTTATAGCCCGCAGGCGGATCTGAGAGCCCGCAACTTAAGTTTTCAAAGCAAGATTTATGAAGGCAATTTTCTCCTGGAGTATAATTTGCTGGATCTGAACGAACACCGGCTCACCCCCTATGCTTTTGCCGGGGTGGCGCTGTACCATTTCAACCCGTATGCCTATGATTCCCTGGGGAAAAAGGTCTATCTCAGGCCGTTAAGCACGGAAGGGGAAGGGCTGGCTGCCTATCCCAACCGGAAGCCGTATAATCTCTTCCAGTTTGCCATTCCATTCGGGGGGGGAATAAAATTCCGCATAACGGATAGAGTAGTGCTGGCCTATGAGATCGGTCTGCGCAAGTTATTTACGGATTATCTGGATGATGTGAGCACCACTTATGTCGACCGGGCCACTTTGCTGGCGGCCAAGGGCGCCCAAGCGGTGGAAATGGCTTATCGGGGTGGGGAACTGAAGGGTGGGGCCACCTATCCTGCCGCAGGCTCCATCCGGGGTGGTTCTAAACATAAAGACTGGTATTATCTTTCCGGCATCAGGGTGAGCATCGCCCTCAATTCGAATAAAGAGCCAGTACACCATCGTCATAACGGGGTGATCGATTGCCCAAAAAATGTTTATTAATACTTTCCCCGGTCAACATATTTAGATAGTTAGTGTTTTACTTTTGCCTGGCGAACCACGGGTTTGCTATCCGCAAGCGGCGGACAAAGGAAGTAAAACACTAACTATATTTAATTATGGCCTACCGAGATCAACAGGAGTTCATTCAGGCATTGGAAAAGGCAGGGGAACTGGTGCGTATTAAGACGTATGTCGACCCCAGGCTGGAAATAGCAGAGATTACGGACCGGATCAGCAAAAGCGGCAACGGGGGCAAAGCGCTGCTATTTGAGAATACGGGGACGGATTTTCCGGTCCTTATGAATGCCTACGGGAGCGAAAAGAGGATGTGCATGGCCCTGGGGGTCGAACACCTGGACGACGTGACCCGGGAAATTGAAGGCTTGTTCCGTTTATTATCCGCTCCTAAAGAAAGCATCCTGGACAAATTGAAGCTGCTGCCTAAACTGGGGCAATTTGCCAGCTGGATGCCTAAGGTAAGGAGCGGCAGGGGGGAGTGCCAGGAGGTCGTTCAAACCAACCCGGATATCAGTCTCCTGCCTGTCATTACCTGCTGGCCGAAGGATGGCGGCCCTTTTGTTACCTTACCGATCATTCATACCAAAGACCCCAATAATGGCTCCCGGAACGTAGGTATGTACCGGATGCAGGTTTTCGGCCCTACACTGACGGGCATGCACTGGCATAAGCACAAGGTGAGCGCCAAACATTTTTCCGAATATAAGAAAGCAGGGAAACGAATGCCCGTGGCGGTGGCCCTGGGGGGTGACCCGGCTTATGCATACAGTGCAACGGCTCCGCTGCCGGAGAACGTGGACGAATATATGCTGGCGGGCTTCCTTCGCAAGAAGAAGGTGGAGTTGGTCAAATGCATCACGCAGCCTGAAATAGAAGTACCGGCCGACGCCGATTTCGTCATCGAGGGGTATGTGGAGCCCACCGAAGAGCTGATCTGGGAAGGGCCGTTTGGCGATCATACCGGGTATTATTCCCTGCCGGACTGGTATCCAAGGTTCCATATCACTGCGGTCACGCATCGTAAAAATGCCGTCTATCCCGCTACAATCGTGGGTATTCCGCCACAAGAGGACGCCTGGTTAGGCAAGGCGACCGAAAGGATCTTTCTGGCGCCGATGAAGATGACGCTGGTACCGGAAATCATCGATATGGATATGCCGGTGGAAGGGGTTTTTCATAATCTCGTCATTGCCAGGATCCAAAAGGAATACACCGGACAGGGGCAAAAGGTGATGAATGCCATGTGGGGAGCGGGACAAATGATGTTCAACAAAATATTGGTGATAGCCGATGAAAAGGTACTCATCCAGGACTATCTCCTTTTGGCCCAATATGTCTTCCGGAATTTAAATCCTGCCACGGATGTATATTTTTCACAAGGCCCGATGGATGTGCTGGATCATAGCTGCAGCAAGCTGGGATTTGGCGGAAAGATGTGTATCGACGGCACCTATAAGGCCGAGGAGGAGGTGGACAACGATCAATACCAGCTACTCGCTACCCGCTATGAAGGACTTACGGCGGCCATGATCGTTAACAGGCATCCGGAAGTGGAAAAAGTAAACCTGTCTTTGCTGGCCAAAAAGATCCCCTGCCTGATCTTATCTGTCCGCAAGAACAGGCCCGGCCATATCCGGGAGCTGCATGAGGCGCTTTGCGACCTGCCGGAGATGGAAGGCATCAAGATGGTCTTATATGTAGAACATACTGTCGATGCCATGGACCTGCCGGTCGCCTTATGGCGGTTCTGTAATAACCTGGATCCCAAGCGGGATCATATTCCGGCACAGAAAAAGTCGGCTATTACGCCCGGTAAGAAATTCGTATGTTTAGGGCTGGACGGGACCCGGAAGACAAAGGAGCTGGACAATTTTCAGCGGGACTGGCCGAATATTATCGTAGCGGACGATGCCACCATCAAGGCGGTCGATACTAAATGGGCGGCGTTGAATATAGGTCCCTTTCTGGCGTCTCCTTCCTTAAAATTCAAAGACCAGGTATATGGGAACGAAGCAGTCGCTCCGGCACCCTGACAGGAAGCGATTAACGGGCGAAACGCCGGATCCGCTAAAGGTTCCCGGTGAATGGGTCTCTTATAAAAAACCTTATAAACAACCATGATAAAGAAATCATTGTCACTGTCGGCCGGCCTGTTGTCTTTTTGCCTTGTTTTTTCCCAGACCACTCACACCTTATTATGGGAGGTCTCGGGCAAAGGGTTGTCGAAGCCTTCGTATCTCTTCGGCACCATGCATGTCCTTTGCGCCGAGGATGCCAGTCTCAGCGACAGTCTGAAGGCGGTGATCGCTCATTGCGATGAGGTCTGGTTCGAGATCGACCTGAGCGATATGACCGGGATGATGAATTCCATGAAATACATGCGCATGAACGATAGTAAGAAGCTGTCGGACCTGCTGGACAGCGCTTCTTATCAAAAAGTAAAGGCTTATTTTGCCCAACACGCCGGGGTGCTGCCTTTTGGCATGCTGGAAAGATTCAAGCCCCTGCTGATCAGCAGCCTGATCGAAGAGGAAAACCTGGCCTGCAAAACGACGGATGGCATGGAAATGATGATCATGAAAGAGCTAAAACAGTATAAAAAGCCTGTCAACGGACTGGAAACGGTAGAGTTCCAGGCGGGGCTGTTCGATAGCATCCCTTACGAACAGCAGGCTAAAGACCTGTTGAACTATATCGATAGCGCCTACGAGTATAAGAAAATGACGCTGGAATTGTCCGAGGTCTATAAAAAGCAGGATCTGGACCAGATCGATGCCTTAAGTACGAAGGGCGATCCGGGCATGAGTGGGTATATGGATCTTTTACTATATGACCGAAACCGCCGGTGGGCCAAAAATCTGGCTACCATCTTACCCGGCAAATCCCTGTTAGTAGCGGTAGGTGCGGCTCACCTGCCCGGGGAGAACGGTGTCATTAACCTGCTCAGAAAAAAAGGATATACCCTGCGGCCGGTAAAGAATTAGGACAGAGGGATTTGGGATTTGAATTATTTATCCGGACATTTGCACACATTTTGCATGAGACCTATAGAAAAAATATACGATTTGTTAGCCCGGCCAAGAAAGGTGGTCATTGTTATGCATCAGAAGCCTGATGCCGATGCTATGGGCTCTTCCCTGGGTTTATTTCATTTCCTCAGGAAGCTGGGGCATGCTCCTACTGTCATTTCCCCCACCAATTGGGCGGAATGGCTGAAATGGATGCCAGGTTGCCAGGGGGTGATCGATTTTGAATATAGCACGGATAAGGCCAACGTCGTTTTGGATCAGGCCGAGTGGGTCTTTTGTCTGGATTTTAATAATATGGGCCGTACCCGCCATATGGCTAACCGGTTGAGGAAGCTGTCCTGTGAAAGGATCCTTATAGATCATCACCAACAGCCCGAAACCGAGAGTTTTGCCTACGGGGTGAGCAATACGGAGAAGAGCTCCACCTGCGAGATGGTCTATGATTTTATCGTAGGATCGGGCCATGCGGATAAGATCGATATCGATATAGCGGCCTGTTTGTATGCGGGTGTCATGACCGATACGGGATCTTTCCGGTTCCCGGGTGCGTCGGCAGCCGTGCATAGAATGGTGGCCGATCTGAAGGATACGGGACTGAATCATACGAAGATCCATGAGAATCTCTTCGATAATTTCCTGGAAAACCGCCTGCGGTTCATCGGGTATGTATTGCAGAACAAAATGGATATTTTCTATGAGCACAACGCCGCGCTAATATCCATTCCCTGGAAGGATCTGCAGCGTTTCGATATCAAAACGGGCGATACGGAAGGGTTGGTCAACTATCCTCTGTCCATTCAGGGTATCAAGATGGCGGCTCTGATCATCGACAGGGACGAAGAAGTGAAATGCTCTTTTCGCAGTAAAGGAGATTTTGACGTCAACACTTTTGCCCGTAAGTACTTTGAAGGGGGTGGACATTATAATGCCGCCGGAGGACGCAGCGGCGACTCCCTGGAACAAACGGTGCAACGCTTCATCAGCGCCATAAAAGAGAACTCATCACAACTACAATAATTATAAGAATGAAAAAAGTCTCGTCGTATTTGCTTGTCATGGTGGTCCTGTTTGCTGCAGTATCCTGCACTAACCAGGAGTACAAAAAGACAAAAAGTGGCTTGTTGTATAAGATCATTTCAGATGGCAAGGGAGAACCTGCTAAAAAGGGCCAGTTCCTGAAAGTGAATGTCATTCAGAAATTGCGTGACTCCGTATTGTATTCTTCGCAGGGAAGCATGCCAGTCTATATCCCTGTGGATAGCGCAAGGCCTACCTATAGCCCCACTGAAATTTTCTCCCTGCTCCGTAAAGGTGACAGCGCTGTAGTCGTGCTGCTGGCCGATACCCTTCAGAAAAAATCCGGTGGTCAATTGCCTCCTTTCATTAAAAAGAAGGATAAGATCACTGTCGCATTTAAGGTATTGGATGTGTTTGCGTCCGAAGATCTGCTGGCAGCTGACAGGAACCAGGAGATAGCCAAGGAAAAAGACAGAGAAGTCAAAACCGTGGAAAGCTATCTGGCAGACAACAAGATCAATGCACAGAAGACCGACAAAGGCGTTTACGTAGTGGTACAATCCCCTGGTGCAGGTGCCCAGGCAGATTCAGGCAAACAAGTATCCGTACGGTACACGGGCAAATCATTCCCTTCCGGAAAAGTATTTGAAACCAATATGGATGATACTTCCAAGCAGCCTTTGAAATTTGTCGTGGGAACAGGAAAAATGATCCAGGGTATGGATGACGGTGTCCGGAAGTTTAAGAAAGGTGGAAAGGGTACTCTGTACATCCCCGCTTTCCTGGCTTACGATCAACAACCCGGACCTGGTCACAAGCCTTACGAAGATCTCATCTTCGATGTCGAAATCGTAGATGTGACGGATGCCCCCAAGGAAGAGCCCAGGCCTGCGATGCCGCAGATGCCTCAAGGCATGCCCCAGGGTATGCCACAGCAACACAGATAGACAAAATATAATATAAATAGAAAGAGGTGTGCTGAATCAGCGCGCCTCTTTCTATTTATATGCTTCGAGTAAGGTAATGGCCTGCCGGGCTTCTTTGGGATCATGGACCCGAAGGATGCCGGCTCCGTTGAGCAGGCCGATCGTATTTAAGACAGTAGTTCCATTCAGGGCCTCTGCGGCAGTGATGCCCAGCGTCTTATAAATAACGGATTTACGGGAGATGCCCAGCAGAATGGGATGGCCGGGGATAGTGAAGACGGCCAGGTTCTTCAGCAGCTCAAGATTGTGGGCGCTGTTTTTGGCAAAGCCCATACCGGGGTCCAGGATAATATCATGGATACCTGCCCGGCGGCAATCTTCCGTTCTGCGTATGAAAAAGTCCAGGACTTCGGTGGTGACATTGTCATAGACGGCTTCTTTGTTCATGGTGGCAGGCGTGCCTTTCATATGCATGCAGACATAGGGTACTCCCAGCCTGCCTACAGTATCCAGCATGTCCGGGTCCAGCATACCTCCGCTGATATCGTTGACGACGGAAGCGCCTGCGGCTACTGCTTCCCGGGCGACCTGTGCATACCAGGTGTCCACAGAAAGAACAGCTTCGGGGAAATGGCGGTGTAAGACGGCGATAGCGCCGGTCACTCTCCTGCTTTCTTCTTCCGGGCCCACCTGCTCTGCGCCGGGGCGGGTACTCTGCCCGCCGAGATCCAGGATATCGGCGCCCTCCTGCAGCATCTGCCCGGCATGACGGATAAGCGCGGCTTCCTCCATAAAACGGCTGCCTTCAAAAAAGGAATCCGGCGTACTATTGATGATGCCCATAATCAGGGGCCTATCCGCCAGCAGTAGTCTGCCTTTACAATTCAAAGTGAACATTTTGATCGCTAATCTTTACTTTTACAATGAATCGGTAAAGTTCAATGAATCCACCCGATAAAATTCAACAATAACATTGAAAATAGCAGAAATTCCGGAAATGAGCTCTACGAATCAGCAATACGACCTGGCTGTCAGGTCCTGTAAGGGTATTTTTCTAAAAAAAACCAGGGACTATGGCACGTCCTGGAGGGTCTTGCGTACCATTTCCGTTGCCGATCAGCTTTTCATCAAGGCGCAACGGATACGCACGCTTCAGCAAAAGAAAGAGCAGCGGATAGGGGATGACAAGGCCAGTGAGTTCCGGGCGATGGTCAATTACGGGGTGATCGGGTTGATCCAGCTATCGCTGAACAGTGATTCGGTGGAAGAGCTGAGCGTTGAGGAAACAGAGCGGAGGTATGATGAAAAGATCGCCGAAGCGAGGGCGACCATGCTGGATAAAAATCATGATTATGGAGAAGCCTGGCGATCCATGAGCCAGGAAAGCTTTGTAGATCTTATCCTGATGAAGATATTAAGGATCCGGCAGATCGTGTCCAATGACGGAAAGACGCTGATCAGCGAAGGGATCGATTCTAATTTTATAGATATTATTAATTATTCTCTTTTTGCGCTGATCCTGGTTGCGGAAGGGAAACATGCGCAATAGCTGCGGGCTTTAAGCCGTTAGCTGCAAGGTTGAATTTGATAAGCAATAAATGCTTTTTTATTTTATGAAAAGTCTCATCAATATCGCCCGGTTTATCGTAGGGGTCTTATTCATTTTTTCAGGTCTGGTAAAAGCCAATGATCCGCTTGGGCTGAGCTATAAAATGCAGGAGTTTTTCGAGGTCTGGAATTTTCACTGGCTGGATAATTTCACCCTGGCTTTTTCCATTATTATGATCGTGTTCGAGATCGTAGCGGGCGTGGCGATCCTGCTCGGCTGGCGGATGAAGCTATTCAGCTGGCTTTTACTGGTATTGATCGTATTTTTCACTTTTTTGACCGGCTATGCCTATTTATCGGGCAAGGTGCGGGAATGCGGCTGCTTTGGGGATTGTATACCGCTGACGGCAGGGGAGTCGTTCACCAAGGACCTGATATTGCTGGCTCTCATCCTGTTCCTGTTCTTCTTCAGGGATAGGATCCGGACGACGCTGTCCCAGGCGGTCAGCCTGTCTTTGCTTATCCTGGCTACGGTGTTGTCTTTTTCTTTTCAATGGTATGTGCTGATCCATCTGCCTGTGGTAGATTGTCTGCCATACCGGGTCGGGTCGGATATCCCGGTGAAAATGAAAGCTCCGCCCGGAGCCATACCTGACAGTACGGTGATCACAATGGTCTACGAGAAGAATGGTAAAAAGATCGAATTTTCCGGCAATCAGTTTCCGGCCGATTTCGACGATAGCTATAAATTCGTTACCCGTTATGATAAGCTGATCCGGAAAGGGAATGCGGAGCCTGCGATCAAGGATTTCAATCTGCTCAGCGCGGCAGGAACGGATACGACGCAGGATCTGCTGGATAGAAAAGGTTTTAAACTGCTGCTCTTCACGAAAGGGCTGTCTGAGTATCCGCCTTCCTGGACTCAAGAGTTTAGCGTGATCCTTACGATGGCCAAGGCAAAGGCGATCCCGGTTTATTTTATTACCGGGGACTACGATAATGTGGCGGCCTGGACGGACAAGGCGGGGATCAGTCAGGCGGTTACGATCCTGAAATGCGATGCCACGGCGATCAAGACTGCCGCCCGTGCTAACCCTACGCTATACCTGCTCAAGAAAGGGGTGATCCTTCATAAATGGAGCTATGCGGACTTTGGGCTGGCTTTACCGGACCTCAACGCGCTACCTGCTCAATGATCTCCTACCTGATAAAAAAGAGTTTTTACGGACTGCTGGTCATGCTGGGAGTCGTAATCGCTGTCTTTTTTCTCTTCCAGGGGTTTGGAGATCCTTCGCGGCTGGTGATGGGGCAGCGGGCGGATGCCGCTACGCAGGATAATATCCGTAAGGAGCTTTATCTTGATCAGCCCCGCTGGAAGCAATTTCTTTATTATCTCGACGATGTGTCTCCGATCGGCATCCATTCCAGGGAGGAGATCCGGAGCAAGGGCCTCCGGGGGATTTTTATCGGGGGCGATATCCGGGTGGGCCTGAAATGGCCCTATCTGCGCCGGTCTTACCAGACAAAGAAGGACGTATGGGAAATCCTGACAGAAGCCTTGCCGGGTACGATTATCCTGGCGCTGGCGGCGATGGCCATCGCTACGTTCTTCGGCATATTGCTTGGGGTGCTGGCCGCGGTAAAAAAAGACACCTGGATGGATACGACGGCGATCTTAACCAGCGTGCTGGGTATCTCGGCGCCTTCTTTTTTTATGGGCATTGTCATCGCGTACCTGTTTGGCTTCGTATTAAGCGACTATACCGGGCTGCATATGACCGGCAGCCTGTTCGATACGGATCCTTTTGCCGGGAGGCAGCTGCAGTTGCGTAACCTGCTGTTGCCTGCGCTGACGCTGGGGATACGTCCGTTGGCCATTATTGCGCAACTGACCCGGGGATCTTTGCTGGATACGCTGGATCAGGATTATATCCGGACTGCTTATGCGAAGGGGCTTCCTGCAAGGACTGTCATCTGGAAGCATGGATTACGCAATGCGTTGAACCCGGTGATCACAGCTATTACCGGCTGGTTTGCGGAGCTGCTGGCGGGGGCTTTCTTTGTGGAATATATTTTCGGCTGGAAGGGGATTGGGAAGGTGACGGTAGATGCGCTGGAAAAGCTGGATTTCCCGGTGGTGATGGGATCGGTGCTGGTATCTTCGTTTTTCTTTATCCTGATCGGTCTGCTGGCGGATGTGCTATATGGGTTGATCGATCCCCGGGTACGAACGGTCTGAATGGCGCTATTTGATCACTACGTCCCGGATCGCCTTCTCTCCCAGGGCTTCATTGACACGGGCTATTATTTTTTCTTTCTGATAGAGCAGTTCCTGCCGGAGCGGAGCGACGGTGGTATTGATGTAGAGGGTCTGTCCGTGGATCTGGATCTTATCGGTGTAGCGGGCAACAGTCTTTCCCATGATCTGTTCCCAGATCTCTTCTATCTGCAGCGCCTGAATCGACCCTTTCAGCTGGCTCTGATTCAGGAATTTCTTTAAGGCGTCTCCTAATGAATATTCCCCCATAGGTGCAAGGTAGTAAAAGCTGCGAGAGCAACCAGTAAAATCACCCCGCCGATTACCCACATCAGGGAGGAAAGGCACCCTTTGCGTGGGGAGGGCTGTTTTTCCCCGGGACTATTTTCGGGTTCCCGGGTTTCAGGCTGTTCCTCCGTCCTGGAGGCCAATATTTCTCCTCTGCTCTGGTATTGGGGCTGTATTCCGGCGATGAGGTCATAGCCGACGTCGCTGACGACCCATTCCAGGTGGCCGAAGAACAGGGGTTCGCCGTCCTGACGCTGTTCCAGCTCCAGGGATTTTTTCAGCATTTCTGCGGCATAGAGGCGAAGTCCTTCTTTATTGGCTTTGATAATCCCGTATTCTCCTGCCTGGTCGGCGGTGAAAGAGAAATAGGCGGTGGTGGTGCTATTCGTCTCTTCTAAAAATGCGATAGAAGATTCCAGATCAAGGGGCATGGCATTCGTTTTTGGTGCTCAATCCAAGGGTTAGGCAATAAATTTAAAATATTTTGCCAGATTTGGCGGTTTTTGTGGAAAATATAAGTGGGATTGATTAAGATAATTCTATGATCTGGCAGGGGATGGATAATTTGTTCATTTCCTGGCGGATGCGTCCGGAATGGGTGTCTGTGATGAATATTTGCCCCTGACCCTGCAGGCATACTTTGTCGAGAAGGTTGTGCATGCGGTGTTCGTCCAGCTTCTCGAATACGTCATCCAGGAGTAAAAGAGGGGGGAAGCCCTTGTCTTGTTTCAGGGTCTCGTATTCCGCCAGCTTCAGGGCGAAAAGCAGGCTTTTACGCTGTCCCTGGGAGGCGATGGTCTTGAAGGGCTGGGCGGAAAAGCTGATGTCGATGTCATCCTTGTGGATGCCGGTATTGGTGCGTTGCAGGTAGAGGTCTTTCTCGCGGGACTGGTGCAGGGCGTCTTTGAAAGAGGTCCTGAGCAGCTGGCTTTCGTAGGCGAATGCGAGGGGTTCTGTGGCGCCGGCTATCTGGGTGTAGAATATTTGGACCAGGGGCAGAAAGGTTTCGAGGAAAATCCTTCGTTTCTCGAAAATGCCGGCGCCGGGCCGGACCAGCTGCTCATCGTAGACATCAAGTAGGCTTGTATCCTGTACTCTCTTGTCTGTCAATGATTTGAGAAAACTATTGCGCTGCTGCAGCACTTTGTTATAGTTGATAAGGCGCTGGAGATAGCCGGCGTCGAGCTGGGAAAGCAGGGCATCCAGGAAACGGCGGCGTTCTTCGCTTCCTCCGGTAATGATCTGGACATCGTCCGGGGCGATGATAACGGCGGGAAACCGGCCGATATGTTGCGAGAATTTCTCGTAGGCCTCTGCATTGAAGAGGAATTCTTTTTTGCCTGTCTCCCGCAGAATGCAGACGACTTTCTCCGGTGTGTCCTGCTTGTCAAAATGGCCTTCGATACGGAAGCCGGCGCTGCCTTTATGTACGTTCTGCTGGTCGGATTTGGAAAAGTAGCTTTTGGTGAAGCAGAGGTAATAGATCGCATCCAGGAGATTGGTCTTACCGACGCCGTTGTTGCCGCAAATGCCCACGATTCGCTCCCGGAAGTGGAAATTTGCCTGTTCATAATTTTTGAACTGTACGAGCGATATCTCTTTTAGTGAAAGCAAATAAGTCTATTGGGGCGCAAGATACTCCTAAGATCGGGGAAATAAAATCAGCCCGGGGCATCAGTATAGGGTAAATTGCCTTTTCCCCCTTATATTTGCACCCGCTTTGGCCGGGTTTTCGGCGGCAGAAACTTCAAATTTTCAAAAAAGTGGCTACTAAGTTTTCAAAAGAGACCTACCTGTACTGGTATGAACTAATGCAACTCATCCGCCAGTTTGAGTTGATGGCAGAAGAAAAGTATAAAATGGATGGTAAGATCCGGGGATTCTTTCATGCCTATGTAGGGCAGGAAGCCATTGCCGCCGGTTGTATGACTGCTACCAAGCCAGACGATCCTTTTATTACCGCCTATCGTGACCATGGTCTGGCCCTGTCCAAGGGTGTCAGCGCCAATGCCTGTATGGCTGAATTATACGGAAAAGCTACCGGCGCTGCGAAAGGGAAGGGCGGTAGTATGCACTTTTTCGGAGTAGATGTAAAATTCTTCGGTGGACATGGGATCGTAGGCGCTCAGATCGGAACGGGAGCAGGATTGGCCTTTGCTGAAAAATACAAGGGTACGGACAATGCGGTACTGACCTTTTTCGGAGATGGAGCTTCCCGTCAGGGAATGCTGCACGAGGTCTTCAACCTGGCCATGTTATGGAAGTTGCCGGTCGTCTTCATCTGTGAGAATAATCATTATGCCATGGGAACTTCTGTTGAAAGAACTTCCAATGTGGTAGATATTTATAAGCTGGCCGATGCCTATGAGATGCCTGCCGATTCCATCGATGGCATGAGTCCCGAAGCCGTGCACGAGAGCGTAGCCAGGGCCGTCAAAAGGGCCAGGGAAGGGGCAGGGCCTACTTTGCTGGAGATCAAAACGTACCGTTATAAGGGGCATTCTATTTCGGATCCCCAGAAATACCGCACCAAGGAAGAGGTAGAGGAATACAAGGCAAAAGATCCTATTCAGATGGTGTTAAGCACGATCCTTACCAAGAAGTATGCTACACAGGAAGAGATCGATGCCATTAATCAGCGGGTGAACAATACGGTGGCAGAATCGGTGAAGTTTGCCGAAGAATCTCCGTGGCCGGATGATTCCGAAGTGTTGAAAGACGTGTATATGGATAAGAATTATCCTTTTATCGTCGATTAATCGAAACTCCTTTTTTATCTAAAAAACAAACGACAAAAATACGCCATGTCAGAGATCAAACATCCTGCTCATCTGGAAGAAGAAAAGAATCCGGTAGACCAATTACAGCATTTTTGGGACAGGTGGGGTAAACAGGCTGGTTATGCCCTTTTGGCAATCGTCCTGGTTGTAGGGGGAATATTTGCCTATAAGAACCTGATCAGCGAGCCCAATGAAAAGAAGGCGGTCGAAGCTATGTTCCGGGCAGAAGAATATTATCGTATGGATTCGGCCAGGCTGGCCCTGAACGGGGACAATGTGAATGCGGGTTTCCTGAAGATCCTTTCCAAATACAGCGGTACGAAGGCTGCGAACCTCGCTTCTTTTTATGCAGGCAGCTGCTATTTGAAAATGGGCGATTATAACAATGCCGTGAAGTATCTGAAGGATTTCTCCACTTCCGTGAAGCAACTGCAGGGCAGGGCTTATGGATTGCTGGCAGATGCTTATTCCGAACAGAACAAGAAGGAAGAAGCGGCTGAGGAGTATAAAAAAGCAGGCACTTATTTTGAGAAGGATGAATTGTTCTCTCCTGAATATCTTTTCCGCTCTGGCTATCTGTACGAGAGTATGGGTAAATCGCAGGATGCCATTGCTATGTATAAGTTAATTAAGGATAAATATCCTACTTCTCAGCGGGGAACCGATATCGATAAGTACCTGGCAAGACTGGGGGTGACCCAATAAAACCTGAAAATAATGGCTGAGATCAGCAATAGTAATTTATTACAGACAAACACAGGCATTCTGAACAGTCAGGATGCCTGTGTTGTTATTGTGCGTACGGAATGGAATGCCGCTATCGTGGATGCATTGGAGAACGGCTGCCGGACGGCTCTTGACCAGGCCGGTGTGAAAAACTGGAAGGTGATCAATGTACCCGGCGCTTTTGAGATCCCTTTTGCCATCAAGGCCTATTGGGAGACCCACAAGTATAAGGATGACCGGCCCCATGCCTTTATTGCGCTGGGTTGTGTGCTGCGGGGAGATACGCCTCATTTCGATTACGTTTGCAAGGCGGTGACCGATGGGATCGTTCAGCTGAATCTCAGCTTACCCATCCCTACTATATTTGGCGTGCTGACGGTAGACAATCAGCAACAGGCCGATGAAAGGATTGGCGGCAAGCATGGGCATAAGGGAGAGGAAGCCGCGATCACAGCGTTGAAGATGATCTCTTTATTAACATCGCTTAAACCTTCGACAGCCCCCTGACAGTCCAGCTATTCATACCGTGTTTTGTAGATCAGCTCTATCCTCAGACGGCATTCAATATGGTCAAGGTGCTGGAGAAACTGGGGGTGGAAGTGACCTATAATACGGAGCAGACCTGTTGTGGTCAGCCCGCTTTTAATGCCGGCTTCCGGGATGAGGCGCGGGATGTATGCTCGAAATTCATAAAGGATTTTTCCGGTACGGATTATGTTGTGGCTCCCAGCGCCTCCTGCGTGGGATTTGTCCGGAATTATTACTCCACCCTGTTCGATAATTCCTCTGTTCATAACGACGTAAAGGATCTCCAGAAACGGACCTACGAATTCTCCGATTTCCTGGTCAATGTCATGGGTATTGAAGATACGGGGGCTACCCTGCATGGGAAAGCGACATATCATGATTCCTGTGCGGGGCTGCGGGAATGCAGGATCAAGGAGGAACCCCGCAAATTGCTGTCCAGGGTAAGGGGACTGGAATTACTGGAAATGAACGATGTGGAGACCTGCTGCGGATTTGGTGGTAGTTTTGCCGTGAAATTCGAGCCGATCTCCATTGCCATGGCTGACCAGAAGGTTAATAATGCGCTCCAGACCGGGGCCGATTATATCATATCTACCGATCTCTCCTGCCTTATGCACCTGGATGGCTATATCCGGCATAAGGGTTATTCTATCCGGACGATGCATATCGCCGATGTACTGGCGAATAGTTAGATGATTTATTTCTTCCTGCAGAATGATTTATGGCTTCTCCGCTGAGGCGCTGATGGGTAAGTACCTGCTAAAAAAATAACACCACCCAATGCACCTAAGTGATCGGATGGTGTTGACCCTTAAAACAACCTGTCGCAAGCGTTAAATAGGGTAAAAACCAGGCCTTGTTATAATACATACGTAACACGGTAACCTTTGGATTTCTTTTGGCAAAAAAAAAAGCAACTTTTTAAAAAAAGTTGCTCTTCAATTACCCCTCGCTTGCGATCACGTGTTGATAATCAATTGTCTGTGTGGCTATCAGGGCTATTGGGGTAAGAGGACGTACCGGAATACATACGGTGAGTTGTTTTGATCCGGATTCCCAAACCCAAAATATTTTTTGGGAGGCGGGTCTGAAGGCCGGGAGAGGTGTGTGTGAAATGCGCTGAAGGAATGGCCAGGAAAAGGAAGGGGTCGCCTTGCGGACATTTTGTATTTTCGGCGAAAGATTATACTTATGGCGCATTGGCTGGTCAAATCTGAACCTTCCGTATATAGTTGGGAGCAATTCGAAAAAGATAAGGAAACATGCTGGAGCGGGGTTCGCAATTATGCGGCGCGGATTCATCTGAAGGCTATGAAGAAAGGGGATGAGGTATTGTATTATCATAGCAATGATGGGATGGAGATCGTAGGGATCGCGAAGGTATCCAAAGAGTATTACCAGGATCCTACCATCGATAATGATGCGTGGGTGGCGGTGGACATTAAACCTGTGAGGCGTTTGAAGAAGCCGGTCAGTCTCGCTCAGATCAAGGGGGACAAAAGGCTGGCCGATATGGCATTGGTGAGGCTCGGGCGCTTATCCGTACAGCCTGTTACGGATAAGGAGTGGGATATTGTCCTGGGCCTGGCAGGGGAATAAGCCGGGGCATTACCTGCTGATTGCCACTTCTGTGATCAGATATGGAAGGAAGGTTGCCGGTTATGTATTTAACGATTTTATTGGGTTACTTTTTCGAGGTCGCGGGAATCAACAGACGGTTCCCGGGGCCTTTTTTTGTTCAATATGTAATAACCAATTTCCTGCATCTAAGCAGGTAAACCATCCAAAAAATATAATTATGCGATCCCTGTCATTAACAATGCCGGCAGCATTGCTGCTACTGCTATGTCTTTCCTGTAATAATAGCGCCAGAAAAGATAAGCTGGAGTCCTTATCCAGACGAATAAATGACGCAGAGCTGAAGTCTGCTGCTCCTGCGACTGATCATGAAGCGGGAGAGAGTTACAAAATGGATTCTGCGACTGCAACAGAACCTCCCACAACCGGAGTGGCGAATACGGTGGGTCAAGCGGAGGATGATCAATCCTCGCCCCCGAAACCCGTCGGGGCACAGCAGCAGGCCGCCACCCAGAAAGCTCCGCAACAGACGGCGTCCACCAATCCCGATTGGGATAAGAAGATCATAAAGACAGCCAACCTGAAACTGGAAGTAAAGAATTACCGGTCTTTTAATGAACTGCTGCACCGCGTCATCAAACAGTCCGGCGGTTACATCGCCCAGGAAGAGCAGAGTCAGTCTGCTTACCAGATCGAAAATACGGTCAGTATAAAAGTACCGGTCGCTCAATTCGAAGAGACTTTGTCCCGGATCGGCTCCGACAGCGATAAACTGGTCGAAAAAAGGATCAGCGCAGAGGATGTTACGATGCAGGTCGTCGATACCAAATCCAGGCTGGAAACAAAAAGGGAGGTGCGCGAGCGCTATCTCGATCTGCTGAAACAGGCCAGGAATATGAATGAGATCCTGAAAGTGCAGAACGAGATCAATGATATACAGGAGCAAATGGAAGGCGCTGCGGGCAGGATCTCGTACCTTGGGCATGCGGCCGCTTACAGTACGATCAATCTGAATTTCTACCAGGTATTGGATGTAAGTGCGAAGGATGAGCCGGAGCCTTCGTTCCTGCATAGGATAAAGGGCGCGCTGGCGGATGGATGGAACTGGATCAGCCTGGTACTGATCGGGCTCGTCGGGTTGTGGCCTTTATGGATGGCCGTGGGTTTGGGCTGGATGGGAGTGCGGAAATGGCGTACTTCTCTTAAAGCCCGGCCGGCGGTGCAGTTCTCAGGAACAGGATCTACAGGTTCCGCAGAGACGGAGATGTCTAAAGAATGAGCAGGGAGATGTTCAGCGTTTTATTAATTTTGTAAGACTACTTTCACCAACTTATTTTATATGAGCACGAGCCCTCAAAAGAAAAAACTGGTTGTATTGACCGGCGCCGGCATCAGCGCGGAGAGTGGTCTGAGGACTTTTCGGGACAGTGATGGGCTGTGGGAGGGATATGAGGTAACGGAAGTGGCTACTCCAAGGGGCTGGAGGAAGAATCCGGGGCTCGTGCTCGATTTTTACAATATGCGTCGCCAGGATGTGACAAAAGCGGAGCCCAATGCCGCTCATTTCGGACTGGCTGAGCTGGAGAAAGATTTCGACGTTCAGATCATCACCCAGAATATCGACGATCTGCATGAAAGGGCGGGGAGTACGAAGGTGCTGCATCTGCATGGGGAAATTTTCAAGATGCGCAGCGAGGCGGATGAATCGCTGGTTTATGAGATCAGGGAGGATATTGAGCTGGGGCAGCTGGCGGATGATGGCGCCCAGCTGCGTCCTCATATCGTCTGGTTCGAGGAGGCGGTGCCGATGATCGGGGAGGCCATCCCGTTGGTAAGGGTTGCCGATATCTTTGTGGTAGTGGGGACTTCACTGGTGGTATATCCAGCTGCCGGGCTGGTGGATTATGCACTTCGGGGCATTCCCAAATTCATCGTGGACAAAAAGATCCCTTATACTTCGCCTGTTTATAACCTGACGACGATCGAGCAGCCTGCGTCCATAGGGGTCAAGGAATTGCAGGAAAAGCTGGCTGACCTGCGCTGAAAAAGAGGACAGATTTAGGCTTTTTCTAACAAAGAGTTGCCTAACATTGCAGCCAAATGGAGCTATTCAGAAAGATCTACTTATCAATCGGCCTGTTTTTCGTCGTGCAATGCTGCTTTTCGCAGCTCTCCGAGCCGGTAAAGCAGCTGATAGAATATTCCAAAAGAAATACGCCGGCCGGTTATAGCCCTCGTCTGAATATACTGACGCTCACTCCTAAAGGAAATCTTCATTATTTGTTTCCCCTTTATCATGCTTTCAAGGACGAGGAAAAATTCAGGAAAATCTATTCCGACAAAGGGTATTACGATGAGCTGAGCCAGTACTTTTCTTTTGCCGGGGATTACCTGGCGGCCCAGCAATACCTGGTAAAAAGTTATGACAGCATCGACGATGCCAACCGGCGAAAAATATTCAGGACGGTAGAGGGGATCAAAAATATCGAGCATGCCGATGCCCGGCGCTATATCAATTTCATCGCGAAGAGCAGCCGGGTTCTCCTATTGAACGAAGCGAATTCCAAGGGTTTACACCGGGCGTTTGCGCTGTCTTTGCTGAGCGATCTTTACCGGCAGGGCTTTCGTTACCTGGCGATGGAGATGCTGAATAATTTCTCCAATCACACCCTGTCCAGGCTTACTTTACATACGGGCTACTATACCGCTGAGCCGGTGGCCGGCGAACTGATAAGATCCGCCCTTGCGATGGGCTATACGCTGGTATCCTATGAGGATACGGCTGCCTCTACGCATACGGTGGGGCAGCGGGATTCTATCCAGGCGCGGAACATTTACAAGGTGCTTCAAGAGGATACGGCGGCCAGGATACTGGTATATGCCTCTTATGCGCATATCAGTAAGAAAGTATCTGCGGATGGCTATATTCCGATGGGCATGGCTTTCCAAAAGCTGTCGGGCATCAATCCGGTCACGATCGATCAGACGGATATGACGGAGGAAAGTAACTTCGCGTATGGCCGTGTCTTTTGGCAGGCATATGTGCAAAAGTATCCGGTGAAGACTGCTTCAATCGCTCTGCTGAATAATGAGCCGGTGAATGTCACGGGCAATGATCTGTATGATCTCTGCGTCATTCATCCTCCGGCCATCTACCAGGATGGAAGGCCGACCTGGCTGACGCTGGGGGGCCTGAGGCAGCCTTTTTATGTAAAGCCGCCTTCCGTCAACACCTACCTTGTACAGGCTTATTACCAGGATGAAATAGCAGGGAACGATAATAAGCCCTGGCAACTGGTACCTGCGGATCAGAGCTATATTCCCAGCGGTAAGAAGAGCTATATGCTCTATTTGAAAAAGGGTAAGTATACGGTGTTGTTCCGCGATATCGATTATCACATCGTGGGAACGTTGAATACGGAAGTCAATTAAAAGGTATTTTCGACGAAGCGAATGCCTTCTTCCGCCAACTCCGCTAATACGGGCTCATAGATTTCCGGCAGGATGGGGATATGAAGGCCGGTGAGTCCCTGCATTTTTCCTTCCAGGATCAGTTTGGCGGCGATGCCCAGGGGCAGGCCTACCGTTTTCGCCATCGCGGTGTGAAGGGGATCTTCCCCTATCACGATCAGGCTGCTGGTCTCCTGATGGGGGACGCCGTTCACCGTATAGGCTATTTCGTGTAACATGACGATCATATCTTTATCCTGGGGTTCCATGGCAAGCCGGGTCTCCAGCAGGTGCTGCAGGATATCGGCGGAGACCTGCGCTCCGGCAGGTATGGGTGTCTTATCGAAGAGACCCAGGAATTCGAGTTGTTCTCTGTTGTCCGCATTGACAAAGGGGAGGATGGGGGCGGACCAGGCGGCAACCGTCAGCGGGTCAGCCGTGGCATCGCTTTTACCGGGATGATCTTCGGTTCCGGGGAGGCGGGTTTTATCGTCGGTAAGTCCTGCCTGAACTATATTCTTCCAGCCCTGGCAAAAACCCGGATACCGCAGCGTGGTGCGAATGAAAGTTTCCGCTTCTTCCAGACCATAGACAGGAATATAAGAAAGAGAATCCCTGTTGGGATACCAGCTAAGATTTTTTTTAATGCCGTCGATGGCAACTTCTTCACAGTTCCCGAACAGATCGGCATAGCCGCGGGTGACGATCTGTGCGTTCTCCTTATACCGGGCTCCTGCGGATCCTGCCAGCACCACGTTGCGGGGATTCCAGCTTATTTTATAATGCCAGGGATTGTTGTCGCTCTCCGGGGCTATCAGGCCGCCTGTATGGGAGCGGAAGGAGTGGACGCGGCCTTTCTTTTGCCGGATCCGGTGGATCAGCTGCATGGCGCTCATATGGTCGATCCCCGGGTCGAGTCCCATTTCGCCGATGAACAAAAGCCCTTTTTCAAGGAGGGCGGGTTCGAGGGCTTTGAGGTTATCATCCAGGTAGGAGGCTGTGAGGAGGTCTTTGCTCCATTTTACGCAGGAGACGGCCACCAGGAAATGAAGGGCCGGCGGAAGTAAGGAGATGACGATATCCGCTTCCCGGATCAGGTTTTCTCTTTCGGGCTCGTCCTCTACCTGTAAAGCCACGGCTGTAGCCCGGGGGGCGTTGCCGATCTTGGATTGGGCAAGGACCAGGTTGTTTTCCGCTACCACTAATTGCCAGCCCCGGAGGGCTGTCTCCCGGATAAGATAGCGGATGAGGCAGGTGGCTGATTTGCCGGCGCCGAACAAGAGTATTTTCTTCATATATATAACGTTCATCTATTAAAGCATCACAAGGTAAGACGTTTTGTTAAGTGACTGTAAATCGGTATGCATTAAACCTTTCTGGCATAATTCTATCATAGTAGGAGCAGGCGGTCAACCACCGGAGCGATCCGGCAGGTTACCGATCCTTTTAAATTAATTCCTATGGGCAGTTCTGCACCGGTAATAGCTGGCATTAAGCGATACAAGGGAAAATGGGAAGCCGATCAGGCTGCTCATTTGCTAAAAAGGACTCTATTCGGGGTAAAAAAGGAGGATCTGGACCATTGTCATAAAAAATCGCTGAAAAAGGTCGTTAAAGAACTGCTGTACACGGAAGCCCCCCTCCCGCCGCCGCCCATTAATAATTACAATGACGACAAATACACCGACCCGGAGATCCAACCCGGAGAGACCTGGATCAAGTCCCTGAAATATGATGGAATGAATAATGGCCGCCGGAAAAATTCCTTTAAATCCTGGTGGCTGGGATTGATGATCTACCAGGACCGGAGCATCCGGGAAAAAATGGTGTTGTTCTGGCACAATCATTTTGTAACGGAGACCAATACGGTTGACAATGCCCTGTTCTGCTATCAGTACAATATGCTGTTACGTCAGCATGCGCTGGGCAATTTCAAGGAGTTCGTCAAAGCGGTGACGGTAGAGCCGGCCATGCTGCGGTATCTGAACGGGTATGCCAATACCCGCAAAGCCCCGGATGAAAATTATGGCAGGGAATTGCAGGAGCTGTTTACGGTAGGGAAGGGGCCTGGCTCCCACTATACGGAAGAGGATGTGAAGGCTGCTGCAAGGGTATTGACAGGGTATACCATCAACTACAAGACTTATACGTCTTCTTTCGATCCCAACCGGCATGATGATGCGGATAAGCAGTTCTCTGCGTTCTATGGTCAGCGGCTTATCAGGGGTATAAAAGGAAAGGAAGCCAGTGCCGAACTGGATGAATTGGTGGATATGATCTTTGAACAGGAGGAAGTCTCCCGGTTTATCTGCCGTAAGTTATACCGGTTCTTTGTCTACCATACGATCGACGAGGAGACGGAGAAAAATGTAATAGAACCGCTGGCGGCCCTGTTCCGCAAAAAGAACTACGAGATCCGGCCGGTGCTGGAAATGCTTTTTATGAGCCGTCATTTTTTCGATCCGGCCAATTATGGCAGTATGATCAAGAGTCCGGTGGATTTCACGGTGGGTTTATGCCGGGAGTTCAATATTGTTTTTCCGGATGCAACCAATTATATCGATCAGTATGGGTTTTGGGAGCAGTTGCGTAATCAGGCAGCGGGGCTGCAGCAGAATATCGGCGATCCGCCTAATGTAGCCGGCTGGCAGGCTTATTACCAGCTACCGGAGTATGATAAGCTTTGGATCAGTTCGGATACGCTGCCTAAGCGCAATCAGTTTACGGACCGGATGATCAACGGAGGGTTTAGCCGAAAGGATAAGAAGATCGTTATCGATCCGGTGGCTTTTGCCGCCGGCCTGCCCAGTCCGGAAGACCCCGATCTGCTGATCAGCGGAGCGGTCCGGGCGCTGTACCGGGTGGAGCTCCCGGTGGACCAGTTACATTTCATCAAGACGAATATCCTTTTGTCCGGGCTGGTAGGGATGGCTTCTGATCATTACTGGACGATGGCCTGGCAGGCTTATCAGACCAATCCGACGGATAAGAATAATAAGAATATTGTACCGAATAAGCTAAAGTTATTATTTAAGTATCTGATGGATTTACCTGAATATCAACTAATGTAATCTCCCCAAGGGGCAAACGATAAGTATATGAAAAGAAGAGACTTTCTATTACGCACCATGCCTTCGGTGTTATTGCCTTCACTGATCAATGGTTTTTCCATCCGGGCGCTGGCGGCCTCTCCGTTGGCGCAGATAGCAGGGGGCATGGATTCGGATCAGGTGCTGGTGCTGGTACAGCTCAATGGAGGCAATGATGGGTTGAATATGGTGATCCCGCTGGAGTTCTATGATGCGTATCATGCGGCAAGGACGAATATTGCTATTCCGGAGGACAAGGTCCTGCGGCTAAATGGTTTTGATAAGACGGGGCTGAATCCGGCCATGCCTGAATTACAAAGTATGTTCAATGAGGGAAAACTGACCATTATTCAGGGGGTGAGCTATCCACAGCCTAATTTTTCGCATTTCAGGGCCACCGATATCTGGCTTTCCGGGGCGGATACCAGTCAGATTCTTTCTACGGGCTGGGCAGGGCGGTATCTGAATGTACAGTATCCCCGTTTTCCGGAAGATTATCCCAACCGGAATATGCCGGATCCTTTGGCCATACAGATCGGATCGCTGGTATCTCCGGCGCTTCAGGGGCCTGCGTTGACGATGGGAATGGCGATCAGCAATCCGAATAGCTTTTATGACCTGATCAATGACCGGGCGGCATCGGTTCCGGCTACCAGGGCGGGGGATCAGCTGGCTTATATCCGGGAGATGTCGGTGAAGACGGATCAGTATGCGGGGGTGATCAAGGCGGCTGCGCAAAAAGTGACGAAACAATCGGGTAAATATCCGGCGGCGGGAAAGAATCCGCTGGCGGATCAGCTGAAGATTGTAGCCCGGCTGGTGGCGGGCGGGTTGAGAACGAAGATCTATCTGGTGAGTATGGGGGGATTTGACACACATGCCAAACAGACAGATGCCACAGATACGACTACGGGTACTCATGCGAAGCTGCTGGGTAAACTATCCGAAGCTATTGGCGCTTTCCAGGACGACCTCTGCCTGCTGCAGGTGGAAAAGCGGGTGACCGGTATGACTTTTTCTGAATTCGGCCGGCGTATAAAGTCAAATGCAAGCGGAGGAACGGATCATGGGACGGCAGCGCCCGTACTACTTTTTGGGAGCGGTCTTCAACCGGGCATTATCGGGAGTAATCCATTACTGCCTGCCAATGCCACCGTCAATGATAATATAGCTATGCAATACGATTTCCGGGCTTTGTATGCCAGTTTACTGGAGAAATGGTTCAGCGTAGACAAGGAGGTGACGGCTTCGGTTTTATTGAAGGATTATCCCTTGCTGCCGATTATCCAGAATGCGTAAAATCTATTTTTTTAATTTCATCCCACCCAGGTCTTTTTCTGCTCCGGGGCCGATCGTTACTTCTTCAAAGCTGGCATTCCGGTAAGGTTTTTTAGCTTCGACGTGTATTTGCCAGCGTCCCGGATTCACGGTCGAAAGGTAATATTCTCCATCGATACCTACCATTTTGATTGAATCCTTACCCTGGATAGCCCAAACTTTATCGACTTCTTCTGCCGGTAATATGGTAATATGAAGGGAAGAAGTCTGTAACAGTTTGACCGCATGTACGCTGGTAACTCCTATCAGTACCAGACACAATTGGACCATTGCATTTCTCATACCAGTTCGATTTTTAACGTTCATAATTAATTAATGCTAATACAGTTCAGGAGCAGATAAGATTGCTGAAACAGGCCATTAATTAAGAAATTGAACAGGTGGCGTTTTAGGAATGATACATTTTCAACTACTATGCCAAATGAGAAGAAATATTAGAAAAAAACGTTTTATTAACTTGCGAATATATTAACTACTGCTAATCAGTATGATAAATTCAGAGTGCCGAATAGGATAACCCTAATTCTTTTGAATTAACGAGGGTGATCTTATATTGTACTTTTATGCCGCGCGAACTATTAGGGGCTTCCTGCATCAGCGCAGATCCGGGGCCGATGCCGCGGAAATAGAGATTCTCTGTCTTGAATACTTTCTTATTGGCCTGCACGTACTGCACTTCCACTACTACAAGATCCAGGGGATAGACTGACTTATTGCTGACCGTTAACTGAACTCGGGAGATCCCTCCGAATGTGCCTACCGTATAACCATTAGCGCCTACCGATACGAGGTTGGAAAGATTGTTCCGGAGAACCTCTTTATCGATCTTGTCGACCGGCATATCCGCCCGATGACTGGCTTCCCGGTGGACAACCGAAAGACCGGTCATCGCGGAATCTTTAACAGGAGAAGGCGGAACGGGTTGGTTCTTTGGCGAAAGCTGCGACGATTTCTCTTTGCTGCCAACCGGTTTTTTGGGAGTGCTGACAACAGCCGTTTCCGTTTCTGGCAGATTGGCTGTATGGACCGTATCCGTGACAGGAGGCAGGGCTTGCATGACAGGTGCAGCCGAAGAGGCGGCTAAGGTCCCGGCGGCATGACCGGCAGGCGGGGGCGGATTAACCGGGCCTTTTTTTAGAGCCATCTTTTCCGCAAATCCAAGACTGCCTTTGTTGATGGACAGGCCAATAAAAATACCTGCGGCCAATAACGCCAACACACATGAGACTACCACAATAGACTGCAGGATAGGGGCACCCTTGCGCCTTTTATTGGCACGGGGCATTATTTCTACACCGGCATTCCAGTCTTCGCGGGCCTGAGAAGATTTCTCCTCAGGCTGAGGAGCGGCGACGGGTCCGTTATCGGAAGGAATCGGGCCGTAAGTCGAAGAAGATCTGTCGGGAATGGCAGCGGATGCAGCGAAACGTTCGGGTAAGGGTGCAGCAAGACGTCCTGTCGCGGAAGCGACGGGGGCCGGCTCTTTTGCCGGAGTGTTCTTACCTGCCGGCAGGGTAACATAAATGATCCGCTTTCCTGGTACGGCGGAGGGTTCTCCTGAAAAAGCGGAAGATCCATTCTGTTTGAGGCGAATGGTTGCGGCGGTAACAGGGGAATTATTTTCCTGGGAAGGCTTTTTATAAAAACGATCGAAGGGTTGTTCTTCTACAGCGGGAGCGAAAGAGCTTAGTTCTTCCACTTCGCAGGGATATCGCCAGGCGGCGCTCTTGTTTTCTACCCAGACAAGGTCATACGCTTTCAGGCCCTTTGCCTTTAATTCATCAAAGGTGTAAGGACCGCTTTCCTTATTATCACGTAACAACAAATACTTAATCATCCAAGTTCCGGTTAAGAGGTATAGAATAATCAATAAGAATCAAAGGGATATGGATAACAACAGCAAATTTTTCGCCGGATATTGTGAATAGTAAGTTATTCCTGGAAGGCTGTTAAAAGGGATTGATAAGGCAAATTTACAAATTCTATTAATATTATGATAGTCCGGGGTAATCTTTCTGGCCAGATTTGTTAATATTATCGATCTTACCGAAATTAGCCGTCCGGGACCAATTAGCCCGGGTCGCGGGATAAATAACTACCGATCGGCTAAAACGGTTTAACTTCTAAACAGAAAAATGAACGATATGGACGCTGCTATACAGGATAAAGTGGATTTATGGCTTAAAGGCAACTATGACCAGGCTACCAAGGATGAAATCAGCCGTTTACAGCAGGAAAACCCTGCAGAACTGACAGAGAGCTTTTATCGCAGCCTTGAATTCGGCACTGGCGGCCTGCGGGGCATTATGGGGATCGGTACGAACCGGATAAATAAATATACGGTGGGGATGGCCACCCAGGGCTTTGCTAATTATCTGAATAAGTCGTTTCCCGGCCAGGAAGTGAGGGTTGCCATTGCGCATGATAGCCGGAACAATAGCCGATTTTTTGCCGAAACAACCGCTAACATATTCGCAGCCAACGGAATAAAGGTTTTTTTATTCCAATCCCTCCGACCCACGCCTGAATTGAGCTTTACGATCCGCACGTTGCATTGTCAGGGTGGGGTGGTCTGTACGGCCTCTCATAATCCCAAGGAATACAATGGTTACAAAGCCTATTGGGATGATGGGGGGCAGCTGGTGCCTCCTCATGACAAGAATGTTATAAAAGAAGTGGAAAAGATCGCTTCGGTAGATGCCGTGAAATGGAGCGGGGGCGAAGCGAATATCACCATGATCGGAAAAGAGATGGACGAGGCTTATATCAGCATGGTCCGGGATCTGAGCGTCTACCCGGAGATCATTGAAAAACAACACAATCTGCGTATTGTATATACTCCTATCCATGGTACGGGCATTAAGCTGGTACCGGAAGTGCTGCAACGATTTGGCTTTAGCAATGTGCATGTGGTAGATGAGCAGGCTACGCCGGATGGCAATTTTCCAACGGTGGTCTATCCCAACCCGGAAGAAAGTGAGGCGATGAGCATCGGGCTGAAAAAGGCCAAACAGATCGACGCGGATATCCTGCTGGGAACGGATCCCGACGCGGATCGCGTGGGGATCGGGGTGAAAAACAAGAAGGGAGATTGGGTATTGGTGAATGGCAACCAAACGGCTGTCCTGGCTTTCAACTACATGATCGAAGCCCGGAAAGCGAAAGGCATAGCACAGTCGAATGACATGGTGGTCAAGACGATAGTAACGACCGACCTCATTGAAAACATAGCCAAACGCAATGATATCAAATGTTATAGTGTGCTTACCGGGTTTAAATATATTGCGGAGCTGATCAAGGAAAAAGAAAGGACGGAGCATTATGTGATAGGAGGAGAGGAAAGCTATGGCCTGATGATCGGTGACCGGATCCGGGACAAGGATGCCGTGAGTGCGGTTGCGCTGCTTTGTGAAATGGCCGCTTATGAGAAGGATAAGGGCCGGAGCCTCTATGATAAGCTGATCGAGCTATATGTCCAGTATGGTTTTTATAAGGAGTCCCTTATTTCTATCACCAAGAAGGGGATGAACGGACAGAAAGAGATTGCCGATATGATGAGCGCCTACCGCAGTAATCCTCCGGCGGCCATCAATGGCTCTCCGGTCGTTCAATTACTCGATTATGAGCTGAGGACCGGCAAAAATCTGCAGACTGGAGAGTCCTGGCCTATCCAGCTTCCGGAGTCCAATGTGCTGCAGTTTATCCTGGAAGACGGAAGCAAGATCTCGGCCCGTCCTTCGGGAACAGAGCCTAAAATCAAATTCTATTTCAGCGTGCATACCAGCCTTGGGAATGCCGCGGATTTCGATCGGGTGCATGCATCTCTGAATGCGCGCATCGACGGGATCATACAGGATATGAAATTGAAATAGCTTTCCTTCGGTAACGGCCCGCCGGGCTACGCTTCTTAAGCCGGCCTGGCGGGTCCATATAATAATAAAACGACCTTCAACTGCTTGCATATGCTAAGAAAGACCTGTCTTTTCATCCTCGCGTTATTGGGAACGCTGTCCGTTTGGGCACATGTTCGTTTACCTGTTCTTTTTGGAGATAATATGGTCCTTCAGCGGGATAAGTTGGTGGCCATATGGGGATGGGCTGACAGGGGAGAAAAAATAACGGTACAATTCAATCAGCAATCAAAAACTACCAAGGCCGACCGAAAAGGTCAATGGATAATCCACCTGGATCCCGAGCCGGCCGGTGGCCCTTTTCAGCTCATCGTAAAAGGAAAAGACCAGGTGACCTTATCCAATGTCCTGGTAGGGGAGGTATGGATCTGTTCCGGGCAATCCAATATGGAAATGCCGATAGAGGGCTGGGGGAAAATAAACAATTACCAGGAGGAGATCGCCGCGGCCGATTATCCATCCATCCGTCATTTTAAGGTGCCCAATACCGTCAGTACTACGCCGAAGGACGATCTTCCCGGGGGGGATTGGAAAATATGCAGCCGGGAGACGGCTGGTAATTTTAGTGCCACGGCTTATTTTTTCGCCCGTGAATTATATCGTCGGCTACATATCCCGATCGGGTTGATCAATACATCCTGGGGCGGAACGCATGTGGAGACCTGGACCAGCCGGGGGGCTTTTGAACAGAGCGGAGAGTTCAAAACCATGATCGCTGCCCTGCCATCGGGGGATGGGCTAACTGCGGCCATCGGCCAAAAGAAGGCAGCATTGCTGAAGACCATCACAAGCTTACAGGGCTCTTTACCCGCATCGGGCGAAGAAGAGCAATACAAAAATGCAACTTTTGAGGACGCCGGGTGGGCCCGCATGAAACTGCCGGGTCTCTGGGAGCAGGCCGGATTGGGGCTTGAGGACCTGGACGGGATCGTGTGGTTCCGCAAAACGATCGAAGTCGCGGGGGAGGATGCCGGTAAGCCGGCTGTCCTGGAACTGGGAAAGATCGACGATGCAGACGAAACTTATATCAACGGGGTGAAGGTCGGAGCTACTAAAGGGTATAGTGAAGCCCGGCATTATACGATCCCGGCGGGAGTCCTGAAATCAGGGAAGAATGTAGTTGCGGTAAGGGTTGAGGATATTGCTGGCGGCGGAGGGATCTATGGAGATCCAGGAGAGCTGAACATTACGATTGCTGGAAAAACAATTTCCCTGGCCGGTGACTGGTCTTTTCATATCGTTACAGTCTCCATCAGCAATTCGATTAACCCCAATAGCGCTCCCACTTTACTGTTCAATGCGATGGTCAATCCTCTTATTCCTTATACGATCCGGGGCGCCATCTGGTACCAGGGGGAATCGAATGCCGGGCGGGCTTATCAATACCGGAAAGCCTTTCCTTTAATGATCACGGATTGGCGGGGGCGTTGGGGATTGGGTGATTTCCCTTTCTATTTCGTGGAGCTATCCAGCTGGAATGCGGGTAATGGCAATAGTGTTCAGGGGAGTGCCTGGGCGGAGCTAAGGGAGGCGCAGACGATGACGCTCGCGCTGACCAATACCGGGATGGCGGTAACGACCGATATCGGCAATTCCAAGGACATCCATCCGAAAGACAAGCAGGATGTGGGTTGGCGACTGGCGGCTATCGCCCTGAACAATTGTTATGGGCAGAAGGCGGAATACAGCGGTCCTATCTATCAATCCATGCAAACAGCCGATAATAAGATCATACTGAGTTTTACGCATACAGGTAGCGGGCTGGCGGTGCATGATAAATATGGGTACCTCAAAGGGTTTGAGATAGCGGGGGCCGATCAGCGGTGGCATTATGCCCGGGCCATGATCGAGGGGGATAAGGTGGTCGTCTGGCAGGAAGGGGTGGGTGCACCTGTGGCTGTCCGTTATGGATGGGCCGATGATGCCGGGGAAGGCAATTTCTTTAATAAAGAGGGGTTTCCGGCTTCGCCGTTCCGGACGGATCAGTGGAAGGGGATTACGGAAGGGGCGAAGTATGAAGTGGGAAAATAGTGGAGGCTAATGACCTCGGCCAGATAAGGACTACCAGTGACGGTGGTCCTTATTTTTTTGTATGTGACCCAAGCAATTGATATAACTATGCATCTGGAAAGATATGAGTTCAAGGTGAAAGACAACAGGTATACTTTTTTCAGTCAGGGACCGAAGGGGGAAATTGAAAAGGCTGTGCTTTATAATAAATTGTCGGAATATCAACCATTATACGGCCTCTCCTTTGGAGATTGGAAGGAAAAGGTGAACCGGATCGACGATCGCGTTGTCACTAACAATGGAGACCGGCAAAAAATATTGGCAACGGTGGCTGCTACAGTGGTTAATTTTTCTATGCAAAACCCTGATGCTTTCATATTTGCCGTTGGCAGCACGTCGGCCAGGACCAGATTATACCAAATGAATATCGCGTCGAATTTAACATTCATCCATCCCCTTTTCGAAATAGAAGGTTTTATCCGGAATAATTGGCAATCTTTTCAGACGGGGTGCAACTATAGTGCTTTTTTATTAAAACCGAGAAATTTCTTATCTTCATAACCATAATAATTCTTTTATGTCAGAGAAAAAAATTATTAGAACGGCATTGGATCCTACGCCCTCAACAAATATCAATAGTACGATTCCTGATGACTATGATTGGCAGAATGATCCTGCTGTTCTCAGACATAAGGCATTAGTCGAGGACTTCATCAAAAAGCACGGACTTCCAAAAAGCTTTTACGAAGCAACGAAAAAATAGCAATTTTAAAATTATAAGACCCCGCCCTTGTGCAAAAGCATGGCAGCCTTTGGGCGGGGCCTTGTGGATGCAGAGGTATTATTTCTGCCCTGTGGTACCGGGTGCTGATGTAGCCGCGATACCCGAAGGAGACTGGGTGACTTGTGTAACCCTTGACCGCATTTCGGCGGCGGCTTCGGTCATGGCAATGAGGGCGGTGCGGGTCTCCGGCCAGGCTCTTGTCTTCAGACCGCAATCCGGGTTGACCCAGAGGTTTTCTGCGGGGATGACTTCTCCCGCTTTTTCCAGCAACAGAAGTATTTCTTCTTTGGATGGTATCCGGGGCGAATGAATATCATATACGCCGGGGCCGATATCATTGGGGTATTTGAAATCGTGAAAAGCATGCAGGAGCTCCATTTGCGAGCGGGAGGTCTCGATGGTGATCACGTCGGCATCCATGTCGGCGATGGCTTGCAGGATATCATTGAATTCCGAGTAACACATATGCGTGTGGATCTGTGTCGTATCGGCCACATTGCTGCTGCTGATCTTAAAGGCATCGACGGCCCATTGCAGATACTCGTTCCATTTCTCTTTCCGGAGCGGCAGGCCTTCCCGGATGGCAGGTTCATCGATCTGTATGATACGGATGCCGGCTTTTTCCAGGTCTGTCACTTCATCCCGGATCGCCAGGGCGATCTGCCAGCAGGTGTCTTTGCGGGGCTGGTCATCCCGGACAAAGGACCATTGCAGGATGGTCACCGGTCCGGTGAGCATGCCTTTTACCCAACGGGCCGTGAGGGATTGTGCGTAGGCGGTATATTCTACGGTCATGGCTTTTTTGCGTCGTACGTCGCCATAGATCACCGGGGGCTTCACGCAGCGGCTGCCATAGCTCTGCACCCATCCATTGCTGGTGAAAGCAAATCCATCCAGCTGCTCGCCAAAGAACTCCACCATATCATTCCGTTCGAATTCTCCGTGTACGAGTACATCTATATTGATCTGCTCTTGCCATTGCACGACGGCGCGGATCTGTTCACGGATATACTGATCGTATGCGGCAGCGGTCATTTCACCACTCTTCCACTTAGCGCGGGCGGCCCTGACTTCTTTGGTCTGGGGGAAGGAGCCGATCGTGGTGGTGGGGAACAGGGGCAGCCGCAGGCTCTTGCTTTGCAGTTCTTTGCGGACAGGGTACCCGTTTTGCCGGTGCAGGAAGGAATCCCGGATCTCCTTTACGCTGACCTGTACGGATGGCTGGTGGATGAGCTGTGATTGTCGTCTGGCAGCAAAGACCTGTTGGTTCTCCTGCAGGGCCCGGGTAGCTTCTTCGGGAGTGTCTTCGGTAATCAGCTGTTTCAGGGTCGCCAGCTCTCCGATCTTCTGGCGTGCGAAAGCCATCCAGCTTTTGATAGTTGGGGAAAGGGAGGTGGTGATGGGTTCGAGGTCCAGGTCGCAGGGGCTATGCAGTAAAGAGCAGGAGGGAGCTATCCATACTCTTTCCATTCCCAGCTGCCCGATGGCGGTCTGGATAAGGGTGAGGGATTTCTCCAGCTCGTTTTTCCAGACGTTGCGGCCGTCTATGACACCCAGGGAGAGCGATATTCCTGGTTTGGGGCGGAGGGCGGCCAGGACTTCTTCCAATTGCCCGGGCGCCCGGGCGAGGTCTACGTGTAAGACGCAGGGAGAGAGGGAGACGGCCAGGGCCAGGTTGTCCTGCAAGGCTTCAAAGTAGGTGCCCAGGATAAATTTCAGCCGGGGGAATTTTCGCCGGATGGCTTCATAAGCCTTTTCGAAGGCAGAGCGGGCTTGCGGATCCAGGCCCATCGCCAGGAAAGGTTCGTCGAACTGTACCCAGGGGGCATTTTGCTCTTCCAGTGCGGTCAGGATGTCAAAATAGACAGGGAGGAGCTGGTCCAGGAGTTCGAGGCGATGAAATCCGGGCTCTTTCTCTTTGCCCAGCAACAGGTAGGATACGGGGCCGATGATCACGGGCTTGGTGATGAGGCCTTCCTGTTTGGCTTCGATGAACTCATGAACGATCTTATTCGACAGGAGCTTAAAAGATTGTTGCCGGTAGAATTCGGGGACGATATAATGGTAGTTGGTATCGAACCATTTGGTCATTTCCATGGCGGGTACGTCGATGGTCCCTTCCTGGTACCCCCTGGCCATCGCGAAGTAGAGGTCAAGGTCGCTTCGGGTCTCCTTGAGGAGGATGTCCTGGTATCTCTCCGGAATGGCTCCCACGGTGAGGGTCATATCCAATACCTGGTCATAGAAGGAGAAGTCGTTGGAGGGGATCCAGTCGATGCCGGCGGCTTGTTGAAGGCGCCAGTTAGACTTGCGGATCTCTTTGCCGGCATGGCTCAGCTGCTGTTGTGTAATTTTCCCCTGCCAGAATTGTTCATTGGCTTTTTTCAGTTCCCTGTTGCTACCAATTCGCGGGTAGCCCAAGTTGTGCGTTTGCATTGTAAATGGTTTTTAATGAATAAAAAGCCCTTTACGTTTATGATGCTTACGCGTGAGAAAGATCAACCAAAAAATACCGACAGGAAATAAGAAGCCAGGAGACTGCAGGGCAGGCTGGATCATTCCGGACCAGGGGATGGTCCGGTTTTTTACCGGCAGGGATGACTTTATTTGCGCGAAAGCATCCTTTTATAGATAAGGCAAGTCTCCTGGCTTGTAACATTTTATCCGTTCTTCTCATCCGTCAGTGGACGGACAATGAACATGGTTGGATAAAACTGCTGAGTTACTTACAGTTGCGCGACAGCCCATGATTTGCACATGGTTCCTTTTTAATCATCTGCCGGCTGGCTTTGAGGCCAACCGGCAGATGAACCTGATCTATGTAAAAGTTAAAATGTAAAAGAGCGGTGATTGCAAGTTGAATATCCGGATCAGCCGGGCCCGGGCGAAGTTCGCGGGGACGGGACTAAGCGGAAGTTAGGCGCTGCAGGTGACGCAACCGTCTTCCATGCTGCAGGACGGTCCATCTACCACTTCTTCTCCGTTGCCCTCGATAACCTTCATATTGTGCTGGTTGATCAGCGGTTCTACCATCTTGCCCCCTTGTTTTTCTACCGTAAACTGTACGGCCTGGGAAGCAGCCTGGGTGCGAAGGTAGTACATACCGGTCTTCAGTCCGCTCTTCCAGGCGTAGAAGTGCATGGAGGTCAGCTTGCTTGCCGAGGGTGTCTCGACGAACAGGTTGAGGGATTGAGACTGGCAGATATAGGCGCCCCTGTCAGCAGCCATGTCGATGATATTACGTTGTTTGATCTCCCAAACCGTCTTGTAGATTTCTTTTACGGAATCGGGGATCTCTTCGATCTGCTGGATGGAGCCGTTGTGGAGGATGATCTTATTTTTCATGTCATCGTTCCATAGGTTGAGCTCCACAAGATCTTTTAGAAGGTGTTTGTTGACTACTACAAATTCTCCGCTCAGTACTCTTCTGACATAAATGTTGGAGGTATAGGGCTCGAAACATTCATTGTTACCCAGGATCTGTGAGCTGGAGGCAGTCGGCATGGGCGCTACCAGCAGGGAGTTACGTACGCCATATTTAATGACTTCGTCTTTCAGGCGGTACCAGTCCCAGCGGAGGGTAGGCTCTACGTTCCACATATCGAACTGGAAGATGCCTTTGGAAGCGGGAGAGCCGGGGAAGGTCTGGTAAGCGCCGTCGATCTTTGCCAGGTCTTTGGAAGCCGTCATGGCTGCAAAATAAATGGTCTCGAAGATCTCTTTATTCAGCTTCTTAGCCTCATCGCTTTCGAAAGGAAGGCGCAGCAGGATGAAGGCATCCGCCAGTCCCTGTACACCCAGTCCGATAGGGCGGTGTTTCAGGTTGGAGTTACGGGCTTCTTCGATGGGGTAATAGTTATGGTCGATGATCTTATTGAGGTTCTTGGTGACCTCATACGTGATCTCGTATAATTTGTCGTGATCGAATTTGCCATTGATCACGTAACGGGGCAGGGCGAGCGATGCCAGGTTACAGACCGCAACTTCATCCGGGGCGGTATATTCAATGATCTCTGTGCAGAGGTTGGAGCTCTTGATGGTGCCCAGGTTCTGCTGGTTGCTTTTGCGGTTAGCCGAGTCTTTATATAAGAGGTAGGGCGTGCCGGTTTCGATCTGGGCGTCCAGGATGGCGAACCAGAGGTCCTGTGCTTTGATCGTCTTCCGGGCGCGGCCTGGTTCCGATTCGTATTGAGCGTACAGTTTTTCAAATTCTTCACCCCAGCAATCTGCCAGGCCTGGTGCTTCGTGGGGGCAGAACAGGCTCCAGGTGCCGCCGGCTTCCACGCGTTTCATGAACAGGTCGGGGATCCACATAGCATAGAAAAGGTCGCGGGCCCTCAGTTCATCCTTACCATGGTTCTTGCGGAGGTCCAGGAAGGCGAATACGTCGGCATGCCAGGGTTCCAGGTAGATGGCGAAAGCGCCTTTGCGTTTGCCGCCGCCCTGATCCACATAACGGGCCGTGTCATTGAATACGCGCAGCATGGGGATGATGCCGTTGCTGGTGCCGTTGGTACCTCCGATATAGGAGCCGGTAGCACGGATATTATGAATAGAGAGTCCGATGCCGCCTGCGCTCTGGGAGATCTTGGCCGTTTGTTTGAGGGTATCGTAGATGCCGTCGATGCTATCGTCTTTCATGGTGAGCAGGAAGCAGCTGCTCATCTGGGGTTTAGGCGTACCTGCATTGAACAGGGTAGGGGTGGCGTGCGTAAACCAGCGTTCGCTCATCAGGTGATAGGTCTTGATGGCGCTGTCGATATCTTCTTTGTGGATGCCGATGGCTACACGCATGTACAGGTGCTGGGGGCGTTCCACGACCTTGCCGTCTACTTTCAGCAGGTAGGATTTCTCCAGGGTCTTGAAGCCGAAGTAGTCGAAACCGTAATCGCGGTCGTATATGATGGTAGAGTCCAGTAATTCGGCATTCTTATCGATGATCTGCCATACGTCTTCGGACAGTAAGGGAACCAGCTTGCCGGTCTTGCTGTCGGTGCATTCGTACAGCAGCTTCATCGTATCCGAAAAACTCTTGATGGTATTTTTATGGAGGTTGCTGACGGCTATCCGGCTGGCCAGCAGGGCATAGTCAGGATGTTTCACGGTAAGGGAGGCGGCGGTCTCCGCGGCAAGATTGTCCAGCTCGGTGGTCGTTACCCCATCGTATAAACCTTCGATCACTTTCTTAGCGACATCGATGGAGTTCACGAAGCGTCTGTCAAGGCCGTAGCATAGTTTTTCTATGCGGGCGGTGATCTTGTCGAATTTCACGGATTCTCTTTTTCCGTTCCTTTTGTTGACGAACATATATAGATAGATTTAATAGGTTTGCTTCTTTGTCTCAGATGCCCGGTCTGATTAGTGCTGAGCTGTTATTGGTAACTAAAAATCTTCTTCCAGGCTGAAGGTCTGGGATTCTTTCCCGGACATCACTCCCGATTTCTGGTAATCGCCCACTCTCTTCTCGAAGAAATTGGTCTTGCCCTGCAGGGAGATCATTTCCATGAAATCGAAGGGGTTGGTGGCATTGAACATTTTCGGATAGCCCAGCTCGCCCAGCCACCTGTCGGCGACGAATTCAATGTATTGCTGCATGAGCTTGGCGTTCATGCCGATCAGGTCTACGGGAAGGGATTCGGATACGAATTCTTTTTCGATCTTTACGGCATCGCCGATGATGGCGAAGACCTGTTCCTGGGAGAGTTTGGAATATTCCAGCATGCTGTAGAGCAGGCAGGCGAATTCGCAATGCAGTCCTTCGTCGCGGCTGATCAGCTCATTGCTGAAAGTCAGTCCCGGCATCAGGCCTCTTTTCTTCATCCAGAAAATGGAGCAGAAGCTACCGCTGAAGAAGATACCTTCCACGGCGGCGAAGGCGACGAGTCTTTCGGCAAATGTGCCGTTCCCGATCCACCGGAGGGCCCATTCAGCTTTCTTCTGTACGGCGGGCACCGTCTCGATGGCATGGAAAAGGCGATATTTTTCCTGGGGGTCTTTTATGTAGGTGTCGATCAGCTGTGCGTAGGTCTCGCTGTGGATATTCTCCATCATGATCTGGAAACCGTAGAAGCAGCGTGCTTCGGGAAGCTGCACTTCGCTCATGAAGTTTACGGCCAGGTTCTCGTTCACGATGCCGTCGCTGGCGGCAAAAAAGGCCAATATATGCGAGATGAAGTGACGTTCGCCATCATTGAGCCGGGCCCAATCCTGTGCATCGCCGCTCAGGTCGATCTCTTCGGACGTCCAGAAGCTGGCTTCATGCTTCTTATACATTTCCCATACTCTGGGGTAATTAATAGGGAGAATGACGAATCTGTCCTTGTTCTCCTTCAATAAAATTTCATTCCCGTTCTCCATTGTCAAATAGATTGCAGATTAACAACATGTGCGCGACGACAGATAGTTTCCGATTAAAAATCCAGACAGTTCCGAAAAACTCAGATAATTCCGATAATAACGAATCCTTTGCCGAACCCCGTTCGGGGAGGTCCTAACATAACCGTTAAAGGCAGGTCTCCCGGGATGGGAGGAGTTTAACAGCAATTTCAAGATCTAACACGAAAATAACATAGCCTGATAAAAAAAGGATTTAAGTTTATCCACGAGATGTGCATAGCTTTTGGGCCGAGTTTCGGAAGCCTTATTGGCATTGGTTTAGGGATAAGAAAGCCCGTTTTTAGAGGGTTTGGGGCTAAAGAAAGGGTAAGAATCGCTCCCAGCATGAGATCGCCGTCCAGGCTGTGTTCGGGGCCTGTCCAATTGATGTTGATAATATTCAGGACCGGGCCGGCCGGAGGCGTCCGAAAGGCGTTTTATTGCGACAGGCATAGGCGGCAGCGGCCAGCAGGGCGGGGGAAAAGCCCTGATGGTATGTCATGTCTCGTCGGTCCGGCGCGGGTCTTATTTTCCGCGCCCGCTGGCGTCATGTGAGCTTTCGCGTCCCCCCAGCATCGGCACAAAAGAGAAATCTGCAAATATTTCTTCGAGTACAGTCCCATCGGGCTTCTTGGTAAGCCTCAACATTTGCTGCACATTGCCTTCCCCCACCGGGATCACCATTTTCCCCCCCGGCTTCAGCTGTTCAACCAGCTTCGGCGGAATAAAAGGCGCCGCAGCGGTGACGATCACCTTATCGAAAGGGCCATAGGTTGGCAATCCTTCGAACCCGTCCCCATAAAAGAATTTCAGGCTCAGGTATTTTTTCAGAAGCGGGAAAGTTTTATTTGTCTCGAACAGTTTCTTCTGACGCTCGATCGTATACACATGCGCCCCCAGCTCCGCCAGCACGCAGGCCTGGTAGGCGCTGCCCGTACCGATCTCCAGCACTTTCTCAAAAGGCTTTATATCGAGCAACTGGCTCTGGTAGGCGACCGTATAAGGCTGGGAGATCGTCTGCCCCTCTCCAATGGGAAAAGCCCGGTCTTCATAGGCAATCTGGTCAAAAGCAGAGTCCATAAAATAATGCCGGGGCAGATTCATAATGGCATTTAACACCCTTTCATCTGTAATTCCTTTCTGTTTGATGGTATCCACCAATTGTTTGCGCAGGCCTTTATGCCGGTAAGAGTCTTCAAATGTTCTCATAAACGTAATATGCGACCGAGGGCTCGTTCAAAATTTATCCCTCGGTCGCATATTCACGATGAGGGGCCTTCGGCCAGCGGAACTGTGTTCCGCTCTGCAAGATAATGGGTTTGCTAAATATTCTTTCCCTACATTTTTTTCTTTAGCCCATTTTGAAAACTTAAATTGTCGCACTTTTCAAAACGGACCACGGGTCCGTTGCCCGAAAGGGCAGAAATTGGCTTTTTAACGGCGAAGGACTAAATTTCAAAGCAAAGTCATTCGCCGTTAAATAACCGGACCACGGGTCCGTTGCCCGAAAGGGCAGAAATTAGCTTTTTAACGGCGAATCACTAAATTCCGCAGCAAAATGAAAATTAAAGTAGGTAGTCAATTGGCATTCATGATGTTCTTCGAATATTTTATCTGGTGCTCCTGGTATGTCACCATGGGTACTTATATGGGAGAACACCTCCATGCTACCGGCATTCAGATCGGAGCCGCCTATAGCGCCCTGGCCATCGCCACTATGATCTCCCCCTTCTTCGTCGGATTGGTCGCCGACCGCTATTTTTCGGCCCAGCGTATCATGGGTGTCATGCACCTGCTGGGGGCCGTATTGCTCTTCTTTGCTCCTATGATCAAAGACAACACCGCCTTCTACTGGATCATTTTGCTCTACTCTTTGTTGTATATGCCGACCATCGCCCTCTCGAACAGCGTGGCCTTTGGCCAGATGAATGATCCTGGCAAACAATTTCCGTGGATCCGGGTTTTCGGTACCATCGGCTGGATCGTCGCCGGGTTGCTGGTAGGCAACCTGGGCCTGGAGAAGAGCTCCACCACTTTTCAACTGGCCGCCGGAGCTTCCGTCCTGCTAGGTATCGTCAGCTTCACCCTGCCCGCGACCCCGCCCAAAGGCGCCGTTGCCGGTGCATCCGCCTCCAAAGTCCTGGGAACAGAAGCCTTTGTATTGTTTAAATACAAACCCTATCTTATCTTCTTTATAGCCGCTATCCTGGTATGTATCCCGCTCTCTTTTTACTACGGATTCGCGAACCCCTTCCTGAATGAACTGGGCCTGCAGAATGCCGCCGGGAAGATGATCATGGGCCAGATCTCCGAAGGACTGTTCATCGTCGCCATTCCCTTCCTGTTCAACAGGATCGGCGTAAAGAATATGCTGCTCCTGGGAATGACCGCCTGGATCCTTCGCTATGTCTGCTTTGCCTACGGCGACGCGGGCGCTCACACCTGGATGCTCTATGCCGGTATTATCCTGCACGGCGTATGCTATGACTTCTTCTTTGTGACCGGTTATATGTACACAGAGAAGAAAGCCGGGGAAAAGATCAAGAATGCCGCGCAGGGCTTATTTACCTTCGCTACCTATGGATTAGGGATGTTCATCGGCACATGGTTCTCCGGCTATATCGTAGATGGTTATTCAACCGGTACGGAAGCCCATAACTGGAAAGGTATCTGGTTGGTGCCCGCCTACATCGCTGCCGGCGTCCTGATCTATTTCATTTTATTTTTCCGCGAGAAGAAACAACAACCAGTCACGCAATAAAATAGAAAATCTTATGCCAAAGATAGCCATGCTGGGCTCGGGCTTCATCGGCCGCTTTTATGCAGAATCCATCCTTGGACAGAGAAGCCGGGACTCTATCGTCTCTGTCTATTCCCGCCGGGAAGAAAGCGCCCGCAAATTCGCGGCAGATTACCGGTGCACCCATTGGACCACCGAAATGGAAGAATCCATCGCACATCCCGGGGTAGACCTCGTCTGTATATCCCTCCCCAATAATTTACATGAGATCGCTGTCCTGCTCTGCTGCAAGCACGGCAAGGCAGTAATGACCACCAAGCCCCTCGGCCGTAACGCCACAGAAGCAAGACGCATGCTGGAAGCCGTCGAAGACGCCGGCATCTTTTCCAGCTACCTGGAAGATCTGGTATATACCCCCAAATTCCTCAAAGCCTATGAGAGCGTGAAGAACGGCGCCCTGGGCCGCATCCTATGGGCCAAGTCCCGGGAAACCCATCCCGGCCCCCACAGCGACTGGTTCTGGGATATCGAACAGGCCGGAGGCGGCTGTATCCTCGATCTCGGCTGCCATTGCGTGGAGATCGCGCGCACCTTCATCGGGAAGGATATCCGACCCATCGAAGTAATGTGCTGGGCCGACACCCAGGTCAAACCCATCGATGCTGAAGATCATGCCATCGGGCTGGTCAAATACGAGAACGGAGCCATCGGCCAGTTCGAAGTAAGCTGGACCTTCCGGGGAGGCCTGGACCTGAGAGACGAAGTCATGGGCACCGAAGGTACCATCTGGATCAATAACTTCCTGCGCACCGGACTGGAGATGTTCACTACCGGAAAAGGCGCCGATTATATATCGGAAAAATCTGAAAGCAACACGGGTTGGCTCTTTCCCGTAGGTGATGAGCTCAATGACCTCGGCTATAACCACATGTTCACCGACGTGTTCAATGCGTTTGAAAAAGGCCACCAACCTAAAGAGACCTTTTATGATGGCTATGTCGTCAATGCCATCCTCGACGCAGCCTATCGTTCCGCCAAAACCAAAGGCTGGGAGCCCGTGCAGCTGGATATCTGGCGGGGTAAGATTGGCGTAAGCAAAGACAGCCATCTGACCGAATACGATGCCGAACATTATCTCGTAAAAGAAGAGCTGACCCACTACGGCGCCAAAAAGATCATCCTTAAACACAAGCAAACCGGTAAAATAAGCGAGCGGGTAATCAATTGATCCCATACATGATACAGGAACCATTGGGATGACGGACGCCGTTATAAAAAATCTACGATGCGGGCAACGACTGCCGGGTCCCGGTAAATCTTCCGGTGGCCCAATCCTTTGGTGATCACAAATTCGATATTCGGATGCTGGTCTTTCCTGACCAGGAGGGCATCTTCCAGGGGGGTGATCCTGTCATCCGCATCCTGGAGCCATAATGTATCCGCATGGACCTCGTGCAGGGCCCGGCGGATGGAATACCAGGAAAAAGGGCGGTCGAAAAGTTCGTTGGACAGCTCATCAAATTCTTTTCTCACCTCTTTACCGGTCTGCAGCAACTGAAAAAAATCATCCACGGCAGAGACCATTTCACAGGGAGGGGCGATGAGTACCAGCTTGGTGGCTGTATCATGGGGGAGGTTCTCCAGCAGCAGGGTGAGGGCCAGCCCTCCCAGGGAATGTCCCATGAAGGACTGGACGGGGCCGTATAATTCATTAATCGTCTCCAGGCTCTTCACATAAGCGGGCAGGGTGATCCTTTTACCGCCGGACTGGCCATGGGCCGGGGCGTCGAAGGCCAATACTTCATATCCTTTTTCCAGGAGGGGGCGGATATACTGATCGAAGTTGCGGGAGGAGGATTCGAAGCCATGGGCGATCAATACCTTTTTGAGGGGGACTGTTGAGGCAGGGTGGGGCAGCCACCGGTGCCCGCGGACACTGCGTCCGTCCTGTTTAAAGGAGAGGCGCTCACCTTTTTCGGTGAAGGACGGCTTTTTGCCGTGTTTTTCCCGGGGGGTGCAGAATAATTGAAAGGCTTTCTGGGCGGCGGCTTTGGGGGAGACGAGGGCCAGAATATTAAGCTGGGCGCGTATATAACTGATTGCGAGTTTTTCCTTTAACTTCATTTTTACAAAAATACGTCAATGAAAGTTGTCATACTGGGTTCGGGTAATACTGCTACTGTTTTAGGCACGAAGATCCTGCAGGCGGGGCATGAGATCCTGCAGGTAGTCAGCCGGCAGGAGGTCCATGCGGCCGGGCTCGCGTCGGAGCTGCATTGCGGATATGCGACTGCCTGGTCGGCGGTTGACCGGACGGGGGAGCTTTATCTGGTGGCGCTGTCGGATGATGCGGTCTATGGGCTGGGGGCGGGGCTGTCCCTTCCCGGAAAGCTGGTTGTACATACGGCCGGCACGGTGCCGAAGGAGGCATTACGGACCGTGAGCGGGCACTGCGGGGTGCTGTATCCCTTGCAGAGCCTTCGAAAAGAGATCCACCCTTTTCCTGCGATCCCTTTCCTGGTGGATGCGCTGCGGGGCGATGACCGGGTGAGGATCGGCGATTTTGCCCGGACGATCAGCGGACAGGTCCGGGAAGCGGATGATGCGGAGCGGTTAAAGCTGCACCTGGGGGCTGTACTGGTCAATAATTTCAGCAATTACCTCTATACGCTGGCCGCTGATTTCTGCCGGGAGGAGAAGACCGATTTTTCCCTGCTGCTGCCGCTGATACAGGAAACGGCCGGCCGGCTCTCTCATTTTGCGCCCCGGGATGTACAGACGGGGCCTGCGATACGGGGAGACAGGAGCAGTATTGAAAGACATCTGAATTTATTATCTAATCATAATGATCTTAGAGAGTTATATAGTTTATTTACAAAACAGATTGAAGCGTATTACCGGAGTGGGGAAATTCCGCACCGATTATAGGAATTAAGGTACTTTTGCAGCCCCGTCGGTTAGGGTTGAGGGAGCGCGGAACTCAAGGGGTGATGGATTCAACAGACAGTAAAATAATCAGCGATGAGCATTCTCGAAAAATTCAAATCGATCACGACTTTTGTCTTCGATGTAGATGGTGTAATGACGGATGGCAGTGTACAGGTATTCGATACGGGCGAACAGCTCCGTACGATGAACACCAAGGATGGTTATTGCCTGCAATTAGCCGTGAAGAAAGGCTATCGGATCCTGATCATCTCCGGGGGCAACTCGGAAGGGGTGAGGCTCCGGTTGAAAGGATTGGGCATTACCGATGTATTCCTGAAGGTGGAGAATAAGCTGGAGAAATTGCGGGAATATGCCCGCGGGCACGGACTGGAAGAAAAGGATATGTTATATATGGGGGATGATATCCCTGATTATGCGGTGATGAAGCAGGTGGGACTGGCCTGCGCTCCGGCGGATGCGGCTCCTGAGATCCGGCATATTGCCGCGTATATTTCATCATTTTCCGGCGGGCATGGTTGTGTAAGGGATGTGATAGAAAAAGTCCTCAAGCTCAACGGGCATTGGGAGCTGGATACCTCCCTTGCTTCAAAATGAAAAAAATATCCTTTATGATTCGGTTGCTCGGCGCTTTCTTTCGACTTATCCGTTGGCCTAACCTGGTCTTTATCGTGCTTACGCAGGTGTCATTCTATTATTTTATCTTATTGCCGGGTTTCCATGCCAGCAGGTTCGAGGTTTATCTGAACAATCTGCGGCCTGCTCTCTTTTATTTACTCTCGCTCTCTTCCGTGCTGATCGCCGCTGCGGGCTATATCATCAACGACTATTTCGATCTGAATATCGATCGGGTGAACAAGCCTGACAAGCTGGTAGTCGACAAGATCATCAAGAGGCGATGGACCATTCTCTGGCATTGGATCTTATCGGGCCTCGGGGTGCTGCTAGGCTTTTATGTCAGCTGGAAACTGCGGAATCCCATCGTAGGGCTGGCCAACCTGGGGTGTGTAGGGCTGTTATGGTTTTACAGTACGACCTTCAAGAGAAAGTTATTGATCGGCAATGTGATCATCTCCCTGCTCACAGCCTGGGTCATCCTGGTATTATATACCTGTGAATTCAGTTTCCGCGGGCTGGATAACCCGGGCTGGCAATATGTATTATCCAGGCTTTTTAAATTCGCGACCCTTTATGCGGGTTTTGCCTTTATTATTTCCCTGATACGGGAAGTGGTGAAGGATATCGAAGATATGGCCGGAGATGCCCGGTACGGATGCCGTACGATGCCGATCGTGTGGGGGGTGAATACGGCCAAGGTTTTTGCCGCCACCTGGCTGGTAGTGCTGATCGGGTCTTTGATCGTCATCCAGTTTTATGTATTGCAGCATCGCAGGTGGTTTCTGGTGCTGTATTGTATCCTGCTGCTGATCGTTCCCCTGTTGTGGATCCTTCGGAAATTATACCAGGCTCAGTCTGTCGCAGATTATCATTTGCTGAGCAGCGCAATCAAGGGGGTGATGCTGACGGGCATTTTATCTATGATCTTCATTGAATTTTTATAACTGTATGGAACGTATCGTACTCGCATCGGGTTCTCCCAGGCGTAAGCAATTGCTCGAATGGGCGGAGGTTGATTTCGAAGTGGTGGTGAAAGAGACCTCCGAATCCTATCCTCCGGGAATGGCAATTGCCGGGGTGCCTGTTCACATCGCCCGTAACAAAGCGCTGGCGGTCAAAGGAACGGTCGATCC
>DATMGS010000033.1:0-74492 GCA_035555335.1 Puia sp.
CACCACGGCTACTTAACCGCAGCAGCTTAGAAGTAGTTTGTATCCAACGCCTGTACGTCGATTACGAAGGGCCCACCTTCATCATTTACAAAGCATCAAATGTTCAAATTCAAAGAACTCTTCATTTGTTCGTGACACCTAGTAACCGGGATTCTGTGTCAGCAGGTTATCGACCTGGATCTGGGGGTAAGGCACGGGATATAAGGTATCCTTCGCATTCCACCCGGGTTTTGCCGCACCAAGGACGGCATTCATGGTCCCCGTCCTTTTCAGGTCAAGCCAGCGGCTGCCCCATTCGGTGAAGAGTTCCGTCTGGCGTTCGTGTATAATAGCGCTCAGCACATCAGCTTGTGAGGCAGCGGTACTGGCTCCCAGCCCGGCCCGGGCCCGGACCGCATTCAGATCCGCCAGTGCGGCCGTCGTGTTCCCAAGCTCCGTGGCGGCTTCTGCACGGATCAGGTATAGCTCACCCAACCGGAAGATCATAAAATCCTCTACGGTCGGAGCGCTCGCATTAATGTTCTTATACTTATAAGGATAAGAAAGGGTTTGATTGGTGCCCCCGATGTTGATGACCGTTTGCTTCGCCCATTTTTGCAGACGGATGTCACCGCTTTCGAACGCACTCAATAGAGCGGGGGTCATCAGATATCTGGCAGGAGATCCGTAATTGGGTAAAAAATGCCGGGCCTCCGTTGTTGCGCCGTCCTGGCTGTTGGCGGGTAATTGCCAGATCGCTTCCTGGCTTCCGTCCAGAAAAACATTATTCAGATCCGGCTCGAGGTTATACTCACCGGAACCGATCACCGTACTGGCCGCATCATAGGCTTTTTGCCATTCCTGCCGGTACAGATAGACTTTCGACAGAAAGGCGTCTACCGTGTAAAGATTCGGGCGGACCCTCCCTGCAGAAGGATAATCCGTAGGGAGGGCCTGCTGTGCCTCTGTAAGATCGGTGAGGATCTGGCCATAAATGGAGCCTACCGATGTCCGGGGGATCATAGCCGTTGCATTATAATCCGTAGAGGTTACCAGGGGAACGTCACCGAACAAATTGACCAGGTAAAAATAGTACAGCGCCCGGACCACCTTCATTTCGCCGGTAAGCTGTTTCTTCAGAGAAGCGGAAAGACCGCTGCTGGCCGTTATGTCTTTCAGCGCCGCATTCACGGGATACAGGCCCTTATAAGGGTCGGACCAAAGTGTATTCAGGATGCCGTTAAAGGCCGTTATGCTGTTACTATAAAACTGGAGGTCCTCGGGGGCACTGGTAGTGGTAGGCAACAACTCATCGGAAGAAAGCCCTGTATACAGGGAAAGATAGCCGTTATTAAAGGTAAAAGTGCCATTGCCGCTGCCGGTGGGATAGGTATAGATGCCGGCGATCGCCGTCATGGTGGTGGCGCTATCCGCAAACTGTTGCGCCTCCGTGATCGCGGTAGGCGGATTGGCAGGGATATCGATCAACCGTTTGCAGGAAGAGGCCATCGCTGCCACCAGCAACAGGCCGGTCATTAGCTTATTATAATGGAAAGGGATCTTTTTCATGATAATTAACATTAGAAGTTAAGATTTAAACCAAAAGCCACCGTGCGTTGCAGGGGGAAGAGCGTATAGTCGTTAAATTGTTCCGGATCGGCTACCTTGTAATCGGTAATGGTCAGCAGGTTCTGTGCATTCGCATAAATACGCAGATCATGCAGATGCATTTTCTTAAGCCAGCTCTCCGGCAGCGAATAAGACAGGGACAGCGTTTTCAACCGCACATAGGTATCGTCGCTGTAAGCTCCGGTAGAACCGGAAAAATCCGCTCCGGCGGTAGCAGCAGGAGTACCGTACGTGGTGGTTAGCTTCTCGAAGGTGGCATGATCGCCCGGATTCTTCCAATGATCCAGCACCTGAACAGGCAAATTATTGGTGCCGATAGTGGGAGTATAGGATGAATAAATAGTATACATATAATTGGGCGCCGTCTGACTGGAGAATTGGAAAAAGACGTAGAGATTAAAATGTTTATAAGAAAGGCTGTTCCCAAATCCGCCCATATATTTCACTTCCCGGTTGGCGATGGGAGTCTGGTCTCCGCCCTGCGATGCAATACCATAAGCAGGAGTCGAAGTAGCCTGTCCGCCTTTGGTATAATATTCAAACAGACCGGTCGTGGGGTTAAGCCCCTTGAAGCGGTATCCCATTATTTCTGAAACCGGCTTACCCAGTATATATATGGAACTGTAAGAGGAGCCCTCGAGATTGGGAAAGGCCAGCAGCTTATTGCGGTTAAAGGAGATATTAAAGGTAGTGGTCCAGGTGACGGCCTTTGTCTTTATATTATTCGAGCTGACGGTAAATTCCCATCCGCTATTCTGAACAGTGGCAGGCAGGTTCTCCAGGACGGAGGTGAAGCCGACATGCGCTCCCAGGGGATAACCTCCTAACTGGTTGCCTTCCCGGTCCCGGTAATAAGTGGCATTGAATAAGAGGCGGTCATGGAAGAATCCCAGGTCCAGGGCCGTGTTCAGCGATTTCTTCAGTGCCCAGCTATAATTAGGGTTGTACAGGTTCGTCGGGACACTGGGCTGAACGCCCTGGAAGGCAGGAATGTAACCGACCGGCTGCCAGAAAGCCTGGTACCTATAGGCGGCTACCCCATCGGAGCCGCTGGTGCCATAATTCCCGGAAAGCTTGCCATAACTGATGAAGGGTACCGCTTCTTTAAAGAATTTTTCTTCTGAAAAGATCCAGCCGGCGCCGGCCGATCCGAAATTACCGAATTGATTGCCTGGGCCAAAATTACTGGAGCCATCCCGCCTGCCCGTCAGGCTGACAATGTATTTCTGATCATAGATATATTTAAGACGGGCAAACCCGGCGCTGTATTTATAAATGTTCGATTGATCGTAGTCAGAAATGCTCGTTGCTCCGTCAACGGACCCAAGGAAATTATCATTGGCATATCCGTAAGCAGAGATGCTGTTGGAATTTTGGACATTCTTTTTATAGGCTGCCCCCAGCAGCGCCGTAAACAGGCCTTTCCCCCTGGCATAGGTATAATCTATCTGTGGTTCGACGTTGACCGTTTCGAACGTACCCGTAGCAAACTGGGCGGAAATGTAGGGAGCATATAAAGGACTTTGCGCAGTAGACGGAACCTGTGATTTCTCGGACGTGGTATTCCGGCTGTATCCCAGGTTGGCGCTGATGCTCAATCCCGAAAATAATTTATAGGCAATCCGTAAGCTATTGTTTAAATTATAATTCTGTGCTTCCGTAGGCTCTTTCAAAAAAACATAAAACTGAGAACTGCTCAGATCGACCCCCTTGTAGTTCCATACCAGATTTCCCTTGGCATCCAGCAGGTCAGGCGTATTGGGAGGTAAAAGAATCCGCTGACCGGCGCCGCTTCCGGCAGAATTATTCTGATCATACCCGTAATCCGTGCCGAAATCGATGGTTAAGTGGTTATCCGGTGACGTATGATGAATAGCGCTATGCAGAGTCAGACGCTGATCCGCTGAGTTGCCGGGAAAGTTAAAATCGGATCGGGTATATCCGGCGGAGACGATGAAAGTATTATTATAATTACCCCCGGACAGGCTGCCATGGACGTCCGTATTATTGGATGTCTTTCCAAAGATCGTTTTCTGCCAGTTCGTGTATTTGTTGGGGTCATAGACCGTCAGGTCGGGAGCATAAGCGTAGTAGTTATTGGGATCGTTGCCGGGAGTGACCCCATCCGCTGCAAAAGCTTCCTTGCGCAACTGAAGATATTGCTGGGTATTCAACAGTTTTATCGGTCGCGCATCCGTATTGTAACCCGTATTCGCCGTAAGGTTAAAGGCAGTCTTACCCGGTTTGCCCTTCTTCGTGGTGATAAGGATCACCCCATTGGACCCCTGGGTGCCGTAAATAGAGGTGGCATCCGCATCTTTTAAGATGCTGATACTTTCTATGTCGTTGGGGTTAATGTTATTAAAAGGACTCAGCCCTCCGGCCTGGCTGATGCCGCCGTTATAACTACTGCCCTCAGCGAGCGTGCTTAACTGGTTGATGTTGGCATTTTGCGGAGCGAAAGGGACTCCGTCGACAATGAACAGTGGCTGATCATAAGGTTTGAGGAACTGGTTGGGATCGCTGAGTACGGTGTTCTGTCCCCTTATCTGCACCTGCACTCTGGAGCCCGGAACGCCGCTGGTAGCAGTGATAGCGAGCCCCGGCGCCTGGCCTGCCAGCGCCAGCAGGACATTGGTGACCGGCTGCTTCTCGATGGCCTCTGCCGTAACGGTGGAAATGGAGCCAACGCTGAACCGGCGGGAAGTAGTGCCATAAGCCTGGACGACAGTGGCATCCAGCGGGTCCTCGCTTCTTTGAAGGAAGATGAACAGGGGGCCATCGCCGGAAACGGCGACCTCTTTATCCTGGTAACCGGTGTAGGAGATGACCAGGACAGCCATTTGTTGGGAGCGCCGTAAGGCAAAACTGCCTTTCAGGTCCGTTCTTGTCCCTTTCTTTGTGCCTTTGATAAGGACGGAAGCGCCTTGTAAGGGAGCCCCGGTACTGTCTCGTACGACCCCTCTGATCGTATCTTCCGGCGCGGCCCGTGGCTCTTCCGGCGCCTCTTTAGCGACGGGCGTCTTCCGGTTGATAAAGATGGTATTTCCCTGGATCTCAAAGTCCAGGGGCAGCCCCTGCAGGATGGTCTTCAAGGCCAGCTCTACCGGAGCGTCTTTTAAGGATACGGTAATCGGGCTAATGTCCTGCATGTATTTTTTGTCGTAGAAAAACACATAACCCGTCTGTTCCCGGATAGCGGATAAGACCTTCGGCAGCTCTACAGCCTTACCCGAATAAGTCACCTTTTGGGCGGTGGACCTGGCGGCCACGTGCAGGGTGGTGACAAGGATCAAAATTGCGGACAATTTCATCACTAAAATAGTTTTGGTTAGCAGGGACTTGCTATCCTTATGGACATAGGAGAGCAGTTTGCGAAATGCATCAATTTGCATAACTTCACATTGTTTAGGTTATTAATAAGCAGTTGTAACACTTCTGTCAATGACTGACCTGAGCGTTAAACCGGGGAAGGGCTTCAATCTTGCTCCCGGTTTTTCCTTTAAGGCCAGCCTGAACGATAAGTCAATTTTCTCTGGTCGATGAATTGTCTACATAATATTGTCTACATAATAATGAACAGGGGTTTAATGGGTTATAATAAGATGATTACCTTCTTCAATGCGATATTGAACACTCTCTCTTGTCAACCCTTTCAGTACCTGGGTCAGGGTCAGCGACCGGCCGATCATGCCGGTAAATTGTCTTTCCGGGATATTCCCTTCATACTTTATATCTACGTTGTACCAGCGTGCGAGCTGGCGCATAACGGTTGGAAGATCGGCGTCTGTAAAGTCAAAGAGTCCGTTCTTCCAGGCTATGGCCTGTTCCGGATCACCCTTAGACACCTGAATAGTGCCGGAGGCAGCGACCGCGGCCTTTTCACCCGGCTTCAGCGTATGCCCCCCGATGCTTACGGCCCCTTCTAATAAAGTAGTTGTCTGTATGGGTTCATCGGTATAGGCGTTGACATTGAAATGGGTGCCGATGTCTTCGATGATCTGGCCGCCCACCTTCACTTTAAATGGTCTCTTTTTGTCGTGGGTCACTTCGAAGTACACTTCTCCCGTCATCTGTACGGCCCGTTCATCACCGGTGAAAGCGGTTGGATAGATCAGGCTGCTGGCGGCATTGAGCCAGACTTTCGTCCCGTCACACAGGACTAATTGATATTGCCCTCCTTTAGGAGTGGTCAGGGTATTATAGACGATCCCGGTACCGGGGCTGCTTCCAGCATTGTAGGCCAGCCGGCCGCTCGCGTTGGCAACGATGTCGGAGCCTTCCGTCAGGACCGTATCCGCTGCGGTACTATCCAGTATGAGCTGGCGCCCGCCGGATAATGTCAAAACCGCCTTATCCGCCCCCGGCGCCACGTCATTTCCTGCCATGGGAGCCTGCTGATGGCGCCCCGGATGGGTATACCGCCAATACCCTCCTACTGCCAACAGGATCATAACCGCCGCCGCCCCCCAGAGCCTAAACCTATAATGGGGCATCCGCTTAACTGGAGCTTCCTGGGGCATTGGGGCTTCCTGGAGTACCGGTACATCCTCCACCGTCTTATCCGACCTTAAGACCGCCTGCAAGACTTCCTCCCACTCCTCGCCGCTATATTCACCCCGCTCTTGTCCGGCAAGCATCATCGGCATAACGATATCCACAAAAGCCGCCCGATTCCCCTCTGATTCCAGCCACCCCCACAGCTCCCCCCTTTGCGAGGCCGTCAACTGCCCCGACAAATACTGCTGTACCAGGTATATTAGATATTGCTTTTCCATATAGCTTCCCTAAATAAAAAATCCCTCTATTCCTTAAAGAATATCGGGAAAGGTTTTTGTACTGTCTGAATGCAGGATTTTTTGGGTCTATTTTAAAAAAACGGCTGTCAAGGCCATGATCTTCCCCGCGGCTATGAGGTACCCGCGTATGAATTGCAGGGAAGAAGATAGGGAGTTCCTTACATGGCTATGTGATAATTGTAGTTTTTCTGCGATCTCCGCCGTCTTCAAGCCCTCATTCCGGCTCATTTGGTAAATGAGCCGCTTCTGTGGTGTCAATTGCGCCACTGCCTTATGGATCAGCTGCTGGGTCTCCTTTAGGCTGACATCGTCCAGCCCGGTGTGAAAGGAATCTTCCCCCGCATGCCCACTGGCAAGCTGCGTCTGGAGCCTTTCCCTGATAGCTGACTTCCGGAGAAAGGTAAAACACTCGTTCGACGCCACCCGGAATATCCAATGCACCGGCTTATCGAGCCCCACCAGTTGGTCCCGGTTCATCCAGACCCGGATAAATGTCTCCTGGATAACCTCCTTCATCCCTTCCTCCGACTGTACTATCTTCCTCACCGCCGCCTGCAGCCCTGGAAGCACGGTCTTAAACAAGACTGTAAACGCCGCCTCTTGCCCTTCCGCCACCTGTACCAGCAGGGCTTTATCTATATGTATGGAGCCGTTATCCGTCAAAACACTTAGGTATTGCTACTTAGAAAGCAAACTAAACGAATTATTCCTTATAACGCTAACAATTTTTTAATATTCATTTTGGCTACAACTTACACCGTTTTGGCAAACAACCGATTGCTATCAAATTGGATCTTTGTATAAGAAAATAAAGTACGAATTATTGTAAAGAAAAAAACATATGCTATCTAAAATGAAAACAATCTTCATCACCGGAGCTTCTTCCGGCCTGGGCAAAAGCACCGCAAAATTATTTCAGGCAAATGGCTGGCATGTCATCGCTACTATGCGAAACCCGGAAAAGGAAACAGAGCTTACCGGGCTTGAAAACGTTACCGTTTTGAAACTTGATGTAGCTGATCCTGCACAAATTGAGGCCATAGTCCAACAGGCAATTGAGTTGTACCCGGTGGATGTGGTGCTCAACAATGCCGGATACGGCTTAATCGGCCCGCTTGAAGCGTTGAAAGATGAACAGATTATTCGACAGATAGACACCAACCTATTGGGGGTGATCCGGATAATGAAAGCGTTTACGCCTTATTTCAGGGAAAAAGAAAAGGGACTATTTATCACTGTCACGTCCATGTTCGGACTGGTAGGATATCCCACCTGTTCGATTTACGCGGCGACCAAATGGGCGCTGGAAGGGCTGTCGGAAAGTATGGCCTATGATCTGGCTCATTTCGGTATCCGGGTAAAAACTATTGCGCCCGGCGGTATCAGGACTGATTTTGCCGGACGATCCCTGGATGGAGCCCAACATATAGCCTATCAAAAACTGGTAGAGAAAGTGAGTGAAGGTTATAGTGAAGAAAGAGTCAGCCAGTTTTCCACCCCAGAGTACATTGCATCCGTCATTTATGAAGCAGCAACGGATGACAAGGATCAGCTAAGATACATTGCCGGCCCGGATGCCTTATCGCTGTATAATGAACGATTAAAAGTAGGATCGGAAGCCCAGTACAGGAAAATTCGTGAGCTGTTCGCCTATTAATTTAATGGCGTAATTTCAATTATATGAAAAAGGAGTCGAATCCCCCTTATATTTTCAATTCCATTTCCGAGTTGCATCGGGCATTAGGTTTACCTAAACCGCTGCACCCATTGATCAGTCTGGTGGATTACGGCCATATCAAGGGAGACACTACGGATATCAGCAAAGGCATGATCTTTAATTTCTATAAAGTTTCCTACAAGAAGAACTTTACCGGGAAGATCAAATATGGGCAAGGCCATTACGATTTTGATGAAGGCGGGCTTTCTTTTGTTTCGCCCAACCAGGTCATTACGGCTGGCAACGACGAGGCTGATTACAGTGGATATACTTTGCTGTTCCATCCTGATTTTATCAGGGATTATCCGTTGGCAAGGAATATCAGAAATTATGGGTTCTTTTCCTATTCCGTGTCGGAAGCCCTGTATCTTTCAGAAAGAGAAAAGGATGTCATTATTGGAATTTTTAAGAATATAGCACTGGAACTTGATTCGGCCATTGATTCGATCAGCCAGGATGTACTGGTGTCTCAATTGGAACTATTGCTGAATTACAGCCGGAGGTTTTATACCAGGCAGTTCATTACCAGGAAGGCCGTCAATAATGATCTCTTAGCCAGTTTGGAAGGCTTACTGTCTGCTTATTTTGATACGGATAAGGGATTGGAATCAGGACTGCCAACTGTACAACATCTGGCAGACGCATTAAACGTTACCCCCCATTATCTTAGTGATATGCTTCGCGCCCTGACCGGCCAGAATGGGCAACAACATATCCATAATAAATTAATGGAACGGGCAAAGTATTTGCTGAGCACTACCCACCTGACGATTGCGGAGATTGCCTATCAGCTTGGATTTGAACATCCGCAGTCTTTTACCAAGATTTTCAGGCGGAAAGCAAAGATGTCTCCCCTTGAATTCAGGAAAACGTTTAATTAACATCAAAACCGGCGTATTGTGAAAAAGAGCAATCAAAGAAATAAAGGACTGGAAATAACCACTTTCAAGTTGAATGGTTATTCCTGTAAGGCGTTCATTGCAGCTAACGAAGAAGTGGATGAGTGGTTAAAAAAGCAGCCGGGATTTCAGTCGCGGCATATTGCCGAAAAAGAGGACGGGACTATTATTGATATGTTGCTGTGGGATTCCGAAGAACAGGGAAGGACGGCCATGAACAGACTAATGGATGAACTATCTCATTCACCTGTGCATCAGATGATTGATCAATCGACTGTATCCTGGAACATATTCCCTGTCTATCACCAGATGCCTCAATGAAGTGAATGCATATGGGAGGATGAATTGTAATTAAATTAAATTCGGCAGAAATGTTTTTGCCTTAGTAGTTTCAATTTTCTCGGCAACTAAATCAGATTGCTCTGAATGTATTAAGATCACAGCAGGGTTGTTTCTGATATTTTCCCAAGTTTTATGCTCCTTTGAACTTGCATCAATAGGTTCGTCACCTATTACAAAATATTTATCCTCTTTGATCTTCCTATCCGGATACTTCAAATTTAGCAATGAGATAAGCCCAAAGTAATGACTAAGTTCTTTATCAATCGCTTCATACTTCTTATGAAATGAAATTGCTTTTGCGCCGACAAAAGCGCCATTAAGACCAATGCAATCAACATTAAAGTTATAATAAAGCCCTGGCAGTTTTTCTGGGGTCAACTCAATATTAGTATGCACTCTGGTTTCTACCCTTTTGATTAGCTTAGTTTCAATTATGTTACGGAATTCAGTTTCTTTTATATCCGGCTGGGTTTTTTCTTTTTGGTAAGTCTTATCAATTATTAGCTTAAATAGCTTAATAAATTTGTCATCCGTAATCGTATCATTAAGAAATGACGGTTCTGAAAATCTTAATATACCATTAAAGTAAACATTCAAATGAGAAACTCCATCAGAGGTTAAAAAATCTTTAATATTGAAAAGGGAATTTTGAGAATTGTATTTATTGGCCTCTTCCACTTTTTGCTCAATTTGCTTAACTATAAAATCAATTGCCTCTTCTTTACTTCCCAGCAGTCTTTTTGCAACGGATTTTTTCTCGTCTGAAAAATGAAGCCAAAACTTATTGCGATCACGTAATAATAGCCCTATAGACAAATTATCCCCTGACACCGGGTTGGGCGCAATCTTTATTATGGTGTAAAAGGTTTCCATTATTGACATAGCCTTAAATATTCGGCAAATACTTGTTTGTTTCTTTTATCCCTAAACAAAAAATCTGACACTAAAGTTTGAAGTTCTTTTGTAAAGCCCCATTCTGTGGGAATTTGTAAAGCTATTTCAGGAAACTCCCGCTCACATCTTGATATGCAAAGGTAATACTTTTCCTCCTCTTTCCTAAGCCATTCTTTATCAGCCTTTAGAAAGCCTTTTAACCCCTTAAAGAACTGGGATTGAAGAAGGCAATTATCCTCTGTTGGGTAGAATTCATTGTATTTGAGCGTATCATAGGCCCCCGAACGAAAAGCGGCGGCGTGGTCAATAGCCAAGAAATTAAATCGGCCCTCATCCTCAAAAAGCATTAGATTTTTTAATTCAGGCCCCCTGTCTTCATTATCTACCCACATATCAAAAAGCCCGATATGAGCAAACATTTCTGCACGGTAATACTTTTTGAAATCAACCTTGCCTTTAATTTCCACAAATTGAGATATATCAAATGATCCTTCAAATTCTTTCGAACCAAAGGCCAATCGGTCATAATAAAGAGGCTTGTGCCTACTTCCATAGTCCTCTCTGATAGTATCAGCTTCCAGAGTGATAAGAGCAATTTCAGGGGTATTGATATTCCACAGTTTTAAGAGGAAATGGCATAATACCTCATTTATCATAGAGGTTGCCGGATTAATTAATTTATGATTCTTCACAAAGTACGTTTCATAATCATCACAAATTAGCCTAAGAGGTTCATTACCTATAGTATTTATTTTTTCCCGAATGGAAACAACTCGTCTATTTGGTATAGATTCTAACAAAGGTTTTTTTTTGATCCCTGGTTGGGTTCTTTGTGCCTCGCTCTATTTTACTCAGCAACGATGGATCAATAGCAAGTATCGCCGCTACTTCCCGTAGAAGTAAACCTTTCCCTTCACGAAGGCTTCGTAACATTTCGCCTAAGCTTTTGATTGGCATAAATTTGACCTGACCATTTAGGTCAAATTTATGCTTTATGAAAATCCTGCAAAATTTATTTTACGTACAAAAGGACCGGCGGCAGGTATGCGTGGTGATCAGGGCGTACTTGGGCTTAACGGTTACCATATCCTGGTTGCCCTTCTTATAGGATACCGTTCCGTATATCCTCCGGCTTGATCCCATTGAAGTCAGAAAACCGAAGTCCGGTAGTCATAAAATCAGCGCCGATATTGCCAAAAAATAGAAAAACAAATTTATGTGTATCTTTATTTTAACGAATGAAATCTAAGATAACACCAATACCTATATACTTTCTAAATACCATGACAGACAAAAGGCTGTCCATAACTAAATTTAGAAATGTTGGCAAAACTAAGATCAAAGTAAAGGCCGCACATCGGGATGACCACTTCGTATTTATTTTCCAGGAAAAAGGGAATAGTCGCATTTTGGTAGATTTTAAAGAAATTGCCATCAAGGGTTGTTCGGTCCTTTGCATTTTACCGGGTCAGGTTCATTATGGAATTTCCGCACACGACACCCTCTCCTGGTTTATCGCTATGGATACCAGCCTGGTAAGTACTACATTTCGCTCCGTCCTTGAAGGATCAGTTTTGAACCAGGAGGCAATATCCGTGTTAGCGAAAGAAGCAGATGAATTTAAGAAATGTATCTCCTTATTGTCTACAATGTCCAAAAGGTCAGAGGAAGAAAACTTTATACGTCAAATTATAGATTCCCAATCCAATGCTTTCATCGGCATGCTTGCTCTTATCTATTCCCGGCGAGAACAGGCAACCGGTGAACCAGGCGCTCGTGCTGTTATCATTACGCGCGAATTCAAAAAGCTCGTTGTTAACAACTTCAAGAACAGGAAAAGCCCCGCTGCTTATGCCGGAGCGCTGAATATCTCCGCGCCTTATCTGAATGAAGTAGTTAAACGTCGAACAGGATTCTCTGTAAGCTATTGGATCCAGCAAGAGATGCTGACAGAGGCCAAACGTATGTTATACTACACCGACAATTCCATAAAAGAAATCGCCTACGCTTTGGGCTTTAAAGATCATACGTATTTTTCACGTCTATTCAGTAAAGCGGAAGGCCTGCCGCCCCTATCGTTCCGGCTGGAATACCGCAAATAGTCCAACGCATACTTTGATTCCTTCATTGTTCGAGAGATCGTCCTAGTGTTACTTTGTAGCAAACAAAGAAATATTATGGAACAATCGACGATTCAAACTATCTTATTGATCATCGGCATTGCGACTCTCACTGTTACACTTTACAGATTCATTTATTTTATTTACCCTTATATCCGTCCATCTTCTATAAAGAAATACCTTCATAGTGGCTCCTACGCTCTCGTTACCGGAGCCACTGACGGCATTGGCAAGGCTTTAGCTATCGAATTAGCCGCCAAGGGATTTAATATTATTTTGCATGGGCGAAACTTAAACAAACTTACGGCTGTCAGCAATGAAATTCAGGCAGCTCATCCGTCAAGAGACGTTGTCAGTCTACTACAAGACGGAAGCAAAAATCCCATTTTAGATATATCGCCTATCAGGCATCTTCCCATTAGCGTCCTTGTCAACAATGTCGGCGTAGGACCCATAGCGGAACTAGAACAATTTTCAATCGAACAAATTGCTGAAACCGTCAACTTAAACGCTTTGTTTCCCACGCACGTCACCCATTCAGTTCTTCCGCAAATGCCACGTCCAGCGCTTATTCTTAATGTTTCCTCCTATGTCGGCATCTTCCCCCCGCCTTATCTTGCGGTTTATGCTGGAACCAAAGCATATAACACAGCATTTTCTAACTCGTTGTCCCGGGAAATCCCCTCTATTGAGACGATCGCTTTGATCACGGGCAGTGTCCATAGCGCCGGAAATCAGAAGCCCGTATCATTTTTCAGGCCCGCCAGTTCGGTATATGCCAGACACATTTTATCCATTATTGGCTCCGGAAGGAAAAGTATCATGCCTTACTGGCCCCACGCTGTGCAAGTATTTATCTTGTCATTATTGCCGGCATGGGTGACGGAAAGAGCCATTAAACAGGCTATAGATAAAGAGCTTATCAATAATGTCAAGCATTAGAAAAATTTAAAAGGACAGGCCCAACAAAATAGGGCTTTGTACCGTTAAACTGCTTGCGTGTAATGGACGTACCATAAGGGTAAAAGGTCTCGATGCCATTGACGGTTCACCAGTGCTTGATATAAAGCCGGCTTTTAAAGAATTTCTACCTTCTACTGAAATAAAACAGCCTGAGTGGGTGACCGATCTGATGAAAAATTATTGGTAGACTGTGTGCCGACCTATTAAAAAAACCGGGCAAATTTCCGGGGTTTTTTTTATTAGTACGCCTCTTTATTATACTTATTCCTGTATTCCAGTGGCATTAGGCCAGTGATTTTCTTAAAAGCTGTTCTGAAGGATTTCCTGTCTGAATAACCCAGTTCATACAGAACATCATTCACATTTTTCCTTCCAATCTCAAGATTCTTTTTTGCATATTCCATCTTTACTCTTTGTATGTATTCGATGGGCGTATTCGCCGTCGCTTTTTTAAACCGTCTTTCAAAATTTCTTTTGCTTAAACCATGCTCCTTCGCTAAATCATCAACCGAGATCCTTTTCGTGATATTATTCTCAATAAAATGTTGCGCCTTCTTAATCGGTTCATCGGAATGATTTTTTTGCCCGATGAAAATATGAAAGGGTGACTGGCTATTTCTATCTATGTCGATTTCAGCTACCTTCGAACAAAGTATCGCCATTTCTCTCCCGCAATATTTTTCGATCAGGTGTACCAACAGATTCACGAACGAAAAGGCGCCGCCATTGGTATAAAGACCATTTTCATCGGTGATCAACTTGTCTGTAACCAGATTCACGTTGGGAAAGAACTGCCTGAAAGCCTGTGCTGCATTCCAATGAGTGGAACAATCCTTTCCATTTAGCAGCCCGGTTGAAGCCAGTAAAAAAGCGCCCGTGCAAAGACTGGCTACTTCGGCGCCTTGCTTATATTGCCGAACGATCCAGGGAACAAAGACCTTGTTTCTTTCAATTTCCCGGAGAGTGAATGGTATGGCAGGGATTATGATCAAATCCGTTTTATGGACTAATTTAAAATTTATATTGGGTTGGATCAAAAACAGTCCGTCATGCAATCCAAGTTTCTTTTTGTTGCCAACTAATTGAACATCAAAAGCAGGTTTCTTACCCATGCTTAGGAGAAATCCGTTTAATTTGGTAAATAGTTCGTAAGAGCCAATCACACTGCTAACGGTCATTTCTCCTTCGGGTATAAGAATGGAAATATGCTTCATCTCAATGATTTATTACTAAAATACAAAAAAACACACATTTGTCGCATTACCCCCCAAAATTGCCGTTCCAACTCACCCAACTTATTGTTTGCCATTGTAGATTTGCTTTAATCATTACAAAACAAAAAACAAACTAATGGCAAAGATTACTCCTACACTCTTGACCCGAATTGCGTCTGGAATGATGCTGCTCCACGCAATCGGACACACAACAGCTATTGTCACCTGGCAGAACCCTAACGGGAAGATCCCTTCCGATGTTATCCGAAAAATGCAGGAAGCCCATTTCCTGTTTGGAGGACAGGATGCAACAATGGCTAAATTTTTTTCGGGACATGGCTATGCCGGGACAATTTTGCTCTTACTGATAGTAACGCTCTTGTGGGTGATATCAAGTTGGCCGGGAAAAAAGGCGACCGGAATCTTATGGGTCATAGGGATTTCCATTTGTGCCTTGTCAGTAGACGAACTTATTTATTTCTTCCCGATGGCGGTAGTATTCAGCCTGATTGCCGCGGTATTGGTCTTCGTAGCAATATTTCAACTCAACAAAACAGCAATAAAATGAAAAAGCAATTCTGTCATCGTATAATGCTGGGTTTATACATTAAGTGTGCCCCCTGGGGCCATCCCAAGCTTTTACCCGGTCCGTGAATTTGCGGTTATTTTCTTATTATCTTTACGAATTGGAGTATACTTCTGCATATGATGAAAAAGAGCTGCTTGGCCGGGTGGCGGAGGGCGACGAAGCGGCGTTTACCGTCCTGGTGGATGCCTACCGCAATAAAGTGTTCTCGCATGCATTGACCTACGTCAAGTCGTACGAAGTAGCCGAAGAGCTGGTGCAGGATATATTCATGAAAGTATGGACCAACCGTCACCGCCTGCCGGAAGTAGAGCAGTTCAAAAACTATCTTTTTATCCTTGGCCGCAACCAACTGGTGTCCGCTATCCGGAAAAAGGTGACCATTACCACCAGCCCCGATAGCGCGGATATCGCAGAAGACCTGCTATTGCCTGATAAACAATACTATTACAAAGAAACCTACGCGGCCATCATGGAAGGCATAGAGCGCATGTCGCCCCGGCAAAAAGAGGTATTTACTCTAAGCCGGATAGAGCATCTGAGCTATGATGAGATAAGCGGGCGGCTGGGTATTTCAAAAAGCGCTGTAAAATTTCATATCATATTGGCGCTCAACTTCCTGCGAGAGTTTTTGCGTTACCGGGGCGATTATGTGGGCGTTTTTTTGCTGGCCTGCCTGCTGCCGTTTACCCTACTTTAAAAAAAAAGATTGATTTTACCCTGCCCGCATAGTTGCCGGGCAGCGTCTTTATATGCAGACACTAATTACAATACATGAATCCTGAAGCTTTTAAGGAACTGGTTGAACAATATATTACCGGCAGTTTGACGGCTGAAAACCGTATGGCTTTTGCCCGGCTGCTGGAGCAAACAGAATATCGAACACTGTTGGAAGCCGAGCTGGAACACACGTTCATGAACGATGCGTATGAGGCGGCAGAACCCTCGCAGCGAAGGGAACGCATGAACAAGCTGCTGCGGGAAAAAATGGCTGCAGAGCCTGTGTCTGCCCCGAGGGTGCATCGCATTCATTTTTTAAGACGCAACTGGCTGCGGGTGGCTGCGGCAGCCGTGATTATCCTGCTGCTGGGCGGCGCCGTTTTTTATAGGGTCCATACTCAGGCTAAAAAGGAGCTGGCTGCTGCGCCGCCACCAACGTCACCGGAAATTGCGCCTGGCCACAACGGGGCCATCCTTACCCTGGCCAATGGCAGCAAGCTGGTACTGGACAGTCTTAAGAAAGGAAAACTGGCCACGCAGGGCGCCACCGATGTTTTGCTGGACAATGACCAGTTGACCTACCATGTACAGCATCCGGCGGGGGGGGAAGTAAGCTATAATACGCTGACGGTTCCGCGCGGCCACCAATTCCAGCTAGTATTGCCCGATGGCACAAAAGTGTGGCTAAATGCGGCTTCTTCACTGCGCTATCCCACGGTTTTTGCAGGTGCGGAGCGGCGGGTGGAGATAACCGGTGAGGCCTATTTTGAAGTGGCGCACAATGCTGCAAAGCCGTTTATTGTAAAAAAGGGTGAATCAGAAACAAAAGTACTGGGAACGCATTTCAATATCAATGCCTACGATGAAGAAAGCAGCCTGAATATAACCCTTCTGGAAGGATCGGTACAGGTGACAAAAGGCAATAACAGTACTATCATTAAACCCGGGCAGCAGGCGCAGGTGGGCAAGAGCATCCATGTAGCTGACGATGTTGACCTGGAAGAGGTGGTGGCCTGGAAAGACGGAAAATTCCAGTTTGGCGAGACGGCCGATATTAAAACGGTGATGCGGCAGATTGCCAACTGGTACGATGTGGATGTGGAGTATAAGGGAATAATTACCAACCATATCGGGGGAACCATGTCGCGCAACGTAAACCTGTCGCTGGTGCTGAAGATGCTGGAGACAACGGGCGTAGTCCGTTTCAGCGTGGACGGAAGAAGCATAAAAGTAATGCCTTACTGATAAAGAAATATTGAAATATACAGCAGATCAACGACGCTTTTACAAGAACAGTTTGCCTTACCAAAGGAATTCCTTTTCTTATCCTCACTGAAATATTCATTAACGTAGTTTATACCGGTTGCCAAAAACAAAACCGCCCCGTGGTGAGACACGGAGCGGCGGATGTTCAGGCTAATCAATTTATACAATCTGGAAGACTGTTATTATTAACCAAAACTCAACAAAGTTATGAATTTTAAGGCTATTGCCCGCCGAAGGTTTTCCCGTGGCAGGCACGTAACGCAAACACTGCTTATTATGAAGCTAACAGCATTCTTTTTACTGGCAGCCTGCCTGCAGGTGAGTGCAAAGGGAAATGCGCAGCAAATTACCCTGTCGGAAAAAAATGCGCCGCTCCAGAAAGTATTTAAGCAAATCCAGAAGCAGGCGCCCTACGATTTCCTGTACAACTCCGAGTTATTGCAACAGGCCGGGAAAATAAGCATCGATGTGCGCAATGCCAGCATTGAGCAGGTATTACAATTGTGCTTGAAAGACAAGCCGCTCACCTATGTTATTATCGACAAAACGGTTGTTATAAAACAGAAGGCGCCCGAACGACCCGATGCCGTTGAAACCCCGCCCGACCCGCTTACAGGCATCGTGGTGGATGAAACCGGCAAACCCGTTGCCGGTGCATCGATCATCGTAAAATGGCCTTCAGGCCTGCCTGCCGGCGTACCCCACCTTCCCCAGGGAACGCAAACCGATATAAAAGGAGAATTTACACTGCAGGCCATCACCGGCAATGCAGTATTATATATCTCTTCCATAGGCTATACACCCCTGCGAATGCCTGTGACTGCACAATCAAACCACCTGCGCATCGTATTGGTATCGGCAGAAACCAATTTAACTGAAATGGTCATAACCGGCTATTCCATAAAAAAAGCAAGTGAGATAACCGGTTCTGTGCAAAGCATCGGCGGCAATGAATTGCGGAAAGGCGTATCTACCGCCAATACTCTGGCCATGCTGAAGGGCAAGGCTACCGGCCTGTATATCGTGGAAACCGGCGGCAGCGTAACTAACCGCGGGCAGGTGCTCATGCGTGGCCAGGCCAGTATGAACGATGCGAGTAATACCAATTACGGGCCGCTGATTGTAATGGATGGCATTATTACCACCGCGGCGAACCTCCAGGATATTGTAAACCCGGGCGATATAGAAAGCATCACTATTTTAAAGGACGCGGCTTCTACCGCTATCTACGGATCGAGGGCCGCCCAGGGCGTCATAGTGGTCACGACCAAACATGGCGTAAGCGGCAAGCTGAGCGTGAACCTGGATATGAATTACGGACAGGTGCAAAACGACCGGCTGGTGAATTTTATGAACACCCCGGAGCTTACGACGCATATTAATAAATATATGCAGGCGCTTTATAACGCGCCTTCGACCACCGGTGGTCCCAGCTCGCTGCAAACCAAATACGGCAGTTTCCAGAATTATTTCAACACTACACGGATATACACAGATGCCGATCTCAATACGAATACGGACTGGACTAACCGGGCTTTCTTTAGCAGTGGCAATCAAAGCATTATGAACCTGTCTCTTGCCAGCGGTAATGATAAGACAAAGTTTTTCGGAGCTGTGAACTGGACAAACCAGGACGGCACGCTGATTGACGATAACCTGGACCGCAAGTCGGTCCGGTTCAATATCGATCAGAAGATCTCGAACAAGCTTAGTTTCGGGCTAAATACCAACGCGCTTATTGATAAGTATACCCAAACCAACAGCGAAACGCAATATTACCTGTTTCAGCCATGGGTGCCTACCACCTACGCCAATGGCAAGCTGGCCGACTCGGTGCCTAACTACTTGTACCATCCTACCGGCGCGCGCACGGTGCAATATTATGACGACCCCTTGTTTTCCCACAGCTATAATACGATCCTTACCCAGCGCCAGAGCTATTTTGCAACGGGAAAGCTGAAATATGATATTACCCCCTGGCTTTCGGTACAAAGCTCCAATAACTTCCAGTATATCTATAATAACGTAAATGCTTATAAAGATCCGCGCACTTACCGCGGCCGGTGGGACGGTGCGGCTTCCAGCCGTGTTTGGGTAAACGGGGAGCTGTCAATAACGGATACGAAAACCCGTTATTTCCTTACTTCCAACATGATTAATTTTAACAAGAGTTTTGGTCAGCACAACGTAACGGCGCTGATAGGGGAAGAATTTGGCAAAACACATACTGAAACTATCGCGGCATCGGCCTACAACAATACCTACCCCGGCGAAAGAAACCTGGGCGCCTTCCTGTCGTATGGCACCTATAGCAATGCGCAGAATGGCACTATCGCAACCCCTTCTTCCGCTGCGCCGATAGACAAGGCGTCTTTTTCCGTTTTTTCTGAAGTAAACGACAGCTACCGCGAGAAATATTTTGGCGCCCTGTCGCTACGCAGGGATGCGTCTACCAATTTCGGCGTGAACAACCGTTACGGTACTTTTTATTCTGTGAGCGGGGGCTGGATGCTAAGCAAGGAAAACTTTATGCAGCAAATCAAGCCTGTTTCCAACCTGAAACTGCGTGCTTCTTATGGAACTTCCGGCCGGGAAGCCGGCGCCGATTACCTCAATTTTACCGTTTACCAGGATCAGTTGCGTTATAATGATCAGAGCACCGTCGGTTCTACCATCCAGCGCCTGGCCAATGACCAGATCACCTGGGAAACTACCTATACTACTAATCTTGGCGTAGATATCGGTCTGTGGAAGCGTATTAACCTGAGCGTGGATTATTACAACCGGCGCAGCAGCGGATTGCTGCAAACCGTTCTACTGCCCAGCTATATCGGCTTCCCCTCACAAGTCAGGAACGTCGGTGAGCTGACCAATAAAGGCCTGGAACTGTCGCTGACTACCAATAACATTGTGTCGAGAGATTTCAGCTGGACAACCGAATTCAACATCAGCTTTAACCGGAACAGGCTCACAAAAATATACGGTGATTCATTGAAAGACGGGTATAGCGGCGCTTATTACCGCTATGTAGGCGATGATATCAATGCGCTGAAAGCCATAAAATACGATGGAGTGAACCCGGACAATGGCCGGCCTATTTTTGAACGCGTAATGTCCGATAAGAGCATTGTGCTGGTGGACAGCATTCCCCTGGCCAAGCAGGACGGGTACAGGGCCTTCCGGAATGTAGGTTCGGCCACACCTAAGTTCTTCGGCGGGTTTACCAATACGTTTCGTTACAAGGGCATTTCATTGAGCATGCTCTTCAACTTCGTGTATGGCAACAAAATCATGAATAATGGCGTACGCAGCTTTTTGGATCCTACCTCCTGGCAAAGCGGCTTCACCCTGCCCCAGCCAAACGGGGCTATTCGTTTCTGGAAAGGCCCGGGCGATAAGTCCGCAAATTACCCGAATTTTTACGATGTTGACGCGCGCGGCAATAGCGCTTTTTTAACGCGGGGGGCCACCAATATAGCTTCTTCCCTGCTGTACGTGGATGCCAGCTATATACGCCTGCGCAATGTGCGCCTGTCGTATGAGATGCCTGCAGGGCTTTTGCATAAAGTAAGGATCGCTTCGGCTACGGTGTACCTGAGTGCCGACAACGTGTTTGTGCTAAAATCGAAAGATCTGTACGCGGCCGATCCCGAAGGAGCCACCGTGGGTGGTACCTCCAACTCGTTTAGCGGAACCGGCGTTGCCAGTGCAATGCCCCGGAGAATCATGGCCGGGATTAGCCTCAGTTTTTAATCAACTCAAAATTAATTCATCATGCAAAACGCTGTTTTATATAACCGGTTTTTAAAGTCCCTGGCAGGGCTGGCCATACTGGCTGCTGCCGTATCATGCAATAAACAACTGGACGCTTTGTCTCCCAATAATGTAAACTTTGAAGACCAGCAATTCCTTACTCCCAATGGCTATACCAAAGCCACTATCGGCAATTATGCGTATTTGTCGGGACCGTCTTCGGTGACTTCGTATGAGTCGTATTGGTTTAACCTCAGTGAATATAGGGGCAATAATATCAGATTCATTGATGTCACCTCCACCTCCAGCCAGGCGGCACAGGATGTGGATGCTTTTAATTTCACCAATTCGTCTTCCAAGGATTTTGGTTATTCCAACGCTTTCTGGCAGGCCTCTTACCAAGCATTGCTGGGGGTGAATACCGTACTGAAGCATGTAGATTCAACTGAAACCGACCCCACTATCCTGCAGGCCAAGGCAGAAAACCTTTTTTTAAGATCGGTCATCAACTTTAACCTGGTGCGCCTGTATGGAATGCCTTATTATCAAAGCCCGGAAACCAATCCCGGTATCCCCATCATTCTGGAGCCGATTACTACCCTTACACCACCGCTCAGGGCCACGGTAAAGCAAACCTATGACCAGATCATCCAAGATCTGAACGATGCCCTCCCGCTGTTTTCACAGAAAAAGGTGAACAGCTATGCAAGCAGGTATGCCGTGTTTGCCTTGCTGTCGCGCGTGTACCTGTATATGAGCGGAACATTCTCAGCGCCCAATGCTGGTTTTGCTAAGCTGTCGCAACAGTATGCCGATTCCGTCATCCTGAACGGTGGATTCAACTTGCTGCAGGGTACTGCCTATGCCAATTATTACAACAATGACAACCAGGCCAATACGGAAACCATCTGGGCCATGAACAATGATGGCGTTAACAGTTTCCTGCCCCGCTTATTGAATGTGCCTGGCGGCACTTATACCGGGAACATCGGCTACAGCACCGGCCAGGCGAAGGCTTCTCCCGATTTTCTATCCCAATTGGCAACAGGCGATCTCCGCTGGAATTTTTACAAGACGGACAAATACCCGAACAACAATACGGATACGCTGGGCTGCATGAAATATTTGTATAAGTACGTTGGTGTTTATTATAGTTATTCCCCGGTGCATTATCTGCGCCTGGCCGAGGTATACCTTAACCGGGCCGAAGCAAAAGTGAAGCAGGACGACAATTCAGGTGCGCTGACCGATTTGAATGTCATCCATACCCGGGCGGGTCTGGCTGCGCTTTCGGGACTCAGCGGGCAGGCATTATTTGATGCAATACTTACCGAACGCAGGCTGGAATTGGCATTTGAAGGGCATAGTAGCTTTGATTATTTCCGCAACGGCCTGCCGATGGTGCGTAATTACACCTCTTTTAATTCGCCCGCGCTCACCGTAAATCCTACAGAGGGAAAAGTGATTATGCGTATTTCGGATGATGTGCTGACGGAAAATCCAAACATCAAGCAAAATCCGCAATAAATAAACCTACTAACAGAGCTGGAAAACCGTAAAATAGGCGTGCCGGGTGTTCCGGCCGCCGATTTTACCAAGCATGCCGCATTGGATGAAAAATTACAGGCAGTATTCAAATAAAAAAATTAAAACTGTTTCAAATGAAAAAAATGATGGTCATGCTAGGCATTGCCGCCTGCTTACTGAACACTGCTACGGCGCAGGGCACAACGGGAGGATTTATATTAGACGGTAAGTATAAAGGACAGGCCGGGGATACCATATACCTTAGTTATACCGATGCCGGCAATACGCGGGTAAAAGATAGCTGTGTTGTAAAGGATGGCGGCTTTTCTTTTAAAGGAGCCATTACCGAACCAACATTGGCTTACCTGCAGCCCAAGCAGGCAGGCATGAACGATGGTAAGGGCACACAGCTGTTCCTGGAACCGGCTGTTATGCAATTGAGTGTGGACAGTAAACATATTAAAGATGCTGTGTTAACTGGTTCTGCTGCGCAAAAAGAATGGGAACAGTTTTTGAAAGCGCAGGAGCCCATCCGGAAAGAAATGGAACCGCTTTCGGCCAGCTACGGCGCCGCCGGCAAAGCCTATATGGATGCTAAAAAAAACAACGCGCCCGAAAAAGAATTGGATACCCTTAAATACAGGGCGGCCGCCATTCATGACCAGTTTGAACCCTACAATATACGCATCGCTAAGCTGAACTACCATTATTTCGAAACGCACCCTACTTCTGTCGTAACGGCTTTTTACCTGCGGTTTTATGTAAATGGCTTGCCCATCGATTCAATAAAATTGTTTTATGGCCGCTTAGGAACCGCCACACAGCAAACCAGTTTTGGTAAAATGATAGCGGAAGAAATAGCCAAGCTGCAATCAGGATCTCCGGGCAGCATGGCGAAAAACTTTAACACCGCCAATATCAACGGCAGGCCCATCAACTTGTCTGACTTTAAGGGCAAATATGTATTGGTCGATTTCTGGGCCAGTTGGTGTGTGCCATGCCGTAAGGGAAACCCGCACCTAAAAGAATTGTATACATTGTACAAAGACAAAGGATTTGAAGTGATCGGCGTTGCCGACGATGATCGCGATACAGCCGCCTGGCATAAGGCGGTGGCCAAAGATGGGCTTCCCTGGCAGCATGTGCTGCGCGGCTTAAAACACGATGCAGTAAAAGGGTATGATAAAACCAATGATATCAGCGAGCTGTTTGGCATCCATTCCCTACCCACCCAGGTCCTGATCGATCCTTCGGGAAAAATCATCGCCCGCTACGGTGAAGGCGCCTCAGCGCACGAGGACCTGGATAAAAAACTGACAGAGGTATTTAAAGATGTGGCGCTGGTGCGGTTTGTAGGTACCGTAGACCCTGCATACAATGGCGAGGAGGTAGTGATATACAACCGCGCCATCGGCGTGCATGATTCCGCCACGGTGCAGAACGGTCAGTTTATTATCACCGCCCCCTACAGGGAACCCAACCGCTATATGTTTTACAGCAAGGCCGAGGTAAAGAAAAAGCACAGCTACAGCCCCTGGGGTATCCTAGTGACAAAACCCGGCACTGTACAGGTAAAGATGAACATGGATTCGATTTTTGCTACCACAGTAAGCGGTGCGCCGGAAAACGATTTATACAGTACCTATGTCGCCGCGGGCAAGGAAGCAGCCAAAAAAGCGGAAGGCAAACCTGCCGAGGCGGCAAGGCTTGAACAGTTCATCACCGATAACAATCATTCCTTTGCAGCGATGTATGTATTGTCTTCCTCTTCCAATGGTATTGATGCCGACAAGCTGGAGGCATTGTACAATAAATTGTCGCCCGATTATAAGGCAACCAGCTATGGGAAACGCATTATGGATAAAGTGAATGCAGGCAAAATAACCGCCATCGGTAAAACGGCGCCCGATTTTGAACAGCCCGATACCGCGGGCAATGTGATAAAGCTCTCCGACTTCAGGGGTAAATATGTACTGGTCGATTTCTGGGCCAGCTGGTGCGGCCCCTGCCGCGCCGAAAACCCCAACGTGGTAAAGGCTTTTGCAAAATACAATGAGAAAGGGTTTACGGTATTGGGTGTTTCGCTCGACCAGCCGGGCAAAAAAGATGCCTGGCTGGCTGCTATCCACAAGGACGGGCTTACCTGGACGCATGTTTCCGATTTGAAATTCTGGGACAATGCCGTAGCCAAACTATATGGCATCCAGGCCATACCGCAGAATTATTTGCTGGATCCGCAGGGGAAAATCATAGCGTCCAATATCCGGGGGGAAGAATTGAATGAAAAACTCGCAGAAATATTTAAACTGTAAAGAGCAGGGCAGCCTCTACAATAATTGATAATTGGCACACTATTATAGGTCATTACATCGAATTGTTTCTCCGGCTTTCAGAATGTGAACCTTGCTTTCAGCATATTGTTCTGTCAGGGCCAGGAATTCATCCGGCGTTTGTGCATATCCGGCAAAAGTTCCGTAATGAAAAGGAATGACGTGTTTGACCCGAAGCAGTTTTACCGCGTAAGAAGCTTCTAAAGCCCCCATCGTAGTGCGATCGGCGATTGGGATCACCGCAATATTCGGTTTATAGATCTCGGAAATCAGCTGCATATCCCCGAAAACACAAGTATCTCCGGCAAAATAGATCGTTGTCCCGTCTGACATACGGATCACAAAGCCATTGGCCGCATGTGGCATGGCTATCGTTTTATCCGTAACATACACATGAGAATGATGAAAGGCATTTACCATGGATACCTTGACATCCAAAATATCCAAAGTGCCGCCTAAGTTCATCGGCTCAAAGAATTCTTCATTTACATCCTGCTCTATCAGATACCACCTGCAAATGTTATTGGCAATTATTTTTGGTTTTGTTTTGCTGATTATTTCTTTGATGTGGATGTCAAAGTGGTCTTCATGGCCATGGGTGATCAGAAGCAGATCAATCTTTTCCTGCACCTCCAGCCTATCAGGAATATAAGGGTTATTTATAAGCCAGGGGTCAACAATAATGATTCTGCCTTCCGGAGTGGTAACTTTAAAAGTAGCATGTCCCAATAATTGAAGGGTCGTTTGCCCATTTGTCATATATTATCAAAAATAGAAAAAATATTTATGTGTATCTTTATTTAATTGAATATGTCCCCCGTGCCAATAGAACCGTTACATGATGAAAAGGAATTGCTCCTGCAGTTAGCAGAGGGGAATGAAAGCGCCTTTACGATCCTGTTCGGGCAATACCAGGACAGCATCTATAAGACTGCTTATTGGTACCTGAAGTCTCATGCCCAGGCACAAGAGATTGTGCAGGAGGTATTCTTGAAAATCTGGCAGAAGCGAGGCGATCTTGGAGAAGTCCGTTTTTTTAAGACCTGGTTATTAACCCTCGCCCGAAATTATATCATTGATTATATGAGAAAGCTGGCGAGCGAATCGGCCGCCAGGGACCGATGGGGAAAGGAGGCGCCTTCCCAGGAGAACGGCGCAGACTATAAAGCGCGTCAATCCCAATATCAGCATCTTTTGGAGGAAGCCGTCAAGGGGCTGTCCCCGCAACAAAAAAGTATTTATAAGCTGGCAAAGGAGCAGGGCCTTTCCTATGAAGAAATCGGGGTCCGGCTGTCCCTATCTCCCCTTACGGTAAAGACGCATATGGCAAGGGCTCTCGGCTCCATTCGTCACTTCCTGAAAGCGCATGGGGAGATTTACCTGTTACTACTATTGATGGGGAAATAAGCCAATGGCGTCGGCCCCAGCCCCGGATAGGCCCCAAAAAATATTTTAGCGCCTTGTACTCCGCCTCCTTCCTCTCATTCGTCTATTACTTAAAGCCTGTTACGCGAGGATGATCTTTTTACGATATTTCTGTAAATAATGTATATGCCAAATGCCGGAGTTTTTGTTGAGTTGCTGAATAAATATGGGAATGACGCCGCCACGCCTGAAGAGCGCGATGAATTGTTTATTATGGTCCAATCAGGGGAATACCGGGAGCTGCTGGAGCAGCATGTAGCCGCCACCCTGCAATCGGGCTCCCTGCAAGGCCCGGAATTAGCCGAGACACAGAAAAGAGAGATGCTGCAAAGAATCTTCCAGGATGCCTCTAAGCCTGCCCGCGTGGTTCAAATGGAACGGGAAACACCTTATCGCAGAAACTGGATCGTCGCCGCCTGCCTGGTGCTCCTGGTGGGCAGCGCTACTTATTTGTGGTTACAGCAGCAAAAGCACCCCGAAATAGCCCGGACTCCTGGTAATAACCCTGTGCAACCGGACCTGGCGCCGGGCGGTAATAAAGCCATACTGACCTTGTCCAATGGCGCCAGCATTCTATTGGACAGCGCGGCCAATGGTATCCTTACCCAACAAGGCAATACAAGGGTCCTGAAGACCGGGAACGGTCAACTGGCCTATAACATAACAGATGAAAAACCGGCAGAAGTTCTTTACAACACACTGGCTACGCCCCGAGGGGGGCAATACCAGCTTATGTTACCCGATGGAAGCAAGGTATGGCTGAATGCAGCATCCTCCATTCATTATCCGACGGCATTTATGGGCAGAGAGAGAAAAGTGGAGATCACCGGAGAAGCCTATTTTGAGGTAGCGCCCCTAACCTCTGAAGGTGGACAGGGCCCCCTAGCCCCTAAAGGGGGACATGAAAAGATACCTTTTATTGTAGCCGTGAACGGGATGGAAGTGAGGGTATTGGGCACTCATTTTAATGTGAATGCCTATGAGGATGAGACTACGGTGCGGACTACTTTACTGGAGGGATCCGTCTTAGTGAAAAAGGATGCTGCAATTGCCTACCTGAAGCCGGGGCAACAGTCCCGCCTAAGCAAAGGGGGGGCAATAACGGTGGAGAACGATGCGGATGTGGAGGAAGCCATTGCCTGGAAGAATGGGTTGTTCCATTTTAGTAATTCCAGCCTGGAGGATGTGATGCGGCAGGTAGCCAGGTGGTACGATGTAGCCATAGAGTATAAAGGAGCTATTGTTCCCAGGCAGTTCGGCGGTGAAATACCGCGCAGCAGTAATGCCTCGGATGTGTTGAAGATACTGGAATTGAGCAAGGTCCATTTCCAGATAGAAGGAAAGAAGATTATTGTCATGCCCTGATTCCTGGCAAGTTCGGGCGTATGATCGATATAGCGGTTGATCCAAAACAAAAACCGGAAGTGCTTGGTACCACCTCCGGCGAGTCGTTCGGGTCAATCCTTGCCCGCCGAAGCTTTAGCAAAGGCAGGCATTAATACAATCGTTTGCGAGACTGCTTATTGTTTAACCCAAACCAAAACAAAGTTATGGATTTTAAGGCTCTTTTTATCCCTCCGGAAAGGGGGATTACCAAAACATTGCGCGTTATGAAGTTAACTGCAATTCTGTTACTGGCAGTCTGTCTCCAGGTGAGTGCTGCCGGGTTTGCTCAAAAGGTCACCCTATCGGAGAAGAATGTCCCGCTGGGAAAGGTGTTTATCGAAATAAAAAAGCAAACGGGCTATGTTTTTTTCTTTGACCAGTCCTGGCTGGCAATGGCAAAGAATGTAACGGTCGAGGTCCGGGAGGAACCCTTGTTATCTGCGCTGGATGCCTGTTTTAAGGGCCAGCCGCTGACTTATTCCATTGTTGGGAAAGCTATTGTCCTCCGCCTGATAGAGCCCTCCCCCACCCTGCCCCCGGGGGATACTACCCGGCTCCCACTGATTGCCGTACATGGCGTTGTAAAGGATGAAACCGGCAACCCCCTGGCAGGTGTAGTCGTAATGCCAAAAGGAAGCAACAAAGGAGCCATTACCAACGATAAAGGAGAATTCTTCCTAAAGAGTGTGGATAAAGAGGCTATACTCGAATTTGCGAGTGTCAATACGGAGACCCTGGAGCTAAGGGTGGCAGGAAAGACGGAGTTATCGATTAATCTGAAGGCAAAGGTGATTGCGTTGGGAGATGTTACGGTGACGGTGAATACGGGATATCAGACCTTGTCCAAGGAAAGAAGCGCCGGTTCCTTCGCCAAGCCGGATATGAAGGTGATACAGGACCGGTCGGGGAGCATGAATATTCTTCAGCGTTTGGACGGGCTTGTCCCCGGATTGGTGGTCAATAATGCGCCGGGATCCAGTCTAAATCCCTTTTTGATCAGGGGGTTAACCACCGTCGGTGTTGTCAATCCGAATGATCTGAGTAACCCGAATAGTTATCTCGGGACCAACAGGAGCCCTCTTTTTGTGGTAGATGGGATTCCACTGGATGATGTATCTTCTGTTAACCCGCAGGATGTGGCCGATATTACGGTGCTTCGGGATGCTACCGCTGCTTCTATCTGGGGAGCAAGGGCTGCCAATGGGGTAATTGTCATCGTCACTAAAAAGGGGACCCAGGGGGATAAATTGAAGATCAGCTACGACGCCTTTGTCAATTTCCAGGGTAAGCCTGACCTGCATTATATCCGGACTTTAAACAGCCAACAGTTTATCCAAGCCGCCCGGGAAGTGATCGATAGTACCTATATGACCATTAATCCCTGGTCAACTATTTCAAGCTATGCCGGCAATCTCGCCTCGGTAGGCGTGGCGCCTCACGAAAGGATCTTATACAATCAATTCAGGGGATTGACCACTGCGGCCCAGGCCAACAAGAGCCTGGATAGTTTGGCCGGTATTGACAATTCGCAGCAGATAAAAGATCTCTGGTACCGCAATGCCGTTCTGATGAATCATACCCTGTCCCTGTCCGGAGGGGGAAAAGTTCATTCGTTCTATGGATCGATGGCATATACCGACGCTCAAAGTAACCGTCCGGGGGAAGCCAACAACGCTTATAAAATTAACCTGAGACAGGATTTTAATCTAGGTAGGCGTATCCAGCTTAATCTGATCACGGACCTGAACAATACAGTTACCAGCGCTAAAAGGAACATTACTATCAATAACCAGTTCCTGCCTTACCAATTGTTTAAGGATGCGAATGGCAATAGCATTTCGATGCCATACATGCAATACCTGAGTGATGAAACAAGGGCTGATTATCAGAATCGCAGCCAGATCAACCTGGATTATAATCCACTGGATGAGAGGAACTATGGCTATACTAAAAGCAATACGCTTTTCAGCAGGAATATCCTGGGGGTCAGCGTCAAATTGCTGGAGGGACTGAAGTTCGAAGGAACCTATGGCTATGTGAAAAACAGCGGGAAAACGCAGAGCTATGATGATGCGGCCAGCTACCTGGTAAGGAGTCAGGTGGTGCAGTTCACCGTTGCCCCTACCGTGGGTTCGACACCGGTGTATTACCTGCCCACCACGGGGGGCAATTATTCCGTTTCGAATGTGAACCAGGGGTATTGGACTGTAAGGAATATGTTGACTTACAATAAGGCATGGAACAACAATCTCCATCAGTTGAGTGTTCTGGCGGGGCAGGAGGCACAGGAACAATTGACCGTTACCAATTCCAGTATGGTATTCGGATACAATGAGCTGCTGGAAACATCCTCATCCATTAACTATGCCACGCTGGGCTCACCCGGGATCACCAATCCGGTGATGGCCAACAGCTCCGGGAAAAGTACACTATCCAATAATTCCTTTGTACAATCCGAAACCCGGACCCGGTTCACCTCTTATTTTTCCAACCTGGCTTATACCTATCGGCAAAAGTACATTGTCAATGCCAGCCTTCGTGCAGACAGGAGTAACCTCTTTGGGTTGGATCAGTCGGCGCAAAATAAACCGGTATGGAGCGCCGGCGGAAAATGGATATTGGGTGATGAGGCCTTCCTGAAAGGCATCAACTGGATCAACAACCTTGCCCTGAGAGCTACCTATGGTATTACCGGTAATTCGCCGGTCCCTGGCATAGCGGCGTCCTACAATATCCTTGCCGCATCCAGCAACCCAAATCTGCCTGGTGGTTTAGGCTTGAATATTAATACACCGGCTAATAGTAAATTGACCTGGGAGCGTACCGCCACCATGAATATCGGGGTGGATTTTGCCGTGCTGAAGGACCGGTTGAGCGGGTCTGTAGACCTGTACCAGAAAAAAACCAGTGGTTTGCTGGGCAATGTACCTACCAATAGTTTTACGGGATACAGCGCCATCATTGGCAACCTGGGTGATTTAGAGAATAAGGGGATCGAGATCAGCCTGAATTCAGTCAATATTTCCAGCAGGGATTTCAGGTGGAGCACCCTGTTCAATATAGCCTATAATAAAAATACCATTACCAGTTTCAAAGGCAATTCCGCGATTACTACGGGCGATGGAAAAGTAACTTCGCAATATTTAGAAGGTTATCCGGCATTTGCTGTTTTTGCCTACCGGTTTGCCGGGCTGGATAATATGGGGGATCCGCAGATCCGGCTGGCCGACAAGACCCTCACTAAAAAGCCCAATGCCGCTGGCCTGGCCGATATTAAGTTTATGGGGACTTACCAGCCTGTCTGGAGCGGGGGGATGTCCAATCTCTTTAGCTACAGGAACTTTGGCTTAAGTGTGAATACCGTCATTAATCTTGGGAACGTGATGAGGAGGGATGTAAATACCTTTTACACCGGCAGGATAGCCGGCTCTAACGTCAGTTATGGAGGGTTTATGACAGGTAACCTTCCTGCAGATTTTGCCAACCGGTGGAAGAAGGCGGGGGATGAATCAGTGACCAATGTACCTTCTTATGTCGCGAGTTCTTCTGTCAGCACTACACGACGCAACACCGGCTATTATACTTTTGGGGATATCAATGTGGTCAGCGCCTCCTATATCAAGCTGCGTGATATCACGTTGTCTTATAGTTTGCCCCAGTCCCTTGTCGGAAAGTTAAAGGCGGATAAAATATCTTTCCGCGCTCAGTTGTCGAACCTGATGCTATGGAAAGCCAATAAAAATGGTATCGATCCGGAATATCAGCAGGCTTATTATGGTACCAGGACGATGATTGCCAATCAGCGGACTATCACTTTTGGCGTAAATGTTAAATTCTAAATTCAGCCACAACATGAAACAAATACATAAATATATAAGCCTGGCAGGCGTTTCCCTGCTCCTGGTAATGGGCCTGCTCTCCTGTAAAAAAAGTTTCCTGGAGGTGACGCCAAAGGGGAAGCTGATTGCTCAGAAAGTGTCGGATTATGACCTGTTGCTTAATAATTTAACGCTGCTCAATGTAGACCCCAATGCACAGATGGTGATGGGGGATGAAATAGCGGCGGCAGATCCCTATTTCACAGGAACGGATGTGCGAACACAACGGCTTTTTCGTTGGGACGATGTGGTGTATGATCCCGGCCAGGATGCTAAGGAAATGACCATTCCGATGCAGAATATCTATACATACAATGTCATTATAAATGAGATAAGTACAGCTACAAATGGCACCGATCAGCAAAAGAAATCCCTTCAGGCCGAAGCCATGGCCGGGCGGGCCTGGACTTATTTTTTACTGATCAATTATTATGGCAAGCCGTATACGGAGGCTACAGCCGCCACGGACCCGGGTTATCCGATCGTAACGGTTGCGGATGTAACCACCACTAAATTTGTACGGGCTTCTGTAAAAGATGTATATGATTTTATCGTGTCGGACCTGACGGCGGCGATCCCGGCTCTGCCCACACAGATGACTTACCGGATACGTATGTCCAAAGCTGCCGCCGAAGGTCTTTTGGCCAAGGTCTATATGTTCATGGGTAAGTTTGACCTGGCGCTGCCGTTGCTCAATGCCTCGTTCACCGATCTGGCCGGCAACAGCGTCCCCATTAGTTTATATGATTATAATAAAACTTTTGCTACAGGCGGCGCTTTTCTGCCGATAGGATTTTTTGGGCCTGCTTATCCTGCGACTATCAGCAACCAGGAGAATTTATACGCCAGGCAGGCATTTGATACCTGGACATTTGTCAATAACGAAATCGTTATTAATTCCGCCACCGTTAGTTTATTTGGTTCATCGGATCTACGGCTCAATTTCTATGCCCCCAATGCGTTTTTCGGGTCCAATTATCCTGCCGGTCTGAAGAGGAGGATCGGTCCCATAGAAGTGCAGAATGGTGTAATTCTCCCGGATCTGTACCTGCTACGGGCAGAGTGCAAGGCCCGGCTAAATGATCTAAGCGGGGCCAAGGCAGATGTCGAGACCTTGCGGGTAAACAGAATGCCGGCGGCGGATGCCCCGGTGCCGGATACGACGGCCAGTCAGGAGACGACACTGCTTAACTTCATCTTTAACGAACGGGTCAGGGAGTTTGCCGTACAGGGGTTTCGTTGGTTTGACATGAGAAGGCTTTCCGTGGATCCCTTATTTACGGGAGCGACCTATACACACAATCTTTATTCGGCTACCGGCAGTATTACGAATACTTACACTTTAAAACCTGCACGGTTTGTATTACGATTCCCGCAAAAAGTAATCGATCAGAACCCGGGCATGGAGAATAATCCTTAATTTTTATCGGCAACTATTATTGTTCAAGGCAAAAACAAGAAATGAAAAAAATAATTTTCGCCCTGTTGTGTATATGCAATTTGACAGTATGCTATTCCCAGCAGGAATATTCGGTAAAAGTAAAGCTCGAAAACCCCAACGATTATAAGCTGGTTCTTTTTTATCCTGCGGGTAATCAATATGTAATTGACACCAACTATACCATCGAAAATGGTTGGGCTATTTTTAGAGGAAAGAAAACGGATGAGACGGTATTGGCAAGTTTGAATATGCGGAACAATCCCGCATTAGGCATACAACTTGTAAAAGGGTTAATACCAGGCCCGGCGCTTGAGTTTTTTTGGGCAAATGAAGATATCAGGATTACTGGTGAGGCCAACACCATTTATATGGCAGCCGTCACCGGGGGGGAAGCCAATAAGGAATGGGCAGCCATTAAACCGGAACAGGCCAGGCTTATACATGAAAGCTGGGTAGCACAAAAAAAAGTGTATGATAATTTCAAAAAGGGAGATGATTCAATCGTATTTAAAACTCTTTCCAAACTGTGCGTTCTCAATAAGGAGAAAGACGAAAAACTCCGGAAAGAATTTATTAAGAGCAACCCGCAATCCCTGGTAAGCATGTATTTTCTTTCCGAAATGGTGAACTCCCTGAGCCTGGAAGACTTGAAGGCGGAATATGCTCAATTGAGTGATGTATATAAAACCAGCTCGTTTTCTAAAAGCATTGTTGATAAAATTAACGCTATGGATGCAAGCGCTGTAGGTAAGTCAGCCATTCCGATCAACAAGAAAGATGTCAATGGCAATCCTGTAAACCTGCAAACCTTAAAAGGCAGCTATGTACTGATAGATTTCTGGGGAAGCTGGTGTGGCTCCTGCCGGGCATCACATCCACATCTAAAAGAGTTATATGCGAAATATAAAAACAAAGGACTTGAAATTATAGGTATTGCAGAGGAGTTTAGGAAAACGCCGGAGGAAAATCGCAAAGTGTGGATAGAAGCCATTGAAAAAGATAGCCTGCCCTGGTTACAAGTGTTGAATAATGAAGATGCCGATAAGTTCGATGCCATGAAAGCCTATGGCATAACTGCTTTGCCCACTAAAATCCTATTAGACAAAGAAGGGAGGATTATTGCCCGCTATGTTGGCGACACCAATGATTTTGATAAAAAACTTAAGGAAATATTCGGCGAATAAATTTCTTCAGGTTATGAATGCTTAATAGTAACATTTTATATCGTTAAAGTTCTCATGTGTGTAGTAGTTTAGTAGCAAGAGGCCGTCTCAAAAATAATTGAGGCGGCTTTTTTCACTCAATTTGTTAAATATTTCTTACAAAAAGTAAAGCATACTTGTCATTATGTAAAATTTACTTTACATTTGTAAAAACAATAAAACCATGGCAACCGGATTATTATTACCAAACAAGTATAAATTTATTGGTTGGTGTCTTTTGATACCTGCAACTATTATTGGAATTATTTTAAGTTTTAAAGGCTTTGAAACAAACTGGCTTAATGCCAAAGTGTTTGCGATATTTCCAGGTGGTTTTTTGGGTGAGAGTAAACCTTTTAGTTTCATTGAAACTGATATAACGAATACAGTCGTAGGGATACTATTTATTGTCGGGGCGATGTTTGTAGGGATTTCAAAGGAAAAAAGAGAGGATGAGTTTATTGAAAAGCTTAGATTGTCGTCTTTGCTTTGGGCTGTAAAGGTTAATTATATTTTATTGCTTTTGGCCGTTGTCTTTATCTATGGCACAGCTTTTCTCACAGTCGTGATATACAATATGTTTACCATTCCGATAATTTTCATTGTGAGATTTAATTACATTTTGTACAGAAATGCTAAAATAGTGTCAGATGAAAAATAATATTAAAGTCGAACGAGCTATTAAAGGTCTGACACAAGAGGAACTGGCAAATAAAGTGTCGGTCAGCAGGCAAACAATCAATGCAATGGAAGCAAATAAATATGTTCCATCCACCGTTTTAGCTTTAAAAATTGCGAAGGTTTTTAATAAGTCTGTCGAAGACATTTTTACTCTTGAGAAGACGGATTGAAAGCAGGAGGAATCCTCTACTTCCTGACCTCTATGAATTCCGGTTCATAGGTGGCCAGGGTGAAATGGTTGGGGTACTGCTGATTTCCATTGGTCTATGTTTGAATCGTGGGGATGATAGTTTGCGCCTGCATATAGCTCCTGGGCCGTAGCTGTAAAACCCGTCAGGGTGCTACTCTGGTATTTCAAGGGTATAGAATGTTAATTTCTCCTGATTTTTCTACAAAAAGGTCTATCATAGCCTGATTAAATGATTGGTACGATTGTTTATATTTGGGGGCGATGAATTTCTCAGTAACTACTATATTGCTTGCCCTGCTACTAACTGTTTCATGCTGCCTGGGCCAGGTCAATGAGTACCCCTTTTCCAAGCTGGATATACGGGATGGCTTATCCAACAACCAGGTAAATACCATTTACAAGGACCGGCGCGGATTCATGTGGTTTGGTACGCAGTCCGGCCTGACGAGGTATGACGGCTATACCTGTAAGGTTTTCCGGCATAATGACCAGGACTCCCTTTCTCTTATTAATGACAATATCAGCTGTCTCTGCGAAGGACCCGGAGAAAGGTTGTGGGTCTTTACCATTAGTACTATCAATATTTATGACCCTGCAACGGAGCGGTTCGACCGCCGCCCGGGGGATTTTCTCCGCTCCATTCACCTGCCTGAGCAAAAGTTGGTCACGATCCTGAAAACAAAGGGCTCGTTTTGGTTTGTATACGCGGATTCGGGGGTCTATGTGTATACGCCGGGGAAAGCGCCCCGGGGGATAAGGCCGGGCGTTGCTGCGCAAAGCCTGCTGAACAATCCCGTCAGGACTGCCGGGCGGGATTCCAACGGTTATTTGTGGCTGGTTCATAACAATGGGATCCTGGAAAAGCTGGATGTCGGACAAGGCAAGGTATTGTTCCGTACGGATATTTTACAAAAGCAAAATCCCGGGGTCAAGTATGGATATTTAGTGTATATAGACAACCAAAGCGATTTCTGGTTATATCAGCCGGGAAATTTGTACGGCCTTTATAAGTATGATCCCCGAGCCAATACCCTCGGACATTTTTCCAAAGATTCCGGGGAGCTGAGATTGAGCAGCAACCTGGTAAATGATGTTGTTCAGGATGATAAGGGATTGATATGGATCGCTACGGACCATGGCGGGGTGACTGTGCTGGATAAGGCGCGCCCGACGGTCCGCTACCTGTTGAATTCGGAAGAAGAAAGAAGCCTTGCCGATAATAGTGTCAATACTCTTTATAAGGATGATTTTGGGATCATCTGGTTGGGGTCCTATAAAAAAGGGGTTAATTATTACCATGAGAACATCATCCGGTTCCCCCTTTTCCGTAAGCAGCCGGCACAGCCGAATAGCCTTCCCTACGATGATGTCAACCGTTTTGCGGAGGATAAGAAGGGGAATTTATGGATAGGGACGAACGGAGGGGGTTTGATCTATTTCGACCGGAAGAGGAACATTTATACCCGGTACCGGCATGAGGCGGGTGATCCGAACAGCCTCACCAACGATATCATTGTAGGCCTTTATGTCGATCGACAGGGGATAGTATGGATCGGCACCTACCTGGGGGGGCTGGATTGCTATGACGGGCAACGGTTTACACACTACCGGCATAATGATGCGATAACCACCAGCCTTTCAGACAACAGGGTAAGTACTATCCTGGAGGATTCGGACGGGAATCTTTGGGTGGGCACCATGTTCGGGGGGCTGGACCGGTTTGACAGGGGAAAAAAGGGTTTTTATCATAATAATCCGTCTGTACCTTTTTCCGTTCACGCTGCTTATATATCCTCCTTAGCGGAAGACACAGCCGGCGATCTTTGGATAGGTACTGCTTTCGGCATTGACGTACTCCGGAAGCGCACCGGCAAGTTCACTCATTATATCGATGTGGACAGCAGGCTTAGCTATAATAATGTCAATGACCTGTGCAGGGATCACAAAGACAATATGTGGGTGGCCACCCCGCATGGTCTCAATGTAATGACTCCGGGTACCGATACTTTCCGGACCTTCCTCGTAAAGGATGGCCTGCCCGATAATGCCATCCTCAATATCCAGGAAGACAATGAATATAATTTATGGGTAAGTACACCCAACGGGGTTTCGAAGATTGTCTTAACTGAAGATGCAGGTAAGATCGCTATCCATTGCACGAATTATGATGAGTACGATGGGCTGCAAGGGCAGGCATTTAATGAGAATGCATCGCTGAAGACCCGGGAAGGGGAATTGATCTTCGGGGGGGCTAATGGCTTTAATCTATTTAAGCCTTCCGATATCAGGAAAAATGACCAGGCCCCTCCTGTCGTATTGACCGACTTTCAATTATTCAATAAAAATATCGGAGCAGGAGAAAAATGGAAAGGGAACACGATCCTGAAGAGCACCATTACTGAAACCGATAAATTAGTACTTACCTACTATGAAAATGATATTTCCCTGGAGTTTGCCGCTCTTAGTTTCACCAATACAAAAAAGAATAAGTACGCCTACCTGCTGCAAGGGTTCAATAAGGATTGGGTGATGACGGATGGGAAGGCCCGCAAGGCTACCTATACCAATCTTGATCCGGGTGAATATATTTTTCGTGTAAAGGCATCTAATAATGATGGGGTATGGAATGAAAAAGGGGCAGCCATAAAAATTATCGTGTTGCCCCCTTTCTGGAAGACCCCCTGGGCTTATTTCTTATATGTGCTGTTAGGAATTACCATCCTTTATTTTGCCAGGCTGTTGATCATACGGCGTGCCAAGGCCCGCTTTGCCCTGTCCCAGGAAAGAGAGGAGGCTCTGCGACTGCATGAACTGGACAGGATGAAGATCAAGTTCCTGACGAATGTCAGCCATGAGTTCAGGACTCCCTTGTCGCTGATCCTGGCGCCGGTGGACAAGCTCGTCAAAAGCGCCGAAGATAATTATGCCAGGAGCCAGTTCCAGCTCATTCAGCGGAATGCCAAAAGGCTTCTCCACCTGGTGAATCAATTGCTCGATTTCAGGAAAATGGAAGTGAACGAGCTTACCTTGAACAGAGTCCCCGGTGACATCGTGCAATTCATTAAAGAGACCTCTTGTTCTTTCCTGGATCTGGCCGAAAGAAAGAATATTGATTTGAGTTATCGGGAAGGCATCGATCGGCTGCAGGCATCCTATGACCCGGATAAAATGGAGCGGATCCTATTCAATCTCCTGTCCAATGCTTTTAAATTCACGCCGGAGAACGGAAAGATCAAGGTGGAAGTGGATATTGCGGACAGAGAAGGCCCGGATGTGTTATTGAAAATAAGCGTGCGGGATACGGGTATCGGGATCCCGGCGGACATGCACCAAAAAATATTTGAGCCCTTCATCCAGCATACCATGCCGGTGGATATCCTGAACCAGGGCAGTGGGATTGGCCTGGCCATTACCCGGGAGTTGGTGGAAATGCACGGAGGCAGCATCAAGGTGGAAAGCGAAGTGGACCGGGGTAGCTGTTTCACCGTGTTATTACCGGTCACCGAAATGACGGACCTGCCTGCAGGAGAGGGGATCAACTCCGCCCAAGCCCGGTTGGAAGCCGGGGATCCGGAAAGAGATGGTGCGGAAGTTGTGGATGGAGCGGATGCTGCCGACGGGGTTGATTTTGCGGATGGTGCGAATGGCGTGGAGGCAGCCGATCCGGCCGGCAAAAGCAGGAGCAAGAGATTGACGGTCCTACTGATCGAGGACAACGAAGATTTCAGGTTCTACCTGAAAGACAATTTGAAAGGGCTTTTCCATATCATCGAAGCGGCAAATGGGAAGGAAGGCTGGCAAAAAAGCCTCTCGGCGCACCCGGATCTGGTGGTCAGCGATGTCAGCATGCCCATTATGGACGGGGTGGAATTATGCCGGAAAATAAAAGCCGATCCCAGGACCCGTCATATTCCCGTCATCCTCCTTACAGCCCTGACAGGAGAGCAGGATCAATTGAGGGCCCTGGAAACAGGTCCGAACGACTATATCACCAAACCTTTCAATTTCGAAATCCTCGTCTACCGGATCAAAAATTTGCTGGAGTATAAAGAAACTGTCAAAAAGACCTATCAAAAGCGGGTAGAGATCGATCCCGGCGATATAGAAGCCGATACCTCCGACCGGGATGAGGATTTTATTAAAACAGCTGTAACGGTGATCGAGGCCAATATGGCCAACCCGGATTTCTCGGTGGAAGAATGGTGCCAGGAACTGCACCTGAGCCGGACCAGCCTGTACAAGAGAATAGTGGCGCTTACCGGTAAAACGCCCATAGAGTTCATCCGCTCCATCCGGCTAAAAAGATCCGCTCAACTCCTGGAAAAAACCCACCATAATATCGCCGAGATCGCCTATATGGTAGGCTTTAACAACCCGAAATATTTTGCCCGGTATTTTAAAGAGGAATATGATATGCTCCCTTCCGCCTACCAGGCTGAAAAATGGAAGAAAGGGGGCGAATAACAGTTTTATACCCTCTAAATAACAGAATCGTACCGCTCTCCAGAACATTTTGATACCTATATAAGCGAGTTCTGCTCCCATGGTTTTCCTTCATCCCGCCTAATTTTAAGCATTCATTTTAACCGATTGCAAAAAACTATTATGAAAAGTATCCGCTGCTTTGGTTTAACGGGCATGTTGCAAAAAATCCTATTGAGGCAACAGATCAGGTCGGCCTGCCTTCTTTTGTTCTTTTTACCGCCTGTCGGGGTACTTTACGCGCAATCATTAGCCGAAAACTCATCAGCAAACAGGATCATACTATCCTTTAACAAAGAGTGGAAGTTCCGTTTGGGAGACACAGCCAACGCTCAGAAAACCTCCTTCAACGATAAGGGTTGGCGGGATCTGGATCTTCCTCACGACTGGAGTATCGAAGGGAAGTTTGACAAGGACAACCCTGCCGGAACCGGAGGGGGGGCCCTGCCCGGCGGCATAGGCTGGTACCGTAAAACATTCCGGGTTCCTGCATCCCAGGGGGATAAAAATATATTCATTGATTTTGATGGGGTGTACCGCAAGAGTGAGGTCTGGATCAACGGGCATTCCCTTGGCATGCGGCCCAATGGTTATATTTCATTCAGGTACGACCTGACCCCTTACCTGAAATATGGCAACGAAATGAATACGATTGCCGTCAGGGTGGATAACTCGCAACAACCCAATTCGCGTTGGTATTCCGGCTCGGGCATCTACCGGAATGTATGGCTCGTGACCACCGGCAAAATATTCGTCGATCATTGGGGAACCTATATTACTACCCCGGAGGTGAATGCGCAGGCTGCCACGGTAGCGATAAGCATACAACTAAACAATACCGCCCTGCAGGACAAGAAGCTCGTTTTGAGAACGACCGTATATGATGCCTCCGGCGCTCCGGTCGGGTCTGCCTCTTCAGGAATAAATATAAGGGCCAGCGAAACCACCGCAACAGGGCAAAAGATAAATATACCGGCCCCTCATTGCTGGTCGGTGGATGATCCCTATTTGTACCAGGCAGTGACAGCCGTGATCAGCAATGGTCATATCGTAGATAATTACAGGACCCCTATCGGCATACGTTCTTTTGCATTCGATACGGCTAAAGGCCTTTTGCTGAATGGCAAACCTATAAAGATCAATGGCGTCTGCGATCACCATGATCTGGGTTGCCTGGGTGCGGCCATCAATACGCGGGCATTACAAAGGCAGTTGGAAATATTGAAAGCGATGGGATGCAATGGTATCCGCACCTCGCATAATCCGCCTGCTCCGGAATTATTGGATCTCTGTGATAAAATGGGGTTCATTGTAATGGACGAAGCCTTTGATATGTGGAAGAAGGAAAAGACGAAATATGATTATCACCTGGATTGGGACGAATGGCATAAAAAAGACCTGGAAGATCAGGTCTTGCGCGACAGGAATCATCCTTCTGTTCTTATCTGGAGCATTGGCAATGAAATACCCGAACAATGGAATAAGGACAGCAGTGCAGACATTATTGCAAAAGAGCTCAGAAATATTGTACGGTCATTGGATACCACAAGGCCCATCACGTCTGCGCTCAACAATCACGATCCGGCCTCTGACGGCATCCTCCGGTCAGGCGCTTTGGACCTTGTCGGTTATAACTATGACCAGAAAGAGTTTCCGGACTTTCCCCAAAAATTCCCCGGAAAAAAATTCATTGGTACGGAGACTGTTTCTGCCCTGGAAACGCGGGGTCATTATGATATGCCATCCGATAGCATACGCCGATGGCCTAAGAAATGGGATCTACCCCTTGAACATGGAAATGCTGATTTCACCTGTTCCGCTTATGACAATGTCTCGGCGCCCTGGGGCTCCACGCATGAAGAGACCTGGAAGGTCATAAAGAAATACAAGTTTCTCTCGGGCCAGTTCATATGGACCGGTTTCGATTATATTGGCGAGCCGACGCCTTATCCATGGCCTGCCCGCAGCTCTTATTTCGGGATCATCGACCTGGCTGGCTTCCCCAAGGATGAATATTATATGTATCAAAGCGAATGGACCGATCGGCCGGTCCTTCATATTTTCCCGCACTGGAACTGGGTAAAGGGGGATACGGTGGATGTATGGGCCTATTATAACAATGCGGACGAAGTGGAATTATCTTTAAATGGCAAATCCCTTGGCGTGAAAAGGAAAGAAGGCGATGAGCTGCATATAAGCTGGCGTGTTATCTATGAACCGGGAACGCTTACGGCCATCTCCCGGAAAAACGGGAAAACAGTATTAACCAGTGAGATCAAAACAGCGGGTAAACCTGCCGGGATCATTCTAAAAGCCGACAGGGGCCTTATCACAGCGGATGGGAAGGATCTTTCTTTTATTACGGCAAAGATCGTTGATGCAGCGGGGAATCCGGTTCCGGAAGCCGATAACCTTATCCGGTTTACTGCAAATGGGGAAGGCGCCGTGATCGCAACCGATAATGGGAGTGAAACAAGCATGGAATCTTTCAAAACCAATGAGCATAAGGCCTTCCATGGCATGTGCTTAGCCGTGATCCAATCAAAAGGGAAGGCGGGCAGGATACAATTAACGGCAACGGCCGAAGGGTTAGCTGCTACCAGTATCACCTTAACATCCGAATAATAATCCTTGGGGGAAATAGTGTGAATAAACAGGTTCTTCGGACCCGGGTAACAGTTTTAGACCCCTTTTCAAGACGATTATAACCAAAACAATCATTCAAAAACAAAAACGATTGCATATGAAAAAAGACAACCCTAAAAGGGTGATAAAGAATTTGCTACGGTGCATTCTTTATGTACTTCTCCTTACGAACGCCGGCATGGCGCAAACGCCACAGCCAACTCCCCCCCAAATTACCGGTACGATACTGGCCAGCCCGGACTATAAGCCCATGGCGGGCGTAAGTATTGTCGTCAAGGGCACCAACAGGGGTGTCCAAACCGATAAAAATGGACAATATTCCATCTACGCCAATGAAAAAGAAATACTGGTCGTATCCTTTGTAGGTTATGCTCCCAGAGAAATAGCCGTCGGCAAAAAGACCGTCATCGATATAAGGATTGAAGAGACCGACGGGAACAAGCTGAATGATGTCGTAGTCATCGGCTATGGCAGGGCCAGGCGTAAAGATCTCACAGGGGCCATTTCCTCTGTCTCCGGCGACGAGATCAGAAAGTCACAACCGGTCACCGTCGACCAGGCGCTGCAGGGAAAAGTGGCCGGCGTCATCGTACAGCAGGTTTCAGGTCAGCCAGGAGGCGGCGTTTCCGTTCAGATCCGGGGACTGTCCTCCTTCAGTAACAATCCCCCCCTCTATGTGATCGATGGTGTGATCGTAGGAAGCCCGGCGATCGATGGCAGCACCGATGGCACCGGCACCAACCCTTTATCCAGCATCAACCCCTCCGAGATAGCCTCCATAGATGTACTGAAAGACGCTTCGGCAACAGCCATCTATGGCTCCCAGGCCACCAACGGCGTTATCGTCATTACGACCAAACGCGGCCAGGTCGGACCACCCAGGGTCAGCTATGATTTTTATTCCGGCAACCAGGAACTGACCAAATATTACCCGACCATGAACTTGCGTGACTACGCCACGTTCATGAATGAAAAAAGCGCCATCATAGGATATGACCTTCGGCCCGAATTTGCCAACCCGCAATATTTGGGTGAAGGCACCAACTGGCAAAAAGCCCTATTCAGGAAGGCCCCCATGCAGAATCACTCCATCTCCATCAGCGGGGGTGATGCCAGAACCCAATACCTTCTTTCCGGCACCTATTTCGACCAGCAGGGGATTGCCCTGGGCTCCGATTTCAAAAGATACTCCGTCCGGTTAAACTTAGACAACAAAACGACGGATTGGCTGAAAGTCGGTACCAGCCTCCAACTGGCGAATGTCGTCGAGGGGGTGAACGCCACCAGCTCCAGCGTCATCGCCACTGCATTGACCCAAACACCGGACGTAGAGGTAAAGAACGCCAATGGCAGCTGGGGAGGTAATGACCCGAATATTTACGGCGCCTATGCGCTGAACCCCTACGCGCTCGCGAGCATTATAAAAAATCAGAAGAAGCGCTACCAGCTATTCGGAAATGCGTATGCAGAGATCTTGTTTACTCCGGACCTGAGCTTACGCAATGAAGTATCGGGAAGCTTTGACTTCGGCACCCAGGACCAGTTTACGCCTACCTACACGATGGGACAGATCGTGAATACAGTAAATTCCGCCACCTATCAGACAGCCCAGAGCTTTTATACAACGATCAGAAGCTATCTTACCTATTCCCATTTGTTCGGCAGGAAATATTATCTGAATGCCCTCTTGGGCCATGAGGCGCAGGTGAGCACCTTTAGCAATGTAATCGCCAGCCGGAAGAATTTCCCTTCCAATAATGTGCAGGCGATCAGCAGCGGGGACGCCACCACGGCTACCAACTCGGGGGACAAACAGCAAAGCTCCCAGGAATCTTTTTTCGGGCGTATTAATTTAACCTACAACGATAAATATCTCCTTACCGTCAATGTGCGCGATGACGGCTCTTCCAAATTCGCACCTGCCAACAGATGGGTGACCACCTATTCGGGCGCCCTGGCGTGGAGACTGAGCAGTGAGGGGTTCATGAAGAATGTTACGGCCGTCAACGACCTGAAGATCCGCTTAGAATATGGACTGACGAATAATCAGAACATCGGCAACTACACTTATGGAGCTACCCTGAACACTGTAGCCACAGGTCTTTCAGGCTATTCCCAGTTAACTGCCAATTTGCCGAATGCCAACGTAAAATGGGAGAGGACCAAATCCTTTAATATAGGATTGGATGGGAATATCGCCAACAGGAGAATAGAATTTTCCCTGGACTATTACTACCGCAGGACCGATGGCCTGCTGTTAAGCGTACCCCTGCCTTTATATTCCGGTACGGTACCCTCCACAGGTTACTCACCCGGGGCATTGGCGGCGCCCGTTGAAAATGTGGGCTCTGTCAGCAATAGCGGGATAGACCTGGGCATCAACACTGTTAATATAAATACCCGGAGCTTCTCCTGGAAGACCAATTTCACCGCCTCTCATAATATCAACAAAGTGCTGTCCCTGAATTCGGAAGGAGATGCGCTCTATGGCTATTCCGGAAGCTCCATCGTGGCAAAGACGGTAGTCGGCAAGCCGATCGCACAATTCTGGGGGTATCAGGCACAGGGTATTTTCCGGACCGCGGCCGACTTCAAAGCCCATCCTGCCATACCCGATAACTCCACCACCGGCGTGGCGCTGCCGATCACTCCCGGAACGGGCGGCGTATGGTTGGGTGACGAAATGTACAAAGACCAGAATAAGGATGGCGTCATCGACGAGAACGACCAGACTTTTCTGGGGTCCCCCCGGCCCACTTATCAATTGGGAATGGGGAACACGTTCACCTACAAGAATTTCGACTTCACCGTTTTCATGACCGCCAACCTTGGTAACAAAGTGCTGAATTCAATCAATATTTCCGGGACGGACCCCAACCAGAATTTTGGGTACTTTAAAAGCGTGTTGAACTACGCTAAGATCGAGATGATCGACCCCTCCGGCTCCACAACCGATGTCAATAATTTCCGCGTGTCCAATCCCACCACCAATATCGTCAGGATCAGCCAGGGCGGAGGCAACAATAATACCCGGATCTCGGACAGGTATTTGGAGAGCGGCGCTTTCCTCCGGTTCAAGACCATTGCATTGGGATATACCTTGTCCACCCGACTGCTGTCCAAAGTGCATATGAGCTCGCTGCGCATATACGCGAATGTCAACAACGCATTTATCATTACCAAATACAGCGGGATGGACCCCGAGATCGGTTCCTGGAACCCTTTGGTAGCCGGCGTAGACGGCGGCTTTTATCCGCAACCCCGGGTATATACCATCGGGGCTAACCTATCGTTCAACAAATAAATCAATTAATTATGCGATCACTATATAAAATATCCCTATCGGCTTTACTGATTATCCTGATCACCAGTAGCTGCCGGAAAAGCTTCTTAGACCGCCCGCCTTTGGCGCAGATCACTACGGATAATTTTTATAAGAGCACATCCGATTTACGGCTCGCCACGGCCGCCCTCTACGGGGGATCACCCTGGTTCGACTGGCAATCCTTTCCACTACTGGGTATCGGGGATATACTGAGTGGTAATATCATGCAGCCTTACAACGCAAGCCTTGTACAACTGACCTCTTTTTCCATCACAGGGGACAACTCCCAGATCGCTTCGACCTGGACGGGTATGTACATTCTTATTGCACAGGCAAATACCGTTATAAAAGCCATTAATACACAGGCTGCCGACAGCATCCCCGCAGCGGCTAAGAATGCGGCGCTGGGAGAACTAAGATTCATACGGGCTACCGCTTACTTTTATTTAGCACAGTTGTGGGGAGCCGTACCCATTATAGCAGATAATTCTACCCTCATCGATTCATCGCTGCTGCCGCGCAACCTGACGACGGATGTGTACAAGTTCATTATCAAGGACCTGGCCTTCGCTTATCAGAACCTTCCCGCTGCCGATGCGGCCGGCCGTCTGACCACCTGGTCTGCACAGGGAATGCTGGCGAAAGTGTACCTGACCCGTGCCGGCCTCGGTCAGAGCGGATCGAGGAACCAGTCGGACCTGGACAGCGCGAAATATTTTGCGGGGAATGTCTGTAATACCAGCGGCTTGTCCTTGCTGCCCAGCTATTATAATCTTTTCCGGACTCAGTATAACGACAGTCCGGAAGACCTCTTTGCCCTGCAGTGGGCGCCCGGTGTAGGTTATGGCAACGGCAACGATCTGCAGGCCCAGTTCGCTCCCAGCAGTCAGATCGTGCCTGGGGCTGGCTGGGGTGGCGCTATCGGGCCCACCGTCGACTTATATAACCTCTATCTGGCAAAAGACTCCATACGGCGTAAAGCGACCTTTATGCTCAAAGGGGATTATTATCCCGAGCTGAATGCCGCCGGCGGTGGATTCACAGAGACCGGAGACGCCAATATCAAGAAACATATAGTAGGTACGCCCGTAGATAATAATTCACCCACTATGGACCAGTGGTCATCGATCGAGCATAACGCCGTCTTAAGGTTGGGGGACATATACCTGGTTTATGTGGAAGCCATATTAGGCAACAATGGGACTACCGCCGACGCCGAAGCCCTGACCTTCTTCAATAAGATACGGACCAGGGCCGGAATGGATCCCGTAACCAGCATCGACGACACTACCCTTGCCAAAGAGAGAAGGATCGAACTGGCTTTTGAAGGACAATACTGGTTCGACCTGGTCAGGCTGTCCTATTATAATCCCCAGGCTGCCGTCAATATCCTGAATAACCAGGTGAGGCAGCAATTTACCTATAGCAATGGAGTAATAACGCCGACCACTTCGGGTATTATTATTACTCCTGCCACCGCGGCTGTTTTCACCTTACCGATACCGACAGTAGAAATTACGGCGGACCCCCAATTATTAAATCCGCCGGTGGCCTATTATAAATAGCGGCAAGCTGCGAGCTTCAAGCCAAACATGCAATTGATTATTTTATCCTTCTTTTTAAACAAATAATTATGAAAAATATAATATACACCGCCTGCCATTGGGTGCTGACAGCGGTAACTGCCTGCCTGCTTATTTCACAGGCAGGTTGCAAAAAGAATTCCGGGCAAGCAGCGCCCGTCATTACATCTATCCGGAATTACGCCGCTTCTCCGGCAGATTCCCTGGTACACAAGATCGGACCCGGACAATGGATCGTTATCTCCGGCCATAATTTAAAAGGAGCTGCGGGAATTTATTTTGACGGGGTCGCTGCTTCATTTAATGATGCATTGTTTTCGGACACCAGCGCCGTGGTTTTGATACCTTCGGTCATCGCCTTCCCTTCTGTCCCTGCCAAATCCTTAAATACGATCACCTATGTGACTACACATGGGCAGACTGTCTTCTCGTTTAGCATTCTTCCGCCGGCGCCTACTATTTCCAGCATTTCCAACGAAAATGCCAATGCCGGGGATACCGTCACGATCTATGGCCTGAACTTCTTTTTTATCCAGGGCCTCAGTTTTGCAGGGACCTCCATCGCTTCATATACAGCTAATAGTACCGGGACCTCCGTTTCATTCGTGCTGCCAACCCTCTCCCAGAGCGGGCCCGTCAGTATCACTACCAATTCCGGTTCCGCCACTACGCTGTATAATGTAAATGATGTGGAGACGGGCATGCTTTGCAATTTTGACGATATCAATTCATATTCCTGGGGCGCCTATACGACAACGAACAGCACCACGCTCTTTCCGGATGGCAAAGGGAATTATGCTCAATTGTATGCAACGAATATCGGCGCCAATGATTTTAGCTGGTACAACGGGGGCAGGGGGCTGAATACGAATGCCGTGCAATGGGTCCCCGCTTCGGAGCTGGCCGATACGGTAGCCCACTATGCGGTTAAATTCGAAATGAATGTACCTGCGTCCTGGAATGGCGGGACGCTCTTCATAGCCGCCAATTACACCTGGACCTATATAGCCCGTTATGCACCCTGGCTGAATGCAGACGGATCTACCACGGCTTTCACTACCAGCGGCTGGCAGACGGTCACTATCCCTTTTTCATCTTTTAAGACCAAGTCCAGCGCCGGTTATAGCGGAGAAGGACTTTCGCTTACTTCATTCACGGACTTATTGGGGGCCAGTGGAAATACCTCTTTGCATATCTGGCTGATCAATGACGCAGCCAGCTCCATTGCCAGTTTCGATGCGGCAATAGATAATATCAGGGTCGAAAAAATTCAATAAAAAATCCGCTTAACTACTAAAAAACGAAACATGAAAAACCGATTGATTTTACATTTAGGGTTGATTTTTGGGATTAGCATGGGCTCTGCCCGGGCACAGACCTTTGGCAATGTCGCCATCGGAGGGGGCGGCTTTGTCTCCGGGATCATTACCAGTAAAATTGAGCAAAACCTTATTTATATCCGGACTGATGTAGGCGGGGCCTACCGATGGGATAATACCAATGGAAAATGGATTCCCTTGCTTGACTGGGTATCAACGAGCCAAACGGGTTATCAGGGTGTGGAGTCTTTGGCGACAGACCCGGTTAATTCCAATAATCTCTATATGTTGGTGGGGACTTCCTATTTTAATAGTGGCCAAACGGCCATACTCCGGTCAACCGATAAAGGGAACAGTTTCACTGTTACGGATGTCAGTTCGTTGTTTAAGGAAAATGGCAATGGCATGGGGCGTCAAAGCGGTGAGAAACTACAGGTAGATCCCAATAATAATAGCATTTTGTATTGCGGCAGCCGTGCCAATGGCCTTTTTAAAAGCACAAATTCCGGGAGTAACTGGAGCCGGTTAAGCAGTCTCAATGTTACTACTACCCCCAATGGAAATGGGCTCAGTTTTGTATTACTGGATAAGTCGGCCGTTTCAGGAGGCGCCACACAAAGAATTTTTGCCGGCGTATCTCAGACAGGTACTAATTTTTATGTAAGCAATAATGGGGGTACTTCTTTTTCCGCGATATCCGGCGGCCCTACGACCCTGATGCCTCAAAGAGCGGTATTAGCCAGCGATGGAAATCTGTATATCACTTTTGCCAATGGCGCCGGTCCTTTTGGCGTTACGACACCAGCGGAGCCTATGGACTCGGGGCAATTGTGGAAATATAACGTTGCAGCGGGTTCGTGGACAAATGTTACCCCATCCGGCTTTATCAACGCATTAGGCGGCATCAGCGTGGATCCCAATAATGCCAGCCGGTTAATGCTTTCCAGTGTGAATACGTACTGGTCACAGGGCAGTGCCTGGGGCGATCAGTTCTTTTTAAGCACCAATGGCGGAAGCGGCTGGACCAACGTGGTTGCAAGAGGTTTTACGCTGGATGGCCAGGGAGTGCCCTGGATTAACAGTAGTCAGTCCATTCACTGGGCGGGCTGTATTGAATTTGACCCGTTTAATACGGGTAAGGTTTGGGTGACTTCCGGAAATGGTATCTTCCGCAACGATGATATTTCAACCGGTACCTGGAAGGCAATTGTAGCGGGGCTGGAAGAAACAGTGCCGCAGGATATGGTAAGTATACCCGGGGGGCCTATCTTTTCTGCGATAGGTGATTACGATGGGTTTAAGCAAACATCCCCTTCCGCTTATGGCACGCAATATGCACCAACCATGGGTTCCAATTCAGGTATTGCCTATGCTGCGACCAATACCCAAGACCTGGTCCGTGTAGGGACAACGATGTATTATACCATCAACCAGGGAACCACCTGGACCCAATGCGCAGCAATGCCTCCTGCCAATGGCAGTACTGCGAGCAATTTTGGCTATGTTGCTTTATCTTCCAGCGGAGGCAGGATTATGTATGCTCCGGCTAACGGCAATAATACTTCCATGTATTATTCAACCGATAACGGCAGCAGTTGGACACAGGCCAGTGGAATCAGTTTCAATAGTATTCCCACCTTCGACTTTGGAACTAAAAACAGGTTTTTTGCCTATAATCCGGCCGATGGGTATTTATATTACGCCAGCAATGGGACCTCGTTTTCGAAGGGGGCGTATACGGGCAGCCTCTGGGGCTCTGCCCATATCAGAACGGTGCCCGGCTTCACGGGGCATGTATGGGTACCTTTATACGGCGGAGGGCTGGTATATTCGACCAATGGGGCTTCTTCGAGCACCGCCTTTATAAAATTGAGTACTGTGTCTGCCTGTTCCGCCGTCGGCTTTGGCAAAACGGCTACCGGCGCCACGTATCCGACCATCTACATCTGGGGCACTGTTAACGGTGTTGAAGGTGTGTATCGCTCAACGGATAAAGGCGCTTCATGGACAAGGATAAACGATAGCGCCCATCAATGGGGTGGGATCGGCAACGGGCAGTTTGTAACAGGAGATTGGAATACTTACGGCCTTGTATACATTAGTACTGTGGGTCGTGGTATTGCAACGATCGGATCTGGGTCCGTAGCTTCGGCTTCTGCTGAAGGGACGGCAGTTGAGGCAATTCCTGCTTCGCTTGCTACCAGTGATTCGGCACTTCGCGTCTTTCCTAATCCTGTCCGGGATAACCTGACGGTACAATTAAGCGAAGATTTTATTAACAGTAAGATAACGTTATTTACCGTAGCGGGACAAGAGGTATATACGAGCCTTGCCACCAATTTTTCGGTTACTATCCCGATGAATAAATTGTCTCCTGGTATTTATCTTTTGACTATAAGTAAGGGCACCAGGAAATCGGTGACCAGGATTGTAAAGCAATAGATCCGGTATCAGAAAAAAACGAAGGGAAATATCCGGCGAATGAATGAGTAACAAGAGAGGGTGTCTCAAATTGAGACACCCTCTCTTGTTACTATCTGACCTGGTTTTCCTTTTTCATTATTTTATACGTTGTTTCTGAATTATCTAAGGACAACTTAAGGATATACAAGCCATTTCGAAGGCTGGAAAGGTCTACTGTAATTGTACCTGATTGGTTTAAATACTGTTTGACATACAGCAACTGCCCTAAAGTTGTATAGATACGAACGGTGGCTTTGTTAATACTATTCCCGCCAATATTTAAGTTCAACTCATTTTCAAAAGGATTGGGATATATTATTACTTTGTTCGAGACGGTATTCGTTACCTCCAAACCTGCGCTTGCTCCGACTGCAGGTTTTTGGGGAAGCGCGGTTACAATGGGGGCTCCGCCGGACGTATCGGCCAGCTTGACGATTTCCGCTGCTGTCAGGGCCCGGCTATAGATCCGGAATTCGTCCAGGGTACCCTTCAAATCGGGGTCGGCAGCCCATTGCGACTTGCCGATATAGTTCTGGCTGGTGCTGCCCAGGCTGGAAGGGGTGAGTGTCATCCCGCTGTTGCGTCCCACTTCCGTTCCATTGACATACAGGATACCCACCCCACCCGACTGTGTTACGGCGATATTTGTCCATGAGCCGGTTGTCAGGGCAGTGGTGCTGTTGATCTGCTGCTCATGGCCGGGTCCGCCGGTGGTGATGGCAAAGCGTAGGTACCCGGAGCCGTTCTTTGGTGTCAGGAACATATAGGTACTGGTGCCCGAACCAAAGTCAAAGATGCGGGCATTAGTGGCATTGGAATCCAGCTTAACCCAGGCTGACACGGTAAAATCGTTCAGCGTGCTGACGATGCCTGTGGGAAGCGTGGCATAGCCATTGGCGGTGCCGTCCAGGTGAAGGCCGTTATTAAGGTGTCCCGCAGTCCAGGTGGCCCCGGTATTCAGGGTACCTATATGGCCATTCCAGACATCTGTAGCGGTGGCGCCGCCGGTTTCGTCAAAGGGCCAGTAGCTGTATTTGCCGGTAAGCGGTATCTCGCTGATCTCCGTCGAATTAGCACTTTCGCCGACGGTATTGACAGCGGAAACAACGTAATAATAAGTTGTCCCATTGACGGCGGTGCTATCGGTATAGCTGGTGGCGGTGACGGATTTGAGGGTGGTATAGGACCCGCCGCTTACGGTGGAACGTTTGACGTTATAACCGGTAGCGGTGGCTGTAGAGGCCCAACTTATCGCCACCCATGCATCACCGGGAATGATCGTGATAACGGGTACCGGCGGAACGCCGATCACCGTCAATGTCTGGCTCATCGATGCGGCGACATAACTTTCATTGCCTGCCTGCAAGGCGGTGATGGTACTGGTTCCCGGACCAACGATATGTATTTTACCAGTAACTATTTTTACTACGGTGGTGTCGCTGCTGGTATAATTGACTGACAAACCTGAGCTGGACGTTGCACCGGGATCAAAGTCTGCGTTGCCTACCTGTTTTTGAGGGAGGGCGTTAAACGTCAGGGTTTGATTGCCTATAGTATACAGGCTGGCTATTTGCTTTGGTGTCAGGGCCTGTTTGTAGATCCGGAATTCGTCCAGCGTACCCTTTAAATTGGGATCCGAAAATTGCGATTTGCCGATATAGTTCTGCGTGGTGCTGCCCAGGCTGGAAGGGTTGAGCGTCATCGTACTGTCGCGCCCCACTTCTATGCCATTCACATACAGGATACCAAGCGTACCCGATAAGGTCACGGCGACATGTGTCCATGTGCCGGCTGTTAGGGCAGTAGTGCTGTTGATCTGCTGCTCCCCGCCGCTGCCGCCGGTGGTGATGGCATAACGCAGGTACCCGGTATTGCCATTCTTAGGCATCAGGTTCATATAGGTAGAGGTGCCTGAACCAAAGTCAAAGATGCGTGCCCAACTGGCAACAGAATCCAGCTTGACCCAAGTGGACACGGTAAAATCGGTCAGCGTACTAACTACACCGGCAGGCAATGTGGCATAGCCGTTGGCGGTGCCGTCCAGGTGAAGGCCATTGTTAAAGTGCCCCGATGTCCAGATGGCCCCGCTGCTCAGTGTGGCTATACGGGCATTCCAACTATCTGTACCGGTAGTGCCGCTGGTTTCGTCAAAGGGCCAGTAACTGTATTGGCCAATAAGCGGCATTGCGCTGATCTCTGCTGAATTAGCGCCTTCACCGAGTTTATTGACAGCGGAAACCACGTAATAATAAGTTGTCCCGTCCACCGCTGTGGTATCGGTGTAACTAGTTGTTGCCGGGGTGGCGATGGTGGTATACGGCCCCCCGCTTACGGTAGCGCGTTTAACTTTATAACTGCTGGTAGCTTCCTCTGTGGCGGTCCAGCTCAATGCAATGCGCACATTACCTGCTGTTATTTTCAAGCCGACTGGCGACGGTGGAAGGCTAAGCGCCTTGGTTTGCACGCTGGTTTGCACGGAATCGGCACTCACTCCCATAAAATTCGCCGCCTTTACCGAATAGTAATAAGTTGTGCTGGCTACCAGGCCGGAGTCTACATAACTGGTGTCCGCCACGGCTGCAGCGATGGTGGTGTAGGGTCCGCCGCTGGTCAGGGAACGCCGTACGCTGTAACCGGAGGCACCGGATGAAGCCGGCCATGACAGGCTGATGCGGCTACTGGTCAGGGCCGTTCCCGTTAAACGCTGAGGAGCCGACGGGGTGGTGGTTGTTCCTCCCGTCACGGTGACATTATCAAAGCTGGAGTTGCCTGCACCTACAAATATTCCAACATAATAGCTACTGTTCATCGTTACCGTGACCGATCCCACTGAAAGCCAGGTTGTGCCGTCACCGGACTCATACGCCGTAAAGGTGTTTCCGGAACGTTGCAGCCTGAACCAGACAGGCGTTGCTGAAAACGCGTTAGCGCCTATCCAGGACATTCCGGCTCCAGCGGTGGACCTTGTTCCAAACCCCGCGTAACGGGGATTTGGATTGCCCATTGTTATGGCCAGGGCCCTTGAAGCCGAATCGAGGGATTCCCTGATCATCACCCCTGTCCGAATTCCATAGCTTCCACTTAACAGCCTTGCGGTAATGGTGGCGTCGCCGGTTGCGCTGCCATATGTATAGCGAATCCCGTCGGCTGTTCCATCGATACCCGATCCGGAACCCGTGAGGATAAAAGTATTGTTGGAAACATTGGCGTAGGTGGCGCTGTCGGCCGCAGTAGCGGACCCGATATCTTTCGTTACCCAGCCTGTTGGTAAAGAAGGACCCGCGGCAATGGGTTTAGCACTGACCTGGGAGGAATTTCCGCTTGTTCCGGCCTGGTTGATTGCCGAGATCACATAATAATAAGTTGTTCCGTTGGTGACCGATCCGTCTGTGTATCCAGGAACAGAACCGGTAGTCCAGGAAGCTATATTGGTGTAGGGGCCACCGCTGGTGGTTGAACGCAGGATATTGAATCCCTGTACGGCGTCTGTAGCCGGTAGGGCCCAGTCCAGTGTAACCAGAGAAACACCGGCGGTTGCCGTCAGGCCAGTTGGCGTCGCCGGAACGGGTTCAGGCGGATAGGCTGAAGCGGAAAGGGTGTAGGTCAATGTGCCCTGGCCAAAAAGATCACCCGATCCCAATTCGGGTCGCATCACTTCCGCCATGGCCTGTGTATTCGGGGCGCTAAGCCCTTTCAGTATAGCGTAGTGGTTGTAAACCATTTCGTAGTTGGGCCATGCGTTATGTCCCCGTTGACTGGGGGCTATGTAAAACTCGTTATCACCTATGCAATTATTATAGGGGGTATAAGGGACGGAATGTCCTAAGTTGTAACGGGCTTCGTATTCAAAACCCGCCAAAAGACGATTGTTGGAATACCCATATAAGTCATCGCCCTGGTTCCAGGCGATCTGACAAACGGAGGCCAGGTTCGCCATCCCAAGCTGGCTATGTGACTGATCGCGGCCGCTTTCCGAAGTTTGGCCCAGATTGCCGGACTGTAAGGCATAGACGGCGTTCATGATACAGCCGTTGCCTTGTCCGCTGGCGTCCCCGGTCTTGAAATAGTTGACCGCGTAGTTATAAGCCGTCCTGTTATCGGTAAGCACACCGATGCTCATGATGGCCGACACGAAAGTCCCTTCCCAGCTGGTGGGAACTGTATTGGAGCAGTTGCCCCCATGGGTCGAAAGCCAGTTATAACACCATTGATAATGATTGCCCATCAGGGTTTGAAACCGGGCGAAGTCCGCGGGAGCCCAGCCGGGGTATGTCCGCAGGATTTCTCCTACCTGTGCGAAATCATTGATGGGGAGAATTCCCAATGGATCGGAGGGTGTATAAAAGAGCACCGTTGACGACCAGGCGTTTAAGATCCTCACCGCGCAAGCCGCATAGGAGGTATCGCCGCTGATATACCATCGCAGGGTATTTTCATAAGCCGCCTGAGCGTCTGTCGCATTTTGTTGCCGGTTGATCCCGAAATCAGTCTGCGGATGGGCGACATACGTATTTTGCGCTTTCCAGTCAGTGATCAGCACATTCCAGGCGTCTATCCATGGGTGTGCCCCCGCGGCCACCTGGGTTTTCATGCGGTCTAAATCTGCTTGGGCGTGTAAGCCGCCCGGATGAATAAATGTCTGGGCATGAGCCTGGTAGGGCATGATGAGGTTAGAAAGCAATAGGAGAAAGATTGCCGCTAAAAAACAGGGTACTGGTTTTTTCATAAAATAACTGTTGGTACGGATTAATCGTCTGACATTACTGTCAATTTACGGGCAAAGAAAGGCAAAAACTGCACCTAAATTTTCAGGAAATGTGTTCCATCAGTATTTTGAGACGAATTACTACAGCCTGATCACCGTGGTAGCATTAGCGTTATAGATTAATTCGGTAAACCTGCCATTTCTCCGGTGGGTTGTCCTATCTTTTTTGACCACGGGAGCCCACGGCATAGGAGTTTCCCTTTATTCTGTATATTCGTCGCAAGCATGGGAGATAAGGAACTATCCATTGATCTGCAAAATGACCAGGTTTTACTAACCCTCATAAAGGAAGGCGATGAATTCGCCTTCAAGGCCGTCTATGAACGCTATTTTCATCTCCTCTACATCCATGCCTGTAAGATCCTGAAAGAGCCTGCAGAGGCCGAAGACACCATACAGGAGGTCTTTTCCAGCCTCTGGCTAAAGGCCGGCCAGATCCAGTTGACTACTTCCCTCTCGGCTTATCTCTATGCCGCCACGCGTAATCGCGTCCTCAACCTCATCGAGCGTAAAAAGGTCAGGACAGCCTATGTTCTCTCGATACAGGAATTTATGAAAGAAGGCGTTTATCTGACGGATGAACAGGTCCGGGAAAGGGAACTGGCCGCCATCATTGAAAAAGAGATCGCCGCCCTGCCGGAAAAAATGCGCATCGTTTTCGAGCTCAGCCGCAAAGGAGAGCTATCCCATAAAGAGATCGCCGAAATGCTCAATATCTCGGAAAAGACCGTGAAAAAGCAGGTTCAGAACGCCCTGAAAATACTCCGCTCACGACTCCACGGGCCTCATAGTCTCGTGATCTTGTTATTTCTCCATTAATTTTTTTTCTTCCTGTCTACTCCCTGGCTCTCCTTCACCTGTCATACTAAGGCGCTTCGGACAAAACGCTTCCAGCGTTTTAAGGGCGCCGGAGATCCGCCTTGGGAGATATACTTCCGGCGCCTCGTGTTTAGGTCGTGACAAACTTATCTGCTATGAATGAAGAAATTTTACAGGAATTATTACAACGGTACCGCCTTGGGCAATGCACCGGGGAGGAAAGAATCCTTGTCGAAAGCTGGTACATCGCCCATGCGCAGGCCCTCGGCCCGGCAACGCCTGATTCCCTTCCGGCCGAGGGGCAAAAAGAAGCCGGCTGGGTAAAGATAAGGGAATTGACAGGCCTTGGCTACCTGCATCGCCGCCGGCCCCTGCCCAGGATCCTTTACTGGTCGGCTGCCGCCGCCCTCTTATTCGTCCTGACAGGCGGAGCCTGGCTATATTCCCGTTATTCAAGGGCGGGCACAGCAGCGTCGCTTTCCGCTAAGACAGATGTCGCCCCGGGCGGTAATAAGGCCATCCTGACCCTGTCGAACGGACAGACCATCACGCTTACGGGTGCCCAGAACGGGCAGCTGGCGGCCCAGGGCAAAACCCGGATCACCAAGACAGCCGACGGACAGCTCCGCTATGATCCTTCCGGAAAGGGCGGCAGCACGATGATGAATACAGTATCCACCCCCCGCGGCGGCCAATACCAGCTGGTCCTCTCGGACGGCTCCAGAGTATGGCTCAATGCGGCCTCGTCTATCCACTATCCGGTCGCTTTTAGTGATAAAGAACGAAAAGTCGTCATCACTGGTGAGGCCTGGTTCGAAGTCACCCCGGATAAATCGAGACCTTTTGTCGTCACCGCCGGCGAACAGACTATAAAAGTCCTGGGTACTCAATTCGATATCGACAGTTATGCCGATGAGCCCCTGAACAAGACCACCCTGGTAGAAGGCAGCGTACAAGTATCCAAAGGAACGAATTCCGTTATCCTCAAACCCGGCCAGCAATCGAAGACAGAAGCCGGCGATGAGAAACTGGCCGTCGTCCCGGGAATAGACATCGATGCCGAGCTGGCCTGGAAGTCAGGTGATTTTGTATTCACCAATGAAGAGCTGCCTTCCATCATGCGCAAAATTGCGAGATGGTATGATGTAGATATCGCTTACGAAGGCAACCCGGGCTCATTGAAGTTCGGAGGCGTTGTGTCCCGTTCCAAAAACCTTTCCGCGGTACTGCAGATCATGGAAACCACCCAAAAAGTTCATTTTAAAATGGAGAAAAGGAGGCTCATCGTAATAACAAACCCCTAAAACAATCTTTCTGCCGGTGGCCGGTGGTCCGGTCGCCCTGCTTATCCGGAGGCCAAAAATAAAACCGGAAGTGCTGCAAACACTTCCGGCGGATGTGATGGCTTCTATTGAAAAAATGCTTTGCGAAACATTTCAACTTAACCAAAACACTTTTAAAGGTATGAATTTTTGTATTCATGTCCTAGCTCCGCATTCTGCCCGGCTTAGACAAAAAATTCAGCGAATTATGAAATTGACTGCGCTGCTGATGATAATAGGAACCCTGCATGTATGTGCGGGCGCCAGTGCCCAGAAGATCACGCTGCACGAAAAGAATGTCTCTCTTACGAAAGTTTTCAGGGACATCCGGAAACAGACCGGTCTCGACTTCTTCTATGATGCCGCCCTCATCAACCAGGCCGGCGCCGTAAGCATTGATGTAAAAGATGCCAGCCTGCAGGAGGCCCTTGACGACTGCTTCCGGAATACTGCGCTTACTTTCAGCATCCGGAACGGGGCCGTCATCATCAATGAACGTCCCCCTGTTGCCGCTCCTATTTACCTGGGTAATATGCCCGAACCCATCGACACCCCCCGGCTCATGCCGGGCAAGGTCACCGATGCAAAAGGGAATCCCCTGGCCGGCGTCTCCGTTATGGTGAAAGGCCTCGGAAGAGGCACGGTGACCAATGGCGACGGCGTTTATCTCATCGGCGTCGATAGGAGAAGTCTCCTCGTGTTCAGCTATGTAGGTTATGAGACCCAGGAAGTACCGGCCGGAACGAAACACAGCATCAGCATTGTCATGCAGCTGGATATAGCGGAGCTGGACCAGACCCAGGTCATCGCCTATGGCACCACCACCAAACGCTACAATACGGGTGAACAGACCACTGTCAGTTCCAGAGAGATAGAAAGATACCCCGTTTCCAATGTCCTGACAGCCCTCCAGGCAAAAGTACCCGGCCTCATCGTTTCCCAGACTTCCGGCGTTCCCGGCAGCTCCGTCAAAGTGAACATACGCGGACAAAATGGATTGACCACCGGCACGGCGCCGCTCTATATCGTGGACGGCATTCCCTTACAGGGCGGTTCGTATGTCATGCAGAACACCGGCCTCGGTAACGGCTTCCAGGGGCAGGATGCCCTGAACTTTATCAATCCCCTGGATATAGAGAGCGTGGACGTGCTGAAAGATGCAGACGCTACCGCCATCTATGGCTCCCGTGGGGCCAACGGGGTCATCCTTATCACCACGAAGAAGGGCAAAGCAGGGGCCACCCGTGTGGTCCTGAACGCCTATACGGGTATCAGCAATGTGCCTTACCGGCCGAAAGTGCTGAATTTACAGCAATACCTCGAAATGCGCCATGAGGCCAAGCGCAATGACGGCACCACCATAACAGCCGCAGACTATGACATCAACGGCACCTGGGACAGCACGCATTATACCAACTGGGGTAAGAAGCTGCTGGGCAATGGCCAGACTTCGAACGCCCAGATCAGTGTTTCCGGAGGCTCAGGGGGCACTCAGTTCCTGATCAGCGGCAATTACCGCCGGCAGAATAATATTGAACAGCTCTTCGGCGGAAAGGATCAGACCGGCGCCCTGCATTTCAATATATCCAATACCAGTCCCGACGGCCGTTTGTCCGCCTCTCTGACGGGCGGGTATACCTATGATGTAAATACTATTCCCCCGGGTGATGAATTCAGCAGCATCTATACGTTGGCGCCGGATGCCCCGAACCTGCTTAATGCAGACGGGTCCCTTAACTTCCAGAACGGCTCCTTCCCCGGCAATCCCCTGTTGGCCAGCAGGTATTTGAATAAGACCTCCTCCAACAACTTCATGGCCAACGCCACATTCAGCTACAGGCTGCTGCAAGGACTGGAACTCAAGGCCATCCTGGGTTATAACAAACAGCAGATCAATGAATTCCTTGGAACCCCCGCCGCTGCTTATTACCCCGGCTATGGGATCACGACAGGATCCGCTAATTTCACCACCGATAACAACACGTACTGGAGCCTGGAGCCCCAGATCAATTATACCCGCGACATCGGCAAAGGACATCTGACGGCTACTATAGGGTATAGCCTGCAAAAACAGACCCAGGAAGCCCTGCCCCTGCAGGCCACCGGCTACACCAGTGATCTGCTGTTGAGCAGCCCCACTGCCGGCACTTCGCTCTCCGCCCTTGCCGGGTTTGGATATAGTCTGTCGGTCTATAAATTCACGGGTAATTTCGGTCGTATCAACTATATCTGGGATAACAAATACCTTCTGGACCTGACCGGGCGTTATGATGGGTCCACCAAATTCGGTCCTGATCACCGGTTCCACCTCTTCAGTGCCGTGGGCGCCGGCTGGATCTTCACCGAGGAGAAGTTCTTCAAAGGCCTGCGCTTCCTCAACTTCGGTAAGCTCAGGGCCAGCTATGGCGTGACGGGTAATGACCAGATCGGCAATGGGCTCTATGTCTCCTCTTATTATTCCACGGGTTATTCCTACCAGGGAACGCCCTCCGTGCTGCCCTCCAATATCGCCAATCCGGATATCAGCTGGGAAACGACCCGGAAGGCAGAGCTGGCCATGGAACTGCATTTTTTCAAAAGCCGCATCGAGCTCACCGGCAATTATTTCCGCAACCGTACCAGTGACCTGCTCTCCAGCTACCAGGTACCCAGCACCACAGGATTCCTGTCCGTCACGCGCAACGAGCCGGGCCTTGTACAGAACAAGGGTTTCGATCTCACCCTGACGACCAATAATATCCGCTCGAAAAACTTCAGCTGGAGCACCACCATCCTTTTCACGAAAATGCGCAACCAGGTGCTGCAATACCCGCCGACCACCCCGGCTCAGCAGGCGGCAACCAACCTCTATGTAGGATGGCCGCCCAATGTGGTCAGGCTGTACAAATTCGCCGGTGTCAATACACAGACGGGCGTCTACCAGTATTACAACGCCAAAGGGGTGATCACCTCTTCGAACCTGGCGCTCGGCGTCGACAATACGGTCCTCCTGGATCCCAATCCAAAATATTTCGGATCGGTGGGCAATACCTTCTCCTATAAGGGCTGGTCCCTGGACGTACTGTTCCGGTTCATCAAACAGCAAGGAAGAAGCGCCCTCTCGATGGCCACCAGTTTCCTGCCTGCGGGCTGGTCCCAGTTCAATGTGTCCACTACTGCTCTCGGCCGCTGGCAGAAGCAGGGAGATGTCGCCAGTGCAATGAAGTATACGGCCAGCTTCCTTAACTATACGTCGTACAGCTATCTGCTCTATAGTACCGCTGGCTGGTCGGATGCCTCTTATGTAAGACTGCAGAATGCTTCGCTGAATTATACTTTCGACAATGCCTGGACGAAGAAAATGCATATGCAGCATCTCCGGCTTTATGTATTGGGTGAGAACCTGCTCACGATCACCCACTACGGAGGCGTCGATCCGGAAACCCAGACCTTGAATCACCTGCCGCTCACCCGAACGATCACCGGCGGATTACAAGTAAATTTCTAAATACAAACTGTTATGAAAATTCAACATATTTTTCTCTCCCATAGGTCGAAAGGCTGGCTGGCCTGCGTCTTGCTCGCCTGCCTGTTCGCCGGCTGTAAGAAATCCCTTGATATCAACCCCTTACCCACCACCCTCAACAGCAAAGATGTCTTTACCAATAACGGCGGCGCGCAGTCCGTCATCGCTGGGATGTATGTACGGGAAGGTAATAATATCAATGGGGGATCGGGCATCAGCATCAATATGGGATTAGCCGCTGACGAGCTGCTCCTTCCGGGCTCCTCCTCTACGACCTACGCGCAATTCTATACGAACAGCCTGAGTCCGGCGCAGAATTATTTCTGGGTAAGCAGCTACAGCGCTGTATATGTTTGCAACACGGCCATTCAGGGCCTGACCAGTTCTGCGGCATCCTCCATGACGCCGGCCATCCGCCAGCAATTACTGGGAGAGGCCAAGTTCAGCCGGGCCTTTCTTTATTTCTACCTCGTGAATCTTTACGGAGACGTGGCGCTGGCCATTACCGATGATGAAAACACCAACAGCAGCCTTCCCCGTACGGCCCAGGCGCAGGTATACCAGCAGATTATCCAGGATCTGAAAGACGCCCAGGGTCTGCTGCCTGACGGCGCCTATGCAACGGCTAACGCGGCAGTCGCCACCGACCGCGTCCGCCCCAACAAACAGGCGGCTTCCGCCCTGCTGGCCCGGGTCTATCTCTACCAGGGAGACTGGGCCGATGCGGAGACTCAGGCTAATGATGTCCTGGGCAAATCCATCTATTACCTGGAGCCCGTGCTCTCCAATGTGTTCCTAAAGACCAGCCATGAGACCATCTGGCAATTGCAGCAGTTCAATACGTATTATCCGAACAATGCCGACGCCCCCATCCTGGTGGTCACCACCCCACCCGGCAACGCCAGCAGCCAGTTGCCGCTCAACAACCCGCTGGTCAATGCCTTTGATTCGGTGAATGACAAACGCTGGACCAACTGGATCGGCGAATATCATGCGGCCGCCGCCACCTACTATTATGCGTATAAATACAAGAATAATACCGCCGGCGGGACCAGCACCGAATACCCTGTGGTGCTCCGGCTGGCGGAACAATACCTGATCCGCGCCGAAGCAAGGGCCCAACAGAATAATCTCACGGGCGCCATCAGCGACCTCAATACCGTACGCACCAGGGCCGGACTAGCCGGCACCACTGCCACCATCAAGAGTGATATTCTGACCGCGATCCTACATGAAAGGCAGTTGGAGCTGTTCACAGAATTCGGCCACCGCTGGTTCGATCTGAAAAGGACGTCCAACCTGGATGGGGTCATGGGCGTGGTCACTCCCCTGAAAGGAGGAGGCGCCTGGAATTCATACGATGCGCTGTTGCCGGTTCCCTCGACGGATATCGCCCTCGATCCTAATCTGACACAGAATTCCGGTTATTAAGTGCGCAATGCTCCCCATTGAAAAATGTCGCATAGCGCACTCAATATTAATGGCAGTGCGGTCTTTGCAGAAAGACCGCACTGTTTTCTATTGAAATCAAATAATGAACAGATTGCGGGACAATCCAATGGTTCTGTCATATCAATAATTAAAAATCCTTAAACATGCATTTCCTTTTTTTAAAGACAAGGTCCGGCATCGCGGCCCTTGTAACCTGCTGTTCTCTTGTGCCGGCCGGACCGTCCCTAGCGCAGAATATCGACACGGCAGCCATCAAGACGCTGGTCGCCGGCCGGAAAGATTCGGTTAAGTCGAAGATCAAATCTTATAAGGAAGTGGTTCCCACCACGGCAAAGACTTCGCGGGGATTCTTTTCGATCCATAAAGTCGATGACCGGTGGCTGGTAGAGATTCCGGACTCGCTGTTAGGCCGTGATCTGCTGGTGGTCAACCGGATCGTCAAGGCGGCGGCTGGTGCAACTCCGGCCAAGGCTATGGGAGGTGTGTGCAGCTATGCCGGGGATGCGATCGGCCAGGACATCATCCGATTCGACCGGTTGACGGAAGATAAGATTTTTCTCCGCAGCACCAGCTTTGGCGAACGGTCCGCGGACAGCTCATCCAACGGGCTCTACCGGAATGTACTGAATAACAACATGCAGCCGATAGAGGCGGCATTCCCCATCAAGGCAATCAATGAGCAGGGGAAGTCGGAGGTCATCGATCTGACGGATTTCATCGCGTCGGATAATTCCATACTCTATTTTGAATCGGGGATAAAGCCCTTCGCAGCTATCACTACCCTGGCGGCCGACCGGAGCTACATCGACCACATCAGGGCTTTTCCCCTGAACATCGAGATCGGGACGGTGCGGACATATAACAATCTCGCACCTGGTGGTCCTCCCCGGACCTACGAGCTCAACAGCAGCATTGTGCTCCTGCCGGCGATGCCGATGCGCGGCCGCCCGGGGGATGTGCGGGTGGGTTTCTTCGCCGACGATTATGTGGACTTCGACGACAATCCCCAGGGAGTACGCAAGGAGGACAACATCTTGAGGTGGCGAATGGAGCCAAAATCTAATGACCTCGACCGGGAGAAGTATCTTCGTGGGGAACTTGTCGAGCCCGCGAACCCCATCGTCATTTATATCGATCCGCTGACCCCTAAAAAATGGGTGCCCTATCTTATCCAAGGGATCAATGACTGGCAGGCCGCCTTTGAAACGGCGGGTTTTCGCAATGCGATCATCGGCAAGGAGGCCCCGGTGGGAGACTCCACCTGGTCCATGGAAGATGCCCGGCATTCCGTGTTGGTCTACCATCCTTCCGATACCAGGAATGCCATGGGCCCCAACGTGCATGACCCACGCAGCGGGGAGATCCTGGAGACGCATATCAGCTGGTACCATAACGTGATGGACCTGCTATACAAATGGTATTTCATCCAAGCTGGCGCCGTCGATCCCCGGGCCCGTCATCCCCACTTCGATGATTCTTTAATGGGTACGCTTATCCGGTTCGTTTCCTCTCACGAAGTGGGACATACGCTGGGCCTCATGCATAACTTTGGCGCATCGTCCACGGTGCCAGTGGAGAACCTGCGCAACAAGGCCTGGGTGGATGCCCATGGACATACACCGTCCATCATGGACTATGCCCGATTCGATTATGTGGCGCAGCCGGAGGACAGCATCGATGAGAACGGGCTTTTCCCTCACATCGGCGATTATGACAAATGGGCCATCCGCTGGGGTTATCGCTGGCTGCCGAAATCCATGCCTGCATCGGCAGAAAAGGATACCTTGAACGCCTGGGTCGTCCGCCAACTGGCCGGCGGTCCCCAGTTTTTCTATGGCGCGCAGTTGGACCCGCTGGATCCGATGAACTTTCGTGGCAGCAACCCCGATCCCCGGGACCAGAATGAAGACCTCGGCGATGATGCCATGAAGGCAGGCGAGTATGGTATCCGAAACCTGAAGCGGATCGAGCCGCACCTGCTGGAATGGACCAGAGAGCCTCATGGGGATTATGCGCAGGTGGGCGATATGTACAAGGAGCTGGTCGGTCAATATGGCCGCTATATGGGACATGTGCTGAAGAATATCGGCGGTGTGATGATCACGCCAAAGACGATCGATCAGCCTGGATCGGTATTCTCCTATCCCGCCAAAGAGAAACAGCAGCGGGCAATGGCCTTCTTCAATACACAACTGTTCACTACGCCCTCGTGGCTGATCGACCAGAAGTTGTATAACCTCGCAACGGTTGGTTTCAACGAGGTGGCCAAAGTACAGGAGAAGGTGATCGATGGATTATTGGACCCTGCGCGTATTGACAGGCTCATTGAGGAAGAAACAACCCTGGGTTTGAAGGCGTACACAACGTCTGAGATGCTGAGCCAACTGCAAAGCGGGATTTTTGGCGAGCTGACTACAGGTAAAAGTATCGATGTCTACCGGCGCGATCTTCAAAAAGCTTACGTCAACAAGCTGACCGGACTGATCCGGATCAATGCCAAGGGTGAGATTGTGGCCAACATGAGCAACGACGGATATTCCATTCTGAAAGCGCATGCCAGGGAATTATCTGCGGCTATAAAACAATCCATTCCGCGTTATCCGAAGTCGATGACGCGCGATCACCTGGAGGATATGTATGGGAGATTGGAGTTGATTCTCAAGCCCCGCAACTAAATCTCGCAAGAAGGAACTGGGAGAGATTTATAAAAATTAAATATAGGGCCGCCCGGAGGCAGCCCTATCACACATTACACATGAGAAAAACAGAGCCTTAATTTTTGCTGGTAAATATTTCAGTAAGTTTTTTGCTCAAGGCATCGCCGCGCAGGTTTTTTGCGATAATGATTCCGTTGGGATCGATGAGGAAGTTTTGGGGGACCGCCGTTATCCCATATTCCATCGCCACTACATTCTCCCAACCTTTGAGGTCACTTACGTGAATCCATGGTGTTTTATCTTTTTGTATGGCTTCCACCCATGGCTGTTTTTTGTCGTCCAAAGAAACCCCTAAGATTTCGAAGTTCTTATCCTTAAATTGATTGTAGGCTTTCAACAAATTCGGGTTTTCCATCCTGCAGGGGCCGCACCAGCTGGCCCAGAAATCGATCAGCACGTATTTTCCTTTTAAGGAGGCGGAAGAGACGGGGTTCCCGCTGGTGTCATTCTGCGTAAAATTCAGTACGGGAGCCCCAAGCGCGAACTTTTTCGCACTAGCCAGGTTAGCGGCCATCTTCTTTCCTTTAGCCGTGCTTTTTAAGTTTTCGCTCAGGCCATTGTATAAGGGTTCGAAGGTTATTGGATCTATCAGGGTACTGACCGAGGATCTGCCAGCCAATAAGTCCAACGAGACATAAGAGTTCCCGTTCGCCCGGATGAAGTCTTCTTCTATTTGGTCTCCTTTCAGGCGGAGCGCGCTCATTTTGGGGTACAGCAGCTTCGCGGCATTGGTGTCTTTAGCCTTGCTGTATTCATGTATTTCCTTGCTGTAAAGCGCTGCTGTGTCATCCAATGGTTTCAATTTGGACGTTAATACCCCGTAATCTGCCTGGGGCTGTCCGCCTTTAATGGCGGCGGTTTTTAAATTCGGGCCTGTTACGGTAGTTTCTCCACCGGATAGATAGAATATTTGATAATCCCTTGTCTGCATCTTTTCATAGGTCATCGGTCCTTGATCGGGATCAGAAGGTTTAAATTGAAGGGTTGCTTTTGTCGGCCCGGCAATCGTTCCGGTGAACTCAAATTTCCCGTTCTTAGTGATGGTGGAGTCGACATGGGTCTGATGCGGGATGGCGTAAATGAGCATTATCTTGATCTCCTTGTCCAAACCTGTGAGATCGCCTTTAATAATATACTTTTGCTGGGCCTGGGTGTTTATGAAGCCTGCGAGTAGCAGGGCTAATAAAATGACGGGCTGCCGATAGTTGTTCATGCTATTTTAGATTTGTTGAATTGATTTGACAATGATCAAGCTTACTTTTTGTATCAGTAACCTAAATTTTGAGTGAGATTGGCGTTGTTACCTATTTCGGCAGAGGGGATGGGGAAAAGTACCGCGGTGGGTTTCCAGCCGGTTTTTTCTGCTCCGATGACCGCGTCAGCCCTGCCTGTTCGCTTAAGGTCCAGCCATCGGTGGCCCCATTCGACATTGAGCTCAATTCTGCGCTCCTGCTCGATGGCTAATAGAAGAGAGGCCTGATCACCGGCAGTCGTATTCACCAGGCCGGCCCTGTTCCTGATTACGGAGACGTCGGATTGCGCGCCGCTTATGTTGCTTTGCCGGGCACGGGCTTCTGCTCTGATCAAATATTGTTCCGCCAGCCTCAAAGGGGTATAGTACTCGGCATTCCCACCGAATACGAGGCTCTTGTATTTGTAAGGATAATAATAGGTAGTGCCGTTGTAGGTCAATGAAGCCGTCCAATTCGTCTTGCGGGTGTCCCCTGTTTCAAATGCGTTAACCAATTGGGGAGTTAACACGTATGTGGGGATCATTGATATCGGATTGGGCAAAACGCTGTATGCGAACCAGGTATATCCGTTGTTATCATTATAAAATTGCCAGATAGCCTCGTTATTGGCGGGAGTAAACACTTTGGTAAGATCTGTTAAAATACCATATAAAGCGGTATTGCTTATAACCGCGGTGGCCTGGGCTTCGGCATCTACCCAATCCGATGTATACAAATAAATCCTTGCCAGCAAAGCCGTAGCGATCCACTTATTGGCCCTCGTCCTTTGACCGGAAGAGATGGAGTAATCCGACGGCAGATTGTTTTGGGCAAATTGCAAGTCCGCGATCATTTGCTTGTAAACGGCGGAAGAGGCTGTCCGGGCTGCTATAGAATTTTTAGCGACGTCCGTACCCAGGATCAGCGGCACGTCTCCGTATAGGTTGGTCAGGTAAAAATAACAGAATGCCCGGACGAATCTGGCTTCAGCAATTGCCTGGTTCCTGAAATTATCCGAAATGCCCGATCCACCTGTCACGCCCTCTATTATACTGTTGGCGTCGTAAATGACACCATAGGTATTGGCCCATGTATCTGCTGCGTAAGGGTCCGCAACGGGTATGCTGTTATTGATGAAGGGGTCGAAGGTGCTGCCGACGTATTGCAATTCATCCGCGCTAAATCCGGACAAGGTGGTTATTCCGTAACGATAAGGGTTTGCCGTTGAATAGGAGAAGGCCAGCTTTCCATATAAGCCGCCCAGGGTTGTTTGTATGGTGCCGGAGTCTGTGTAGACCTCTGAACCGACTAACTGCGTGGTTGGCGCATTGACCTCAATCAACTTCTTGCAGCTATTGAGCGTGCTTAATAGTACGACGGCCATACTCAGGGCCAAATACTTTATTTGATTATTTTTCATATTAATAAAATATTAAAAAGTGATTCGAATACCTGCTATCAGCATTTTTAAAGGGGGCAGGTTCATTCCCTGGGTTTCGGGGTCAAGGCCCTTGTAATGCGTGATCGTCAGCATATTTTGTCCATGGATATATAGCTGAAAAGTCTCCATTTTCAACTGTTTGATCAATTTTGCCGGGACATTATAGGAAAGTGACACATTTTTCAACCGGATAAAAGAGACATCGCCGATGGCGGCATCCGAGCCCGCATAATAATTATAGGCAGTACTGGCGGCGGTGCCTGATGTGGCTGTATACTTGAAGGGTATGTTCAACATGTATGCCGGCATGTTATAATTTTTTCCGGGAGCAGTACCTAAGACGTTATAGCCCCTTCTCTTAACTCCCTGGAAAAGGATATCCAGCTGAAAGCCTTTGTATCTGAACGTATTATTGAGTCCGCCATAGATCTTCGGATCGGTGTTCCCGGCAATAATCACATCCCCTTTCCCGTTGGCGGCAAGACCGCTGGTGATCACGCCGTCTTTATTGACATCTTCTACCGTTGCAATACCGTTGTTGAAACCGGTGAAATGATAAGCGGGCATCATATTAAGCGACTGGCCTACTACATAGGTATTGGCGTAAGTAGAGGTTTTTAAATTCGGAAAGGACAGTAATTTATTTTGTGGAATGGTGACGTTAACGGAAGTGCTCCAGGTAAAACTTCGGCTTTTAATATTGGTGCTTGTCAGCTCCAGCTCGACTCCTTTATTTTGTACCAGCCCCGGAAGATTGTTGGTATAGGAAGAAAAACCGGCTTGGGAAGGCAGCGGGGTATATCCCAGCAAATTACCCGACCGGTTCCGGTAAAAATCGGCGGAAAAGAACAGGCGGTCCTTTAAAAAGCCTAGTTCTATCGCTGCGTCTAACTTTTTGGTGACTTCCCACTGGATATAAGGGTTGGCGATGCGTGAAGGGGCAATTCCGGCTATGGAGCCATAGGAAGTACCGACATTACTATATATGGCTTCATAGCTGTAATCAGCTATTCTATCATTACCAATGGTGCCATAGCTGGTTTTGATCTTGCCAAAGCTCAGCCAGGGAAAAAGCTTTTGGGCAAAAGGCTCCATGGAAAAGATCCATGCGCCGGCGATACTCCCAAAATTTCCGAATTGCCGGTCGGCGCCAAAGCGGGAGGAGCCATCTCTTCGTATATTCCCGCTGACCAGGTATTTCCCATCCCATTCGTAACTCAACCTGCCGAATCCCGATTCGTACTTGTAATCCGAATATCCCGAGGATTTAAGGAGTACGGTCAATGCGGCGAGACTTGTCGCCAATCGCGGATTCGTGTAGGTGCCGAGTACAAAGTAAGGCTGTACGCTTTGGGTTTCCTGCCAGGTGCCTCCTGCCAGTGCAGTCAGCTTGCCTTTTCCATGAACATAGGTATAATCAAGCGTAGGTTCCGCTATATAGGTTTTGATATAGTTATCACTCAGTTGACTGGTTGGAGGAGCATTGGACAGTGGGTTCGACGCAGAGGTCGGCGTGATGAGGGTGCCCTTCGAATCAATGAGGTTGTAACCCAGGCTGGTTTTGAAATCCAGGCCGGGCAGCAGGGTATAATGAAAGCCCGCGTTTGTGATCAGATTGGTGGACTGCATATTATAATTGGCGTTAAAAGCAGCCAGAGGGTTCGTGTACCCTGTACCGAAATAAAGGCTGCCATTCGCATTATAAAGCGGGTAATTCGGCGGCAAGCCGTAATTAACTATCGACAACGAATAATTGGGGATGGTGTTATTGTCAATATTATAGTTAACGGATACGGAGGCGCCAAATTTGTTGTCATGGCTTTTGTGCTGGGCGTTAAGGTGGAATTGTACTATTTTATCCGCCGTATTGGTCTTAAAAACAGTTGATTCCCGGTGATAGTTGCCGCTGAAAAGGAACTGGTTAAACGCATCTCCCCCGGATAAGGAGAGGGCTGCATTTGCCTGGTGAGCGGTATTGCCGATGAGCAGTTTTGGGAAGTTGGTGGATTGCGTCTGACTCCACAAAGTAAGGTCGGGGGCATTGGCGGCGGTTGGAGTAACACCGTCATTGGCAAAGGCCTGCCGTCTGACGCTCAGATACTGCGCGGTATTCAGCATAGGCATCATCCGGGTTACTTTACCATCCCCGCTGCTGAGATCCACATTGAATTTTGTGTTGCCGGTCTTCCCTTTTTTAGTGGTGATCAATATAACGCCACTGGCTCCTCTTGAGCCATAGATGGCTGTGGCATCCGCATCCTTCAGGATACTGATGCTTTCGATATCAGCCGGATTAATGGTATTTAAAGGACTGAAGCCCGCGGCCCCCAAAAAGGCGCCTGCTGATTGTTCGACGGGGGTGCTGCCAAAGGGAATGCCGTCTATGACATACAAGGGTGCGTTTGAGGTTAAGTTTAAGCTGTTCATTCCCCTTATGGAAACCGTCATATTGGCGCCGGCATAACCTGCACCCTGGGTAATGAACAGGCCGGGTACCCTGCCTTCGAGGGCAAGAATTGGGTTGGAGACCGGCTGCTCCGATAGTTCCGCTGAAGAAACTTTACTGATGGAACCGGTGCTCACGCGCCGGGTAGTCGTACCATATCCAATGACCACTAAATCATCCAGGGGGTTATTGTTATGCGTGAGCCTTATATTTATGGCATACATCGTGGCATGTACCCCCCTCTCGTCCAGTATGATCTCCTTTGTCTCATAACCCACGTAAGAAACAAGGAGATGGTCGCCGCCGTTCAGCCCGGTGATCGTAAAATCGCCCTTTTCATTTGTCGATACGACCTTCTTTGTCCCTTTGACCGCCACAGAGGCGCCGGATAATGGATTATACCCGGCCGAGTCCGTCACATGACCCCGAATTTCAGCAGGCGGGTGCAGGGGCATGGATGTGTCCAAGGGTTGAAACACCGGGACCGGGAGGGGCTGTCTGCGGAAAATAACGATCGTCTTATTCTGAAAAGAGAAGGTCAATGGCTCTTCTTTCAGAATGGTATTCAGGAAGAAGGCCAGGGGCATATTATCCACCCGGATGGTGACCGGTCTGGCATCCTGCAAGATCGCTTCATCGAAGAAGAAAACATAACCGGTCTGCTTTTCCACGGACGCGAATACTTTTTCAAGGGATACGTTCTTTCCCGAGAAACTGACCGTTTGCGAATGAACCCTGGCAGAAACCTGTAAACAGGTCCCAAGGAGTAAAATGGAAGTTAGTTTCATAACTAACAGTGTTTTGGTGATGTTCCGATGCCTCCAATGGGCCGACCGGACACAAAGAGCCTTAAATTGCATAACTTTGCTTGGTTTGGGTGATTGAATAAGCAGTCTAGCGAGACTTGGTTTTGTTCGGGTCATCCAGACTTTCGCCGGAAGTGCTTCCAACACTTCCGGTTTTTTTATGGATACCTTTTTATATTTATATGGACCTATATGGACGCCGGGCGCCTTGCCCGGCGAAATATATTATTGTTTGACAATCAATGTCTTCCCTTCTATTCTAAATTTCACGTCCAGCTCCTGCAGCACATTGATCACCTGGGACAGGTTGAGATCCCGTGTGATTTTACCATGGAAGGATCGCGAGGGCCCGTTGCCCTCAAATTTCACGTCGATATCATACCACCTGGCCAACTGCCGAAGAACGGTGGGTAAATCCGCATGGTTAAAATTGAAGAGCCCGTTCTTCCAGGCCATGACCTGATCGACATCTGCCTCTTTTACATGGTTGATACCACCCTCCACCTCGCTCTGCTGACCGGGTGATAGCACCCTACCCTGCTGTTGTTGTGTTGGCTGGCCCAACAATATTTTTACACTTCCCTCCAGAAGGGTCGTTTTGATATTCGGTTCATCCTGGTAAGCATTGATATTGAAATGGGTGCCCAACACGGCTACTTCTATGTCACGTACCTTGACATAAAAAGGCTTCGCTTTATCTTTAGCGACTTCAAAATAGGCTTCACCGGTGACCTCTACGTTCCGCGCATCGCCGGTAAACGCAACGGGATAACGAATGGAAGAAGCGGCATTCAGCCAAACCCTGGTGCCATCGGATAAGGTCAGGGAGGGCGATTGCTCCCCCCGACCGGTTGTTAGGGTATTGTATAAAGGGCCAGGGGTGGCTTTTCCGGAATAAGTTATCGTGCCGTTATGGTTGACAACGGTTGTTTTGCCCTGCACGGCCAGCTGGCCGGTTTGGGTGCTGTCAAGGGTGATTTTAGTGCCATCCGACAGGGTTAAGATCGCTTTGGTTTTACCGGGGGCGACGTCGTCCCCGAGGGGTTGTTGCTGCGTGATTTGTTTATGAGATTGATTAAAGAACAGGAAATAGGAGCCAGCTCCCAAAAACAGGATGATAGCAGCTGCGGCCGCCCACCAGCGGGGCTGCCGGAGGAAGGGTATCTTATGGAGGTTATCCGGCTGCTGGATGCTATCCGGCTGCCCGGCAGCGGGGCGCCCGATGGGGCGTTGCCCGGCAGGGTCAAAATCCCGGATATCCTGTTCCAGCCGGGCTCGAAAATCCGCCGGCATGTCGGGGTAATAAGAGAGGTGATCGGGAAGGCGCTTGCATTGGGATAGCAATTCGTGGAATTTTTCCAGGCTGGTCACGCTGTACCATTGGAAGAAGGCAACTTCCTCCTCCGGGGTAAGCGTACCGGCCCCGTAACCTTCGATCAATGCTATGATTTTTTCATTTTCCATATATCAGACGTATTACTGACTATCGAGGGAGTAAAATGGACACCCTAAAAACCAGTTTTTTTAAAAAAAATAAAATAGGACCAGGAGCAGGACGTCTCCCGTGTGTTGCCGCAGATATTCCTTCACCGAATCGATGGCCGCATACAGGTGTTTTTTCACTGCAGAGCGGGAAATCCCCATTGCAGTGGCAATTTCGTCCAGTGTCAATCCTTCCTGGGTACGTAACAGAAAGATCTTTCTTTTTTGCGCGGGCAGCCGGTCGATGGCGTCCAAAGCCGTTTGATAATACTGTTTGAACAAAAGCTGCTGGTCGGGGGATGGCCCTATAACTGTCTGATCTGAAAGGAATTGAATTAGTTTCTCGTTGATCTTTTTCCGTTTCAGCTGGCTGAAAAGAAGGTTTTTGGCGAGGGTATAGGCATAATCTTCAAAAGACCGGACCAGCGCCAGGGTTTCTTTGGTCTTCCAGATTTTCAGGAAGACTTCATGGATTACTTCCTGGGCGTCTTCATGAGATTGAGAAATAAATACCAGGGAGGTATACAGCTGTGGGTAATAATAACTATATAACCGGCCATAAGCCTGTTGATCGCCTTCGGAGGCAAGTTGAATCAGCCTTGCTTCGTCCGGTAGCCGTGAAAAATTTTTGGGGTGCGGGATATGTTCCGGCAAATTATTAGCAGTTATTGGTGTGCTGCAATGTACATATTTCCTATTAGATCGATAGCGGGGATGATTGACGTTAATGACCGGCGGCTTGTTTTGAAGCAAATCATTTAGTTGTTGTAAATTTCGGCTATGGTATCTATAATTGGCCTTGTGGCCTTCTTAAAAAATAAACCATGACAGGAGAAAAAGACCTGGACAAGCTCTTAAGAACAATGAAACCGGAACTGCAGCCGGGGGACTATGTTTTTTGCCTGGCGGAAGACCTTAGTACGGTGCCCCTCTCTGAGGTGATTCTTATGTTCAGGGAGAATGAAGGGATTACGGTTATTGTCAGGAAAGAGCTTGCCGATACATTAGGGTTGAGCTATTCATTTGTCGCCGCCTGGATCACCCTGACCGTACATTCTTCGCTCGAAGCCGTGGGGTTGACAGCTGCCTTTTCGAAGGCACTGGCCGAAAATGGCATTAGCTGCAATGTCGTGGCGGCCTTTTATCATGATCATTTGTTTGTGGGGCAGAAGGATACGGCGAAGGCCATGGAGATCCTCAATGGGTTGGGAAACCCTCTTTCCCTGGGTCAGTAACCAGGAATGCAATCCGAGACGGCTCTCCAGCCAGAGAGTTTTGTTGATTATTTCTTTAATGTAAGAGCTACTCCCAACTTTAGGTTTATGGTTCCGATGGGTTGTTTAACGTTGCGGGTAGAGGAAACTACCCATACAGGCTGTTTGGAATTGGACAGGGAATAGACTCCGGGTACGGTAAGTCCGCCATTGGTAGCAGCAATCGTCTCCGTTATATTTTTAAGGATCGGTGCTTGAAAAATGACCTGCCGGAAAGGAAGGTCCTATTCCACACAGGATGTCATGAGGCCGGCGCAGCCCCAACCCCTAAAAGCAGATAAAAGGCGTACTTTTGCAGACTGGTAAAGCTTATTTATTGATTATGGAGTTGATTCGAAATAAGACGGTCGCCTTCCACACGCTGGGTTGCAAGCTCAATTACTCGGAGACTTCTACCCTATCGCGTCTGCTGGAAAGCGAGGGATTCGAGAAAAGGGAGTTCGACGAGCCCGCGGATGTGTATGTCATCAAT
>DATMGS010000034.1:0-72121 GCA_035555335.1 Puia sp.
CCCCAACAAATGCACCGTCAAAACCAAAGGAAGCCGAAGGCCTGGCACAAAAAAACCATTTGAACTTTTGAATGGTTCTAATGGTTTTTTACCTTCGCGCACTAATTATTTAACCAGTCAACTTTTACTTAGGACTTGACAGTTGTCTTGTCCTAAAATTAAAAATCTGCTGCTACGGACAGCGCTTTCCATTTTTCCAATTCTTCGTTGAGGGCGCCGATCTTTTGAGCCGCCCTGTTCAGGGCATCTGTCCCCAGCCACAAATGCAGGGGTGGGTCCGGGTTTTCACCCAGGGCGATAAACAGTTCTGCCGCCTTGTCGGGATCTCCGGCCTGATTGCCGTCCATGGCGGAGTACCGGCTTTGTGTGTTTTTGACGGCCTTGTAGTCTTCTATTTTACTTTCTGCCTGCACCAGGGAGTTTTTAGCCAGGAAACCGGTACGAAATCCCGATGGGCCGACGACGGTGACTTTGATGCCCAATTCTTTTACGTCGGCTGCCAGGACTTCTGAAAAGGCGATGACTGCGGCTTTGGTCGCGGAATAAATGGCCCAGCCGGGCGCTCCTGCAAAGCCGGCTACGGAGGAGATATTGATGATATGGCCGGATCGCTGCTGCCGCAGGTAAGGCAACGCGCTTTGAGTGACATTGATGGTGGCGAAGACATTGATCGTGAAGATATCCCGGATCTGCTGTTCCGTCGATTCTTCGACCGTCCCTTGCATTCCGTAACCGGCGTTATTGACGACGACATCTATCTGTCCAAAGGTGTCGATCGTTTGACGGATGGACTGCTGGATGGAGGCGGGGTTAGTCAGATCGACTTCCAAGGGTAAGAAGTGTTCTTTATCATTTGTTTCCATGCCGGTCGATTTTCGCAGCAACTCAGCGGAGCGGGAAGTGGCGGCTACCCGGTAGCCTTCATTCAATAGTTTTTTGACAAGGGCGAGTCCCAATCCCTGTGACGCGCCGGTTACATACCATACTTTTTGGCTGTTCATGGTAATCATTTTTTAAGATTTATAAGGAATACATATCCTTGTAATAGGCCGTTGTGTCATCGACGATAGCTTTCATCAGGTCGGCAGCTTTTTTGTGTTTCAGGATGGGTGCGATCTGTCCACCCCAAAACAGCACCAGCCCCCATTTTTGCTGGTCGATAGCCGCTTTTCGGAGCGAGGACATGAATTGGGTTTGCAGGGGAAAGGGTAAGAGATCGTCTCCATTCCCGGCCAGGTCTTCCGATATCCGGCTTTTCAGGCCTCGTCCAAGCCTGCCGGTAAATGCGCGGGTCAGGACACTGTACTTTGACTGGTCGGAAAACAGCATTTGTCTGTGGATGTCTAAGGCATTCGATTCCTCGCAAGCCAGAAAGGCCGTTCCAATCTGTACGGCATCTGCACCCAGCGCCAGGGCTGCGGCAACGCCTCTTCCGGTGGCGATGCCGCCGGCTGCGATAATGGGGGTTCTTACTTTTTCCCGGATCTGCTGTACGAGGGCGAAGGTTCCGGTGATGGAGGTCTCTGCCGGCGCCAGGAAGGAGGGGCGGTGACCACCGGCGCTGGCTTGTCCGGGAAGGGCAGGCCCAGTTCATCGAAGTAGGGTTTGAACCGGCGCCTTACCCGTTCGAAATGCATCTCTTCTATGCCATCCGGAGGGGAATCGGTATCGGAAACCCACAGATTTACATTATAGGGTTGTCGGGTGGCTTCTTTCAGCTGGCCGTCCAGGGTAATGATCTCTTCCGGGGTCAATGTATAGGCGCCGTATCCACCCAGTCCGCCCAGGTCGGATACCGTGGCCGTGAGCTTCACGGAGGACAGGTTACCTCCGAAGGGTCCCTGGAGGACAGGATATTTAATGCCGAGGATGGTTGCTGCCTTGGTGTTATGCCACATGAGCGTTATTTTTTTAAGTTATTCACTGACGTCCGTGATCATTTTATTGACGATGAGCCAGCGGTTGTCGATTTTGTGAAAGGACAGCAGCTCCTCGTAATCGAACTGGTACATCTTTACTCTGACCTTTGCTATGGCAATGGAGTTAATGATCTCAACGGAGATGATCTCTCCTTTGAAGGGTTTGCCTGAATCCTTTGGGCTTTGGCGGTTTTTTACCCCATCCAGGTATTGGGCCAGGGTTTTGTAATAGGGCTGGCCTTTTATGTCGCCGAAAAGCAGGATTCCCGGCTGAAAGGTACTACCTAATAGGGCCGTATCGCCTTCGTAGATGCCTTTAAAATAGTCGTGCAATGTCTTGATGATGGCTGATGAGTCGTCTTTGTAGTGTTCCATGATGGTGAGTTTTTTGAGTGTGGAATGGTTCGCCTCTGCGAAGAGGACGGAGAGGGCGAAGAGGGTTGTTAGTAGAAGTCGCATGATGGGGGAATTAATGGTAGTGAATGGATCAGGCCGCTTTTGCAGCGGCTGGCAGCCGCCCTTTGGACGTTAGTTATACCTATAAAAATAAGGTGTTTTTGGGTTAACGGGATCAATTCGTTGGAATTGCCGCCTGCTATACCGCCTGTTTTTTGGTGTTTGCATACAAAAAACGATTGTTGGCATACATACCTCCTTTCCTTTTCAGTTTGCCCACGAACTTGCATGGCAATATTGTCCTTGGGAACCAAGGCATGCTAATATTAGCTTGACCCGGAGCAGCGAAACGCTATAGCCACTACCGCAATTATAACGCATTGATTTAACCAGAACAATTATACCAAATGAGAAAAATACTACCCATCTTACTTTCTCTTTTCTTTTTTCAACATGCCTTTACGCAAAACGTAGGCATTGGCACCCCCACCCCTGATGCCAGTGCAAGGCTGGAGGTGAACAGTAGTTCCCAAGGCATTCTGATACCCAGGCTTAGTTCGGCCCAGCGAAGCGCCATAGCCGGCCCGGCTGCCGGCTTATTGGTTTTTCAAACCGATGGCACGCCGGGGTTTTGTTACTATAATGGCGCATTCTGGGTAAGCCTAACCAATGGTTACATGGTGAATAACCAGGGACTGGCGGTTTCATCCAATTATGGTATTACCAGCACCCTGGCTGGCAGCGGTGCGGCGGATGCGGCCGATGGCATCGGTACGGCGGCTTCTTTTTATCACCCATCCGGTGTAGCAACGGATGCATCTGGCAATGTGTATGTGGCTGATCAGTCCAATCATAAAATCCGGAAAATAACGCCGGCTGCGTTGGTGACAACGTTTGCCGGGAGCGGTGCAGCGGATGCTATCGATGGCACCGGCCCGGCGTCTTCTTTTAATCTTCCCCAAGGGGTAGCTGTAGATGCATCGGGTAATGTGTATGTGGCTGATTTTGGCGATCAAAAAATCCGGAAAATAACGCCTGCCGGGGTGGTGACTACACTTGCCGGGAGCGGTGCAATAGGTGCTGCTGATGGTATGGGTACGGCGGCATCTTTTAATTCCCCTACAGGAGTAGCAGCAGATGCATCGGGTAATGTATATGTGGCTGATCAAAACAACCAAAAAATCCGGAAAATAATAGCATACTAATACACTTCGTATGTGCCGGACCCTCACCCCCTGGAATAGTGTCGTTGACATACAAATTTCCGTCCTCCACATACATCCTTCTTAAAACAGCGGATCGCAGGCGTAATTTCGCACTCTCCGTTCATCCAATGCTCTTGCAGAATCCAACCCTCCATTATCCTCAAAGAGCTATCCTGCAACCCCTGGATAGCGGGATCTGAATAACTGCATGCGGTCAGAAGACCAATTATTGTATACGATAGCTTATGCTGTATGGCCGATCCGGGCCCGTTCTTAAATTATATTGCTTATGAAGGAGTTATTATGTCTTTTTTTATCTGTGCTCGTAATTAAAGTGACGATGGCCCAAAGCGTGGGCATCGGAACCACCACACCCGACGCCAGCGCGAAACTGGATATCAGCAGTACTACGCAGGGTTTCCTGATGCCCACGATCAGTTCAGCGCAGCGTAGCGCTATTGCGGGTCCTGCTACCGGCCTGCTGGTTTTTCAGACGGATGGCACGCCGGGATTTTGCTATTACAATGGGACCAGCTGGATCAACCTTGCCAATGGGTACCCGCTGAATAGCCAGGGAGTGGCGGTCTCCTCCAATTATGGCCTGACCTTAACGCTGGCCGGGAACGGTTCGGTTGGCGCGGCCGATGGCGCCGTTACGGCGGCTTCTTTTAATTTTCCAGGCGGTGTAGCAACGGATATTTCGGGTAATGTATATGTGGCCGATAGTTACAATAATACAATCCGGAAAATAACGCCTGCGGGGGCGGTAGCCACGCTTGCAGGCAGCGGTGCTGCCGGTGCTGCCGATGGCACGGGCACGGCGGCTTCTTTTAATTCCCCCGAAGGGGTGGCAGCAGATGCGTTGGGCAATGTGTATGTAGCGGATACCCACAATAATACAATCCGGAAAATAACGGCTGCCGGAGTGGTGACCACGTTTGCCGGCAGTGGTTTCCCGGGTGCTGTCGATGGCGCCGGCCCGGCGGCTTCTTTTAATTTCCCCACAGGGGTGGCAGCAGATGCGTCGGGTATGGTGTATGTAGCTGATCGGCTCAATCATAAAATCCGGAAAATAACGCCTGCGGGGGTGGTGACTACACTTGCAGGCAGTGGTTCAGCGGGCGCTGCCGATGGCGCCGGCGCGGCGGCTTCTTTTAATCTTCCAGCCGGGGTGGCATCAGATGCGTTGGGTAATGTGTATGTGGCTGATCAGTTCAATCATAAAATCCGGAAGATTACGCCTGCGGGGGTGGTGACTACACTTGCCGGCAGCGGTTCCGCGGGCGCGGCCGATGGCGCCGGCGCGGCGGCTTCTTTTAATTTTCCCGCAGCGATAGCGGTAGATGCATCGGGTAATGTGTATGTGGCTGATTATGGCAATAGTAAAATCCGGAAAATAACGGCTGCTGGGGTAGTGACTACACTTGCCGGCAACGGTGCAGCCGGGTTTGCCGATGGCGCCGGTGCGGCGGCTTCTTTTCATTACCCCAATGGGATAGCCGTAGATGGCCCGGGTAATGTGTATGTGGCTGACACCTACAATCAGCTCATCCGGAAAATACTGGCGCACTGATCTGTAAACATCCTGATAAAATATTTCAAATGAAGAGGATACTATATACCATCGCCGCTTTTCTGGCGCTTCAGACTACCGGGGCCCAAAGCCTGGGCATCGGCACTACCGCGCCCGATGCCAGCGCCAGGCTGGATGTCAGCAGCGCTACGCAGGGCATGCTGATTCCCCGGCTGACTGCGGCACAACGTAGCGTCCTTGCCGGACCGGCTACCGGCCTGCTGGTTTTTCAGACGGATGGCACGCCCGGATTTTGTTACTACAACGGACAGAACTGGATAAATTTTATGTATGGGTACCCGGTGAATAGCCAGGGGGTTTCATTCAATTATGGGTTGACTGTCACGCTGGCGGGCAGCGGCGCTTCGGGATCTGCCGATGGCGCGGGTGCGGCGGCCTCTTTTAATTTTCCCGAAGGCGTCGCGGTGGACCCTTCCGGTAACCTGTACGTGGCGGATCTGTTTAACCTGAAGATCCGTAAGATCACCGCCTATGGAATAGTTACCAGTCTTGCCGGCAGTGGCGTATCGATATCTGTAGATGGTGTGGGCACGGGGGCTTCTTTTTTTGCGCCTACCGGCATCGCGGGGGATATATCCGGCAACCTGTATGTGGCGGATGGCCGAGTGGTCCGTGAAATCACGGCTGGTGGGGTAGTGACCACCCTCCCGATCCCTTTTTCCGAACCTTATGCCGTAGCGGTGGATGCAGCCGGGACTAATGTATATGTAGCTGAGCACTATAAGATCCGTAAGGTCACCGGGGGAACCTCCGTAACTACGCTGGCAGGAGGCGATGCACCGGGATCGGTCGACGGAGTGGGTGCGGCGGCTTCTTTTAACGGACCTTCCGGTATTGCCCTGGATGCTGCCGGTAATGTATATGTAGCCGACCAGTTAAACCATGCGATCCGGAAAATTACTGCCGGCGGTGTAGTAACTACCCTGGCCGGGAGCGGAAGCCCGGGATTTGCCGATGGGGTGGGTACAGCCGCCTCTTTTAATGCGCCTGCCGGCGTGGCGGTGGATTTATACGGCAACGTATATGTGACGGACCGGGGTAATAACAGGATCCGGAAAGTCACTCCTGCCGGCCTGGTGACCACGTTATCCGGCAGCGGCGCTCAGGGCGCCGCTGATGGAGCAGGCTCATCCGCCTCTTTTAATCAGCCTTCCGGCATCACGATCGATGCCTCGGGTAACCTGTACGTGACCGACCTCCTTAACCAGAAGATCCGAAAAATAATTGCTTATTGATCTGTAAAAAATAAGACTTGTTATGACCAGGACACTGTATATTCTTTTTGCCTTTCTTTTCTTTCAAAATGCCCGGGCTCAAAGCATAGGCGTCGGGACTGCCACACCCCATGCCAGTGCATTGGTGCATGTCAGCAGCGCCTCGCAGGGCATCCTGGCGCCCAGGCTCAGTTCGGCGCAGCGCAGCGCTATTGTCAACCCGGCTACCGGTCTGCTGGTTTTTCAGACGGATGGCGCCCCCGGTTACTGCTATTACAGTGGAGTTGCCTGGATAAGTCTTACCCACGGCTATCCACTGAGCAGCCAGGGAAAATCCATCTATTATGGTGCAGTGTCTACCCTGGCGTTCGATGGTATACGCCGTCCTTTTGGTGTTGCGGTAGATGCTTCCGGTATTGTATACATAGCAGACTCTAACAGGATCCGAAAAATCACCCCCGTTGGCGTAGTAACTACTCTTGCAGGTAGTGGTGTGGAGGGATTTGCCGATGGCGCCGGCGCAACGGCTGCTTTTACCCGCGCTGAGGGAGTGGCTGTGGATGCATTAGGTAATGTATACGTGGGAGACACTTTTAACAACAGGATCCGGAAAATTACCCCCGTTGGCGTAGTAACCACTCTTGCAGGTAGTGGCGCGGCGGGGTTTGCGGATGGCGCCGGCACGGCGGCTCTTTTTAACCTGCCAAGGGGGATAGCTGTGGATGTATTAGGTAATGTATACGTGGCAGACAGTTATAATAACAGGATCCGGAAAATCACCGCCGGAGGATTGGTGACTACCCTGGCTGGGCAAGGAAGCTCTGGATTTGCCGATGGCGCCGGAACGGCGGCTGCTTTTTATAATCCCTGGGGCATTGCGGTGGACGAATCGGGCAACGTATATGTGGGAGATTATGGTAACAACAGAATCCGGAAAATCACCACCGGTGGGGTAGTAACTACTCTTGCCGGTAGTGGCGTGGCGGGGTCTGCCGATGGTGCGGGCACAGCAGCTGCTTTTTATTTTCCTACCGGTGTAACGGTGGATGTGGCGGGCAATGTGTATGTGGCGGACTTTTTTAACAACTCTATCCGAAAGATCACTGCCGGCGGCCTGGTGACTACCCTTGCGGGAGAAGGGGATCAGGCGAATATAGACGCTATAGGCCTGGCGGCTGAATTTTATTTTCCCACTGGCGTGGCGGTGGATGTTGCAGGTAACCTATATGTAGCAGACACTTTTAACGGCAGTATCCGGAAAATCATTACTTACTAACATAAGAAAAAAATATACATGAAAAAGATGCGCTGTTCCATAGTCCTTTCCCTCCTGGCAACCCTTTCTTTGCAGGCGCAACAGATCCTGAAAGTGCAGGCGGGCGCTATTATCTCGACTACGGGCGGGGAGGTCATTACCCTGTCTGATATGGACCTGGTAAATGACGGGGTGATCAGCCAGTCCGCCGGCCAGGGCGTATTTGTTTTTGCAGGTTCTTCCAATAGCAGTATTTCAGGAGGGGCTGCGCCGCTGTTCGATATACTGAAGATCGCCAAGACGGGCGGCGCTAAACTCTCCCTGCAGCAGACTGTTCATATCGGGTCTTCCCTCCAGTTCGGTTCCGGGCTGATCGACCTGAACGGCAATAATATCCTGCTGCAGCCCGGCGCTGTATTAAGCGGGGAATCGGCCGCCAGCCGCATCACCGGCACAAGCGGCGGGTATGTTGAAATAACCAATACGCTGAATGCTCCTTCCGCCATTAATCCCGGCAACCTGGGCGCCGTCCTCAGCTCCGGGCAAAACCTGGGCAGCACCGTTATCAGACGCGGACATGTCTCGCAGACCAATGGGGCCGGCAACGGTAATTCCATTTTCCGGTATTATGACATCATACCGTCCAATAATACGGCGTTGAACGCCACTCTCCGTTTGCAGTATTTTGATGAAGAATTGAACAGCCTGGATAAAAATAACCTCGTACTATGGAAAAGTACCGACCAGCTTACCTGGTCTGTCCAGGGTTATACCACCCGGGATGCCACTGCCAATTACGTGGAGAAAACCGGCATCGATGATTTCTCCCGTTGGACATTATCATCCCTGATCAATCCTTTACCGCTGCAATTCCTGTCCTTTACCGCCAACTGTAAGGGAGGCAGCCTATTGCTGAACTGGACGACGGCGCAGGAGCAGAATACCAACACCTTTACCATTGAAAGGAGTGCTGATGGCACCGGCTGGATAGCCATCGCCACCGTCCCGGCAGCCGGCAACAGCACGGACGAGCGCAGATATACTTATACAGATAACAGTCCTTTACCCGGTCAGGCCCTATACCGGATCGCTGAACATGACCTGGATGGCCGGGCACAGTTTACGCCTGTTGCTCCTGCGGGTTGCGGGATGACGGATGACCTGAAGGCATGGCCCAATCCTGTAAAAGAGCTGCTTTGGATAAATATCGCCACCTCTTCTTCTTCGACTCTTACCCTGCAGATGTTCGATACCAGGGGATCGCTCCTGGCCGTTCAGCAACAGGCCGTGCTGCCGGGCAGCAACCAGCTATCGGTCAATATGGCTCCATTGCCTGCAGGGATGTACCATGTAGTGGCAACCTGGAACAATGGATCGGATGAAAAGATCATTCATGTGGTGAAGACGGGCCTTTAGAAAATGATAAGCAGCCAATATATGCCAACACCTTTTCTCGGAGAAATAAGACCGACTGCGATCCTTTTCGCCCCACAGGGATGGGCTTTATGCAACGGAGCCTTGCTAAACATTCAGGACAATCCGGATCTTTTCAGCCTGATCGGCACTTACTATGGGGGCGATGGCGAGCACACATTCCGTCTGCCCGATCTGCAGGGCCGGGTGCCCGTACACACGAACAACAATGATATACAGATCGGGCAATACGGAGGGGAGGAAGAAATAACGCTGCAATCCCTAATGCTACCCGAACACACGCATACCGTATACGCAACGAATGTCGGTAACAGTGATAATCCGGCAGGCAATTTCTGGGGCAGATCCGCTGAATACCTGTATTCCGATTCTCCTGGCACAGTGAGCATGAATTCCGGTAGCATCACTTACGCAGGCGGCGGCCTATCTCATGAAAACCGGATCCCTTTTGTAGCGATCAACTATATCATAGCCATGGAGGGCATTTACCCCCGATAGCAATATTTTCCACCCAATTCAAATGACCATTATGTCAGCAACGCCTTATTTATCGGAGATCTGCTTATTCAGTTTTGTACAAGTTCCCAAGGGCTGGCTTCCCTGCGATGGCCGGTCTTTGCTCATCGAGACCTACCGGGATTTATTTATGGTACTGGGAACGCTGTATGGCGGAGACGGTAAAACCAATTTTTCACTTCCCGATCTCAGGGGTGGGACACCCATGCACCGGTCGGATCAAATGCCTTTGGGACAGCGTGGCGGAGAAGCCGCTCACAGCCTGACTATATCCGAAATGCCCGGGCATTCTCATATGGCATACGCCAGTTCCGATACGGGCAATACCAGTACGCCCGCCAATCATTACTGGTCCAGTTATTCCGGTACCCGCGGTTATAGCGATAGCAAAAATGCGCAGATGGCTGACCACGCGCTGACTTCTGCCGGAAGGGGCCTTCCCCATGACAACATGGCTCCCTACCTGGGTCTGAACATCTGCATAGCCGTCACCGGCAAAATGCCACAAAGCTTTTAATTCCTATTTCAAAATCATTCTTATGAGCGATCAATATGTAGGGGAGATCAGGATTTTTTCCAGCAATGCCATTCCTGCCGGCTGGGAAGTGTGTGATGGGAAGATATTGCTGATACCTGAAAATTCGGCCCTTTTTGCTTTGCTCGGAACTGCTTATGGCGGTAACGGCGAGACCGACTTTGCTCTTCCCGACCTGCGGGGCGCAGCGGCTCTTGGGGCAGGCAGCGGTGCCGGTCTGACCCCTTATTTACGTGGTGACAAAGGAGGCCAGGCGACCGTAACCCTGAACCCGGACCAGATGACGGTACATACGCATGCACCTGCGGCCAATCAGGCAGGCACGACAGGCCTGCCCTCAGGCGCAGTATGGAGCACTCCCGCCGGCAGGCCTCCCCCCAACGTTTATGCAACGGCGATTCCTAAGTCTATTCTCATGAGCCCGCAGGCTATCGGTGCTACCGGCGGGGGGCAGCCGCATAATAATCTCATGCCTTATACCGCATTTGTTTTTTGCATTGCCCTGGACGGAGAAATCCCTCCCAGGTCCTAAGACTGATCGTTCCGGCATCCAACTTTCCTGTGAAAGACCCCTTTATACGGAGTAGTTATACCTGCCCTGGTGTTCACCCGTGAAACTTAAAAATCTGTTTATGCGTAAACTTTACACAGGGGTATGGCTGTCGGGCCGGCGGCATTGGCTGCTGGCTTTTTTTGTACTGTATTCGATATCATCGTCGGCCAATGTATACAACGTCACCGTTACCACGGATGGTAATGCTAACAATCAATTAAGGGGGGCCATTCTGGCGGCAAGTGCGGCAGGCGCCGGGCCGCATACCATCCATGTCGCCGCCGGTACCTACAACCTCACGATGGGAGAGATCATCTTTGGCAATAGCGCCGTCAACCTATCGATTATCGGCGCCGGATCTGCTGCCACGACCATCAATATGACTACCACAGGACAGGACCGGATCTTCCTGATCAATACAACGGGTACGGTCAGCGATATCCAGGTGACGATGACAGGCCTTACCTTCACCGGCGGACATCTGACCTCGGACAATTTTGGGGGAGGCGCCATCATATGCGGGGGGCCTAACAATTCCACCACCCTCACTGACTGCCTTTTCAACAGTAATACCATCGATGGCAATGCCGGAGGTAATGGAGGGGCCATTGCCATGACGGGAGGCGGGGCTCTGACGATCGACCGGTGCAAATTCAGCAGCAATAGCGTTCAGACCGGCAGCGGCGGAGCGCTGTATTATGCCTCTTTTAATACCTACTCCGGCAGCCTGGCCATTACCAACAGCAGTTTCAGCGATAACCAGGCAAATGGGGCGGGTGGTGCAGGCGGCGCACTATCGGTCATTATCCCGGGGGCCCTTGCCGGCACCACTTCTTCCGTTATTATTCAAAAGAACAGCTTTCTTTTTAACCAGGCGACCAGCGATGGGGGGGCTGTGATGATCATCAATAGCTTTAGTACATCCAATACCGTGTCCTTCAATTACAACCGGCTGACAGGGAATTCTTCCGGGAACGGGGTCACCGGCGCTATCGGGATGGGCTCATCGCGGGGAAATGTGGATGCAACGAACAACTGGTGGGGATGTAATGCAGGACCGGCCAGCCCAACCGGATGTGATAAGGCGGCTATTACCGGTACCGGCGGCGCCGGCACTTTGGATCTCAGTTCCTGGCTTCAACTGACCTCGGCTGCATCTTCTTCCAGCATATGCTCAGGAAATGCGGGGAATACCAATATCATTAAGGCCGGATTCGGGAAGAATTCGGCAGGGTCTTCGATACCGGCATCCAATCTGACTGCCTTCGCCGGTTTGAGGGTCAGTTTTTCAGCCACATCCGGCAATTTATCGGGATCCCAAAGTACTTTTCAATCCGATGGTACGGCGACTACTAGTTTTACTTCAGATGGTACGGCCGGCACTGCCACGGTGAGTCCGGCCACCGATAATGTCCCAAACAATGATGCGTTGGCAAGTACCTCTTTCACGGTCAATACGGCTCCCACCATTACTGTCCAACCAACTCCCTGGTTGACCTGTACCGGCAATGCCGCCATTTTTAATGTAACGGCGAGCGGCGGCTCCTTATCCTATCTTTGGAATAATGGCGGCCATGCATTGTCCGATGGAATGACCGGATCAGGATCCTCTTTATCCGGTACGGCGACTCCTTCCCTGACGATCCACCAGGCAGGCACAGCTGATGATGCATCCGGTTACTACGTTGCCGTCGGCAGCGGTAATGGCTGCCAAACGAATTCCAATCAGGTAATGCTAGTCGTATCGCCCATAGTGATTCCCAATGCCAGTTCCTCCGGCACGGGTACGGTATCGGCCGACAACAGCTTTATCGATGACGGGTCCTGCAATCGCATCGCCCGGGTATTGCCTGCCGGGGCAACACCGGTTAGCGGAATGGTAACTTCCAAACTTACTGTCGACTCGGGACAGCCCTCATTGAGCAGCGGCCAACCCTATGTTTTAAGGCATTTCGATATCGAGCCGGCGACGAACGCCGCTGTGACCACAGCCACCCTGACCTTGTACGTTCCCCAGTCTGATTTTGACAGCTATAATGCCGCCATGCCGGGCACGGCCAACGATCTTCCGACAGCCCCTTCGGACGCCGCCGGGAAGGCCAACCTGCGCATAACACAATTTCATGGCACCGGCACGGCGCCCGGAAATTATACGGGCTGGACAGGCAGCGGTCCTGCTGCCGTGCTGATCAATCCAGGCGCTTCCAATGTACAATGGAATAGTACGACTAATTACTGGGAGATCAGCTTTGACGTCACCGGATTTAGCGGATTTTATATTACGGGGATGATATCGTCGCCCCTTCCGGTGAAACTGGAGAGCTTTACGGCAGATGACCAGCCTTCCGGCGTGCGGTTACAGTGGATCGTCGGCGAAGAGGAGAACGTCAGCCGGTATGAGATCGAACGCAGCCCGGACGGCCATAGCTTCAAGCCTGTCGTCGGCGTGCCAGCCAGCCATATGCGGCGTTATGAATATTGGGACACGGATCCTATAGGAGGTACCTCGTATTACCGGCTTAAAATGATCGACAATGATGCCGGCAGCAGTTATAGCCAGGTCGTTGTATTGAACAGGAGTATCGCCGGCTGGTCATTACAGGCCGCTCCCAATCCTTTCCACAATCAGCTGCAGGTCAGAATAATTGCGCCGGACAGGGAGACGGTCAATGTTGAACTGCTGGATCTGGCCGGCAAGAGACTCCTGCAAGAGGAGACAATCGTACAGAAAGGGGCGAATACCTTACTCTTGTCCGGGCTTGACAAATACAGCAGCGGAACTTATTTTCTTCGTTTGGAAGGCCGGGGGATCCATCGGACGATCAAGCTGGTGAAAACCAGGTAAAGACCGGTATATGGGTTGCGACGGTAACATAGGATCCTACTGAAAATTTATATATCTTTCGCATAATTCAACCGATCATATGCGCTCTTACTATAAATACCTGCCGGGGATCCGGATCCTTCTATTATTTTGCTGTTACGATGGGAACGCGATGCCTTTCCAGGATAAGCGTGACGTGGTTGCTCATAACATAGATACCTCTGCTACCCGGTGGCTAAGCGGCTGCATGGATTCCCGCGAAAAAGGCGAATATACTTCTGCATTGGAGGAGGGGCTGAGGGCTGTCAAGGCTTACCAGCAATCGGGGGATAAGGCCAACGCTGCCAGGACCTATATGGAGATCTCGCAGATTTACCAGTATCTGGGCGAACAAAAGAACAGTCCGGCCTATGTGGCCCAGGGTATCGGTTATGCCAGGACGGCCTATGATGCCTATACCGGCATACAGGATACTGCAGGAGAAGTGATCAGCCGGAATGTTCAGGGGATGTTATACCGCTCCATGGCACTTTTGGGTAAACCGGTGTATTATGATTCCGCGATCACCTGTTACCAGGAGGCCATGGCCATGATCAGTCCATCCGGAAAGGGGAGGCAGTATGCTGGTTTCCTGTATAACAATATCAGCCAGGTAATTACGGAATATAAAAAGGATTATCCGGCCGCTCTGCATTATTTACAGGAAGCTGTCCTGTTTAATAAGCAGATCAATAATATTATTAAGCTTTCCTATAACTATGCAAATATTTCCCATGTCTACCAGCAAATGGGGGATAAAAGATCTTCCCTGGAATATGCGTATAAAGCACTGAACCTCGCCAGGCAGATCAATACGGCCAACCGCCTGTTGAATATCTATCTGCAGTTATATAACAGCTATCGTTCCTTTGGGATAGCCGATTCGGCCCTGCGCTATTACGTCTTATATGACAGCATGCGTGATTCCATCACCAATCTGGCCACTACCCGGCAGATTGCGGAAGTCCAGACGAAATATGAAACGGAGAAAAATAAGGCCCAGATCATTGAGCTTAAAAGCCGGAACAGCATTCAAGACAAAAGGATTATCCTCCTTGTGACGGGAGTTTGCCTCCTGTTGGTGTTCTTAGTAGGACTATTCCTGCTGTACAGGCATGTACGAGGTCAAAAGTATCTGATCCTGCAACAATCCCGGCAATTGGAGATCATGATGAAAGAATTGCACCACCGGGTGAAGAATAATCTCCAGATCGTAACCAGCTTGTTAAGCCTGCAAAGCTACCGGTTACGGGATGATGAAGCCCTGGAGGCTATCCGGCTCAGCCAGCACCGGGTGCAGGCGATGAGTTTTATTCATCAGCGTTTGTACATGGGGGAGGAGAACAGGATGGTGGATATGGAGGAATATCTGCAGGACCTGGCGAAATCCCTGGTAACGGCTTATGGATATGCTAACCTTGATTTTGATCTGCAGATCAGCGTCAGCCGGAAATGGCTGGATGTGGATCAGGCTTTGCCGATGGGCCTGATCGCCAATGAGGTCATCACCAATGCCTTAAAATATGCGTATACGGATAATGAGCATCCGGCTTTGCATATCGAATTAAAAGAACAGGAAGGTAGTCTGCTGTTTGTCCTGAAAGATAATGGCTGTGGATGGGACGAAAAGAAATGGCTACAGGCCGGTGAATCTTTTGGTAAGCAGTTGGTGGGCAGCTTGTGCAACCAATTGAATGCCACTGAGAAACTGGCTATCGACAAGGGGGCTGCTTTTATCTTTACCATTCCGCTGGAAGGAGCGGCCTGACCATGCAATAATCCGAAAAGCGAAATGACCATGTCAACTGAAAAAGTGAATATTCTAATCGTGGAGGACGAATCGATCGTTGCCCTGGATCTATCGGAAGGTCTGAAGAGGGGGGGATATACCATTGCCGGTATGGCTAACAATGCGCAGGCCGCGAAAACCTTGTTTGAAAAGGGAGAAACGGACATTGTCCTGATGGATATTCATCTTAAAGGAGAAAAAGATGGGATCGATACCGTAGTGGACCTGATGAAGATAAAGCAGACGCCGGTAATCTACCTGACGGCGTATATGGATGCCGCTACCGTGGAACGGGTAAAGAAGACCTATCCGGCCGCTTTCCTGTCCAAACCTTACAATATCCAGAATGTGCAGATTGCCATCGAGCTGGCGCTGAATAACCTGGTAGCAGGGAGAAATCCGGATACGAAGACCGGTGGAAAGCCTGAATCGACGGGAATTGCAGAAAAAGGGAATAAGGGGGAAGGGGCGGACCGGGAAGCCGTACTCCAATGGAATGACAGCCTCTTTGTGAAAACCAATTGCCGGTTTGTAAAGATCCCCCTCTCTTCTCTATTATATGTCTCGGCGGAAAACAATTATATCCACCTGGTGACTTCGGAAAGAAAATATGTGCTGCGCTTATCCCTTAACCAGTTTATGGAAAAAGTCTGCTGGAACAGGCTGGTCCGTATTCATCGCTCTCACCTGGTGAATACAGATGCCATACAATCTTTTGCCGAACAGGAAGTGACAGTCGGCAAGGAGATACTGCCTGTTGGAAAGCAGTATAAAGAAGCATTTTGGCAACAGTTCGGTTTTCGCTGATCCCGAGCCATTGCCGGTATGACAAATGAATACCCATTAGCATTAATCAATTAATTACTTATCAGTCATCTCATCACGCCTTACGCGTAAATATATTTCAGTAAGGCAACTTAGGTATATACTCTTACGTAAAATAATACGTTAAATGCAAGAAACTGACAATTTGTTATAATAGGAAGGGCTGACCCCCCTCCTTCAGGATCCCTTTTTTAAGAGGAGGACCTGGAACAACCTAAAACAACCATGAGAAAATTTGTACTGTCGCTGATCCTTCTGGGAGGATACTGCTCTCTTCATGCTACCACTATTTCGGCAATCGTCAACAATGGCAATTGGAATACAGCTTCCTCCTGGGACCTGGGCAGGGTTCCACAGGCCGGCGATACAGTGATCATCCCATCAGGTATCACTACTCCGGTAAGCGGGACACAGAGCCCGGGGAATATAGTAGTGGAGATTTTCGGTACCCTTTATTTTCAAAGCAGCGGCGTGTTGGACCTGGGGGCCGCCAGTGTGGTGATCGTATTTGGCAGTGGGGTAGTGACAGGGTCATCCAATGCCAGCGAACGCATAAAAATTGGCGGAAATATTAAATACCAGGAGAACGTGGATGGCACTTTTACGGGGCCGGGCTATCTCGACGCTAATACTCCGAATTACAACCAAACAGGCGGGGGATTTCAAACGGGATTGCTGCCCATCGTGCTGGAGAGCTTTACTGCTGCGGTGGGTTCCGATCAAACTATTCTTATCAGCTGGATCACGGCAACAGAGGACAATGCCTGTTGCTTTGCGATCTGGCGCAGCAATGACCTGCAGCAATGGGATAGTCTTGCTTCGATAGTTGCCGCAGGTAACAGCAATGTGGAACATCATTACAGCTACCAGGATACCCGGGTATCAGGGGGCCTTGTCTATTACTATCGTCTCCGGCTCATGGATAAGGATGGTAAATACGCGTACAGCCAGATAGTAGCAGCTCATTATAGTAATAATGGAGATAAGGTATTAACCGTAACCATATGGCCGAACCCTGTCGGTTCGGGGAGTAATCCGATTTACGTCTCCTGGAACGGAGCTTTCGCAACAGCCACCGAGTTGAAGATATATACTGCTGACGGGCGGCTGATTAGCAGCGAAGGCGTAAAAGCCGGTGAGCAGAACCACCTTTTACAGGTCAAATACCTGGCCAGGGGATTGTATTTCATATGCTTGCAAAACGGTAATAATTTATACCAACAAAAGATGATAGTACGATAGGAGAGGTGCGTTGATGGGGCGGGCTATATATTCCAGTGGATGTGGTTTGCCCTTGTACTTTTTTTATTATATTTGGTAATAACGTCGTTGTCTCATTGCTTTTAATGCACTTATCCTTATGATCTTATTTATTCCATTTTTTGCAACTGCCCGTAGCACATGGCTATGGGCCATGGTACTGTTGATGACCTTAACCGTGCCAGCGATGGCTCAGGACGATATAAGCCGGAAGGTGGACAAGATTATTAGCAAAGCCATGACCGATGAGGCTATTCCGGGTGTGGCAGTTGCCATTATCCGTGATGGAAATATACTGTTTGAGAAAGGATACGGCATCAGATCCGTGAATATGGCGGCGGAAACAGATGCGCAGACTGTATTCAGCATTGGTTCGGTATCCAAGGCATTTACAGCGGTAGGTTTGATGCTGCTGGTACAGGAGAATAAGCTCGCATTGGATGATCCCATAAAGAAATACATGAAGGGGCTGCCGGACGACTGGCAAAACATCACCATTCGCCAGTTTATGACCCATACCAGCGGTATTCCGGAATTGAAGGGCAATAAGGACAATGCTTCGTTTGAACAAACGCTTTCTCAGGCAGGAAAGATGAAAATGGCCTTCCGCCCGGGTGCGCGGCAGCAGTATAATAATTTCAACTTCGCGGTGATGGGCAAGCTGATTGAAGTGATCACAGGTATGGATTACCAGTCCTTTATGCAAAAGCGGGTTTTTAAGCCGGCCGGTATGGTCAGTTCGGGTATAAAGCCCGCCTCGGACGACATGAGTACGGGACATTTGGAAAAAAACGGAAATTTGGTGCCCATTGAAACACATTTCAACGCGGGCGACTATGGATTGCCCTCCGGCGGATTACAAACCACACTCGCCGACTTCGTACAGTTGAGCCAGGCATTGTATAAAGGGCAGCTGTTGCGGAAGAATATTCTCGAAACCATGTGGACGCCCTATTCACCTACCTTGTCCAATACCCCGGGCTGGCATTCCCGTATGGCCGGAAGCGAACTCGTTATTCACAAAGGTGGAGGAGGAACTGGTATTGGCAGTGTATGCGATTATAAAATTGTGCCTTCCCGGAACCTGTATGTGGTTGTTATGTTCAACAAAGCCAGGAATAAGATTTCTCCATCCGATATTACGGACGATATAATGCTGCAGTGTTTTAATATTCCCAAGGAACCAAAGGGGAAAAATGAGGGGGAAGGGGGGGAGCAATAACTTAAAATCGACCATACATGGCTGTGCGTGTTAAAATTGATTTTGATAAAGTATATGATTTCGAGGAAATTTCTCCTGACTTCAACCTGAGCAGTTTTAATACCCGCCTGGAAGACGGTAAGGAAATACCCTTAAAGGTTAAGATAAGCAACCAGGCGCATGCCTTGTTGCCCAATGTCTATAACCTGGCTTTTGGCCCGCTGAACAAGCAGGGTAAAATAGATGACAGGGCGGAGCTGGCACACAGTGATTACTCAAAGGTATTTTCCACTATCCTGTTTTCTGCCTATGCCTACCTCCGGCGTAATCCTGGTCATATCCTGGGTGTGGATGGGTCCGACAATACCCGGGCCTATTTTTACTACCGCGCCCTCCAGCGTAATTTTGCTTACCTGACTCAGCATTTTAATATGTTTGGGGTGAAATACTTTGTCCGGATCACCCGTTTTGGCAAAACGCAGTATGATAACCCCTTTGATTTTCAGGACATTATGCCATATCCATACAAAATAGGCCAGGACCATGAAATATCGCAGAACAATATGTACAACTATTTTATCTTTACCCTCAAAGAGGAATGTTAAAGATCTTTTGATAATTGGAAAATAGCCGTAAATTTATACCATGAAAGAAAAATTAATCAGCCGGATAGAGACCCTAGCCAAGAGAGCCAGTGCTACTGCGGTAAAAGCCGATGTAAAATCTTCCGGTAATTCTTCTCTTCATCAAATTATAAAGACCAAGCAACAAGCAGATTTGTTCATAAAACTGTTAAAAGAGGCTTAGATAATCATAGATTAAGATATTTGACCCGCTTATAAAGCGGGTTTTTTAATGTCCATGCTGTTACGGGTAGGGGCTGTGCCGGCCAGGTCTGGTTACAATTTTTCCATACTGTCCCTATAGCCTTTTCCAATTGGAATAGATACTCCGTTGACCTCGACCATCTCGGCTGTGTATGACTCGATCCTGCGTATGGAAACTATAAAGGATCTGTGCACCCGTTTGAAGAGATTTGCGGGCAATATCGCCTCGATTTCATGGGTGCTCATTTTTGTAATATAGTCGTTTTTGATAGTCGTTATTTTGATATACTCCCGCTGGCTTTCAATGTAAACAATCTCTGAAAAAAGGACCTTTACCTTCTTCTTTTGTACGTTTATAAAGACGAAATCTCTCATCTCCCGGTGGTCAACCGGTATCTGCTTTTCCGTGCGTACTGTTCTGACCTTGGTTACCGCTACCAGAAAACGCTCGAAATCAAATGGTTTTAACAAATAATCCGTTACGTTTAAATTAAAACCTTCCACGGCATACTGGTGGTAAGCGGTGGTTATAATAACTGCGGGCGCATTAGAAAGTGTTTTCAAGAAAGCCATGCCTTTTAACTTAGGCAGGTGGATATCTAAAAAGATAAGGTCGGTGGCAGTATGCCGCAAGTAGTCGGTTGCCAGGATGGCATCTTTAAAAGTGCCTTGCAGTTCCAGGAATGGCACTTGCAAGATATAATCCGATAGGATTTTTACCGCCAGGGGCTCATCTTCTATTATGATACATCTTATTTTAGACATGGCTTGCAAGGTTGATCTTTAAGGTGGCGGAAAATTCGGACACTCGTTGTTCCAGGGATATATTGTAGTCTGTATAGAGCAGTTCGAGTTGACGGCGGAGGTTGGAAAGGCCGATATTTTCTTTCACTTTGCTGTCACCGGAAAATTCCTCCGTCGAGTTTCTTACGAAAAAGGCCAGTTGCCGCTTAACGACGGAAAGGTGAATATCGACAAAGGGTTGATTTCTTGTTTCAGAGGCGCCGTGTTTGAAAGCATTCTCCACTAAGGGGATCAACAATAGCGGTGGTAAGGCTTGTTTCATGTCTTCGACATCGTAGTTAAAATTGATCCTTAAGGAATCATCGTAACGTAATTTTTCGAGGGAGATATAATCGCCGATGATCTTCAGCTCCTGTTCAATGGCTATGTACGAGCCGCCGGCTTCGTATAACATGTAGCGCAGAATTTTCGACAGCCGTAAGATCGTTTCCGGCGTCCGATCGGATTTGTCCCTCGCCAGTGAGTAGATATTATTCAGGGTATTGAATAAGAAATGCGGGTTGGTCTGTGACTTCAGATAGTTCAATTCGGCTTGCTGTTTTTCAATAAGAAGTTGCTGCGCCTTTTGTTTGAGTTTTATATGATTGTAAATATGCCTGGCGATCCCAAAGAAAAAAATGGATGACATACTATATCCCATGGCATCGGAGAAGTCGAAGGTTTCTCCGGGCGACTGGAGAAAAGGTGTGTATATCCTAAGCCTGATACCTATGAGTCGCCATAGAAGAAAACCCTGTGTATAGAGAAAAATGGTCAGCAGGATTAATAATGTCGATTTCAGGAATTTTTTCCAGCGAAGGCGTGGAAGGGTGTATTCAAAAAAGATATAATTCACCGAGGTGAGGTAGGCGGCTCTCCAGAAATTATCCAGCATCCTTCTCCCGGCCTCGGAGGGATGCTGGCCAGCTTCGACCAGGGCGCCCAATATAAAACAGGCAAGGCCAACCCATGCATAGAATTTAAATCGTTTTATATCGAGAAGGGACTTCATTTCGGTGTTTCGTATACTAAATATCGGTAAATCTTTTATTCTTTTCCTTCTTGTTCCGCGGTTGACCTGGAACCTTCGTTGGTATACCTCAATCGTATGTCTGTTGATGTCTCTTGCAGGTTGTGGATTAATTAGATAGTATTATAGGAAAATGATACCATGCAAAAAATAGTACGTTTCGGAGAAGAAGTGCCCGGGTATGACATCCCGGTGCTAAATGAACGGGAGATAAGGGCCGCGGCCGGGATTATGTTCCTGGCGACATTGCTCTCTTTTATGTTGATCCTGTTCGAAAATAATTTTTTGCCGATCAAATATGTGATCACTATTTTTTTTGCTGATTTTGCCATCCGGGTTTTCATCAGTCCCCGCTTCTCTCCGATGTTGATCGTCGGCCGTCTGATCGTCGGCCGGCAGACACCAGAGTATGTGGGCGCGCGGCAGAAGAAGTTTGCGTGGATTATCGGCCTGGTTCTGAGCGCCACGATGTTTGCCTTTATGGTTGTCGTCAACGCGTATAGTCCGATAACGGGCATCACCTGCCTGATCTGTTTAGTCTTTCTCTTCTTTGAATCTGTGTTTGGGATCTGCCTGGGATGTAAAGTTTATTCGCTGTTCAATAAGGGGAAGGCCCAATACTGTCCCGGGGAAATTTGTGATCGACGATCAAAGCAAGCCATTCAGAAAACATCGGCCTATCAGCTGCTGGTGGTTTTGGTGTTTGTGGCCTTTGTCTGGCTGCTGGCCACTTTTTTTAACGGGTATTACAGCCGAAAGCCCTATGACCTGTTCGGGTTGTTTACTTCTGAAAAATCTAAATAATATTTGATCTATGCGCCCGGTCAGCTCACTTGAAGACTATTTTTCTCTCTTCCGTCAAAACATCATTGGCTGTGAACAGTGTTTTGAATCTCCTTTTGGACGAAAAAGGATACTATATGCGGATTGGACGGCAAGCGGCAGGGCTTATGGGCCTATTGAGGCCAGGATACAGGAGGATGTATTGCCTTTTTTTGCGAATACCCACACAGAAACGACCATTACAGGTCGAATGATGTCCGGGGCCTACGAGCAGGCCAAGACCATCGTCAAGGATCATGTTCATGCAAGGGAGGACGATGTATTGGTTTTTTGCGGTAGTGGGATGACGGCTGCCGTTAATAAGCTGCAGAGGATAATGGGGCTTAGGTTGCCGGATCGGGTCATGGATTATGTCGAATGCCTGCAACTGGACGAGGTGTCACGGCCTCTTGTTTTGGTGACCCATATGGAACACCATAGTAACCATATCAGTTGGTTGGAGACGATCGCCACGGTTGAAATGATCCGACCCTGCGAAAATGGAAATGTCGATCTGGGTCACCTTAGACAACTATTGGAGCAATTCAAGGATCGGAAGAATAAAATTGCGGCTATCACTGCGTGCTCGAACGTCACGGGAATTGAAACGCCCTACCATGAAATTGCGTCCGTTATGCATGAATACGGTGGGCTTTGCTTCGTCGATTTTGCTTGTTCCGCGCCTTATGTACATATAAATATGCATCCTGAAGCGGGTGCGGGCCTCCCCGAAGATCCCCGGCGTCCGGGTAATGCGGATCTGGATGCGATTTATTTCTCTTGCCATAAGTTTTTAGGCGGTCCGGGCACACCAGGCGTCTTGATTTTTAACAGGGGGCTGTATAAGAATTGCATCCCCGATCAGCCGGGTGGCGGCACGGTGTTGTACAGCAACCCGTGGAAGGTGCATGAGTATATTACAAATGTCGAACAGCGGGAAGACGGCGGCACTCCTCCAATCCTGCAAGGGATAAAGGCGGCCCTGTGTATCCGGTTGAAAGAAGAGATGGGGGTTGAAAGGATATTGAGGAGGGAAGAGGAAATGCTGCTGCGTCTATTTGACCGGCTTTCGAAAATTTCCCGTGTCGAAATACTCGGGGGGGATAACAGGAAGCGGTTGGGCGTTATCTCCTTTATGGTAAAGGATGCTCATTATAGTTTGATTGTCAAGATTTTGAATGACAGGTTCGGAGTTCAGGCAAGGGGTGGCTGTAGCTGTGCAGGCACTTATGGACACCTGCTGCTGCGGATTGATAAGGCCAGGTCTTACGAGATATTGAATATGCTCCGGGCGGGGGAGATGTTGTACAAGCCTGGCTGGGTGAGGTTGTCCATTCATCCCACGATGACCAATGCTGAAATCGATTATATTATGGATGCTATAGAGACGACTGTGGGACAGTATGAGGAATGGAGAAAGGATTATGTTTACGATCCTGTTTGCCACGAATATGCCTTTTCGGGATTGGAGGCGGCGGAACGAAGTATAGGGATGGATTGGTTCAACGTCCCGCTGCGGTGAATTTCTTTGCCATATATTTTTATGAGGTTTCCCTTTTTTTATACACTTTTGTATCTGGAATATACCTTATAACGAAATGCTGGCCAACCATTCCTCAACCGTTTATGACGAAGTAGCCGTACTTTTTGCAGTTGCTACAGGAGACCAAAAGGCCTTTGGAGAGCTTTTTTTCAGGTATAAAGACCGGGTCTATACTATTGCTTTAACTTATACTGAAAACCGCGTCATTGCAGAAGAGGTAGTACAGGATGTTTTTGTTCGTGTTTGGAAAAATCGTCAAAAGTTGAAGGAAATAGACAGTTTTTCATCCTGGATAGCCGTAATTGCCCGAAACCGCGCTTTGACCGCGCTGCAGAAAATAGCCAGGGAAGGCAAGAGGCGGTCAGCGCTAATTTCGTACTTGCCCGGAGAAGTGAGCGATGCGGAAGAAAGAGTGCAGGATAATCAGCTGGAAGAGCTGCTGGAGAATGCATTGACCCGGCTCAGCCCGCAACAAAGGAAAGTATTCGTGTTATCGCGCTTACAGGGTCATAGCCGGCAAGAAGTAGCGGAAATGCTTAATCTTGCACCTGCAACAGTTAGCGTACATCTTACCCTTGCCCTTAAATCCATCAGGGCTTTTTTGACCAACCATCCGGAATTGTCCTCCTTAGTCTTTCTTTTCTGTTACTGCTAGATTTTTTTTGAACTACCTAATAATCCCGGACGCCTCCTGGGGTCTATACCTATATGGACGAGCAGCGGCTGGAAATATTATTTTTCCGTTATCTGAACAAAACGGCGACTGACGCCGAAAAGCGGGAGTTTTTTGAATTCGTCCGCGAACCCGGGTCAGACGAAATATTACGAATCTTAAGTGAAAAGTATCCGGTAGCTGAAAATTTGCTGATTCAATTGCCCGATGATGCTTCCCATCAGATTTTGGCGGCTGTTCTGGATTCGGAAAAGCCGGCAACAGCACAACTCCCCTCCAGACATTCTACCAGGAAGCTATGGATGCCCTATGCGGCGGCAGTGTTATTATTGGTATTAGCGGGGGCATCGTATGTCTTCTTTCACAGGGAGCCTACAAAAAAAGTGGCGGCGGCCGGCAGCCTGGTCATCAAAGACGCCTTACCCGGTCATAACGGAGCCGTGCTTACGCTGTCAAATGGCAGGTCCGTTGTGCTCGATACAGTGAGAAACGGTAAGCTGTTAGAGGGCTTTACCAAGTCAGATGATAAGATTACCGTTGAAGATGCAAAGGCTGAATATGCTACGCTTGTTACGCCGCTGGGGCGGCAACAACAAGTAACGCTTTCTGATGGAACCAGAGTCTGGCTCAATGCCGGCTCATCACTTCGGTTTCCCACCAGGTTTTCAGCAATTCAGCGCAGGGTGGAGATTACCGGTGAGGTGTATTTCGAGGTTGCACATAATGCAACCCAGCCTTTTCTTGTGAAAGCTGGCAATGAGGAAATAAAGGTGTTGGGAACCCATTTTAACGTGAATGCTTATGCAGACGAACAAATGGTTAAAACCACACTACTGGAAGGAAGTGTAAAAATCAACAATAACGCAACGCTGCACCCGGGCGAACAGTACGGAAATGGCATTATTTCGACAGTGGATGCCGAGGCTTCGGTTGCCTGGGTTTTTGGATATTTTCAGTTTGACCATGCGGATATAAAAACCGTCATGCGGCAGCTTTCCAGATGGTATGATGTAGAAGTTCGATATGAGGGGAATATAACGTCGGAACTTTTTGGGGGTGAGGTGCAAAGGAACCTGAAATTATCCGAAGTGCTGGAACTTTTGTCAGGGACAGGTATTCATTATACACTGAATGATAAAATACTAATTATCAGACCATAAAAAAACCGGATTTCGACTCAGAATCGGAACCCGGTACATATTTGAATTAAAATCAAGACAGTCCGCTAAGACTAATTGTTTAACCCAAACACTGCAAATGTATGCAATTAACGATTGTTTCCCGAACCCAGGGACAAATTTTTATGTCTATGAAGTTCACAGCCATTTTATTGCTTGTCTTCTGCCTGGAAGCCACTGCCAGCGTAAATTCACAGACCATTACTTACTCGGCTAAAAACGCCCCTCTCGAAAAGGTCCTTTCAGTAATTAGAAAACAGAGCGGGTATGTTTTTTTCTATACCTATTCGTCATTAAAGGAGGCGATACCAGTTTCCATCAATGTAAAAAATGCAGGTCTGCAAGAAGTGCTTGATATCTGTTTTAAAGATCAGCCTTTAACCTATCGGATCGTTGATAAAACAATTGTTGTAAAACAAAAGGAAGCGCTTAAAAGCGATAACCTGCTTCCGGACAAAAAGCTATTCAATACAACTATAGATATAGATGTATCGGGTAATATAGCAGATATGGCTACCGGTAGTCCGCTTGCAGGAGCTACGGTAAAGCTGAAAGGTTCCGGTAAATCAACCACAACGGATGAAAATGGAAATTTTACCATACAGGCTCCTGCTTCAGCTACTGTATTGGTGATTTCTTATGTGGGATATGAAACAGCAGAGGTTAAAATATCTACGACCGGGCCATTAAAAATAACATTGAAAAGGAATGAATCTAAATCAGAAGAAGTTATTGTAATTGGTTATGGCACTCAAAAGAAAGGAAACGTCACAGGATCGGTGTCTTCTGTCAAATCAGAAGAACTTACAACGGCTCCTGTTGCAAGTACTGCCAACACGCTGGCAGGAAGGCTTCCAGGTTTGATCTCCTTACAATCAAGCGGGCAGCCGGGCAGTGATCAGGCGGCATTAAGCATCAGGGGCTTTGGCCAGGCCCTGTGGATTGTCGACGGGGTTGAGACAAACTTTAACAATATCGATCCAAACCAGATTGAATCGTTGAGTATTTTAAAAGATGCTTCTGCATCCATTTATGGAGCGCGTGCCGGAAACGGTGTAATCCTCGTAACGACTAAACGCGGTAAGGATCAGAAGCCTGTCATTACGCTTAACTCCTCCTATACGCTTCAAGGAATTACAGCAATGACTAAACCAACCAGTTCTGGTCAGTATGCTGAACTGCAAAATGAAAGATTTACAAACCAGGGGTTAACTGCTCCCTATACAGCCGATCAAATCCAAAAGTATTATAATGGTACTGATCCCCAATATCCAAATACAAACTGGTTTAAAGAGACAATCAGGGATTGGTCTCCCCAACAGCAGCATAATTTATCGGTACGGGGTGGGAGCGATAAAATTAAATATTACGGATTCTTCGGTTATCTTGATCAGGAGTCTCTATGGAAATCTAACGGAGGTAAATATGGAAGGTATAATCTTCAGTCAAATATCGATGCAAAAATAACGGACAATCTTTCCATCCAGGTCGATTTGTCTTCAGTCGTTGAAAACCGGAAATTCCCCTGGCGCACTCAATCCGCAGGTCCAAATTCTTTATGGCAGGATTTATGGAATTCCTTACCAATTTATCCTGCCGCCTTGCCGGACCCAACCAAAAATTCCTATGCAAACGGACAAGGGGTAGGGAGCATCAAATTGATTTCCGATTATAACATTGCGGGTTATGATCAGAATACCAGTCAAAACTTAAAGGGCACTTTTGTTGCGAATTATAAAATCAGGTCCATACAGGGCCTGAGTGCAAAAGCTTTTATCAATTATGAGCAGAATTATCAGGATGATAAAAACTTTACCAAACCTTATGATTTTTATACTTATGATGTTGCCAGTCAAAAATACTCCCTTGCAGGCGCTTTGGGTACTCAGGCCAGGGATGTTCTTCAAAATAATGAATATAAGAATATTACAGGTCAGCTGTCTTTAAACTATGATCATGTGTTTGGGCGCGACCACCATCTTACTGCTTTAGCACTTTATGAAGCTATTGATTACAAAACCAGTTATATTCTGGCAGGAAGGGATAATTTTTTAACACCTGCTATCGAGCAGTTGTTTGCAGGGGCAGTGCAAACGAGTCAGGCCACGGGATCCGCTACGGAAATGGGGCGGGCTAGTTATGTTGGCCGGATAAATTATTCCTATAAAGATAAATATCTGCTTGAAACCACCCTTAGGGCCGATGCTTCGGCCAAATTCCCATCCAATAAAAGATGGGGCTATTTTCCAGGCATTTCTCTTGGCTGGAGAGTAAACCGGGAAAGTTTTATGGAAAATATTACTGCCATCGATGAACTAAAAATCAGAGGAAGCTATGGCAGTTCCGGATTGGATAATGTAGGTAATTTTCAGTATTTATCCGGGTATCAGTTTGATGGGCAATGGTTAATCGGGGCCAATACGCAGGTAGGCCTGGTTTCTACCGGGCTTGCCAATCCTAATCTGACCTGGGAAACGATAAAAATTTACAACGGGGGAGTAGATTTCTCTTTATGGAGAAGAAAAGTATTCGGGGGAGCCGATGTATTTTACCGGGAGCTCTCCGGCATCCCTGCAACACGAATCCTTAGTTTGCCAAATACTTTTGGGGCAAGCTTACCTCAGGAGAATCTTAATAGTCAGAATAATCGCGGATTTGAATTAACCCTTGGCACCAGTGGGTCAATTCGCAATTTTAGTTATGAAATCAGCGGAAATCTATCCTGGTCAAGAGCGAAATGGAATCATTTTGAGGAACAGAATTATACCGATCCTGATCAAAAAAGGATTTATCAATTATCCGGTAAATGGACCGATGTTCAATATGGTTACAAGTCAGATGGATTGTTCACGAGCCAGGATGAGATCTCAAAATTGAATTTCACCTACCCGGCTGGGAATAGCTCCTTACGTCCGGGCGATATCAGGTATGTCGATGTAAATCACGATGGGGTACTGGATTGGAGAGACCAGGTAGATATTGGGAAAGGGACCGTTCCAAATTGGATGGTTGGCTCAACTATCAAGTTGAAATACCAGCATTTCGACCTTTCTTTATTATTTCAAGGTGCATTTGGTTACTATAATTATATACAGCTTGATCATGGCAATATAAATTATACGGAGGTAATGTACAATCTCCGGTGGTCGGATAAAAACAATTCCGCCAATGCTTTTTTCCCGAGAATAGGCGGTTCCACAACCAATAGTTTTGTTTCCGATCATTTTTATAAAAAGGCAGGTTACCTACGGTTAAAGGCACTATCTATTGGCTACAATGCGCCAAAGCAAATCATCGAAAAGCTTAAGCTGCAGGGATTGCGCCTATATTTTTCCGGGACAAATCTGTTGACTTTTAACAAATTAAAAGAATACCAGGTTGACCCGGAATCTCCATCGAATAATGCGGCCTATTACTATCCCCAATTAAAAACGGTCAGTTTTGGCGTCAATGTTTCATTTTAAGGGTGTTAATAAAATAGTTATGAAAAAATATCAATTAATTGCTTTACTCTTTGGCTTTTCGGCGCTGGTCGCCTGTAACAGGCAAGTTTTAAATAAGCAACCTCTTGACATCATTTCCGATGCGAATGTTTGGAGTGATACAGCACTTACCAATGCATATCTTACCCATATCTACTACGAGATGTATTGGTTAGCAAATGAATCCAGCGGGGCTGGATGGAGTGGAGATGCTTTTTATGCAGAGTTTGAAGTAAATGAAGTTTCTGACGAGTGTTTTCCACAATGGAGAGATTGGAATCCGAGCACAGCGTTCAGGTATAAATATGGCAACCTTACAATTGGCGGAGGTTTGTTGGAATGGTGGGGGTACAATACCATTCGTTCGATCAATGAATTCATTGAGCGTGTACCCAGTGTCCCATTCCCGGCTGATGAAATAAAAACAAAAGTTGCTGAAGCCCGCTTTTTAAGGGCGTTTTCTTATTTTGCGATGGTAAAACGCTATGGCGGGGTGCCTCTGATTACAAAGGTCCAGAGTCTAAGTGATCCTCAGTCGGAGCTGTATCCTGCAAGGGATAAGGAAGAGACGGTTTATGATTTTATCATTTCCGAAATCGATTCAATTGCCGGCAATCTCCCTGAAGTGGTTACGGGTGATAATTTGGGTCGTCCGTCAAAGTACGCAGCTTTGGCCTTAAAGAGCCGTGCTGCGTTATACGCCGGGAGTATAGCTGAATTTGGCACGGTTCAATTGGATGGAGTAGTTGGTATACCGGCTGCCAGGGCCCAGACCTATTACCAGGAATCTTACGATGCTTCCAATTTAATTATGACAAGCGGCAACTATGCGCTTTATAATAGTGATGCGGATAAGGCTATGAATTTTAGAAATATTTTCCTGGTAAAGAACAACCCTGAGGCCATTTTTGTAAAGCGTCACGATAATGTTAATAATTTTACGGGTGGAAATGGCTGGAGTATCGACTTTTTTAATTGTCCACGTCCGCAGGCATGGGGTCGTGGCCTCTATGACCAGGCCTATCTGGAGTTGGCCGAAGACTTCGAGCATGTCGACGGTACTCCCGGGACGCTGGACAGGACTGCCATTCAACAGGGCTTATGGACAACCGATGACCTATGGGCAAACAAGGATCCCCGTTTTTTTGGGACGTTCTATACACAGAACACTGACTGGAAAGGCAGTAAACTTGACTTTCACAGGGGTATTCGTTTGGCTGATGGCACTATCCAAACTGACGGATCTGCTAATGGTGTACTCGCCAATGGCGATCAGGACTATGAAGGCACGGGCATTGGTATCCTGAAATATCTGGATGAGAGTCATGATAACATGGCCGGCGCGAATAGCGGATGGCCAACATCCTCCCAGGATTGGCAGATCTTCCGATATGCTGAAATATTATTGAACTATGCCGAAGCTGCATTTGAATTGGGTAACTCCGCTAATGCGTTAACTGCCATTAATCAAATCAGGAGCAGGGCAGGGATTGCGGCATTAACCTCCATCTCCCGGGACCAGATTCGTCACGAACGACGGGTTGAACTGGCTTTTGAGGGCCATCGTTATTGGGATGTGAGAAGATGGCGGACTGCCGTAACTGATTTGTCAAAGTCCTGGTCTGGTATACGTTATATTCTTGATATTCAAACCGGCAAATATCAATTGGTGGTAGTTAATAATATCGATGGCACTTCAAACGTTCCTCAATTCCGTCAGGAGAATTATTATTTCCCCATCACCATTCAGCGGACCAGCAATAATTCTAAACTAGTTGAGAATCCTGGATATCATTAAGTGGCCGCTAAAGTAAAATTAAGTAGTATGAAAAAAATAGTCGTTTCGTCATTTGGCGTAATTATAATTGTACTGACCCTGCTATTTGCTTGTAATGTTCAGGGGCAGGAGATGAAGAGAGCTGATAAATATGATGTTGCAGCATTCTATTGGCCTGCTTATCATCCGGATTCCAGATTTAAAGATATAGGTGTATTCCCCGACGGGAAAGGGGAGTGGGAGGCTATTTATAAAGCAAAGCCAAAATTTGCAGGGCACGAGGTGCCCAAGGTTCCGCTTTGGGGTTATGAAGATGAAAGCAATCCGGTCGTCATGGAGAAAAAAATAGAAACTGCTGTAACGCACGGGATAAACGTGATGATCTTCGACTGGTACTGGTATGATAACAAACCCTTTTTGGAAGATGCTTTGAATAAAGGTTTTTTAAAGGCTAAAAACTGTAACGATATGAGATTCTCGCTGATGTGGGCAAACCACAATCATAGTTCCTATCTAGACCCGGCTAATCCGGACAAAAGTAAAATCTATTGGTACGGCGGGGTTAGCAGGAAAATTTTCGAAGGGATGGTCGATCATATTATCAAAGACTATTTTAAACAGCCCAACTATTACAAAATCAATGGAGAACCAGTGTTCAGCATTTACGAACTTTCTACTTTTATAAATGGCATGGGGGGCTCCGAAAAAGCAAAGGCTGCCCTTGATTACTTTCGTAAAAAAACCAAAGAAGCGGGTTTCCCCGATTTGCACTTGCAGGCTATACTTTGGGGTAATATTCCTTCAACATTGAAGGATGTGCCCGGTGATCCAATCGAGACACAGAACTCTACCCTTGACTATTTCGGATTTAAGAGCATGACCAATTACCAGTGGTGCCATTTTGTTCAGCCTAGCGGCGATTATTTGCCCTGGGGTGAAAAAGCTTTAAACAAATGGGCCGAATGGGACACCGCTTTTAAAATTCCTTATTGCCCTCATGTTTCAATAGGTTGGGATTGTAACCCACGCTTCCCTTCTACACGGCAAGATTTGATTGTCAATAACAGGCCCGAATATTTTAAAATATTCCTTTTGAAAGCTAAAGAGTATATCGACAAACACCCCAATCAACCTAAGCTTATCACCATAAATGCCTGGAATGAATGGGCAGAAGGCAGCTATCTTGAGCCTGATGTTGTGCATGGGATGTCGTATCTGGAGGCGGTAAAAGAAGTCTTTTTGAAGAACTGATTTCGTTTCAACCTATAAAAATGCTCTGGCGCTTAATTTCGATTCCGCCATATGTTGGATTTACGCGCCAGAAGTACGGATATTTTGGCGCGTAAATGGATTTCGCGCCAAAATAAACAAAATATGCGCCAGAAAGTGGGTTTTCGCGCCAAAATCGCAATCCCATCAGCATCACAATTGGTGGGAATGGTCCTCCGCCCCGGCGGTCATTGTAACAGCAGCTTTGCAAAACGGGCGGACTTCTGGCCCTGCGCTTGCAGGATATAGAATCCTTTGGGCAGTCCTTCGGGCAGCTCGATCATCTTGGTGCAGAAGGTCCCGTTCACCGGCATGCGGTAATGACAGACGGGCTTGCCTGCCGTATTGAGCAGGGCGAGGTTGAGCTCCCGCTCCGTACAACCTTCCAGCGTCAGCGTACAAACGGAATGAGAAGGATTGGGATAAACGGAGATCTTCCAGTCGTTGCCATGATCCGCCTTGTGGGAAGGGGCAGGCAGCATTGCCGTGTTGGAGATGCCGGAGTCGATCAATGAGAGCGGTACGCGAAGTCCCCTCGGCCGGTAATAGTCCGGATTGTACCCATTGTTGATACAGGCCGGCACGCAGTTGCTATACCCGTTGATATCGTAGGTGACGAGGATTTCGTTCGCGGTGTTGATATACTCAGGATGCAGGGAAGGTGCGTAAAAAAAAGGAGAATGTCCCAGCACATCGTCCGGAATGGTATAGAGGGTCTTCTGCGGGGAGAAAGGGCCTGTGATGCTGTCGCTGGTGGCCGTATAAATATGGGTCCCTGCATCACAGGAAACGCTGAATTCGGTGCTGATCAAGACATACTTATTTCTCACCCGCGTCACAAATGCGCCGTTGGATGCGCCGGTGGCGATGGTGGCAATATGGCTGACAGCCGTGTCCCAGGCCGTGCCGTTCCAGAAGGACCAGTGTGCGAGGGGGTTGTTCTTCGGGAACCGCGCCACGACGATATTGCTGGTGATAAAAGCTCCTTTGACGCCCCAGGTATAGATGTAGTTGCCGGGCTCGTCCGTATCGAATCCCAGTCCGAAGGTGATACCGTTAAATCCTTCCAGGGAGTCGAAGCCGGCCACCGTCAGTCCGGGGAAGGTCATTTTGCCGAGGTAATCGCTGCCGCCGCTGGTGAAACCGAGACCGCCGCTGGAATTCATGATATTGCTGCAATATACGTATACGGTGTCTCCGTTCTGATAACCGGACATGGGCCAGAGCAGATGGTTGTCGTCGGGATTATTCTTAAACAGGCTGGGCACGCCTGGACCGCTCCCGATGCGGGTGGATGTGGCGGGCCAGTTCCAGTTGCCCAGTGGCTGTACCAGCGCGGAATTCCTTACCTGGAAGAGACAGCCCGTAGTACCGGCCAACGTATCGTAGTTATTGATATAACTATCGTTCATCGCCCAGAGATCCCTGCCATCTGACAAGGGGATGGAGAAGGCTCCGTCACTGGCGATCCATCCGCTGTCCCTGTTGAAGAAACCCGTCACCAGCGAATCCTTGTATATCCCCGCATTGCCGGGAATGGGGTTGTCCGGACGGAATAGCATGTCCGGCAGGGGAGAACCATAATTCATTGTGTCTGAAGTACCGGTAAAGGTTATGCGGAACTGGTAGACCGAATCCAGCGAGAGGGTTGCCGTGGGCCGGATGCACCATTCATATTCTTTTTTGGCGCCTGCATTGAGCGTATCGGCAAACCGGAAACTGCTGACAAGGACCTTACCTCCTGTGAAAGTGCCCGCCCCGTCGTCCCTGATAAGGGCGGAAGTAACAGGTTGTCCGTCGGTGACATAAGGGCTGGAGCCGGCCATGACAAAATCAAAACCGGCGCTGGTATCGGATATGGATGTCCAGGGGCCGGAACCCCGCTGATACTGGAGTCCGATAGTGCCGGTCTCATTGTTGCCGAGGCCGTTGTATAATTCGATCCGTAAACGGACTGGGATACCCGCTGTAAAAGGGAGTGTGGCGGGAAAGTCCTGGGGAGCGGTCCATGTGGCATGGTTTTGCGATCCGTTGTCCTTGCGCCAGCGCCAGTGCGCCTGGCTGAAGTTGGCAAAAGCCTGGCTGCCCATTGCGGACAGCAGGATGTAAAGCAGGGTAGTCCTTAAGTTCATGACATTTCATTTAACTGGTTTATAATTTGGAAGTCGGTGACGAAAGAAGGTTTGGAGACGGGTGACGGAAGGCAGGACAAAGAGAAGGACGATCAGCAGGCTGCACTCAACCGGAAGCCCGGGATGGGTTACAGCCAGCGGCTGAAGGTCATTGGGTCGGATGGAGAGGGTAGAAATAAAAGAGATCTCACTGCGCCGGGCTTCCACGATCCGGCCGGAGGCGCGAACCAGCCCCGACCACCCGTTGTTGCTGTTAATGGCAATGTCCTTGCGGGTTTCCACTGCCCGGAGCCGGGCATTGTAAAAATGCTGGGAGACAAGATAGGTGTCGCGGAACCAGCCGTCATTACTCATGTTGAAAAGGAACCGGGCGCCACGACGGACCCGGTCCGCCGCTTCGGCGGGCAGCGCTGACTCGTTACAGATGAGGATGCCGGCATTCCCATATGGGGTGGCCAGGGGAAGCCCAGCTTCTCCCGGCCGAACCGTGTACCCTTCAGCCGAGAAAAAAGGGATCGACCAGCCATTCCAGGATTGCTCGATCAGGAGGAGGGGAACCTTTTTATCATAACGGCCCGATACAGCTCCGCCGGGCAGCAGGCAATACGCGGAATTATATATTTCATTGGCTGTCGATTCAGTGTTGATCCCTATCAGGTGCGTGATCTTCGCCGGGTCGGAGACACGCAGCAGCTCCCGCACCAGGTCGTCATCCGGCCGGTAGGTCCATGGGATGGCTGACTCGGACCATCCGATCATGTCGGGCCGGGTCGCCACCGACTGACGTTCGAGGTCCAGCAGCTGTTTCACCAGGCGGTTGCCGTTCGTCTCGTCCCACCGGACTTCGGGAGGGATGTTCTCTGCAATGAGGGACAAGGTGAAGGCGCGGGCGGATGGCTGGCTCTTTTCAAATGCGGCCAGCAGGCCCCACCCGAGTAACATATAGGCAGCAATGGTGAAAATCGGCCATAACGACCTCTTCCAACTGCGATGGATAAGCGCCTGCGCGAGGCAGTAGTTTACGAAGACGACGACAAAACCGGCGCCGCCCACGCCGATCCAGGATACAGGCTGGATTGCGTACAGGTTTGCCGACAAGGCGTTGCCCATGTGAAAGAGGAACCAGGGCATTGCCTGCGCCGCCCCCTGGAGGCCCGCCTCCGCCAGGGTCCAGAGCGCCGCAGCGAGCAGGGCTTCGGGGAGGAAGGACCTGTGCCGGCCCCACAACCGAAAGGACCTGTGCCGGTTCCGCAACCAGACAAAAACCCGGCAGAGCACTGCCCAGCCTGCGGAAAAAATGATCGTACAAAGCAGGAAGATCGCGATCCCGTATATAACAGGGGCTCCGGTAAAGGTCTCGGCGCCCGGTATCATCCAGCTAAATGTACAGACGGCGAGCACAAGACCCGTCCAGGATCCGGTCTGTGAAGCCAGGCGTGGAGATGCTTGCTCAAGGACAAAAAACAGGGGGACCAGGGCAACCCAGGAAAGCAGGAAAACCGTGTGCAGAACGGCGAAGAAGAGGGCGAGGCCGGAAACCGCCGCTCCGATATAAGATCCGATGTAAGAGGAGTCCGGCAAAGAAGCTCCGATAAAGGATTTCAGCAAAGAATCAGGAAAAATGTAATTCTTCGCTGTTGATAAATACCGTTTACTCACGCCCATATCGGTTTTTTTAATGGTGTTCGTGAATGCTTCGCATTTCATATGCAGGCAATGTGGAAGACAAAATAAATCGTAAAAATCGATTTAGCTAATTATTTATATACTTTTTTGCCTGTATATTTTTTAGGTATGTTATAATAGTACCAACATTGAAGACCCTTAAAGGGGGCGTCGGCGCAAGGAAAAGGCCAGCGCGATCAACCCCGTGATCATCCAGCCGACGGCGATGATCTGTGCCTGGCTTACATTCCAGGCTCCGATGGTGTACCTGGGATTAATCCGGATGAATTCGATGGTGAACCGTTCCAAGCCATTCAGAAGGGCAAAAAAGGCGAAGAGCAGGCCCTGTCCCTTGACCCGGGAACGCAGGGTCCAGAGGGCCGCGAAGAACAGGAGACAGACCACCGCTTCATAAAAAGAGGTGGGATAGACGGGGGCGGGCAGCACCGTACAATAATTGTCCGGACATCCCGGTATATACACTCCCTGGTGGATGCTGTTATGAGGATAGCGGCAACTCCAGACCCATCCGGGCGCCCACTGCAGCCAGGAAGGCTGTGGTCTGTCATTGACGATTCCCCAATCCCCATCTCCGGCCAGGTGACAGCCGATCCTTCCGATCCCATAGGCCAGCATCATACCGGGACTACCGATGTCCGCTGCTACGGCAAGGGGTATGCCGGACCGGTAGTTGATATAAAGAAAAGTAAGGGCCCCTGCGATCAGCGCCCCGTAATAGTTCAGCCCGGATACACCCTCCAGTTTCGCAAACAGGATAGCGCCTGCGAACCCGGCTATCCCGCAGGTTAACAGCAGCCGGTCCATCAGCTGGTAGGGATGTACGGCATGTCGAACCTCGTAAGGATGTATGGTATCCCGTACCTGAGTGGACTTTGCCGCCGGCCGATGCACGTGACCCTGTGCCGTCTGCCGCCGACGCCAATAAAGCCATCCCGCCCCCACCGCCGCCAATCCCAATGCTATGCCGCCCGTCCGACTACCTCTGAAAGAAAAGAGAAAGTCGGGCAGGGTGCCGATATAAAACGAGCGGTTGGTCCACCAATAGAAGGTCTTGGCTCCGGCGATAAACCCGGCCAGTCCGCAGCCCGCCAGAAAAAGGTATTCCGCGGAAGGATTATTGAAAAAGTAACCCTTCCCGTCGGGTCCCCCTTTACCGGGTTCCGTAAAAGTCTCCAGGAAAGGATGTATCAGCCCCCCGGCTTCTTTCCTCTTATACTCCGATCGGAACGCCCACCAGGCACCCGCAAACGCCAGCATCATAAAAAAACCGAAAGTAGGGACAGGAAGGTGGATAGACACCCCGGTCAGATAGGAAAACAGGTGGCCGATGGTTGGGAACATAAGGGTTTTTAATTATGGTACTATTTTGACATTGCTACTTTTGTAAGAGGTAAAAAAATATATAAAAAATTCACTAAAACGTTTTTTCTTTCTACTTTTATTTCAATAACGATTCCTCCGGTTTTGAAATACCGCCCAAAATTCAACCCGGTGGGATGCCTTTTTAAACAACCTAATTGCTTGTATATGAGAACAAAACAGCCTCCCCTGGCTTACAGGGCTTCCGGATCGGATCTTCCCGCAGATCCTATTCTTCAGGACGCTTCTACCAGTACTAAGCGTTTTCCCATAAGTGCTTTTTCTTCGGGATTTATAGCCTTCTTTTTTTCGCCGACCTCCCGGGCTTCCCCTTTTTCCCGATTTTTTTCGGATTTATTTGGCCTCCACACTTACACAATTTTACCATATCCCACCCTTAAAACCGTCAAATAATGAAAAGAAACGCACTTTTTCTGTGGATCCTTGTGTCGGCGGCAACGGTTCCCGCCTGTAAAAAGTCGGGCTTCCTGGACCAGACCGTTACGACGAGCCTGGATGAGACGAGCACGTTCAAGGACAGCTCCAATGCCATGCAGTTCCTGAACAATATCTACAGCAATATCGGCTTTGCCACCGATCCCCGCCGGTTCAACAATGGCTCGGGCAGTCTCTGGAATGCCGGCCTGGAAGCGGCCTGCGATGAAGCGGAAGGCCCCAACGCCCTCAACCCAAGCACCCCCAGCGCCAACGGTTTTATCCAGTTTGCCACCGGCTCGGTCAACCCCACCGTTGTTCCGACCGATGCATGGGGCACCCCTTATAGCAATATCAGGGCCGTCAACCAGTTCCTCAAACATCTTCCCATCATTCCCTTCAATAGCGCTCTGAAAAAGCAGGTGGCGGCGGAAGCCCGTTTCCTGAGGGCCTGGTATTATGCCATGATGTTGCAGCACTATGGCGGCGTTCCCCTCATCGGCGATACCATCTATGCCACGGCAGACCATATCGCCGCCAAAAGGAATTCCTACCGTCAATGCGTAAGTTATATCTTATCGGAATGCGATTCGGCCGCGGCCATTTTGCCGGCAACCTGGTCTGGCGCACAGTATGGAAGGGCCAGCAAGGGCGCCTGCCTGGCGTTGAAAGCAAGAGTGCTGCTCTTTGCCGCCAGCCCCCTGTTCAATAATGGCGGCGAGGCGCACGGCCTCGGCAATGGCCTCGATTCCATCGTGGCCTATCCTGACAGTGACCCGGGCCGGTGGCAGCAGGCAGCCGACGCCGCAAGGGCCGTCATTGCTCTCGGCGCGTATCACCTGTTCGTGGATTCCACCTCCAAACCCGGAGAACCCGGCTATGGTTTCCAGGAATTATTCACCCAACGGTATAATAACGAATACATCCTCGCCCATATGATGGGGGACAATAAATACCTGGAGTCCCTGTGGGACTTGCCTTCCCGTGGCGGCTCCGGCAGTTCCTATGCTTACCAGGAGATCGTGGACGCCTTCCCGATGAGCAACGGGTTAGCGATTACGGACCCGGCCTCCGGCTATGATCCCAACAATCCATACCAGGACCGGGACCCCCGTCTCAGCTATACCATCATCCATGACTCCACGCTGCGTGCCACCTTCGGCACCAACCAGCCCTCGCCGGCACTGCTCTACCTGAATACCAGCGTTTCACCGCCGGTAGCGGCCAGCGGGGACGCCGTTTATAAAGGCACGCCTACCGGTCTCTATATTTTCAAGATGCTGGACCCGAACGTGATCAATAACAGCGTAGGCAACACTGTCCGTGTACTCCCTCTTATCCGCTATGCCGAGGTCGCACTCAATTTTGCGGAGGCGACCAACGAAGCTGCCGGGCCCACATCCGAAGTCTATCAATCGATAGAAGCGATCCGTCAACGAGCCGGTCTCCGTCCTTACCAGCTGCCCATCGGCCTGGACCAGGCCGGGATGCGTGCCGTCATTCAGCATGAAAGAAGGCTGGAGCTGGCCTTCGAAGGGTTCCGCTTTTTTGACACCCGCCGCTGGATGATCGCTGAACAAACGGATAACCTTTCGATGCATGGCATGGAAGTAGACCGGGGCCCTGGCGTCGTCTACAAACCCTTTGTCGTCCGTAAACATAATTTCACCAAGGCAATGTACCTGTGGCCATTACCGTTTTCGGAGATCGCCAAGTCTCCCGAGCTGCTGCAAAATCCATTGTACTAACTATTATGAACATATGAAAAAGTATCTGATTATTTTAGCCGCCGTATGCGCCGCAGGTTTCTTCGCCTGCAGGCCGGAACGGCTCGTTACTCCGTCTGAGCCGATAAAGTCCCTTACCGGAAGCTGGCAGATCATCAAGGCCACCCGCAACGGTACGGATATCACGTCGAGGTTCGACTTCTCCCATTTCAGGATCAATTTCTCCGATAGCAGTTATACCATCGACAGCCTGGTGCCCTTCATCGTGAACAGGAACGGGAAATGGGCTTTCGACGATCCTCTGTATCCGTTCAACCTGAACTTCACGGCTACGGACAGCACTGCGAAGTCTTCCCCGCTGCTGTATCCTGTCACCAACGGGCAGCGGAACGTGATTATCACGTTTAGCCCCGGCTGTAACCTAAACTCCTACCAGTACACCCTTCAAAAAGCGAATTAATGAAACATAAATCTCTTGCATGGAAGATCGTAGGCGCCCTGCTCCTGCTTATTATTGTGAGCTGCAGCATGACGATCGACAGCATCGTTCAGCCCGCCAGTGTCAACGGCGGCGATGTCCTGCCGGTGACACTGAATGTGACGGTCACTTCCAACTCGGCCCAGACCTCCAATTTTATGGTGGCGGTGCTCGTGCCGAAAGTCTGGAAAGCGGCGCAGAATACCCAGATCACCTTCACCAGCGATGTCAGCGCAGGTCCGCAGCCGATGACCGTCATCCCCGCCGGAACCGCCGCGCCCAAGGGTGGAGGCCTGGACTGGCCCACTTTACTGGCCACCAAGATCGGAAACGGGGGTAACCTCCTGCCGGACTATGAGTGGGTAGCTTTTTATTCGAATGCGAGTTACTCCATAGCAGGCAACGCTACCGTACATGCTACTGTCAGCATTACCACGAAGACCAGCGCGGACAACCTGTTATTCAAGCTGGGTTACTGCGTAGCCAACAGCACGGATGGGCTTAGCAGCAGCGACAGGTATGGATCTTATTTTTCGGGCTGCTTCCAGGTCAACGGAACAGGCGATATCATCGATTTTTGCAATCCACAGCTCTCCACCATCGATCCCCGGACCTCCTTTGACAATGACATTATTACGGTCACCTTCGATGGCGGTGTCGCCCCGACTGCGCTGGACAATGCTTCCCAGGTCTATCTCTGTATGTCCGGGATCACTACGGCCGGCGACAGCCTGTCGGTCTGCACCCAGACCGACCAGACAAAGATGAGCTCCCTTGGGCTCAACAAATGGCAGAAAGATATCTGGCCGCGGAAACTGTTCAACCTTACCGACAACCAGCACCTTGCCGGCCTGCGATATTATTTCACCGATGCCGGAGGAAATAATAAAGTGGGGTATGGAGGAGGATCTGCCCCTTTTACCTATACGTTCAAATGTCAATAATATTAACCGCCCATCTTAAATCATTGCTATGTTTTGTTCCTACATATATAACAGCCTGCCAAAAATGACCGGCCTCCTGCTCCTGGCAATGCTGACTCTCTCCGTAGCAAGCGCTAATCCGCCCGTCAGCGGAAAGGTTGTAGACGATTACGGATACCCGGTACAGGGAGTCATCGTGCATATAAAAGGCGTAAAGACCGGGGTCGTTACGGATAAGGACGGCGGCTTCGGGATAGAAGCCGCCGCCGGGGCTACGCTGGTCTTCGAACACCCGGCCTTTTCCGTGTCGGAGGCGAAAGTAAAGAACGGCCGGCCTCTGCTGGTGCGGCTTGCGGACCGTTATCTCCATCAGCCCATTCCCCCCGCCGTCGGCGTCCTACCTTCCGGTGACACGATCTATGTACCCTATAATCCATCGCCTTCCCTGAATGTATTGTATGGCCGCACAAGCGCTCAATCTTTTCTTGGGTCGGTTGCTACCATCGGGCCCAACCAGCTCGCCACGACTCCCGCTTCCTCTTATGTCTATGCGCTGCCTGGCCGGCTGGCGGGATTGAACGTGCTGCAGACGAGTGGGTTTTATACCCCGCTGACAGGCGGCCTTACCACCCGTGACATCTTCGTCGGGAATATTCCCAATAATACCAGCGGCGCCGGCCCCACTGACAATACTGAATTCAATATCCAGCTAAGAGGACATAATGCCAGCCTGGGGCAGGCCCCCATCGCCGTCATCGATGGGGTGCAGCGGGAGTTCTATTCCCTCGACCCCGAGAGCATCGAGTCGGTCTCGGTCCTGAAAGATGCGCTGTCTACGCTCCTGCTGGGACAGAACAGCTCCCGGGGCGCCCTCATCGTTACCACCAAGCAGCCGGTGTCCGGCCCTCCCCGGGTCTCCTTTACGGCAGAGACGGGCGTTCAGACACCCCTGAAGCTGCCGACCCCGCTGCCGGCTTACCAGTATGCCTACCTGCTGAATGAGGCCCTGCTGAATGACGGCAAGACCCCGGCATATACGGCGGCGGACTTTTCCGCTTATCGTAACCATACCGACCCTATCGGTCATCCCGATGTCAACTGGTATAATACGGTACTCAAGGATAATTCCCGGCTCAACCGCTACAACCTGAATGTGGCCGGGGGCGGCAGTACCGCCCGTTATGTGGTGGCGCTGAATTATATGGATCAGCAGGGACTATTCACCACTTCGAATGCCAACCCGTATAATACCAATGCCGATCTCAAACGATATGTCCTCAATTCCAAGGTAGATATAGATGTCAACAAGGATTTCAACATCGGCTTGCAGCTGTTCGGCCGCCTGCAGGACGGTACCCAGCCCGGAGCCGGCACCGCCACGATCCTGCAGGGATTGCTGACGACGCCCAATAATGCCTATCCCGTCCTGAACCACGACGGGTCCTATGGCGGCACGGCCAATTACACCCAGAACCTGCTGGCCCAGACGATCAGCTCGGGTTATATAGCGGATCATGTCCATGATGTCATGGCCAACCTCGACCTGAACTATAAGCTGGACAAATGGGTGAAAGGCTGGTGGGCGAAAGCGAAAGGCAATGTTTCGGTACAGGAAGCCAGCAGCCAGGACCGCAGCAAGCAGGCGTCTGTCTTTACCCAGTCCGTCTCCCCTTCCGGAGATACCAGCTATAACCATTATGGAGGCACGCTCAATCAGTCCAATAGCTTTACCACTACTTCCTGGGCAAGATATCGTTTTGTCCAGCTCTCCACGGGGTATGACCGGCATTTCGGCGATCACTCGCTGAGTGCCTCCCTTTTATTCGATCAGAAAAAAGTGCTGCTGAATTACGACATTCCTTCGGCCCTGACCAACTTTGCGGGGAAAGCGGCTTATAGTTATAAAGGAAAATATTTCGTGGAAGGCGCAGCCGACTACAGCGGATATGACCGGTATGCCCCGGGCCATCAATATGGTCTCTTCTATGCCGGCGGTCTGGGCTGGAACCTGGCAAAGGAAAATTTCCTGCTCCATCAGTCCGGATGGCTGGACCAGTTGAAGCTGAGGGTTACCTATGGCCGCACGGGCAACGCCAATGTAGACAATTACGGATATTTCGTCTGGCGCCAGCATTTCTCCGGTGTAGCGGGCACTTATCCCATCGGCAGCAACTATCCTAATACCGGAGGCCTTGCCGAACAAGGCAATCCCGGAAGCCAGGTGCTGGCCAATATCAATGCCACCTGGGAAAAGGCGGATAAGCTGGACGCGGGTCTCGACCTCTCCGTCTTTCACGACCACCTGCAGCTGACGGCCGATTATTACCACGAACGGTATTTCGACGTCATGCAGACGAGGGGTCGCAGCATTGCCCTCATCGGCCTACTGTATCCCGCCGAGAACATCGGCATCGATCTCTATGAAGGCGGTGAGCTGACGCTGACCTACCAGGACCATATACGTGACTTCAATTTCTTCGTCACTGGCAATGCCGCCCTCCAGCAGTCAAAAGTGCTCTTCATGGACGAACAATATCAAAAGTATTCCTGGAATGTGCATACGGGCCATCCCGTAGGACAACAGTTCGGCCTGATCGCCGACGGTCTTTTCCAGACGGCGGCCGAGGCTTCTTCCGCAGCCACCATCGCCGGGTATACGCCCCATGCGGGTGACATCCGCTACAAGGACCTCAACCATGACGGCGTCATCGACCAATTCGACGTAGCGCCGATCGGTTCACAGAAGCCGCTGCTCTATTATGGTCTCACGGTCGGGTTCAGTTTTAAGGGCTTCGAAGCCAGTGTCCTTTTGCAGGGAGTGGCCAACCGGGAAGAATACGTTGCCAATAATTATACGGACGCCGGCTTCCAGGGGCAGAACAATGGGTATTCCCAGGCCTATACCCAGGCATTGGGCAGATGGATACCGGAATCGGCTGCCAGCGCCACGTATCCAAGACTAACGGCAGGGGGCAACGGGTATAACTACACTCCGCTGTTTCAGTCCAGTTCCTTCTTCCTGCGCAACGGCAATTATTTGCGGATAAAGAATGTGGATGTCGGCTATAACCTTCCTTACACCTGGATGCGGCGGCTCAAACTGAGAGGGCTTCGGCTCTTTGCCAACGCTCAGAACCTGTTCACGCATGCCGCTTATAAAGGAGTGGACCCTGAGGTCAGCCTGCCCAATTATCCGATACAAAAAGTCATCAACACGGGCATCACCATCCGACTCTAATGGTCTTCTATAAATTATTTAATATGAAACAGCTGACATATATATCGATCCTCGCCGCCTTCCTGGGCGGGCTGGGGCTTTCATCCTGTCAAAAGACATACGAGAGCGTTCCGCTGGGGCAACAGGTAACGCTTGACCTGGCCTTCGACCCACGCGACTCCCTGGGCAAGCAGGCCATGAGCTATCTGCTCACCACCTACGCGCAGTCCTTTTACACAGGACATAACCGGGTAGGGGGCAATTATATGGACGCCGCCTCGGATGACGCCATCTCCTCCGCTTCCGGCATTCCGGCTGTCCAGGCGATCGCCACCGGGGCCTACTCGGCAGCTTCCCCGAATGCGGACGACCAGTGGGCACGGGACTATGCGGCGATCCGCAATGCTACGGTCTTCGTCGTTTATATCAACCGTGTGCCTTTGCTGGAGAAGCTGCCCAATGGCCAGCCCGCCCGGGCGGCCTACCGTTCCGAAGCCCGTTTCCTGAGGGCCTGGCTTTATTTCGATCTGCTGAAACGTTACGGCGGCATTCCTTTGCTGGGGGATTCCATTCGCCAGATCACCGACAACGTGCAGCTGCCGCGCAATACCTTTTCAGATTGCGTGAATTATATCGTAAGCGAATGTGACAATATCAAAGACAGCCTCCGGACGGCGGCCATGGTCAATTCCACCACCTATGGCCGCATCACGCAGGGCGCTGCGATGGCCCTGAAGTCCGAAGTATTGCTGTATGCGGCCAGTCCTCTCTTCAACGGTGGGAATGTCGACGCCTCCAATCCTTTGACAGGATATACCAGCTATGACGCGAACCGGTGGAAGCTGGCAGCTGATGCGGCGCAGGATATTATCAATCTTTCCGCCTACAGCCTGATGCCTTCTTTCAACGATGCCTTCACCACCCAGGCGGCACCGGTAGGCACCAACACGGAGTCGATCTGTTGGATGCAGAGTGGGAACGGCAACAGCGTAGAATTGGCCAATGCGCCGGTAGGTTTTACCTCCGCCGGCGGCGCTGGGATCACCAGCCCTACCCAGAACCTTGTAGATGGCTACCCTACAGATTCCGGTTATGCCATTACCGACGCCGCTGCTCATTATAATCCGGATGATCCATATTCCCACCGGGACCCCCGTCTCAGCCTGACGGTATTTCACAATGGGTCTTTATGGCTCAACAGGAGCGTACAGACCTATGACGGCGGCGCGGACAAGCCCGGGGGAAGCGTACAGCAGACAAAAACGTCTTACTATATGCGCAAATTCATGGGGTCTTTCGAGAGTGTGACCAGCAATCCCCCTTCTTACTTCGCCGTCCCTCACGATTTTATTTATTACCGCTATGCGGGTATTCTTTTGAACTATGCGGAAGCCGCCAATGAATTCTCAGGTCCTTCCGCCGATGTATATACTGTTTTATACGCTTTGCGTAAAAGAGCCGGCATCCTGACGGGTCCGGATAATACTTATGGCGTGCCCCAGGGCATGACACAGGACGATATGCGTTCATTCATCCGCAACGAGCGGCGGGTGGAAATGGCCTTCGAAGAGCAGCGTTTCTGGGATATCCGCCGCTGGAAGATCGCGGCCCAGGTTTACAACAGCGCGCCGCTTGGGGGACTGGATATCCAGCTGTCCAGCGGAGGACAGATTTTCTATAATCCCATTTCCGTGTTGACACCTGTCTTCCGGGATCCGCAGATGTACCTGTATCCTATCCCGTACAGCGAGGTGATCAAGAACGGCCAGATGAAACAAAACCCACTTTGGTAACCAGGCTATTTAACCGCGAAACACAATTAATTTTTTCCATATGAACAAGCTCATTTTTTCCCTTTCCCTGGCCATCGGGCTGCTGCCGGGCCTCGTTTTCGCCCAGCAAAGGGTAGTGACCGGCACGGTGAAGGATGAATATGGACCACTCGCGCGGGCCACCGTCGCCGAGAAGTTACAGCCCGGCAATGCCGTGGCGGCGGACGAGCACGGGAAATTCCGGATCCTGCTGAAGGGCAGCTCCAATACCCTCGTCGTCACGTATCTTAACTACCAGCGACAAGAAGTCAACCTTAAAAAAGAAACGGGACAGGATATCCAGATCGTGCTGCAGCAGTCCACCCAGGGTATGGAAGAGGCGCTGGTCGTGGGCTTCGGGAAAAAGAAACGGATCACCAACACAGGGGCTGTCAGCTCGATCAATGCCGACGAGATCAGGGACGTACCTACTTCCAGCATACAGAATGCTCTTGCCGGGAAATTACCGGGCTTTTTTACCCAGCAGCGCTCGGGCCAGCCCGGGCACGACGCCTCCGATTATTTTATCCGGGGGGTCAGCTCGCTCAATCCGGACGGCAACAAGCCGCTCATCGTCGTGGATGATATAGAATATACCTACGATCAGCTGTCGCAGATCAATGTCAATGAAATTGAAAGTATTTCCATCCTCAAAGACGCCAGCACTACTGCAATCTATGGCATCAAGGGAGCCAATGGCGTATTGGTGGTGACTACCCGTCGTGGCGCGGCCGGCAAGCCTAAGTTCGATGTGCGGATAGAAGGGGGGGGACAGGCTCCTGTACGGACGCCCAAATTCCTGGATTCCTATCATGCAGCCCAACTGGTCAACGAAGCGTATACCAATGATGGCATCACGCCCCTGTTCAGCCAGGCAGACCTGGACCTGTTCAAAAGTGGAACGGACCCTTACGGTCATCCTAATGTGAACTGGTACAAAGAGATCAACCGTCCATACTCCCTGCAGGCCAACGCCAACCTGGACATCTCCGGCGGCACTTCCACCGTGAAATATTTTATCTCCGGCGGCGCCTTTACGCAGAATGGCTCGGTGAGAAATTTCTCCACGAATTCAGACGGTGTCAACAGCAATTATTTTTATAAACGATATAATATACGGTCCAACCTGGACATCCAGGCTACGAAGAGTCTTAGCCTCCGGTTGGATGCTACTACCCGCTTCGGTGACATCAACCAGCCCTATGCGGTCAATGTGATCAGCAATATCTATGACTTTTCCAAGATCCATCCCTATTCTGCACCCTTCATCAACCCTAACGGGAGTTATGCCTATGCTTTCGACACGCAGAACCAGCTGCCGACGATCAACGCCCAGCTGGCGACACAGGGTTATACGCGCAACCGCCGCACGGACTTCAACGTATTGTTGGGTTTTACGGAGAAGCTGGACGACTTCGTTCGCGGTCTCTCGCTGGTGGGCCGTGTGGCCTATGCCGGCGTAGAGCAGAATACGCTCACCCTTTTCCGCGGCTATCCCCCCACCTACCATTATGATCCGAGAGATAACAGCTATCATCTGAATACAGGCGTCAGCACTGGTGGTTATACCTATGCCACCTACCGTACCCTGGGCAATACGGACCTGGACAACCAGCGCACGAATATCCAGATCTATCTCAACTACGAACGGATGTTCGGTTCCGCTCACCACCTTACCTCTCTGCTCTTATGGAACCAGGAGAGCTACCGGGTGGACGCGGATGCTACCGGCTTCCTCCCCGTCTATGGTCAGGCGCCGCAGAAATACAGGGGATATTCCCTGAAGCTGGGGTATGACTACAAACAGAAATACCTGGTCGACATCAATGCCGCGTACAACGGTTCGGACCGGTTCCAGAATAATAAGCGCAACGGCCTTTTCCCGGCCGTCGGGGTAGGCTGGAATATGGCGAAAGAGGACTTTTTCAGCAAGGCCTTTCCTTTCGCCAACCTGTTCAAGCTGCGGGCTACCTATGGGGTGGTGGGCTCCGATGTGGCCCTGGGTAACCAGTACCTCTACAACCAGGTCTATGTCCAGGGAAATGGCTATAGCTTTGGCCAAACCAATCAGAGCGTGGGCTCGATCTATGAAGGGGCCCTGGGCAACAATAACGTCACCTGGGAAAAAGCAAAAAAATACGATGCGGGCCTGGACATGAATCTGTTCAATGACAAGATATCCTTCTCTGCCGATTATTTTCATGAATACCGGTACGACCAGTTGGTGACGCCGGGCAACATCCCCCTGATCCTGGGGATCGGCGTCTCTCCGAGCAACGTGGGCATCACTGTCAACAGGGGATGGGAAGGGACCATCACCTACCAGGATAAAGTAGGAAGCATTCAGTACAGCATCGGCCTGGTTTGGTCATACGCAAAGAATAAGATCCTCTTCGAGGCGGAGGCAGCGCCCCGTTACCCCTGGCTGGCGGTGACGGGTCATTCCATCAACCAGCCTTTCGGTTATAAATTCCAGGGCTTTTACAGCCAGGCGGACGTGAACGACCCCAAGGTCGCCAAACCGGTCGGAGCTGGCACTATCCAGCCCGGTGATCTGAAATATAAAGATCTCAACGGGGACGGGATCATCGATCAGAACGATATCACGACGATCGGTAAGCCTAATCTGCCTAATACATCGATTGGATTGCCTATTAAGATCCGCTATAAAGGTTTTGATGCGAGCGTACTTTTCCAGGGCGCATTCGGGTACAGCCTGGGCCTGAAGGGCACGGCGATCGAGCCCTTCCAGGGCCAGTTCCAGCCCATCCATGAATCGCGGTGGACGCCGGCAACAGCGGCCAGCGCCGAGTTTCCGCGGCTCACCAGCAATCCCACCACCATCAATAGCCCGAGCGCCTATAATTCGGATTTCTGGTTGATCAATGCGCATTACGTGCGTTTGAAAACGGTGGAGCTGAGTTATATCCTGCCCCGGAAATGGCTGCCGCTGAAGATGAATAACGGGCGTCTTTATGTCAGCGCATACAACCTGCTCACCTGGAGCAATGTCAGCAAGAAATATCAACAGGACCCGGAGGTCGCTTCCAATACGGCGGGTGACGCCTACCTGGCGCAGCGTGTTATTAATTTCGGACTGCAGGTGGGATTATAGTTACCCCCTCCTACTATTAAATGTTTATGATGAGCACAAAAAGAAATCTTTCTATGATCTTTGCCTGGCCCCTATTGTTAACTGTCGTTCCCGGGTTCGGGCAGCCGTTCCGGCGGGCCGTGAAAGGGCCCCGGCAGCCCGTCGACTGCGTCAATCCTTTTATCGGGGCCAGCACCAGCGCCGTCAAGGCCGGGGCCAGCCACGGTTTGGGCAAGACGTTCCCCGGGGCCACGACGCCCTATGGCATGGTGCAGGTGAGCCCCAACACTATTACGGGCGGCGACAACGGGTCTGGCTACAGTTATGAACACACATCCATCGAAGGGTTTGCCTTCACCCAGCTGAGTGGCATCGGCTGGTTCGGGGACCTGGGCAATTTACTGGTGATGCCGTCGACTGGTCTGCTGAAGACTTCGGCCGGCCGGCCCGGCCACGAGGAGGAGGGCTATCGTTCACTTTTTGAAAAAAGTTCCGAACACGCCAGTCCCGGTTATTATGAAGTGTTTCTGTCCAAATGCCAGGTAAAGGCCGAAATGACGGCTGCGCCGCATAGCGGGTTGCTGCGTTTCACATTCCCATCCGGTGATCATTCCCGTATCCAGATCGACCTGGCCCGCAGGGTAGGAGGGACTTCCACTTCCCAGTATGTAAAGGTCGTCGACGATCACACCATCACTGGGTGGATGAAATGTACGCCGGAGGGGGGCGGATGGGGTAACGGAGAAGGGCATGCGGATTATACTGTTTATTTCTATGCGCAGTTCAGCAAGCCGCTTAAAAAATACGGGGTCTGGAGCGCCGATATCCCGGAAAGCTGGCCGAGAAAAAGAGAGGACATCGAGAGTGACCGTTACCGGCGCCGGATTGCCGAGGCGGCGACCTCGGGAGTGACCCGGCAGCAAAGGGAACAGCAGGGCCGGCACCTGGGGTTTTTCACGGAGTTTGCAACGGGACCGGGCGAACAGGTGCTGATGAAAGCCGGTATCTCGTTTACGGACGAGGGGCATGCAAAAAGCAATCTTGAGCAGGAGATTGCCGGCTGGGACTTCGACGCCGTACGGGGAAAGGCCCGGCGGTTATGGGAACGGGCTTTGGATAAAGTGCGTGTCAGCGGCGGCGGCGAAGAGGAAAGGTCCGTCTTTTATACCGCCCTCTATCATACGATGATCGATCCCCGGACCCTGTCCGATGTGGATGGATCTTACCCCGGGGGAGATGGAAGAACCCACCAGGGGGGCTATACGCGGCGAACGGTCTTCAGCGGCTGGGACGTCTTCCGCAGCCAGATGCCCCTGCAGACCATTATCAACCCTGTCCTGGTGAGCGATCTGCTCCGAAGCCTGACGGATCTGGCGGGTGAGACCGGCCGGCACTACTTCGAGCGGTGGGAGCTCCTGAATGCCTACAGCGGCTGTATGATCGGTAACCCTGCCGTCGCCGTCCTGGCAGATGCCTATGCAAAAGGCATTCAGGGGTACGATATTACGAAGGCTTATGAATATGCCCGCGCCTCCTGTGAACGATATGGCAATGGAGAACGGGGCTGGTCCTTTATCTGTGAGCCGGAAGATCACCGCCGCAACTCTTATGGCAACTCACCTTTTGTTATCTCCAATACGCTGGAGAATGCTTATTCGGAATGGTGTCTTTCGCAACTGGCGGGCCGCCTTGGGAAAAAGGAGGATGAATTAAAATATGCCCGCAGGGCGGAAGATTACCGGAACATCTTCGACACCTCGGTGCGCTGGTTCCGGCCCCGTAAAGAGGATGGGTCCTGGGAAGACTGGCCGGCGGAAGGCCGGCTCAAACAATTTTATGGAACGGTGGAGAGCAATCCCTATCAGCAGGGCTGGTTTGTCCCGCACGACATCCCCGGCATGGTCCGGCTGATGGGCGGCAGGGATTCCGTCATTGCCGACCTGCTCCATTTCTTCCGTAGCACCCCCGAAAATATGTTATGGAACGATTATTATAATCATGCCAATGAGCCTGTGCATCATGTGCCGTTCCTGTTCAATCGGCTCGGAGCGCCCTGGCTGACACAGGAATGGACCCGCCGCATCTGTGCCCGCGCCTATCACAATGCCGTGGAAGGGCTGGTAGGCAATGAGGACGTAGGGCAGATGTCCGCCTGGTATGTGCTGGCGGCGACGGGCCTCCATCCGGTCTGTCCCGGGGATACCCGTTATGAGATCACCAGCCCCGTATTCGACAGCATCACCTTGCAGCTGGATCCGCACTACGCTAAAGCCGCCACTTTTACGGTAAGAACAATACATAATTCAGCGGAGAATGTATACATACAACGCGCCTGGCTGAATGGCCGGCCTTACGAAAAATGCTGGCTGGATCATGCCGATATCATGGCGGGAGGGGTGTTGGAGCTGGAGATGGGACCGAGGCCGAATGAGCGGTGGGGCGTGGAGCCGGCGGGCGGCGATGCGGCGGGTACGCCGGGTACGAAGGGGAAAGCTAATGGAGGGGATGAGGCCGGGGCCGACCAAATAGATGCGGCAGGCGTCGACCTGGTGCACTATGCCAACACGCTGCAGGGCACGGCGTCGGATTTTGGACTTAGTTACGGCAATACCTACCCGACAACCTCGCTGCCTTTCGGTATGAATGCCTGGAGTCCCCAGACAGGAAAGAACGGGGATGGCTGGAAATATCAATATTCCGCGACCACCATCCGGGGATTCGGACAGACGCATCAGTGCAGCCCCTGGGTCAATGACTATGCCGTCTTTAGCCTCATGCCAGTCACCGGCTCACTCGTCGTCAACGAGGACAAAAGGGCCGGCGCTTTCCATCATGAGAACGAAACGGCAAGGCCGGACTATTATAAAGTATTATTCGACGATCAGGTCACAGCGGAAATAACGCCGGTGGAGAGGGGCGCCCATATGCGCTTCAGCTTTCCCTCGCCGGCCGACGGGTATCTTATCCTGGACGGCTATACTAAACTGAGTGGGGTGAAGATCTTCCCGGAGCTGCACCGGATCACAGGCTGGGTCAATAACGCCCGGTGGGCGCCCGCCGGCTTCCGCAACTATTTCATTCTCCAGTTCGACCAGTCCTTCCTCTCTTTCGGTACCTGGGAGAATGTGCACAATGGGATCCACAGGGACAGCACGGAAGGGGAAGGACAGGGAGTAGGCGCCTGGGTACAGTTCGCAAAAGGAGCGGTGGTGCAGGTGAAGATCGCTTCTTCCTATATCAGTTCCGAACAGGCATCGCTGACGCTGCAGCAGGAGCTGGGGGGATTCGCTTCCTTCGATGACACCCGAAAGGCAGCGCAGAAAGTCTGGAACGATCTGTTCCGGCGGGTTCTGGTGGAAGGTGGCACGGAAGAACAAAAAGCGACCTTTTATTCCTGTCTCTTCCGGGCCAATCTCTTCTCGCACCAGTTCTTCGAATATGATAAGGACGGTAAGCCATACTACTACAGCCCCTATGACGGGAAGGTGCACGAAGGATATATGTATACGGACAATGGGTTCTGGGATACGTTCCGTTCCCAGTTCCCGCTTAACACGATCCTTCATCCTGTCATGGAGGGCCGTTACATGCAAGCCCTGCTGGCCGCGCAGCAGCAGTGCGGGTGGCTGCCGGCCTGGTCCTTCCCCGGCGAGACCGGTGGCATGCTGGGCAATCATGCGATATCGCTGCTGACGGACGCCTGGGTGAAAGGTATCCGCACGTTCAGCGCGGACTCTGCCCTGAAGGCCTATTATCATGAGGCGACGAATAAAGGGCCCTGGGGTGGGGCCAACGGCCGGCAGGGATGGAAAGAATATTTTCAGCTGGGCTATGTTCCATACCCGGAATCCCAGGGATCAACCGCACAGACCCTGGAATATGCCTATGACGACTTCTGCGGTTACCAGCTGGCCAGGACAACAGGTCATTCTTTTTATGCCTCGCTCTTTGCGCGGCAGATGTATAACTATCGGAATGTGTACGACCCGTCCACTGGTTTCATGCGGGGACGCCAGACGAATGGCGATTGGACCCCAGGGTTTGACCCGCTCGACTGGGGCGGCCCTTATACGGAGGGTAATGCCTGGCATTACACCTGGTCCGTATTCCACGACATACAGGGCCTGATCGATCTGATGGGGGGAGAGAAAAAATTTTGTGACAAGATCGATTCGGTGTTTTCCATGCCCAATACCGTGAAAGTGGGCTCTTATGGTGGGGTTATCCACGAGATGAAGGAAATGCAGCTTGCCAACATGGGCCAATATGCCCAGGGGAATCAGCCCATCCAGCATATGATCTACCTCTACAATTATGCGCGGCAGCCATGGAAGGCGCAGGCCCATGTACGGGAAGTGATGGACCGTCTTTACAATGCTACGGAAAAAGGATTTCCCGGCGACGAGGATCAGGGAGGCATGTCTTCCTGGTATGTCCTTAGCGCACTGGGTTTCTATAGCGTCTGTCCCGGAACCGACCAGTATGTCCTGGGTAGTCCGCTGTTTCCAAAGGTGACCCTTACCCTGGAGAATGGAAAGAAATTCGTTATCGAGGCGGCAGGGAATAACCGGAAGAATGTCTATATCCGGTCGGCCACGCTGAACGGAAAAGTATATACGCATAACTGGATCACCCATTCCGATATCATGAAGGGAGGGGTATTACGCTTTGAGATGAGCAGCCAGCCTGCGACGGGGAGAGGGATAACGGATGCGGACAGGCCTTTCTCGCTGTCGAATCCCAACAAACCCAGGCAAACCAAACAAAATAAAATGATTATCCGGTAACTACCCGGTACTGCTGCAGGGCGGAGGTTACGAATTGATAGTCGGACCTTATAACTTATAATAAGAAGTATCTTTAAAATCATGAACCCAATAATGAAAATCATTTTTGTATTCCTGCTGTCGGCCCTTGCCACGATGCAAAGTTTCGCGGGGCCGTCCCTGCAGCTCGGCAGCCCACTGCAAAATAATATGGTCATTCAGCAGCACCGCCCCTTCACCGTCTGGGGCAAAGCCGAAGCCGGTGAGGCCGTGCTGATCCGGGCCGACTGGACGGAGGATGCCATCACCGTGAAAGCAGGTCCGGACGGTAATTTCCTCGGTATCATTCCCGTACCTGCGGTCCGGGCAGGCGACTACAGCCCGCACACCCTGGAAGTGGAAAGCGGGTCCTCGCATATCACCCTGACGAATGTGCTGATCGGAGAGGTCTGGCTTTGCAGCGGACAGTCGAATATGCAGTTCTCCATGAAGGAGGTGCTCGATTCCACCCGGGAGGTCGCCGCGGCCCGGTATCCCAATCTCCGCCTGCTCAATGTAGACCTGAATTTCAGCGCCACACCGATAGACAGCTTTAAAGGGAAATGGATGGAGTGTTCCCCGGAGACCGCGCGTACATTCAGTGCGGTGGGTTATTATTTCGGTCAGGAATTACAGCGATCGCTGAACATACCGGTAGGCATCATCTTCTCCGGCATCGGCGCCTCCGCCGCGCAGGCCTATGTACCCCAGCCTGTTCTCGCAGCCGATACGCAGCTCAGCAGGATCTATCTGCAGCCCTATCTGAATAGTCCAAAGTCGAAGGAAGTGATCAACGGAGGTTTCAGTTTCGAAAAAGTCACCCGTCCCTTCCTCCTGTATAACGCTATGATCTATCCGCTGCGGCAGTTCTCCATCCGGGGCATCTGCTGGTATCAGGGCGAGTCCAATCGCCTGGAAAGGGATTCTTATACCAGGCTGACACAAGCCCTGATAAAGAGCTGGCGGGACAGCTTTGGCCAGGGCGAGCTGCCTTTTTATTATGTACAGGTAGCCCCTTTCTTCCTGGATAAGGAAGATCCTGTCCTGGCCGACTATGCCTTCTTCCGCGAGGCCCAGGAAAAGGTCGCCGCATTGAACAATACGGCGATGGTCACCACCATCGATGTGGGAGAGGCGAAGAACCTTCACCCTCATAATAAAAAGCCCATCGGGGTAAGGCTGGCCCGGACGGCGTTGAACCGTGTCTATGGACTATCGGATATCATTTACCGCGGCCCCCGGTACCAGCACATGGAGATTGGCAGGAAGGAAGCCGTGATCTATTTTGAGCCTGGCACGACTCCTGGCGGCTTACGCACTGACGATGGCGCCGCTCCCGCCTTCTTTACGATCGCCGGCGAGGACCAGGTCTTCTATCCTGCCGAAGCGACCATTGACGGTGATAGGATCCATGTCCGGGCCGCTGCCGTCAAAAGGCCGGTGGCCGTACGATATGCGTTTACCAATTATCCGGTCACTCATTTACAGAACGGAGAAGGCTGGCCTGTACTTCCTTTCCGTACCGACGGCTGGCCGGAGCCACCTATAAAAACAAAATAAAATGACTAAACGTTTTATAAGGTCTTTATGGCGACGGATGCTGCTTACGTTGACACTGTTCACCGTCCGGTTGCTGTTTGCCCAGCCGGCTGAATCGGCCCAACCGTCCCAGCCGGCCTATTTCATCGACGGCTATCATGGCGGTATTTACGGCCATCTTCCTGCCTGGCAGACCAGGTTCATGGTAGAGAAATTGGCGCAGTACCCGGACTGGAAGATCAACCTGGAGATCGAACCCGAATCCTGGGATACGATCGCCCGGCAGGATCCGGTATCTTACGAGGCTTTTCGACGGCTCTTTGCCGACCAGTCATCGAAGGGACGTATCGAATATATCAATCCCGCTTATGGGCAGAGCTATTTATACAATATCTCCGGAGAGAGCATCATCCGGCAGTTCTATTACGGCATGAAGAAGCTGCGCCGGCATTTTCCTTCCGCGGTTTTTACTACCTATTCCTCGGAAGAGCCCTGTTTTACCAGCGCCCTGCCGCAAATATTACAATCTTACGGCTTTAAATATGCTTCTTTAAAAAACCCGAATACCTGCTGGGGTGGTTATACCCGCGCTTTCGGCGGTGAGCTGGTGAACTGGACGGGTCCCGATGGCAGCTCCATCCTGACAATACCCCGTTACGGGATCGAGGCGCTGAAGCCGCGCTCTATCTGGGAGACGATCGCTTCAGCCAACAGCAGGGAGTATGTCCGCAAGGCCTTTCAATACGGCATCCGTCATCCGGTGGGGATGTGCCTGCAGGATGCGGGCTGGGACTTCGGTCCATGGCTCCGGGGAGAGAATGTGGAGGACGCCGCTGCGGACACGGACAGCCAAAAGGTCTACGCACCGACGATCTATGAGACCTGGCGGGGTTACGTGGAAAATATCTCATCCCGTAAAGCGGATAAGGACTGGAGATTCTCGCAGGAAGACGTACTGGTCGGCCTGATGTGGGGCTCCCAGGTCCTGCAACGTATCGCCCGTGAAGTGCGGGCATCCGAAAATACGATCATCACCGCGGAAAAAATGGCTGCCTTTGCACGCGTCTGGCAGGGAACTCCCTGGCCGGAAACTACCTTTGAAGCTGCCTGGCGAACGCTGCTGCTGTCGCAGCATCATGACTGCTGGATCGTACCCTATAACGGCAAGCCGGGAGATACCTGGGCGGATAAGGTCGTCTCCTGGACGGGGTATACCAATTCCTGCAGCGACAGTGTTATAGAGGCGGCGGTCCGGCAGATGTCCGGGGCAGGTAGCGGGAGCAGGGAGCTGTCGGATGCAGGTAGTAGTAGTCGGGGGGCGACGGGTGCAGGTAATGTGAACCGGCAGCTATACATCCGTGTATTCAATACCACCTCGGTCAGAAGGACAGAATATGTACGAGTGGCGCTGCCTGCCGGATGGGAACAGGCGGCTTCCATTATAGACTTCCGGGGAACGGAGATCCCCAGCCAGACCTTATCTTCGAAAGATATCCTCTTTAAGGCAGAAGTCCCTTCAATGGGGTATTCCACCTACCGCCTGAAAACAGGCGGTAGGGTCTCCGCCGCACCCGCTGTCCCGACATCCGCCACCGTCACTCATCTTCCAAACGGACAATACCAGGTAGAAACCGACCTCTACCATATCCTTCTCGATCCTGCAAAAGGGGGAACGATCACCAGCTGGCTGGTGAAAAAATCCGGCGGCAAAGAACTCGTGGAAGAAGGCAAAAGTTTTAACGAGCTGCGCGGGAATTTTTACAACGCAGGCGGATTCCGGTCGAGTACGGAGACTCCTGCGGAGATCCATATCCTGGAGAATGGTCCTGCGGAAGTAAAGCTGGAAATAAAAGGGACTATCGCCGGCAGTCCTTTCACGCAGGTACTGACAGTACAGGAAGGCAGGCCACGTGTGGATGTTCACCTGGTCATTGACTGGAAAGACAATCCCGCCATCGGAGAATATTTCGAAGTGCCCAAAAATGAGCAGGTACGGAAGGCCTATTATGATGACCGTTATAAACTCCTGGCGCTTTTCCCGCTGCGGCTGGCCTCGCAGAAAGTCTATAAGAATGCGCCCTTCGATGTGACGGAAAGCAGGTTGTCCAATACTTTTTACAACCGCTGGGACAGTATAAAAAATAATGTTCTTTTGAATTGGGTGGATGTGGAAGATAGTGCCGGCAATTATGGAATGGCCCTGCTCTGCGATCATACCACCAGCTATGCGCATGGGGAGGCTTTCCCGCTGGCGTTGACCCTGCAATACTCCGGCAACGGTATCTTCTATCGAGACTATAAGATCGACGGCCCTTTGGAAATGAATTACGCGTGGATCCCTCACACCCGAAAATGGGATCGGGCAGGCATCTGGACCGAAGGCACAAAATGGAATGAACCGCTGCTGGTCCGGATAACGGACCGTGCGGACGGTGCAACGACCGGCGGGCGGGGGATGTTGAAGCTGGGACAGGCCGGTGAGCGGTCTTTGTTGCAGCCGGAGCAGCCCGGGATTGAAATATCCTCCCTGACTTTTGAAGGGGATGAATTATTCATACGGCTCTTCAATGCGGAGGCAGGCAGCGCCGATCAAAAAATATACCTGGGATTTGCCGCGGACACCGCCACCGAAGTCGCTCTGAATGGCCGGTCGATAAAAGGACTTCTCATCCGGAAAGATTCAGCCGGACGACAGTTCGTGGAACTGTCCATTCCCCGCTGGGGCATAAGGACTTTGCGATTCGGACATATACAAGTAAAATAAACCAATACGGATAAAATAAACCAATACGGATAAAATAGACAATCATGGAAAAAAAACTTTTCATCGTGGCGCCAAGGTTGCCAAAACAATTTTTCATCGTGGCGCTGGGGTTGCTGGGCAGCCTGAACAGAAGCGTCGCTCAAATTCAGCCCCTGACCCCTTTCCAGCCGGGAGAGCGAGTCGTTTTCGTGGGCAACAGCATCACCGAGCAGGGTTATTACGAGTCGTATATCTGGCTGTACTATATGCTTCACTTCCCCGGCCGGCGTATCACGGTTTACAACGGCGGCATCGGCGGCGACCGGGCCAAAAATATCCTCGATCGTTTTGACGACGACGTGCTTCCCAAAAAACCTACTACCATCTGCCTGACATTTGGCATGAACGACTCCGGTTATTTTGAGTTCCTGTGGGCCAATGCCGATTCGGCCGCAAAGGCAAGGGTCAAAGAGTCTTCGCATTATTTCGGGTTGATCCGGGAAAAACTTCTCCAATACACATCGGCCAAAAAAATAATGATCAGCTCCTCTCTTTATGATGAAACCGTAAAGAACCCTAAAAATTATTTCCCGAAAAAGAGTGAGGCCATGCAGGAGATCGCGGCCTTCCAGGAAAAGGCGGCGCAGGACGAGCATTGGGGTTTTGTCGACTTTCTCCGCCCCATGACGGAGATCACCCTCCGGGAACAAAAGAAAGATTCCACTTTCACCCTGACGGGGTCGGACCGTATCCATCCGGGAAATGCGGGTCACTTCGTGATGGCCTGGCTTTTTCTGAAACAGCAGGGCCTGGCCGGACAGCCCGTGGCCGATATGGTCATCGATGCAGCGGCCCGAAAGACAGAGCGGTCGGACAATTGCCGGATCTCGGCTGTATCTGTTAGTCCGGGTGATCTGCAATTTGACTACCTGGCGTTTTCCTTACCCTTCCCTCAGGACAGCGTTCCCCGTCTCTGGGACAATCCTCACCGGCAGACGGAGGCCCTGGATGTTATTCCTTTCAATGAGGAAATGAACAGGGAAAAACTAACGGTCAAAGGACTTGGCGAAGGAAATTTCTCCCTTATGATGGATGGACGCCCCATCGGCAGGTGGACCGGGACGCAGTTGGCGAAGGGCATCGACCTGGCCACGCTGAAAAATACTCCGGAATACGATCAGGCGATGTCCGTCCTCTGGCTGAATGAAGAGCGAATGGGACTGGAGGCAAAGCTCAGGGCCTATTACTGGCTGCAGTTCGAGTGTTTCAGGGATATCGGTCTGATGTACGCAGACAATGATGCCGCCTCCGACTCCGTGAACCGCATTAGCGCGAAGAACTGGGCCGTAGCGTCTAAAAAAGATAATTACCGGGCGGCGCGTTACGCCGTGGTGAGAGAAGGCTGGCAAAAGGAAATGGATGCGCTGATAGAGGAGATCTATACAGCTAACCAGCCGCGCAAACATACGATCCGGCTGAAGGCGCTATAGTCAAAAGAATCTTCGCTCCCCGACATTGCCATGTTTGCCTCTGAAATCCTTTGGGGTCAGTGCCTTCTCCCGCTTAAAGGTCCGGTTGAAATTGGAAATGCTGCTGAATCCGCAGGCGACGGCGACATCGGCAATGGAGGTGTTGGTATCGATCAGCAGCCGGGAGGCATGTCCCAGCCGGATATCATTGAGGAAATCGACGAAGTTGATCCCGGTCTTCGCCTTGAAAAAACGGCTGAAGGCGGTCTCCGCCATATTCACCAGTTCGGCTGCTTCCGCCAGCCGCACGGGCCGGCTGAAATTAGCATTCATAAAATCGATCAGCTTCTCCATCCGGCGGCTGTCCATATAGATGTAGTCGGCATTATAGATCTTTTCTCCCGAGAGGGCCCGCGAACCGGCAGCCTCGGACAGTTGGTTCAGGATGGACATCAGCTCCAGCACGGAGTCAAAGCCCGTTTTATCCTCAAGCTCTTTAAGCCGGGGAGCTATCTGCTGGATCGTATCGCGGGAGAAGAGGATCCCTTTCAGAGATTGCTCGAAAAGGGTCCTGATGGTGCTTAATTGGGACCTCTTCAGAAATATCTCATGAAAAAGGTCCTTGTGGAACTGGATCGTTATCTCGAAGATATTTTCGCTTTTGCATTTATGGGTGAACCAGGCATGGGGGATGTTCGGACCGACCAGCACCAGTTCCAGGTCATCGATCTCTTCCACGCTGTCGCCCACGATCCGTTTGACGCCCCTGGCATTTTCGATGAAATTCAGTTCATATTCCTCATGATAATGCACTGGAAAGTCAAACTCTGTTTTATGCCTGGCAAACACAGAGAAACAATCCGATTTTGTTAATGGCGGGGCCTCTTTGAGGATCGATCTTGACATATTCACCTAAAATTAAAACAATGCGCTTACATCAGCAAATGCAGGACGGAACAGGTTGCGGAGTATATCCTGAAAAGTTATTTTTGGCCTACTCTAATGATAGTTTCATCATGAATACTTTTTTTTCTTTACTACTAGCTCTTTGCTCTTTTTCGCTGGCTCAAACCAGCTACGCTCAACCGGCGGTTTCAGCTCTGGTTGGCAGGCCATGGAATGCTAACTGGATTGCCGCACCCAATGACCCTGGGAATGGATATGGGGTCTATTATTTCCGGAAAAATATCGATCTGGCCGCTAAACCCGTCCGTTTTATCATTCATGTGTCGGCCGATAACCGTTATAAACTGTATGTAAACGGTACGCTGGTATCCTTAGGGCCGGCGCGCGGAGATACCTATTACTGGAATTATGAAACGGTCGACCTCGCGCCCTATCTTACCGCAGGCAAAAATATAGTGGCGGCGCTTGTTTATAATGAAGCTGAATACCGCCCGGAGGCGCAGATCACTGTAAGAACCGCGTTCATCGTACAAGGAAATTCTCCCGATGAAGAGATCCTAAATACCAATACTACCTGGAAATGCATCCGGGATAGGGGGTATCAGCCTATTACGGGGTTTTTTGCTGCCAGTACGGGGGAATTGGTGGATATGGGCCAATCCGTTAAGGGTTGGACGGCTGTTGATTTTGATGATAGCAACTGGTCTCCTGCCGCTAATTTATTCCAGGGTCATGTTAAGGGTTTATCCGATGGATTTGGCTGGATGTTGGTGCCTTCTTCACTACCCCAGATGGAATTGACGTATCAGCGAATACCCATTTTGCGTAAAGCGATCGGGATGACCCCTGCTTCCACATTCCCGGCATCGAAAACCCCGATTACCATTCCTGCCGATACTACGGTCTCTTTCCTGCTCGATCAAACCTATCTGACCAGCGCTTATATAAACATAAACTTTAGCAAGGGCAAGTATGCCGGTATATCCATGCGGTATGCTGAATCGCTTTTTGACAATAGAAAGAAATACGGCGACCGTAAAGGCAACCGCAACGATGTTGATGGCAAAGACTTTAACGGGCGAAAGGACAGCCTGATCTCCGATGGCAGCACGGGCCAATCTTATACGACCCTCTACTGGAGGAGTTACCGCTATATCCTGGTAACGGTCCATACCCAAAGCGAGCCGTTGGTGATGGATGATATATATGGCCTATTTACCGGCTATCCTTTTACCTTTAATGCAACTTTTAATACCGACAATACCGAAATAAAAAAGATATTGGAGATAGGGTGGCGGACCGCCCGGCTATGCGCCATGGAAACTTATTTCGATTGCCCTTATTATGAACAACTACAGTATATCGGCGACACCCGCATACAGGCGATGGTCAGTTACTATAATAGCGGTGACGACCGGCTGGCCCGCAATGCGATTAACCTGATGGACCATTCACGCATACCGGAGGGAGCTACTCAAAGCCGATGGCCTACTCATAGTACGCAGATTATATCCACTTTCTCTTTATGGTATATCGGGGTGCTGCACGATTACTGGATGTACCGATCCGACAGTAATTTTATCAGGGATAAACTGGTCGGTGAGCGAGCTGTATTGGATTTTTTCAGCCAATACCAGGGTTCGGACGGTTCGTTAAAGGGCACCCCTTATTGGACTTTTATCGACTGGGTAGGCGGTAAAGGGTGGGATTTCGCCCAGCCGCCAAAAGGCAGCGATGGCAACTCGGCCATTTTGGATCTGCAATTGTTGATGGCCTATCAATGGGCTGCCGAACTGGAATCGAACATGGGTATGCCCGGATATGCTGCCCTGTACCGGGAAAGAGCGGGACAACTAAAGCAAACCATCAGGGCTAAGTATTGGAATGCAACCAGGAAATTGTATGCGGACACCAGGGATAAAGACGTCTATTCGCAGCATACCAATGCGCTGGCGATATTGGCCGGTGTAGTAAATAAGCCGGATATACCCGGGGTGTGTGCCACTCTTTTAACAGATAATACCCTAACCCAGTGTACCATCTACTTTAAGTATTATCTGCACCAGGCGCTGGTCAAAGGCGGCTTTGGAGACGATTATCTCAAATGGCTCGGGGTCTGGCGGGATAATATCAAAATGGGATTAACCACCTGGGCTGAAATATCCGATCTGCCAAACAGCCGTTCCGATTGTCACGCCTGGGGAGCCAGTCCCAATATCGAATTTTTTAGAACGGTATTGGGTATCGACAGCTATGCGCCTGGTTTCCGTAAAATAAAAATAGAACCACATTTGGGCGACTTAGCCAATGTAAGCGGTGAGATACCGCATCCAAACGGAAAAGTTGCCGTTGCCTATGCTTTTGACAAGGGCAAATGGAAAATAAAGATCGTTTTGCCCGAAAAAACGGCCGGTATACTGGTATGGAAGACGAAAGAGTATCGGCTTAAAGCGGGAGAAAATTTGTTGGTGATTTGAGGGGAAGCGGTTAGTTTTAATAAAATGTTATGAAAAGAGGGATCCTTGTAGCCATTTGCTGCTATGTCATCAGTCCTATTGTCTATGGACAGCAGACCATTCATCCCCATAGTCCGCTCCTGGCAGTAGAAGGCCGCACCTGGTTCCGTGGTGACAGCGCATTGGTACTGTCCTGGCCTGGGACCAGTGTAACCATAAGGTTTAACGGGACTGGAATCAGTACAACGCTGCGGGACGCCGACACGGCCAATTACTACAATGTAATCATGGATGGCGTGGTTACCGCCAGGATCCATACAGATACTACCCGGAGAACATATATACTGGCATCCGGCCTTCCCCGCGGGAAACATACAGTCCAGCTTTTTAAAAGAACTGAATGGGACAAAGGGAATACCTATTGTTACGGGTTTACGACGGTCCCGGGAACGCGGGTACTCAAGCCTGCGGAACCCGGAAAAAGAAAGATCGAGTTTTACGGCAATTCCATTACCTGTGGCTATGCCATAGAAGACGAGAGCGGCAAGGACTCCTGGCATGGGTATTTTGAAAACAATTATCTGACCTATGCAGCTATTACGGCCAGGCATTTCAACGCAGCATATTCCTGTATTGGCAAAAGCGGTATTGGCGTGATGGTCAGCTGGTTTCCGCTAATCATGCCGGAAATGTATGACCGTACCGATCCGAATGATTCCAGCTCACACTGGGATTTTATCCGCTACCGGCCCGATGTGGTGGTGATCAATCTTTTTCAGAATGACTCCTGGCTGATCAATATGCCGGAACACGAACAGTTCAAAGCCCGTTTTGGTAGCAAGGCTCCGGACAGCAGTATGATCATAAACGCATACCGGAACTTCGTGGCAGCCATCCGCAGCAGGTATCCAACAGCAACCATCATCTGTGTGCTGGGTAGTATGGATGCAACCCGTGAGGGGGCGCCATGGACAGGATACGTGCAGCAGGCGGTGAATGGGCTAAAGGATGCGCGGATACTGACCCATTTCTTCCCTTATAAGAACACGGCAGGCCACCCGCGTGTGGCGGAGCAGGCTGAGATGGCCGATGACCTTATCCGTTTTATCGAACAACATGTAAAGTGGTAAAAGGTCAAAAGAGAAAGAAGAATATGCTTTCGTTTCTCACGGAAATGCCCGGTTGGAACTGATCAGGGATATGGTCAACGGATATGAGCCCCACTCAGACTTCATGTGAGAGATAAGCGTCGAAATTCGCAATTGGGCTTGAAATGCGACATGAGTTATAAAATAATTGATAATCAATTATTTATGTAGTTTGCATGCGGCAAACTGTAATGTCTATTTTAGCTATGACGGCATTCGATCACTGACCTATTTCATGTAGAAAATTAGTTGTAATTTGCAGGAAATGTATACGTTAGATTCCATAATGGAAAAGTTAAGGCGCCACAAGCCTGCACTTCAACAGAAGTATCCCATCTCTCGGATGGGTGTTTTTGGCTCCTATGCCCGGGGTGAAGCTACAGATAATAGTGATATCGATATTGCCGTTGAACTTAATGGTCCGATGGGTCTGAATTTCGTCGCTATGGCAAATGAAATCGAGGATTTATTCGGCATTAAAGTAGATGTGGTGCCCAAACGTAGTATAAAGGCAGCTTATCTTCCTTTTGTAGAAAAAGACATTTTATATGTCTAAACGTATTCCCTCCATTGTCATAAATGACATCTTATATTGCATTGATCACGTAACAACGTATACAGCCAGTCTTTCTTTTGATGATTTTACATCCAACTTTATGATTATAGAGGCTTGCCTTTATAACATTCAAATTATTGGCGAGGCAGTCGCTCAACTTCCTGATGACGTAAAAAATGATAATCAGAATATTCCATGGGCGCTAATAAAAGGAATGCGAAATAGATTGATACATGAATACTTCGGCACCGATCTCCCTGTTGTTTGGAATGTGATAAAAAATGACCTCCCGACTTTCAGGTCGGAGCTGCAAACTATTCATAAAGATCTGGTTGAACAGGGGAAATAATAAAGCCTGCAAATCATTGACTTGCAGGCTTTACGAAAAGTAATCAAGTGCGTCACATTGGAATGCGTTCGAACCAATTCTACAAAAGCCGTTTATTGTTTGTTGTAGATCACCCCTAATTTATCCACTTCATCGCCTGAATTGCCGTAAAAACCGGTAATCTTATAACCGGCAGGCGCCGTATAGGTAACAGCGGTTGAGGTGGTGGTTCCGGTTGACAAGGTATGTCCGAGGTTGGTGCTGAGCTTAATATAGAATATGCGGGTATCGCCGTTGTATACGCCGGAGTTTAACGTAACTGAAGAAATATACTCTCCGCTTTGCAGGGTCAGCGATTGGGCGGTACCGCCGGTTCCGCCATGCGTAAGGGTGGTGCCGTCTTTCAGTGTAACACCTACGTTATCAACGCGGTTGGCGCCCCGGATGGTCACCACAGCAGGCGCACTGCCGGCAGCAAGGCTGGTGGGATCGTTAAAGGGCGTGCCATGCGGGCCACCAAACAGGTCGCTCATGCCGAAAGCGGATTGCAGCGAATAAGTAAAGTTAGCCGTAAGAGGCAGGTGGTCGGAGAGCTGCTGGCCCTGCGCGTTCACGAAGTTGTGCAGAACCTGATAGCCGGAAGGCGTGAGTTGTACATACTTGCTGCTGCGGTAATAAATCTTGTCCACAATTTCACAACTATCCGTCTCGTCGGGAAAAGTGCACACAATGGCTGAATCGCCCAGTGCTGGAATGGAACCATGTCTTACGAGGGTTATCCAGGGGTCGATCATACTGTTCACCGTTAGAAGCAATCGCAGGGCGCTGTCCCTGGTATAGCGGCCGTTGGTATCGCCCATCACGACAACGGCATCGCCATCGGAATTGGCAACGATGAAATTGGATAGCTGCAACAGGTTGTCAGCCCGGGCGGCAATGGAAGCCGCATCCGATTCGGCATTGGTGTGCAGGTTATAAAAATCGATGTAAACGCCTTCTGCGATGCGCACCCGACAATAGGAAAATCCTTTGGGGGTGAGTGCATTTTCGTTGATCCGCTTGTTCCAGGTAACGCGTGTAAAGTCGGTCATGGGAAAATAAGACAGCGAGTTGAGCCCATCGCCAATGCCGGCGCCGCCGCTTGTGGCCGTTCGGTAGGGATGTACGTTGCCATCATCATAGAGGTAGGCGTGGTAGTTGAAATCTTCTTGTACATGAACGATGTCGTAGGCATTGATGATCCGCCCTATCTGCGCGGAGCTTGAATCCCGTGGGGTGGTAGCGCTGGACAATATCTGCGGCAGCCCGGCAATGTTGTAAGTGAGAACGGAAAAACTGCCACCGGTTGCCGTGATCTGCCGGGCAATAGGACTGCTCGCAGAGGTGGATTGTTTTTCACTGATAGACTGCTGCTTGATAGGCTGCTTGCTGCAGCCCGTAAAAATAAAAGCTGCCGATAACAGCGATGCGGTGAGCCCTGTTAGGAAATCTGCTTTTCTCATAGATCAATTTTTGAAGGTTAATAAATGTTAATGATACATTTTATATAATGATACAAATGGAACGGGTAGTGTCATGCTACGTCATAATTTATAGGTCGATTGAGTAATTATTAAATCTGTCTTAAGACAGGATTTAATTTCCCGGGGGTGATCCGAATGGAATATTTTATTATTTTTTTGCATCAAAATTCTTACGGCATGAGCCGGAAGAAGAAAAATGCTGCTTCAGCGTTTGCAGGCCGCTGACTCAAAGGCATTTAACACAGTATTTGATCGTTATTTCAAGCTTCTGTACATGGAAGCTACTACAGGCTGGAGGACGATAAAGAAGCCGAGGACCTCGTCCAGGACTTCTTCATGCAGGAAATAAACTGTAAAAAAAAGCAGTGGTATCACTGCGATGCCCTGGAGTGACGCTGCGTCATTACTTCAATAAAATAATAAAGCCGGGCTTCAATTTTCCATTTACCGATCTCCCTGTAGTTTGGGATGTGATTAAAAATGACCTTCCGACTTTCAGGTCGGAGTTGCAGACTATTCATAAAGATCTGGTTGAACAGGGAAAATAATTAGGTCTGTTTATGAAGGCTACCGTTGATAAAATCAATTACTTGTTCGTCAATAATATATAAAACAGTATTTTATATATAGTATTTGTCGTCTATGCGATTCTTTCAGTGAATGTATTTTAGAAATAGGTAACTTACATGCCTAACTGTGTAAACCTTCAGATTTTAATAGTTATTTCCCTTTAATACTTTTATTTTCATCGTCATATTTTAGCGATAAGCTTGGATCATTTTGAGTTATCAGAATATCATTCTTTTCGAAATGCATTCTTTTGAGAGCTTCTGCTATTGGATTTTCAAAACTAACTCCTGTATTAATGAAATCGACATTTGTTTTTTTGACTGCTTTATTTTCTCTTTCACATATAGCGAGTTATGGGCAAGCTAACTCAAAGGACTCGTTGGCACTAGTCCAGCTTTATGATAGTACTCAAGGTGGCAATTGGACGAATAACACCAACTGGAAGACTTCTAAGCCTATCGATACGTGGTTTGGCATCGAAATCGAAATAAACGCCTCTGGGCTTCATTATGTGACTGAAATTATTTTGACAAAAAACAATTTGAGCGGGACTATTCCTTCATCGATGGGGAATTTTTCAAGATTAGATAGCCTAAGCCTTGATTCCAATTATTTGGTGGGAAGCATTCCTTCTTCATTGGGCAATTTGAGGATATTAAACAGTTTAAATTTATCCGTCAATCAATTGTCGGGTTCTATCCCGGCCACCCTTAATAAAATAGTTGGATTGAATGCACTGAATTTGTCTTCCAATCGATTAACCGATAGTATTCCTTATTCCCTGGGAGTTGAAGGGTTTCTTAGGTATTTGAATTTATCCGGCAATCGGTTAAGCGGAACTCTTCCTTCCTCTTTATATGATCATGATAGCCTGGCGGCGGGAACATTCTCGATCTCCGATAATCAATTTACTTTTGCTGGTATGGAGAATTTCGCCCGACGTTATGCTAGTGGTCAATATGCGCCGCAGGCCAATATTTCGATTGTTCAGAAAGATGGCAAACTTTATGTTTCTCCGGGAGGTACTTTAGGTAATGATACATTACGGTGGTATAGAGATAATGCTTTGTATGCCACCAAAGTTGGAGATACCTCACTGACGCTTCAGACAACAGGGAAATATTTCGTAAAGATTACCAATTCAATTGCCACCCGGCTTACCCTTTCCAGTGATACTGTTGACGATTCGGGTATTCCTTCGATCACTGATTTTGTTCCTAAATCAGGTAAGTCTGGAACGACGGTTTCGATTACCGGGAATGGATTGACGGGCGCGCAGGCCGTCTATTTCGGCGGAGTAAAAGCTGCTTCCTTTGTTGTAAACACAGATGGATTAATTACTGCGATTGTAGATACTGGATCATCAGGAAGCGTATCTGTCAATACACCCAATGGAATTGTCATCCTTGATGGTTTTACTTTTTTGCATCCTCCGTCATTACAGGCGTTCAACCCTTCTATTGGGACCGCTGGTTCAAGCATTAACCTTAAAGGATCGCATTTTATCGGTACGACATCTGTTAGTTTTGGCGGGGTAGCCGCTGCAGCTTTCTCGGTCGTTTCGGATAGCATTATTACTGCCATTGTGGGAAATGGAGCTTCGGGAGACATTATCATTATAACGAGCTATGGCGCGGATACTCTTCATGGTTTCACCTATGTACAAAGCTTGCCTGTACCAAAAATTGTTTCCTATGATCCTTCCGAGGCAACGGCAGGGACAGTTGTCACCATCGCCGGTAGCAATTTTACATGGGTTACCGACGTGAGTTTTGGTGGGATATCTGCAGCATCGTTTTCAGTGGTTTCGCTAGATACTATCAGAGCGGTTATAGGAACGGGCGCCTCAGGGGATGTAATCGTAACTTCGCCTTATGGCGCAGACACCGGTTATAATTTTAAGTATATATTATCTTTACCTACACCTTTGATCACCTCCTTTACTCCATCTAGTGCAGGAATGGGGGATGTAATAACTATAAAAGGAAGTCATTTTTCGGGTGTAACATCTGTTCGATTTGGGGGAGTTTTATCACCTTCTTATACTGTCATAACGGACAGTACAGTGACTGCTACTGTCGGGGCGGGCGCTAGCGGCTTTGTTACAATAGCGTGGCCGATGGGAGTGGATTCTTTGGCGGGATTTAACTTCATTGATCTGATCGCTTCTCCGAAATTTGAATTGTTGCAATTTGTGGGGAGTTTTTCAGCCAACCAAATTAAGCTAGTGTGGCTAACTGATCATGAGGGGAGTATATCAAAATATATTATAGAACATAGTCCTGATAGTATAGTGTTTAGCCCCATCGGTAATTTAGGTGCCGGCAGTAAGGATAGCGGTATCAACACCTATATTTTCATGGATTCGATGGCAAGGACCGGACTCAATTATTATCAGTTGAAAATACAAGATACTGCAGGTAATTATACGTATAGTAATATAATCGCTGTCCAAGCAGGTAAAGCGCACACTTTATCGATATATCCTAATCCTTCAGATGGATATCTGAAGACACAAATTCCCAATACGTTGGTGGCTTCCAGTCTGCAATTAATAGACCTGCAGGGAAGGGCTGTCAAAACTATTCAGGTTAATAAAAACGTTCCGGAAGTTAAAGTAGATCTTACAGGAATTCCGAAAGGTGTTTATAAATTGATTTGGAGCGATGGTACGAATTATTCTTTTCAAACAGTGCTGATCATGAGGCCCTGAGCAAGACTGAAATTGTATTTGAACATTTTATTGTCATTCCGACGCATGGTAACCCCTGGATGAATTTAGTTGTTTGTCCATTTCCGGATCATGGTACCCCCTCACAGAAGGTTTTAAAGGAGTCACCCTTTTTGCTAGTTCGAATCTATGGATACATGTGCCAGAGAGCTGGACAGCTTACGGTAGGCATTGATCTGCTGCTGGAGCATAGCGCTCACCTGTTCTGGGGACTTTCTCATTTTGGCTACAAAAACCCTCAATTAGGCTACAAGTACCAAATGGCATCGGTTGACCTTTGCTGTATAATTAATTAAAAATATAAAAATGGCACAGCAAAATGAAACTTCAAGTGTTAATAAAGTTTGGTTTATTACGGGCGCTTCCCGTGGTTTTGGACGTGTTTGGGCCGATGCCGCGCTTAAGCGTGGCGATAAGGTCGCAGCTACAGCACGCACGTTAACAAGCATTGCCGATTTCAAAGAAAAGTACGGCGCCAATGTTCTGACTTTAGAGCTCGACGTGACGAAGCCCGATCAGGTGAAGACGGTTGTGGATAAAGCGCACGCGCACTTCGGAAGGCTCGATATCGTTCTCAACAATGCCGGCTATTCACTTGTAGGCACGATTGAGGAAGCCAGTGCGGACGATGTCCGGGCGCTCTACGACACGAATATTTTCGGCCCGCTGTCTGTTATTCAGGCGGCCTTGCCGTTGCTTAGAAAGCAGGGCGGGGGGCATATCCTGGGTACATCGAGCGGCCTTGGCCATGTGACGATGCCAGTGATCGGCTATTATTGTTCTTCAAAATGGGCATTCGAGGCGATTCACGAAAGCCTGGCCGCGGAGGTCAAACCTTTTGGTATCAACGTAACGATCATAGAGCCCGGCGCCTATGCCACCGAGTTTGGGAGCCAGGATTCTTTGAAGTTTGCAGCAGGCCTTGACATCTACGCAGATTTCAAGACGCAGTTTTTCGGTCATTTAAGGGACATGGAAAGGGGCGATCCGAATGCGACGCCGGAAGCCCTCTTCCAAATAGTGGATGCGGAGAATCCGCCGCTACGGTTCTTTTTAGGCAGCCATAATTTGCCTTGGGTGCGTGCCGCTTATGCTGAGCGACTGGCGACCTGGGAAGCGTGGGAGTCTGTTTCCAGCTCAGCCCAGGGTAAAACAAAATAGAGTAACTTTGAAGTCAACATAACCGATAATTTTCTTATCGGTTATGTTGTATAATATTTCATTAGTGTTTCGATGTTGAATAATAAAGTTCTTTGAAAGTCTTGTCTGTATTGGGTTTGATCGAATTTTTACCCTGCAACGATTTGAATTTGTTTTAATTTTGCCGTAATATAACGCCTTGATAATCAATTTTATATGAATCAAGGTGCTTATGTGTTCTCGCAGCTTATATCTCTGGTATCCCCCACGAGCTTTAAAACTTGCGTAAAAAGATATAACGGAGACTATAAGACTAAACATTTCAATTGTTGGCGTCAATATCTCTGTATGGTCTTTGGGCAGTTAACCCATCGAGAAAGCTTATCAGACACCATTCTTTGCTTGAAGGTCAATGCTAATAAGTTGTACCATATTGGAATCGGTGAGGCCATCGTAAAAAGCACCTTATCGAAAGCAAATGAGAATAGGAACTGGCGGATCTTTGCAGACTTTGCCTGGATACTCATTAAAGAAGCCAAATCACTTTACCTTAAGGATAATAATTTGGATCTTGAAATCGATAATCCAGTGTTCGCAATAGACGCTACGGTAATAGACATGTGTCTTTCAATATTTAACTGGGCTAATTTTCGATCTACCAAAGCTGGCATTAAATTGCATGTTCAGCTTGATTTGAAAACAGATATTCCAGAATTTATTGAAATCACACCGGCCGCCATCCATGAAGTAAACATATTAGATACTATCACCTATCAGATTGACAGTTTTTACATTGTGGACAAGGGTTACACGGATTTTAAGAGACTACATCGTATACAAATAGCTAAGGCTTTTTTTGTCATTCGAGCAAAAGACAATTTGAATTTCAAATGTACTAAATCTCTGCCCAAAGATAAAAATGCTGGCGTACTGGCTGACCAAATTATACAACTTCAAGGCCACTACGCTTTCAAAGACTATCCTGACAAAATCCGGCGGATAAAATTCTATGATCCTGAGTATAAACGAACTCTCATTTTCCTAACTAACAACATGGATTTTAAAGCAACCGATATAGCACAGCTTTATAAACACCGATGGAAAATTGAGTTGTTTTTCAAATGGATCAAACAGAATCTAAAGATCAAAACATTTTGGGGCATCAGCGAAAATGCGGTGAAGGTTCAGATCTGGATTGCCATATCAGTTTATGTACTTGTGGCTATTGCCAAAAAAAGACTTAAACTCCAGCAATCGCTCTATGAGATCCTTCAGGTGTTGAGCATCTCTATCTTTGATAAAACGCCAATAAATGAAATATTTTCAAACTCAATACAACAAAATTTCAAAGAACTAAATCCTAATCAGTTGAATATCTTTAAGTAATATCAAAACGCTAGTG
>DATMGS010000035.1:0-80792 GCA_035555335.1 Puia sp.
GAAATTTTTACCTGGGCGTTCAGGCTGATGGCTGCCAGGTTCATCAACAGCAGCAGGCAGAAAATAAATGGCCGGCCGGAAGAGCGGGCAAATTGGTTTTTCGTCATAAAGCGCGTTTTTTTGGTTGCATAATTTTTTACAAAATCCGGATTCCTTTCTTCTGATAAGGTTGTAATGGTGCTGCTTCAGGTGGAAGTTCGGTGATGAGGATATCTATCTCATCTACCGGACAGATGGTCAGTTGTTCGGAGGTATTCACTTTTTCAGAAATGGATAAGGCAACCACTTTTTTAGAAGTATCGATCATCGCTTTTTTTATCTCTACTACATCCCAGTCATTATCCGTTAGTCCGTCCTCGATATCGATGGCATTGATGCCTAAGAAACAGATATCGGCTTTGATCTGCCGGATCCTGCGGATAGCATCTCCTCCGACGGCTATTTTGGAGTTTTTAGAGAGCTTGTCTCCGATCATGACCACTTCGATATTGGGATGATTGGTGTATTCGAAAGCTGCGGCCAGGCTGGGGGTGATAAAGGTCGCCTGCAGGTCTTTGGGGAGCATCCTGGCCAGCTCGATGATGGTCGTGCCGCCGGAAGTGAGCACGAACATACCGTCCTGGATCAGCTGCACTGCTTTTAGAGCAATCGTTCTTTTTTCCTCAACGGAGTAGACATCTTTGGAAGTGATGCCTACATGAAAGGAATTGGAGAGCGCGCCTCCATGCACTTTGGTGATCTTCCCCTCTTGTGCCATCTCCTGCAGATCTCTGCGGATCGTATCCTCGGATACCTGCATTTGTTCACTCAGGTGGGAAGACAGGACTTTATTATGCAGATTTACCTGGTGAAGAATATAAGCCTGACGCTCTTCTTTTAACATAAGCAGTGTTGAAGGTATAAGTGTAAATACATTTCGAATGTAAGCATAAAACCGCATGAACAAAAATAAAAACGCAATTTAAAGCCGCACAAACATGCATTACTTTCCAGGATGCCTGGCATCCCCGGACCGGAGCGCTACATGCTTTCCGGCGGAAAGGATATTTTTCCCATTGTTATGGCAGGCATCCCGGCTTTGCCGAAATGGATCGGTTCTCCGACAATAGCTTCATTGGCCAGGATGGCAAAGAGTACCGCTTCTTTTGCATCCGCCGAAATGCCCAGCTCGTCTGTCAGGATTATAGGGATGGGAGTCAGCCCCTCCCGTATCCATTCTGTCAGCAGCGGGTTGAAGGCTCCTCCCCCGCTCATATAGATCGTGCAGGTGCTATTGTTCTCCGGCAATATCTGACGGAGGGCTTCGACGATCGTCTCTGCGCTGAAGCGGGTCAGGGTAGCCAGGATATCGACCGGTGACAGGGTCCTCGTATGACTGAGGGCCTGCGCCTTGTGTACATATTCCAGATTGAACAGTTCCGGGCCGGTCGTTCTGGGGAAGGACGTTCGAAAAAAATCATTTGCTTTCAACGCTCCCAGCAGCGCCGCGTTCACGGTTCCCTGACGGGCCAGGATTGCGTCACGGTCGAACTCCTGCTGAAAGTACCGGCGGGCCGCAGCGTCGATCAGTGTATTGCCGGGGCCGGTATCCGTTACGAAGACCGCCCGGGGATCGAGGGTGCCGGACAGGAAGGTGAAATTCGCGATCCCTCCCATATTGAGCATGATGCGGTCTTCTCCCTTCTCCGAAAAGATGCAATAATCCCCATACAGGGCCAGCGGGGCGCCTTCGCCGCCTGCGGCAATATGCTTTTGCCGGAAATCGCTGATCGTGATGATCCCCGTGCCAGCTGCAATATGATCCCCGTCGCCTATCTGCAGGGTCGCGTTGGGAAACCCTTCCAGCCCATGTAATATTTTAGGACAATGATAAATAGTCTGTCCATGCGATGCAACGAGGTCCACGTCTTCGGGCGATAAGTCCCATTTTTTCAGGCATTGCAGGATCCAGGCGGCGTGGAGGTTTCCCAGCCAGGGATTCAACAGGCAGAGCTGCCGCAGATCCACCGTCTCTTTGGCAAAAACTTTTCTTATTTCTTCTTTTACCGTGACCGGATAAGGCACGGTCTCAAAATGAGTGGGTATCAACCGGGTATTCATTCCATGCTGCTCAATTTCACAGACAGCGATGTCCAGGCCATCCATGGAGGTGCCCGACATCAATCCTATAATGCGCCGCATGGGTTTACGGGATATCCCGAACAGCTTCTCCATTCCTTTATTCATGACCCCTCCCGCTCTCGATGGCGCTGCGAACGCTTTTCTTTTCCGCGATCAGCTGCCGTGCCGTCTGCCGGTCCACGTTCAATTCTTTCATTACGATGCTCACTCCCCGGGCAATAAGCTTATTGTTGCTCAATTTCATATCAACCATTTTATTGCCCCTCACTCTGCCCAGCTGAATCATTACGGCGGTAGAGATCATGTTCAGCAGCAGCTTCTGCGCGGTGCCCGCTTTCATCCGGGTGCTGCCGGTTACGAATTCAGCGCCAACCACCACTTCAAGGGGATATTCGACCGCCGCGGCCAGGGGCGTGCCGGCATTACAGGTAATACAGCCGGTAAGGATTCCCCGCTCTCTGGCGGCTTTCACACCGCCGATCACATAGGGGGTGGTGCCGGAAGCGGCGATCCCTATCACATTATCCCATTTATGAAGTACATATTCGTCCAGGTCCCGGATCGCCTGCGTCGAATTGTCTTCTGCAAACTCCACGGCTTTCCGGATAGCTCCGTCCCCTCCTGCCATAATACCGATCACCCAATCGTCCGGCACACCGAACGTGGGCGGACATTCCGAAGCGTCCAATATTCCCAGCCGGCCGCTGGTGCCCGCGCCTATATAAAACAGACGGCCCCCTTTTTTCATCCTTTTAACGATAGCAGTCACCAATTGCCCGATTTTCGGAATTTCCCGGGCAATCGCTTGGGGCACTGTAAGATCCTCACTGTTGATGCCCGCCAGTATTTCTTGCACGGTCATCTTTTCCAGGTCGTCAAAATGCGAAGACATCTCCGTTGTAAGCATATAGTATTGGTTTAAAAACGCACAAAAACGCAATATACGCCAATTAACGGAACTAAAATATGCATAAAACTGCATTAAATAAAAATAAATCCGCACAAGAGTACGCTAATAGTTAGGATTCTGTGTGAGCTTCGGATTCAGCTGAAGAGCGGAAGTTGGGATCGGGAAGATACGGTGCCGGGGGTCAGCATCGGTTTTGAATCCCCAGGCACCTTCATATTTGCCAAACCGGATCATGTCGTTTCGATGCCAGGCTTCCCAGGCGAATTCCCGGTTTCGTTCATTATAAACGGAGTCCAGCGTAATCGCCGTCCAGGCTGCGGAAGTAGTGCGTACCGCCCTTAGCTGGTTCACCAGGCCGAGGGCTGTCTGCCCCAGGGTAGCAGTTCCACCTCGTAAAATGGCTTCGGCTTTCATCAGCAGGATATCCGAATAGCGGAACACAGGGACGTCATTGTTCTGATTGCGGGTCGTAGAAGTACTGTCGGGATGGAATTTTATATTCCGGTATCCCATATTCCAGGCGATCTCGTCATTCCCGCAATCAAACAGGCCGGGGTCCTGCCGCAGCAGGATGTCCGGTGTTAAATTGACCTGGTAGACAATGGTATCTGTTTGGGTAGCGGGGTCGGAGTAGGTGAAATCATACCCGACACGAGTGGTCTGTACCGTAACCGGTGTCCCGTTGTAATAATACTGTGGCCCTGTGAGCCATTGATGATTACGGATGTCATTCGGATCATGGTAATACGCGTAAAAGGAAGGCAATGTGCTTTCGGGGGCACTGGGCGTAAAAGGCAAACTGTATTTTTTCTTTAAGGACCGGGGAAGGTCATAACGGGCATGATACATGTACCCGGTAACCGGTAAAGCTGTAGTATTGATCTGCGCGCCTGCATCATATGGAACGGCAAAAATGAATTCCCGGATCCGGGGACCGTTATTGACATTGAACATATTTAAATAATCCGGCTCCAGGGCATATTGTCCTGACTGAATAATGCTGTCGCAGGCCGCTATGCAATCATCGGTTCGCGCAATGCCCGTATAATATTCAGCATTCAGGTACATTTTTGCCAGCAGGGCAAAAGCCGTGTATTTATTGGCTCTTCCATAAGTGACGATACCGGAGGCGGGATTGAGATAAGGCAAACTTGCCCTGACCTCGCTCTCGATAAAATTAAAAACCTGGGGCCGGGGCATATTCGGGTAGGACGTAAAGTTATCATAGGTCGTATCGAGAGGGATATTCCCATAAAGGTCCATCCACATAAAGTAAGTCAGGGCCCGCAGCATCCTTAGTTCCGCCAGGTGGGTCTGTTTGGCATTCCCTGCCGGTTCATTCTGATCCAGAATGTAGAGCGCCTGGTTGGTCGTGCCGGCAACAGTGGCCAGCCAGGACCAGCAGGAATTGGTCCAGCCATGGTCCCTTGTCCAGGAATGGTAGTGAAGCGCCCTGTAATTCTGGTTGTCATACCAGTTGCCCCCTCTTGCGGGGAGAATGGCTTCATCCGTACTCAGCGACTGCATAAACCAATAATCCAGGGCGTAATTTCCCCTGAAAGCGATATAGGCCGGTTGCGAAGCTTCTATAAACTGGAGGCTGTCATTGGGAAATAACTGAGGCGTCACTTCCGTAGTGACCGGAAGATCTAATTTATGGCAGGAAACCAAACAACCGGTAAGCAGAAGAAGGAATAGGCTCATTTTTGAAAAATGCCCGTGAACCCATGCTATCATGAATAATTTCATTTTAATTAGAGTGACAGGTTTACACCGAATAAAAAGGTACGGGTCTTGGGATAAAAATTATTGGCATCCACCCCGGGCGCCAGTCCTCCCTGGTTAACTTCGGGGTCTATTCCTTTGTACCCGGTAATAACAAACAGGTTGTTGGCGGCAAGATATAACCGGAGCGACCGGATATCCCTGCTGATCTTAGAAAAACTATAACCCAGACTGGCATAGTCCAGCCGCAGGTAACTTCCGCTTTCAATATAGCGGGTAGAATACCGGCCGGCATTATAATTGTGGGAAGACTCGCCGGCAATCGATAAAGGAATATTTACATTTTGCGCCGAATTGGGCTGGTCCAGGTTGGCAAGGGTGACATTGAAGATCTTATTGCCCAATACCGATCGAAAAAAAATGCTCCCGTCGAAATGCCGATACTGGAGATGGTTGCCCCAGCCTATCAGCAATTTCGGTTGAGCATTGCCGGCCAGATGATAGTCTGTCGTGCCCGGGGCCGGTACGGTTGTCCGTTTGCCTTTCGCATCGACATATTGAGATATGCCGCTGGAATCACCGGCATATCTCAGCGTAAAGAACTGGCCGACAGGCTTGCCCGACAGCAGGATCTGAAGGTCGACTCCTGACTGGCCGACTCCGTCCGGCTCCACCTCCTGTATGGAGTCCATGCGAAAACGGTTATTGGATAAACTGACGATCTCGTTCTCGTTATGTGCCAGGTTCAGGTTGGTCGTCCAGTTAAAATGATTGCTACGGACAGGGTTGGCATTTATACTCAGCTCGATGCCTTTATTATTCATCGTGCCTACATTGGCCGTTATGCTACCGGAGGGAACCAGATTCGGGTCTACAGGGTAACTCCAGATCAGGTCGGTCGTTCTTTTGTTGTAGACTTCCAGGGATCCGCTCACCCTACCCTTGCCAACCGAGAAATCCAATCCGATATCCGCCGTGGCCGTCTTCTCCCAACGCAGATCGGGGTTGGCGCTTTGCGTGGGGCCGATGGCAATGAGCTGTGTGCCCTGGTAATAGTAGTTACCGATATTGCCGGATAGCGCCTGTGCTGCTGTCGGGCTGAAGCCCAGCGAGTTGCCGGTGAGGCCATAGCTGGCCCGCAGTTTCAGATCATTGAACAAGGTCAGATGCTCCATCCAACTTTCCTGGTCGATCTTCCAGGCAACTCCCAATGCCGGAAAATATCCCCAGCGGTGATTCGCGCCAAATACAGAAGAGCCATCCCGGCGAATGGAAGCCTGTAGCAGGTATTTGTCTTTATAGCTATAGTTTAACCTGCCGAAATCAGCAATTAACCGCTCGTGCTGATAATTATCCGGACCAAAATCCACATTGAAGCCGGGAACACCATAGGGATTACTTAAGGCCAGGTTGTTATAGCCTATATTGTCCACCGGGAAATTGGTGCTGGTAGCCTGGAATCCCTGGCCATTGATCGTCTCCTGGAAGGAATACCCCAACACGGCATCGACGGCATGTCCTCCGGATCTCCGGTCCCAGGTAAAGAAAGTCTCCAGTATCTTATTGGTATTCTGATAGGTGTTACGCACTGCTTCTCCATTGCTGCCTGTCAAAGTGACCAGCGCAGGATTAGCGGGCGGGTCGGGATTGTTCCGGATATTATTATAGTATTGCGTGTAATAGCTATCGTAGTAGGCGCCATATAACGTCGTATAATTCTGATATGAAAGAGCTACATCATACTTCCATCCGAAGGGAAGTCGAAGCTGGGCCGTAAAGCTCCCAAGAACATTATTGTATTTCAGGTTTTCCTTTCCATGATCGATCAGGGAGGCAGGATTGTAATAGCTGGTATGGATAAAATTATCAAAATAACTTCCATCCGGATTCTTCACCGGCGAGACGGGCAGATACAACAGCATTTGTTTCAATACGGTATTCCGGTAAGGCACGAGGTTGGCATTACTGGAAGAATTAGTCACAGCCAGGCCCAATCGCAGCTTACCATTCAAGGCAAGCTGATCAATGGAAAGACGGGCGATCACACGCTCCAGGGAACTGGTCTGTATAATACCCTGTTGATAATAATAATTCAGGCTGGCGTTAAAAATAGTAGTCTCATTGCCTTGCGCCAGGTAGATATTGTGGTTATGGGCAAAAGCTTGCGGATTCTCTACGGCGCTCTGCCAGTTGGTATTGGCGCCCTTATCATCTGCCGGCGTGAACGAGAGATTGTTCCTGGCAAGGAAAGCTCTCAACTCGCCTGCGTCCATCATCCTGAGCTGCTTAGACACTTTCTCCGTCGCCCCATATCCGTTGTAGGTCACCTGCAACTGTCCCCTTCTGGGCTTTCGGGTCGTGATCATGATGACCCCGTTGGCGCCACGGTTGCCATAGATAGCTGTAGCCGCTGCATCTTTTAAGACATCTACCGTTGCAACGTCATCCGGGGCCAGGGAAGAAAGGTCTCCGCCGGGAACGCCGTCTATGACGAACAGCGGTGATTGAGCCTGGTTTAAGGTAGAAACACCCCGCAGAACAATGGCGCCCAGCCGGTTGGGGTCCCCGCTGGCAGTGATATTGAGACCAGCGACCTCACCTTCCAGCAATTGCCCGATGTCACTGGTAGCCTGTAGGTTCAGCTCTTCATTTTTTAAGGAAGAGATACTGCTGATGAGGTCCTTGCGATCCTGTCTCCCATATCCGATGACCACCATATCGCTTAGGGCCACTACGTTTTTTTCCAGGATTATTTTATAAAGAAGGTCCTTTGTGATCCTCCTTTCTTTGGTCAGATAACCTATGGAGGAAAAGACCAGCAGCTCCCCTTCTGTTGCTTTAAAGGTAAAGCTGCCATCTTCTCCGGTAACTTTTGATACGAACCCATTCTTCAGAGTAATGGTCACATTCGACAGCGGGTATCCTTTTGCATCTGTAACCTGTCCGCTCACCTCCCGGATCCGGAGAGCCGCGCCCGTCGAATCAGTCCCTGCATTCTCCTTTTTTTTAGGCTGAAGGATCACGGTATTGTCCCGGTAGATCCAGGACAGGTCTTTATCTTTAAACAGGTATTCCAGCACTTCTTCCAGACTGGCTGACTGAAAATGAACGCTGATTCTTTCCTGATCATTCAACCGGGAGGAATTATAGAAGAGCCGGATATCGGTCTGATCTGTGATCATCCGGAAGATCGACTGAAGGGTAAGCCGTTCTCCGCTGATGGATACTTTTTTATCTCTTTCATTTTGCGTCTGCGCCTGCAGGGAAAGGCAGCCCAGCAGCAAAGAAAAAGAAAGGATCATCCGCGACAGGGGCCGAATAGTATTTAACTCCGGGAACATAATCTGGAGCGAAAGTGGTATAATTTGGAAACAATTTGATGTTATCAAATTGTTTCCAAATTAACTGTTGTCCCGAAGACATTAATAGCCGGGGTTCTGCTTCAGCGCGGGATTCAATCCCAGCGCCGTACTGGGAATGGGGAATAACCGGTGATTCGGATCGGCATCCGTCTTAAAGCCCCAGGCGCCCTCATATTTTCCAAAGCGGATCATATCGTTCCGATGCCAGGTCTCCCAGGTGAATTCCCGGCACCTTTCATTATAAACGGAGTCCAGATTAATATCCGTCCATGCGGATGCTGTAGTCCGCTGCGTCCGTAATTGGTTGACCAACGACAACGCGCTCTGTCCCTGGGTAGCAGCAGCTCCCCGGAGGATGGCTTCCGCCTTCATCAGCAGGATATCGGAGTAGCGAAAGACCGCCGCATCATTATTCTGGTTCCTGTTAGCCGTATTGGTATAATCCGCCAGGATCTTGATATTACGGATTCCCATATTCCAGGAGATATCATCATTACCCAGGTCGAACAAGGCAGGATTGGCGCCGCTGTTGGGATCGGTGCGGTAATATACGTCCGGGGTCAGGTTTAACTGGTAAACATAGGCCGCATTGGCATCGCTGCCCGTATAAGTGGCATCATACCCCTGTGAGCCCCCCTTGGTGGTCTTGACCATCAGCGGTGTGCCATCCTTATTGTATTGCAGGCCCACCAGCCATTGATTGTAACGGGCATCGTTCGGGTCATAGAAATAGGTGTTATAATAGGAAGCCAGGGTGCTTTCCGGGCCGCTCGGTTTGCTGTTGATCAATCCGCCGCCAGTCGTCTGATTGATAACCGGGTCAAGGTTGGTTCCCGGAGTGGAGCCTGCATATCCGTATTTCATTCCCAGGTTGCGGTTCAGATCATAACGGGCCCGGTAATTCATGCCATTGGTACCGGGATACACTCCTGCCGTCGGATCATAGGGGATGGCGAAGATGAATTCCTTCTGGGCGGGGCCGTTCGTAGGCGCAAACATATTCAGGTAGGTACTCATGGGTTCCAGCGCATACTGAGATCCCCCACCGGCATTGATGACGCTGTCGCAGGCCCAGACGCAGTCATCATAACGGGCCGTACCGGTATAATATTCGGCATTCAGGTACATCTTTGCCAACAAAGCGTAAGCAGTATACTTATTGGCCCTGCCATACATCAGCGTACCGGCGGCCCTGCTCAGATCGGGTAAGGCAGCTTTAACGTCATTTTCGATAAAGCTGAAAACCTGTGGCCGCGCCATATTGGTATGCGGGGTATAGTCGCCGAAAACAGTATCGATAGGAATATTGCCATAAAGATCCATCATCATAAAATAAGCAACGTCCCTTATTATTTTCACCTCTGCCAGGCTGGCCTTCTTGGTCGTTATACTATCCGGCTCCGTCGTACTCAAAATAGACAAGGACTGATTGGAAGCCCCGATCACCCTCGATAACCAGGACCAGGTCGAATTCGTCCATCCGTTCGAAGAGGTCCAGTTATGCAGGTGAAGATTGTTATAGCCGTTAGCCGGATCATACCAGTTCCCGCCACGGGCCGGTAAAATAGCTTCGTCCGTGCTCAGGGACTGTATGAACCAGTAATCCAGCTCGTAGTTACCCCGTAAAGCCGCGTAAGGAGCGATGGTCACGGAGACAAATTGGGAAGGAGTCTGGGGAAAGACGTCAGGGGTCAGTTCGGTAGTGATCGGCACTACCACCTTATGACAGGAGTATCCGGAGATGAGTATGAGCGCCGGGAAAAGGATATGTTTTAATAACTTTTGCATGTTACTATTTTTAAATCATTTTGAGTTAGTTCAGACGGCTGACGCCGGTTAGAACGATACATTTAGCCCCAATAAAAAGGTGCGTGTCTTGGGATAGAAATTATTGTAATCCACTCCCGGAGCGATACCGCCCTGGTTGACTTCCGGATCGATGCCTTTGTATCCAGTGATTACAAAAAGGTTATTGACGGAAGCGTATACCCGGATCGATCTGATATAAGGATCGATGCTTTTGAAATTATATCCCAAGGTGGCATTATCCAGTCTCAGGTAAGATCCGTTCTCGATAAAACGGGTGGAATACCGGTAAACATTCGGGTCGGTGATGCTCTCATTGAAGGCATCTGACAGGATATTGCCATTCGCGGCAGTAGCGGGCCTGAAGAGATCGGCGCGGGTTGCATTGAAGATCTTGTCGCCCAGCACTCCCCTGACAGCTACATTCAGATCCAGTCTTTTGTAGTGAAAGTTATTGCTCCAGCCGAATAATAATTTCGGCTGCGGGCTGCCGGCATAATGATAATCAAGGGACCCATTGGCATAGGTCGTGGTGAGCTTGCCGTTATGGTCAACATATTGGGAATTACCATTGGCATCCTTCCCGGCATACTGAAGGGTGAAGTACTGTCCCAGCGGTTTGCCGGCCTTCAACACTTGCAGGAAAACACCTGATTCACCGCCACCTTCCGGATCGGCCTCAGGAATAGAATCAACACTGGCAAAAAGAGGATTATTCAGACTGGTGATCTTGTTGATATTATGTGACATATTCAGGCTGGTGCTCCAGCTGAAATCCTTACTACGGATGGGTGTTGCGTTCAGCATCAGCTCAATCCCTTTATTATTCATGCTGCCCCCGTTGGCGATGATCGTACCGGAGGGAATGAGGATAGGGTCCACTGCGTAGGGGAAGATCATGCCAGTGGTATTTTTATTGTATACATCTACTGAACCGCTGACCTTTCCTTTCAGCAAGGCAAAGTCCACGCCGATGTCGGCAGTAGAAGTCTGTTCCCATTTCAGAGCGGGATTCGCAGCCTGTGTCGGGCCATAGGCGCTGGTCTGTGTGCCATTGTAATAGGCTGTCCCCAAACTTCCGGAATAGAGCTGAGCCGTATAGGCATTGAATCCGAAGGTATTTCCCACGACGCCATAGCTACCCCTTAATTTCAGGTCGTCGAAAATATGCTGTCCGTCCATGAAGCTCTCCTGGCTGATGCGCCATGCCGCGCTCACCGAAGGGAAATAGCCCCAATGGTGATCGGCGCCGAATACGGAGCTGCCGTCCCGGCGCAGAGATCCCTGCAACAGGTATTTCTCCTTATAATTATAATTCACCCTTGCGAAATCAGAGATCAGCTTCGTCTCCTGGTATAGATTATCCGGGCCGAAACCGATATGGGGCCCTCCTGTCAATGCATAGGGAGCACTAAGAGCGAAATTATTATACCCGATATTATCCACCGGGAAATTAAAGGTCGTCACCTGGAATCCGTTGTTATTAATATTATCCTGCCATGAATATCCCAATACGGCATTGATGGAATGATCTCCGAATTTCCGGTCCCAGGTCAGAAAGGTCTCCAGCACTTTAGCGGTATTCTGGTAAGAGCTGCGGTAAGCCTGTCCGTTCTGGCCAAAACTCTGCTGCGTACGACCGAGGGGGCCGGGATCGGGATTATTATACATGTTATTATAGTTATTGGTAAAATAACTGTCATAATATTCTCCATGCAGAGTAGAGTAATTCTGATAAGAAAGGTCCAGATCATAGGTCAATCCCAGGGGCAGCTTCACCTGTGTGTTAAAGCTGCCGGTCAGGTTATTGTATTTATCGTTCATCTGGCTGTTATTCATCATGGCCACGGGATTATAACCCGTAGTCTTATCTTCAAAGTAAGTCCCGTTGGTATTTTTTACGGGTGAGACAGGCAGAAAATGAGCCGCCTGCAATAAGACCACGCCCAGGTAAGGAACCTCATTGGCATTGTTGTTCGAGTTAGCCACATTCAGGCTGAATTTCACCTTATCGTTCAACGCATATTGATCGATGGCGAGACGGGCGATAATACGGGTGAGGTCGGTATTCTTTATGATCCCTTCTTTTTTTGCATAGTTCACGCTGGCGCTATAAGAGCCATGATCGCCACCTCCGGATAAAGAAAGATTATGATTGGTCGACACCGCCGTGGACCGTTCTATTTCACCCTGCCAGTTGGTATTGGCGCCCAGGTCATCGACGGCGGCAAATCCACGGTTGTTCTTTGCGAGAAAGGCTCTCAGCTGAGGGGCATCCATTACTTTTAACCGGCTGCTGACCCGCTCTGCTCCTACATATCCGTTATAAGCTACCTGTGTCTGACCTTTTCTCCCTCTTTTGGTAGTGATGATAATGACACCATTGGCGGCCCGGTTGCCATAAATAGCCGTTGCCGCCGCATCCCTCAAAATGTCGATGGATACGATATCGTCCGGCGCCACGGTAGAGATGTCGGCGCCCGGTATGCCGTCAATGACATAAAAGGGGCCACCGGGACTATTGATGGTAGAGGCTCCGCGTAAGATAACAGCCGCGGGTTTGTTGGGGTCCCCGCTTGCGCTGACATTCAGGCCGGGAGCTTTGCCCTGCAGCAATTGCCCGACATCCGTGATCGCGCCTTTGTTCATGTCTTCGGGTTTCACCGTAGTAATGGCGCTGGAGAGGGTCTTCCGGCTGGCCTTGCCATATCCTACCACGACCACATCGGCCAGGTTCGTGGCGGCCTCAGTCAGTACTACTGTATAAAAAGATTCGCCTGTAATTTTTACTTCCCGGGGACTCAAGCCAACAGCGCTTACAACCAGGACATCTCCTTTGTTGGCCGTAATAGAAAAGCTGCCATCTCCGGCCGAGATCTTCATAGTCTTTTTCCCTTTCACCAGGATCGTAACATTAGCAAGCGGGTTGCCTTTGGAGTCCTGCACTATGCCGGTGATCTCTCCCTGGGGAATAACCGATTCAATCCTCGTCCGGCCAACGGCAGGAATTTCCGCCCGGGAACTATTAAATAAAATAAGCAGTGCGGGCAAAAGGAAGATCATTGCCTGATCCTTCCTTCGTGCAGAAGAGAGCAAACTCATAAGTGGTGATTTTGTATGTATATTAAATCCGTCTTAAGACAGTATTTAATTCACCGGGGGTGATCCGAATAGAAAATTTTATTGTTTAATTTGCCGTCAAAATTCTCACGGCATGAGCCAGGATGAAGAAAGAATGTTGCTTCAACGTTTACAAGCCGGTGACGCCAAGGCATTTAAAACGGTATTCCAGCGTTATTTTAAATTGTTGTACACGGAAGCGTACTACAAACTGGAAAATGATAAAGAAGCCGAAGACCTGGTCCAGGACTTTTTTATCGAATTCTGGGAGAAGCAGCTATTCCGGTCGGTTACGGTCTCGTTAAAGTATTATTGCTATCAGTCTATACGCAACCGCTGCATCAACCGGTTGGAGCACCGAAAAGTGCAACGACGGCGTACAGACCAATACACGCAGTTACAGCCACAGAGCTACCAACCAGCCAACAAGATGGAAAACAATGAATTGCGTGACCAGATCGAGAATGCGCTGGAAGCGATCCCCCCTGAATCCGCCAAAATATTCCGCTTGTCCTACCTGGAGCAGCACAAACGAAAAGAGATCGCCGGTCTCCTGGGAATCAGTGAGAATACCGTCAAAACACAATTGGCGCGTGCACTACGCCATTTCCGGGAAAAAATGTTCCATTTTAAATAAATAGTTGAAAGCAGAGTAACCCATCAATGAAAAAAAACTGTCTGATATAATACAGACATAATATTGGGGTAATAATTAATTAACATAGACGTAAAGGAGATATGCAATACGACCTGGGACATGTACGAATGATGATGATGGAAAAAATTGCCGGCACTTTAGAGGCGCCGGAGGATATGCTATTGCAGCAATTGATCAGGGACAATGAAGAAGTAGCCGGCTTATGGCAAGAGGTACAGGCCCGTCTCGCCGAACCTGCAGCGGCAGCTATTATGAAAGACCTGTCCGGGCGGCAGGAAAAGGTATGGGCAGAGGTGGAGAAGCGGGTAGACGGGCAGGAACCGGCGCCATCAGAGGAGCTGGCAGAACACCCGGTTCGTCCGATCCGGTTCGGTCGAATGGCGGCAGCAGCCTGTTTGATAGTAGTGGTGGCAGGCGCACTCTTTTATTTCCTGCCGCATCCTAAAGGAACGATCGTTGCGTCAGCCGGATCATCCCTTAAAAAATCTATTCAATTGAAACTCGCGGGGGGACGGACCATCGATCTCACCGCTGCCGGCAATACGATCCAATTACAGGAAGCACAGTTAAACAATACTGATAAAACCTTGTCTTTTCAGCCAATAGCGGGAAAAGGAGATGGGCTTAACACGCTCACTGTGCCGGTAGGAAAAGATTATAAGATCGTACTGGAAGATGGTACGGAGGTATGGATGAATTCGGCTACAGTACTGCAATTCCCGTTTGCCTTCCGGAGTGGGAGCCGGGAGATCAGTTTGAGTGGAGAAGCCTATTTGAAAGTAGCGCCCAATCCTTCAAAACCTTTTATCGTACATCTTCCGCATGCTTCCGTGCAGGTCCTCGGAACCGCATTTAATGTCAATACCTATGATTCGGGAATAGTCATGGTCTCCCTGGTGAGCGGAGCCGTGAAACTAAGAAGCGATAACAAGTATCCGGCCAGCCGGCCCGGTCCGGACAAGGAGCTGACCCTCCGGCCGGGAATGGAAGGAGTCTGTTCCGAAAATGCTTCCGCAGACGCCGGTTTGTCACTTCATTCCTTCGATGAGAAAGATGTGCTCAGCTGGATGCATGGCATCCATGTTTTCTACAATGCCAGCGTACAGGAGATCAGCAAAGTGCTGCCGCGCTGGTATGGAATCGCCGTAATACTCGATAATTCCCACATTGCCCGCGAACGTTATTCGGGGTTCATTGACCGGAATAAGCCCATACAGGATTTCCTGGAAAATCTTAAATCCACCAACTCCGCTGATTACTATTTCAGTGGGGATACGCTGCATCTGCGGTAGAGCGGCCCCTCTCGTAGCAGTCTCTCAGTCGCGATGCTCAATCCCTTTTTCCGGAGTCACCGTCAACTGTATATTATTAAGCACGGGATTCTTCACCTTATTAAGCAGGATAACGGGAAGTCCCGTCTTATCCGGGATACTGAGATCGCTGAGCGAAAGACCTGTTACATCGTCGAAGAGACAGGCCGGACGGAAATCATAGGCTTTATAATGTAGCCGGACATTCTTCAGGTGAAGGCCCGTCACATGCCGGGCATAAAACCCTGAAACGGGCAGCTCGCCGAACATGGAGAATTCGGGGTAGTTGGCTTCCGCTTCCGGGATCCGGGTCAGGGTATCAGGCGAGAAAAAAGCCGTCTTTTTACTGCTATTACCGGCATAGGTGATATCGATATTCTCCAGGGTGACGTCCTGCACGGGGTGCCCCGGCAATCCTACAACAGACGAAGGAAAGACATTATGCGGGCGGCGTTCGGGCGGGCCTTCTTCTTCATATCCCTTATCCGGCTTGCCGGCCGGGATTTCCGCTTTTACGTCGCCGATATATACATGCCGTAATTCTCCGGCCGGGGCATGCTGATTACGCCGTCCCAGGCGAAGGAAGATAGCATTGCCGGTATTCCTGGCCGTTACATTCCTGATGTCTATGTTTTCCAGGGTAGCACCATCCACCGTTTCGAGAGCGATAGCCGAGCGATAAGTGTCATAGATCGTCAGGTCACGGACGGTGATATTGGAAAAATGGCCCCGGGACGCGGTGCCCAGTTTGAAGGCGCTGGCGCTGGAGCGTATGCTGCAGTGTTCGATGTAGACATCCTCGCATCGTCCTTCTGTGCTTTCCGATTTAAGACAGATGCCATCGTCCGCCGCATTGATGGTGCAATTCGTAATCCTCACCTTTTTACAGTCTACGATATCGATGCCATCGTTGTTCAAAAAAGTAGTGCTCTGCACGGTGATGCTGTCGATGACCAGGTTGGAGCAGTTGGTATACTTCTGGACCCAGTCAAGGCCGTCTTTGATCGTCACCCCTTTCACCTGTACGCCGTCACAGTTCTTCCACTCGATTATTTTAGGTCGGTTCTCTTCGGCAGGCCGTATCTGGCGCCATTCGTTATAGGTCTGCCATTCCTTATCTTCCAGTGTTCCAGCCTTCAGCATCCGGTAAAGGTCTTTGATCAGTTTCGCCGCCTGTCCGTCAATGGTCCCTTTGCCTGTGATCGAGATATTCTGCTGGCCGTCTGCGACGATGAGGGCGGAAGCACGCCCAGCCCCATAATCGATCCTCCGGGGACTGCCCATCAGCACACCGTCAGCGGCAAGATGCAGCCCAACATTGGATTTGAGGTGGATCACCCCGGTGACGAATTTACCGGCAGGCACTTCTACCGTCCCGCCGCCACTGGCAGAGGCCTCATCGATTGCCTTCTGAACGGACAAGGTATTGTCTGTTTCTCCATCTCCCTTTGCTCCGTAAGAAAGGATGTCAAATGTCTTTTGTTGACAGAAGGCGGGGGAAAAAGAGAGCAGAAATAAAATAACAGGCAGGATCTTCTTCATTACTTTTTTTTATACCGCAATATAAAATACCGGGGCCAGATGGCAGGAGCTTTTATTTACGAAACCGGTTTCGGGAACCCGTTTCAGATCGATTCCCGTGGCACCAGTTCGGCCGCCAGCTTAAGATTGGTATTATCAGGGGGTAATTCCGTTCCGGTATGCCGGAGCCGCTCGATCAGGGCAAGCATTGCCTTTTGACCGATTTCTTCAATGGGCTGTTTGATCACAGAGATGGTCGGAGTATATAACCGGAAGATATCGTTATCGTCAAAGCACAGGACGGCCATTTCTTCCGGAACTTTGATATTGAATTTCTTGATCGTCTCGATCCCCAGCACACCCAGGTAATTGGTAAGGAAAAAGACGGCATCGAATTCTTTTCTCCGGGTAGATAAAAAATCCATTACTTCTTCCAGGGCGGCCTCGTGTACATATCCATAAGGGACCCATTTGATCAGGCGATCATCCGGGGTGACGCCATGTTTATTCAAGATATCATAATAGGCCTGCAGACGGTCATGCATATGAGCCATTTCCGCTTCGATGGTGACCAGCGCTATTTTGCGATAACCTTTGGAGAACAGGTATTCCATGCCTTTGGCCACTCCTCCATAATTATCCACCAGTACGGAAGGGATCTCCGCATGTTCGGGGAAGTACCGGTCGATCAATACAACGGGTTTATTTTCAGCCTGTAGTTTTCGTATTTCGTCGGCCAGCAGTAAGGTGGGCGTGATGATATAACCATCCACCTGCCGTTGCGACAACATATTGATCAGGTCGCGGGCTTTGGCCTCGTCGTTATCGGTGCTGCAATAGACGACCTTATAATCATATTTTTTTGCTTCGTCTTCGATGGTCTTCGCCAGGCAGGCGAAGAATGCGTTGGAGATATTCTCTACGATCAGTCCTATCGTCTTGGTCTTGCCAGTGCGCAATCCCCGTGCCAGCTGATTAGGCCGATAGCCCATCTCCCTGGCCACGTTCTCCACCTTTGTAATGACCTCGCGGCTGATCCTCATCTTAACAGCTTTATCGTTCATAACAAAGGAGACGGTGGAGACGGAAACTCCGGCTTTGCGGGCGATATCGCTGATAGAAACTTTCTTCATTAACTTAAAGGTTACGATGTATATAGGATATAAAGATATGACTAAATCGTTTTAGCCGAGGGAAGTTACAAAAGATTCTTTTACAAGCCCTTTTAACTTCTGCTACTTTTCACTATAATTACCGTACCCAACGCTGCTTAGATGAAAAAACTACCCCTCCCTGCAATCATACTGCTTTGCTTTTTCCTGCCCGCCCCTGCCCAAAAGCCAGCCGGAATGGATAAAAGCTCCCCGCCGATCTGGATGGATGAAGCAAGATATGAAGAAAACAGACTTCCCATGCATGCGGCCTGGTATTCCTATAATAATGACAGCGAATCACTTGCGGGAAATTGGTCCCGGAGCGCCGGGTATGTCAGCCTGAACGGCCCCTGGAAATTCAGGTGGGTGGAAAATCCTGCCGGGACGCCGGCGGATTTTGCCGATCCGGGCTTTGATGACTCGCACTGGGGAGATCTCTCTGTACCGGCCAACTGGGAGTTAAATGGGTATGGATTTCCTATCTATGTGAATACCCGTTATGAATTTGATTACCTGATGAAGCCGGCTCCGCCCCTGGTACCGGAAAACTATAATCCAACCGGCATCTACCGGAAATGGATTCAGCTGGGGGAAGAGGGAAAAGACAGACAGTTTATTCTGCATATCGGGGCAGCGCGGTCCAACCTGGCCGTATGGATCAATGGGAAATATACCGGGTACGGAGAAGACAGCAAGCTACCTTCCGAATTCGATATCACCCCTTACCTGCAGACAGGAAAAAATCTTATCACGCTGAAGCTGATGCGCTGGAGCGACGGGACCTACCTGGAATGTCAGGACATGTGGCGGGTCAGCGGCATTACCCGGGATTGTTATATTGTCAGCCGGCCTTTGTTACATATAGCCGATCTAAGCCTGAATGCCCGGGTGGAAGAAACGGATAATTTTCAAAGCGGCCGGCTTCTGGTGGATGGGCAGCTCAGCCACAAACCCGCATCGCCTGTAAAAGCGCAGATCATACTGGAGGGTGGAACCGGTCAGCCGATTACCCGGGAGGTATCCCTTACCGATAGTGTATTCTCATCGGAGATACTGGTAACGAAACCCCTATTGTGGTCGGCCGAGGTTCCCAATCTTTATACCGTACGAGTGAAACTATTGGATGAGAACGGCAAGATCGCCGAGATCATTCCGCAGCGGATAGGGTTCCGGAAAATAATCATCAAAGACGGGCTCTTATGGGTAAATGGCCGTCATATATGGATCAAAGGGATCAACCGGCATGAATTCGACCCGGTGACAGGACAGGTCATCTCCCACGAATCCATGTTACGGGATATCCGGCTGATGAAAGCATATAATATCAATGCCGTCCGGACTTCTCACTATCCCAATGATGAGTACTGGTATGATCTCTGCGATCAGTATGGGCTGTATGTGGTGGATGAGGCGAATATAGAATCCCATGGCATGGGATATGATCCTGCCAGGACACTGGGTAACCGGCCTTCCTGGAAAGAAGCTCATCTGGCCAGGGTCAGCCGGATGTTCCGCCGGGATAGAAATCATCCCTCCATCATCATCTGGAGCCTGGGCAATGAAGCGGGCAATGGGTATAATTTTTATGAATGCTATTCATGGCTGAAAGCCCATGATACGACCCGGCCCGTTCAATATGAACGGGCTATTTCCTTGGGCACTTTACAGGCGGAATGGAATACGGATATCATCAACCCGATGTATCCCGAGCCTGCGGCCCTGGCTGTTTATGCAAAAGAGACGCCTCATCCGGTGCGTCCTTTTATCATGGTGGAATACGAACATCTGCTTGGTAATTCCATGGGCAGCTTTAAGGACTACTGGGATACGATCCGTACCTATAAGAAGAATTTTCAGGGTGGGTTCCTCTGGGATTTTGCAGACAAGGCATTGGTAAAACGCAATGCTGCCGGCGAGCTCATTTATACTTATGGGGGGGATTATGGTCCTCCGGGCATTCCCAGTGACAAAAATTTCTTATGCAATGGAATCTTCTATGCGGACAGAAGGCCGTCTCCTTCGGCTCCTGAAATGAAAAAAGGATACCAGGATATCCTGACCACTTTAGTGAGCGCCCGGCCCGGCCCTATTCCGAAGATCGCGCCCGGGTCCGCAGCTTCGAAAACGGCGTCCGGGTCACCCGTGATCCGCGTATTCAATGATTATTTCTTCAAAGATCTTTCCAATGTAGCCCTGGAGTGGGAGATCCTGGTGAATGGCCTGCCCGGCTCCAAAGGGACGATCGCGGAACTGTCCATCGCTTCGCAACAATCCAGGGATTTCCGGCTCCCGGTAAAAATTCCTACGGGTGCGGGAGACGAAGTCTTTTTGAATATCCGGTATACCCTCAAAAAGCAGGAGTCTCTCCTGCCGGCCGGTCAACCCATTGCGGAAGAGCAGCTGCTTCTTAAAGAAGCCAGTGCGGCACAGCCGACCGTTACGCCAAAGGGGGAACTTTCTTTTAAGGACGAAGACGGAGCTTTTACCATCAGCTGCCCGGCTGCCGGCGTCAATCTCCGGTTCAACAAACAGACCGGCTGGCTGCAGCAGTATACGCTGAAAGGCCTTGCGCTGCTGGACGATACCCTGGGGCTGAAAACCAATTTCTGGCGGGCGCCTACAGACCGCGATTACGCTGCGGGGCTCCCCCAGCAGCTCTCTGCATGGCAGCACAGCACAAAAGAGCCTCATCTGCAGCTATTCTCCACGAGTACTGCCAGTGACCTTGTCATCGTCAGGGCCGACTATACGTTGCCGGAAACCTTCTGCAATCTGCATGTCCGTTATACCATTAACGCGCAGGGGGAGATCCTGACAGACCAGGTACTGGAAGTGGATACGACTTTGAATGCTGCGGGCCCGGGTGCCGGTCCGGGATCGGCGACTGCCAAAGACAGCGTGACAAAAGGCGGTCCTATGCTGCCCCGCTTTGGCATGCAGTGGATCCTGCCGGCTGGTTTTGATTCCATCGCCTATTATGGTTGTGGTCCGCAGGAGAATTACTCCGATAGAAATTACGGCGCGCAAAAAGGCATTTACGGGCAAACGGTACAGGAACAGTTCTTTCCCTATGTGCGCCCGCAGGAGACGGGTACTAAAACCAATATTCGCTGGTGGAAGATCATGGACCGGCAGGGGAAAGGACTATTGATCACCGCGGACAGCGCTCTGCTGAGCATGAGTGCACTGCATTATTTTGACAGCGACCTGGATGACGGAGACAGCAAACAGCAACGGCATGCCGGAGATCTGAGACCAAGACCCCAGACCCAGCTGAGCATCGACCGGCGGCAGATGGGTGTAGGCGGTATCGATACCTGGGGGAGTATCGCGCTGCCTTCCTACCGGCTGCCTTATGGAAATTATCATCTTACTTATAAGATCAGCCCGATCCCGTGAGGCGCTACCCTGCCGGCAGCCTTCAAACTACATTGCCCTGACCTGCTGTTCTGCAATCGGTTTCATAGAAGACCTGCACATAAGATGCCTCCGGCATCTTATGTGCTAAAAGGGTTTTGTGTTCTTTGGACGCATTTGTCTTCTAAAAAACTTATTAAAATTTCAAATAAATAAAAGAAATATGCGATGCTGTCATACCCGAACCAATTTTTTTAGTACCTTCATCTTGTTAGCAAAATGCTGACAATTTCCCTTGTTTTATTTACGTCCCTCACGAAGACAGCTTGCATGGAAAAGATGTGTTTTACGCCATTATTATCATTTTTTTTAACACCTCTATCAGATGAAGCCAAGTGTAATCCCAGCAAATCTTGTCAGTTCTCCCCTGAGTGTCTTACCAACCGCTAAAATCGTTAAGCACCCCCGTTCTAAAAAAACAGCAGAGGATATGCCTCCTCCCCCTGACGAAGAAACTATCGTACGCTTAAATGCAATCGCCAGGCAATACCCGTTCTGTGTACGGCACCGGGGAAATGTCTTTAGTCAGCTGTTGTAGTAAGGATCTTCTTTTAGCCGGACCGGGAATAATTGCCGGATCAGGATGGGCTAATAATTCACGTGTTCGGACAACACTTTTGAATTCAAAATAACTTCCAGACGGCAGCCTTTACCCGGCGCCGATTCTATCTCCACCTTACCGTTGTATAGTTCTGCGCGGCTGATAATATTGGAGAGCCCTATTCCCTTCCGGCGCGCCCGGGGGTCGAAGCCTTTACCATCATCTTTTACTTGCAGGGATATCTGTTCTTTCACTTTATTCAGCTCTATTTCTACTGTCGTAGCCTGGGCATGTTTCAGGATATTATTAAGTTGTTCCTGTATGATCCGGTAGACATTCAATTTTTGCTCCGGCAGCAGGGTATTCTCATCCAGCCCGAAGATATTGAGCCGGATCTTCATCTTTTTAACCGTTTGTATACTGCGGATCAGCTCCTTGATCGACTGAATCAGTCCCAGGTCGTTCAAGGTGGGTGTGATCAGCTCTTTGGATAGTTTGCGGATCTCTTCGATCGCCATGGAGATGTTCTTCCGGCTCTTGATCAATAATTCGATCCGGGGCTCCTTATCTTCAATGGCGACGTCCAGGTATAGTTTGGAAGTAGCCAGGATCTGGTTGATATTATCGTGTAATTCCTGTCCCAGCTCGAACCTTTCTCTTTCCTGGGCGCCCAGCACTACTTCGGTGATCTGCTGTTGTTTCAATTTCTGCTGGAGCGCCAGCTCCTTTTCCAACCTGACCCTTTCCGTGACATCGTTGATGATTACCTGCATGGACATCTTACCGAAGTAATCGATCAGGTGCGAGGTGATCTCCACAATCATCAGCTCCCCGAATTTATTGCTATGATGCCAGAACTTTCTTTCGATCGACTGGATCGTAACCAGGCTTCCCATACTGTCCATGAATTCTTCCGCCTCTCCCGGAGGGTGAAGGTCCCGCATAGTCAGTCCCAGAAACTCATGTTTGTCGAATCCGTATTTTTCCAGGGCAGCGTCATTCACCTCTACGATCTGCAGGGTATCCAGGTCATAGATCCAGGTGGGGTATGGGTTCTTATAAAAGATCTGCTTATATTTTTCTTCAGAAGCTAAAATAATCTCTTCCGATCGTTTGCGGGCCGTGATATCCTGTATTGCCCCGATCAGGCGAAGAGGAATCCGGTCAGCGGAATAAATAATGTATCCGCGGTCATGTACATAGGCATATTCCCCATTCTTCTTTTTAAGCCGGTATTCATCCTCCCACTTGGTGACCTTTGCCTCTCCTATGATCCCCTGCAGCTTGTCGATGACGCGGTCCTTATCTTCCGGATGCAGGATGCTCTCCCAGAGATCCTGGGGGCTGATGGCGTTTACGATATCGTAACCGAATAGCTGCTTGTAAGTATCCCCTACCAAAAAAACTTCATTGGTCAGCAGGTCCCAGTCCCAGATCGCGTCATTCGTGGCTTTGACGACGGTATTAAACCGTTCGTTGCTTTCCCGCAGGTTCTCCAGGTTGCGCTTGCGTTCCAGGCTGTATTGGATGGATTTGACCAGCAGGTTCTCATTGAACTCGCCTTTGACCAGGTAATCCTGAGCCCCTTCTTTAATCGCTTCCAGGGCCAGGCAGGTGTCGGACAGGCCTGTCAGTATGATCACCGGTATCTTCTGAACGATGGGTATGAGATGAATAAAGGAATTGATTCCAAAACTGTCAGGGAGTGTGAGATCCAGTAACACAAGATCGATCTCGTGAGACTGCAGCATCTCACAAGCCTGTACAATCCTATCGGTGGAATATAAATTTCCGATCTCAAGGCTGGATGACCTTAACATATGCTCCACCAGGAAAAGATCACTGGGGTTATCTTCTATCGTTAGGATACTGAGACCGTTGTTCGTTTTTTGCATCAGGCATTCAATTGGAAAATTTCCAAAAAAATTTGTACTAATCATTTTAAGCCTGGGAAAAAATATAAGGTTCCCGGAAGAATTTTTGTTAAAAGCACCAGTGGAGTAGGGTCATTAACAAGGATCGTTTCCGATATAAATATACCTTTTTTGATACAGATAATGAAAAAACTTAAACAAAATGACTGCTCCTGAGAGGCAGGTATGAGCACAAAAAATCCCCGCTTTAGGCGGGGATGCACTAATCAAATACCATAACCATTAAACCTTATCCTATTAGACCATGAATGTACTACGTTTTATATTCACGAACAAAAATCTTCTAGGGGTATTTTAGGAGAATACAAGCCCAGGGTAAGCATAAACACTTATAAACTATGTAGTTAGGTATATCATTTTTTTGTAGAAGATTAATCAACGCAAAATCCGCACAATACGGGGTAATATCCTGCTATATTTTTGGTTTTTTTTGAACAAAAAAAGAAGTCAGAAGACGATAAAAAAATCCATCGGTGACGTCAAACTGCAGTAAAAGCAAATCCGAATTGACTGCCTTCTCCGATCCGGCTATCTACCCAGATCTTTCCCCCCTGCGCCTCGATAAATTCTTTGGAGATAGATAGTCCTAAACCTGTTCCATTGCGGTCATGGGTGCCCGGTACTTTAAAATACCGGTCGAAGATCCTGGGCAGGTATTTTTCATCGATGCCCCTTCCATGGTCTTTCACGATAAATTCTACTTTATTATCTTTCCGGAAAGCAAGCACTTCCACTGGGGATGCCTCGGGAGAATATTTGATCGCATTGGTCAGGAAATTGATCAGCACCCACGAGGTCTTTTCCATATCCGCCTGTATGAAAGGAAGGCCTTCGGTCACTGTAGAGTGAATATTTATCTGCCGCTGCTGTGCCTGGAACTGTACGGCCTGTATGGCTTGCGTCACGATCAGGCCCGGGTCGGCCGGCTGTAATTTCAACTGGATATTCCCTGTCTCCACCTGTGACATATTCAGTAATTCACCGGTGATCTTAAGCAGGCGATCGGCATCATCAGTGATACTGCGGATCAGCTCCTGTTGTTCTCCGTTCAGCTCCCCTACCCGCAGGTCCGTCAGCAGACTGGCGCTCATCTTAATAGAGGAGATCGGGGTCTTCAGTTCATGAGAGACCGTTGCGATAAAATTGGTCTTCGCTTCATTCAGTTCATGGAAGGGGGTAATATTACGCAGGACGATCACCTGTCCGATGATCGTCTCGTTATTGGTGACATCCAGTACGTCCTTACTAAAGTAACTCTCCTTATTATCGGCAAAGATCTTAAGATCTTTCTTCCCCGGATCTTCTTGTAACAAGGTCCTTACCAGGTCGTTCTTCAAAGCGATATCCGGGGCATATTTCCCCAAAATATCCGCCTCCTTAAGGCCCAGCAGCTTTTCCGAAACGGCATTCAGGAAAAGGATATTCCTTTTCTCGTCCAGCCCGATGATCCCATCCCGCATCTGGTTGATGATTGTCTCGATACGGCTCTTCTCGAATTTAATCTTCGCCAGGTTGCTGCTCTCGTATTCATCCAGCTTGCCGGCCATGATATTAAAGGCATTGGCGAGGTCGCCGAATTCATCTTCCTGTTTGAGGTAAATGCGTTTTTTATAATTCTTATTGGCGATGGCCAGGATCCCCTCGGAGAGGCTCCGGATCGGGTCTGAAATAATACCTGGCAGGTTAAAAATAAAGGTAAAGGCTACCAGCGTCAGAATGGTGAAAATGACAGTCAGTATATTCTTGGCGTTTTCCGCCGTCTGCTGGGCAACGGCATTTTTCCGGAAGATGGCCATTTCGTTCAGGTCCTGTATCCGATAGATCGACCGGCGTATATCGGAATAGTTGGACGAATCCGATGGATCGACCAGCAGTTCATTGAAATTCTTTGTCAGTTCATCCGTGACCTCTCTTTCGCCTACCTCAGTGATATTGCGCTGTTGTTTCCTGAGGTTATCCCTGAAAATATCCATTGCATCCTTATTAATGATTTTATTTTCCAGGGATTGCAGCATTTTATTGCAATAGACCAGGGATTCATGGTTGTTCTGCAAGACCAGTCTTCCTTCATTGCTGAGACGATTGATATAAAAAAGCCCCAGGATGCCGAACAGCAGGATCACGACAAAAAGGAAGATCAGTCCCAACGACAATTTGGTTTTCAATCGTATGCTCATATCAGGACAATATTACCACATCGATGTCTGACGCGGCCAGTTTATTTAATAATTGATTGAACAGGGCCGTACTCAAAATTACGTTATAAAGGCTCAAATGGGGCTTGCCGATGCAGATAGTGGTGATCGAATGCTGTTCCGCCACTTCCATGATGCCTTTGGCAATATTACTTTGCTTCACTTTGATCACCTCGGCGCCTAATTCCGTAGCCAGCTTGAAATTGTTGATCAGATGCCGCTGCGCCGCCAGACCGATCTTATCCCCATCTTCCTTCGGCGTCTGTACATAGAGCACGATCCATTTCGAATGGTAATAGGTAGCCAGCCTGGCCGTCTTGCGGATCACCTTCTTAGCCGTCTCATGATTGCTGCCGATACAAGCCAGGAAACGCTCCGGCCGGAGATGTGCGCCCCTGGGCAATTCCGTCTCGATCTTTCTTTCCACCTGACTGGCCACTTCCTTAAGGGCCAGTTCCCGCAGCTGGAGGATCTTATCCGGTTGAAAGAAGTTCTTCAGGGCAATACCGATCTTATCGGCCGTATAGATCCGGCCTTCCTTCAGGCGGGTGACCAGTTCGTCCGCCGTGAGGTCGATATTCACCACTTCATCGGCTTCCTTTAATACGTTGTCGGGCACTCTTTCCGTCACTTCCACCCCGGTGATATTCTTTACTTCCTCATTCAGGCTCTCGATATGCTGGATATTGACGGCGCTGATGACATTGATGCCGGCATCCAGGATATCCATTACATCCTGCCAGCGCTTCTCATTCTGACTTCCCTCAATATTCGTATGTGCCAGCTCGTCTATGATGACCACTTCCGGGTGCAGGTTGATCACAGCCTGTACGTCCAGCTCGTCCAGTTCCTTTCCTTTGTAGAAACATTTTCTTCGCGGCAGGACCGGCAAGCCTTCCAGCAGGTCATGCGTCTCCTGCCTGTTGTGCGTCTCGATATATCCGATCTTTACGTCCACCCCGTTGCGCAATAAGGTCCGGGCTTCCTGGAGCATCCGGTAAGTCTTGCCCACACCGGCGCTCATGCCGATATAGATCTTAAACTTGCCCCGCCGCGACTTACGGATAAGCTCTATAAAATGCTGCGCATTCTGATCTTTGTCGGGCATGGTTACTTTAATTGATCCAAAGCTATATTCAATTTCAATACATTCACCCTGGGGGGCCCGAATATTCCTAAAAAAGGCTTTTCGACAGACTGCTCTACCAGTGCCGTCAGTTTATCGCCGGATAATCCCCGGGCGGCGGCTACCCGTCGGATCTGAATCCGGGCGCCGGCGGGAGAAAGATCCGGATCCAGTCCGCTTCCGGAATAGGTTACCAATTCCGCCGGAATATCTTCTTTATTTATCCCGGGATTGTGCGCCTGGAAACTATCTATTTTAGATTGTACGTCTTTCAGATAGTCCGGATTGGAAGGCCCTTTGTTACTGCCTCCGCTACCGGCGCCATTATAACTTACGGCCGAAGGGCGGCTCCAGAAATATCTGTCCTGGGTGAAATTCTGTCCGTCGAGGGCGTACCCGACCACTTTCCCATTCAGGCTCAATGTCTGTCCCTCTCCTTTGTCAGGAGCAAGCCGGGCGATCGCCCAGATAAAGAAGGTATAAACTCCGCAAAAGAAGAGTATACAAAAAAGGGTGAGCCTCAGCGCTGGTAAAATATGTTGTTTCATGTTTATTTTTTTTAAGTACCGAATGATTCTTCGGGCCGGAGATCTCTTTAACCCCGGCTGAGTCGGACTAAAACCACAAGGATACGATCAGGTCAATTAATTTTATACCGATGAAGGGCACCACGATACCGCCAAATCCGTAGATCAGCAGGTTCCGCTGCAATAGGGCGCTGGCGCCGATAGGCTTATACTGTATACCTCTCAGGGCAAGGGGGATCAGCAGCGGAATGATAATGGCGTTGAAGATCACCGCCGAGAGAATAGCGCTTTCCGGGCTATGGAGGTGCATGATATTCATGGCCTGCAAGCCGGGAATGGAGGCGATAAATAAGGCCGGAACGATGGCAAAATACTTTGCCACGTCATTGGCGATGGAAAAGGTAGTAAGGGTTCCCCGCGTCATCAGCAATTGCTTGCCGATCTCTACGATCTCGATGAGTTTCGTCGGGTCGTTATCCAGATCGACCATATTCCCGGCTTCCTTGGCAGCCTGGGTACCGCTGTTCATCGCTACGCCAACATCCGCCTGGGCGAGAGCCGGTGCATCGTTGGTGCCGTCGCCCATCATAGCGACCAGCTTACCGCCCTGCTGCTCTTTCTTAATATAATTCATTTTGTCTTCCGGCCTGGCCTCGGCAATGAAATCATCTACTCCGGCTTTTTCGGCAATATATTTAGCCGTCAGCGGGTTATCCCCGGTGACCATAACCGTCTTGACGCCCATCTTGCGCAGTCGTTCAAACCGCTCCTGGATACCCGGCTTGATAATATCCTGCAATTCGATCACGCCCAATACTTTTTCATTACGGCTCACTACCAGCGGCGTTCCGCCGTTGCCGGCAATCTCCTTTACCTTCTCATCCGTTTCGAATGGAAAAGGGTTGCCGCCTTTCTGAACAAGGTTCCTGATCGCATCGCTGGCGCCTTTGCGAATCCTCGTACCATCCGGAATATCGATCCCGCTGCTTCTCGTCTCTGCGGTGAATGGGATAAACCTTGCATCCTGCCATTGAGCCGAAGGGAGCTTATTCCCATTGGACTGGGCCAGTTCGACGATCGACTTTCCTTCCGGTGTTTCATCAGCCATAGAAGACAATATGCAGGCTTCTGCAAAAGCAATCCCGTCGATATTATTCGCCGGCCAGAAATGGGTGGCTTTCCGGTTGCCGATGGTGATGGTGCCGGTCTTGTCCAGCAGGAGGGTGTCCAGGTCACCGGCCGTCTCTACCGCCTTACCGCTCTTGGTGATGACATTGGCCCGCAGGGCTCTGTCCATACCGGCAATGCCGATCGCGCTCAGTAGTCCGCCGATCGTAGTAGGGATCAGGCATACGAATAAGGCGATGAAAGCGGCAATATTGATCGGGGTATTGGCATAATCGCCGAATGGCTTAAGTGTAACACAGACGATGACAAAGATCAGCGTGAAGCCTGCCAGCAGGATCGTCAGGGCGATCTCATTGGGTGTCTTCTGGCGGGAGGCGCCTTCTACCAGGGCGATCATCTTATCCAGGAAACTTTCACCGGGTTCGGTGGTCACTTTAACTTTGATCTTATCGCTGAGCACTTTGGTGCCGCCGGTAACCGAAGACTTATCGCCCCCCGATTCCCGGATCACCGGTGCGGATTCGCCCGTGATAGCACTCTCATCGATCGTGGCCAGCCCTTCGATGATCTCACCGTCCATCGGGATGGTATCGCCCGTCTCACAGATGAAGACATCCCCTTTCTTTAATTGGGAAGAAGGGACGATCTTCACTTCATTGGTATAGATCTCCCCTACGGGGAATACCTTTTTCGCCGGGGTATCTTCCCTGGTCTTGCGAAGACTGTCGGCCTGGGCCTTGCCTCTTGCTTCGGCTATGGCCTCGGCAAAATTGGCAAACAGCAGGGTGATAAAAAGAATTCCCAGGATCAACAGATTGTAGATCAAGCTGCCCTGGGAGGTCTCTCCTGCCATGATCCAGATACAAACGCCCAGCATCACCGCCGTTCCTATTTCTACGGTGAACATGACAGGGTTACGGAACATAATTCGGGGATTGAGCTTGATGAAAGATTGCTTCAGGGCTTCTTTCACCAGGGCCGGCTCGAATAATTTATTGCTATTATTATGTTTTGACATATTCGTTTATTTTACTTCATGCTAAAGAATTCTGCTATCGGACCCAATGCCAGTGCAGGAAAGAAAGATAAGGCCGCTACGATCATGATAACGGCAAAGATCATGATCCCAAAAGTACCGGTATCCGTTTTTAAGGTGCCGGCGCTTTCCGGAACATATTTCTTTTTAGCCAGTATACCGGCGATCGCTAATGGACCGATGATAGGAAGGAACCGGGATAAGAGCATCACCAGCCCGCAAGTGATATTCCAGAAAGGAACGCCATCACCCAGTCCTTCGAAGCCGGAACCGTTATTGGCCGAAGAGGAAGTGAATTCGTAGAGCATTTCAGAGAAGCCGTGATAGCCGGGGTTATTCAACCAGGCGGCATAGGCTTTGGGATCATGTGCGTACAGATGAGAAGACAGGGCCGTGAAGGAGAGGATCAGCAGAGTATGCAGCAGGGCGATGATCGTGGCAATCTTCATTTCTTTCGCTTCGATCTTCTTACCCAGGAATTCCGGAGTCCGGCCAACCATCAGTCCGCTGATGAATACAGCGATGATCATGAATATATAAAAGTTCAGGAAGCCGACCCCTACCCCGCCATAAAAGGAGTTGATCATCATCCCCATCATGGCGAACATACCGGTGATCGGGGTAAAGCTATCGTGCATGGCATTGACCGAGCCATTGGAAGTCACCGTCGTCGTGATACCCCAGTAAGCCGAGGCCGGAGAGCCAAAACGAACTTCTTTTCCCTCCATGCTGCCGGCATTCTGCAATACACCCAGATGACCGATAGCGGGATTACCTTTCATTTCGAGGTAGATGGAAGGGATGACAAAACAGAGGAACCCAAGGGTCATTACTCCAAAGACTACCCATGCCAGCTTTCGCCTTTTCAGGGTATAGCCCAGGGCAAAGATCATGGCGATGGAGATCAGGATGATGCTGATATTCTCCAGCATATTGGTAAAGTAATTGGGGTTCTCCATGGGGACCGCCGAGTTGGCGCCGAAGAAGCCGCCGCCATTGGTACCCAGTTGTTTGATGGCGATCATGGCGGCTGCCGGCCCCCGGCTGACGTGTACCGTGTCACCCTGCATGGAAATATACTGATCCTTGCCCTTGAAGGTCATGGGTGTGCCGTTGAACAATAGTATAACGGCAAGGACGACGGAGAGGGGTAACAGGATCCTGGTGCAGGATTTGACAAAATAGTTATAAAAATTCCCCAGTTTCCCGGTGCTCCTTTCTTTCATGGCATTGAATACCACGGCGCAGGCTGCCATGCCGACGCCGGCGCTGATGAACTGGAAGAGCATCAGGATCAATTGTCCGAGATAGGAAACGCCTGTTTCGCCGGAATAATGCTGCAGGTTGGTGTTGGATACGAAGCTTACGGTCGTGTTGAAAGCCAGGTCGGCGGACATGGAGGGGTTGCCGTCCGGGTTCAGGGGAAGCCAGCTCATGTTCATCAATGCCAGCATGGAAAATAAAAACCAGACCAGGTTGATGGTGAGCAGCGCTGCCAGGTGCTGCTTCCAGTTCATTTCCTTGTCGGGTTTGATGCCTCCGAACCGGAAAAAGAGCTTGTCCAGGGGATTAAAGATCCGGTCAGCCCAGGTAGGCTCTCCTGCGTATACTTTGGCAATATACTTCCCCAGGGGAATGGCAAGGAGCACGGTTAGGACAAACATGGCTATTACGCCTATAATTTCTGTGTTCATGATTATTTATTTTAAGCGCTCCCATCAGGGAGTCGGGGTTTGGCCGGGTCCGTCTGCCGGGTCGATGGGTGGATATTAGAATTTTTCCGGTTTTACGAGTACATAGCACAGGTAAAGGAAGACTCCGATAGAAATGATGAATAGTAATGTCATAGTTTAGATTTTATCAAAGAAATCAATAGATTTAAAAAAGAGGGCGAAGCAAAGCAGCCCGGCCAGTATAAGAATAAATGTCAGCATATATTTCAATTTGGTTAAAGACTTCTGCCCGGGAGGCGATGGTGACTCCTGATTGGAGGTGATTCTGCCCTCTGGTCGAGGGGATAAGCCAAAAGGGATGCCTAAGGGCGCCGGAGTCCGGGAGGGGCATCTTATAATGCAGGATGGACCTGATTTACAGGGATTTTCGGGATGGGCGGCCGGGGTAAAGGGGCCTGTCGGGACCCTACCAAAATGAAAATCTACTACTCCAAAATGGGAGGAATTCGCTTACGGTTCGTGACTGAGCCTGTATTCTTCGATCTTGCGGTAGAGAGTGGTCAGACCGATATTCAGCAGACGGGCGGCTTCGGTCTTATTGCCCTTGGTATGATTGAGGACCCGCTGGATATGTAATTTTTCCACGCTGGCCAGGTCGAAGGCAGACAGGGGTCCGTTGACGTGAAAACTGGTCACCTGCAGTTCTGTGGGCAGGTTATCTACCGTCAGTTGAGGGTTATCCGCCAGGATGACGGCTCTTTCGATTATGTTTTTTAATTCCCGGATATTGCCTTTCCATTCATGTTGCTGGAGATGTTCCAGGAACTCCCTGCTCATTCCTTCGATATGTTTGTTGCTTTTTTGGGCGAAGAATTGCAAATAATAGCTGGCGATGAGGGGGATATCTTTTTTTCGGCTACGCAGGGAGGGGAGGGAGATGGTGAAAACGTTGAGGCGATAGAAAAGGTCCTCCCTGAATCTGCCTTCGGCTGCATCGGTCGCCAGGTCGCGGTTGGTAGCGGCGATAATCCGCACATTGACCCGGGTGGGTTTGGTGTCCCCTACTTTAATGAATTCGCTGCTTTCCAGGACGCGGAGTAGTTTTGCCTGCAGGTCGATATTCATTTCCCCGATCTCGTCCAGGAATAAGGTTCCCTGGTTAGCTTCTTCGATCAGGCCTCTTTTGTCCTTATTGGCGCCGGTAAAAGCGCCGGCCTTATGGCCAAACAGCTCACTTTCCAGCAGTTCCTTGCTGAATGCGCTGCAATTGAGGGCCATAAAAGGCTTACCTTCTCTTTTGCTGGCCTGGTGAATGGCATGGGCAAAGACTTCCTTGCCGGTGCCGGTCTCTCCCAGGAGCAGGACGGTTGCATCCGTGGGCGCCACCTTTTTAGCGAGGACAATAGCCTCTCCGATCAGGGGGGATTCACCCAGGATACCGTCGAAGGTATACCGTTTGCCTACCTGCTGTTCCAGTTGTTCGACCCTTTTCTGTAACTGTACTTTTTCAAAGGCCCGGGCCAGCAAAGGAATGATCTTATCATTGTCGTCCCCTTTGGTGATATAATCAAAAGCTCCGTTCTTCATCGCTTTGACGCCGTCGGCAATATTGCCATAGGCTGTCAGCAAAATGATTTCGAGGGAGGGATGCCGGAATTTTATATCTTTTACGGAATCCACGCCATTGCCATCCGGCAGCTTTACGTCGCAGAGGACCACGTCTATCGCTTCTTTTTCCAGTAATTTAGCCCCGGCCTTCAGGCTTTCCGCCTCCAATACCGTGTATCCTTCCAGGCGGATGATCCTGGATAACAGGCTGCGCAGTTTCTCTTCGTCGTCGATGATCAGAACGATACCCGTAGACATTTTCAGTAAAATTATGGGGCAAAACTATAGAAATGTAGCGTCTTAGCATGCGATTAAATAAGAATTGCCACCTTTCAATAAGAATTGCGTCCTTCTTGCCTGTTCTTATCCGAAAAATTGTAAATTTGCTGCCCTTTGGGCCGATTATGGTCCGGGGAGGTCCCTTTTGATCAATAGAGAATTTTGTCGCTGATTGAAGGGCCCTTTAGCCGATGAAGACGTTGTACGGCGAATGCAATATCCGGAGAGGTGGCAGAGCGGTTGATTGTGGCAGTCTCGAAAACTGTTGAAGGTAACACTTCCGGGGGTTCGAATCCCCCCCTCTCCGCTAGGACGTTATCAATTTTTTTCAAAAGCCTGTAAAACGTAGTGTTTACGGGCTTTTCGATTTTGGGGGCTTACTGTTTAATCCTGTTAAAGGACGTTAATCCGGTGCGCAATACGATACCAACACTATCGATAAAAAATGCGCACCCAAACCTCCATAAATCATTGGTCGTCAACCTATACAGAATTGTTAGGGGTCTTTTTCGGGAAGGGTGCAATTGCTAATTTTAATCACTTTTAAAGCAATTGTTATGAGCACCAAAAGTTTCGGCGTTTTGTTCTACCTGAAGAGTCGCCGTATCCAGACCTATGAAGAAGGCGAGGTCTATCTCCGGATCACTGTCAACAAAGCAAGGCAGGATCTGTCCCTCCAACGCAGGTGCCTACCCGAACTGTGGAGCAAAGAAGCCGGCAGGGCGATCGGCAAGCGAGACAGCGCCCGGGCGCTAAACGCCTACCTCGACACCATTGAGGCCAAAGTTCATGAAGCCCGGCACCGCCTACTCACCCTGGGCAAGCCTGTCACTGTCCAATACATTCGGGATATTGTCAGGGGGAAAGAGCCCGAATTTGAAAAAGTGCATACGCTCCTCGAAATATTCCAGCACCATAATGACCAGATGGCCAAGTTGGTCGGAAGTGAGTATGCAGAGGGCACTCTAGTGCGATTTAAAACGGCCTGGCGCCATACCAGGGATTATATCCAATGGAAGTATAAGGCAGATGATATAAACATTCAGCATCTCAATTATGAATTCGCTTCAGAATTCGAATTTTGGCTCAAGAGCGTCAAAAAATGCGCCCACAATACCAGCATCAAATACATCGCCTGCTGCAAAAAGGTCGTCATACACTGTATGCGGAATGGATGGCTGAACACGGACCCTTTCCTGGGATTCAATATGGCTTTGCGGGAGGTCGACAGGGAGGCCCTCACGGAAGAGGAGCTGAATGCCATAGCTGTTCATAGTTTCATTACCGACAGACTGACCCATGTCAGGGATATCTTTCTTTTCAGTTGCTACACGGGCCTGGCCTATTCGGACATCCGGAAGCTAAAGCGGACAGAAATTAGTACGGGAGTAGATGGAGAAAAATGGATCTTCACAAAGAGGAAAAAGACAGAAACGCCCTCGAGGATTCCGCTGTTACCGGCAGCATTGGACATTTTGCAACAATACGAGCATCATCCCTCCTGTACGAACAAGAGCCGGGTCCTTCCCATCCTCAGCAATCAAAAGATGAATGCCTATCTCAAAGAGATTGCCGACGTCTGCAAAATTCATAAAAACCTGACCTTTCATATTGCCAGGCATACGTTTGCCACCACCGTAACCCTGAGCAATGGCGTACCCATTGAAACAGTTTCGAAGCTCCTGGGGCACCGCAATCTCAAGACGACCCAGCACTACGCGAAGATCCTTGATGTAAAGGTCAGTCAGGATATGAAGGCTTTAAAAGAGAAGTTGAAGGAAAAACAGTGACGGGCCTGCCATCTACTGCACGTTGGGATCCTTAAAAAAGCGATCGATCTCCCCTACCGGAACATAAATCTTTCGCTTTTTTTTGACGACTTGTATCTGGTTAGTACCAATTAATTGATCGAATTTCCACCGTCTTATATGAACGGCATTCATAAATTCCGAGGCGGTCACGTAGTCTGAGGCAATGCCTTTGTCCGGAGGTATAGCCGCCCTCCAGTGATTCATTTGCTCCAGCATTTGCCGCTGCATCTGTTTCAATGTCTCCAGATCGTCCTTAAGCTTTTCGTACATGGATATCATTTCAGACCTTGTCATTATCTCCACTGCCATAACTCACAATTAAGATGTTCGAGACTATTTGCGCATACCCGGAAACCTTATTCCGGAATTTGTCAAACGGATAAAGGTTTAGAATTCAGCAGGGGGAAACAATAGTGGCAGTAGATGTCTATATAAAATCTAGGAAGGCTCTTGTCGGAAATCTGGCAAAGAATGGTTGCGGGCCCTTAAATTTGCTACCATGTTCAACCGCCTACGTAAAATAAATCAACTACAGCAGGAATGGAATGAAAAAGGCGCCGCCTTTGCCCAAGGAATCAATGATATGGTTGCTTTTGCCGCCACTCACGGCTGGGATAACTGGAAAGGGCCGGAGCCGAAGGACGAGCGGGATCATTTAGCTAGTCCAGTACTGGCCTTGTTACGAAAAGCGAATGAGAAGGGGCATGTGGCGGCCTTTCGGGCCGATTTCCCGCCTGCGCATGCACCCTTCGTCCCCATCCTGGAAAAAAAAGGCATCAGCCTAGAAAATTTTTGCCCTTTGCCGGACAATCAACTCGCCTTCATTTCAGGGGCACCGTATCAGCAACGACAAGCCTACTTGCTTACAGGGCAGACTCTGCAGCGGATGGATGAATCGATAATTTGCATCGGTCAGTCCCCAGACAAAGCGATCTACGCCATCGCTACCGATCAATCTATCTTAACCTACCAAGGTTGAAGGCCGTCCTTTGGCGACCTTTACAGGGCACCTGGAGGCTCAGTTAAAGCTTAGCCAATTGATCCCTTTTAATGATGGCCTGACATTGGTGCTCGTTTCTTCTGCCGGCATCTATCTGCTGACAGATACCATCTGTCAGCTAATTCATCCGGCGCCGGACCCGGACGATCCTACCGAAGAGCCAAACCTGTCGATGGAGCATGCGGCACTTTCTCCGGACAATCGGTTGCTGGCGGTCGGAGAACAGGATTCAGAGCACCTTGTTTTGGACGCCACAGGAGTTCTGATAGCGCAGATCGGTCCCCAGTCTTCCTATCCTCACTTTGCTCTTTTTTCTCAATCAGGAGACCTGCTTATTGTCAATTCCTGTCATTTCTATAATGGCATTACTATCGGCGTTTCGACAACTGGTATTGCAGGTTTGGTGATCCCAGCTAATACCCCCGATGAACGGTACACTGTGATTGACGATCAGTGCCGCGTATATATTGGAGTTGCCGCACGTGATTATTATATTCTTGGAGACGCATATGGCTATATTAAGGCATTTTCCCAGGCAGGCCAGCTTCTCTGGCAACATTTTCTGGGTTCTACTATTTCCGGCATAGCGTTGTCTGATGACGAACAGACTCTTTGGGTGGGAACCTACGCCGGTATTTTGCATCAATTGCAGCTCGGGCAAGGGCACCGGGACAATCATACCATCGGCACCGGCGGCCATTATGAAGATTTTCGAATACTCCTTTGGAAAAATGAAGTCCAACCACTTGTATGGTAATAATTCAGAAACTGCAAAAGGAGAAAAAATATACATTTACAGGTTATATGGAAGGAGAAAAATACGGTATTGATATTGACAAGGCTCATGAAAGAGCTAAAGCGCTGATCCCGGAAGAATTCTTTTGGAGCTGTATTGATGAACTTGGCCCATTCGGTTCAGATGAAGGCGATACGGCCCTCGCCGAATTTAGGAGGTGGAGAAAGGAAAACCCGGCAACACCGACATTGGAATGTCTGATTTGGACCATTACTGGTGTAGGTGAGATGGAATTCTCGGAGTACAATCGTCAACTAGTGGACAGAGAGAAAATACTGTCTCAATTACAGGATAAGGACTTTGACGACCAACAGTACATCTATACTTTAGATATTTCCGTTATTTCCACCGGCTTTGGGCAGTTGGTTGATGAAGGCTCTATTGATCCTGTAAATAAAGAAATCATTCAGATCGCCATTGACCGCCAGATCATTTGGACGGAGTTATTACCAGATTGGGCGCATGGAAAAGAATATATAGGCAATTTAATGGTGCTGAACAGAGCATTGAAGGAGGCATAGTGCCCCGGTCAAACCCACATCATTTATGCATATTCATATGACGTTATAGGTTCAATAATGGGCACTTACCTGGATTTTTACTTTCACCGGAGGCATACGGCTTCCTCACAAATAAAAAAACAGATGACTTTAGCAGAATTGCATAATAAACTCAAAGAATTACAAATATCCGAAAACACATATTACCTACACGGAATTTATGGCTCCTCAGACGACAATGACAAGATGGCGCTGACGATAAGAAAAGGGAAAATAGCCGTGGAATACGAAGTTTATTTTAAAGAGAAAGGTGAAAAACAATCGACAAAAACATTTATAACTGAGGATGGCGCGTGTCAATATATTTACAGACAGCTTTACTCTGATGTCAACAAATAGAGCGATCAGCTATGGTAGTTCATTGTTGGCTTACAATTTAAGTATCTACATTTCAATTTGCAACAGGTAGAAAAAGAGTCCAATGATTAAGCTGATCCCATTCGGCGGAATAGAGCATAGCGTTTGTGTCCGGATCTCGCGTGTCAAGCCATGAGTCATTTATGTGTCAAAAAATTAGGAAGAAAGCGGAAACATTCAACATGCATAAAAGAAAAAAATGTTGCAAATCGTTACCATACAGCGGTTAAAATGTGCTCAGAATAGGATTCTTATTATTCTGGATATCAATTCCTTATAAATAAAACGTGTCAAATTTGTGTCACCCTAAGGCGGAAATCAAGAGTTGTATTCTTTTTGCATGCTTATTCCCGCTTCTATTCGCTTTCGATGTCGGGGCAAAAATAAAGAGAATTCTGATAAATTCTGACGCGTTCTTCTCGGGGATCGGCAATAGAAAACCCCACTTATTGGTGGGGTCCGCTAATCTTACCATAACCATTAAACCTTATCCCATTAGAATGGAAAGGTATACGCTAATTAAAAAGGGGGAGAAGAATAAATTCTACAGATTGGGCCAAGTGGCGCGGAACCAGATTTCTCCATTTTACTTGCGGTCTTTAGGGATGCCCGAAGGTTGACCACCTGATAACATCACATTTAACTCCTCCCGCCTAAAATAACCGCTATTGCTCTTGTAGATTCCAAACTCGTCGCATTTTTTTGCAAATTGTGTCCGCCCCAGATCACAATATATTAAAGCTTCCTCCGGTTTTAAATAGGGCTTAAAACACAAAGCAATTGCTTTCATTACAATCAGGTCATTTTTCTTCATCATACTCAACCTCCTTTACTCATCAAAGTCATGTACACAATGCAAAAGTGGCTACCCGCACTGATAAAAACAATAGAGGCTTTAATTGCCACGAATAAATTAACTATTAAAATCACCCTGGCCCCTTTAATCTATTAATGCGGAAAACCATTGGGATAATTTGCCGGGTGATCGAGGAGAGGGTATTACTATGAACGATATCCTTGAGAAAAGCGATCAGGATTGAGGTTTTGGAAGGTCAATAATGTTTCTCTCCCAATATATTGCCCGGAACCGCATAGCGGCAGACGAGGTAATCCATCTTGCCATTGCTTACAAGAGCACATCCTACCTCTGCTTGTTCTTCCATATCATCTGGGTATAATGGCCCACGATGGCGGACCGACTCTTCCGGCAATCCAGGAATACCCCATAAACAAATTCCTACCGTTCATTGGCCCCAAACTCCACCATGTCGCCGGGATCATAGGCTCCTGCCGTCCCCCACCAGTTATTCTCTCCCTCCTTACCGCGGATAGTAGGATCATATTCCCCCTTATAGATTTTCGCTAGATATTTGACCCAGACCAGGGCATTCAATGCTAGGTCGGAAGACCATCTCAGCGACGGCAAATGAATCGCCGACCGAAAATATTGTGATGCTGCAGGAGAAAGTCAGTAAACCCGGATTTCCCAGGCATAGCTGACCGCTCTGGGCATATCCGTCGGATCGGGTCATTAGGAAGAACAAGCCTGTTAAAAGATATTTGTAAAGCATGCTCCCCTGACAGTATCTACTGATAAAAATTACAAATTATATTACAAAAAAGAAGTACTTTATAAGGTAAAGGGGAAGGCGATTTTAAGTGTTAACATGTAGCGAAAAATAAATTTAGTGCTGAGCATTGACAAACACTCAATATTTCCGATATTTAATATCAGAAACCGTAACAAACTGAACCTTCCCCTATTATCTACTTCCTTTCCTGAAATTCACCTTGCCTATTAATTCTTGTCGCACTAAAATTTGTTGTTGAATCGACCAAGCATCCCCAGGCAAATAATTTATTGAATTATGAGCAAAAGACAGGTACTACTAAAACCTATCTCAGCCCTATTGATATTGCTTTTCCTATATGCCAGCATTAGTAAATCCCTGGATTTCAAGACTTTTGTCGGTGTAAAGATCAACCAGGCTTTTCCCAATTCATGGATCCCATTCCTGATCTGGGCCATGAATTGTTCTGAAATAGCCATCAATTTGTCATTGATCTTCGAACGCATCTGCCTAGTGGGTTTTTATGCTTTACTTATACTCACGATCATTTTTACTTTATACGCTGGCTCCGCCTTCCTTCATTTTTTTGTTTATGTCCCTGCCCCTGGGGTCATAAGGAATCTGAACTGGAGACAACACCTGCTGTTCAACCTGTTTTTTGTGACCCTGGCAATCATCAGCATTCTTCTTAAAAGCGGCAATTCTTTCAAAACCATAATTACCACCAATGACCCACCCAAACACTTTTTATGAGAGCAAAAATCGGCCTTTCAACCCGAGGAAACTTTGTGTCCTCAAAAAGAAGGCTTCTAAGCCAAAGGGCAGTCCAGAAGGATTTTTTAAGTTTTTTTGATAAAACAAAAAAACATCACATCAAAGATGTGATTGAGGCAACTGCCCTCTCACGGATTCAGGCCTTTGCATCAGAGCGGATTTCAATGGATTTGACTGATCCTCAACAAGTCGAAGTTATAGTCAGAGAATTGTTTGTTCTTGCTTACAGGCAAGTTCTCCAAGACATGTTAAAAGAAATCAACTCTCCGCATTCAATGTAAAAAAGAGGCTGGATCAAAAGTAAAAAGAAGCCTCTGAGAATCGCTTAAACGGAAATTGTCTCCATCAGGTACCTGAATAAAAGAGGCTGTATAGACCTTTTGATACAGCCTCTTTTAAATAACAACTAAATTCTAACGATACCTTTCGAAATTAAGCTACTATTTAGGCATGCACAATTTTAAAATCACTTGAAATGAAAAACAACGATCTAATAGATTTCTTCAACTCAGCATCAAATGACATTAGTAACGAATATTCAAGAATCAGAAAAAAGGCCAAAGAAGACCCAGGAACAGCAGGAGACCAAGGCGAAGAAAATTGGGCATCCCTGCTAAAGCAATGGCTACCAAAAACATTTCACATAGTGACAAAGGGGAGAATTATAAACAGCAACGGCGAAACAAGCCCGCAAGTTGATGTTGTAGTCTTGAAACCAGAGTATCCATATGGGCTTCTCAACAAAAAACTCTATCTGGCAGACGCGGTCCTAGCAGCATTTGAATGCAAACTGACACTCAAAGCCACGGATCTAACCAAGTTTTATAGTAATTCAGTCAAAATACGTTCATTACTTTCACACAATTTAAAACCAACAATATATGATGAAATTCAAAGCCCTATATTTTATGGGTTATTGGCACATTCACATATCTGGAAGAAAGATAAAAATGTGATTAATAAAATTGCCAATAAAATTCATGAAAATGATACATCAATTTTAACCCATCCTATTCAAATGCCAGACCTTATCTGTATTGCAGATACAGCATGCTGGGTGTCAACCAAAAATCCCCTGCCCCAATTATCCATAAAAAAGGCACTTCGAAAAGATTTTCAAAAAATTATTATGACATCATACATGTGTGAACAATATAAATACCGGGATAATCAGTTTAATGCAAATAATAATGTAAAACCAATCGCTACAGCCATTAAAGGGATCATATCCAAACTAAGCAAAGAACATTCAGGATTGAAAAGCATAGCAAAGTATTTTAGGCAGGCAATTCCAGAGTTAGGCAGTGGTTTTTGCAGTGAATGGTTGCTCTCAGAAGTCTTTTCCCAGAATAAATTAAAAGAATTAGAAAAAATAGCAGAAGATCAAACTTATAATTTTCCAGAGAATTGGTGGCATCTCGATGTTACAAGTACACTCTGACCTATCTTTTGTCCCTGCCAAATCATCGATTTTTTAAGCTCAATTCAGGTGGAGGTGAGGGGATTACCTTCACTTCGAACGAGCTTCGTCCCTCGCTCCTTCTCGTTCGTAAAGTCGCTTCGCTCCTTTACGTGATCCCTTTAGGGGGGAGCCCAATCGAACTCCTGAAGACTCTCCTAACAATCATTAAAAGCCTAATAATTACATAATTCGCTAGGAAGGCCCCCACGAAAAATCGCAGACGTTACCAATCCACTCCAAGACCGGGAACCTGGTGCCCTTCGCCATTAGGGTCAAATTTTGGGCATGGTCCCCGCTCTCGGTAGGGAATTCCCTCTTCATTTTACTTAGCCTTTCACTGATGACCTCTTTGATGATCAATAAAAACCGCTCCGCGATATCTGTTTGGTCCCATTTTTCTTCATGTATTCATTTACCTTTTGGGGGCGTTGGGGGCAAGAAGGATACATACTTCCGCATAGGACGGGTACGCCCCGCCAACCTCAGCAATGAAAGCCTGAGTTTTTTGGCCTATAGTCTAATCCCATTTTGCCATCCTCCATTGCTGCCGTATCCGCCACCCCTTCATGATCGTAATGTGAACTCAGGATGACATACTGTTCCCGCAACCCGTGATCAGTCCCAGGCACAAAAGCCAGTACGTTTTTGAGAGTAAGCCCTTTTAGCGCCGCCATATGCCAAGGCATATTGGCCGCAGACTGCGGGTCGTTGCGAAAGGTTCGGGAAAGAGGATTAAAGACGCGGGTAAAAGACTGGAAGTAACCGCTGGCGCCTGCAACGGTCTTTGCACCAGCCTGTTTGAATTGGTCGGCTATATATCTGGCAGCAGTATCGATTTCAGATAAGCCTATATGACGACCCTTAAGTTGATCGGATGCAAGGTATTTCAATGGCGCCAGGATTTGATCAGCCGGATCGGCCAGAGCGATATGACTGGTATCCTTGTTCTGGGCGGGCAGGGCTAAATGGCTGGCCAGTAAAAGGGATTGGAGAAAGGCAAATTTCATTGGCCGAATATCTAGTATATTTTATTCCCGGATCAGTTAGGAGCTCATAAGAGTACGCATCATTTTCCTGAAGCGGATACGGGCTTGACAAAATTGAATTTCCCTTTTAAATCCTCAATTTTACCGCCCTTGGAGAGATGATCTTGAATAGCCTTTTTATCCTCAAGCATTGTCTTAAAAATATAAGCTCCCTTGGAGTTCTCCGTAGACGCTATCGAGGTGTTTTTTTTCATTGCATTGTAAAGTTAAAAAAATAATACAGAGGTCCACTCCTATTTAGAAGGCACCATTTTACACCAATTCTCTGAACGAACTTGAGAATTGTTTAATAATAATTCTTTTCCAATTTGTGGGACAGTGTCTCACAAATTGGAAAAGAAAGCTCTTTTATCAGCGTTGGGCACCCACTAGCATGTATCTCTGGCTTGAGGATAATATATGATAATCAATTATTTATATCAAATATATACCAAAATATTAATTATTTGGTTAAAATTTGAATTCAAAAATAAGCCAAAATATTACACATTTGGCGTAAATTTGATTGTGAAACAACGGACGATCGATCAACTATCAGAAGCGTTCAAGGAAAGGGAGGCCTTTTCTGCTAAGGACTTATTCGACTATTGGACCCTAACAGAAGGACCTTTCAATAAGGGAACTTCGGGCTGGCGGATTTACGAGCTCAAACAAAAAAGGATCCTCCAGGAAATCAAAAAGGGGTGGTACACATTAAAGGTCAAACCCACTTATACGCCTGTACCCGATAAGCATCACATTATAATAGATAACATCATCCGTGAAAATTACCGCAAGGTTCTATTTACTATCTGGAACACCAACTGGCTCAACGAATTTTCCGTCCATCAATTCAACAAGGATAACCTGATCATTGAAATTGAAAAGGATCTGCAGGAGTCACTCAGGGACGCCCTGCAGGAAGAAGAATTCACTGATCTGGCCTGGTCAATAGGACGGAAGAACTTACAGTTTTCAGGAATCAAAAATCCCGTCTTTATCCTTCCACTCATAACCAGGGCACCTTTACAAGAAGTGGCTGTCGGTAGCCAAAAATATCAGGTCCCGACCCTTGAAAAGATCCTGGTCGATATCTATGACGACCTCGCCCTGTTTTATTTCCTGCAGGGGGCCGAGCTCGAACGAATATTTGAGCATGCAATTTCCCGGTATGCTATTAACTTTACCACCTTGTTTGGATATGCCAAGCGAAGGAACAAGGAAGATGTCCTGAAAGCATACCTGAAGAAGAATTTTCCCTCCTTACCTTCAATTGTAACCGAATGATCAGAGAACATTGTTTTCAACTGGAATGGATAGAGCGCTTACGCGCACAGGAGGAGTATCAAAAGATCAATCCCCCGTTAGTGGAGAAAATGATCCATGCCCTTTCCCTGGTACAGCAACTGCAAGTTCATGGACTGGATTTCATTTTCAAGGGTGGCACCAGTCTGATCCTCCTGCTCGCGCAGGCCAACCGGTTCTCCGTTGATGTAGACATCATCACGCAGGCCGGGAGGGAAGACATCGAACGCCTGCTGAACCGGATGGTGCAAAGCACTCCCTTTTACCGATGGGAGCTCGATGCCCACAGAAGCTATAAACCCGGTGTACCCAAGGCGCATTATAAACTTGAATACACCTCCAATTTCATCAAGGCGGGCAATACTATTTTGCTGGACATCCTATTCGAGAAGCCCCACTATCCGGAGATCCAGGAATTACCAATACAAAGCCACTGGATTGAAACGGAAACACTGATTTCGGTGAAGCTCCCCACTATTGAGGCAATTACCGGGGATAAGTTGACAGCATTCGCACCTAACACAACCGGTATCCAATATGGAAAAGAAAAGGAACTGGAAATTATAAAGCAATTATTCGACCTGGGCCATTTATTTGAGCAGGTGAAAGCCGTTGATATTGTCGCCGCGAGTTATGATGCATTCGTTCAGCAGGAGTTAGCCTATCGTGGATTAGAACTGCCCCCCAGGGATGTCCTATGGGACACCATTCATACTTGCCGGATCATCGGTTTCCGGGACAGCAATAAAAAGGATCCAGACCGGTACCGGTTTATGGATCTGCGGACAGGGATACAAAACTTCAGCAATCACCTGATCAGCGGCTATTTTCGGATCGACCAGGCGGTCACTGCGTCTGCGAAGGTGGCTTATCTCTGCGCCAGGTTGATGGTAGAGGATTATACCCCTTTGCAGCGCTATGCAGGTCAGGATGTACAGACGCTTAATATCGCTCATCCCGAATGGAATGTCTTAAACAAATTAAAGCGCCTTCCTGATCAGTCAGCCTTCTTTTACTGGTATGAATGCCTCAAGGTCTTGGAACAGAAAGGCTTCAGCTTGAATTAACTTATTATTCATTTGCCAAATTTCTGCCTATAAACTACCTTTATCCTACCAAATTTGCACCACTTTCCGACCAGAGCGCAATCCATAACCGGGACCTACAGTCTTTTATAAATAATTGAAAAAAGGCAACTGTCGAATGATACCAAAAGATACTTTGATCGGATAAAAACCAATACCGGAACTTACGACAGACTAAATTCATCAGTTGACGACGGCTTATTTACTGAAAAAACTATTCAAAAAACAACTGTAACAATAAGAACTTTTATTTTCTTTTCTAAAAAATGGACAGTTGAAAGAGAAGGGACATACAAGTGGAAAAAAGTAGATGGAGAATGGAAAATTTCGGATGTTGAAATAACCAGTGAAAAACTTCGGTGACAAAAATAGCACTACCCACTGAATTATGCTTGATTCTTCCCATTTTTGTTGGATTGTGCCATAATTTTCTTCCATGATTCCCTTGATTTGGGTTCGAACTAAATTTAGTGCTTCAAACACTAATCCCAAGTGAGCTAAAACGGGGGGGCATATATAACGATCTTGCCTGTATATTGGCAAAGCGTCCAATCGTCACGGAATTGAACAGTCAGGCTATATTTTGTACCTTCCGGAAGGAAATGACCAAACAATAACCTATCATACTGCAAATACCTGGGAACTACAAAGATTTCTTCTATTGGGTAAAAGAAAGGACAGAATCATTTTGGAGTAAAGATCCCCGTTACTCAACGGATGGTTTTACCTGCGAGAATTGGGCTTATGGTGCTAAATGGGTGCCATTAAAAGAAGAAGAGATTGATGCTGTTGAAGAAAAATACGGTGTGAGATTTATGCCTGAACACAGGGATTTTTTGAAGATCTTACATACAATCGATAGAAAGGAAGAAGTCGAGCGTAGTCCTTATCCCGAGGGAGATAAACCGACCATCGAAAAGACCCCTTTTTTTTACAACTGGCTGGAAGATGAAGCAGAAATAAGATCGAGATTGAATTGACCTTACCGGACTATTTTAGAAGATGTACTAGGTCCTAACGGCGTCTGGCTAAGATCCTGGGGAAATAGACCCGCATCCAATGAGGAATAAAAAATAAATTATCTTTACCCGATGAAACCTGCACCCTTGCTCATCGCCATGATCTTCCTCCTGCAAGCCTGTGGCAAAACTCACAATGCCCCATCCGCGCCCTCCGAACCGACAGACCTCGGCAAACCCTATGTTCTACCGACAGCATCACAAGCCAGCCCTTCCTACGACAACTCCAGCTATGGCATTTATAAGGGCGTAACGATCAACGCCCAAGACAGCGCTGCCACCTTTGCATTACATATCTCCAACGACGGCAAATTGGTATACGGACTGGAATACATGAATGCGGTTCTGAGAGACTCCCTGATCCGCTATGTAGTGGACTCCGCCACCATGTATATCCGCCAGCCATTACAGCCGGACTCCTCGGTAGTCCCTGCCGGCCGCCGGTTGTATACAATATTTCAATCGTATAATCCCTTTAAGGCAAATGCCACCATTCAATTCGGCGTCGAAGCCGATGGCTCCGCTCCCGTTACAACGGTTTCGCTCAACGCCAACCAGACCCTCAATGCCGTCATGAAAGAAAGGTCGGACAAACAGGTTTACTGCTACGAAGGCAGCTATACCGGCAGCGCTGCTGTACCCTCGGCCGGCGTCGACAGCGGCAGGATCGCCTTTGTGGCAACATCGGATTCATTGATCGTCATCCAGGCCAGCATAACGTCCCCTCAATTTTTTCCGGCCGCCCGTGCTGCCATTACAAATAACCAATTCAACATCGTGGCCACCGATGGCCTGGGGAACGTCAACTTCATCTTCACAGGGTCCATTTCAGGCAATAGCTGCATGGGGACGTGGGTAAGAGGCAATTATCCGAACTCAACAGGAACGTTTACAGCACACCGGACGTTGTAGGAAACGCTGCGCCTTCCCAGCTTTCATCGGTCGGTTTCTTGACATTTCTCGGTTTACGGGAAAAATGGATAAAAGGAAAGTTCGCAGTTCTTCTATTTGAATCGAGGCCCGCAGTATGCGACTGGCATTACAAGTTCTTGTTCCTTCCATATTTTTCCCGATAGGCCCGGGGTGTCATGGCCACATACCGTCTGAAGATCTTGCCGAAATAATCGACGTCTTCATAGCCGCAGCGGGAAGCTACCTGTGCTATCCCTTCGTTTTTTGTTTCCAGCATTTTCTTGGCCGCCTCTATCCGGACCCTCTGCAGGTATTCGAGTGGCGTATTTGCCGTAGCCTGCTCGAATCGTCGGATAAAATTGCGCACGCTCATATTGCTCCGGCTTGCTAACCCCTCCAGGGCCAGCGATTGCTTATAATTCTTTTCAATGTACGCCTGAGCATTCGCAATGGCTTCGTCAGCGTGATCATGCTGAAAGCGGAAAATAGAAAAAGTGCTCTGGGGCAGATCGTGGACGTTGATCATTAAAATTTTTGAGGCAATAATCGACTCTTCGTGGCCGCATAATTTTTCTATCAGGTAGATCATAAAGCTGGTAAAGCTAAAAGCCCCGCCGCAGGAATACAATTTACCCTGGTCGACGATCACTTTATCATCCTCCAAATCCACATAAGGAAATTGCTTGCGGAATTGATCGGCAAACAGCCAGTTCGTGGTTGCCTTTTTCCCCGCCAACAATCCGGTGGCAGCCAATAGAAATGCGCCCACGCAAATACTCGCCAACTCGGCGCCTTGCGCGTACTGCTTTTGCAACCATTTTATTAATGCCTGTTCCCGGTCCAGCACCGGTTGGATCTTTTCATACCGCATGGCCGGAATAATGACCAGGTCGTACACTTCTTTGGGCGTTAATTTCCTTTGCTTTTGCGCACCGACAGATGTCGCGCACAAGGCCTTACCGGAAGATGAAATAAAATCTATCTGTATGGACCTCTTCATGGGGCTTCCGGTAGCCAACGGATACATGCGACTCATCCCGTACCAGATATCCGCCGGACCGGTAACACAAGTTGGTACCGCATCCTCATATTTTAAAATAGCAATACGCATAGGAATACAATGAATAGATGACAAGGTACGCCCAAAATTGGAAGATGGCAATATCGTCCTGCTTTATTGTCATTTTCGCCATCAACAGCCGGCGGGTATTCGCACTACTTTTGGTGAAGAAAAAACAAAACGTATGAAAAAGCAGGATTTTACCACTACCATATTAGTGGATCAGACCCCGAAGCAAGCCTTCGATGCCATCAACAATGTCCGGGGCTGGTGGTCAGGAGAGATCGAAGGACCCACAGACGAACCAGGGAAGGAATTCACTTATCGCTACAAAGAATTCCACTACAGCAAGCATAAAGTAACAGAGTTCATCCCGGACAAAAAAATCGTCTGGTTGATAACGAAAAGTACGCTCAATTTTGTGAAGGACAAGAACGAATGGATCGACACCAAGATCATTTTCGACGTTTCTGAAAAGGAGGGCAAAACCCAGATCCGATTCACGCATGAGGGTTTGACCCCGCAATTGGAATGCTTCGACGCCTGCTCCAATGCATGGACCGGCTATATCACCGATAGCTTGCGGAAGTTCATTGCTTCGGCCAGCCCCGAAGATCAGAGCTTCACCACCACTTTTGTCGTAGACAAATCTCCCCAGCAAGCCTTCGATGCCATCAACAATCCCCGTGGCTGGTGGTCAGAAGACATTGAGGGCAACACCGACAGGTTGCAGAGTGAATTCGATTATCATTTCCAGGAAGTCCATCGTTGTAGGATCCGGATCGTCGAGCTTGTCCCCTCGCAAAAGGTCGTTTGGCTTGTACTTGATAATTATTTCAACTTCACCGAGAACAAAAACGAATGGAAAGGCACCAAAATGATCTACGAGATCACTAAGAAAGGGGCGCAGACGGAAGTCCGCTTTACGCACCATGGGTTGATACCTGAAGAAGAATGCTATGCGATCTGCAACAAGGCGTGGAACTACTACGTCAGCACCAGTCTATACAACCTGATCGCTACCGGCAAGGGTGGGCCCAACGTCGCAGAAGGCAATGACTTCGAAAAACAGCGGGAGGATCGACCGGCTTGGCAAAACTAACCTGTTCACACATTAAAACTGAAATAGATGAAAATCGAGAACAAAACAATCCTTGTGACCGGGGCCAATCGCGGAATTGGCCGAGCCCTGGTCGAGGAAGCATTACAACTGGGCGCCAAACGGGTATATGCAGGGACGCGCACTGCAATGACTCATCCCGATCCCCGGGTAACACCGCTGATGCTGGATGTGACGAACGAAGAACAGATTCGCGAGGCGGTTAGGACAGCCGGGTCGCTTGATGTCCTGATCAACAACGCCGGTGTAGCCTACTACGACGACCTCAGCGATCGTACAATGCTCAATCGACACCTTGCTGTCAACTTCTTTGGTACCTATGATCTGATCCAGGCTTTCCTTCCGGCGCTAATGCGTTCACGTGGGGCGATCGTCAACAATCTATCGATGGTGGCTCTTGCATCTTTTCCGCCGATTGCGTCCTACTCCATCTCGAAAGCGGCCGCCTTCTCACTGACACAATCCTTCCGTGCCTTTCTGGCCGGCAAGGGGATAAAGGTCTACGCAGTGCTAACCGGTCCCGTCGACACCGATATGAACCGGGGCCTCGACATACCCAAGGCCTCCCCGGAGTCAGCCGCACGTGCCATCTACGCCGGGGTTGAGCAGGAGGAGGAGGATATCTTCCCCGATCCGGCGTCGGCATCCATAGCCGAGAGTTGGCGCGGAAGTGCGGCAAAGGCGCTCGAGCGGCAGAATGCAGCCTTCGTAGCTGCGCAGCCTACCTAACAACCTGCAAGCCCATAAAACATGAAACGGCTGGGATGGAGCTCACCTGCTTGAATGTAAGTCGGTCTAATGAAGGATGCAGGTGTACTTACGGAGGTTAAATCTTTCACAAAAAAGCGGTTCGAAAGTTGTCCCCTCCGCCCCGCAAGTTTTGATCAATGTCCCCGCCCCAAGGCGGGGCATTTTTATTTCGGGATGTGAAGAAGCGTAGCGAACTTACACTACCTTTACAACAGTGTCTCCATCAATAACAGTAATTAAAGCACGATCTCCAGTTCTTTCGTATTCATCCATATTTTTCTCTTCCACAAAAGCGAAGAGATTATTGACGACACGATGAGTATCAGCTACAAGTTCTTTTACAAATTTTCCTACAATTGGCTGCCTTCCTCGATAAAAAGACACTTTAACTACTATGTTTGGCGGGAAATCTTTTGCTTTTGTTATTTTAAATTTTCGAGCAATCAAAAGTTCGTTTATGCCTAATACTCGAATTTTACTATCATAATATGATAAATACTTTTCTTTAGCGTCTATCCTTAATTGAGAGTTTTCTACCATCTCATGAACACGGGCACTTGAATTCAAGAGTTTAAATATAATCCCGGCAGCCCTAACTGGGCTAACACCAATTTTTTTCGCAAGTTCTCTAAAATGAACTTGCCCATACCGTCCTTCCCGGGCATAAAACTCGTTCTCATTATCTCCCTTATAAAGATCTAAGGCGGTTTCTGGTCCTCCCGGTGTATGAAGTTCAGTACACACAAGATCGTATGCTTTGGAAAGAATATTATCTCCCATAGGAGATTCGATAAAAGAAAAGTTTTTTAAATGAGCATCATCATTAGAAAAAATATAATTGAAAAGAACTTGTCTAAAGAATGCTTCCAATGCCGGGACTGTTGCAGAAACCTGTTCCGTGATAAGTGCTCCAACATCTTCATAAGTACCTTGGTACTTAAAATTCTCTCCATGACTTTGCCTTGTTTTACCACTGGCTTGAGCCATATCTTCCTGTAGGTATTTTCCAACCTCTGGTTTAATATCAAATCGTTTCGTAATATAGGCAGGAGAACCATCCTTGAAATAAATTAAGGCATTTTCAGCGGTCTCTATTCCAAATACCTGAGCGGCAATCTGCATCGTTAAATGCTCATTTTCTGGAGCTTGATCTTTGTTTAAAATGTGATCTGCATTGGGAATTGGTTTTAGTATATATTGGCCGCCAGTTTCGGTTAATTTCAATTCTTTACCGTCCAGTATCATCGAATACTTTAACTGAACACCAGAAATAGATAATTTTTTTGTTTTATTTTGATAGTCTTTATAATTGCTTTCTTTAGGAGGATCAAAATTTAGGATATGGGATACCTTTTTGCCGTCAAATAACTTTTTACGGCAATTAAGGCAGTAACCTTCAATATTGTCTTTATTTTCTTTATAGCATCCTAGGCACATTTGTAATAATTTCCTTTATTATTCTTCTTTGATCTCTTTAATCGTAATGGCTCCAATGGTATCTACGTTGGCTGTTTTTAACAGCCTCGTAAAATCGTCATTCTCATCAATTCGAAGCAAGCGACACTGAATGTTTTTATTTATACCCTCAGCAAGAAGGCCAGAAAAAAAAGAAAAAAGCCGGGTGCTTGCATGTTCTTTTTGCTTCTTGGATAACGTTACACTTATGGAAGGCATGGCAGAATTATCAGCATATTTATCATCATAAGTAAAGCGATAATCTTCAGGACCATGTTTGGCAAGGATACCTGCAAATATATCGTTGTAGTATACTTCTCCTTTCTGCATTATGTTGTTTTAATTATATTAATAATTTCAACAGTTACGTCCATGCCTACTACGATAAAAATTTTTCGCAATGTGTCTAACGAAGGATTGCCTACGCCCTGTTCAATCTGACGGATTGTTCTAATACCAACTCCACTTATCTCGGCAAGATCTTCTTGTCGAAGTCGGAAAAGAGCTCTTCTTTCCTGTAATTTCTCTCCAATTTTTATAATATCCATCGGCAGTATAATACCTATTTATTAGCAAATTTAATAAATTTGGATCATTTTCACATCTAATCGGCGTTATAATACCGATTTATTTCTTTTAATGGCCCAAATTTAACAGCCTTCACTCAAATCGGCAGTATAATGCCGGCAATTAATGCTTTTTTCCTTTGGACTGTAACGGGTATTCCGACTACACCCTTCAGGCTTTATGGATCCTATCACCGTATTTATCGATTTTTACCCGAGGGACTATATGGAGACTTGGAAAACAGGTTTTCGCTGAAACCTTCTACAGATAAAATATCCGACAATAAATTGCATTATCTTACCCAATTCGGTGGCAAAAAGGGTCGAAAACTGTCCCTCTTGCCCCGCAAGTCTTCATCATTGAGAGGGTGTCTCAAAATGAACTGCCCCAAAAAGTTAGACACTTTTGGGGGCAGTTCAAATTCAGCTGACAGCCTCTTTTTGTTTGGAATAGACGGTCTTGCTCGATCCGGACTATAGACGGACTTTTCTACTTCCATTAAGACAGAAAGAGGTGATCAATATAGCGAAAGAAAGAAAAGAAAACTATAGGCCATCTGAAACTGCAGCATCATCTGAATATACATGGCCCCCTTGTCAAAATCCATTATTTTTTCAACTCAAACCAATAATTGAACTGTTTTTCGAGACTTTCGTTGAGGTTCGAAATATCAACGCTGCATTCCTCCAGTGGATTCTTGAAATAACTCCTCAGCATAAACATTTTGCGATTAATTTGCTTTAGACTTCAGCGCATCCAGTTCCTTCTGCTTTTGTTCGGCGATCTTTTGCAGTTTTGCCCCGCGTTCAGTGTCTACTGCGAACCGTTTGATCTGGGCCTGGATAGCCATGATCTGAGCCGTTAACAGTGCCTGGTCGGCCGGGACTTTCACATCAGGCTGTACACCTTTGCCCTCCCAGTCGGTATGGGTAACGGTATTGACTTCATAGTCAAAAGGTATGGAGGCGGTAAAATAGGTACCGATCTTATAGGGCTTTGTGCCATGTGCACCACCGCCCGTAACCTCACCAATAACTTTTGCGCGCCCCTGCGACTGTAAATTATAAGTGAAATCTTCTGAAGCGGAAAAACAATCCTTGCTTACCAGGATATACAGGTCTACATTGGGCAGTTTGGGTCCGGGAACTGTCGGCATCGTCCACATCTGGTTCACGATACTCGCATCGCGGTTGTGATCATCAGCTAAATGAACGGCGTCGTTGAAAAAATAGCTTTCAATCAACTGCACGCCGTCGGGAGCAAAACCGTGGTTCCTGCGCAGGTCGATAATGATCGCGTCTGAATTAGCTAAAAACTGCATCGACCCGGCAGCAAGATCCTTGATCCAGTCAGCCGGAAAAAAGGCATCCAGTTGCAGGAGACCGACATTGCCATCCAGGTGTTCCACCTTTTTAAAACTGAAATTGGCCATTGCCCAGGTTTTCCTGAATTGGTTGACCACATCTTCGGATGGGGCGCCCGGGTGCTCGTTTGTAATCGGGGTAGCAGAATAATCCACACCTAAATGCCCATCCTTGCTAATGGACTGCAAATCTGCCGTCAGCATTTTGGCAAAACCTCCCGGTTTGTTACTGTATCATAATCACGGTGTTTTTGGTGCTGGCGGAGGACATCGGTCATCTTTTTGGCCACCTCAGGAAAGACATAATAATCATTTACCTTTTTGACCAGCGTATCGATGACCGCATTTCGTTCCGCCGGTTCAAACTTTCCCGGAGGCGAAACCAGCGTCTGGCTTTGAGCCCTGACATCAAAAGCGATAGTAAATTCGAGCAAGGCTATGACCAGCATCAACCTGGTACCGGGTCGTTTGAAGCAGGTCAACGGAGTGGGTTCGCAATATAGCATAACGGCAATTCTAATTTCCTATGGATTAGTTTACTGCCGCAAATTAGGGCGTTTTCACTTCAAAAAATAGAACGAGATTTGCCTCGTTCAGCTTTTTCGGCCCATAGAGGCTATATCGATCTAAAAACTCGCTAATTTTTATTAAATCTTTCACAAAAAGGCTCGAAAGTTGTCCCCCCTCTCTGACCTCTCCCCACAAAAGGGAAGGGAAGTTAATTCAAATAACACCGTATTTTTCATATTTTTATATCAGCTATTGCAAAGCATTTACGACACTGTTTTCCAGATCCTTAGCACTATCATATGACTACACAAAAGCTTAAAATCGTTCTTGTCATAATCTTACTTAGCACGACTTTGGCAGGTTTGGGGCAGCAAGCGAACGCAAGAGACGTTTTAATTTCGTTTGCAGACACAGTTACAAATGAGAGCGGGTATAAAGATTTAGCAGGGGATATTGTTATACCGTTGGGCAAATACTCGTTTTGCTTTACTGACACTTTTAGAACTTATGCAATCGTTGCAGTACCTCAAAAAGGGTTTGTGGCAATTGACAGGCAAGAGAAAATATTATATGAGGTCTTTCCTTTTGACAACGGTCCTGACTATCCTTCGGACGGCCTTTTTAGGATCATCATAAAAAACAAGATTGGATATGCGGACGCATCAACGGGTAAGATTGTTATTAATCCTCAGTTTGCATGTGCATGGCCATTTGAGCACCGAGTTGCAAAAGTTTCAATCGACTGCAAGAAGCAGTCAGCTGGTGAGCACTATACTTGGTTAAGTAATAGTTGGTATTACATTAACAAGGCAGGTAAAAAAGTAACACCCCCAACGGCAAAATAATTTGGCTATACTTTCGTATTTCGACCTTTCCGGTCCGAGGCTCCGACCTATTTGACTGCTCCGGCAGCCGTCATTTCTTTTCTTTGCGGGAGTCCCTTGCCTTCGTTTATCAGCTTGGCCAAACTGCCTTTAAAATATTGGTCCCAGCCTTTTACACAGTCATTATAACATTCTACCTGGGGCTCTAACCCGACATGTGTAAACTGGATCCTGGTTGAATCCCCTTCGGCCGATATTTCAAAGACGATCTGGGTGTCCTTCCATTCTTTCTTGTCAGCCAGCCAGTGGAGGTAGCAGTCAGTGACATCCCATACGACCTTTTTGTCCGAAACGGATTCGGCTATTTTCATCGTTACAAAGGTTTCCCCGAAATGGATGATAAAAACATCGTTCAGTTTTTCGGAACTGCCTTCGATATTTTCTGTCCACCATGCGGCAACATGGTTAATGCTTTGGAATGCCTTGTTTGCGGTGGTCTTGACCAGGATGCTGGCCGTGTAGTCTTGCTTTTTCATTTTGGTTAAGTTTTTAATTTTTAAGTTTGTTGTCTAACAGTGATTTTAATTTTCCCAGTTTTGACAGCCAGAAATTATCAAAGTAGTTTATCCATTCCTGCAACTTTTCAAACCCTTCCTGTTTGAGTATGCAATGTCTTTCTCTGCCGATGTCCTGGATAGAGATAAACCCGGCGCCATGCAATATTTTTATATGTTTGGATACGGCCGGCCGGCTCATGTCAAAATGTTCGGCCAATGAATTGATCGTCAGGCTGTCTTTTGACAGCAGCCGCAATATCTGTCTGCGGCTGGGGTCAGCGACTACCTGGAATACATCAAAGTTTTGTTGTTTCACGGGTTGCAGCATTTATAAGTTCAGCGATCTTTTGTATATTTTTGAACCACCCGCCATTCAGCGCCGAGAACATACTAAGATTATCGAATCCTCTGAAGGCATTATGTTCCAGCAATAGCTCCGTGCCATTGTCTTTAGGGATCAGTTTCCAGACCACGATGGAATCCAGCTCGATCTTTCCGTTGCCTGGACCGGATTTCCAGGAATAGCTAAGCGTGTGATGAGGCGCTATTTCCAGCACCTTACAATAGACGATGCCGTCGAAATCGAGCTGAGGCATGGGCTTTATCCTGAACTGGAAATCGTGCCCCGGAATGGGCAGGAAATCATTGGGCATTAGCCATAGCTCCATCAGATCGGCCCTGGTCAAATATTCCCAGACCTGTTCGGGCCGTTGGGGGAAGAAAAATTTGTGTTTGATGTTGTCTGCCATAATAAGTAACTTTTAGATTACTCAAATGTAAAAGTAACTTTTGAGTTACGCAAATTTTTATTCAATTATTTTTAAACTTTTTTTGACCTTACCTAATTGTTTAATAGACAATGGTTAGCATCATTCCGGTCATCTAATGTCTTTTAAGATTAATATACACTCCATTAGGAGTTTTAGCCGTTGCAGCGTCTTCTGCCCGGCAACCAATACAATCGGCATAATCACCAATGGACTTAAAATAAGGGGAGCTTACAATACGATGACAGGACTAGGTGGTACCGGCTGAGTATTGCTTCAAAATATCTATTGAAGGGGCAAAGAACAGACTTCCGGTATATGCCTTACTGAAATCCAGTATTCTGTCATAATTGCCCGGGGGATTTCCAATAAACATCTGTTGTAACATTCTATGTGTTGTGCTAAATGTGTTTGAGTAAGCAATAAAGTATGTACCAACTTCGCCTTTAGAAGGGTTCCCAAAGGGCATATTGTCTCTTACTATTTTCAATTCAGCGCCGCTTTCATCTTCAATACTGGCTATGGCGCTGTGCGAATTGGCTGGCTTTACCCCATCCGGCATTTCAATATCGCTTATTTTATAACGCCCAATTACTTTCTCCTGCTCTTCAGTAGACAGTTTTGTCCAGCCCTGCATATCGTGCAAATATTTTTGTACAAAAACATAGCTTCCTCCTTTATAACCCGGGTCCTCGTCACCTATTACTGCATAAAACTGCCGTTCATCGCCAACAGGATTTTCTGTACCGTCCACAAAGCCAAGAATTGAACGTCCATCCCAATATCTAAAACCATGAATTTCTTCCAGACAGTCGGCAACCGGAAATAATATGCCGGTAATAGCCATGAGCATATCAAAACAAACGGACATATCGGTTCCTCTCAGATGAAAAAGCAGATCTCCCGGAGTAGCAACGGCAGTATGCTTTGATCCTACAATCGGTTCAAAGGTTTTTAATTCTTTGGGAAGGGGCCTGGGCAAAGATAGCCTGGTCCATGCGTCATATCCAATACCCATTACGCAAGTCGCTCGTCCGCCGGGCACGCGTATTATGAAGGAATGATTTAGATTGGCAACCAAAGCACAAAGTCTTTCGAAAACAGGTTTAACTTCCATATCCTCTTTAAACTTCCAAACTGTAAATATGGTATTGTTGTTTGGGTAGTCAGTGACGCGTTGCGATTCATGCACTGTTACTCTTTTCATATACTATTTTAAAAAGATCAAGCATTCTTGTTGATTTGATCAGTATGGAAAACACTGACCAAGATAATATTTTTATCATTCATCCGAACCTCTTTTTATCTGAACGACTAACCGTTTGCCATCCGGCACCTCCATTTCCCATAATTTCTCAATATTCCGGAGCTCAACATTTACGGTCCCGATCTTCAATTTGCCATCGGCAGCTAGTTGGAACATTTCAGGAAGGATTTCGGCAAAAAGGGTTTGCACCTGGCTCTTGGTCCAGCTACCAAGACCGGAGCCCGAAAGTTGCAGATCAACGCTACGGAGGTTGGCAGCGGATAACCGGATCAGGTCTCCCGTTACACTACCTACCGATACATATCGCGTTCCCGGTGTAAATGACCCGGTACCTTTTAGGCAGGTCAGGATCATTTCTGCCGTATGCCCCCACAGGTAGTCAATGATCACGTTTATAGGTGTATTTTGATGGAGTTGTCGCAACTGAGCAATAAATTGTTCATCGGTCTGCCGGACAGATATGATTTCATCGGCGCCCAGGTCAGTTAATTCCTTTAAGGATTGTAGGTTTCTTCCGGTGGCGATAACCTTGCCGGCCCCGTAATGCTTTGCGATCTGGACAGCAACCCTGCCTGTAAAGCCAGTCGCGCCGTTGACGAGCACAGTATCTCCTGGTTCGATACCCGCCCGGAAGCGAAGCGCCATCGCGGCGCCAAATACGGCATTCGGCAAAGCCGCGGCGGTCGCATCATTCAACCCGGCCGGCACTGGCACGATCTTATCCCTATCGACGGTTGCTTTTTCGGCCAACATTCCGCTGGTCCCTAATGCATAAACCCTGTCGCCATTAGGCAGCAGGCAGACCCCGTCACCGCCGATAACCTTCGCATTGCGCTCATCGGGATCCGTCGAGTAGTGCGTACCTTTAGCGCGGCCTTTGTCAAAATGCTTTAATGCAACGGCCTTTACCGATACCAAAATCTCGTCATCGTTTTGCACTACGGGCTCCTGGAAATCTGTGTATTGAGGTATTTCTCCCTTGCTATACATCACTGCTGCTTTCATATTGCTGATTTTCTCTCAAAGGTAACAGCGGGGTTGGAGCGGGACGATAACATTTGTTATCAAATGCGGCCGGTCCTATTTTTTCCCGGCCAGCTTATTCTTGATCCGGCTGAGGTGCACAGATGTAATGCCGAGGTAAGAGGCGATATAGTGTTGTGGCACCCGCTTGACTATATGCGGTCTTTCTTTTAGAAGATTCATGTAGCGCTGTAATGGAGTGTCTCTTATTCGGGAAAGGAATTCATTCATATAATGGCGCTGCCGCTCGAAGGAAATATCCATAAGCGCCTTTAGGAATACCGGGTTTTGATCCAGCTCCCTGAGCATGTCATTGAACACGGCCTTGGGTAGGATCTGAATGGTACTGGGTTCGATAGTCTCAATAGTAAACATACTGGGTATGTTCTTTTGAAAACTCTCCAGGGATGCGACGCCCTCGTTTTCAAAAAAGAATTGGACAGTCGTATCCTTTCCGTTATTATCAAACCACAACCGGAGACAACCTTGGACGACGAAGTAGTAGTTTTGGGCTTTTTTCCCCTCCTGTAGCAAAGTAGTCCTGGAAGGATATTTCACACACTGTTGCAGCGCGGTGTATTTCTCCCAATAGGGATTTAGGTCTGGAAACCGGTCTTTGAAGGTGAATAGCAATTATATAAGGTTTGCAATGTCAAAAATACGATGGGGCACAAATCAACCCTTGCTCCATTCCTCTATCGTGAGCACATCCGCCTGACGGGGGAAAACCTTAGTAGTCAGTACCCGGTGTATTTCCTCATCCCCGTCGGCGCAGCCATCGGCTAATATGGTTATACGATAGTCTTTATCAGCGGCTTCCCGGGTGGTCGATAAGACGACGCCGCTGGTGGAAATGCCGGTAAGCACCAGGTGACTGATATTGAATGCCCGTAAGATCACTTCCAGGTCGCTGCCGGTAAAGGCGCTGATGCGACGTTTAGTAACGGTCACTTCCCCTTCCTCTGGCGCCAGGTCCGGATGTATTTGCATGAACTCATCCATATTCACATTGGCGAATCTTTCCTTGCCGGCGGCGAAGCTTTTATTGTTCATACTGACTTCCGGAGCGCCCTTTCTAAAGCCTACTGTTACAAAGATAACAGGTATTTTCTTTTCCCGGGCATTTGCTATAGCCTTGGCTACCTGGCCGATAACAGGAGAACCATCCGGAAGCATACGAATCGTTCCCAATTGCATATCCATTACAAGAAGAGCAATGTTTGCTGTAGTTTGTTCCATTATTTTTTTAATTGATTATAACTTTTATCAGTTCTTGTGTTTATTTACAAAATTTTTGGCGCATAGGAAACTCAAGCCGGCAAAACCTGCCAGGAATACAATCAGCGAGAGATTATCCTGAGAAGACACTTTACCAGATCTGAAAAGCAAATAACCTACCACTAAATTAAAAAGGGCCCAAAAAATATTTACGATTGGAGATGACAAGCCTTTGCCCGGAGGTTTTGCAAAGGGGGTGGGAAACCCATTGCCCGAAACGCCATTGACATAATGAGGTACAACGTTTGCTAAAAAAGCGCCTGCCCAAAAGCCGCTGAAATAATGATACCATTCCATAGTAGTGTATTTAAAAGATTGATTAAGCATTTTTATCAGGTTGCCCCAACAGGTATTTTGAAAAAATCACAGCAATCAGCAGCGCCAGGATCCCCTGACACAGCATCGTCAGCGGAGCTGATATTTGCTGGGAGACCATCCCAATCAGCAGGCTTCCCAAAGGTATCATGCCAAAAAAAGCCATAGCGATATAACTCATTACACGACCTCTCATGTGGGAAGCAGACTCCATCTGTATGATCGTAATGCAGACTGTCATCGGCAATAATGACCCGAATCCGATCACCACGGCAAACAGCATGGCAACAGGGAAATAACTGATGCGGGAAAAGAGTATCAACCCTACCCCCAGAATGGCAATACCCATCAGCAGGATAATCTTCAGCCTGCTTACATTTTTTACAGAAGCCATGAATAAACTGCTGAAAATAGCTCCTAAACCAATGAAACTGCTGATGTATCCATAAGTAGCCGCATTGCCTTTAAAGACAACCTTAGCAAAGACCGGTACAATCGTATCATAGGGGAAAACCAGCAAGCTTAAAAAAGTAAGCATCAGCGTGATCGTTCCCAGGAGAGGTGTTTGCCGGAGATAGACAAAGCCTTCGGCAAGATCCGATGTGATCTTCTTCTTTGTCGCAGGCGGGGTGAATGCCGGGAATTTCATCAGCAATAGCGAAGTGAGCACCGCTACAAAGCTCAATGCATTCAACGAAAAGCAGATCCCTGCACCGAACGCCTGCAAAACTACACCTGATAAAGCAGGCCCTGCCAGCCTGGCCATATTCACTATGGCCGAGTTGAGCGCAAGTGCATTCGGCAGATCTTCCCTGTCATTGATCATGTCATGCACCATCGGTTGTCTTGCCGGTACGTCAAAAGCATTGATGATACCCAGTAGAACACTCAGCGTCAGTATTTCCCAGATCACATAATGATTGGTTAGTATTAACACAGCCATTAATATGGCCTGTATCATAGAAGCCGTCTGTGTCACCAGCAATATTTTATAACGGTTGTACCGGTCCGAGGCGATACCACCCAGCAGGGAAAGCAAAAAGGAGGGAAACTGCTGGGCAAACACCGCCAATCCAAGCATAAAAGCCGAGTGCGTAAGCGTATAAATAACCCAGCTCACGGCAGTCCGCTGCATCCACGTGCCGATCTGAGAAACAGACTGCCCACAAAAAAATAAGGTATAATTACGGTTCCTGAATGCACGAAATGTGCTTGTTATACTTGCTGCCTTTATCATATTTTTTACTCTTCCTTTACCCAGACAATTCGACATTATTAGTCATTTTGTCGAAAAAAATTCAAATTTTTTTATCTCCTCAGCCCATCGATTACCATCCGGGTCAAAGCATCCACCAGGAAATCTATCCTGCTAAAATCATTGTCGATGACGACTTCACGCTTTATACCATGTAAACTGTTAAGCAACACGAAGATCATTGCTTCCTTATCTTTTTGATTCATAACACGCAATTCCCCTTTTTCCATCCCACCCGTCAGAATCTGGTCGAGCAAAGCACTTTCCAGTTTCATTATACGCTGGTGAATTGCCTGTTTAGTTTTATTGAGATCGGACATTTCAGCAGCATCCATCCCGATATCCATCGCGTTGAAAAAGGCTCTTCTTCCCTGTACATGCTTCAACCTGGTAAGAAAAAACGCATGGATCTTTTGTTCAGCAGTCGGGACCAGCTCTACGGCACAGGTAACTTCCTTCAGCATTCCCCGGATCTCCGCATCCACCACCGCATCCAGAATTTCTTCTTTACTTTTATAATAATAGTAAAGCGAACTGCGCCCTTTACCAACGACTTTAGCCACATCATCCATCGTTACTTTCCGCAGGCCGTGCTTCTGGAATAACTGTTTGGCAGCCAGCAGGATCTGCTCCTGGATATCCTCTTCTTTTATATGGTCATTAACTGACATTAAGTATGGTGAATAGCTTAGCTGAAAAACAAAGATAGAAGGTTTTAGACAAAAAAACAAATTTTGTCTAAATGTCCACAAAATGATGAATCAATTTGAAATTCGCAAGTTTCGGGTTTTCACGTCCCCGCTCTCCGCCTACATTTGGGTAATAAAACGTCATCGAAAATGAAAAAATTTAAAATTATACCTCTGAGCGAGGAGTATGCCAGAAAAATCCGGGAAAATCAAAAGGATGATTTTGGAAATGAGATAATTGAGCAAATTGCAACCGGGAAGGGGCCTTGTCGGGTTTCCCTGAAACCCTTTTCGGTCGGAGAAGATACCAGGTTGCTTTTATCGCACAGTCCATTTAAAATTAATAATGCCTTCGATCAGCCCGGGCCCATCTTCATTCAAAAAAAAGAGGTAGAGGCATATAAAGACATCTATCGCTTCCCCCCTGAGATAAAAGCCGACAAAGAGAGCTTTCCGCTAACCCTCATCGGATATAGTAAAGAACAAAAAATGGTCTTCACCCGGTTAGTCGGAGACGATGATATAGACCTGCTCATTCCGCAGATATTTGAAGAAAAGGAAGCGGTAGACTATCTCCACGTCAGGAATGCAAAGGCATGTTGCTTTATTTGTAAGGTAGAAAGAGTCCCTATTCATTTTTCAAAGTCGCCGTCGGATTGGTCAACGCCGCTTTAAAAGTCAGCCAGACAGTCGTTACGATGGCAATCAGCACTAACGTAAAAACAGGCAATATAAACTGCCACCAGGTCAGCTGAACTCTGAAAGCATACCCATTCAGCCATTGGATGATCAAAATAACCGCAATAGGTATCGCTGCCAGGCTACAATATAAGATCAGCCGGATAAGGTCCCAGGTAAGTAAGATCATGATATTTCGAACGGAAGCACCCAGGACCTTACGCACGCCGATCTCTTTGGTCCGGCGGGCAGTCGAATAAGCCGTCAGGCCGAATAACCCCATGCAGGCAATGAAGATGGCCAGGGAAGAAAAGATCATAAAATTATGCCCGAACTGAACCTCTTGCTGATACTGCCGGTTATAAAACTCATCCAGGAAAAAGAAATCAAAGGAGGATTCCGGGAAACGATCATTCCAGACCCGCTTCAATTGAGCCACTTTGTCCTGCATCTGATTGGAATTTATCTTTACAGAAAAATAATTGCTGCGGATCCATCCCAACGCCGGATCCATAAATAGAATGACAGGGGTATATTTCTGTTGTAAGGATTGCTGGTGATAGTCTTTTATAACGCCGATAATTTCGTTGGGCCGCTTATCGACAGTCTCCAGCCATACCTTCTGACCAACTGCCGCAGCGGCAGAGGGAAAACCAAACTGTTGTACGGCGGATTCGTTCATGACTACGCCAATGGAGTCCGAAGGCCGGCTTCTGTCAAAACCCCTGCCAGCGATTACCTGCAAACCATATGCTTTTATATAATCATGGTCTACCTTCAGCATCTCGTAAGCACGTTCTTCTGCCTTGGACGCCCCGTAACGCCGGTTAGCCAGAAATTCCCTCACCTCTCTGCCCGGCACGGAACCAGACATAGTCACTGCCCTGACGCCGGGAATGGCCTGCAACGCGGTCTTCAGACTTTGTATCTTTTGCAGATAATCAGCCGTATTTACAGGAGCTTTAATCACCAGGGTTTGGCTGATGTCAGTCCCTATGTCCTGGCTGCCCATATAAGCGATCTGCCGGTAAACGGCCAGCGTGCCCGCTATAAGCAGCAGGGATGCGACGAACTGGAAGGACACCATGCCCTTACGTAATAAGACGCCTTTTTTTGAAAAGGAGAACCGTCCCTTTAATGCCGTAACAGGTTTTAACTTCACCAGCACCATCGCCGGATAGATCCCCGAAAGCAAGGTACTGACGATAAATACAACACCGGTATAGATATACAGCGGCTTATCAAACAGCAATCCTTTGACGCCAGTGTTGCTCAAAAAGAAAGGCAGCCATGAAAAAGAGGCTATCACCAAAAGCGCCGCCAATGCCAGGGCGCTAAGGTTAATGATAAATGACTCCAGCAGAAACTGGAATATGAGTTGCGACGCATGGGCGCCGCTTACTTTCCGGATACCCACCTCCCGCGCCCGGTCGATGGATCGGGTAGTAGCCAGGTTGATATAGTTCACAGAGGCAATGATGAGTATTATGTATGCCATTATGCTTAACAGGTTTACCGCATAGCGGTTGCCTTTTGCCTCGATCTCATAGGGCTTAACGGGATTAAGGTGCATATCTGCCAACGGTACGAGATGAATGGCCCATTTAAGTTCCTTGAACGACGCAGCTGTTTTATATCGTTCCGCAATATCCGGGAACTGTGCTTCCAGCTGAGGTATATTGGTACCCGGCCTCAGTTTTACAAATGTATAGCTTTCATGTATGTACCAAAAGTCCTTCATCCATTCAGGCGTCGTGGCCCAGGAAATCAGGAAATTGAACTGCATAGTAGAGTTTGCGGGGATATCTTTAAATACTCCGGTAACGGCGCAATGATAGCTTTTCGACTGAGTGCTCACATCCAGGAATTTCCCCACCGGGTCTTCATTGCCAAAGTATTTTTTTGCTGCTGACTCGGACAGCACGATAGAGTTCACTTCCTTCAATACCGTCTGTACATCTCCTTTCAACAGGGGATAGGAGAAAAAAGAAAAGAAATTACTATCGGCAAAACAGACATGCTCTTCTCTGTATTTTAAACCGTTATACCTTATTACCCGTTCGGAGTTGTTCCAGTTGATCCGGGCAAAGGAAGTTATGCCGGGCAGCGCGTCTTTCATGGCTTTGGCATAACCATTCGTGCTGGTTGGCCAGCTGTCGGTCAGCTGGTCCCCTCTGTAGAAACTGCTTTCCACGCGATAGATATTATCGGCGCCGGCATGCATCCGGTCATAGCTTTTTTCGAAATGAACATAGGCGCCGATGAGTATGAATACCGCCAGCCCGATAGCAAGGCCGATGATATTGATGAAAGTATAAGCCCTATGACGTTTGAAATTGCGCCAGGTAACGAGTAAGATGTTGCGGATCATTAAGCAGTCGGTTTAATGATCAATTTAGGAAAATTTTATTTTATCCCATAATTTATTCATGACCACCTGCTGAATGACCTGTTCACGATAATTCCGGCTGATGGGAACGCTATGGGACTGTATGAAGATCTCATTGCCTTCGATCCCGTCAATCTTATCAATGGAAACGATATATGATTTATGTACCCGGATAAAGGAGGCGCTATCCAGGTTTTCTTCCAGGTTCTTCAGATACAGCAGGGTGAGATATTTCCCTTTATTTGTGTAGATGGTGACATAATTTTGCGTTCCCTGTATATACAGGATATCATTAAAAAATATTTTTTCATATTTGCTTCCGCATTTTATAAAAAAATAATCAGCGGACGGATCAGCTTTCTGTATTGGCAGGTCAGCGGGCCTTGAAATAAGCTGGTGATAGTCCCGGGCTTTATTGGCTGACTTAAAAAACCGGTCAAATGTGATGGGCTTGAGCAGGTAATCCAGGACATTCAGCTGGAATCCTTCCAGGGCATAGCTGGGAAAAGCGGTAGTGATAATGACCATGGGAGGGTTCTTCACGATTTTTAAGAAATCGATCCCATTCATTTTTGGCGTCTGGATATCCAGGAACACCAGGTCGATCTGATTCTCTTCCAATAATTTCATCAGCGCTACAGGGTCCTCGCAGGTGGCGATCAGCTGTAAGAAATCAATTTGTCTTACATAGTTAGCAATGCCATCCCTGGCCAATGGTTCATCGTCGATAATCACACAGTTTATCATCTTACGTAGTATTATCAGGCTGTCGCCTGCATGGTCTGCATCAGCACGAGTTCAGCAAGATCTAATTGCAATCCTACTTCGAAGCTGGCGCTACTCCTTTTTATATCTAAATTATATTGTCCGGGATAGATCAGGTCCAATCTTCTCCGTACATTTTTCAAACCGATGCCACCGTAGCTGACCACATCATTATACAGGTCCTGTGACACGCTGTTTGAAATGGAAAAATCCAACCGCTGTTGATTGATTTCCAGTTTTATTCGTATCCAATTGGGGCTGTCGGCATTTTTGGAAACATGTTTGAACGCATTTTCCACAAAGGGCATTAATAAAAAGGGCGCTATGCCCAGGTGCCCGGTGTGTTGCTGGTTGATTTGCAGCGTGACCTCGATATTGTTATTGAGCCGGAGCTTCTCCAATTCAATGGAGTTTTCCAGGAAAGTGATCTCTTTGCTCAGGGGTATCTGCTGATCATTGCATTCATAGAGTTGGTATCGCAGCAGGTCGGAAAATTTGGCCAGTGAGGCCGAGGCCTTATCCGGATTTTTATGGATCAAAAAGAAAATGGAGTTGATGGTATTGAAGAGGAAGTGCGGGTTGAACTGGTTTTTGAGAAATTTCAATTCCGTCTCCAGTTTTTCATTTTCGAGCAGTTGATGTCTCCTTTCCGTCTGAACCCAGTTCTTTGTCAGTTTTATGCTCATCGCGAAGGTGATCGTTGCCAGGGTCGAAGGCAGCGCACTGGCTATAAAATTAAAGATACAAGCCTCTTTCCCATAAAATTGTTGCACAGTCTTCCCGGATGCATAAGCGCTCAAATAATAGCCGGGAATGATCAGAGTGGAGGCACATAATACAGTGACAAGCAGATAGCCAAGATAAGCGGAGAAACGTCCTGTTTTCAGGTATTTTGGAATGAGAAAATATAGGTTGAAGTAAACAGCGATGATCTGGAAAACCACGTAAAAGCTGAATTTTACGGCAAAGGGGGTGAATAAGATAGTGTTGGCGGCTTTTAACGGATTTCCGACAGCCACCGTCCACCAGAAATAATGGTACAGGAACCAAAAAGGGATATGGTATAGTTTGTACCTGAATACCCAGTCGGGAATGGATTTGCTGTACGACAAAACTTTCTTTTCAAGATACATAAAATCCGCCTTATTGGAGAGGGGTACTATATGAATGAACCCCAATAATTGATAAAATGCATGTTGTCCTATATGAATGGCTATAACCCTGTCACCCGCTGTTTTTGGGCAACTCATCAAATAGGGCCGACGGGTTGTCAATCCGATTTTTCTTCTCTCTCGGGCAGGCTTTTCTTTGTTTCATGAAAAATCTAATCTTCAGCCTGTTATCGCTCCTTCTTTTGCAAGATGCCTTGGGCCAGGTCTCCGGCAAGCTTACTACAGCCGGTAGCCAGCCCATCACTTTTGCCAATGTGCTGCTGCTGAAGGGTCTGGATTCCTCTCTTGTCAAAGCCACGGTGACAAATGAAAAGGGAGATTACCGTTTTGACAATATCGGACCGGGAAGATACCTGCTTAGGGTCAGCAGTGTCGGCTACCTGACCTGGGAATCGCCCTTGTTCGATCTGACGGTTTCTCAAAAGGAGAAGGATTTAGGGACCCGGGTCCTGCAGGAAACAAGCAAACAGCTGGGGGAGGTGGTCGTCCGGGCAGAGAAGCCCCCCTTCCAGCAACGGGCGGACGGCACGGTCGTAAATGTGGAAAGCAGCCTGCTTTCAAAAGGCAGCTCGGCCCTGGAAGTCCTGGAGCGGTCGCCCGGAGTAGTGATCGATCACCGCAATAACAGCATTGCCCTGGATGGGAAGAACGGCGTAACCGTGATGATAGACGGCAAGCTGGTGAATATGCCGATCGAACAGGTATTCAGCCTGCTGAACGGCCTGAGCGCCGACGACCTGGAGAAAATAGAATTGTTGACCACACCGCCGGCCCGATACGATGCCAATGGCAGCGCCGGGCTGATCAATATCGTATTAAAGAAAAACAAGAAACGGGGTACCAACGGCTCCCTATCCATCACCGGAGGGTATGGCAAAGGAGAAAAAGGGACGGCCAGCCTCCATCTCTCCCATAACACGGAAAAGACCAATCTATATGGCTCCTATACTTTTTCACACAACAGGACCTATAGCGACATGTATATCACCAGTTCGCAAAATATGCCTTTCCTGGGAGGGCAGATGGATGTTGTTGTATGGGACACGACTAAATCCCTCCAAAACAGTCAGGATGCAAGCCTGGGAATCGATCATAAACTGAATTCAAAAACCACCGTCGGCGGCAGTATCAACTATAATGGCAGTCACGGATCGTCCAATACGGTGAATCATTCCCTATATAATATCCTGCCGGACTCCCTCTTGCTATTCGACGGATCTATCGGTGAGACCAGCCGCTGGAATAATTGGACAAGCTCCGTATATGCAGAAAGAATGCTGAGGAAAGGAGAGAAGATCAACTTTGACATCGATTATCTCTCCTTTAATACGCACAGCCCTTCGGAAGTGCAGAGCTCTTTTCTCGATAAGAACGGAACGGAAGCCGGGGGCAATGACACGCTCTTCTCACCCCGTCAGAGGGGCTTTGCAAATACCCTTATACAGGTGGGCGTAGGCAAAATAGATTATACCAGGCAATTCAGTAAAAAGTGGTCCCTGGAAGCCGGCGTTAAAGGAACCTATACCCGGAGCACCAGTCAGTCGGGCATAGAGAGCCTGGTGAATGGCAGCTGGGTAGTGGCCAGGTCCGAGACATCCAATAATATTCTTATGAAGGAAGGGATCGGAGCCGCCTATGCCTCCGCCAATGCGCAGCTAAGCCCCTCGACGAACCTGGTCATAGGGTCCCGGTATGAATATTCCCACACCCGCATGGATAACCCGCAAACCGGAAAAAATACGGTCGACCGGAAGCTGGGAGTCCTCTTTCCCAACCTGTTGCTTTCCCAAAAGCTCAGTGACCAATCCGAGCTGCAATTATCCTACTCCAAAAGGATCAGCCGGCCTTCCTATAATGATCTGGCCTCCTATGTAGGATATAGCGATCCGTCGGCTGTCTATACCGGGAATCCATTCCTGCAGCCAACGATCACCCATAATCTGAAACTGGGGTATAATTACAGGGGGTATTCCTTTTCTGCACTTTTCAGCAGGGATGTGAACCCTATTGCCCGGTACCAGATCACCGAGAGCCCCTTAAAAGATGTCCTGTATGTCTCTCCGCAAAACCTGCAGTGGCAGAACAACCTCAGCTTTCAGGCAAACCTGCCCTGGAAGGTCGGCAACTGGTGGAGTATGAACTATAGCTTTGTGGGAAGCTGGAGACAGTTTAAGGAGGATTACACGCAGCAGCCGGTCGAAAAGACTTATTTCAGCTATTCGCTGAATTTCAGCCAGTCCTTTACGCTGCCCAAAAATTTCTCCGCCGAGATCTCCGGGTGGTACAATTCCTGGCATTATAACGGAACGGTAAAAATTGCCGGATTAGGGGCCCTGAATGCCGGTATTAAAAAAGAACTGAACAACAATGGGGGCAGCTTCCAGTTATCCGTCTCCGATCTGCTGAGGACCATCCGCTTCAATGCGTATTATGGAACTTTGACAGAAGAGGCTTTTTCCATAAAAAACCATGTCGACTTCAATACGGAATCCGCTAAAATGCCTATTATAAAACTTACGTATTCCAGGTCTTTTGGCTCCTCCACCGGGAAAAGCCAGCGGAAACAGGGCGCAGGTTCGGAAGATGAGCGGGACCGGATCCGGAAAGATTAGTTTATATTTACTTCATGCAAAAGGCAAAGCACTTTTTATTCCTCATCCTGATTGCGGGGCCTTGTATCAGCGGGTTTACGGCCCGGGCACAGCAAACGCCGGAAAAATTTATCCGTGAAACCGATTATCTGCTATCACTTCCCGACGGATATGATAAAGACAGCACGCAACACTGGCCGCTCGTGATCTTTTTACATGGCAGCGGAGAAAGCGGCTCCGACCTGGAAAAAGTCAAAACACATGGCCCGCCGAAATTAGTGGCGGCAGGAAAAAAATTCCCTTTTATTCTTGTATCCCCTCAGGCGCAGCACCCTTTCGACTGGGAACCGGACAATCTCTATCATCTGCTGGTTTATATAAAACAAAAATATCGGGTAGAGGAAAGCAGGATTTATCTAACCGGGCTCAGCATGGGAGGTTTTGGCACCTGGGCACTTGCCATGAAACACCCGGAGGAATTTGCTGCGATACTACCCATTTGCGGCGGCGGCGATACCACAGATGCCTGGAAGCTGCGGCATACTCCTGTATGGTGCTTTCATGGCGCACTGGACCAGTCGGTGCCTGTGGCCCGGGATGAGCAAATGGTGAATGCGGTAAGACAATATAATCCATCGGCTAAGTTTACCGTCTACCCGGATGCCGACCATAACAGCTGGGAAAGAACGTATAACAACGACAGCGTCTACGAGTGGATGCTGGCACAAACCAAATTCACCTATAAAGAAGTACCCGTCGACCCCGCCCGGTTAAAAGAATACGCGGGAACATACCTGGGCCAACAAGGAGATACAGTGGTGGTCAGCGTGGATAAAGACGTGCTGCATGCCACAACACATCATAAAGATTTCCCGTTGAAATCTTTTGGCAAGGATGCCTTCTTTATTAATGAGCATGAACCGATAGATGTGAAATTCATCCGGACGCCCAAAGGGAAATACAATTCTTTTTTGGTGCTGGAGCAGATCAAAAACTACTACCGGAGATTATGACCGTTATCCCTTCACCGCTCCTGCAATCGTCTGTACAGAACTCAGGATCCCTCCCCCATTCTGGCTGACAATGGCCAAAGCCAAAGAAATCACCCCTGTGGAAATGATGATTACCCTATTGATATCGTGGATTTCTTTGATAGCTTTATCGTAGCTGTCGATGGCATTCGACACTCCATTAAAATAGCTCTCCGATTGCTCGAATGCGATCTTGTCCGAGAGGGAAAAAAATTGGTTGGCATAGTTGATGACCCGGGTTTGTCCGTCCGAAAGCGTGGCAATGTCCTCCCTGGATAAAGTCCCGATATGGGTGTGTACAAAATCGCCCAGATCCTGCGCGATGTCCTGGTAAAAATGGCCCAGCTTATTAGCGAAAATCGCATCGTTTACAGTGCCCATATTTTAATTATTATTGAAATAAATAATATCGCTTGCCAGATCGATGACCTTCTTTTTAAGCGTCGCGGAATTCAAATCGTTCACATTAGCATACAGCGTACTATGTCCTTGTTTGATCTTATCCAGGGACCCGTATCTTTTATCGTAAGACGATATGATCGCAGCGAGCTCTTTGCGTTTTTGTTTATAGATATAGACAGTGGACCATTTTTCAGCATCCGTGAGGTTATTGGCCATCAGGAGATCGCATCTTTGCTGGATCTTCGTTCGCATAAGCTCAATCTTGCTTTTCAAATTGTCGATATGCAATTTCAGGAGCTCCATGGCAATCGCAAGCGTGTCATTGTATCTCACAAGAATCTCCCTTATCTTTTTGGATTTATATTTTGTGGTGAGCAGGTCCGTGGCTACGGTGGCAAGTGTACTGACGACGGTCGATTCTTCGGTTGTTACGACCATGTTGCCATAAGTTCCTGCCTGAATGGCCGTCGCTATTGGCGCAAAATTGATCTTCGATTGAGTCCCGGCCAGTTTGCCAAGTGCGCAGAAATAAGCGCTTAATATATTGTATTCTTTTTTGATAACGGTATCGTATCCTTCATCATTCTGGCAATTACAATCGAAATCCGCTAACTGTCTGCCGGAAACATTGAATATATAGCAGGAATCCTGGCAATAATCAACATATCCGTAACTAATTTGAACATCCTTGTCGAGGGTTGTCTGACAAGTCTCCGTGAAGGCATGTACTTCCTTCAATTGAACGCAGCCAGCTTGTATGATACAGAGCAAGAGTAGTCCGCTGGCAAGTAAACGTGTATTTTTCATATTTCAGGTATCCCACAATTTACTACTATATCGTGAAGATTACCTGGCAGCCGCCCAGAAAATGGCATTCCGGAAAATGGTCTTATAGGCCTCACTCTCAAAAAGTACCGGCGAGTGGCCCATGAAAATATAAACATTCCGCGCCTTAAAGTTCCCGTTCGTCCAGATGACCGGGTGATCACCCATTTTGATCTCAGAATCAGGTACATACGTCGATTCGTCTACACTGGCCAAAACCTGCACATTCGGGCGGGGACTTTTATTATACGTATACCATTCCTCTTTCTCCACGATGAACGAAGGAGGAATGCCTTTCATAACAGGATGAGTCTTGTCTTCCACATTTACTTTTCCCCGTGCAAAGCCCGGAATATAATTCTTATAGATGATCCCTCCCATAAACCCGGAAAACCATTGCCACATGGGATAGCCATCGAATTCACCCAGCAGGGTGCTGTGATGAAAGCCGATCCAGCCACCCCTGCCCTGGATGATATAGTTCTGGAAAGCCTTCACCGCCGCGTCTTTCCAGGCATAAGGCGGGAAATCCAGCTGAATGAACAGCTGGTACCCGGCTAAGAAGGTTTCATCGATCCGGTCGGTATTCTGTATATAATCGATGCTGAAGCCGCTATCGGCTGCCAGCTGATCCAGCCAGACCTTCGCCACCTTCGAATATTCGATATGCCACCCTCCATTCTCGTACAAGACTACTACTTTAAACCGGGGGGACTTGGTCTGTACCGGGGTCTGCGTTTGTCCGGAAGCCTGTGTCTGAGCCAGTACGCCCCCAATACCCAATAACAAAACCATCCAGGCCAAAAAGATCTTTTTACCTCGGACATTATGTCTTTTAAAAGGTCTCGGTGAGCTGCTTCGCAGGTTCATAATTTTTTTTTCACGTCTGAATATTAAATATCAGCAATAGAACCGCCAGCCCCAATTTGCGTTGCCCTACATTACCACTACATGCATCTCTTTTTTCTATATTAGCGTATCTTGTAACGTATCTTGCCCCTGTCAGCCCCTGGCCTGATTATCAAAACTATATTAAGTGAAGAAAATCGCTTTATCGGCAGTTTCCTGTCTTATTTTACTACATGCTGCATTTTGCCAATCCACCATTGGCTTACCCGCTATAAAGAACTATAAAAATATAGACTATCATGCAGGTACCGAAATCTGGGATATCGCCCAGGATAAAACAGGGGTACTGTATTTTGCCAATAACGACGGGCTCCTCGCTTTTGACGGCAGCTATTGGAAAATAGTTCCTATGCCCAATAAAACGGCTATCCGGTCAATGGCCATCGATTCCACAGGCAGGATCTATGTAGGCGGACAAGACGAGCTAGGCTATTTTTTCCCGGATCAGCAAGGATTTCTCCGATATCACTCTTTCAAGGGGCTCATTCCCAAGAAGGGTACGGAAGGCCAGTTCGCAGATATATGGAATATTGTCGTTATGAACGACGAGGTGTTTTTCCGGAGCAATGAGATCATCCTCCGGTTAAAGGATAATAAGATCACTATCTATGATGCGCCCGGGGGATGGCGCCTGCTGAAGAAGGTCGGATCGACCCTCTTTGCGGAGGACAAGACGGATGGCCTGCTGTACTTTAAGGACGGGCAATGGATTCCCTGCTGTCCCAACATGCCAACAGTTCCTCTTCATATCACAGGCATCCTGGACTATAAAAAAGACAGCTTACTGGTGGCTACCCAAAAGAGCGGATTTTATTGGCTGCATGACTCGACCCTGACCCCAAAACCGACAGCCGTCGATAATATTCTCTTTAACGACCTCGTACATAACGTCAAAAAAATAGGCCCGGATAAATATGCCATCGGCACTACCCAAAACGGCGTTCTGATCATCGATAATACGGGTAGACTGATCCAGCACTTTTCCACTGCTGAAGGGCTGCAAAGTACCAATACCCTTAACCTCGCCGTGGATGAAGATGAAAATTTATGGCTGGGCCTCGAAAATGGAATAGCGTTCATCAACTATAATTCCGCCGTCACCCATATCATTCCCCAGCGGGCCAATCAAACGACCAGCAGCGCCCTGGCGATATTCGACCAAAAGCTGTATGTCGGCACGGCTAATGGATTGTACAGCGTTCCCCTGGATCTTACCCAAAAAGATCTCAGTGCCGGAAGAGGAGTCTTTACAGAAGTAGGCAATACCAAGGGGCCGGTATGGAGCCTGACCGAAATAGATCATCAATTACTCTTAGGGCACCAGGAAGGAGCTTATGTCATAAAGAATGACAAGGCCGTCCCCTTAATGACAAGATATGGCGTCTGGCTCTTCAGGCCTTTCCCCGCCTCACAGGATATTATTGCCGGAACCTATACCGGCTTACAGCTCCTGAGCTATGCCAATGGTGTCTTTAAAAATGAAGGAAAGATCGATAGCTTCTATGAATCTTTAGGGAGTCTGGCCCTCGACAACAATAAAGATATATGGGCGGCCCACCCTTACCGGGGTGTTTTTAAGATACAGCTCGCTGCCGACAGAAAGACCATCCTCCGTTATACACAGTATACACAGAAAGACGGGCTACCCTCTTCCTTAAATAATTATGTCTACTTTATCCGGAACAAGATCGGGATCGCCTCCGAAAAAGGAATCTATGAATATGATCCGGTCACGGGAAAATTCGTTCCTTCCGCCTTCTTTACGCCGATATTCAAAGACAGCACCATCGAGTACCTGACAGAAGACAGCAGGGGAAATATCTGGTTCGTCAACAATCAGCATGTTGGGGTCATTGACTTCAGTAAAGCATCCGGGCCACATCCTTTTTCCCTGATCTATTTTCCGGAACTGACCGCCCAGACCCTGAGAGGCTTTAAATATATTGTCCCCTACAATAACGAAAACATCTTTCTCGGATCCGATAACGGTGTTTACCATTTGAATTATAGCCAATATCTTAAATCTGATACCCGGCTAAACGTTCTGCTAAGCTCCGTAAAAACGATTGCGGAAAAAGACAGTGTCATTTTCGGAGGTTATTACCTGAACCACCAGGAGATCAGCTCCGTTCAGGACCCGGCGCAGATCATAAGCCTGCCCAATCACTGGAACTCCTTTCATTTTGAATATTCCTCCACCTTATATGCCCAGAAAAGTAATGTGGAGTTCAGTTACCAGCTGATCGGATTCGACAAAGGATGGTCGGGATGGTCGGCTAAAACAGAGAAAGACTATACCAATCTTCCCTACGGGACCTATACCTTTTCCGTCAAAGCGCGTAATAACCTGGGGAACTCCTCCCAGCCGGTAAACTACACGTTCATAGTAGCCCCGGCCTGGTATCAGACGATCTGGGCTTATTTATGCTATCTGCTGGTAATCCTGGTTCTTGTAAACACCCTTATCAAATGGCAGCAAAGGAGGTTTACCCTGCAGCAAAACCTGCAACAAAAGAAAAATGAAGAGGAACAGCAAAGGCTGAGCTACCTGCATAGCCTGGAATTAGACAGGACGGAGAAGGAAATCATAGCCTTACAAAAAGACAAGCTCGAAGCTGAACTGCAATTCAAAAACAAAGAGCTGGCCACGGTGACGATGCACCTCGTCAAGCGGGGAGGGATCGTACTGGGGATAAAACAGGAATTGATCGCCCTGATCCAAAAACTCAATATCCCGGATCCGGCCACCGAGTTCAGAAGTGTTTTTAGAATGTTCGCCGATATAGAAAAGAACGACGAAGAATGGAATCAGTTCGCCATTTATTTCGACCAGGTGCACAACAATTTCATCTCGATCCTGAAAACAAAATTCCCCGGCCTGAGCGCTACCGACCTCAAGCTCTGTGCTTATCTGCGGTTAAACCTAAGCTCCAAAGAGATAGCGCAGCTGCTGAATATTTCCCTGAAAGGTGTGGAGATCAGCCGGTACCGGGTCCGGAAAAAATTAGGATTATCCTCGGAAATAAACCTGTATGATTTCCTGATCGAAGTGACGCGGACCGGGCCGCGGTAGCCCCCTTATGGGGATTGGGAGCTTATTGATAGATCCTCCCGATCATAGGGTCGTCAAAGATCATTTTTTTCAGCGCTGACGGATCGATGGCGCCTTCATGCGAATACACGATCTTCCCGCCCGGCTCAACCAGCATCGTATATGGCAATGCTCCTCCCCATTGGGGATTGATGGCTTCGATCAGCTTATACTTATCATCTCCGGTAAAGATATAGTTAGGAGAGGAAGACTGTTTACGGATAAGGAAGCTCAGCGCCTTTTCCCGGGCAGCCGGCTCATCGGTACTGATCGTTACCAGCTCGAAGCCACGGTCGCGGTACATCCTGTTGAGGGTCACCAGTTCGGAGAACTCCTGAACACAGGGTACGCACCAGGTAGCCCACACATTGATCAGCCGCAATTTTTTGCCGCCGTTCTTAATGAGCCGGTTTGCCCCGGCTACATCGAGCGGGTTCAGGCTCACGGGTTCGTTGGCCCAGGTGATGGCCGCTTTCTGTACCCAGTTGCTTTTTTCGATCCACTTGATTGAGCAGCCGAAAGTCTTGGTGACAGCGACCGGCACTTCCCGATCGCCCAGCAGGGCATCGATTGCATTACGGGCATCCTGGCTATGGGGCGTCTTCGCCGGGTTTTCGGTATCATCGATACGGCCGTTGTATCGCAGCTTGCGTTCCCGGTCGAAAATGAACACATGCGGGGTCGACACGGGGCCATATTGTTTAGAAGCGATCTCGGTATCGCCGTCATAGAGGTAGGGAAAATTGAATCCTGCTTTCTTAGCCCGGACCTTCATATCGTCGAAGGAGTCTCCGACATCGCTGTACCCCAGCTCATCCAACCGGACGGCAGATGGATTGCTGGGGCTGATGGCGACGAACCGAACGCCTTTGGCGGCATATTCGCTGGTCATATGAATAAGTCGTTGTTCATATGCCTGTGAAGTAGGACAATGGTTGCTCATGAAAACCACTACCAGCACTTTGGCGTCCTTAAAAGAGTCCAACGTATAGGTGCTGCCATCGACGGCCGGAAGACTGAAGCCGGGAGCCGGAGCGCCAATGGCGAGTGTGTTGTGGTCATTGATATGTTCGGCATCGATGGTAGTAGCGAGCTTAGCCAGCGGCTGACCGGAAGCGATAGCCAGCAGGTACCAGGCATCGTGCGGAAGCCATTGCTCGCCCCATCGCCAGTCGTTATCTTTCCCGGTCATGGCATAAGACAGGTTGAAATCGATATCGTTCTCATCATTTAGTCCCGAGGTGATTCCGTTTACAATCCCTCCCGGCGCATTGGTATATTCAAAAGTACCGAAGAAGGCATAGGCAGGATTGTTATGGCCCGTACCCTGCAGCATACAGGCATCGAATGGATTCAGGCCCAGGATCCAATTGAGCTGGTCGAGCGCAAACGTTTCCAGGGAATCGGAAAAAGACCGGTCTCCGGTAAAGAGCGGCACAGCCAGCCGGGCCGCAGCCGCCATCGAGGAAAGCCGGGCGTTCTCTCCCTGCCACCAGGGAGAAGCTTCGCTGCCATGGGGGAAAAAGAAGGAGCTACGCCGTTGACCCAGGGTATCCTCCACGAGCTGACGGCTATACCCGAAAGGATTGTTGACCTCATGCGTAATAGCAAGCTCATGTCCCAGCGAACGGCGGACTGCCGCCTTGATCCCGGTCTGTGTGGCGGAGGAAGCGTAAGGATAATAATACAACAGACTGACAAGCGGCAGGCCGGCATCGGAAGGATGGAAGAAAGGCCGGCTGCCGTTGTCGGCGCGCCAATAATCGGAGTAATTTTTCCAGGAGACCAGGCGGGTAAGCAGCTGGTTCGCCCTTTTTTCGGCGGTGGTGCGATAGCTGTCCTTGCGGGTGGCTTTGTAGAGCTCGGTAGCCGCGCTGAGAGCGCAATAATCATCTACGATATTCTCTTTCCCATCGTTGGTGAGGGCAGCATTCTCTTTTTCAAGAAAGGCATAGGCATCTTCTGCGGCCTGCAGGTATTCCGCGGCGGTATAGTCGCCTGAAATGCCGGTCATGGAAGCCATGGCCAGGGCCGCGATGGCCATTCCTCCTCCCGAGCGATAGCTGGACTGATAACTCCGCCAGTCCTTCGGAACGGCGGAGCCACCGAAAGATTGGTCCTTATTCTCCTTGATGCGATAGCTCTGCTGCTCCGGGGCGACGCCCCGATCTTTAGCGAGTTTGCCGGGTCCCGGCGCACCCACTGAACGGTAGAAGGAGCCGCTTCTGGCTTTGACGCGAACCAGGTAATCGGCCCCATACATCGCTTCATCCCCGATACGGCGGATGAACTGACGGTAGTCTGTGCCGGTGCGGGTGGAGAGAAGCTCGTCGGTCTTCAGCAGGCTCCACACGGTCAGGGATATCTGTTGCGGGTTGAAATAGGAAGAAAAAGAGAGGTGGGAAAGATGTTTGCCATAATCTCCCGTAGCATCATACCAGCCGCCATGGAGATCGAGGGTGTCGCCTGTTGCGGTCGTCGGAGCAGCGGCATTCGCTCCCCCGGCGCCTGTTGCGGAAGGCCCGCCCGGCCCCTGCAGCGCAGCGGCCAGCGGCAGATGATGGTCTGCCTTATCGAGGAGGCCGGCGCTGCGTTGTCCTTTGAAATAATAGAGGACGTCAGAAAGAGTGGCCTTCTCCAGCACATTCTTCCCGATGAGGAAGGAATGGGAGCTTGCCGTATCACCCGGCAGGCCCACCCGCAGCCGGTACCTGCCGGCTGCGGTATAAGCGCTGAAATCCATTGTCCAGAACAACCAATGCTTCCATTTATCTACCGGTCCGCTGAAGATGGGCTTACCCTGATAGACCGTCTTGCCCGTTCCCTCATCGATCAGCTCAAAAGAAGGGATCGTCAGGGGGCTTTCGATCAGGATCACCGCCCGCTTGGCCTTATTGTCTTCATACCCTACCTGGTTCGTCAGCACACGGACAGAAGCCGGACCCGGCGATAGGACCCGGACCGGGGAGACGGAGGACTGAGCCTGTCCTATAAAGGGCAGGCAAAGCAGCAATGTGGCAATGGTGTTGAATACTCGCATATGATATCAAATGATTCTTAAAAATTTCCTTTATCTACATCCCACCAAAGACGGGTGCCTCCGTTATCCGGGCCGCCCAACAATTGAATGCCGACTTTCAGACCATCCGGGTTGATCGTGGCCTCACTCTGCGGATAGGCCAGGCGCCTAACCTGGATCTTCGTATCGATCGTGCCGCCGCTCTGGTTCACCAGGATCGGGAACAATTTTGGATAACCCGTACGGCGGAATTCCGTCCAGGCCTCCTGACCCTCCGGGAACATCGCCAGCCATTTCTGGGTAATGATACGTTCCAGCTTGACCTCATCGGTAGCGGAGGGATCCCACTTAATAGTGATTTTGCCTAAGGCCGTATCATTATTGGCGCTGTTCAGGTAGTCAACATAATCAGCAGGTTTGCTGGTGGCATCGCTGATATAGGCGGCCGCAGCCCCGGATACCCCGTATTGATTCATGGAGATCTGGATGCCCGTCTCATAATCCGTCTGTACGACTCCTGCGCCTGCCCAGCCTCGAAGGGCCGCTTCCGCCTTGAGGAACCATACTTCCGCCGCCGTCATGATCACCTCGGGCGCGGAAACATTAAAGGTAGTATTATAGTTGTATTTCGAGAAGCCGGAATAGAACGGCTTGGGAGGGATATTACATCCGATCCTTATCCCGGTGTACTCGCTGGTATGGCCGGGATCGGTATCAGGAAGAAAATAAACAGGCAGACGGGGATCATTGTACCCTACCATATAGGATTCCATCGAGGCATTCATGGAATTATCCCCATAGCTGAGCGTAATCTGATTATAATCATTACCGTTGGCCTGACTCGCTAAGATCGCCGCAACGTCCGAGGCATCGGTGAGCAGGCCACCGCCTGCACTCAGCGCCTTTTCACCCTCCGTCTTAGCCGTCGCGGGATCCACTTTGGTAAGGTGCATGGCCAGGCGAAGGCGCAGGGAATTGGCCAGCTTCAGCCATTTGGTATAGTCACCCCCATAGATGGCATCATAGCTGGCCAAGGGCATAGACCCCGGATTGGCGGCTATATAAGCCTGCAGATTGGCGGCAGCGGTATCCAGCTGCAGGAACATCTGCTGGTAGATACTTTGCTGGCTGTCATAAGGAATACTGACGAGAGAAGTACCTACCTTGCTGTAAGGCACCGGTCCGAACTTATCCGTCACCCGGTCGATGCCTTCCACTTCGACGATCAGGGCGATAGCCCAGTAATCGGGATTGCTGGTCTGTACGCCGGAGTTGGCCAGTTTGTTCTTAATGGGTCCCATCAGGTTGGTATAGACGCTGTTAAATCCTTCCTGGTTCCAGCCATCAATAAAGACATAGTTGGCATTGTCCAGCGCCTGCCCGAAGGTCTGGGGCGGCATGGCATAGCCGCAATAGATATCTGCATTCAGGTTCTGCGCGATCTGGTAACCGTCATCGGTCATATACATGAGCTCCTGTTCCAGAGGAATGAAGAGCGTGTTGACCTGCAGGTCCTTATTCTGGATGCCGGTAGGATCGGTGTTAAAACTTTCGAACTTTTTGGTACAGCCGCCTAGCCCCGCTGTCAGTGCAACGGATAGGGCAACCGTATAAGTGAAGCGCATCAGGCGCCCCTGGCGTCTTATGGATATATGTTGTGTATTCATTATTGACATAGTTTAGAAAGTGACATTAAGTTTCAGGCCAAAACTGCGTGCGGTCGGCAGGTTGAAAACATCAACGCCGCCCAGCTTGTTATCGGTGGAAGAAGTAAGTTCCGGATCATAGGGCGCCGTCCGGTGGAAGAAGATCAGGTTCCTGCCTGTCAGGGACAGCCGCAGGCTCTTGACGGCTCCGCCGACGGGCAGGGTATAACCCAACGCCACTTCGCGCAGGCGGACGACCGTCGCACTGTAGACATACTCGCCCAGGGTAGCATTACGGCCGCCGACGAAGGTGTACCAGTTCTTGGGGGCGATCTGGTTGACATCTTTCCCATTCTGATCCACTCCCCTGATCTTTACATAACCCTGGTCCCGGGCCTGGCCGCTGACCTTGGATACGCCATAGTAATCCAGCATGCCCTGCATGACGGAAATCACCTGCCCGCCAAATTTCCCATCGATGAGGAAGTTCAGGGATAAATTATGATACGTAAAGCTATTGTTCCATCCCAGTTGGAATTTCGGAGCAGGATTACCTACTTTACTGAAACCATTCAATTCCCCGCCGCCCTGTACCGGGAAATAATTGCCACTGCCATCCGGGGTCAGCACGAGCCTTCCCACAGCA
>DATMGS010000036.1:0-91128 GCA_035555335.1 Puia sp.
TTCCTGGCAAAAGCCCGGACCTTATTACGCCCCGGCGGCCGGCTGATCTTCGACTCCTCCGATATCGCATATATGTATGACGGGAAAATCCCTAAAAAGCCGGAATACTATGGAGAGATCCTATACCAATATGAATACCGCAAACAACAGTCGGATTGGTTCAAATGGCTCTTCATCGACCGGAAAACGCTCACCGCCATCGCCCTGGCGGAAGGATGGCATACGGAAGTACTATTCGGCGATGAATGGGACCAATATCTGGTAAAATGTGAATTACTTTGACGTTTTTTTTAGGGATTATCCCATTTGAATTGATAATTTCAACCTTTTAATGAACGTCCCTGATGTCGTCACCGGATATATCCTATTTATTTGAATCCGCCCCTTCCGTACAGATCATCCGTATGCGAAATGCCCAATGGGTGATTCCCTTCCTTTTCAAAGCCTTCAAAACAGAAAATAAGCTGACCCTCCCGGAAGCCGTCCTGATCAACCTGCTGGCCGAAGAGCTGCGCAATCACTCCGAAGGAGTGGAAGATCTGGAAGAAGCCCGTATCGAATTCGGAGAAGACGAAGAAAGCCGCGCCCGTAAATACCTGCTCAATTGGGTACAAAAGCGGCTCCTCCAGGATTTCCCCGATTCAGACGCCGTCACCCAATACCAGCTGAGCGCACACTCCGAAAAACTGTTCCAATGGCTTCAAAGCCTGGAGAAAAAACAGTTCGTAGGAACGGAAAGCCGTTTCCGCTTCCTCTTTCAGACCCTTCGGGAAATGGTGGAATATACCGAAGACGATGCCGTCAAAAGGCTCGAAGAACTAAAGAACCGGAAGGCCGAAATCGATAAAGAAGTCAAAAAGATCGAAATGGGCTTTAAACCGGAGATCTATACCAACGCCCAGCTGCGCGAAAGACTGGACTGGTTCACCCGCCTAAGCCATGAGCTGCTGAGCGATTTTCGGGAAGTAGAAGACAACTTCAAATATATCCACCGCCACATCGTGGAACAACATACCCGGGCGGAGATCAATAAAGGCGCCATCATCGGATATGCCTTCGAAGCATATGACGCCCTCCGGAAGAGCGACCAGGGAAAAAGCTTCTATGCCTTCTGGGACTTCCTGGTCTCCCGGGCCGGACAGGAAGAATGGCGGATCCTCACCGATCAGCTCCTGCTGTTATTACAGGACCGCAGCATCGAAAATGACGGGGATTTTGTTCAGAATATCAAATCCCTGCTATTGCAGCAGGGACGCAGCGTATATGAAGCCAATGATAAGATGGCCGAGAAGCTCAGCCGCATTATCACGGAAAAAGAAATTGCCCGGCACCGGCGGCTGCGACAGCAGATCGGCAGCATCAAAGAACTGGTCTTCCAGTTTATGGAAGAAGAGTCTCCCCCCTGTGGATTGATGCTGGCAGCCCATACCCCCATCCGCATGAGCATGGAACGTAAGCTCAACCTGGTAGAAAGACAAGGCAGCCAGATCGTCAAACAACCCGCCAATGCCATGGAAAAAATCGAAGATCTCGAACGGTTTGGCCGGCTGCTGAACGCCACCCATATCGATAAGAAACGACTCTGGCAAAAAGTGGAGCAGACACTGCAGACAAAGACAACCGCCACCTTATCGGAGATCATAGAGATCGCAGGTTTGGAAAACGGGGTAGGCGAAGTCATCAGCTACTTCAGCTTCCTTCGCGAAAAAGCCGCCCGGGTGCAGTTTATGCAGGAGATCACCGAACTGATCCCCCTGAATGCAGAAAAGACCCAGTTCATCGAAGTACCCTACCTGCTCTTCAGCCGGTAAATTTTTTAACCGACCAATTCGCTCAAAATGACAACCGACAAGCTTTCGATCTTACCATATACCCCCGTATTCATCAAGCTGCTCAAAGGGCCGGTGGAATATCTTGAAAAAAGTTCATGGGATCAGCTGCTGTCCTACCAGGCCGAACTTACCCGCTTCCTCCAGCAGCTGGGGCTGATCCTCGTCCTGGAAAAAGACGATGGCTATGCCTACCTCGAACAGGCCCGGCTGGACGAAGAAGAGAACGTTGCCGGCTGGGTACGACGCATACAGCTGGGTTACGAAGAAAGCATCTTACTGGTCCTGCTCCGGGATATGATGGCCGAATTCGAAGTAGGAGAGGCCGGCGCCCGGGAACTGATCAAGAAAAGACGGGAAATAAAAGAATATGCCGAGCTGTTCTTTAAAGAAAATCCCAGCCGGGTAAAATTCATCCGCGACCTCGACCGTCTGATCGACCGCGTAGAAGAGCTGGATTTTTTGGAAAGAGTAGAAAACCACGACCTGCCGGATGAACAGAAGTTTCGCATCAAAAAGATAATCAAAGCACGGGTAGACAACGAAATATTGGAAAATTTCAAACAACAACTTACCGAACATGCAACTGGGCGTATTTAGTACCGATGAGAACAAATCCGGTTTTCGTTTGCAATACATGGAGATCTACAATTGGGGCACTTTCGACGAGCATGTCTGGAAGATCGTTCCCGGTGGCGAAACCTCCCTTTTGACCGGAGCCAACGGCAGCGGGAAAACGACTTTCGTAGATGCCCTGCTCACCCTGATCGTACCGGAAAAAAAACACCGCTTTTATAACCAGTCATCCGGCAGCGAGAAAAAAGGCGACCGTACGGAAGAGTCTTACGTGATGGGCGGTTATGGTAATGTACACACCGAGAACGGACAGGGCAGCAAAACCCTCTACCTGCGGGAAAATAAAGAGCAGGCTTATAGTATCCTCCTCGCCCATTTTGCCAATGAAGCCGAGCAGTATGTCACCCTGTTCCAGGTCCGCTATTTCAGCGGAGGAGATATGAAACGCATCTTCGCCATCGCTCATAAACCCCTGCATATCGAAGATGATTTTAAACCCTTCGATCTCAATGGCAACTGGCGCAAACGAATCGATCAACAATACAACAAAGGCAGCCGCAAACAGGTGGAATGGTTCGATGCCGCCAGCCGCTACGCACAGCGAATGGTGGAAGTCCTGGGCATGCAAAGCATGCAGGCGCTCAGTCTCTTCAACCAGACAATGGGTATCAAAGTACTCGGAGAGCTCAATGAGTTCATCCGTACCAATATGCTGGAACCCCGTAATATGGAGGTTGAATTCCAGGAACTGAAAAAACACCTCTTCACGCTGATCGACGCTCAGCGGAACATTGAAAAAGCGGAAGAGCAGGTACGCCTCCTCCATCCGCTAAAAAAACATTTTTTATCTTTTAAAGAACAGTCCGATCTCGGCAAATTATCCCGGCATGAGGTAGATACCGCGAAGATCTGGAAGAACTATACAAAATACCACCTGCTGGACGAATACCTCCTGGTCCTGGAAAAAGACGCCGCCACCCTGCAGCAGCAATCGGCAGCCGCCAAACAGAAAATAGACGCCCTGCGCGAAGAAGAACGCCAGACCCTCAATCAGCTGGAACAGAACAAAGCCGGGCAACGCCTGCAGCAGCTGCAAAAAGAAAAAGAGCATCTCGAAGAACAAGCCAAAGAAGCAGAATCCCTGCTGAAAAAATTCTCGCAGTGGTGTACGCAGCTTCACCTGGAAGAAACCATCCCGTCGGAAGAAGCCGGCTACCAGCGTATTAAAAAAGACGCCGACCGCACCGACAAAAGACTGGCCACGGAGATCCGCAATAACAACGAGGACCTCTTCGAAGCCCAGGACCGCCAAAAACAGGCCGGAGAAGAAAAGAAAAAGATCGAAGGCGAACTGAACACCCTGCTGCAAAGCAAAAACAATATCCCCGCCAACCTGATCAGCCTGCGGCGGAATCTGTGCAGCGAACTGAAACTGGACGACCAGGACCTGCCCTTTGCCGGAGAGCTGATGCAGGTAAAGAACGAAGAGCTCGACTGGCAGCCAGCCCTGGAAAAACTGCTCAACCCCCTCGCTCTCCGCTTACTGGTGCCGGACAAATATTATAAAAAAGTAACCCGCTATGTCAACACGACCAACCTGAAAGAGCGGCTCGTCTACAACCTGGTAAAAGACATCGCCCTCCGCCAGCATGCCGATGACGGAACGGTCTGGCACAAACTGGAATTCCACGCCGATCATCCGCTGAGCGGCTGGGTAAGCCAGCAGATCATTCAGCAATATAATTTCAGCTGCGTCGATAACGAAAAGGCGCTCGAACGCTACGAAAGAGCCATCACGATACAGGGCCTTATGAAAAATAAGGACCGCCATGAAAAAGATGACCGGCCCTGGCGCAGCGATGCCAGCCGTTATGTAATGGGCTGGAACAATGAGAAAAAGAAAGAGGCGCTGCAATACAGACGCTCCCAGCTCCTGACGGAACAGGAGCAGGCGGGAGAAGCCCTGCAGCGGGCCACTCACCGGAACAGCCGCCTGCAGGAACAGGTCTTTGCCGTCAAAAACATCCGCGACCACACCGATTTTAAAAGCATCAACGTCCCCGCCATCCGGCTGGCCATCCACCACGCAGAAGAACAAGCCGCCAAATTAAAAAAGAGCAGCGACCAGCTCAAAGCCCTGACACAGCAACTGGATGGGATCCGGGAACAGCTCGACGACCGGCAAAAGGAAAAGGACGAGCTCATGAAGAACACTACACTGATCGAACACGATCAGCAGATCCGGGAAAAAGAACGGCAGGACCTTACCGGCTTCGTCAAATTGCTGACCGAAGAAGACAAAGACACCTTATTACAATTCCAGCAGAAAAACGGCGCCGCGCTCACGAAAAACGCCCTTACCCTGGAGACGGTCGACACACATTATACACAACTGACGGAAACGGCCGAGCTCTCTGCCAGACAATACGAAGAAGCCGCCGCAAAAGAAGGAAGGGACCTCGACCGCTCCATTAATAAAATAAAGAACCCGCCGCTGGATGTCTTACAGCGCTTCACCGACTGGGCTGCCGATACCCAGCAGTTTCCTGCAGACCGGGAATATGCAGGGGAATACCTGGAGTGGCTGGAAAAGCTGGAAACAGAAAACCTGCCCCGTTACAAAAAAGATTTCGAACGCCTCCTGCACGATACCGCCGTCATAAAAATGGGCGTGTTGAACGAAGAGCTCGAAAGCTGGGAAAGAAAGATAAAAAACAGCATTTCCACCCTCAACCAGTCCCTGAGCGGCATTAATTTCAACCGGCTCCCCGATACCTATATCCAGCTGGGCATCCGCCCCGTCACAGATACCGTCATCAAGGAGTTCAGGATCAAACTGCTCAATGCCCTCCCGCAGGCTGCCGACTGGCAGCAAAACAGCTTCGAAGACAAAGCATTGCACTTTAAACAGAATGTCCAGGTCTTTATCGACAAGCTGGACGAAAATGAGGCCTACCGCAGCCGTGTACTGGACGTCCGGAACTGGTTCGAGTTCTGGGCCGATGAGAAATTCCGGGAGACACAGGAACTTAAAAAGACCTACCGGCAGATGGGACAACTGTCCGGAGGGGAGAAAGCCCAACTAACCTACACTATCCTCTGTAGCGCTATCGCCTATCAATTCGGCATTACCCGGGAAGGCCGCAATTCAAAAAGCCTCCGTTTCATCGCCGTAGACGAAAGCTTCAGCAACCAGGACGAAGAAAAAGCCACCTACCTGATGGAACTTTGCAAACAATTGCATCTTCAGCTCCTCGTAGTGACGCCCAGCGACAAGATCCAGATCGTAGAGAGCTTTATCGCCCATGTCCACCTGGTTCAACGGGTGAATAACCGACATAGCATATTATTTAATATGACTAAAAAAGAGCTTAAAGAAAAGAAGGAGCTGGTTCTTTCCTAAAGCCGCTTACCGGCTCTGGTTACCGGCTCCGCCGGGAGCAGAGCCGGCCTCAGTTGTTAAAAAACAGGCAGGTTCTTCGAATTTGAGTAACTTTAAAAGATGAAGCTCTTCCAGCTCATTATGGTCATTCTTTTCCTGGTACCGGGAGCCGTTCATTCACAAGCGCCGGCCCCGAAAGATTCCTCTTTTTCTTTGCTTGTCAACAGCAGTATCAGCTTCACGCATGCGAATGACCCCCATGTGAATCGTTGGTTGGCCAAATATGGCTATCCGCGTGAGTCTCATGTCCCGGCAAGCCTGAATATTGAAGTTGCCGCTATTCCCGTAGCCTCCCGGCTACTATACAGTTTGAAGCTCTCCACTATCATTTCCGGTAAAAACCTCTCTTCCTTTAACCTGCTGGCAGGATTCTATGATGCCCTGGTGAAAAACAAGCATTTCCTGCTCCTGGCCGGTCTGGGCGCCGGCTATCACCGGGATATCATTTCCCTGAACGGAAATCTGCCCCCCGATTACCGGCTGCTGGCCACTCAATACAACCGGCAATTATCCCTGCGCAGAGCCGGACTTTTTGTAGAACCCGCTCTCCGGGCTTTCTGGTTCCCGATAAGCTATAAGAGCTGGCAGCTGGGATTATTTGGCGGCCTGGGTTTCGACATGGATTTCAACTCCCAGTGGAGACTGGGCTACTACAATAATAGCCACGGCGCTTACAATCATTTTACCAGGCTGAAAAAACCCTCCGATCAGCAAAAAGTGAATGAATACGGCCTGGCCTATAACGGCGGCATCAGTATTCACTTCCTTTTACACTAAGAATTTTCCCTTATTTGTCCCGAAATTGGAATTCTTTTCCGGCCACGAGAAAGTTGCCACTGTTGTCCTTTCTACACTGTGCTGATTAGTATAGGATTAGAATTTGGTCTTTTTTTAGCTATCTTACCTACTAAATAGGATACGTCCTAATCCGTTACCTTAATTCGTCCCTTTATGAAACAGCTTTACACAGCTAAAAAAGTCAGGCATATTTTATCCCTGCCTGCATGGTTGGCCATTTTCTCTTTTTCTTCGAATATGGCCATTGCTCAAAGCTGTCCGGTAAACGCTACTACTTCTATCAGCGCCTATCCCAATACGTTTTATCGCGCCATGCAGGCATCCGTAACTGCCGGGAGTACCTCTATTCTCCTGGATTCGGCTATTTATGGTACTACACAGATTAGCTCCGGGGATATTCTATTGATTATACAAATGCAGGGGTCGCAGATCAATGCAACGAATACAAGTTCTTATGGGGACGGATCCGGCAGCGGCAGCGGCTATCTGAATAACGGCAACTTCGTTGCGGGCAATATGGAATATGCTGTTGCTTCCAACAGTGTCTCTTTATTAGGCGGTACCGTGAATCTCGTTTCCGCTTTAAGCCATAGTTATAAAAATGCTCCCTTTGGAACAGATGGACAATATACCTACCAGGTCATCCGGGTTCCCGTGTATTATAATTTGCAATTGACCGGCTCGATTATCGCACCCCGCTGGAACGGAGCTGTAGGAGGTGTGATAGTCCTTTACGCTACCGATAGCATTCTGCTTAACTCACAGACGATCGACGCCTCCGGTCTGGGTTTTCGCGGCGCCGGCGGAAGGGCCTTTACCGGTGCAGGATCCGGCTCCAGCGCCGATTTTATTACCTCCTCCGTCTCTAACGCCAATGGCGGGAAGGGAGAAGGCCTCGCCGGTACACCGAAATACCTGAACAATAACAACGCTTTTTTAGATGTTTCTATCTCGGAAGGATATCCCAACGGTAGTTATGGCAAGGGCGCTCCCGGTAATGCCGGCGGCGGAGGTACAGACGGAAACCCTGCCAATAATAATGATGAGAATACAGGCGGCGCCGGCGGCGGCAATGGAGGCGCCGGTGGGAATGGCGGTTGGGCCTGGAGCTCTGCTACCCCCAGCGGGGGAAGGCCGGGAGCCCTTTTCGCGCAGGCCTCTCCATCCCGCCTGGTAATGGGTGGTGGCGGTGGCGCCGGTACGACCAATAATGCTACAGGTACGCCCGCAAACGGATTTGCCAGCAGCGGCGCCGCCGGCGGCGGTATCATCATTCTTATGGCCAACGCAATCGGAGGCACCGGTACCATCAAGGCTAATGGCACATCCGCCAATACTACAGTCCTGAATGACGGAAGCGGCGGCGGCGGAGCCGGTGGTAGTATCCTGATCTTCGTAAAAACGGGGACCCTCAGCACCGTCACGGTTAGCGCCAAAGGTGGCACCGGCGGCATCAACCAAATGTTAGCCGGTAAAACAAGTGCAGCACACGGACCCGGCGGCGGTGGCGGTGGCGGCATTATTTATTCCAGCACTACCCTGAATGCAGCGAGCGCTGTCAGCGCAGGAATAGCCGGTACTACCAGTGGCCGTACCACTAACTATGGGGCGACAGATGGGGCCACCGGACTGCTCTCGCAATCGATCCTCCAAACCCAGACCCCGACATTTCCCCTTTCCTGTGTCATTTTATCCGTGAATTTTTTGGATATAACCGCCGCACAGGAAAATAGCCTCGTGACCGTCGGCTGGGAAGTATCGAACGAAGTCAATACCCAACAATACCTCGTAGAGAAAAGCCTGGATGGTATCAGCTTTACTACGATCGGACAGGTAGCCCGACAAATGAACGCGACCAGCGGAATACGTTATGAATACCCTGATAACAGCAGCCTTAGCTCAGGGACAGTATGGTATTACCGCATCAAAGAAGTAGATGTCTTCGGACAGTCGATGTACAGTAAGATCGTTTCCGTACGGGTCGGCGCCATCGCCGGTAAGCTGTCCGTCTATCCCAACCCGACGAAAGGAGCTGCCACCGTAAGCTTTGTCTCCTCTTCGCAGGGAGCCGTAAGCCTCCGCTTATTCGACCTGAAGGGCAGCATCCTATGGCAGCAACAATACCAGACCAATACCGGTCAGAATACGATACTGCTGGATAATTTCCGGATGATCCCCGACGGCATGTATATCCTGCAGTGGTTCGATGGTCTGAAGCCGGAACAGGTAAAGCTCGTCATTAACCATTAAAGTGGTTAATTCCGGAATTCCCGGATAAGCTGCACGCGGCTGTTGATCTGCAGTTTCCGGTAGATGTTCTTTATATGCTGGCGCACCGTATCCGTAGATATATGCAGATGATACGCCACCTGTTTGTAGGTATTGCCCTCGATCAGAAGCAATGACACTTCTTTTTCACGCGCCGTCAGCTGCTGCAGATTGGTCTTGTCCGGGGAAACAGGCAAACCAGAAAAATAAGTAATGACTTTTTTGGCGATCACAGGGCTCATCGGAGCGCCCCCTTGCAGCATCTCCAGGATAGCCGTTTTCAGTTTGGGCAAAGAGGTGCTCTTCAGCAGATATCCGCTGGCCCCTCCCTGCAAGGCGCGGAATATCCTGTCCTTATCATCATAAACAGTCAGCATCAGGATATCCGTGTCGGGCGTTTCCTGCTTTATCTTAAAGGCGCCCTCCAATCCTGACATACCGGGCAGTTCTATGTCAAGCAGCACCACCTGGAAAGGGGCTTCCTCCGAACGTAAAAAATCCTCCACACTGCCGAAACAGCTTACCGATTCAAACTCATCCTGCCCTCGCAGGAAATCCCTGATAAGATCCCTTATTACCGTATCGTCCTCAACAATAGCTATCCGGATCATCGTTTAAAAGTCCTCCTTGTTTTTTTAACCTTAACCCGGATGGTGAAAAATTTCCCGTCCCTGTCAATATCGATGACAGCCCTGATGCGATCGGCCCGCATCTTCATATTTCTCAATCCCTGGCCGCTATAAGAGTTGGCAGGCCGCGGCCTGTCAACAGTATTTTTTATTTCCATCGAGAACCCCGGACCGCTGTTGTCAAACGTAATCCATACTTCGGGACGCTCGTTATGCCGGACAATATTACTGATAGCTTCTTTAAAGATCAGGTAAATATTCTGCCGGACCGCCTGGGGAATTGTTTTGATAGGATTGAGCCCGGTTGTTTTGATCTGCACGTCGGGCGCTTTATCCTCCAATACAAGGATAGCATGCTCCTGCATGCGCAGAATAAGATCATCCCGCGTATCGTTACGCGCATCGATCGACCAGATGATATCTGAAATGGACGCTATGGCTTTTTTGCTTTCCTCGGATATATTCTGCAGCTTGACAGGCTCATGCTGCCGGTCCATCAGCAGTAGTTCGCAGCTAAACGAGATCCGGGCCAGCGTTCCCCCGATCTCGTCATGCAGATCGCTGGCAATGGAAGTTCGCAATAGCTGATTGTCCTTTAGCTTCTTCAGACGGGCTCTCCAGATAAGATAGATTATAAAAAGAAGCAGGACCGTCAGTCCACCCCGAAACAGGAAAGTCTGATAGAAATGCGGCTCCACCTGCAAGCTCTTGCTAAACCACAGACTTTTATCCTGATCCGCCGGCCAGCGGGCATCCAACGTATAATCTCCCGGAGGCAGCGCATAAAGAGCGACCTCCTGTCCGATATTAATCTTCTGCCATTTGTCATCCAGTCCCCGGATCCGGAACAGGGCCTGTTTCTCACCCGGACTTTGTGGGCATCCGAATTTCAACCCTATAAAAACATCCTCCGGCAAAAAGAGGACATTTTTGCTAAGCGCAGCAAACAGATTGGCTTCCGGCCGTTCCATTCCTTTCGTCGCCTCTTTCGTGTAAGACAGCGTTAGCCGGTCCCGCTTATTGCCTATCCTGGAACTATAATAAGCAAGGTCAACGAACAATAAGCCCTCAAGGCCCCCCATAATCAGCTGCTGCCCGACGCTGTCATAATAAATGGCAGAATGATTCAGCTCCTGGCGGGAGGAACCATTCTGCTTCTCATCTTCTTTTAATGGCAGCGCCTGCATGCCCGACGCTATATCAAATATGCTCAATCCATTATTCGTACCCGTTACCAGTAACCCATTTAAGTGCTGCATCGAATAGACAAAATCTCCCGCCAGCCCTTCATTGAAACCGACCACCTGCAGCGTGTTGCCTTCCGCATCGATCCTGACCAGACCCTGCCCATGCGTGGCCAGCCATATTCCTTCCGGCGTCTCCTGCATCGAATAAATCATCAGGGATGTACTCCGGGGATATATTTTTGTCAGGCGCCGGCTGTTGTCCATCCGGTATACCCCATTCTGACAGGCGATCCATACCTGTCCCCTGATCCGGCTGATAGCGCGTATCATCCCCAGGCAGCTATCTCTAAGAAAACTATCTACCGACCATTTCATCGGAGATGCACGGGGCTCAACCTTGTATATTTCACTGAAACCGGCCGCCAGGTAATAGTCCCCATCCTTGAAAATCGTCCGGGTCTCGATCGTGCCGTTCTTATGCGTTATAAAATGATATCGCTGGGACCGGGTATCCAATAGCACAAATCCCGTCCCGCCTTCCAATCCCAGCAGCAGCGTATGATCGTCAACCTGCCGTGTCGTAAATACAATCTCTGGAAACAAGAGATGGATACCGGAACGATCGCAGGAATAATAGCCGCTGTAGGTGCCAACATACAAGGTATCCCCGCACCTGAAAATCGAGCGAACGCTTTTAGAATGAAAAAAATCCTGCAATTGGATTTGGCGGCTACCGGAAAAGACGGTTCCCCCGTGAAGCAGGACTTCCGCCAGGCCGATCGTCGTGGAGATCCATATTTTCTCAGGATCCAGAGCACTAACCTGCGCATCGAACCCGATGGTATCCCTGAAGAGGGCCTCCTGAACAATAAAGGCTCCGGACGGCCGGATGAGAGGCCTTACGCCTGGCTTGCGGGCGAGCAGGACCAGCTGGTCATCCCTTTTCAGCGCGCAGGCAAAATCGAATCCCCGGAATTCATAGACCTTCGCCAGGCTTTGTTTATCATAAATAATAAATCCGCCCGAATAGCCGGCCAGCAGGTAACGGGCAGTGCTTAGGGCATTGTTTATGTATTCAAGCGACGCCTCTTTGCGGGGAGGAGACTTAGGATCCGTGACTTCGCTCCAGGTAATCGTTTTATTTTTTTCGGGCCTCCCTACCCGGTCCTTTTCAAAAATATAGAGCTGGCCGGACGAGTCAAACAAAGTCTTTGCAATCGCCTTGATATCGGACCAGCCGCCAAAATCATGAAGGGTAAAACTTTTCTGCAAACGGGATTTCCGGGTAAAGCTCCACGCCTGACCATCCCTTGTCAGGAAAAACAGCGCACCCGCAGGATCTTTATCGAAGGAGACGATCGGAAGACCAAGCGGGTAAATAAAATGCCGGTCTTCCTGTTGATCATATATATATATCGTGTAAAGATAGTAGGCTACCAAAAAGTGCCCGTAGCAGTAAAGAGCCTCCGGCACCAGGTTTTGCGGAAGCCCCAGCTTCCTGTAATCAAGCAGTTTTGCATCCGTGCCATCAAAACGCCAGATCCCCTGGTTGGTGGCAAACCAGATATACCCTTCCCCGTCCTGCGTGATAAGCCGTATGTCCCGGCTAAAAGCCGGCGGCATATCAATGATCCTGGCTTTGATGTTCAGGGCCGGCGCAGCGGATGATGCAGTATTGGAAGTTGAAGTAACAGACGGAGCAGCGGCACGAAACCTGAAGGCCGGTTGGGCAGAGAGCCCATAAGAAAGAAAGAGAAACAAGGAAAAAAAAATCCTTCGCATATACCCCAAAAATGTGATTAAAAAAACCGCTTATCTGTTATAGCTTTGCCGCGTAATAAAAATATTGATCGTTTTCTCATGTGACTGTACAAAATAGTCCATAACCGGGGATTGTTTCTACTTTCCCCGTTTTTTTTCTTACGACGGGACACCTCAAAACAGAAGCCCCTGTAGAAACAGGGGCTGTACTATTAATTACCTTCACTATTAACACCTTATATAACCTTAGATACATGTGTATCTTTTACACAATCGAGAGGAGGGATGTGCTTCCGGAAAGAAGCGCATCTCCGGCATCTTATCAAGATCGGCTGACCAGCAGCTTGCTGGATTCGTGCGAACCATCGGCAGCCGATACCGACAGAATATAAAGGCCGGATGCAACCTGCTGCAAAGGGAAGGATATCGTCGTTCCATTGCCGGCAGCCGCCTTTTTCTCCAGCAACACCTGGCCGGCCTGATTGATCAGTCGCACCGTTACTTCCGTGCCGGAGGATTCTCCCAAAGCTACATTGACATAATCACGCGCAGGATTAGGAAAAAAGCTGATCGTACTCACCAAAGAGCTGCGCAGAACTTTGATCTCCGTATATCCATACCGGCCATCCAGGTCTACCATTTTCAACCTGTAGTAATTGACTCCCGATAAAGGACTGTTATCCGTGAACAGATAATCGGTTGCTGTAGACGAATTCCCTTTGGCCTGCACTGTTCCGATCACATTCCAGACATTGCCGTCCTGGCTGCGTTCGATCGTAAAGTGACTGAAATTAACTTCCTGCTGCGTATTCCAGTCCAGCGTGACCGTCTTGTCGCTGTTCAGTACGGCGGTATAGCCAACCAACACCACCGGCAGGACATTGCCCGGCACTGTTCCCGAAGTGCTCAGCGTTGCGGGCCCATAAACTAACGGGCTCGCACAGGCATGAGGATATCCGCTTCCGCAATTGATGGTGCTATTCATGGTAGAATAGGAATTCGCACCACCATTACCGTTGCCATTATTATTATAGGTGTTATAACCGGCCCAATCATAATAAAAGTTGTTATCGTTCCCTAAACTAATGGAAGATCCTTTATAAACATTCACCGTAGGCCCGCTGACAGTGAAGCTGGCATTACTGGTCTGAGATCCGCTGCCGATAACGATCTGGCTGGATTTACTCAGGTTGATCGGTGTGCTGGAGCTTCCGGTGGACATCATGGAAGAATTATCATACAAATTCACCCGGCTCGCCGACAGGTCCACCTCGTAGCTCGTATTAAAATAAGACCCGTCATTAAACGTCCACGTGGCATCACTGATCGAGAGAGGCGCATTTACAATGACCTTGCTGCTATTGCCATAGACCAGGAAATTCGTGCCTTTGAAATAAGTCGTCACAGGAGTACCGCCCGTATACTGGATATTCAGGGTCTGATTGGTCATAGACAAAGTCCCACCCTGAAAAGTACAGTTCTGGCAGGTATAAGACCCGTCGATCGTCAGCGTTACGCCCGTTGAAATGGTAATAGTGCAATTGGCGCAGGTAGCCGGCAGGGTAGCAGACCAGTTACTGTTGGAAGATATATTGTAGGTTGTTTGCGCCAGGACAGAGCTACTAAAAACCAGCGCTATAAGAGAGATCAGAAGGGTAAATTTAGTTTTCATGCTACATTCAATTTTCAGGTACTTATTTGTTCGGGTTCTGCCGGTATAGATACCAAGCAAATGCCACTCTTTTAAGTAACTGAAAATCAAGAAGTATGATGAACACCGGCAAAGGGAAAAAATCCAATTGTGGGACCGGTGTCCGTTTTTTGGAATTTCCGGGTTTTGCCCCGCAGGGAAGCGATATACCTCTCTGCGGGTTTCCTGTCGCTCCGAAGACTACACCTTTTTAGCCGCCAGCTCGCTGATCAACTCAGCGATCAGGGACGTCCAGCCGGTCTGATGACTGGCCCCCAGCCCATGGCAGGTATCTCCGTGGAAATATTCATAAAACAACAGGAGGTGCTGATTGCCGGGACGCTGATAAAACCAGTTGTATTTCCCGTGCAGGGGCCTTTTCCCGTCGGCGGCCTTTCCAAAAAGGCTCACTACCCGTTCGGTTAACCCATCGGCCACCTGTTCCAGGTTCAGCTTGTTGCCGGAGCCGACAGGATATTCCACCAGCAGGCCATCCCCATAGAATTTTCCGAACTGACGGATCGACTGAATGATAAGATAATTGATGGGAATCCATACAGGCCCTCTCCAGTTGGAATTGCCTCCGAAAAAATCCGATGTCGAATCTCCCGGATCATATTTAATATTATAATCGACTCCTCCTATATTGATATTATAGGGATGTTGTTCATGGTACTTTGACAAGGCCCGGATCCCGCCGGAAGAAAGGAATTCCGTCTCATTCAGCAGGCGTTCCAATAGGTACACGACCCTTTCCCGGGGTACCAGGGATAAGAGCGTCTGTTCGCCGTCGCTATGCTCTTCGTTCGGCCAATACCGTTTGTTCTTCAGCCGGTAATTTTCAAACCAGCTCATGCGTTTTTTAAAATCGGTCAGTTTGTGCAGGGTCTTTTTTTCAATGATGCTAACCGCAAACAGGGTCGTTAGTCCTACAATAGACTGTATCCGCAATTGTACCGGAGATCCGCCCACAGACAGCGTATCATAAAAGAACTTGTCTTCCTCGTTCCACATTCCCTGTTCGTTGAGCGCCTCCGCGATCAGCACAAAATGCTCGAAGAACTTGGTGGCCGTATCCTCGAAGGATTCGTCTTTCATGGCGATCTCCAGGGCCATGTCCATCATGTTCAAAGCATACATGCCCATCCAGCTGGTGCCGTCCGCCTGTTCCAGCTGCATATCGTTGGACAACTGGTGACTCCGGTTGAAAACCCCGATATTATCCAATCCCAGGAATCCTCCTTCGAACATATTATTGCCGTTGGCGTCTTTGCGGTTAATCCACCAGGTAAAGTTGATCAGTAATTTGTGAAAGATCTTTTTCAGGAATCCGGTATCCCCTTTCCCGGTCCGGTCTTTTTCTATCCGGTATACCTGCAGGGCGGCCCAGGCCTGTACGGGAGGGTTGACATCACTGAAGTTCCATTCGTAGGCAGGTATCTGGCCGTCCGGCTTCATATACCATTCCCGCATAATGAGCAATAACTGGTGTTTGGCGAATACCGGGTCCACCAGGGCCATGGAGATACTTTGAAAAGCAAGGTCCCATGCCGCATACCAGGGGTACTCCCATTTATCCGGCATGGCAATAATATCCTGGTTCTTCAGGTGTTTCCAATCATGATTGCGGCCATTGAGCTTCCCCGCATTCACGGGAGAGATCCCATCACTGGAAGTCAGCCATCTCTCTACGTCAAAATGATAATACTGCTTGCTCCATAAAAGCCCGGCCAGCGCCTGCCGCTGAACATTCGCCATTTCCGGCGTGATATTCCTGGGAAGGATCGCATGGTAAAAGGCATCCGCCTCTTCTTTGCGGTTGGCAAAAATTCCTGCCGCACTGCTGGAAAGAGGGTTTTCTATGATCTTATTGCTGAGACGCAGATAGATAGACTTGGTTTCTCCGGGTCCGATATTGTAATGATAGACCGGCGCAAATTTCGTCCCGGACTTTTTTTGTTGCAGTGCCTCCAGGTTGGTCTTGTTAATGACGGCGTCATGGAAAGCATCTTTTACAAAGGGCGTCTTATTGGGAACGCCCGAGACCTTTTCTGTATTGGTCTCATTTTCCGTGAAAAGGCAATGTTGGGCCGGCTGAAAATAAAAGTAATACGGACCCAGACGGCTATGGCTTGCTTTTACGGAGGTCTTGTCCCTGCTCGTGATTACCGGTTTTTTCTCCAGGCCGTCATAGTTCCATCGGTTATAAAACCATAACGTCGGCAATACGGTAATATCAGCCGCCTTCGTATAGCGGTTATGAATATCGATGCGGATCTGGATGTCTTTGGCATTCTGCTTGGCATAGGTGATGTGAACATCAAAATATTCATTGTTGTCAAAGACACCCGTGTCCAGGATCTCATATTCCGGCTCCTCTTTTGAAAGCCGCCGGTTTTCTTCCAGTAATTTCTGATAAGGGAACTCCTGCTGTGGATATTTATACAGGTATTCCATGAAATAGTGCGTAGGCGTATTATCCAGGTAGTAATAGAGCTCTTTCACGTCTTCCCCGTGGTTGCCCTCCTTATTACCCAGACCGAAGAGCCTTTCCTTAAGGAGACGGTCCTTCCCGTTCCACAAAGACACGGAAAAACAGAGGTTTTGGAAAAAATCGGAGATCCCGGCAATGCCGTCCTCCCCCCAGTAATAGGTTCTGCAATGCGCCTGGTCATAAGGGAAATAATGCCAGGCGTCCCCGTTGGAGCTATAATCCTCACGGACCGTACCCCATTGCCTTTCGCTCAAATAAGGGCCCCATTGTTCTAAAGGTATCTTTTTAGCAGCATTCACTGCCAGTCTTTGATGTTCTGCCGTCATGATAGTTGTTGTTCACCAAATAGTTACAAAATCAGTAACAAGGCAAGCAAGCATTAATTCATTAATTCCAACCGGATTCTACCCAATCTTACCCTTCCCGGCGGGAAGTTACTAAGTTCCGGGCTTTAAATCACCTATTTACCCGTATTCTCTTCGCCAGACTCCACGCGGTCGTAAATGATAGTCCGATTTCGATTTTCCGGGACTATAACTGTTTCTGGAGGCATTATATTTCATATTAATCCACCCCGGAAACGCTTTTTCAGCCTAAAACTCCGAACTTTAGGGTCTAGACGCCCAAAAAAGACAGTTGTCCGCGCATTTCCTTTATTTTTGAGTAATAATTTAACCAACATTACCGGTTTATTGCTTGTCAAATAGCCGGTTCTTTAACTATTTCTACCTTGAATTTCAAAGAATTTGGACTGGATGAAAGCCTTCTCGAAGGTATAGATGCCTCTGGTTATGAAAACGCCACTCCCGTTCAGGAACAGGTAATCCCTCTTATATTAGCCGGAAAGGATATAATTGCTTCTGCACAGACAGGCACCGGAAAAACGGCCGCTTTTCTGCTGCCGATTATCCACAAGCTGCTCGCATCCCGGATCGAAGACCAGGTGAACGCCCTGGTTATCGTGCCGACCCGGGAACTGGCCGTACAAATCGCGCAGAACCTGGAAGGGCTTTCCTACTTTACCCCGATCAGCTCGATCGCCGTCTATGGCGGCGGGGACGGCAGTAGCTTCTCCAACGAAAAACAAGCGCTTTCCAAAGGCGCCGACATCGTCATTTGTACCCCCGGCAGAATGATCGCCCACCTGAATATGGGATATGTAAAACTGAAAGGATTACACTACCTCGTGCTGGATGAGGCCGACAGAATGCTGGATATGGGTTTTTATGATGATATCATGAAAATCATCTCCTATCTGCCTCCCAAAAGACAAAACCTGCTTTTTTCCGCAACGATGCCGGTGAAGATCCGGGATCTGGCCCGGAAGATCCTCCACGAGCCTGCGGAAATAAATATCTCTATTTCCAAGCCCCCGGCCAAGATCGTGCAAAATGCCTTTATCGTTTATGAGGCGCAGAAGATACCTCTGGTAAAATGGTTGCTTAAGTCCACTGATTTTAAGAGCATTCTTATTTTTTGCTCTAAAAAGCACAATGTCAAGCAGCTCACGATGGAACTCAAGCGCTCTCGTTTTAATGTAAAAGAGATCCATTCAGACCTTGACCAGCAGGGACGGGAAGACGTATTACTGGAATTCAAGAGCAGAAGACTGCAAATTCTCGTAGCAACGGACATCCTCTCCCGGGGTATCGATATCGACAATATCGACCTGGTAATCAACTATGATGTTCCCAACGACGGAGAAGACTATATACACCGTATCGGACGTACCGCCAGGGCCGAAACCGATGGGATGGCTTATACTTTTATCAGCGAAAAAGAGCAAAATAAATTCCGGATCATCGAAGAATTATTAGGCTCTCCGGTAAATAAAGTGGCGGTGCCGGAACAATTCGGACCTTCCCCGGAATACAATCCCAGAAAATCCAGAAGACCCGGCGGCGGGGGTGGGGGTGGGGGTGGCGGCAGAAAGTTCAGCCACCAGGGTAAAAGAAGGAATTGATCCGGGCCTTATTCACCGACGACGTCATTGCAAATAGACCCAGCCCAGCAGCAGACAGCATAGGACGATCACGGGAGAAGGCAGCCTGGTGAAGCTCAGCAGGCACCAGGTACCCGCTATCACCCCCATGTTTAAAAACAGGTCCTCCCATTTGACGGTATGAATGTCTTTCATCATGTAGAAGGCAGCTGCGATCATCACACCCACTACGACCGCATTGATCCCCTCTAAGGCCCGGTATACCGTCGCATATTTTTTCAGGTTATGCCAGATAGGGAAAAAGAACAGGACGAGCAAGGCGCTTGGCAGAAAGACCCCTGTCGTGGCGATAAAACAGCCCAATACCTGCAGGGCGGGCCCCCTGTCCTTCATAGCGATACCCCCCATAAAAGAAGCGACAGAAAAGACAGGTCCCGGTATCGCCTGGACCATCCCCGCCCCCGAAAAAAAATCTTCTTTGCTGATCCGGATACTATTGGGATTCCGGACAATTTGTTTTTGCGATTCCGGTCGAACTACGAACTGTTCGTACATCATCGGGATCAGGACCTGCCCTCCACCAAACACCAGGCTTCCGAACCGGTACGTGTTCTCGAAGAGATTTAACGCCGGCCGGCTGGGCCAGTTGTTTTTCCGTGACAGTTCGCTGCCCGCTCCCGCCAGCAGGAAAATAATGGCAAAAAGCCAGATATTCCCCCACTTAATCTTCTTCCGCAATAACTCTTTTTGCGGGATACGGCGGCTGCTCAGGTTGGTGACAAATCCCCCCAGAACAATGAGGATGGGAAAGATCCAGGGTGTTTTGAACAGCAGAAAGGTCGCAACGGCGCTAACCGCCAGGATCACCCGCGTGATAGTATTGTGGATGGAGATCTTGAATGCTTTCTGGGCAGCATAGACCAGGAAACCTACCGTCATCGGCGCCACAAAACGAAAGAGCTCGACCGTCTTCAGGGTTCGCTGATTGATATAGCCCAGGAAGAAAGAAAAGCTCCCCATCAGGATACACGCCGGTAAAGTCCATATTATCAGGGTCAGCATCGCCAATAATACCCCACCTCTCTTATAACCGATCAGCGTAAGGGTCTGCGTGGAAGAAGCTCCGGGCAGCAGCTGACAGAAAGCATTGTAATCCATTAACTCTTCCTCGGTTATATCCCCCCGCTTGTTTACGAATGTTTTCATCATCATGGCAAAATGCGCCTGGGGTCCGCCAAAAGCAGAAATACTGTAAAGGAACACCGCTTTAAGAAAAGCAATATGTCGAAGTAAATTGATCAATTCTGCGAATGAGCCTACAATTTAGAGATTGTTCAAAACATGAGCAAAAGGAATCGCCCAGTACGGGAATTTAACAGGTGTTTATCTCGGACCATAATAATTTTAATTGGTCTCGATGATCCCGGAAATTCCGGGATTTGTTATATTCAATAACCAAACTACTATAACATGAGAAAAAAGTTCCTTTTCCACTCTTTTATTTTACTCTCCATTCTTTCGATAGCTACGCAAGCTACTGCACAAAAAAAAGACATGTCCGCTCTTATCGATGCGGCAGCCGACAAAATAGAACCAAAGACCATCGCCTGGAGAAGGGATTTTCATGAACATCCTGAATTAGGCAACCGGGAGTTCAGGACATCTAAGATCATTGCCGATCATCTCCGCTCTCTGGGTATCGAAGTAAAAGAAGGAGTAGGCAAGACCGGGGTTGTCGGCATTCTGCGGGGAGCAAAGCCGGGTCCCGTCATAGGATTAAGGGCGGATATGGATGGCCTTCCCCTGGTAGAACGGGTAGACGTTCCCTTCGCTTCGAAAGTAAAGACCACTTATAACGGTCAGGAAGTAGGCGTGATGCATGCCTGCGGACATGATTCCCATATAGCGATCATGATGAGTGTAGCCGAAGTCCTGGCAGGGTTCCGAAAAGAGCTGAAGGGTACGGTAAAATTTATTTTCCAGCCGGCCGAAGAAGGCGCACCTACCGGCGAAGAGGGTGGGGCAGCCCTGATGATAAAAGAAGGAGTCCTGGATAATCCAAAAGTCGACGTGATGTTCGGTCTGCATATCAACTCCGCTACAGAGTCAGGCAAGATCAAATATCGCAGCGCAGGAGCCATGGCCGCTTCGGACTGGTTTACGATCAAAGTAAAGGGCAAAGGCTCGCACGGTTCCCAGCCCTGGGCCGGGATAGATCCCATTGTCGTCTCAGCGCAGATTATCGCCGGCCTGCAAACGATCATCAGCCGGCAGACAGAATTGACAAAGGATGCCGCCGTTATCTCTGTCTGCGTAATCAAATCGGGCGTTCGTTCGAATATCATCCCGGAAGAAGCGGAGATGACAGGTACCATCCGGACCCTGGATACGGCTATGCAAAATGATATTCACGAGAGGATAAGGAGGACCGTTACCAAAATAGCAGAAAGCGCCGGCGCCAGCGCTGAAGTTATCATCGATAAAAAAACTCTGATCACCTACAATGACCCTGCCCTGGTAAAAAAGACCCTGCCCTCTTTGCAAAAGACGGCTGGCGAAGACAACGTAAGCTGGATGGATGCTATGACCGGCTCCGAGGACTTTTCCTTCTTTGGGGAGAAGGTTCCTTCCTTCTTCTTCTTTCTGGGCGGCATGAAGAAAGGACAGGATCCCCATACGGCATTCCCACACCATACCCCCGACTTCTATATCGACGAGAGTGGTTTCAAACTGGGAGTAAAAGCTTTTTGTAATCTCGTTTTTGATTATACTAATACTAATTAGTGTTTTATGTATTTAACTAATCTATAATGTAGTTAATTTTATGGATATCGAAACATTAAGAGACTATTGTCTTGCCAAGAAAGAAGTAGAAGAAGGCATGCCCTTTGGGGATACAACTCTTGTATTTAAGGTGAAGGACAAGATCTTTTTACTGGCCTCCCTGGCCAGTCCGGTATTGCAGTTCAATGTAAAATGTGATCCCGAAAAGGCGATTGAATGGAGAGAACAGTTTGCAGCTGTTCAGCCTGGATATCATATGAACAAAAAACTCTGGAATACAATCATCATGGACGGGAGTATCTCTTCTAAAATTATCAAAGGAATGATCGACGACTCTTACGAATTAGTTGTTAAGTCCCTGCCAAAGAAACTACAGGCAGGGCTTTTATAACTTGTTTCCCGGGCATCACAAACGCTTAATTTCAACCGCAGGGACGTTGTTTCATCGGTAATATCCGTTCCTCTCTATTTCTTCCCGAACAGCGTCCGGTACCAGGTATCGGATCGATTTTCCCGTTTTTGTTTTCTTCCGGACCTCCGTTGCCGAGATAGGCAGCAGAGGGGCTTCAAGGATAATTAATTGCTTAGCATCAAGGTAAGAGGGGATCGTCTCATCGGCTGTGCGCTTATAAATGTAGAGGGGATAGTACTGCAGGATATGCCTGTAATTCTTCCACTTCGGAAGATTTTGAAAGCTATCACTTCCCATGATAATAGAAAATTCATGGTTTGGATATTTCTCCTGTATATAAGCGAGTGTATCTGCTGTATAGGAAGGCTTGGGAAGTTTGAATTCTATATCGGATGCTTTCAACCTGTTTTCTCCTTCTACGGCCAACTGTACCAGGTAAAGACGATGATATTCATTCAATAGGGAGCCGGAAGGCTTTAATGGGTTTTGCGGGGAAACCACAAACCACACTTGTTCAAGTTCAGTATTGTCCAGAATATAATTTGCAATGAGCAGATGCCCATGGTGAATGGGGTTAAAAGATCCGAAGTACAAGCCTATCTGCATTATAATACCTCCTCTTCCATAAAAATATTATCCGCTTCATCCAGGCGGAGACTCAGGTTATAACCAGCCACAGTTATCGAAATAGGATCTCCCAGAGGAGCTATTTGTTCTACTTTGATCAATTCTCCAGGCACACAGCCCATTTCCATTAGCTTCAGAAACAGATCATTTTTTTCAAAAGAGTGAATCCTTGCTATCGTTCCGGGCTCCAATTCTGATAATCTCTTCATTATTACTTTGTTTACACTTGTATCAGGTACGAAATTAATGAAATTAAAACTTGGTCAGTTCAAATAAGCTTACGACTTTCGAAAATGACTTCAGCTTTATCTACCCCAAAGATTCGATTCCATTTCCTTGAAGGAGACATTACACTTACCGAACGCTCCTCCCTGAAAGCTTTTATTGAGAACCTCTTTAAAAGAGAGAAAAAAAAACTATCCGGATTGAATTATATCTTTTGTTCTGACGACTACCTTCTGGATATCAACAAGCAATATCTGAAACATGATTTTTATACGGACATTATCACCTTTGGTTTATCTGACCCCGGAGAGCCTATAAGCGGGGAGATATACATAAGCCTTGACCGCGTCCGGGATAATTCCAATCAGTTTAATACTACTTTAAAGAGAGAAATACATAGGGTCATCTTTCACGGAGCCCTACATTTATGCGGTTACCGGGATAAAAAGAAGGAGGAAGAAGTACTGATGAGGAAGATGGAAGACAAGTACCTCTCCCTCTATTTCTCTTAAAAGTGTTCCATGTGGAACACTTTCCACCTCTACTACACAGGTAAGTTAGCCTTGGCCCTGTGGAGTTCCACAGAGTTCCAATATTTAAAGATTGAATCTGTTTCACGTGGAACGGATTCGGTAATTTTGCACCACTATGTTTCCTAAATATGATGTTATAGTTGTTGGTGCAGGACATGCAGGTTGCGAAGCAGCCGCATCTGCCGCTAACCTCGGTTCCAAAGTTCTCCTGATCACCATGAATATGCAGACCATCGCTCAAATGAGCTGCAACCCAGCCATGGGTGGTATAGCTAAAGGTCAGATTGTTCGCGAAATAGATGCCTTAGGCGGATACTCGGGTATTGTTACCGATACGAGTATGATCCAGTTTCGTATGCTCAACCGTTCAAAAGGACCTGCTATGTGGAGTCCAAGAGCCCAAAGTGACCGAATGCTCTTCGCCTCCACCTGGAGATCGATGCTGGAGAAGACTCCAAATGTTGATTTTTACCAGGATATGGTAAGCACCCTGATCATAAAAGAAGGTAAGGTATGTGGAGTAGTTACCGGACTCGGACATGAAATCGAATCCAAGGCTGTTGTAGTTACCAGTGGAACCTTCCTGAACGGGGTCATTCACATAGGCGAGAAGAGATTCGGGGGTGGGAGAGTAGCGGAAAAAGCGGCTACCGGTATCACCGAACAACTCGTTTCCCTTGGCTTCGAAAGCGACCGTCTGAAAACAGGCACCCCTCCCCGCGTTGATGGAAGAAGCCTGGACTACACCAAGATGGAAGAACAAATGGGGGATGACGAAATGGTAGGCTTCTCCTACCTGGACACACCTAAACCAAAAGAACAAAGAAGCTGCTGGATAACCTACACCAGTCAAACCGTTCATGATATCCTCAAAACAGGGTTCGATAGAAGCCCTATGTATACCGGAAGAATTGAAGGAGTAGGCCCCCGCTACTGTCCGAGCATAGAAGATAAAATCAACCGCTTCGCAGAGAGAGACCGGCACCAGCTCTTTATAGAACCCGAAGGATGGAATACGGTTGAAATTTATGTCAACGGTTTTTCTACCTCCCTGCCCGAAAAAGTCCAATATGCCGCGCTCCGTCATGTCCCGGGATTCGAAAACGTTCGCATATTCCGACCAGGTTACGCCATCGAGTATGATTACTTTCCACCAACCCAGCTCAACCATTCCCTCGAAACCAAGGGCCTTGACAACCTCTTTTTTGCCGGACAGATCAACGGTACCACCGGATATGAAGAAGCCGCTTGCCAGGGTCTTATGGCCGGCATCAACGCTCATCAGAAAGTCAACCACCTGGAACCCCTCATTCTCAAAAGAAGTGAAGCTTATATCGGCGTTCTTATCGACGATCTTATTAGCAAAGGAACGGAAGAGCCTTATCGCATGTTTACCTCCAGAGCTGAATTCAGAACCCTTCTCCGGCAGGATAACGCAGATCTCCGCCTGACAGAATTAAGCTATCGTCTCGGATTGGCATCCCAGGAAAGAATGGATAGAACCCTGGTCAAAAAAAACGGCGTTGAAAAAATTAAAGAAACACTGAAAGAATTCTCTCTCGAACAAACGGAATCCGAACAATACCTGCTGGATAAAAAGACAGCTCCCCTTACCCAAAAACAACGGGCTGCACAAATACTCCTCCGGCCCGGAATTGACCTTCCTTCCATGATCAGCGCCATTCCCCGGCTCGCACTTACCATGAATGAATACGATACCGAAATAATAGAAGAAGCCGAAATACAAATCAAGTATGCTGTCTATATCGAAAAAGAAAAAGAACTCGTACAAAGAATGGCCCAGCTGGAAGACCTGCTGATTCCCGATAATTTTAATTATGATAAAATTAATTCCCTCTCCAACGAAGCCCTGCAAAAATTTAAAAAAATCCGGCCCAGGACCCTGGGACAGGCAAGCCGGATCAGTGGCGTAAATCCAAGCGACGTTCAGATCCTGATGGTCTACATGGGAAGATAAATTAATTCCTCCAACGCATTTACCATAAAAGATCCCGCCAGAATAGTTTCAACTATTTCTGGCGGGAAAATATAAAATAATTATATTATTAAAATATATAATATATATTGGTATCCAAAGACAACACCTAAAGCCCTCCTATAAACCATACCTCGCACTGATCTCCAGCATCCTCTCAATTGGCTTCCTCGCCGCCTCTCTCAACGTCACATCCATGATCAGCTCCGGCTCCTCATACTTCATACAGAGATATAACTTTTCCAGCGTATTCAGTTTCATATGCGGACAGTCATTACAGGCACACCCATTATCCGGAGGTGCGGGAATGAATGTTTTGCCCGGAGAAGCCAATTGCATCTGATGCAGTATACCGGCCTCTGTTGCCACTATAAATTCCTGAGAGGCATCTTGTTGGGAATACTTAAGCAAGCCCGTTGTAGAGCCTATAAAGTCCGCTACACGCAATATTGGCTCCTCGCACTCAGGGTGAGCGATCAATTTGGCCTTTGGATGCCTTATCTTCAGTTTCGTGATCTTCTCCAGACTGAAAATCTCGTGTACCATGCAGGCACCATCCCAGAGTACCATATCCCTACCCGTTTTCTTTACCAGGTATGCTCCCAGGTTGCGGTCCGGTGCAAAAATGATCTTTTGCTCAGGCGGAACACTCTCCACGATCTTTTGCGCATTAGAAGAAGTACAGATGATATCGCTCAGGGCCTTGACCTCCGCCGAGCAGTTGATATAGGAAATTACGATATGGTCAGGATACTGCTCGCGGAAGGCCTTAAACAGGAACCCCGGAGCTGAATCAGCCAGCGAACAACCCGCCTTGAGATCCGGAAGCACTACCTTCTTGCCGGGATTTAAGATTTTCGCCGTCTCCGCCATAAAATGCACACCCGCAAAAACAATCAGGTCCGCATTCGTCTTTTCCGCCTGTTGCGCCAATCCCAGACTATCCCCGAGAAAATCGGCCACATCCTGTATATCGGCATCCTGGTAATAGTGCGCTAAGATAATGGCATTCTTTTCCTTTTTCAGTTTTTCGATCTCCCGAAACAAATCCAGCTCCGGGGAAACCTCTATGTCCAGGAACCCCTTCCGCTCCAATTTTTCTTTAGCCGCAACGATGTTTATATCTACCATAGTATTTAATAGTATTTAATTATTTATAAAAATAGCTATTACTATTAGGATGGTGCATTAGTGGATAAGAATTTTTAAGAGCGTATTGTATTGAAGGAAAGACTTAGTTATCCACCGCAATGCACATTTACTTAACACCCGAATAGGCAGAAAGGATCACGCTTTCAGAAGGTTTTGCACCAATGGGGAGGGAAAATACATCCGGATAACTATTTTAAGCCCCTTTTGTTAGTTCATGTGGAATAAAGGGGGACTTGTACACCGTCGGCGAATGGGTCGACTTCCATTTTAAAGTTCCTACCCATCTTGTCCCAAAATTCAGACCCCGGAAACCATGGTTATCCACCGAAATGATGAGTTATCCCTAATGTCTTGTTGATTAGAGTTTCACATGCGCTGTGGGCGAGTTTCACGGGTCGGTGGAAAAAATTTTTCTGTTTTACGGATGCTGATTGCAAAATGGATTCCGGCAGACAACCAGGCCCCTGCCGGTTAGAACCCAGGAACAGAAATAACGGTTTTTTACCAAGTATAGTATGTTGTGCCCGCCAGAACCCCATACCGGTCCCAAAGACGGGGACAAGAGGAACAGAACGCAGAACAGCCGCCTATTTCGCCTATTTTCCACAATTTGTTAATAATCTTTTTTCCCCTATTTTTGCCATCCTTTCAAAAAGGGGCTGGAAGTGTCTTGTCTATGAATTTCCGGTACAGCATCAAAACCGTATATAATAATATAGTGTATGTCAATTATTCAGAAATTAAGGGAGAAAGCTGGCTGGTTAGTTTTCGGTCTGATTACTTTAAGTCTTGTCGGCTTTCTCTTGATGGATGCCTTTGTAGGCAGAAGTAAGCTTTTCGGCAACCGCTCTACAGCAGTCGGCGTCATTAACGGAGAGAAGATAGAATACAACGACTTTCAGAAAATGGTGTCTCAGCAGGAAGAACAATACAAGAGCAGAGGGTATCCGGTGAATGAAGGGATGCAACAGAATATAAGAGACAATGTCTGGAAACAGATGGTGGAAGACGCCGTCCTTACGGACGATTTTACCGCACTTGGACTGGAAGTAAGTGACAAGGAAGTAAATGATATGCTCGTCGGCGCCAACGCTATACCCGATATCAAACAGGCTTTCACCGATCCTAAGACCGGTCAGTTCGATGCACAGGCTGCCGCGGCACAGATCAATCAGCTTCGGACTATCTACAAAGCAGGCACGAAGAAGGCAGATAAAAACTATGAAGGCGCCCGCCGTTTCTTCGAAGAGTCCGTCCCCCAGATTATAAAGATGCGCCTCCGGGAAAAATATACCGCCTTACTGGCCAACAGTACCTATGTTCCAAAATGGATGATCGAAAAGTCCAATGCGGATAACAGTCAGTTAGCCGCCATCTCTTATGTCAACACGCCCTATTTTACGATTCCCGATAGCTCCGTGAAAGTCAGCGATGAAGAAATCAATGACTATATCGGCAAACATAAGGATCAATACAAACAGGAAGAAAGCCGCAGCATTGCCTATGTTTTATTCGACGGCGCCCCCACGGCTACGGATAGCGCCAAACTACGCCAGCAGCTGATCGACTGGAAAAGTGATTTTGCCAAAGCCGATAAGATGGACGCATACCTGGCTCGCATCGGTAGCGAAATCCCCTTTCTCGACGCCTATATGGGCAAGGCCAGGATCCAGGTGCCGAATAAAGATTCCATTTTCGCCCTGCCCAAGGGGGGACTGTTCGGGCCATACCTCGACGCCGGCAATTATGTAGTAGCTAAAAAAATCGACGAGAAAGTTCTTCCCGATTCCGCAAGGGCCCGCCATATCCTGGTCTCCACGACGGACCCTCGCTCCGGCCAACCCATCATGGACGATAGCGTCGCAAAGAAAAAGATCGACAGCATCAGGACCCTGATAGAAAAAGGCGGCAACTTCGATAGCCTGGCTTTAAAACTCTCCGATGATCAGGGAACCAAAGAAAAAGGCGGCGACCTGGGTTATTTTACCTCCGACAGAATGGTAAAGGAATTCAGCGAATTTTCCTTTTCCGGAAAGAAAGGAGATAAAAAAATAGTAAAGACCCAATTCGGATACCATTATATAGAGATCCTCGATCAGAAGAATTTCGAGCCCGCCTATAAAGTAGCGTACCTGAGCAAAAAAATCGAGCCCAGCCCCGAAACAGACCAGGCAGCATCAGGAGCCGCTAACCAGTTTGCAGGAGAAAGCCGGGATGCGAAAGCATTCGAGCAGAATGTACAAAAAGGCACTCTCCAGAAATTGCTGGCTCCCGATATCCAACCCTCCGAAGTAGCTATCCCCGGACTGGGACCTAACCGCCAGCTGGTCCGCTGGATCTATGAAGCAGACCTGGGCAATGTGTCCGAACCCTTTGCCGTCGGCGATAAATATGTGGTTGCCCTGGTTACCGAGATCAACCACGAAGGCGTCATGACAGCAGCAAAAGGCAGGAACCAGATAGAACCCCTTCTTCGCAATCAAAAGAAGGCCGATATCATTATCAAAAAACTGGGTACGCCCGCCACACTGGAAGCAGCCTCCACCGCCAGCGGACAGAATATTCAGAGAGCTGACAGCCTGCTGTTCTCCTCTCCCATGATCCCCAACGCGGGACAAGAAGGCAAAGTGATCGGATCGGCTTTCAATAAACAATTGTCAGGCAAACCGGCATCCGCACCCATACCCGGAAACGGAGGCGTCTTTGTCATAAAAGTCGAAAATGTGGCTGCCGTGTCCAATCCTAATGCGGATTTACAACAACAACGCTTTATGCAGGAACAGCAGCAGCGCAGCAGGATCACCTATACCCTTGTCGATGCCCTGAGAAAATTGGCTACCGTTAAGGATGACAGAGGTAAATTCTTCTAATTAACCCCCAACCCCCTAAAGAGGGAGTTATAGTCCTCCAGATGTGAACATGTCTGGAGGATTTTTGTTTTAGTATCTTTGTATGGTAAAAGCATCTGTAAATTTAAACTCCCCCTTTAGGGGGAAGGAGGGCGCATGAATGAGATCATCAACAAAGTAGCACAGAGCGCACTGATCACACTCGACCTGGAAGAATATTATCCGAAGGAAGAAATAGTACTGTTCGATCTCAAGCCCCACCTTTTCAGAGAGATGATCCTGAAGGAAAAAGAATTCAGGGCCGCCCTCCAGGAAACAGACTGGACGCAATATCAGGGCAAGATAGTCGCCGTCACCTGTACAACGGATGCGATCATTCCCCTTTGGGCTTATATGCTGGTAGCTGTTTATTTACAACCTCTTGCGAAAGACATTATATTAGGCGATGAGCAAATCGCCCTGCAGCAAACCTTTTTGGCAAGAATAGCGGCGATAGATATACAGCCATTTGCCGATAAACGAGTCGTGGTAAAAGGATGCGGAGACCTGCCTGTCGGTGCCTTCGCCTATATGGAAATTACCCGGCGACTAAGACCGGTCGTAAAAAGCATTATGTACGGCGAACCCTGCAGCACCGTCCCCGTCTATAAAAAATCACCGGGGCTTACAACAAAGTCCCCTGCATAATAATATAAGCGACGCTGAAATAAATGATCAGCCCCGTCACATCCACCAATGTTGCGACAAAAGGAGCGGAAGAGGCCGCGGGATCCGCCCCCAGCTTCTTCAGGATCAGAGGCAGCATACTGCCTGACATAGTCCCCCACATTACTACTCCGATCAGGGAGAAAAATACAGTGCTGGCGACTTTCATCCAGTGTAACCCATAATCATACAGATGAAATTTCTGCCAGATAGCGACACGGAGGAAACCAACTATACCAAGAATAGTACCCAGAACCAGACCGGAGAGAACTTCCCGCCGGATAACCCGCCACCAATCCCGGAAGCCGATCTCACCCAGGGCCATGGCGCGGATGATGATCGAAGAAGCCTGACTGCCGGAGTTTCCCCCGCTGGAAATGATAAGCGGGATAAAAAGCGCCAGGACCACCGCTTTGCTGATCTCTCCTTCAAAATGCCCCATAGCCGTCGCCGTCAACATTTCCCCAAGGAATAAAATGATCAGCCAGCCGGCCCGCTTGCGAACCAGGCTCGCAAATGAAATAGTAGTATAAGGTTCATCCAGCGCTTCGGAACCCCCGATCTTCTGTATTTCCCGGGTACTATCCGATTCCGCCAGCCGCAGTACATCATCCAGCGTAACGACGCCGAGCAGGACACCGTTATCATCGACTACCGGCAAAGCAAAACGACTATTATTGCGGAAGACTTTGACCGCCGAACTCTGGGCATCGTTCACTTTCAGCGCGATGAACTGGTAATCCATGATCTGGGCCACGCTGGTGCCCGGATCTACCACTAAAAAATCCTTGATATTGATATCGTCGATAAGAACACCCTTTTCATCTGTTACAAAAAGCCAATTCAGGTTCTCTGTCGCCTTCCCCTGCTGCCGAATAGTGTTCAACACATCCTGACAGGTCTCGCTCGTTTTGATGGCAACATAGTCCGGCGTCATCAATCTTCCGACGGAGTCCTCTTCATACCCCAGCAATTCCAATGTCTTGGCGCGATGTTCCGGCGTCAGCACTTTCAACAATTCCTTTACAGCGCTGCCGGAAAGCTCGGAAAGAAAGGCGGTCCGGTCATCCGGCTGCAGGGCATTCAGCAATTCGGCTGCCTTTTCTTCCGGCAGCGCCTTGATGATCTCCTCCTGCTTATTTTTCCGGAGAAATTTGAAAGCCCGGGCGGCGCTCTTGGTATCCAGGTGCTGAAATAGTTTACCGGCCCACTGACTATAGCGATTGGTGAAATCCGCAATATCACGGGGAGTGAGTTTGTTTAGCTTTACAAACTCCGTGATGCGGTTGTGCTGCAGCAGATTCTTGATATCATTCAGGTTGAGCATAATTCAAAAATACATAAAACCCCTGTTCACCTTAAAGGGGGTGTATTATTTTCTTGAGACATATGTACTTAGGGCTGGCGTTATGGAGACAAAACCTGGTCGATCCGGTGAACGATCAGCGTATTGCCGGCCAGCTGATTCCCCGAGAGAAAGTTGGCCGGGACCGTATTACCCGGTCCGGAGAACCGGAGTATCCCATTTTGTACACTCACGGTCAGGGAGCCTCCCTGCAGCGTAGGAACTGAGCTAAGACCCAGCAGGGAGTTGGTAAAATAATCTGCGGTCAGGGTGTGGTATTTCACCAGCTGAACCAGCGTGGAAGAATCCGCTGCATCAATAGCCCCGACACTATCATAACCAGCATTGATGAAAGCGCTGTTGACGGGCGCCAGCAGGGTCAAATTGCCGGAAAAGAGAACCGAATCCAGGTTAGTCCGCTGCATCACTGCCGCCATAAAGCTCAGCGTACTGTCGGAACCCAATAAAATATCCAGGGAGTCGGCCGGGGATAATAGAGGAGCCTGGAGCCGGTAAACCACCACATTGCCGACGATGGCCGAATCGCCGGTAACCGCCGTGCCGTTGAACCAATGAATATGAGCGCTGTCCGTCATCCCATAAACATTGTAGCCCAGCAAACTAGGGTAGCCTGTATAAGTATTGGCCTCCGGAGCTACCCGGGAGGTTATAAAATGATAACGGACCATCTTATCCGCAAAAGAAGTGCTGAGAGAATCTATGATCAATTCCGAATACCCGGCCGAACGAAAAGCACTATTGGTAGGAATCAGCACCGTAACGGAATCGTTGCCTATCAGCCCGGCATCATTCGCCTGGAGCACCAACCGGTGATAAAGAGAGAGAGTGGTATCCGTATTGATAAGCGTCTGGAGCGGGGTGATCGGGTTTTTTACCGGAGAAGCCGTCTTTTTACAGGAAGCAAGGCTCAAAAAAACAAAGAGCGCCAGACAACCCATCGGGCTCAGCCCGGTTAAGGAACTTCTCATTAGTAAAAAATTTATAGCTGCTCGTACAAGGCTCTCAACCTGTCCCGGGTCATTATTTTCTCCCAATTGGGTCCCAGGGCATTTTCCCACAAGGGTTTCATAACGAGACTAACGTCAATCATGGCATTGAATTGTTCGTCGGACAGACCTTTTGTGATATGTTGGGGAATATCGATCTTATTTTTATCCACCATCTTTTTGAACTCCCTGACGCCATCGGGGTAAAACTCTTCTAACTTGTCGAATACGATGCAGTTGCCGATGCCGTGTTTTGTACCCAGAAGGTAGGCCAGTCCATAACTTACAGCATGCGCTACCCCGACCTGGGAATAGGCGATACTCATCCCGCCGGCATAGGAAGCCATCATCAGCTGGTCATCACTGGCCTCGTCCCATCCTGTTTTCCGGACAAAAACTTCCTGGCATAATTCCAGCGCTTTTTCGCCATAAGATTTACTGAATTCGTTGAGATAGGTTCCCGTCAGGCTCTCGATGCAATGAATATAACAATCCATCCCCGTATAAAACCGCTGGTTGACCGGCGCATCGGCCGTCAGTTCGGGATCCAAAACGATCTGGTCGAAGGGCGTGAAGTCAGAGTTCATCCCCAGTTTCTTCGTCGGGCCGGTCAGGACCGTTGTCCGGGAGACCTCGGCTCCCGTTCCGCTAAGGGTCGGGATTCCGGCTTTATAAACGCCGGGAAGCTTTACCAGGTCCCAACCCTGGTAATCGGCGGAAGATCCCGGATTGGTCATCATCAGAGAAACGGCTTTGGCCAGATCCATGGCCGAGCCACCCCCGATCCCGATGATCCCGCTGACCGTACCAAACTCCTGTTTGAGGTCCCCGGCCAGCTTATCGACATAAGTGGTTTTGGGTTCATAGCTTACATCTACGAAGATGAGCTTGTCTTTGCCCCGCAGCGGTATGCGGCCAGCCAACGCTTTATTTTCAAAGAAGTGATCCAGTAAAAAGATAATAGGGGCGTCGCCTTTTCGCCTGGGAGCTAAAATTTCATCGAGCTGATTAAAACTTCCCCGGCCATAGACAACATAATCCACCATTTTAAAATTCCGGAATTTCATACCTGTTCATTATTTGGACGCCAAAATTAGGAATATTTGACTTCCCGTAAAGAAATCCTTGTTTTTGGATCAGAAGACTAAAAGGTTATACAACCAAAGCGGCGGCGCCAAAAACCCCGGCGCTATCCCCAAGGCGCGGTTTCAACAGGGAGGTCTCAACCCGGTTATTAAAAATGAACTTCCCCAGGTCTTGCAATCCGAGCGAATAAAGTTCATCCATATTACCTACCCCACCGCCAATAACAATCACATCCGGGTCCAGTATATTGGTAATGACAGAAATACCTTTGCCGAAGAAGTGACAAAGCCGTTCGATCGTCCGGGTCGCTGCCGGATCGGAACCTGCCCGGTGCCGGGCCGCAATTTCTTTTAATTTTATAGGACTTCCGGTAAGACCGGCATAAAATCGTTCCAGGGCCGGACCGGAAATGACGGTCTCTACGCAGCCCGTCTTGCCACAATAACAGGGGCCCCCGGACTCATCGAGGAAATTATGCCCCCATTCACCCCCGATCCCATGACGGCCATTCCAGATTTTTCCATCGATCACGATGCCGCCGCCTACGCCGGTACCCATGATAATGCCAAAGACCATCCGGACCCCGGGGGCTTCCTCTTTAACCACCCCCCAATGGGTCTCGGCCAATGCAAAACAATTGGCATCATTTGCCAGCACCACCGGAATCTGTAAAAGAGCTTCCAGATCCTTGGAAAGAGGCCTTCCATTGAGGGCCGTCGTATTACTGTTTTTCATGGTCTGCAGGGTCGGATCCAGGACTCCCGGAGTCCCAATGCCGATAGAACGGGGGCTGAGGCCGGATTTTTGTTCCATTTCCTTAACCAGCTTCACAATTTGCCCCAGGATATGATCGTATCCCCTGGAAGCCTCCGTGTCGACCCGGGTCCGGATAATAGGGTTGGGATTGGCAATGGATTCCAGAATAACGCCTTCGATCTTCGTACCACCGAGGTCAAGGCCCCATAATGCTTTAGTCATGTATACAGAAAATAAACGTGAACGAAATATTTCCCCGCAGGATAGTTTCGGTAAAGTAGCGCTGCGAAGACAAGTAGCCGCTAAATTTAGGGAATCCCCCTTTTAGCATTTTAAAAAAATGATGAATTTTCAAAACCAGGCTCCGCCCGGTTAAAGAAATTTTTCCGCCCTTTCCAGGTCTTCCGGCGTATCGATCTCCACCCCCATATATTCGGTAATGACCATTTTGATAGGAATACCGTTCTCCAGGTAACGAAGACATTCTATCTTTTCTACCGCCTCCAGGGGGCTTACCGGCCAGCCCGTAAACTGCAGCAGGGCCTGTTTGCGAAAAGCATATACGCCAATGTGCTCATAATAAGCGCGTACAGCCTCCTGATCCCGGGGATAAGGAATTACGCTGCGGCTGAAGAACAAGGCATTGTTTTTTTTATCCAGAGCGACTTTTACATAATTGGGGTCTTCGATTAACTTTTGCTCCTTCATGACCTGTACCAGGGACCCAACCTGGACATGCAGCCCTTCCGCGCCTTCAAAAACAGCCAATAATTTTTCCAGGGGCGCACGCTGAACAAAAGGCTCGTCACCCTGGACATTTACGACCAGCTCCACATCCATATCCGCGACCGCTTCCGCAATGCGATCGCTTCCGCTCTCATGCGTTTTTATGCTCATCCTGGCCTTTCCGCCATGGTCGGTGATCTCCCGGTAGATGACCTCACTGTCCGTAACTACCATTACTTCGTCGAACAGACCGGTTGCAAGAGTATTGTCATAAGTATGCCGTATCACCGTTTTTTTTCCCAGGACCTGCATCAGCTTTGCAGGGAAGCGGGTAGCTGCATAACGGGCCGGAATCATAGCGATTGTCTTCATTAAAAGCAATTTAGCCACAAAAGTAGTTTTTTTGCTTCTAAACTGGACTCTGTCCAGTTTGCCGACATTAGCGGAATTGCGGTAAAAAAATATATTGCGGCAATTTTTTATCGCAGTTCAAATCAACAGGTTGATTTTTTATATATATTTAGTAAACCTAACGTTCTCTGCCTGCCAACAACAAAAGGATTGCCTTTTCATTGCAATCCTTACAGGAAAAATTATTCCCTGCTACCAAAACAACCAACTATGCAAACCAGCGAACTGCTCCATAATTATCTTGTTGATTCCAATACCTGGGACGAAATGTATACCAATAGCGCTATTCGCGGACAGTACCAGAGCGTAGTGGAATTTATGCAGCAGATGAGCATCGAGGAGCTGAATAAAAAAGAGGAGCTGGCCAAAAGGCTTTTTATGAGCCAGGGCATTACCTTCACCGTCTATAGCAGCGGCGAGGGAATCGAAAAAATATTTCCCTTCGATATCATACCCCGCATCATTACCGCTGCCGAATGGAGCTATATAGAAGAAGGCATCCGCCAACGACTGAAAGCGCTGAACCTGTTCTTAAAAGACGTCTACAACGATCAGTTCATTCTCAAAGACGGCGTGGTCCCGGTTGACATGGTCTATAGCTGCCCGCATTTTTTACGGGAGATGCACGGATTTCATGTACCCCACGATATTTACGTACATATCGCCGGCATCGATCTTATCCGGGATCACGACGGAACCTTCTATATCCTGGAAGATAACCTGCGTACTCCCAGCGGGGTGAGCTATATGCTGGAAAACCGGGAGATCACCAAAAGGATCTTTCCCGACCTTATTCCCCGGAATAATGTGCGGTCCGTAACGGAATACCCGAATATCCTCCACCGGAACCTGGTCTCCCTTTCACCCCGGCAGACGGCGAACCCTACCATTGTCTTATTGACGCCCGGTATTTATAATTCCGCCTATTTCGAGCACACAACACTGGCCCGGCTAATGGGAGTTGAGCTCGTGGAAGGACGAGACCTGGTCGTCGACAACCACCGGGTCTATATGAAAACGACCTCCGGACTGCAACAGGTGGATGTGATCTACCGGAGAGTAGACGATGAATTTCTGGATCCCCTGGTCTTTAACCCTGACAGCATGCTGGGGGTGGCAGGTATTATGAGCGCTTATCGCAAAGGCAATGTCGCTATCGTCAATGCCATCGGAAATGGAGTGGCGGATGACAAGGCCATTTATACCTATGTACCAGCCATGATCCGCTATTACCTGAATGAGGAGCCGATCCTGAAAAATGTACCGACCTACCAGTTGGGGAATCCCGAGGAGCGGGAACATGTTTTCGGCAATATGAATAATATGGTGATCAAGAAAACCAACGAGAGCGGGGGTTATGGCATGCTGATGGGCCATACCGCCAGCGACGAAGAGATCGCCCGGTACCGGGAGGCCATCGTGAAAGACCCCCGGCAATATATTGCCCAGCCGATCATTAACCTGTCTTCTGCCCCCTGCTATATGAATGGCAAACTAAAACCCCGCCGGATAGACCTGCGACCCTATGCCCTTTGCGGCCCGGGAGGCATCCAGATTGTGCCCGGCGGCCTGACGCGAGTGGCCCTTCGGGAAGGGTCCCTGGTCGTGAACTCCTCACAGGGCGGCGGAAGTAAAGATACCTGGGTATTGGCAGGGTAGGACCCCACCGGTCGTCGGGAAACCAGAAAGAGAAATTATTTAAATTCAAAATCATTTACAAAGAATGCTAAGCCGGGTTGCCGACAGTTTATATTGGATGAGCCGTTATATGGAAAGAGCAGATGGAATCCTCCGGATGCTCCGGATCAATTATGCCTCTTCACAAGACGATTTTCAGGAATTTTCCTGGAAGCCCGTCCTGCAGATCTTTACCTACCTCGATGACGAAAAAGCGACGGCCATTGCCAAAGACACACGCGCCGTCCTGCAGTATATGGTTACGGATCGGGAAAACAGTAATTCCGTGCTGAGCATCATCACCCGCGCCCGGGAAAATGCCAGGAGCGTGCAGGACCATATCACGAAGGAATTATGGCAGTGCCTCAACGATTTTTATCATACCATCCGGGACGAACAGCTGGGAAAAGGCTTTCATAAAGAAGACCCTGTCACGATCCTGGACATCCTGATCAGGCAAGGCCTGCTCTATTACGGAACCGCAGACGTCACCATGGCCCGCGGCGAAGGATATGCCTTTCTTAACATCGGCAAATTCCTCGAAAGAGGCGTTCAGTCGGCGGATATCCTGGATGTAAAATTCAGTGACGTCGACTATGATTTTGCCAAGACGGATACGACCTATTGGAAATACCTGCTTTTGTCGATCTCCGGGTATGAGCTTTACCTGAAAACCTACCGGAGCGCCTTCGACGCCAAAAACGTCGTGGAACAGATCGTTCTGAACGAGGATTTCCCCCGGTCAATTATCTATTCCATCAACCAGCTCCACAGCAAATTTGAAAGACTGAGAACCGGGCGGAATAAAGAAGGCTACCAGAAGATCGACTTTATGATCGGAAAGATCCGGAGCAAAGTGAAATATTCCACGGTAGAGTCGATCATGCAGCAGGGACTCCACGCCTACCTCAATGGGGTGAAAGAGGAACTCTACGAAGTAGGGAACGCATTCAACCAATATTACTTTGCATACACATAGTTTTGTTTCTCCACCCTGCCAGGGCGGCCCAGCAACCAGGACTTTAACTCTATAATTCATCAAATAACCGGATGCCCCGTTTTAATATCCATCACATAACGAAGTACACGTATGAAGGCCCCGTCAGGGACAGCGCCAACCAGATCGTCCTTTTTCCCATCCAGGACGAATACCAGGAAGTGCTGAATCAGGAGCTCACTATCACCGGAGACCCGACAGTAGATATCTACAAGGATTATTATGACAATGAAATCGGGTCTTTTACCAATGCGGAGTCGCATATCTCCCTGACGATCGATTCAAAGCTGGACGTGATCACCAAATCCAGGCCCCCCATCAATAACGAGGCAGGAATAGAAGAACAATGGAACCACCTGGAGCAGGCTCGCTGGCAGGTACCGTATATCGACTTTCTAAAACAGGAGTATTTTGCGCATCGGACGGAGATCCTGGAGAACGCCCAGGCGGACAAAACCAAAACCCTCAAACCCCTGGAAGCGGCCGAGCGGCTAAGAACCTATGTATACGATCACTTCAAATATATCAAAGGAGTCACCACGGTGGAGACGACCCTCGATGAAATCTGGGATTTAAAGGCCGGCGTCTGCCAGGACTTCGCCCATATCCTGCTGATATTATTACGTCATCTCCATATCCCGGCCCGGTATGTCAGCGGGTATATTTGCCCCAACCAGAACGGAATGAGAGGTGAGGGCGCCACGCATGCCTGGATCGAAGCATATATTCCCTTTAACGGATGGGTCGGCCTCGACCCTACCAATAATTGCCTGGTCGAAGACCTGCACGTACGCCTGGCCGTTGGCCGCAGCTTTTCCGACTGCTCCCCGGTAAAAGGCACCTATAAAGGAACGGCCGGTCAGTCGCTGGAAGTCGGCGTTTCGGTATCTTATGAGAATGGCAAAACGACCGATGAAGTCGCAACCGTCCTGACACCCCAGCCGGCCAGCCCGGGTAATGAGCCGGAACGGAATTCCTATCAACGGTACCTGGAAATGCAGCAACAGCAGCAGCAACAATAACCCGGCCGGCAGCCCGGCATCGTCAATCCGGGAGAACCCGCCATTATTACACTCCTTCCTGCTTAGGCTCGCGCCCGCTGAACTTCCCCCCGGCAGGAGGCCGGTATTCTCCGAAAGGTATCTGCAATAGTTTCCCCATCCTGTTATGCTCCTCTTCCCTGGGATAAGTATCGATTCCATAATGCAGGGACCGGGTGTCGTTCACATATACATAGGTCCGGAAAAGGCGATCCCAAAGAGAAAAAATATTTCCATAGTTGGTATCTGTAAGAGGCTGCTCTGCATGATGATGCACTTTATGCATGTCGGGCGAGACGATGATCCAGGCAATGGCTTTGTCCAACCCCTTCGGCAGAGAGATATTGGCGTGATTGAACTGGGCGAAGAGCACCGATAAGGATTGATAAAGAAAGACCAGCCAGACCGGAGCGCCGGTAAGGACCACCGCCAGCAGGGTAAAAAGAGCGCGGAAGACACTTTCTCCCGGGTGATGGCGGTTAGCAGTGGTGGTATCCACCCAGGTATCGCTATGATGGATCAGGTGAAACTTCCACATCCATTTTACCTGGTGTTGCAGCCAGTGAATAAGCCAGGCGCCGATAAAGTCCAGCAGCAGCAGCCCTGCCAGGGCCATCAGCCAAAGAGGAAGCGGATATAACCAGAGCAGGCCGATCTTGTGTTGAGAAAAATAATGACTGGCGCCAATAATAAGAGCGGCAAAGGCGAAATTGATCAGGATGGTCGTAAACGTGAAAAAGAGATTGAGCCCCGCGTGACGCATTTTGCGGTAATGGAACCGGAATAAAGGAACAAAGCCCTCCAGGATCCAGAAGAATAAGAGCCCTCCGGCCAGGATCAATGAGCGTTGCCAGGACTGGATATGTTCGAAATAATGGACAAGCGGTTCCATATCCCACGATTTACCAGAAAGGTAACGAAAAAAAACTCATTTTTCCCTCTCTTCCAGCAGCTCGATAGCCCGCTGCGCCTGGCTAGGGTAAACCATTAGTTTCATGCCCCCCATGGCAGGACTGAGAAAGGGATCCAGCGTGATCATGTATTCATCTTTCAGATGACAATTGATCCCGGCATTATCGACGTCCCCGCCCGGCTCACACGGCCTAGCTATTCAGCATCAGCGGCATCACCAGCATCAGCACTTCTTCGTTCTCGTCCTGTTCGCTGGGCTTGATGATCCCTGCCTTGGTAGGGGTGGACAGCTCCATCCTTACCTCGTCGGAATGCGTGGAAGCCAGCATTTCTATAAGGAAGCGGGCATTGAAGGCGATGGCCAGGTCTTCTCCGTCATACTGGCATTTCATGCGCTCATTCCCTTCGAATGAGAAGTCAACGTCCTGCGCGGTCAGCTGTAATTCGCTGCCCTGGATATTCAAGACGACCTGGTTGGTACTCTTGTTACTAAAAATGCTCACCCGGCGAAGGGCGCTCTGAAAATCATTCCGGCTCACCACCAGTTTATAGGGGTTGTCGGCCGGGATGACCACTTTGTAATCGGGAAAACGGGCATCGATCAGCCGGCAGCTCATCTGCGTAGTGCCATGGCTAACGAAAAGATGGTTGCTGTTATAGCTGATGGTAATCTCGTCCTGGTTATCAGGAAGGGCGGATTTCAACAGGTTCAGCGGCTTTTTCGGAACGATCAGGGAGTCGCTCTTGGGACAGCTGATATCGGTACGTTTGTAACGGACCAGGCGATGGGCATCCGTTGCGACGAACTGTAGCCCCTTTTTATCCATTTCAAAGAAAACCCCTGTCATCGCAGGACGGAGGTCATCATTGCTTACGGCAAATAAAGTCTTGTTGATAGCAGTTACCAGGGCGGAAGAGGTCGCCGTAAAGGACGTCGTTTCGTCGGTGGCGGGCTCCTTCGGAAAATTGTCCGGGTTTTCACCCATGACCTTATATTTCCCGTTATCGCTGGTAAGCTCTACGGCAAAGTGCTTATCAATATTGAAAGTGAGAGGCTGATCCGGGATATTCTTCAGGGAGTCTATCAGGATCTTAGCCGGGATACAAACCTTACCCGTGTCTTTCGCTTCAATATCCATATGTATCTTCATCACGGTTTCCAGGTCGGTGGCGACTACGGTCAGTTTGTTCTTTTCGACCTCAAACAAAAAGTCTTCCAAAATAGGCAAAACGGTATTCGCATTGATAACGCCGCTGATCTGTTGCAATTGTTTCAATAATGCCGAAGAGGAAACGATAAACTTCATGGAATGTGTCTTTGTGGCGAAACTACTGATTCGTTGGTTAACCGCCAAGATTTCTCCCATTATCGTAATTTCGCCTGTACATTTATGATCCGGCGACAACAACTGACCATCGAGCAGGCCCTCCAGAAAGCCAGGCATTATTGCGCTTACCAGGAGCGTTGTCACCAGGAAGTGAAGGAAAAGCTTTATTCTTTTAGCCTTGGAAAAAAAGACGTGGAAGAGGCCATTTCCCGCCTTATCGAAGAAAATTACCTTAATGAGGAGCGTTATGCCATCCAGTTTGCCGGCGGCCGGTTTCGCATGAAACAGTGGGGCCGGGTAAAAATCCGCTACGAATTAAAACAAAAGCAGGTAGGAGAATATTGTATTAAGAAGGCCCTGGCCGCCATCGACGGGGAGGACTATCTCCGAACCCTGGCCAAACTGGCCGAAGGAAAGTGGGAGACCCTCCGGGATGAACCCCAACCCTTTATCCGCCGCAAAAAACTGCAGGATTATTTATTACAGAAGGGATATGAGTCGGGACTGGTCAGTGAAGCTATCCGGCAAGCCGATGCATTGGCAGATGGGGACTGACCCGGGAATTTCTTATTTTGCAGCCGCATGTCTACACTTACGATCACAACCATACAAGCTCATCTTCATTGGGAAGACAAGGCGGCTAATCTGCAACGCTTTGCCGATAAGATCAATGGGATCCGCGAGAACACGGAAATCGTCGTGCTGCCCGAAATGTTCAGTACCGGCTTCAGTATGAAACCGGAGCTGCTGGCCGAGCGGATGGACGGCCCCTCGCTGAATTGGATGAAAAAGATCGCCGCCCAAAAGAGGATCATCCTCACCGGCAGCCTGATCATTGAAGAAGAAGGACATTATTTCAACCGCCTGATCTGGATGCTGCCCAACGGACAATACGGATATTATGATAAGCGCCATCGTTTCGCCTATGCAGGAGAAGATGAACATTATACGGCCGGGAACAAAAGACTGATCGCCTCCGTAAAAGGCTGGAAGGTCAACCTGCTGGTCTGCTATGACCTGCGCTTCCCGGTATGGAGCCGGCAGGCGCCAAACAGCATTGCCGGATTAGCCCCGGCCCAGCCCGCCGGCCTGGCCGGCTCGCCGCAGGACAGTCCCGAATACGATCTGCTCATCTATGTTGCCAATTGGCCGGAACGCCGCAGCCATGCCTGGAAGACCCTGCTTCAGGCCAGGGCCATTGAGAATCAATCTTATGTTGTGGGAGTCAATCGCGTCGGAGAGGACGGGAATAAGATCGCCCATAGCGGGGACTCTATGATTATAGACCCCCTGGGCGAAGTATTATACCATGGGTTAAAGGAAGAAACTATTTTTACGGCTACCCTGCAGAAAGAAAAACTGGAAGAAGTGCGGAGCCGCTTCCCCTTTTGGCGGGATGCGGATCATTTCTCAATAGAACCATAGTGGCCCACAGGGCCGGGCCGACCCTTCGGCGAAAAACATAAAACAACTGTATGGCAACGGCATTTATCGCCCGGGAGATCTTTACGGGACAGGAAATTCAGACGGGCAAAGCCGTCCTGGTCAGAGAAGGCAAAGTGGTGGATATCGTCGCGGTATCCGAAATTCCGGCGGATTACCGCCACCGGCAACTTTCAGGTTATATGCTGGCGCCCGCCTTTGTAGATTTGCAGATCTATGGCGGCAATGGACAGCTGTTCTCCGCGGAATTAACGACGCAGTCCCTGGAAGCCGTATACGAATATTGCCTTCAGGGAGGCTGCACCCAGTTCCTCATCACCCTGGCCACCAATTCCATAGAGAAATTCATGCAGGCAATGGACGTGGTGAAAACATATCACAGGGGCGGAGGCAAAGGCCTCCTGGGCGTCCATCTCGAAGGACCCTATATCAACCCGGAGAAGAAAGGGGCCCATGTAGAAAGATTTATCAAAAAGCCGACTACCGACGAGATCCAGCTCCTCCTCGAAAGAGGAAAAGGGGTTTTTAAAATGATGACCCTGGCGCCGGAGCAATGCGACCCCGCCTGTATCGAATTGTTGCGAAAAGATAATATCGTTGTTTCAGCCGGCCACAGCAATGCCAGATACGGCCAGGCCATCAACGGCTTTTACCAGGGAATACCCGCCGCCACCCATCTCTTTAATGCTATGTCTCCCTTGCAAGGCAGGGAACCGGGCATGGTCGGCGCCATATACGATCACACGGACGTCAGGAGCAGCATCGTCTGCGATGGTATTCACGTGGATTTCGCCTCCGTCCGCATCAGTAAGAAAATAATGCAGGAACGCCTGTTCTTTATAACCGATGCAGTAACCGAAGTCTCTTACGGAGACTATGTCCATGTCTTCAAAGGAGATCGGTATACCCTGCCGGATGGAACCCTGTCCGGGTCCGCCCTCACCATGCTGCAGGCGGTAAAGAATGGCGTGGAGAAAGTGGGCATCCCACTGCCGGAAGCCCTCCGGATGGCATCTCTCTACCCGGCAACCGTCATGGGCCTTGAAAAAAAATGGGGCACTATCCAGCCCGGGGCCCAGGCCGATTTTGTCCTTTTGGATGAACAAATGAACTTATTGCAGGTGATCGTGGATGGTGAGGGGTGAACCCAATCCCGGGGTAGCCCATTTCTCCAACCGGGCCACCAATTCTTCCAGTCTGACCGGTTTACTTAAATAATCATTCATGCCTGCCCGTAAACATTCTTCCTGATCACCCTGCATGGCGTTAGCCGTCAGGGCAATGATTACAGGCTGCTTCCCCGGAAGCCGGCGGATGATCCTTGTGGCTTCCAGCCCGTCGATCTCCGGCATTTGTACGTCCATTAATATAAGATCATATGATTTCTGATTTACGGCCTCTAAAGCCTTCTGCCCGTTTTCGACGGCTTCAGGGTCATATCCCAGCTTATGAAGAATATGCAGGATCAGCATCTGGTTGATAAGATTATCTTCTGCGATCAGTATCCGCAAGGGATATTTTTTGGATAGATCCGGCTGTAATTTGTTCTTGGCCGGCTGTTTCTGTCGTATTTGCGATTGCCGTTGCCGCAATGCGTTGAGAAGGTGTTCGCAGAGCAGGCGTTGTTTGACAGGCTTCGTCAACACAGAGTGAAAAAGGTCCGGATTGTATTTGTTATGTTCATGGGCTACAGAGCTTAACAGGACGATAGGGATGCCAGGGTATTGCTGCCGGATTGCTTCGGCCAGTTGAGCGCCATCCATTTCCGGCATTTGCATATCCGTAATGACCAGGTCGAAAACCGGATGCTGCGATAAAACCTCCAGCGCCGCCTTACCGGAATCAGCCAGGGTGGGAACCAAATTCCATTGCTTCAGTTGATTGCGGAGAATGTTCCGGTTAGTTGAATTATCATCCACCACCAGCACCTGTTTGCCTTCAAGCCCGGCCATATTGCTATTTACATAGGTCCTTATAGGACCGATACCGGGCTTTACCAGGATGTTGAAACGGAAAGAGGCCCCCTCCCCGGGTTGACTTTCCACCCCGATTTGCCCCCCCATCAATTTTATGAGCTTCTCGCAGATTACCAGGCCCAGCCCCGAACCCCCATACTTCCGGGTAGTGGAAGAATCTACCTGGGAAAATGGCTTGAAAAGACGCCCGATCTTATCGGCGGGAATACCGATCCCGGTATCCCTGATCTCGAAGCCGATCTCTATCCTCCCATCCGGATGGGCTTTCAGAAAATGCACTCCTGCAAAGACCTCTCCGTGCCGGGTGAACTTGAGCGCATTCCCGACGAGATTCATCAATATCTGCCTCAATCGGAACGAGTCCCCTATAATATTTGGCGGAACATTACAATCGATCTGGTACACCAGGTCCAATCCTGCCTGCCCCGCTTTGCCGGCAAACAGGTCCAGGACCTCCTCGATACAGACCCGCAGGTCAAAGTTTTTTTCCTCCAATTCCATGTTGCCGGACTCGATCTTGGAAAAATCTAAAATATCGTTGATGACATTCATAAGGCCTTCGCCGCAACTGCGGATCGTATCTGCATATTCCTGCTGTTCCACAGTAAGGGTGGTCTCAGCCAGCAGGGCAGCCATTCCAATGACCCCATTCATGGGAGTCCGGATCTCATGACTCATCGTAGCGAGGAACAGGCTTTTGGCAAGATTAGCCTGCTCAGCTTCCCGATAAGCTTTTTGCGCAGCCCTATTAGCCTGCTCGGCATCCCGTCGGGCTTTTTGCTCTTCTTTAATGGAGGTTCTCAGTTGTCCTGTCCGCTCCTGCACCTGTCGTTCCAATGCCTTTTTCTGCCCCTTAATGATCCTGACACGAAGCCGGTAAAAAACAACGGCCACGGTCACGACGCAGGCGCCGATCAATAGCCGGAACCACCAGGTCATCCAGAAAGGCGGCGTGATAATGAGTTCAAGAGAGATAATACGGGAAGACCATTGCCCATTATTTTTCAAGCCCCTGACCCGGAAGATATATTTTCCCGGATCCAGATGCGTATAAGTAGTAGTATGCTTCACACCTATATTATTCCAGTCTTTGTCAAAACCCTCCAGCCTGTATGCGTATTGCTTCTTTTCCCGGTTCGTATAGTTCAGGGAGGCAAAATCAAAGGAGAATACGGATTGGTCATAGGGCAGGGTGATCGCGCTGGTCACAGAAATATCTTTTTTCAACGGAGATGGATCCTTTTCATCGCGGGCGATGGGAACCTCCTTATTAAATACCTGGAAATGGGTGATCATCAGGGGGGGGTCAAAGGGGTCCTTCCGGATACTATCAGGGAAAAACGCGTTGAAACCGTTTATTCCTCCGAAATACATCCTGCCCGTCCGGCTTCTTAAAGCTGAATGTGCCTTGAACTCATCGGACTGCAGGCCGTCGGCAACGGAGAAATTGCTAAAGGTTCCCGCATCCGGCCGGAACATACAAAGACCATTGTCAGTGCTGATCCATAAATTCCCTTTTTCGTCTCCGAGGATACTGAAAATGATATCACCCGGCAATCCATCCCGGATAAAATAGTTCGTAAAACGAAGCGTTCGCGGGTCCAGGCAGTCAAGACCGGAATTGGTGCCGATCCATATCAGACCCCGGGGATCCTCATAGATACAATCGACCCTGTTACGGCTAAGGCTGTTCTTATTGTTGTCATGGACAAAATGAGTAACTGTTTTTGTTTTTTTATCGAAGAGGTTCAGCCCCTTATCGTGGGTCCCGATCCATAAGTTGCCCTTGCTGTCCCCCAGCAGGGATAACACCCGGTCACTACTGATCGTATTGGTATTGGCATCGTCGTGCCTGAACCGGAGAAAGTTCCCTTTCCCCCGGTCATACAGGTTCAGCCCGTCGCCGTAAGTGCCGATCCACAACTCCTTATCCTTATCCAGGGTCATGACCGATACATTGTCGCCGCTAATAGAGGAAGAATCCCCGGGCCTGTTCTTTATGTGGCGGAATGTCCCTTTCGACGGATTGTATACCGTCGTTCCGTCCATACAGGAACCCATCCAGATATTATTGTCGGCGTCTTTCTGTACGCAGAGGACATAATTCCCGCAAATACTGTTCGGGTCATTGTGCCGGTGAGTAAAATGAGTGAACACTCTTTTTGAGGGATCGAACAACTCCACACCACCACCATCCGTCGCTATCCAGATCCTGCCATCCGGATTTTCACAGAAGCTGAGGATGCTGTTGTTGGCAAGCCCCTGCGGATTGCTGTCATGCCGGTAGCAGGCAAATTGATTGGCGGTCCTGTTACATAAGTTGATGCCCCCGCTGTAAGTGCCCACCCACAGGTTGTTTTGCGCATCTTTACAGATAGAATAGATCGAATTGTTGCTCAGGCTGGTATTATCGATATCATCGTGTTTATAATTGGTGAATGCACCCGTCCGAAGGTCCAGGATGCTCAATCCCCCGTTCTCCGTGCCCACCCATAAATTATTCCTGTCATCCCCCGTCAGGCAGAAGACCACATCCCGCGCCAGGCTATTGGGATTGTGCGGATCATTCTTAAAATGACGGAACCCGCCGGTTTCTTCCAGCAGATCCAGCCCGCCGCCCCTCGTTCCGACCCACAAATGATGATCGTTGTCTTCGTACAGGGAAGTGATGGCATTACTGGCCAGGGAACTTTTTACCCGGTCATTGTGCAGCAAACGGGTAAACCGGCCCGTCACCCCGTCCAGCAGGTTGAGGCCGCTGCGATTCGTGCCCGCCCAGATACGATGGCGGCTATCTTCACAAACAGTAATGACATAATTATCGCTCAGGCTGTTGCTGTCGCCCGGGTTATAGGTATAGACCGTAAACCGGCCCGTACGGGGATCCATCCTGTTCAGGCCGCCCTGGTAAGTACCGATCCATAAATTGCCGGCTTTGTCTTCCATGATGCAATCCACAAAGTCATCAGAGAGACTATTGGCATTTTTGGGATCATGCTTATAATGAATAAACCGGTTCTTTTCCCGGTCGAACCGGTCCAGCCCACCCCCCCAGGTAGCTATCCAGATATTCCCCCGGGAATCCTCCAGGATATTTTTAATGTTGTTGTTGCTGAGGCTATTCTGATCTCCGGGGTTGTTCTTGTAAACGATGAACTCATACCCATCATACCTGTTCAATCCGTCCTGTGTGCCCACCCAGATGAAACCGCGGCTATCCTGCAAAATACAGCTTGCATTGCTCTGGGAGAGCCCCTGGGCCGTCCCTAAATGCTCGAATCGCAGCTGCTGCTTTTGTGCAACGGCGATAAGACCCGTTAGCTGGAATAAAACCCAGAAGAGGCAGTAGGCCCTATTTGTAAAATAACAATAACAATGCTTAAACATACTATATTGGATTACTATCAGATAATGAATTCCTGCAAAGAATTAGGAAAAATGTAATTCTTTGCAGGAACAGATCTAAACCTTGAACCGGATCGTGGTAAGCGCCCCCTTTCCGGGCCCTTCACTGGTGAGGGCAATACTGCCATCATGACTCTCCGCAATGGTCCGGCAATTGTACAGCCCCAGCCCCGCACCGGAGGATTTGGTCGTAAATCCCCGCTCGAACAGCCGGCCGGCCGTTGCTTCATCGAAACCGCTGCCGCTATCCTGAACCAGTAGCGTCAACAGATCTTCTTGCCGCTGCATCCGGAGGGAGATGGTCTTTACAGGAGCATTCGTCTCCAGCGCTTCAATGCTGTTCTTAAATACATTCAGCATCAGTTGCATCAGCCGGGTCCGGTCTCCTTTTATGGCAGATTGCTCATCCGGGAAATCTAAAGAGACGGCGATAGCATTTTTATCTACGGAGGCAAAAAGCATGGACATGCAATCATTGATAATGCTCCGAAGGTTCACCGGCTTTCTTTCCTGGCTCTCCGCCCCGGTGATATACTGCCGCTGAATATTCAGAATTTCCTGGATGCGGGTGATAATATTGAGCTGCTCACTGATGGAATTGCGTATTTCCTCCTGATTGCTGCTTTGCGTTTGCGCGATGCCGTTGAGCAGCGTTACCACGGCATTTGCTTTGGCCTCCCCGATAGCAGTGGCCATGGCGGGTCGCTGCGCTTCAAAAAAGCCGGCCAGGTTTTTCAGGTCGTCCCGGTTGCTGTCCCCCAGCAATCGCCTGATACGGGTCAGATAGGATCCGAAACCCACCACCGCATTCCCTATATCATGCAGGATATCCGATGCAATCTCAAACTTGCCCTGCGCCACCGCCTTATCCAGTAAGGAGGCGACCTGTTGCTCCAGTTTCTTTTTCTGCCCCTGTATGACACCCATGCGGATCCTGTGGATGCTGACCGCTGCCCCGGTAATGCCGAGTATGGCCAGCAACCTGAACCACCAGGTTTGCCAGAAAGGAGGTGTGATGGTAAGCCGGATATCGGTAGTACCTGGTGACCAGCTTCCATTATTGTTCAAACCCCTCACTTTGAAAGTATAATCGCCAGGGTCCAGGTTGGTATACGTGGCGATACGACGGCTGCCGATATTATTCCATTTTTTGTCAAATCCCTCCAGCATATAGGCATACTGTTTTTTTTCAGGAATGGTATAGTTGAGGGACGCAAACGCAAAGGATAGGACAGAGCTCTTATAAGACAGCGTGATTTCCCGGGTCTCCGTAATAGCCTTTTTTAACGGGGAGGCAAGGGTATCGCCGCTGGAAATAGGTACTTCTTTATTGAAGATCTGGAAACCCGTGATTATCAATGGAGGCACAAAAGAAATTTCTTTTATACTATCAGGAAAAAACGCATTAAATCCATTGACGCCGCCGAAATACAGGGCTCCCGAAGTGCTTTTAAAACAGGAATGGGATTTAAATTCGTTGGATTGCAATCCATTCGCCGCCGAGAAGTTCATAAAGACCCTGCTCCCGGGATTGAATCGGGAGAGCCCATTATTGGTACTGATCCATAAATTCCCTTTATTATCTTCCAGGATGCCGAAGGTCATGGCGCCGGGCAGCCCCTCTTTTGTAGAATAGGCGATGATATGACCAGTATGCTGATCCAGGAAGTTCAGACCGGCAGCCGTACAGATCCATAGATTGTGCCGGTGATCCTCGTAGACAGCGTTTATGGAGTTGCTGCTCAGGCTGTTGCTATTGCCATGCTGGTAATGGGTGAACGTTTTCGTCTTTTTATCGAACCTGTCGAGACCGTGATCGAAGGTCCCGATCCATAACCCGCCCTCACTATCCCCCAGCAGGCAGGACACCCGGTCACTACTGATCGTATTGGCATTGGCGCTGTCATGTCTGTACCGGAGAAAAGTCCCTTTCCCCCGGTCGTAAAGGTCCAGGCCGCCCCCGTAGGTGCCGATCCACAACGCCTTATCTTTATCGAGGGCCATGACAGGTACATTGTCACCGCTGATAGAGGAGGAGTCCCCAGGTATGTTCTTTATCTGCCGGAATGTCCCTTTCGAGGGATTGTATACCGTCGTTCCATCCATGCAGGTACCCATCCAGATATTATTGTCGGCGTCTTTCTGTACGCAGAGGACATAGTTCCCGCAAATACTGTTCGGGTCATTGTGCCGGTGGGTAAAATGAGTGAACTCCCCCTTTTGGGGATCGAACAGATCCACGCCCCCGCCATCCGTCGCGATCCAGATCCTGCCATCGGGATTCTCATGGAAGTTGAGGATGCTGTTGTTGGCAAGCCCCTGCGGATTGCTGTCATGCCGGTAGCAGGCAAATTGATTGGCGGTCCTGTTACATAAGTTGATGCCCCCGCTGTAAGTTCCCACCCACAGATTGTTTTGCGCATCTTTACAGAGGGAATAGATCGAATTGTTGCTCAGGCTCGTATTATCGATATCATCGTGTTTATAATTGGTGAATGCGCCCGTCCGAAGGTCCAGGATGCTCAATCCCCCGTTCTCCGTGCCGATCCATAAATTATTCCTGTCATCCTCTACCAGGCAGAATACTACATCCCGCGCCAGGCTATTGGGATTGTGCGGATCATTTTTAAAATGCCGGAACCCGCCGGCTTCTTCCAGCAGATCCAGCCCGCCGCCCCTCGTTCCGATCCACAAATGATGGTCGTTGTCTTCGTACAGGGAAGTGACGGTGTTATTGGCCAGGGATTCCTTTACCCGGTCATTGTGCTGCAAACGGGTAATCCGGCCTGTTGTTCTATCCAGCAGGTTCAGGCCGCTGCCACTCGTACCGGCCCAGATGCGATGGCGGCTGTCTTCAAAAACACTAATGACATAATTATCACTCAGGCTATTGCTGTCGCCCGGATTATAAGTATAGGCCGTGAACCGGCCCGTACGGGGATCCATCCTGTTCAGGCCGCCCTGGTAAGTGCCGATCCATAAATTGCCGGCTTTGTCTTCCATGATGCAATCCACAAAGTCATCGGAGAGACTATTGGTATTTTTGGGATCATGCTTATAATGAATAAACCGGTTCTTTTCCCGGTCGAACCGGTCCAGCCCACCACCCCAGGTAGCTATCCAGATATTGCCCCGGGAATCCTCCAGGATATTTTTAATGCCGTTATTGCTGAGGCTATTCTGATCTCCGGCCCTGTTCTTATAAATGGTGAACTCATACCCATCATACCTGTTCAATCCGTCCTGTGTGCCCACCCAGATGAAACCGCGGCTATCCTGCAAAATGCAGCTTGCATTGCTCTGGGAGAGCCCCTGGGCCGTCCCTAAATGCTCAAATTGCAGCTGCTGCTTTTGTGCAACGGCGATAAGACCCGTTAGCTGGAATAAAACCCAGAAGAGGCAACGGATCAAATTTATATGGAAAAGACTTTTGAGCATACGATATTGAATTGGGCCTTGTTCACAACCGGGCTCCGCCCGGTTACTGCAAACAGGCATAAAGACTAGAGCATAGGCAAAAGAATGGTAAATACAGCGCCGTTGTCATTTTCCACTGTTATAGTACCACCATGTGCGGTAATGTATTGTTTTACAATAGCCAGCCCCAGGCCGGTGCCATTGGCTTTCTTCCTCGTGACGAAGGGATCGAAGATCGTTTTCATGATCTCCGGGGGAATGCCCGGCCCATTGTCCCGGATAGTTATCGACACCTGTTTACCCGTTTGGTCCGGCGCCGCCGAAATAGTTATGACGGGACTGCTCACCTTATTATCCAATAAGGCATCCATGGCGTTGTTTACCAGGTTCATAATGGATCTTTTGAGCTTGCTTTCATCGCCACCCAAAACGATACCCGACGAAACACTTTTGTGAATGGTCACCTTTTCCCGGGTATTCCGGGCTTCCGCCAGCTTAATGCCGTCATCGATGACCTTATCCAGGTTTACCGGTACTTTCTTCACCGGGGTATCTCTAATGAAGTCCAGGAAATCCTCGAATATTTCCGAAGCCTGCACGCCACACTCGTCGATCATATCGAGCCATTCACTATGTATATCGTCATCCCGCATCAGGCCGGTCAGGCTTTTTATATTCTTGATGGGCGAGCGGAGATCATGCATCATCATGCTGACCGCATTACCTACAGCAGAGAGCTTTTCTTTCTGCAATAATTTTTCACGCAACTCCGCATTACGGATGGCTTTGGCGGCATTCAGCACGAACAGCTTCAGCAGGTATAGCTTTTCCGTCTTTAACTTTTCCGCTTTTTTCAAGACGGCAAAGATGGTATAGTTGTCCAGCCGGGCCAGCACGATGTCCTCCAGCTGCACGACTTCTCCATCGGGAATATCGGCGGATTTGACCCGGGTGATCAAATCCTCCATGTTTATCTTTCCTTCCACAGGCCCGATGCTGAATATTTTTTCGTACAGGGAATCATCATGCACTTTTCCCAGCAGGGCCATATCCGTCTCTACATAAGTGGCCAGCTGGTCCAGTATATTGTGCAGCAAAGAAGCGAGCTGCTGCTCGTTTAAGCTGATGGAAGAAATGGCTTCGATCAGTTTTTCCAGGTTGCGTAGCTTGTTATAGTCGGTAACGGCCTTGGTAGCCAGCTGCGTGATCTCCTCTGAAGCATAGGGCTTGCAATGATAACCGACGTTTTGTCCCGCCCTCGCTATGATATCATCGATAGACCGGTCGCTGAATGCCGTCACAAAAATGATCTCTGCCTTGCTGTCGTATTTTCGGATCTGGATGGCCGTCTCCATACCGTCCCACCCGGGCATACGCATATCCAAAAAAATAACGGCATAAGGACGGCCCTCGGTCACCGATTTTTTTACCAGCTCGACCCCTTCCATCCCGTTGGAAGCCTTGTGCACGGTAAAATTCGGAATATTGCCGGTGCGGGGCGCCAGCAAGGTTTGGGTCGGCCCATCGAATAATATACTGGCAGCCATGCTGACACTTTCGCTTTCGGCGCTGTTTTTCCTGGGCGTCAGGATCTCTTCTATATTATCCCTCACCATTTCTTCATCATCGATCACTAAAACGGCGGTATTCGCGGCTTCTTTCATAATCTGTTATTTTTTAAGTTTGATAGTTGTAAGCGCCCCCTTTCCGGGCCCTTCACTGGTAATAGTGATCATGCCGGCATGGCTTTCTATAATGGCGCGGCAGTTATTCAGTCCAAGACCCGTACCGGAGGATTTAGTGGTGAACCCCCGTTCAAAAAGCTGCCTCCCTGCCGCCTCGTCAAAGCCATTGCCGCTGTCCTGCACCTGGAGGACCAGCCAATCGTCCTGTATATGCGCCCGGATGGAAATGGTTTTTTCCGCTGCCTGCATATCGATCGCTTCTATGCTGTTCTTAAGCACATTCAGGACAACCTGCATGAGCCTGGTGCGATCCCCTTTAACAGCAGGCAATTCAGCAGGGACATCCAGGGAAAGAGCGATCGCTCTTTTGTCCATAGAGGCAAATAGCATTGAAAGACAATCATTTATAATGCCCCGGAGGTTTAATGGCTTCCTTTCCTGTAGTTCATGGCCATTCACATACTGACGCTGGATATTCAGTATTTCCTGGATATGAGAGATAATATTGAGCTGTTCCGTAATAGATTTGCTTATTTCTTCCTGGTTGGCCTTTTGCGCTTCTGTTATGCTGTTGAGCATACTTACGACAGCGCCGGCTTTCGCTTCTCCAATAGCACCGGCCAGGACTGTTTGCTGCGCAGCGAAAAAACCGGCCAGGTTCTTCAAATTATCCGGGTTGCTCTGCTCCAGCGAACGCCTGATACGGGTCAGGTAGGATCCAAAGCCTACTACCGCATTCCCTATATCATGCAATACATCGGAGGCAATCTCGAACTTACCCTGCGCAACCGACCTGTCCAATAAGGCCTGTTGCGTAGTATGTTCTTCCAGGTACTTTTCCGTAATATCATCGATAGCTACGATGATACAATCCGGCAGCACCCGGCTGGCGGTATAATTAAGGTATCTTTCCGCGCTTTCTCCCCCGGATGGCAGGGAAAAAGGATATAGTTCATTGATCAGGATGGGCCCGGCCTCGTCCGGAAAACTCCGTATTTTCTCCAGTACTGCGGGGGCCATAATCTGTAATACAGGGTATAGGTTATTGTCAGTAATATTATGTGCGGACATTATAGGCCTCAGCATGGCCTCCCCCCTTATATTCAATTGAACGATGCCGCCCTTCCGGTCTATCTCTGCCAGGCCCATCGGCGCATTGGCCATGATCGCCCTTAATTTCTGCTCGGAAGGGCTTAACTGATTTTCCATAGTGCATGACCATTTAGAATAATGATCCGACAGATCATTATAGTCACAACGTAAATATTGCTTCTCTGGATTTGCGAAAGAGGGGGTAAGACAGTAAAATACAAGAAACCATATAGCGTTTTGTTCGTTTTTGCCTATTCCCAAAAGAAACACAAATACGTGTCTAATAAATGATTATATATGTGTGTTAGAGGTAATAATAGCTATCCGGTATATTATGAGCAAGCCATCCTCCAAGATCACTATTTTCCTATCCGTGGATCAGCAGGCCATTAATGATTATTTCAATGTCCATGATCCCGCCCCCATTTACAAGAGGCAGTTGAACCATGCCTTCGAGCATTATATCATGACCACGATCCTGGCGGCGAAAAGACAATCCGTTTTTATTTATAAGATCTGTTATAAAAACGAGGAGGATAAAGAATATATCGACCCCCTGGTCTATGCGATCCGGCGTCATTTCACGGAAAAAAAAATGTTTAAACAGGCGGCGTTTGAGAAATTCAAACGCCGCAGCTATGCACTTCTTTTTGTAAGTCTTGCCGTGGTTATGGTCTTTCAGGGCCTGGCGCCCCTTGTTTTAAATGCGGGAAACCGGATCAATTCAGGACTTAGCAATAGCCTGGACGTCTTTACATGGGTGGTCTTATGGAGACCGATCGACGAGCTGCTCTTCTCCTGGAATCCTTACCTGAAAGATATCTCGATCATGGACCGGCTGGCTACCGCCGAAGTGATCCTTATTGAAAATGAGCAATAAATTATTTATGATATTATTCCTGTCATATAATGCCGCGAACGGACAAGCCCGGACGGGATTCGAAGAATATTATTATTCCTCCGGCAGCGGCATTTCCGCCCTGGTATCTAAAGCGTATTACCAGGATAGCAGGCACTGGTACGGAGAAGTCCGGTATAACTATGAAGAGGAACAGACCTTTTCCCTCTACGCCGGCAAAACCTTTTCCAGGGAGGATAGCCTGTCTTATTCCTTCACTCCGCTGGCGGGCATCGTGGTGGGGAAATTTCGCGGAGGCTCCATAGGGATGAACATGACATTGGAAAGGAAGAATTTTATTTTCTCTTCCGTATTACAATATACCGCGTCGGTTGAAAATAAAAAGGGCGATTTCCTGTTCAGCTGGTCCGAACTGGGGTATCAGGCGACAAGCTATTTCTACGCCGGGCTTACTTTACAGCAAACCAGCCTCTATCAGACAGCCTGTAAATGGGAGCCCGGTATACAGGTAAACATATCCTATAGGAAATGGGTATTCCCCATTTATGCTTTCAGCCCGATGGACGATAAAAGATATTTTGTACTGGGGATAACCCGGGAGTGGGAACATCATAAATAAGGGTTTAATTATTTAAAGGCCATTTACCATGAAAAGATTTTCTATTATTATTTCCCTGGCAGGTATTGTTGTTGTTGCAATGAACTATTCCATCTGGTGGTTCCTGGCGGGCGTCGGAGTCTTCATGCTCTATATTGCTTACCAGTTCTATATGACACGTCTCCATGGCGTCGAGGATAGGAATGCCCTGCTGGAACAACAGGTAGGGGAACTGCATGACCGGCTGGACAGCTCGATACTGAAAGAACAAAAAACCCGCAAGGAGGCCGGAGAGGCCAAAGAATTCAGGCAGCAGTTGCTGGCCGTCATGAGCCACGAGATCCGTACGCCGATGAACGGCGTCCTGGGGATGATCACCCTCCTGGCAGAAACCCCCCTGAACAAAGAACAGCAGGAGTATACGGAGACCATCCGGCAATGCGGGGAAACACTTTTGACCACGGTCAATCAGATCCTCGTGAACAGCATGCTGAATTTTTCCAAATCCGATAATGAGAGCAAAAAATTGGAAAACAAGGATTTCGACCTGCGCAATTGCCTGGAAGAAGTCCTGGATATGTTTGCCGTCAGTGCGGGGGCGGCTGGCCTGGACCTGTTATATGATATAGACAGCAGCACCCCTGAACAGATCATGGGAGATAGCAAACGATTGAGGCAGATATTGATGAACCTGGTTGAAAATGCGGTACGGTTCACCAGCCAGGGCGAAATAGTTGTAGGGGTGCGTTTATTAAGGACAGGGGAAGATGGTAAACTGGAATTATGTTTTGAAGTGCGCGATACCGGCATCGGTATCCCGGCTAACAGACTGGAGGAAATATTCAAAGGGTTGCCTGCCGCCACTTCCACCAGCGGCGGCGACCAGGAAAATGTCGGGCTTGGATTGGTCATTTGTAAGAAATTAGTAGAGATGATGGAAGGATGGATCGAAGTAAAAAGTGAGCCGGATAAGGGAACCGTGTTTACTTTCTGCATCCGGGTAGATCCGGGCGGAAAGCCTGTCCGGAATTTCCTTCACCCCGGTATGGCCGCTCTGGAAGGCAAACATATTCTGTTGGTGGATAACAATGCTACCGGTCTCGCTATTCTCAGCAGGCAGCTGGAACAATGGAAATCAACGCCTGTTCCCGTCGGTTCCGCCTCCCGGGCCCTGCAAATACTATCGGGGAATCCCCGGTTTGATCTCGTGATCGTTTCTATGGATTTGCCGGAAAAGAACGGCATTCAATTGACAAAATCCATCAGAGAACAAAACCCTGAGATGCCCGTCATGCTATTGGTCCGGGCAGGGGATGAGCGGTATAAAAAAGAGGAAGGGATATTCTCCTGCGTACTGGTGAAGCCAGTGAAACAGCACCTGCTCAGAGATGGATTGCTCAACCTGATTTCCAATATCCATGGAAGCCATGGCGACGGACGAAAAACGGCAGAGCCCCTGTCACAGGATTTTTCGAAAGAGCATCCCCTGCATATCCTGATAGCAGAAGACAATCCCGTCAACCAGCGGATAGCCCTGAAGATCCTGACTAAGCTGGGTTACGGGCCGGAACTGGCCAGGAACGGGAAAGAAGTGCTGGAAATGGTAAGCCATGAAAACTATGACCTGATCCTGATGGATGTACAAATGCCGGAAATGGACGGACTGGAAGCCACCCGGATGCTCCGCCGCTGCCTGGAAATACAACCCGTTATCATTGCAATGACGGCTAATGTCATGCAGGGGGACCGCGATGATTGCATGCAGGCCGGCATGGACGATTATATCAGCAAGCCTATCGAGCTCGAAGCGCTGACCGACCAACTACGGAAATGGTCCGGGGTGATCAAAAGCAAGCGGCCGGTGGCCTAATCCTATCTCTTATTTGTCACCAGCGCCTGTATCTTGGAAAAAAGATAGTCCTCCGTGCCGTCTGCGAACCCCGATTGCTGGTAGACGATCTGCCCATTCTTAAGGATCACGGATTGGGGCAGGTTCGTGAAATGCAAGGCCTGCTGCAAGTCACCATTGATATCCGCACATACATCGAAACCCCGCCATTCATTCATATTGGCCGTAGGCCGCATTCTGTTCAGAAGAGTACCCTGATCTATACAGACGGCCATCAGCTTAAAGGAAGCGAGCTGCTTCCACCTGTCGTATTGCTTATTGATAGCATTCAGCTCATTGATGCTGGGATCGGAGTTTGTAGACCAGAAGCAGACAAGGATCACGGGTATTTTCCCGGCCAGTGCGCTATAGGAGGTCAATGGGCCTCTCAGCGTCTTCAATGATACGGAGTCGAGGGGAACTGGTACCGGTGCCGAACCCTGTGCCCGTGCTGCTGATAGGGCAGCGCCCAGGAGAAGAAGACCTGAAAAAAAGAATATTTTTTTCATTTTTTACTTTTTAACGGCAGCCTGTGAGCTGATCAATTCCTTTACCTTGGCTGTTTTGAAATCGAGCCCTTTGAGAATTGCATCCACACTGGGCGGGGCGAAGACATCCGGTAAAACCCCCAGACCATTTTTTTCCCGGTTCCTGTCCACGACCAGCCGATATCTGGGCAGACGAAAGCGGATCCCCGTAACAGGTAATGTTACATCCGGGATCATCCAGGCCGTATTGCCATAATACCCCCCTCCCGTCTCTTCCCCCACCAGAGTCACGTTCTTTTGCCCTTTCAGAGCTCCGGCGAACAGGCTGGTCGCGGAAAAAGAATTGCCGCCGGTAAGAATATAGACCTCCCCGTTGAAATGATGTTTTTGTATCGGACTGTAATGACGGCGCTCAAAGTAACCGAAATGATATTTGCCGTCGGCCCGTTTGCGGCTGACCGCCGCCATGAGGACGTCGTATAAAAAACCTTTCCCGATATACTTGTCATAACGGCTGGCGCGCCGGAGGGCATAAAGAGAGTCGGCCACCTTGAATTTTTTGTCGATGATATAACGGGTAAGCAGGGTGGAATTGGTGGCGTCCCCCCCTCCGTTCGAGCGGACATCGATGACCAGGTTCTTAACCTTCTTCTCATCCAGGGTCTGAAAAGACCGATGAAAAAAACGGATGAGACGATTGCCGTTCTCAAAGGTGTTCAGCGACATAAAAGCGGTATTGGTGGCACTGTCGAGCTGTAAGTTACGGGTGAGGAACCGCTCCCTGTTTTTCCGGCTTCTCCGGCCCGGCTCCGGTTTTCTCCGGCCTGGCTCCGGCGGAGGGCGCCCCGGAAAGGGCCGGGCCCTTCTCATCGTATCCGCTTTCGGATCATAAAGCGCGATCCGGGTTTCTTTCAGGACCTTGGCTGTATCGAGATAATCGATCGTGAAGCTGTTTTTAAAGCCGATCACATACTGGTACCAGAAGCTGAAATTGAAACCTGAACTCAGGTATTGATATTTGCCGGTAAGGTTGTACCCGTCGGTAACGAAGTAATTGAACAACGTATCCCTCAGCCGCGCAGCCGTCCATCCATCGATGCTTTCGATGATCGTACCCCTTTTCAGGAGGCTGTCCCTCCGGTTGAGATTGGCGACCACCACCATCGTATCCTTCCAGAATTTCAGGATCAGGGGAAACTGAGGCAGCTTTGCCGTGTCCAGGTATTTTCCGTATTGTTTGGAATACCGGACGGAAGTATGTCCGCAATCGACTTTGGCAATCACATAGCTCAGAACGGTCCTGAATTGAGGCTCTGTCATGGAATCCGTCAGCCGGGCATACCCCTTATCGAAAAAACAGTTCATACTATCCCGCGAGGTATACCAATAGAGGCTGGGGTGTAAATCTTCCAGGATATGGCGGAATAGCAGGTAGTCCTTCTGCAAGACAGCCGGAGCATATTTATGTGCGGGATCAAAAGCCGGCTTCGATACCCGGCAGGAAAAAAAGAGGCAGAGCAGGACAGGACAAGCTAAAAGGTAGAGTTTCTTCATGAAAAGGCTCATTTGGGGGCAAAGGCATTCCATCCCTGCGCTGTAATATCAAAAATATTGCCACCCTTTGTTATGATCTTCTTCCCCTTCTCCGGCTCCGTCATATAACCGATCACGCTGATCTGTTCGTTCAGCAGCAATTTATCATAATCCTGCTGGGGAATGGTGAAAAGAAGCTCGTAATCTTCCCCCCCGCTCAGCGCGCAGGCGGTCGGGTCCAGCTCGAATTTATAAGCGGCATTGCGCGTATCATCCGCAATGGGGATCTTCTCCTCATAGAGCACACAGCCCAGCTCGCTTTGACGGCAGAGATGGAGGATCTCGGAGCTCAGCCCGTCGCTGATATCCATCATGGACGTTGGGGTGATCCCGGATTGCTGAAAGAATTCTACCTGGTCCTTCCTTGCTTCCGGTTTTAACAGCCGGCCGATGACATATTTCTCCCCTTCCAGGTCGGCCTTGACCTGGGGACTTTCCAAAAAGATCTTTTTCTCCCTTTCCAGGATGATCAGACCGATATAAGCGGCTCCCAGGTCGCCGGTACAGCAAAGCAGATCGCCCTTTTGGGCCGTGCTTCGTTTTACGAATTTGTCCGGGCTGACCTCTCCGAGGGCCGTGACGGAAATGATAAAACCCTTTTGGGAAGAGGCCGTATCCCCCCCTATCAGATCGACGCCATATTTTTCACAGGCGGCATACACACCTTCATAGAATTCATCCAGGGCTTCCACGCTGAAGCGGTTGCTGATGCCCAGACTTAGCGTGATCTGCGTCGGGATGGCGTTCATCGCATAGATATCACTCAGATTGACAACAACCGATTTATAACCCAGATGCCTCAAAGGAGTATAGACCAGGTCAAAATGAATGCCCTCGATCAGCAGATCGGTCGTGATCACGGTCTGTTTTCCGAAATGATCGATCACCGCGGCATCATCCCCCACACCGACGATGGTGGACGCATTTTGTATTTCGATATTCCTCGTAAGATGCTCGATCAGTCCAAATTCCCCAAGGGATGATATTTCCGTCCTGTTTTCGCTCATGGTTGGTTGGATTTTATTACAGGATGCTTACCATTGACTACACTCACCAATTCATCGTGGATCTTCCCATTGGTGGCGATGATATGAGGCTGATAAGGAGAATAACGGGCCCCTTTAAAATCCGACACCTTTCCCCCGGCCTCTTCCACGATCAGAAAACCCGCGGCGCTGTCCCAGGCGTTCAACTTATGTTCATAAAACCCGTCGAAGCGGCCGGCAGCTACCCAGCAGAGATCTATAGCGGCAGAACCGAGACGGCGGACCGGAACACCTTTGCGGATCAGCCGGTCGAAGACATCCAGCGGACCATTGGGCTGATCCAGGTAAGTGTAAGGGAAACCTGTTACCAGACAAGCGCTGCTGACGGAAGTTTCTTTGCTCACCTGGATCTTTTTGTCATTCAGCGTGGCGCCAAACCCTTTCTGCGCAAAAAAGAACTCATTGATAAAGGGGTTGTATACAGCCCCCAGTATTATTTCTCCGTCCTGCTCGACACCGATGGATACGCAGCAGAGCGGAAGACCATGGGCAAAATTGACGGTCCCGTCGATGGGATCGATGATCCATTTAAAGGAGGAATCCATGACAATCTCACCGGCTTCCTCGCTCAAAAGGTAATGATCGGGATAATCATTCCGGATGATCTCGAAAATCGCTTTTTCCGACGCGTGATCTGCTTCCGTGACTAAGTTGTTAATGCCTTCCTTGTTGGAAATCGTAAATTCACCCTGAAAGTATTTCTTCATGACGGCAGCCCCTGCTTCCGCCGCCCTGATAAGTGTTGATTTTAGCATGGCGCAAATATAAGCGGATTTAGGGCTTTAGCCCTTCCAGCCCGCTGATATAATCCGCCAGCACGGCCTTATTGATCGTATACCGGAGATTCCTTCCCTCCTTTTCCGTGTCGATAAGCCCGCAATCCGCCAGGATCTTCACATGGTGGGAAATCGAAGGCTGTGCCAGGTCCACTACTTCATGCAGGTCCGAACATTCCCCGCAACCACCCTTATTCGAAAGGAAGTTCAGGATCTTCAGGCGATTCATATCACCCAATGCCTTCGATATTTTTTCTATTTGTTTGAATGCTAGTGCCACAACATTAAATTGATTAATGCAAATCTATCGATTTTACTTAATACGTGCAAGTTTTTGCCTGTTCCGGCGCGGGTTTTAACGTTTTGAATACAGCCGGAACCAGCGCTCCCGCAAAGCGTCCGGAGGTCGGCCCCAGCCTGTCGCCAGGACCTCCCTGGCATTTGCCCGATCCGGAAAAAAAGGCTTACTTCGTGGGTCCAATAGCCAATAGCCATCATGATCCTGTCCGTTATTATAGTCAATTATAATGTGAAGTATTTCCTGGAACAGTGCCTGTATTCTGTGGAAAAAGCTCTGCGGGAACTGGATAGCCAGGCGGGGGGGGCCGTTCCCGGCCCGGAGACGACAGACCTGGAGACAGAGATTTTCGTCGTGGACAATCATTCTTCCGATGGCAGCATAGAATATTTGCGATCGGCTTTTCCCCAGGTGAAATTTATAGTCAATGACGGGAACCTGGGTTTTGCCAGGGCCAATAATCAGGCTTTACGGGAAGCCAGGGGAGAAAACATCCTGTTCCTGAACCCGGATACGATCCTGCCGGAAGATTTTTTCAACATCTGCCTCTCTTTCATGAGAACGGAGCCCCGGGCCGGTGCGCTGGGGACGCGCATGATAGATGGCAGCGGCCGCTTCCTGAAGGAATCGCGCCGGGGATTCCCATCTCCCTGGGTGGCCTTTTGCAAACTAACGGGGTTAACAGCCTTATTCCCCCATTCCCGCCTTTTTGCAAACTATTACCTGGGACATCTGCCTTCCGACCGGAATCATCCCGCGCCCATTTTGTCCGGCGCCTGCCTATGGGCGCGCCGGGATGCACTGGACAAGACCGGGTCTTTCGATGAGCAGTTTTTCATGTATGCGGAAGACATCGACCTGAGTCATCGGATTGAACAGGCCGGCTATATCAATTACTATCTTGCCGATACCACCATCCTGCATTTTAAGGGGGAGAGTACCCGAAAAGATGCCCGGTATGTAAAACTGTTCTATAAAGCAATGAGCCAGTTCCGTCAGAAACATTTCAGCGGGGGCTTATCGGCGTTGTTTAACGTCCTGATTGAATGCGCGATCTGGTTGAGAGCAGGAGTCACGACGGTGGCAAGCCTGGTCAGCCCGGCCCGATGGAAAAGGGGAAAAGGGACCAGGACCGCCACCCCGCCGATCTATAGGACCAGGGTGACCGGAGATCCTGATGGGGTGGAACGATTGACCGCCGTGCTGTCTTCTGCCGCAGGCAGGCAGCTTGTCCCGGACGGACAAGAGACGGAGGAGATTATTTTTTGCGAAGGACCGGCCTTTCGCTTTTCAGACTGTATCGCGGCGCTGCAAAAGATCCGGGGACGGGTATCCTGCAAGATCCATGCAGCGGGCAGCGGTTCTGCTGCCGGCAGTCATTCGAAAGAAGAGCAGGGCCAGACGATCGTGTTACCATGAGATTCCGGGTCGCCCTCATCCCGCCGTTTCCTTCGCTTTGCCCGGATAGGGTCAAAGAGCCGCCGCGCCCTTTTTAATAAATCTGACAAAAATACGCTCCCAAAACCTTAATTTTGGCCGCAACCAAACGGCACCTGTTACTCCATGGCGTTGATTGAAATTCAATTACCCAAATCGTTGGCAAGAGCGTTACGATTGCCCCAGAAATCTCCCCGGCGGCAACAGTTAAGGGTATTGAGGAAACTGCTCAAAAAAGCAAGGTTTACTGAATTTGGTCAGCAATACCGTTTCGACGAAATCCTGATGAACAAGCATCCCGGGAAAAAATTCCAGGAGATGGTCCCCACCTTCGACTATAGCAAGATCTACGCAGGCTGGTGGGACAAGACCCTGGAGGGTAAATCAGATGTCTGCTGGCCTGGAAAAATTAAATATTATGCCCTTTCCTCCGGCACCTCGGAAGCCGGCAGTAAATATATTCCCATCACCAATGACCTGTTGCGCGGCAACCGCATCGTCATGGTCAAGCAATTGCTTACGCTGCGGAACTATCACGACATCCCCGTAAAGAGCATCGGTAAGGGATGGCTGATGATCGGCGGCAGCACCAGCTTACAAAAAGGGTCAGGGTATTATTCCGGGGACCTGAGCGGCATTACAGCCAGAAAAGTACCTTTCTGGTTCCAGCCCTTCTATAAACCCGGGAAAAAAATTGCCCGCACGACCGACTGGGCAAAAAAGATGGAAGAAGTAGTAAGGCTTGCCCCCGAATGGGATATCGGCTTTCTCGTAGGCGTACCGGGCTGGATACAGATGTGCATGGAAAAAGTGATCGAAAAATACAAGCTGAACAATATCCATGAGATCTGGCCAAACCTGGGGTTTTTTGTACACGGCGGCGTGTCATTCGAGCCCTATAAGAGAGGCTTCGAGAAACTATTGGGGAAGCCCATTACGTATATCGAAACCTACCTGGCCTCCGAAGGATTCATTGCCTACCAGGACCTTCAATACTCGAAAGGGATGCGCCTGGTGACCAACCAGCATATTTTCCTGGAATTCGTGCCCTTCGACAACAAAAATTTCGACCCGGATGGTAATCTGGTGGCATCCCCGGAAGCGTATATGATCCATGAGGTGGAAGAAGGGAAAGACTATGCGATCCTGATTAGCACCAGCGCGGGAGCCTGGCGTTACCTGATCGGCGATACCGTGCGTTTTGTGGATAAAGAACGTTGCGAGATCATTATTACGGGACGTACCAAGCATTTTCTCAGCCTCGTAGGGGAGCACCTTAGCGTCGATAATATGAATAAGGCCGTCCAGCTGGCCAGTGAGGAAATGAATATTTCTCTTCCGGAGTTTACCGTAGCCGGAGTTCCCCATGGCCTGTTCTTTGCACACCAATGGTGGTTGGCCAGTAATGACGCCGTAGATCGGACTGTTCTCCGGCAGAAGATCGATGACAAACTGAAGGAACTGAATGACGACTACGCTGTGGAAAGAAACAGCGCATTGAAAGATATATATGTAACCGTTTTACCGGAAGAGAAATTCATGGAATTCATGCGCCTGAAGGGAAAAATAGGCGGCCAGCATAAGTTTCCCCGGGTCCTCAAAGGTAAAATGCTACTTGACTGGCAGAAATTTCTGGATACAGGAAATATTTGAGTTGGCACAAAAGATTTCGTTATGATGGAGGCCGTATTGAAAGGATTGGCATTGGGTTTTGTTCTTGCCTTATCGGTGGGCCCTATTATTTTTACCATTATTAAACAGAGCCTCAACAACGGTCATAAAGGAGGCTTTAGTTTTGTCGTGGGTGTATGGCTCAGCGATATCGTGCTGGTCGTACTTAGCAATACCCTCACAGAACTGGTGGCGCAGCTGCTGGAACATACCAAAGCCATCGCTTACGGCGGCAGCAGCTTCCTCATCGCCATGGGCATTTACTTCGTCTTCTTTAAAAAAGTTCACCTGGCTACGGATGCGGAAGGCAAAGCCGTCCGGTTCCGCAAACGGGATGTGGCCAGGATCTTTGCCTCGGGCTTTATCATCAATACCCTCAACCCCGGCGTCATCCTTTTCTGGCTGGGCAACGCCACCGTACTCTCCCTCACCCACACGCTGCAGGAACGTATTATCATCTTCTCCGTTTGTCTCCTGGTCAATATGGGCGCCGACGTAGGGAAGGTCATGATGGCAGGTAAGCTGCGGAGCCGCCTCACGCTGCATACCCTTTCGATCATCAATAAAATTTCCGGCACCATCCTCATCGGGTTCGGGATCTTTCTTCTCTGGGGCGCCATCTTCTTTGTGAAGCACAAATAGCCGGCAACAGCATTATTAACAAGAGAATTTCAATCTCTATTTGTAAGTTTGTTTTATACCATGTTAAAAACCATCATATTCGTTTTTTTTTGCATCCCTTTTTTCACAGAAGCCCAGACGGATGTCCTTATCCTGAAAAAAAGAGGCATGCATGTCTATTCGTATACCATCGGAAGTCCGATGATGATAAAGACGATCTATGACCAGTGGCTCCAGGGCACCATCACCGATATGCGGAACGACACGATTTTTCTCAATGACCAGCCTTTTTATTATAAGGAGATTGCGGGTATCCGCAGACCTGTTCTTAGTCTTGGCAATACCCTGCTGCCTTCTCTTATGATGGTAATAGGCGCCGGCACCTTCGTCCTGGGTGGCGTTAATGGGCTCCTCCGCCACGACCAGTCCAAAGATTGGTACACTACCTCCGGAATCATCTCCGGCAGCGCGCTGCTGGTAGTCGGCTACCTGCTTACCAAGACCTGGGCAAAAACCTATCGGATCGGGAAGAAATTCACCCTGGACTACCTGATCATCGGCCGCGGCTCCTCCCCCAAGACCAATCAACCCCGGTAAAATACCTCGCCGCCATTCCCCAATAAAAGAAACACATATTCGTTTATAGACTGTCAGTATATTGCAACGGTAAAACAACTGAATGGCTCTTAACACAAAAGGACTGATTCCCCGGATTTGGCGAGTGCTCAAGCGCGTTCTCATCTTTTTATTTTTCTTCCAGCTATTTTATATCCTGCTGTTGAAATGGGTCAATCCTCCGATAACGCTCACCCAGCTGGGCAGCGTATTCAGAGGGGAGGGCCTCAAACGCGACTATACGGGGATGAAGAATATTTCGCCGTACGCCAAGCTGGCCGTAATCTGTTCGGAAGACCAGCTATTTCCCGACCACGACGGATTCGATTTCAAATCCATCGAAAAAGCGATGAAACATAACCAGAAGAGCAAGTCCCTTCATGGAGCCAGCACCATCAGCCAGCAGGTAGCCAAGAATGTTTTTCTCTGGCAGGGTAGGAGCTGGATCCGCAAAGCCATGGAAATATATTTTACGTTTATGATCGAGTGGGTATGGGGAAAGAAGCGCATCCTGGAAATGTACCTGAATGTCAGTGAAATGGGGAAAGGCGTTTATGGCATCGAGGCCGCCGCCCATTATTACTTTAATAAACCGGCTAAAAATCTCTCCCGGCAGGAAGCCGCCGAGATAGCAGCCTGTCTGCCCAATCCCAGGATTTTTACCATCAAGCCCTTATCCAGGCATGTGGCAGGCCGTTACCCCTGGATCCTGGTACAGATGAGCCACCTGCAGGATGACCCCGATATCCAGAAATTATTGCAATAGCGGAACTGCCTGCACTGGATTCCGGGATTTGCCCGTGGCCGGTGGATCAGGTGATCAGCCTGTCCACAGCGGCGATCGCCCCTTCCAGCCGTTGACTGGCCTGTCCGCCCACCTCGCTCCAGGGAGTAGGTTGGTTGATCAGGCAATCCTTATAGATATGAAAGAGTTTTTCCCGGGTGACAGGATCGGGATATTCGCGCAGCTCATCCGCCGTCCAGGGCAGGTCTGTCCGGCAAAGCAGGTAACCGTCATATTGCCGTAGAAGGATCTGCTCCAGGATCCAGGGATCACATTTTCCAAAAACGAACTCGCTCCACACTTTCATTACATAGAGATCGGTATCGATAAAAAGGAGGTCGGAGGAAGAATGCCTGGCCGCCGTAGCGTCTTCCAGCGCCAACTGCCCTTTGGCGATGGTGAGCAGGTCTTCGTATCGGTACGCCGTCCCATGGATCGTCAGGTATTCCCGGGCATATTCCGGCACCCAGCCGGTATGGTAATGGGCGGCCAGTTGTTCGCAGAGCGTTGATTTGCCGGTTGATTCCGGCCCGATAATAACGATCTTCTTAAGCGGCATAAGCGTTCCTTAATTATGTTGCAGGCTCCGCCCGGGTTACACGGCGTTTCCATTCTATTAACCCGAATACGGCCATGATCAATAAGATGAGGTAATATACGCTTGTAAAGACATAATGTTTTACGAAGTAGAGGGGAATAGAAGCCAGGTTGGTTGCAATCCACCAATGCCAGCTTTCCACCTTCTTTTTTGCCATCAGCCACATACCCGTATAAGCGGTTGCGGAGGCAAAAGCATCGGCCCAGGGGATGGCCTGCGGAGCGAAATCCTTTTTCAGATACGTCAGCGCAAAAAAGACGGCGAGATAAAAAATACCGAAGAATGCAAGCTGCTGCCAGACCTCTTTTCGGATCGACGCGGTGATCTGCAGGACATGCTGCTGCTGGCGGTCTTTCCTGGTCCAAAGGATCCAGCCATAAATACTGACGACCGTATAATAGAAGTTGACGCTGGCCTCCCCCAGTAAGGCCATTTTGAAGCTGAGGTAGATATAGATGATCGTATTGACAAGACCCGTGGGATACACCCAGATATTCTCAATGCGGCTAAACCATACGCTGAGGATACCTGCAAATACGGCTGTAAATTCCAGCCAGGAAGTATTTTGTATGTCGGTGAAGAATTGGTGGTAGATTTCGTGTAGGTTCATTCCACTTCTGCCACTACTTCTTTTACTTCGGGGATCATGCGTTTCATCATGCCTTCAATACCCGCCTTGAGGGTTATCATGGAAGAAGGACAGCCCGAGCAGGAACCTTGCAGCATCAGGTTTACCACACCTTCATTGTAGCTTTTGAACTGTATGGCGCCCCCATCCATCTCAACGGCAGGCTTGACATAATTTTCCAGCAATTCTTTGATGCGCTTTACCACGTCATCGTCGTCCGCGTCGATGGTATTGCCTTCCGTACGGGCGGTCACTACGATTTCCTCTTCATTGATAACGGGTTTCCCTTCTTCGAGATATTCTTTCAGGAACTGACGGATAGCAGGGATGACATCATTCCAGTCGGTGTCGGAAGTCTTGGTCAGCGTCACGAAATTGCTGGCGATAAAAACACTTTTTATAAAAGGGAAGCCAAACAGCTCGATAGCCATAGGAGAAGGCCTGGCATCTTCCACTTCCGGGAAATCGATGCTTTTGCCGGGATACAACAACTTGTTAGCCACGAACTTCATCGTTTCCGGGTTGGGAGTCATTTCCGTATAGATGCTGATTACCGGGTTACCTGTTTTGATCATAACACACCATTTATAGTGCAAAGTTAACAATTCCGGGGCACTGCCCGCTTTTAAAATCGGGAAAATATATTTCCGCCGCCGCGCAGGCAGCCCGGTTGCGGCCGGCTTAGACCTGGGTTTTGGGGACAGAGGAATGACCGGGTCTGCTTAGCCGGTAATTCACAACGTGCGCCGCGACGATCAGGATCACGGCAAAAGGCAGGAGCCGGAATTCGTACTGGTGCCATAGTTGCTTGGCTATCAGCAGTAACATGCCCCCGGTAAAAAGCAGCCAGGGTGTAAACCGGCGATGATGCTTTCGGAAGCCATGGCCCAGCGCCCAGGTGCCAATGACAAAGGCCAGCCCGATCATCCCATATTCGAAAAAGAGATTATGGACGATATTCACCCCCAGCACCGGCAGGCTGGCGACCACCAGGGGCAAAAGAGCGCAATGAATGGCGCATAATATGGAAGTGGTAATGCCCAGGGCATCCCAGTTTATTTTGGAAGTCATACGTTAAGAGCGCACAAAGATAATGTAAACGCAACAATGTTGCAAAATTGGCTGTTATCTTTTTTAGAGGACATAGTTAGAGCCGACAATCCTAACTTTGCATCCTGGTCCGGCAGGATGCGGACCAGAGGAAACTCGGATAAATTATGAATAAGAAAAAACTGGGGTATTTAATCGGCTTTTTTGTTTTGCTCTTCGTCGGCTTCTATTTCGCGCTGACCCGGATCATACCGGGTTTTGGAGAGGTACAGCTGCCCGTTCTCAACTATGTCCAGTCCTTTTCCTTTGCCAATCAAGACGGTAAGAAGATCACGGAGAAGGACGTCTCCGGCAAAGTCTATGTAGCCGAGTATTTTTTTACCACCTGCAAAGGCATTTGCCCGAAAATGAACTCCAATGTCAAAAAACTGGCGCTTGAATTTGCCAGCGAGCCCGATTTCCGTATCCTGTCGTATACGGTCGATCCGGAGACGGATACAGTCGGCCGGATGAAACGATATGCGGACTCGCTGGGAGCGGATGGGAAAAAATGGTGGTTCCTCACAGGCCGGAAAGATTCTCTGTATAAACTCGCAAGAGGAAGCTATTTGCTGGATGATCCCAAGAACAACGATATCAATATCAACGAGCAGTTCATTCATACGCAGTTCCTGGCGCTTGTCGATAAGAGCGGCCGGGTCCGGAAGATCTATGACAGCCTGAAGAAAGAGGAGCTGGATGAAATGGAAAAAGATATAAAGACTTTATTGAAGGAGGCGCCGTCCGCTCCCCGCTTTGCCAATTCCCTTTTTAATAATAATCCCGGATAACACTTACTATGGAAAAAAAAATTGACGACCTGCTCAAACGAAATCAATTGAGTGTAACCAGCGGACGCAGAAAAATCCTGGAACTATTTCTGCAGCAGGGCGGCGCATTGTCGCATAGCGATATTGAAAAGAGAGCGGGAGAAAAATTCGATCGCGTTACCGTGTACAGAACACTTCAGACCTTTTTGGAAAAAGGATTGATCCATAATATACCGACTGCGGATAATTCTATACGTTATGCGTTATGTAAAGACGATTGTGGCGGAGGCCATCACCAGGATGATCATGTGCACTTTATCTGTACGGCCTGTGGTAACACGGTATGCCTGGAAGAGGTGAATGTCCCTGCCATTAAGCTTCCCAGGGGATTTGCCGCAGAGCAGGTGGAAGTGCTGGTCAGCGGCGTCTGCAGAAGTTGCAGCGCCTGACTCCGCCCCGGCGGACTCACCCGGGGCCATGAAAAAGACCCCGCATCATTCCCCCAATAATTGCTGTGTCGGGATAAAAAAGAAAGCCCCGATGTAGAAACACCGGGACTTTTGGTTAAGGCTCTGATTAGTAGCTTCTTTATGTAAAAAGTGGATTATCCACCTGTACTTTTTTTATTAGCTCATTGCAAATATAGCCGGAAAAAAGCATACGAACAAGAGCTACACGTACTACTTTCCGGGTATTTTTAAACTTTTTTAGGAACAATTCTTTTGCATTTCGGTACTAACAAAATCCATTAATTGTTTAATGTGCTCTTTTGAAAAGTCGAACCGAAGCTGAGCGGCATCGTATAATTCCGGTAAGGTCCGGGTCCCACCCAGGCTTAGAGCAGCCATATAGTTACTTAATGCTTTCTCTTTGTTCTCTTTATATTGCTTCCAGAGTCCCAGCGCTCCTAACTGTGCAATGCCATATTCGATATAATAAAAAGGCACTTCGAACAGGTGAAGCTGCTTCTGCCAGGCAGTGGGACGGTACTGTTCTAACCCTTGCCAGTCAATCACTTGGGAAGAGAACTCTCGGGAGATCTCCAGCCATTTTTCCGCTCTTTCCGTTAGGGTATGACTAGGGTTTTCGTATACCCAGTGTTGGAATTTATCGATAGTAGCGATCCAGGGGAAAATCGTAATTACACGTTCCAGCTGGTGCGTGCGGGCTCTTGCTAAATCGTTTTTATCGGTGAAGAATAATTCCCAATGATCCATGCTAAACAATTCCATTGACATGCTCGCCACTTCCGCAATCTCCATGGGATACTCCTTAAAGGCACTCAATTCCAGCGGGTGTGCGAGAAAAGAGTGAATGGCATGGCCACCCTCATGCACCATGGTAGTCAGATCTCCCATCTGACCGGATGCATTCATAAAAATAAAAGGAGCACCGGTCTCTGCTAACGGACAGTTATAACCGCCGGGAGCTTTCCCCTTCCTGCTCTCGAGATCGAAACGGCCCATCTTTTTCATGGTACGCAGGCAATCCCCGAAAAAAGGATTCAAACGATCGAAGCAGGCAATAGCTTTGCTGATAAGCTCTTCCGCGCCGTCGAAAGGACGCAGCGGCTCGGTCCCGGCAGGTTCCGCCTCGGTATCCCAGGGCCGTAGCGCATCGAGTCCCAACGCCCTCTTTTTATTTTCATTGATCCTGTTCACCAGGGGCAGAATATATTCCTTGACGGCGTCATGAAAACGAAAGCAATCCTCTTTCGTGTAATCAAAACGTCCCAGCTCTTCGAATTTGTAGTCGCGATAATTGGCGAAGCCGGCATTCAGCGCCGTCTGATGGCGGAGAGCGATCAGCTTCGAATAGAGATCATTGAGCGCATCCTTATTCTGCAGCCTTCTTTCCTGCATTTTCCGGTAGACCTCTTCGCGGATGGCCCTGTCGGGATTCTCCAGGAATTTAGAGGCCTGCTGCAGGGTATACTCCTGCCCATGAATTGCTACGGTCATCTTTCCGGAGATAACGCCGAATTGCTGCGCCAGAACGCTCAGCTCGGCCTGCAGGGGTATGTTTTCATCGCGGAAGAGCTCGATCCTTTTCCGGACAGATCGCAGATAGCTGAAATATTGATGCTGGTCCAGCTTCTGTGTGTACGGGCTTTCTACTAATTTCCGGTTGAGCAGGTCTGCATAAGGCTGGATCTTTGGCTGGATCTCCATACAGAAGTAGGTGAAGGCTTCTTCCAGCTGTTTGTTCTCCGTATCGCAGGTCATGCGGATCTGGCGCCAGCAGACGTCTTCACTCACCACGGCTTCCAGCTCGCTCATATCCCGGAGCCATTTTTCCAGGTCTTCCCGGGAATCCAGCTTCCGTTGTTGCAGTTCCTGAAACCAGGGCTCAAGGCCATTCCAGTCCGTAATCACGAAACCCTCCGGCAGAAAATGCCGTAAGGGTTTTTTTAAATCGGCTGTATAATTCATAAAAATATACGCGTTAACTTTTCTTCTTTGCCGCCTTTTTTGGCTTTTCTGCCACAGGCGCTTCTTCTTTGGCGGGAGCGTCCGCTTTCTTTTTAGCAGCCGGCTTTTTTGCCTTAGGCGTTTCTTCTACGGCGGTTTCCTCCACTGCGACTGCTTTATCGGCTGCGGCTGCTTTTGCTTTCTTCGCAGGTGCCGGCGCTTCCTCCGCTTCGGCTTCCGGCGCTTCTTCTTCTTCGATCTCAGACAGCTTGATCTCGACGTCGTTATTTTTCAGCACGGAGTACCATTTCACCATCTTTTTCAGATCGCTGCTATAGACACGATCGAAGTCCAGGTCCGGATATACCTTGCTGAAATATGCTTTCAGCGCGGCGCTGTCTTTTTCGTCAGGGAGCTTCTCTCCACTGGCTTCCATGGCCTTCAGAATGTCTACCAGGTTCACATTCTCCCGAACCGTGTATATTTCAATACTCTCCAGATGGGAGAAGTTATGAACACGGCTGGAAACGAACCGGGTGCTCTTATCATCCAGCGAGCGAACGATGGCTCCATCGGTTTTACTGTTAAGCAATTCGTACAATCCCGGCAACCCGGTAACGGCAATAATCTTATTATATTCCATATTAGTGTGTATTCTGAATACTTTTAAGGGTATGCAAGTTAAGACGAAACCTCCATTCCAGCTAAATTTTTCCTTCGGGTAAATGGAATGTTTATAGGGCACCCGATTCTCCCAGTACCCGGTCGATGCCTGTTTTCAGGGTCGTGTAGTCAGTATATCCCCGGGCCAAAAGATAAAACTTCGAGTCGCTGACCTGTAGAAATACGGTGGGAAACCCCGTCACCTTCAATTGTTTGACAAGGGCGAACTCTTCATAGGCCTTCTCCCTGTATTCGGGACTATGCAGTTTTGTATAAAAGGCAGGCTCCGGGATCGCATATTTCTCCAGGAGATGACGGTATGCTTCATCATCGCAGAGATCACGGCCTTCATAGTGCAGGGCATATTGGAGATCCGCGGCAAAGGGAATCGCCAGATCATGATGATAATCCTTGAACACGCAAAGGGCAATGGCCGGTTTCTCCGAAGAGGGGAACCAGTCACTCTCTTCCGGGTTGAAAATATGCCAGAGCCAGTCTTCTCCGAATTTAATGCCCGTCCGCTCCTCTACCGTTTTATAGGCCTTTTGGATATAACCCGCCATAACCCCGATAGACTGCGGTTCTTCGGGCAGGATCATGCCCCCCGACAAGACGTCGAATGCCAGCTGCTGTCTGTATTCTTCGAATATGCGCCGGATGATCGGACTGAATCCGTAACACCAGCCACAATAAGCATCGTAACAATAATACAAGGTAGGGCTCATATCCGGCAAAGGTAACCCGCCGTGTTCATAAAACCCCGAGAGCGAATGACGAAACGGGTGAACCGTTCGTCATTCGGGTCTAATGATGGGCCTTCGGCCATAACGCCCGTGGCGTTATTGGGTCGGTATCTCAATAATCAATTCACAACCCGATCCCGGAGCCGTCTTCAGCTGCATCGTGCCCTTATGAAACTCCACCCGGTTGCGGATATTATTCAGACCCATCCCCTTTTTGACGGCTTTTTCGTCAAATCCGCGGCCATTATCCATCAATACCAGCAGGAGGCGGCGATCGTCCCTGACGGTTATTTCTATCGTTAATTCGGTCGCCTGGGAATGTTTGAGCACATTATTGATCTTTTCCTGGACGATGCGGAAGACCGCCAGCTTGATATCGGGACTAATACTGTCTTCTTCCAGGTTTTCAAGAGAAAGGAGCCGGATCATCAGTTTTCCAGACTGGTTGATCTTCTGGACGATATCGTGCATGGCAGCGGCCAGTCCCAGGTCTTTTAACGTATAGGGAGTCAGGTTATGTGAAATATTTCTGATCTCCTCGATCACAGCCTGGATATTCTGATGACACACATCGATAAAACGGGCATCGGACGGATCGTTCCGGGCGATTTCCAGGAATAACTTACAGGTGGTGAGGATCTGGTTCACATTGTCGTGGAGCTCGGAAGAGATCTCCCTTCGCTCCTTCTCCTGCGCTTCCATGATCGCAGATACGATCTGCCTTTTCTTACGAACTTCTTCTTCCACCAGCATTTTTTCCAGGTTCCTTTGCTCGGTAATGTCCTGCATGGCGCCGATCATACGGACAGCTTTATAGGCGGGAGAGCGCAGTATATAAGCCTTATCCAGGATCGTCCGATAAGTGCCGTCGAGACATCGGAACCGGTATTCCAATTGCCAGTGATCATCCTTTCCGGCCAAGGCCTTTTCCAGGCTGGACCGCACGTTTTTCCGGTCACCGGGATGTATATGCGCCAGATTCGTGTCGAAAGACCCGGCTTCATCCTGGTATCCGAACAGGGCTTTAAAGCCCTCCCCACGGTATATCTTGTCTTCTCCGATCTTCCAATCCCAGATGGCATCGGAAGTAGCCTTGCCGGCATAGAGATAACGTTCATTGCTTTGGATCAGCTCTTCCCGGGTATGGATCGCCTGGGTAATATCCAGGGCCGTTCCCCCAACCAAACGAACCCCGTTCTCTACTCCCAATGGGAATTTGTATACCTGGAGAATGACCGGACTGCCGTCTGCAAAGACGCTCCTTTCCGTTAATTCCGCGGGACTATTGGAGGCCCAGACAAGCTGATTGCCCGCTACATAGGAATCGCAAAGGTCGGAGGGATAAAACTCATAGATTGACCGGCCGATCGCTGCTTCCGAAAGCCCGAAAGCCTTCATGTAGGAAGAGTTCATATAGCGGAAACAGCCTTTTTCATCCAGGATCCAGGTCATGGTAGGCGTATTTTCCATGAAAGAACGAAAGATCCGTTCTTTATTCAGGTCGAGCCAGGCGGAAAGTTGGTTGTCGGTCGGGAGCATTAAACAAAGGTAAATAATTGCTAATGTCTTTCTAAGGGAAAACAAAGGCCGGAAATAAGTATTTATTCTTACTTCCGGCCGCTATAATTATTTAGCTATATATCTTATCCCCTTCTTCTACCACTGCTGCTTCCGCTGGAAGAAGGCCTTGACCCGCCGCCGCTGGGCCTGGGTGCGCTCACTCCGCCGCTGGGCCTTGAAGGCGCGCTGCCGCCGCTTCTGGCTCTTTCAAAATTCTGCGTTTGCGTCTGCCCCCTGGAACGCATTTGCTGGTCCCGGTTTAAATTGGGGACTGACTGATTATTAGGAGTGACAGGCCTCCATTGGTTGGACTGCCGTTGCTGCCATTGATTATTGGTCTGATTCCTTTGATAGACATTTCCACTGCGATCGGAATAGACATTGTTGGGAGCCGGCCTTGTGTTATTGGAACCCGGTCTTGCGGCTCCCGGGCTACCGCCCTGCCCACCGGGACGGGCCCCATTGGTAGTAACCTGGCCCGGACGGGCGCCTCCATTGAAGTTCGTCGGTCTGTTAAAGCCGCCGCCATTCACCGTCCGCACATTCCGGGTGACTACCCCGTTTCTGCCGCTGTAGATATTCGTCCGGTAGTTGTTGACATAGACATTCCGGTTCCTGTAAAAATTATTTCCATAATACCCGTAGGTCCGGGAACGGTTCCATACATAAGGAGGACGATATACATGCGGTCCCCACCAGCCACCACCGCCCCAGCCATGGCCGCCCCAGTAACCACCACCCCCGAAGCCGATGCCGAAATGGAACCATCCCGCACCAAAGCCATAACCAAGACTCCATCCTGCCCAGGGATTATAACACATATTGAAACCCCAGGTCCAGGGACGCGGGTAATAATAGCCGCCATACCAGGGATCATAGTAGAAACCGGTTCCATAGACCACGGTCGGACCATAGATATATGTGTTCAGGTAGCCGGGAGTATAACCCATATATACATACTGCGGGGTTACATCATATACATAAACATACTTGATATTGTATAGAGGAGAATTCGGCGGAATCCTGTCTACTTCTTCCGGTCTCTCCGTAGATACGGTCCAGGGACCGGAAGGACTGGGGCCCTGGAACCAGACGCCATTGTCCACCGTATAATATATGCCATTATACGATACTACCGAAGAGGAAGTATTCGTAGCGTACTGCATGTCCGTTCCCTGTAAAGGAGCGAATTTAGGATCGCCGTTGTAATCTACATTGGTCGTAGCGGTGCTGCGATCGACCTTGGCCGTTTGAGGGATCTGCGCATCCATGACCGCTTCCCTCGCTGCCTCCGTACCCGCTACGCTGGCCAGCACATTGTCCTTGGGCGACCCTTCGGGAATACGCGCAAAGTTCGCCGGAAGGGCATTGGAAGCGATATAATGCCAGCCTCCGGTAAGAGAACCTGACGTATACCAGCGTCCCGAGATCAGCACATAATACTTGCCGCTGCTCTGGTCCTGGAAGATATCATTGGTAGTATTGCTCACATAAGAAAGATCCGTACCGGAGATCGGGCTGAAATTGGCGGGCCCGTCCGTCTGGATCAGCTCCGCAGGCGAAGTGCTGACGATAATATTGGAAACGACCTGGTCCTGGGCCGCGGCGGCGGAATCCACATACCCCGCATTGGCGCTGTTCGCGGCATCTATCGAGCTCTGCACCTGCTGCAGGTTCGAAGGGATATTGCCGGCCGGGGCAAACGGACCGGTAGCGGCCTGCGCACTATACCAGTGCTTGCCTCCATACAAATAAAACAGGCCGTCGTTGTTCCTGACAATGGTAAAAGGACTGTTGACGACCACATCCACACCCCAGTCTTTATTCGGCTGCATCTTAGGCTGCCCGTCGATCAGGACCATCAGGGATGGGCGATCAGCGTAAATGATCCGGGGGGCGGTAGTATTCAGATCCTTCGACAGTTTTTTCTGTTCCTGGTTCTGATCCAGCGAGGCCAGTAATTCATCCAGGGAAAGATCTCCGGCTGCCTGCGGTAAATTCGTTTCCAGCGCTGTCTTCAGACTGCCGGTAAAATTATCGTCCGGCTGTCCCGGGAATTTGACATTGGGAACTTTTACCGATTGGATAATAACCCGGCGGTTATCCCGGTCTGTTTCCACATTCGCCACCGACCAGAACGTACCGAAAACAGGGTCCGTCTTACCGGTTTGAAGGACAGAAATAGCCCAGCGGGATTTTAAAATATTATCGGAAAAAGATTCCGGTTGCGGCTGATAGATCTTTATGACCGTACCGTCATCCGAGGTAAAGCTCTTAGGCCATTCCTGCTGCGACTCCTGCGCACGGGCAGAGCCGAAGAGGAATACGGCGCAAAAAAGAGGTAATAATAATATGGCGCGAAAGCTTCTCATATATATGTGTTTAGCGTTTAAAGATAAATCAGGCAATTTTGATGCCCATCGCTAAGTCTTACTAATGTCGGGCAAAATTGCATAAGTATGACCCTTTTCGGGCGTAAAAGTTTTGTTTGCATTTACAAACAATATGTTAAAGTTGACCCCGCTCTAGTGGGCTTCCAGCCAATTGACCCCGGACCCTACTTCCGCATTGGCAGGAACCTCATTCGGAAGGGGTAGAGCCGTTTGCATACAACGCATTATTATCGGTTTAATTATATCTAACTCAGCTTTATAGGCGTCGAAAACCAGTTCATCATGTACCTGTAAAAGCATTTTTGATTTGAACCCCTGCCGCCTGAATTCCTCGTCGACCCGGATCATCGCCAGCTTGATCATATCGGCTGCCGTGCCCTGTATGGGAGAATTGATCGCATTCCTTTCCGCAAAACCCCGGACGGTGAAATTGGCGGAGTTTATGTCCTTTAACCAACGTTTGCGACCCATTAATGTTTCGACATACCCATGCTCCCTCGCGAAATTGATGGTATCATCCATATATTTCTGGATATTGGGGAACTGCTTCTTATAATTGTCGATAATCTCTTTTGCTTCCGCCCGGCTGATCGCCAGGTTGTCCGCCAGGCCAAAGGCGCCCTGCCCATAGATAATACCGAAATTGACACTTTTTGCCTTGTAGCGCATTTCTTTTGTCACGTCCTTTTCCTCCACGCCGAAAACCTTTGCCGCCGTAGCGGCATGGATATCCTTCCCTTCCTTAAAAGCCGCACACATATTCGGGTCGCCGCTGATGGCAGCGACGATCCGCAATTCGATCTGTGAATAGTCCGCTGACAGAAGGAGATAGTCGTCATTGCGGGGGATAAAAGCTTTCCGGATCTCCCTTCCCCGTTCCGTACGAATAGGGATATTCTGAAGGTTCGGGTTATTGGAACTTAGCCGGCCGGTGACGGCAACAGCCTGGGCATAGCTGGTATGGACCCGCCCGGTTTTCGGGTTTCTCATCAGCGGCAACGCGTCCACATAGGTCGATTTCAGCTTGGTCAGCTCCCGGAAAGCAAGGATATCGTCCACGATCTGGCTTTTATTGGCCAGTTTCAGCAGAACGTCCTCACCGGTAGCATACTGCCCGGTCTTTGTTTTTTTCGCCTTGGGATCGAGCTTCAGCTTTTCGAACAATACCTCCCCTAATTGTTTGGGAGAGGCAAGGTTAAATCGCTCCCCGGCCTGTGTATAGACTTTCTCCTCGGCATTACGGGCATCCTTTTCCAGCTCCTTGGAATACTCCTGCAGAAAGTCCATGTCTACCTTTATTCCCTCGAACTCCATGGCGGTGAGGACCTTTACCAGCGGATTCTCTACCTGGTAAAAGACTTTTTCTACTTCTTTCGTTTTCAGGAGAGGCAGGAAGACCTGCTTGAGCTGAAGCGTTATATCTGCATCTTCCGCAGCATAGTCCTTTATCTTTTCCAGTTCCACATCCCGCATATTTCCCTGGCCTTTTCCCTTTTTGCCGATCAGCTCTTCAATGGGAACGGGTTCATAGCCCAGGTATTGGGCGCTGAGCATATCCATGCTGCGTTTGCCTTCCGGCTCGATGACATAATGGGCCAGCATGGTGTCGAAGAGCGGTCCTTTCAGCTCTACGCCGTACCATTTCAGCACCAGCAGGTCATATTTCAGGTTCTGACCGATCCAGACAATATCCGGCTGGTCAAAGAGGGGAACAAAAACCTGCAGGATCTTTTTAGTAGCCTCCTGATCGGCGGGACAGGGAACATACCAGGCCTCTCCGGGCTGATAGCTAAAGCTCATGCCCACCAGTTCGACATTATTGGCGTCGATGCCCGTTGTTTCCGTATCGAAGCATATTTCCTTTTGGGAAGAGAGTTTCTTTACCAGCTCCCGGATGGCGGCTTCATCCGCCGCCGCCGTATAGAGATGGGCGGTAGTCTTTATATTTTTATCCGCATGCAGACCGGCTGGCACATCTGTACTTCCCTCCCCGGCCCCGCCATCCTGCGCGCTCCCTTCGGCGCCAGCCTCCCCTCCCTCTGCTGCTGCAGCCAGCCGCGAAGCCGACCCCTCCGCTTTTTCAAGGTTGCCCGGCGAGCCCGGTAGCGCCCCCCTTGACCCCGCTCCGCCCTGGCCTTTCCGGCCGGTCGCAGGCTTCTCCGCTACCGGGTTTCCGAAGAGATCCTTTTGCCCGCCTTCCGGCGCCACGCCTGAAAACGCCAGGTCTTCTCCCAGGATCCTTTTGGCAACGGTCTTAAATTCCAGCATGTTAAAGACCTCTATCAGGGCCGGCCTGTTCCAGTCTTTCAATCTGAAATCCTCTTCATGGAAGGAGACAGGCACCTGGGTGATGATCGTAGCGAGCTTCTTGCTCATAATGGCCTGTTCCTTGCCGGCTCTCACCTTTTCTCCCAATGCCCCTTTGATCGTATCCGCATTGGCCAGGACATTTTCGAGTGTGCTATACTCGGCCAGTAATTTTGCAGCCGTTTTTTCCCCCACACCCTTGATTCCGGGGATATTGTCTACCGCATCTCCCATCAATCCCAGGATATCGATAACCTGGGATACCTCTTTGATATTCCATTTCTCACAGACCTCTTTGGGTCCCATGATTTCGGCAATGCCCCCCTGGTAAGGAGGCTTGTAGATCTTTATCCTGTCCGATACCAGCTGCCCATAGTCTTTATCAGGGGTTACCATGTATACTTCATACCCGACAGCGGCGGCCTGCAGACTCAACGTGCCGATCACATCGTCCGCTTCGAACCCGTCCAGCTCCACGCAGGGTATATTAAAGCCTGTAATGATGGCCTTGATATCGTCAACCGCGCCCAGGATGTCTTCCGGTGTTTCCTGGCGGTTGGCTTTATAGTCGGCAAAATCGGTATGACGTTCCGTCGGGGCATGGGTGTCAAAGCACACAGCCATGTGAGACGGGTGTTGATTATTGATCAGATCGACCAATGCATTGGTAAAACCAAATTGCGCATTCGTGTTCCGGCCCTTCGTCGTGATGCGGGGACTGTTGATCAAAGCGTAATAAGCGCGGAATATAAGCGCCATCGCATCCAACAGGAATAGTTTTTTCTCCATACACGAAATTAGGAAATATCCCGCATGCCCGCTCGCCTGTATACGCTAATATTTTTAGTTTTTTTGTTAAGGATTTGACGGATCTTTCACGCTGTTCCCCGGCACTTCGACTGAGATTTTACAGCACTCTTAACAGGAAGTCCCGCAAATGTACCACGGCTATGCCTTCTGCGGTAGTGCCCAACCCATAATCATCCAGGGTGACAATGTATTTGGGGAAATTGTCGGTTGTCTTTTGTAAACTCGCTACCTCCCTTTTTCGGGTGTTTTCTCCTTCAAGCCTGAAACATACCTGCACATAGATCCGCTCCTGCAGACGCTGCCCTACAAAATCAATTTCCAGGTGATCTGTTTTACCTACGTACACCGTAAACCCTTCCCGGATCAGGTGCATATAAACCAGGTTCTCCATCCATTTCTGTATCTCGGTCAGAGGATCAATTCCCCTGATGGCATTACGGATGCCCAAATCTTCGAAATAAAACTTTTCGCCAATCTCGAAGATCTTCAATCCCTGGATATCAATACGAGCGACTTTATAAATAAAGTATGCCTGGGTAAGTGCTACGCTGTAATCAATCACCAGTTGAGTGGGTACTTGTTGTCGCTGAGATTTCAGGTATTTGGCAATATTGGAAGACGAGAATAAGCTGCCCACATTATCTGTTATATACCCAACCAGGCGTTCCATAAAGTCGATATTACGCACTTGTCTGCGTGCGATCACATCTTTGAGCAGAATGGTTGAATATAGGTTTCTCAGGTACTCAAAACTGAGTTGTTCATCTCCCTTGAAATGGATCAGGTAAGGCATTCCCCCGATCCGCATATACTTTTGCAGGGTTTCGTTAGTATCGGGTAACTGATGAAAAAGAAGGAATTCCTTATAAGATAAACTATGAACAGAAAATTCCAGGTATCGCCCTGCCAGATGAGTGGCCAACTCTCCGGAAAGCATATTGGCATTGCTCCCCGTACAATAAATATCGCAACTTCCTTCGGCCAGCAAACTTCTAAGTGTATGTTGAAATTCCGGTATCTCCTGAATTTCATCAATAAAGACATAGTTTTTTTTGTCCTTGTTGAGCTGAGCGTTGATGTGCTGGTACAGGTCGGCATCCGTTTGAATATTACTAAATGCATTTAATTCTTTGCTGATATATATAATCTGTGCGGAAACATCGGCTTCACTGATAATAGCCATTAATTGTAATAGGATATAACTTTTCCCGATTCGCCGTTGACCGGTAAGAATCTTAATTATAGGTTTACCGATATGGGGCCGAATCTTCTCTGTGTAATAGGGTCTTTCAATTACGTCCTTTCTCATAACTGATGCATTTTATGAGGTATAACTAATATAAGAGCATAAAAATACATTTTATTAGACATAACTAATAAAATAAATAGATTTGTAGTATCTTGTCAGTTATAACTAATGAAAATACTCATATTTAGGGATATCAACGCAACCCTACCGAAGTGAATAAGGTGCATTAAAAGCGTAATTCCATGTGTCCAGAACTCCGCGCCCTCTCGGGCGGTAGAGTTCGATATCCGTCTCATGAGGTGCAGTTGTACGAGAATTTCGTACAACTGGTCAACTGTCCCATAATTTGGGACAGTTGGAAATGGAAGTAGAAGAAAGTGAGTTGTCCCAAAATCTGGGACAACTGAAAACGGAAATCGAGGGCAGCAAGTTAACTACAAACTGTAGTCAACTGAAAATACAAGGGGCAGTCCTCTGCTAATACGGGTATCATTAAATGGTCGATTCACCCCTTCAACTCCTTCAGCGTTTTCTGCAAACCGAACATCTGATCCCGCAGTCGGGCCGCTTCCATAAAATCCAGGTCCCGGGCCGCCTTTTCCATCTCTTTTTTGGTCTTGCCGATGGCTTTTTCCAGCTGGGGGATAGTCTGATAAGTTTCCTGCTCCTCGGCGGCCAGGGTTACCAGGTCCTGATCCGGAGCCAGCGCATAAGGATCGTCCGGATTATAGCCCTTGATGTCCAGCACAGCAGTCTGTGCAAAGACCTGCTCCTTCGATTTATTGACCGTCCGGGGTGTGATGCCATGCTCCAGATTATAGGCGATCTGCTTTTCCCGGCGGCGAAGGGTTTCATCCATCGTCCTTTGCATACTCTCCGTTACCATATCGGCATAAAAGATCACCTTCCCATCCACATTCCGGGCCGCCCGGCCCGCCGTCTGGGTCAGCGATTTTTCATTGCGCAGGAAACCTTCCTTGTCGGCATCCAGGATCGCCACCAGGGATACCTCGGGAAGATCCAATCCCTCTCTCAGCAGGTTTACGCCCACCAATACATCTATTTCTCCCAGACGCAGCTGACGAAGGATCTCCACCCGCTCTAAAGTATCCACCTCACTGTGAATGTATTTGGATTTAATATTGATCCGATGGAGGTATTTATCCATTTCCTCCGCCATCCGTTTCGTCAAAGTCGTCACCAGGATACGGTCTCCTTTCTGAACGGTCTTTTCGATCTCGTCCAGGAGATCGTCGATCTGGTTAACGCTGGGACGCACTTCGATGGGAGGATCCAGCAGCCCCGTGGGCCTCACCACCTGCTCCACTACCACCCCGCCTGTTTTCTCCAGCTCATAATCCCCCGGAGTGGCAGAAACAAAAATAGTCTGGTCCACCAGGGATTCGAATTCATGAAAATTCAGGGGCCGGTTATCCAGGGCGCTGGGCAGACGAAATCCATAATCCACCAATACCAGCTTCCGGCTCCGGTCGCCGCCATACATACCGCTTATCTGCGGGACAGTCTGATGGCTTTCATCCAGCACACATAAAAAATCTTTTGGGAAATAGTCGAGCAGGCAGAAAGGACGGGTGCCCGGATGCCGCCTGTCGAAAAACCTGGAATAATTCTCCACGCCATTGCAATAACCCAGCTCCCGGATCATTTCCACATCATAGTTCACCCGCTCACCCAGGCGCTGCGCCTCGATATATTTACCGGTATTCTTAAAATAGGTCACCTGCGCCGCCAGCTCATCCTGTATCTCATAGAGGACCTGCTGCATGATATCCTTGGGCGCGAGGTAGAGATTGGCAGGGAAGATCGCTGCATCCTCCAGCAGCCCGATACGTTTGCCCGTATTCACGTCAAAACTTTCTATTTCGTCGATCTCATCTCCGAAAAAACTGATCCGGTACCCATAATCCACATAAGGCAGGTTGATATCTACCGTATCGCCCTTCACCCGGAAGTTCGCTCTTCCGAACTCTACCTCGCTGCGTTTGTACAAAGAATTGACCAGGGCATGTAAGAACCCCTGCCGGGAGATCGTCTGGCCCTTATGAATACGTACGATCCCGTTCTCGAATTCCGCGGGATTCCCAATACCATAGATACAGCTTACAGAAGCCACGACAATGATATCCCGTCTGCCGCTCAGCAGCTGGGTAGTAGCCTGTAAGCGCAGCTTTTCCAGCTCTTCATTGATCGAAAGGTCTTTTTCAATATAAGTATTGCTTACGGGCATATAGGCCTCAGGCTGATAGTAATCATAGTAGGAAACGAAATACCCCACGGCATTATCCGGGAAGAATTGCTTGAACTCGCCATACAGCTGGGCAACCAGCGTTTTATTGTGCGTGAGCACCAACGTGGGACGCTGAACGTTCTGGATCACATTGGCGATCGTAAAAGTCTTGCCCGAACCGGTGACGCCCAACAGGGTATTGTATCTTTCGCCCTGCTGGATACTTTCTGTCAGCTGCCGGATCGCTTCCGGCTGATCACCTGCGGGTGCATAAGGAGAATGGATAGTAAATGGCATAAGTTATTTGCAAAGTCTAAAGTTATCGAATTTCTGATGACGGTGAACCTGGGTGGAGCCTCATTTCACCTGGTGGGGCGGTGAGCCGGATGGGCCTTCGCCCGGGGTGCCTTTCGCAAAGGGGCCTCAAAGAGATCCCGGCCTATCTTTAATTTGCTGCCGTCTCCTGTCTTCAGGTCATAAATCCCTTCCGCGAAGAGGGTGAAGTCGGTGGATTGTATTTCCATCCGGTGGATAGTGAGGGTATCTGCCTGATCTGACAACAGGCCGGTCATCCGGATATCGGCCTTCCCTTTTCCTTTCATGTTTTTATCACGGAGAGCCTGCTGGTCGGAATTAGAAAAAATGCTAAATAGAGCAGGCAAGTCTGCCTGCTCTACCTCCATGTGAGTTAGCCTGATCTCATTGCCGCTGAACAGCAGCTCAGCCTTTGCATGGGCGCCGGAGAAATTTTTATAAAGGAGATCCGCAGCCTCTAACTGTAAATGGATGTCCCCATCCCTGAGTAAATGATCCAGGCGGTAGCCGGAAGAGCCAAAAACATTTTTGTCCGGCCCGCCGGCTTTGTACGACATCGCCGGCTCGACCGGCTTGCCCAGTACAGCCGTGAAATCCCGCAGGTCCAGCCGCGGCGAATGAAGGCTCCAATCCATACTTACATTTTCCGGCTCCTTATCGAGGAGGGACAGCAGGTTCCGCGCAAACCCTTTTACCAATACCTTGCTGCTTCCCGCATGCGCTTCCAGGTGATCAATGATAAGATCCTGATTGGAAAAGCGGATCTTCCCTTTGCAATCCGTCAGCAGGAAACGATAAGGCTGATAGCTGATAGCAGCGGAATCGATATCGAGGCTGCCATTGGCTGCAGCGCGGGTACTGTCATTTCCCGAAAGAGGGCCCTTATAATTTATGTTCAGTCCGCCCATGCCCTTGCGGAATTGAATGCTCTTGCTGCCAATCAGATCATTCAGTTTGGTCAGCTCAAATTTGGAATGCAGCGTAGTCGCTAACAGAGGACGCTTAAGATTGGTAATGGTGATCGTGTCGGCCTTTAACGGGATCTCCGACCAGGCGCCGGAAAAAGAGAGCAACCGGATCCCGGAATTTTCATCCTCCCGCTTGTGGCCATGAGCCCATTCATTGGTGAAGCTGCCATCGAAAGAGGCTGCTGTAAAACGGCCGACAGGCGTGCTGACGCTCCCCTTACTCAGACTCATCCGGACATTGATCTGCGGCGTATGATCGTCTGCCGACCCTGCGTCGATGGTGGCATTGAGCGAAATGGGCTTATCGATGTCGTATTGATCCAGCTTTTGTTGGAGGAGAGGCGTCAGCAGGGCCGTTGCTTTTCGGTAAGGAATGGCGGTCGTCTCGATCGTAAGCAGAAAAGGATCAGGACTCACATCCGGGAAAAACCTTCCCGATACAAGGAAGGGGTGACCGTCTATCAGCAGGGCCTGTCTGTTCACCTGCAGGATCTTGCTGCCGGAATTGAATTGAAGACGGAAATGGCCGGAAACAGAGGTCTCTCTTAAAAAAGACCCCTTTTCGGTATTAAAAGCAAGACTATTGACTTTTATATCAGTACCCAGATCCAGGAACAACGTTCTGCCATGCTGTTCGACAGTGCCCGTAAGCCGATGGATGTCGAGATCGAATAGCGTTCTTTTGTCCTGTTTTTCCATGACGAAGCGGATGTCCTTCAGAGAGAAGTCAGGCAGCTTCATTTCCTTGCCCGAACCTGCCGGCTTCCCCCTGCGCAGCATATCCGTATTGGTATACCCCGAGGAGTCGGTGAACAGGTAGACAGATCCCTGTTCGAGAAAGACTTTGCCCACCTGGAGCTTTCCGGCCAGCAGGCTGCCGGGCAGGTCGACACGCAGGTCGATGCTTTCTGCTTTCAGCAGGTCATGGTGATGTTGCTGCCAAAGGCTGTCATGCAAAGTCACTTTTGACAAATGCAGGGTAAAATAGGGGAAATGACGAAAGAAAGACAGATCCATATCCCCGATCGAAGCGTCTCCCCCGGTCCGATCCTGTATTTCCGTCCTTGCTTTTTCCAGCAGGGCCGGCTTTTTCCATATAATAACTCCTGCCAGCAGGAGCCAGATCAGGAGCAGGACTGCGCCGGTAATAACCACCCCGCGCAATAGGTATCGTAGTGCCTTTTTCAAGTTATCAGAACTGAATCGCTTCCAGGTAGCCCGAGAATTTTTTCAGGACCGAAGCAGCAACCTCAATCTGCTCCTGTGCTTCTTTCCAATTGCGTTGTTCAATGGCTTCCCGGATCCCCGGAAATGTTTTTACCCCATACCCGGTATAAAAGCCCGGAGCATAAATAGCATGCCGGTACCAGGGGCGGCGGGGAAGTCCGTTATCAGATAGCAATTGTTGTTCCGCTTTATAGAGGGCCTGGTTTACCGCATCCTGCCTGTCTTCCGGCAGTTTTGATTTTGCCAGCGTATCGGACAGGTGATTGGTGGCATGTTCCAGCCTGTTCAGCGCATTCTGCAGGGAGGAGAAGTTCAGGTAAGGGACTTCGTCCTTTGCCGCAGGGGGAAGAAGGGTGACGGTAGGGTCTCCGGCATAACCATAGTGGTTTTCTTTCAGCAGCTGATTGGTCAGGGAAGTACTTTCTCTTAGCTGGTCCAATAGGGAAATCAGCTCACCGGCATAACCATTGACCGTCTTATAAAAGGATTTGAAGTCGAAGGGCAACTGGGGGGCATCCGCCATCCGCAGGCTGGTACGGCCTGCTGTCTTGGCAAGGGCGACCCCGTATTGGAAGCCGGGATCTCTGAAGCGCCGGTAATCATCATAGGAATCGTAGATGGAATGGTATTCTCCACCCGGGTCTTCCCCGCCAAATCCCAGGTTAAAGCAGGGGATCCCCAGATGCTGCAGGAAGGGAGAGAAATCCGAGCCGGAGCCAAGCGCCCCGATGGTAAATGTTTTTTTAAGAAAAAGTTCCTTTTTGAGTTTGTTGGCGCCCGCGGCATCCACCAGCTCGCGGGACCTTTTGCGATCCGCGACGCTGATCTGTGTTTCCGGATCGATCACATCCCGGGCGACTTCATTTATAAAAGGTTCCAGGGCATGTGAGCCTTCCACACCCAGGAAGCCCCTTCCGTTTCCATCCGAATTGATATAGACGACCGCTTTTTGCTGGAGCTCTGCCGCATGGTATTCCACCCATTCGGTAGAACCTAAAAGGCCCGGCTCTTCTCCGTCCCAGGCACAATAGACGAGCGTGCGTTTAGGCTTCCAGCCTGTCTTTACCAGCTCGCTGACGGCCCGGGCTTCTTCCAGCATGGCAGCCTGCCCGCTGAGCGGATCTCCTGCGCCGTTGACCCAGCCATCGTGGTGGTTGCCCCGGATCACCCATTCGTCAGGCCACTGGCTGCCGGGTAATTTAGCGACGACATCGTTAATGGGCTTGATATCCCAGTTGAAAGCGAGCTTGAGATGCACCTTGGTTTTGCCGGGACCGACATGATAGGTGATCGGAAGGGCGCCTCTCCATTCTTCCGGGGCGACAGGCCCCTCAAGGGCGCGCAGGAACGGCGCGGCATCATGATAGCTGATAGGCAGGACAGGGATCTTCAGGATAGTCGTAACATCTTTCCTGTCCAGTCTTTTGGCATCTTTGGTAGCGCCGATACCGGGTGTCAGCGGGTCTCCGGGATAAATGGGCATATCCATGACCGAACCCCTCTGTACGCCATATTCATTTTTAAAAGCGCCTTTCGGATACACATCTCCTTCGAAATAACCGTCGTCTTTCGGATCGGAATAGATGATACAGCCGATGGCGCCATGTTCCTGTGCTACCTTAGGCTTGATGCCCCTCCAGGAATGGCCGTATTTGGCGAGGACGATCTTGCCCTTTACGGAGATCCCCATTCTTTCAAGACGGTCATAATCCTCCGGAATACCGTAGTTGACGAAGACAAGGTCGGCGGTCACGTCTCCGTCCGGGGACCAGCAATTATAGGTAGGCAGCTGCTCGTTGGTCTGACCGGAAGTGGCGTCTTCTTTCAGGGTGGGCTCGGCCAGCAAGGCCTTATAGGCCGTAGGGCCCGTCATTTCCAGGAGACGCTCCCTGGGGGTAGGGAAGAGGACATAGAATGTTTCTATCTGAACATCATATCCCCAGCTTTTAAACCGGTCATAAATGTAATCGGCATCAGCCTTTCCTCCCGGCGATCCGACATGATGAGGATGGGCCGACAGGATCTTTATGAAGCTGTCGACATTACCTGCCTTCAGGTAGCTGTCGAATTGCTCCTCCAACGCAAACTCCTGTTTGGCGCCGGCTTCCGGGAAGCCGGCCAATGGTTTTGTCTGGGACCAGGCCAGGGATGCCAATAATAAGGCGCTGGCGGTCAATAGTTGTTTTCTCATGTATAAAATTGTTTGAAAAGGGTGAAACGATTTATTTCTGCAGCCGCTTGACATATAGACTATAGTCCGGCAGGATGATCTCATAGTCAGTATACATCAGGGGAGAGGTTAGCAGAAAGTCTGCCGTGGCGCGGTCCATGGCGATAGGGATATTCCAGGCGACCCCCAAACGCAGCAGGGCTTTGATATCAGGGTCATGTGGCTGGGCTTCCATGGGGTCCCAGAAGAAGATCAGTACGTCGATCTTTCCTTCGGCAATGCGGGACCCGATCTGCTGGTCTCCGCCCAGCGGACCGCTCAGGAATTTGCTGACCGATTGGCTTAGCGCCTGTTCCAGCAGCTTCCCGGTGGTGCCGGTGCCATATAAGCGGTGGGTGGCCAGTACCGTCTTATTATAGACGGCCCACTCGATCAATTCATTCTTTTTGTTGTCATGGGCTACCAACGCTATTCGTTTGGAGCTACTCATTTTCCGGATTGTACTGGGCATGCAGATTCTTTTATTTGTTCCTGATGGAAAGATAAACCGGTTTTAAGAAGATTATAACAAGTATAAAGAAATTTTAAAGCAGCGTTTTCGTTTTTGTTACCAGGTAGAGGCTGATTAACGTCTATATAAAGGTTACTGGCAAGGAATTTGTTAGTTGATTCCTCCCTTCTTTCTTATCAATCACTGGCTATGAAGAAATTTTTTTGGATTGCCCTGGTGGCAACGCTTTTTTGCTGGGATGTTTCCCGGGCGCAGCGGCCAAGTGAAATTGCCGACTCTGCAGCCGGGCTACAGCTGGATGCCAGTGGGGGTAAGAGTGCCGTATTTGTAAACTTTTCAGGGTTGGTGAAAGAATATAATAAGGTGTGGCTGCAATGGAATGTGGACAGTGTGGAAGAAGGGGATTATTTTATCATCGAGCGGGCAACGGACGGGGGGCAATATGAGACGATCAGTGTGATACGTAATACGGGTAATAACAATCATTATGAACTGACAGATATCGCTCCTCCCAATGGCGCGGATTCTTACCGGATCAAATATACCAGTCAGGACGGGAAAATATTTTATTCGAAGGCGATCCAGGTTAGCCTTTCGGGGGCCGTTTCTTTCAAATTTTATCCCAATCCTGTAGATAAACTGTTCATTATCCGGACAGAGCATGTGGTGGAGATCCAGGTGATCGATGCCACCGGATTCGCACGCTTAAGCAAACATTTACAGCCTGGTATACAAGTAATTAATGTATCATCTCTGGAGCAGGGGGTATACATTTTGCGGGTGGCAGACAAGGAAAGCAACCGGATCACTTCCAATCAGCTTCTTAAGAACTAAATTAACCCTTAAAAATAAATTACCGAAAAATGGTATTGCAGATTTGATTTGAATCCTCTACCTTTATCTCGGTTTTTCATAGGATATTGGATTTTAAAACGGGGTTGAATTTCTATTCAGACCCCTTTTTTATGCCCAGTCGGGCCCGGGCAAAATTTGGCCCGACAGGGCATAAAAAAGATATTTGATGGCGCTGTCCGCGCAGTGGGCCTGTGGCCCACTTTCTATTTTTAGGTCTTAAGATTCGAGTAAACAGTGATGCCTGAGGGCATCCTTCCGCACAATACCTGCGATATCCTTCTGCTCTCCCGCCCCTTCCGACATTACCACCATCGCCCATCCGAACAGATCCCCTCCGGGATAGACAAAAAAAATCGGCCCCGATAGAAATCGGAGCCGCAATACTTACTAACCTAATTATAATTCCAAAAAATGTTGCGAAAGCGTATTCGTTTATGCCGCGTGCATTTCTTTTACTTTTTCCCTGATCTTGTTTTCGATCTCTGTAGCCAATTCAGGATTGTCGTGTAATAATTGTTTTACAGTATCCCGTCCCTGGCCCAATTTATCAGTGCCATAGCTAAACCAGCTACCGCTTTTCTGAATAACACCCAGTTCCACACCCATGTCGATGATCTCACCCATCTTCGAAATACCTTCTCCAAAGACGACATCGAATTCAGCAGCACGGAAAGGAGGAGCTACTTTGTTCTTTACGACTTTCACCTTCACCCGGTTGCCTACCGCTTCTTCTCCGT
>DATMGS010000037.1:0-119715 GCA_035555335.1 Puia sp.
CTTCGCCAAGCCTTATTCCGATGGACAGGCATCGACGAACCTGGGCATTCCCCTGGTCCTGCTGCCCACTTATGTATATGATTCCACCAAGAACAAACCTGCCAGGGCAACGGTTGCACAGGTCTATGCCCAGATCATCGCCGACCTGCAGGATGCTATCGGCAAGCTGCCTTCCACGAATGTCAATTACAGAGCCGATCTATACAGCGCCAAAGCGATCCTGTCGAGGGTATACCTGAACATGCAGGATTACGCCGATGCGGCTACCCAGGCCGATGATATTATCCAATCCGGCAAATTCAAGCTAACCGCCTCCTATAATCTGGCCTTCAACAATAACAGCAATTCTTCGGAAGATATTTTTGCCATTCAGCAAACCGCACAGAGCAATGCGGGAACCAGCAACCAGGGAATCTCCACCTTTTATGCACCGTATGGAGGACAGCCGGCCGGTCAGATTTCAGGCCGTGGCGATGCACAGATAAACACGGATTATTATAATATCTTCGAATCCGCAGATTTCAGAGGAACTTTTGTTACGTCCGGGTACAGTATTTCAGGCATCACCGGCGATTACCCCAATAAATGGTCTCTGTTCTATAAAGCCATCCCGGTAGTCAGACTGGCGGAAATATACCTCACCAGAGGCGAAGCAAACCTGGTGGCAGGCACCTCCGTAGGAGCCAATCCTTTGGATGATATCAATATCGTAAGAGAACGCGCCGGAGCCAGTGACCTGACCAGCGTAGGCAGCAGCGACTTCGTGGACGAACGTTTCCGTGAACTGGGTTTCGAAGGCGACAGGATGTGGACGCTCAAAAGACTGAAGCTGGATGTAGATGGTCTTGGTTATGATGATGACCTGCTGATCATGCCGCTGCCGCAAACCGAGATCGATGTCAATAAAAATCTCGTACAGAATACCGGTTATTGATCAATCAGCAATGCTATAAGCCGGCAGAGAGGCGAAGTAAAATAAGCTATGAAACAAATCCTTGCATTTATATGCGTAAGCCTGGCCTGGAGCCAGGCTTACGCGCAAATAGGGGTGACCACGCCGGCCACAAGCGGAAGCGGCAGACGACCGGTGAGCAGCGGGCAGATGGCGAGTGATGGGAAGCGCCCCTTGCGTCCTTCCGATATCTACCGCATGAAGACGATCGGCGACTGCCAGGTGTCTCCCGAAGGGAACTGGATCGCCTACACGCTTTCCACCATCGACTCTGCAAAAGACAAAACCATCTCCCATATCTGGATGAGCAGCTGGGACGGACAATCCCATTTGCAGATCACCAATGGCAAGGAAGGGGACGAATCCCCCCGCTGGAGCCCCGATGGAAAATATCTTTCCTTTATTTCAGACCGGGGCGGTGACGATGACAAAGATGACGACGCTAAAAGCCCCGGGACCGGCAAATTCTGGCTGCTGGACCGCCGCGGGGGAGAAGCCCTGAAACTGCTGGAAGTAAAAGGCAAACTGCAGGAATACGCCTGGAGTCCCGATGCGAAAAAAATCGTCTTCGTCATCAAGGACCCCAACTATGCGGACACGGCCAAATCAAAGACCCGCAAGCCCTTTGTCATGGATAAATACCATTTCAAACAGGATGTCGAGGGCTATCTCGAAGGCAGGAGCGCCCATCTGTATCTCTATGACCTGGCTTCCAAAAAATGGGATACCCTTACCCGTGGGAAATATGAGGAGGGCTCTCCGGCCTGGAGTCCCGACGGCAAACAAATAGCTTTCGTCAGCAACCGCACCATGGATCCCGATAAAAACGAGAATCAGGATATCTGGCTCATCAGGGCCGCCGGCGGCCAGCCCGTTCAGCTCACTACCTGGAAAGGATCCGATACCCATCCCGTCTGGAGTCCCGACGGTCGCTACATTGCCTACCTGCAATCCAATACCGAAGATTCTTTTGCCATCTATAACCAGTCGATGCTGGCGATGATCCCGTCGTCAGGCGGCGAGCCCCGGATCTTCACCCGGGAGCTGGACAGACCGGTAAGCGATCCCAAATGGTCCAGAGATGGCAGCGCCATCGCAGTCATTGTAGCCGATGACCGTCAGGCCTATCCTGCCGCTTTTGCGTTGAAAGACGGTTCCATGGAACGATGGGGCTCGGGAGACGGCAGCTACAGCCAGCTGGAATGCCGGAAGGGCGCGGCCGAATGGGCCGCTCTCCTGAGTACGCCTGCGCTGCCTTTTGAATTATATGTTTTGCAGGGGTCGAATGTCCGTCGCATCACTCATTGGCAGGACGACTACCTGGCGCCCCTGCAGCTGGCCACGGTAAAAGGGTTTCAGTCCACGAGCAGCGATGGGACCAAGGTGTCGGGGATACTCTATACGCCGGCCGCTTCGGGCAGACCAGGATCAACGCTGCCTCCCGCCGCGAAGGGGCCGCTCCCCCTGATCCTTTTCATCCACGGAGGTCCTTCCGCCCAGGATGATTATGAATTTGACCTGGAACGTCAGACGCTGGCGGCAGCCGGTTTTGCCGTAGCCGCCATCAACTACCGGGGCAGCAACGGAAGAGGCGCCAGTTACTGCAGCACGATCCGCGCGGACTGGGGAAACAAGGAAGTAAAAGATATTCTCGGCGCCGCCAATTACCTTATTTCAACGGGCATTGCCGACTCTGCCCGGATGGGCATTGCCGGCTGGAGCTATGGCGGGATCCTGACGGACTATGTCATAGCTACCGATCCCCGCTTCCGAGCAGCTTCCAGCGGCGCCGGCAGCGCCCTGCAGCTTAGCATGTATGGGGTCGATGAATATGTCAATCAATACAACAATGAGCTGGGGGCGCCCTGGACCAACCTGGATAAATGGCTGGCCCTCTCCTATCCGTTCTTAAAGGCCGACCGGATCCGGACGCCCACCCTCTTCATGGCCAGCCAGAGCGATTTCAATGTGCCTGCCGCAGGCGCCGAACAAATGTACCAGGCCCTGCGCACCCTGGGGATCCCCACGCAGCTGGTGATCTATCCCGGGCAGTTCCATGAGATCACCGTTCCGAGCTACCAGGTGGATCGCCTGCAGCGATGGATAGATTGGTTTAAGAAATATTTGAAGTGAACGGCGGAGCTTCATCGGGTGGCGGGTGGCCTGATCACCCCTCCCGCCACAGCGGACGGGTCAGGCAGGTAGGGCCGCCGCCGCCTTTGACGCTGATCTCGGCGCCTACATATGTGTGCACGATACAGCCCGCTGCTTCCAGCGCCGCCCGGGTCTGCGGATTGCCGGCCACCATCAGGCATTCACGGGGAGCCAGCGCCAGCACATTACAACCCATCGTATCCCACTCCTCCTCCGGTACTTCTACCAGGCCATATCCTTTATCCAGCAGCCAATTGCGGAAGACGATGGGCATCAGGGGTGAGTAGACGACGGCAAGGTCCTTATCCACCGGGCTCAAAATAGACATCAGGTGAAAGACATCCCCCGGTCCCTTATAATGCGGCAGATGCACCGGAAGGACCGTCACTCCCCATGGCTCCACGAGGGCCGTTAGTTGCCGGATACCTTCCAGATTCGTACGGTAGGTATGGCCGACAGCCAGCGTATGTTCATCCAGCCAGGCCACATCCCCTCCTTCTACCGTACCCGGCGCCTTGATCGTTCCCAGGATATTAATCCCGGCTGCTTTGAAAATTTTTCCCTGGGCCGCCGGCTCACCGGCCCGGGCAGGCTTGCCCATATTGCAAAGGATGATCCCATGGTCCGTAGCGATAGCCGCATCCCGGCAGTAAAGAGAATCCATGCTCAGCGCCGGGTCCTGCGGAAAAGTATGAATTTCCGTACCCCCGGCCTTCAGCAGGGATTCAAAGACCTCATACTCCTGCATGGCATTAGCCAACACGGGTTTGTCCAGAAAATTCAAGGACTCCCATTGCTCCCGCAGGGTTTCTTCATCGAGGAAGGCATCTGTCGCCCGCTTGATATAAACGGTTTTGATCCTTCCCGTCTCCGATTGACAAGTATAGCTCATAAAGGTTGTTTAAATCGTCAGCGATCTTATTGGTCTGGTATCCGGCTGATAAGCAGGGTCTATGATTGCGGCGTTCCGCTGAGCCGGCGTTTCCAGATATTCCAGACATAAAAAGGAGTTCCCCCCAACAATAATACCAAACCCCAGAAAGCGATCTCCTGTCCCGCCCCGATAATGGCCAGCAGAGAAAAGATAAAAGCCAGGCAGGCGAGCGTCAGTACCCCGGCCCAGCCCCGCCTCGTCAAAGGCTTGCCCTGCTCCAGCACGATGATCACATACGCCGCACTGACGAATAAATAAGGGATTAAACAAGTAAGCGTGGCTAACAGGATCATGAATTTAAACTGTTCCACCAGCCCCCTGGTAAAGTTCATGGCCATGATAACAGAGACCAGGACACTCCCAAAAACGATCCCCAGCGCAGGTACTCCTTTCCTGTTTTCCCTGGCAAAGAAGGCAGGAAATAGTTTATCCTTTGCGATCGCATAAGGGACCTGCCCCTGTATCAGGATCCATCCGTTCAACGCGCCGAAAGCCGCCACGGCCACCCCCGCAGAGATCCAGTAACGGGCAGGCTCTCCCCAGATCTTCGCAGCAGCATCGGCAAAGGGTGTGACGGAATGCTGCAGGTCCTTTGCCGGAATAACGCCCATGACACTCATCGTGGCCAATATATAGATCAATATCGTAATACCAGTGCCCATCATCGTGGCCCGCGGAATCGTCTTCTCTGGTTCGGCAATGCTGCCTGCCGGTATGGTAGCGCATTCAATGCCCAGAAAAGCAAAAAGGGTGAGCGAGGCGCTGCCCCCGATCGCCTGAATAAAGGAGCCTCCGGCCAGATTAAATGGAACAAAATAATCCCAGCGGATAAAAAAAATACCTACCACCGAGATCGCCGCCAGCGGGATCAATTTTAAGATGGTCGTGATCAGCTGTACCTCACCGGTAGCTTTGATGCCGGCCGTGTTCACCCAGGTCAGCAGCCAGATGGCGCTGAGTCCCGTGAAGATAGCCAGTACGGAGTTGGTAGCCAGAGAGGGGATAAAGGTGCTGAGAGCGCTGACCAGCGATACGGCAATGGCGGCATTGGCGCACCACACCGAGATCCAATAGCCCCAGGCTACCAGGAACCCGGCAAAATCACCGAAACCTCTGCGCGTATATGCATAAGGCCCCCCATCCAATTGCGGCAATAGCTTACTGATCTCACTGAATACCTTGGCAATGGACAAGGCCCCGATCGCGGATAGTACCCAGCCCAATAAGCTAATGCTCCCATAGGAAGCCAGCGCCGCCGGCAAGAGAAAAACGCCTGCTCCTACCATATTGCCAATCACCAGGGATGTAGCTGTCCATAAGCCGAGTTTGGTTTTCAAGCGTCTTTATTTTTACTAAATATATACCTTCTCGTTCCTGCGTTGGGAAAATTTTGTCCAGCCTTGGGATTAAAATAAGATTAAGCTGAAAAACGGCTGAAAAAGCTGGAGACGTCAGACTACATAAACGACTGATTATTAATTTAATATAAAAGAAATTCTGAAATGATTCCACAACCGTTTTCCCGGCACAGGGATTGTTATATCCTATTCGGTTTTTCATAGGATATTGGATTTAAAAACGGGGCTGAATTTCTATTCTGGCCCTTTTTTATTTTACAGAGGATCCGTGAACCGGAGGATCGGGCGGCGGCCCGCGACCGGATGGAGGGAGACCGGAAGGATCGGGCGGCGCGCTGCCCAGTTTATTTCCGGGTGAAGATCTTCACCTCATTATTGATAGGTTTCACCGTCTTCAGATAACCATAAATAGCCGCGAGGTCTTTTTCCCGCATCCTGGAATAAGCGAGCCAGGGCATCGGAGTATTGAAATCATCGGGGTTTACCTTTTTAAGCTGGTAGCTGCTGTCGGAATATTGCCGGAATTTCCGGATGAATACGGACCGGTCCCAGTTACCTATACCCGTCTGTTTATCGGGGGTGATATTCGCAGAAGTAGCGACGGTGCCGTTTGGAAAATCGAAGGTCCGCCCCCCGCCATATTCAGAGCCTTCCACCCGCGAGCCTTTGTTCACTTTACTGTGGCACTCCACGCAATCGGCCATGGTCGTGAGATAACGGCCATATTCCATGATATTGTTCGAGTCCGGTATCTTCTCCGGGTTAGCCCTGGAGGGAAAGGTATTGACGAGCAGGTTCAGGGGAAAATCCAGTTGCCGGGTGGGGATCTCGCTTTTCACGGCAGGTATGGTCCGGATATAGGCGATGATGCTCATGATGTCTTCCGGATCCATCCGGCCATAGCTGTGATAATCCATGAGCGGGAACAGCGCCTTGCCGTCCTTGTTCACGCCAGTCGTGATTGCCCGGAATAATTCCCCGTCTGTCCAGCTGCCGATAGCGGCAGGCGTAATATTGCGGGAGTACATAGTGCCGGGGAACCCGATCTCTTTTCCGAACTTCTCGCCGCCCGCCCCGAAGGTAGCCGGTTTCAGCGGTCCTCCATAGATGCTCCAATCCCGCTCGCTATGGCAGTCCATACAGGCCGCCACCTGGTTAGCCAGGTATTGGCCACGGGCGATACGTCCGGGACTGCGTTGGATAGACAGGTCCTGCGGAGAACCTACGCGCGGAAGGGCTGCTTTGACATAGAGGATGGCTCCCCCGGCCAGAACAATGATCGCCAGTAAGATCACCAGGATCACACGAAATGTTTTTCTCATAATTTATTTTTCAGAAGTTAGAGGTACAAATATTAAACAAAGATCCCGCCTGGACAAGCGGGATCTGCAACCATCGAACTTTATATACAACTTTATTATTTTGCGATCAGCCCGGCGGGAATTTTGCCAACAGCCGAAGGAAAAGGAAGCCCCAGTATGCTGGCAACAGCAGGCGCTATATCCCTCAGGTTCATCATGGAGATCTCTCCGCCCTTTCGGATCCCCGGGCCAAAGGCTATGAAACCTGTCCGGATTTCTCTAAAGTCCGGGAAGTACCCATGCGTACCTCCATGCCCGGGCTTGACGGCCTCGCCTGTCATCGCATTGCCGAAAGAGGCGCCATTCTCCCCGCTAAGGGCAAAGGCTACTTCCGGATTACCTCCGATGGCCTTGAGCTGTGCCGGAGTGATGATCCGGAATAGTTTTTTCTCTTCCTCCGGTAGCTGACCGAGCATCTCTTTCACCTGCTTCAATGTCTTTTTGTCATTCCGGTCTTTCAGGTACAGGTAGCTGGCGCCTCCCACGGAAAAGAACTGTGCTTTCCAATCGTCCTTTTTTACATCCGTAGTAAGACCCGCCTTCACCAGCCAGACATTCGGGCTCACGCTGGTCTTTACATCCAGGAAGCCATGATCACCCGTAACGATAATGACTGTCTTATCCCAGATCCCCGCCTGCTTAAGGCCGTCTATAATGATACCGATCGCACTGTCGGCACCGGCTACCGCCGCCCGCACATGGTCCCCATCCCGGCCCTGCTCATGCTCATTATGGTCTACGGAGAACAGATGAATGGTCATCAGATTGGGCTGGTCTTTTTTGATCACGTAAGCGGCTATCCGTCCCACATTCACGTCCCGGCCATAGTTGATGTGATCGGTCCCTTCGAATACCTGCTGTTTCAGCTCCGCGATCAGGCCGGCGGGTTTGGAATACTGCTCCCGTACCGCCTCTCCCATACTTCCGATATCCGGGATATCATATAGGACAGGCGCTTCCGCCGAGACAGGCCAGAGCAGGGCGGCTACTTTCAGGCCCTTTTGCTGTGCAGCGCCCCAGATGGTAGGCACTTTTATCGAGCTGTCATTCCAATACATCTTCCCTGTCGGACCATTGGGCTCGAACATATTATTGAAATAGACACCGTGCTTTGCCGGTTGGACTCCTGTTACGATCGTAGTATGCGAGGGATAGGTCATAGAGGGGAATACGCTGTTGACTCCATCCGCATAAGTACCCCCTTTCATCAGTTGCCGCATATTGACCGTATTCCAGGATGAATCCAGGTAAAAATCCGGACGAAATCCGTCCACCGTGATCAGCACGACGTGCTCCGCCTGTGGGGTGCCGCCGGTTCCCTGTGTTTGCTGGGCCTGGCCGCTGAAGAATCCTACAGACAGGATTGACGCCATCAAAAGTTTTTTCATCGTATGCTATTTGGTTGTGCGTTTAATGGAAAAAAAGGGTGCTTATTGCCATCCCGGATTCTGCCCCAAATTAGGATTCAGCAGCAGGTCTGAATAAGGAATAGGGTATAAATATTGGTAATCGTTCCAGGTCCTGGTCACATTATCCAGCCAATGGATTTCTCCGGATACACCATTGGACAAAATCTGGGGGTTAGCCGTCACATTGATGTACGTTACTCCGCTGACTACCGGGGAAGGGGCCGTATTCTGATAGAAGCAAACATCATAGACTCCGTCTCCGTTCAGATCCATCAGTTGGTTGAGGGCGGGGACATACATTCCGTTCCAGGGTTTGGTCAGCAGTTCGCCGTGTTTCCAGCGGGTCAGATCGGCAAAGCGGAACCCTTCCAGGCTGAGCTCTATGCCACGCTCTCTTCGGATCTCCAGCAATACCGGGTCGGTAATATCCGGAAAATAATTTGCCTGCAGGTAAGGATCGGCCGTCACGGGCAGCGAAAGGTTACCTGTAATACCTGCCCTTGCGCGCAGGGCCCCGATCGTCTTTGTCCAGTCGGCGGGAGACAGCAAACCCAGCTCTTCCTGCGCCTCGGCATAGTTGAGCAGCATCTCTGCGTAGCGCATCAGGCAGATGGAATTGATGTTGGTCGCGCCGTTGTCATAATAGGTGTCGTCGAGACACCATTTGATCGGCTGGTAGCCGGTATAGGTATTGGAGAAGACCGGGGGGGCCGCGATGGTCTTTCCGCTGCTGATGCGGGTATAGTTCCCCAGGCGGATGGTCTGCGAAAGACGAAGGTCTCTTCCTGCCGTCTCCTTTACAAAAGGCAGGGTATCGTGTCCGGGGATATCCGTAAACGGAGTGCCGTCGATATTCAGGAAGGTATTGATGAAGGTGCGGGTGAAGCTGGATCGGGGTCCGTAGGTGGCGCTGGTAAAATACCAGTTGGCATCGTTCATTACGGCCAGAGAGGTGCTGCTGACAACGGACAACATCACTTCCGTAGTCACGGGGCTGGTGCTGATAAAGAGGTTCCGGTAAGCCAGGCTGGTCCCGCCGCTGGTATTGAGGGCATACCCGCTGCTGTCCATCACGGCTTTGGCCGCGCTGGCGGCATTCTGTAACCAGGTGGCAGCGGTGCTCTGTAAATTGTAGGAGCCCTGGTATTTACGGAAGGTGCCTTCGAACAGACAGATCCTCGACTTAAGACCGTAGGCCACCCATTTGGTGATCTGGCTGGAGGTAGGGTCCGTGGTCAGGGCCATATGCCCGATGGCATAATTGATGTCGGCGAGCACCGAGTCCATTACCAGCGTGCGGGGATCCCGGGCGCTATACAGGGCTGAATCGTTTACGTCCAGCGGTTTGCCGATCCAGGGTACATTCCCGAACTTCTGCACCATGCCAAAGTAAAACCAGGCGCGGAAGAAACGGGCAAGGCCGTTGAAATTTGCGCGAACCGACGGGTCGACAGCCGGGTTGGTATTATTGGCTATAAAAAAATTGATATTCCGCAAGGTAGTCCAGGTCCATCCGATGGCCTGCCGGCTGCTAAAAGATCCGGTCACCAGGTAGGCGGGAGCCGAGTTCAGTGCGAGATAATCCGATCCTGCGTTGCCGGCATCCACTTTGTAGATATCGTTGATGCCGGGCAGTCCATCATAAAAAGAGTTGGCATAGAGCTGCAGTCCCTGCACACTGCCGAAAACAGCGGTGCTGGTAGCCGTCGCCTTGGGTGTCTGGTCCAGGTTCTTGCTGCAGCTGGTGAACAAAGCCACCGCCCCCAGCAGAACAGCGACCAGGTATTGACTAATATATTTTATCCGGTTCATACAGGTATTTTAAAAAATAAATAAAAAATTAAAGGGTGACGGACAGGCCTATGGTGACGCTTTTTAAAATAGGATAGTTGTTGCCGTTACCGTTATTGGTGGTGCCGGTGAGAATGACATCCGACTTACCCAGGCTTTCGGGGTCCAGGTCACGGGTCAGCTTATACATGGGGCTCCATGACCAGAGATTTTCTCCCGAGACATAGATCTTCGCGGCAGACAAGTGCGATCTTTGCATCAGGCCAGCCGGCAGATTATAGCCCAGCTGTACATTCTTCATCCTTATATAAGCCGCATTCTGCAGGTATTTGGTCTGTGGGTTGTAAAGTTCCCCTGCTCCATTCTGCGCCACATAGCCGCGATAGCGGGGGAAATAGGTATTCGGGTTGGAAGCGGACCAGATCTTGCCAAGCTGGTATTTCATCATATTGTTATAAGGGCGGTTGTATTGTCCCCAGAATACATCTGATTCGGATCCGGGCCACCAGTCCCTTTTAAGGATACCCTGGAAGAAGCCGCCGATAAAGAAGTTATTCCAGTCGGCGCTCAGGTTGAAGCCGAATGCGTAGCGTGGCGTCGAATTCCCGATGATCCGCATGGATCCCGGATTGGTAGCCGTGTTGTCGCCGTTATTAACCACTCCATTCGTTATCCCCTGGGCCAGGTCGGCTTTATTAAGGTCCTTGAACTTGATATCGCCGGGTAACCATTGCCCGCTGGTGGAAGCATGGAAAATAGACTGGGTCTGGTAAGCACCTCCCGGAGTGGTAGCCGTACCCACATTGGCGGCCGTCCAGAATCCATCGTTGTGATAACCCCAGATCTCGCCGAGCTTCTCGCCGACATAGTAGTCAGTGAGGCTTTTGGTGGTATTGTTATACCGGGTGACGGTCGTCTGATAGTCGGACATCCAGACGCTGCCCGAATAATGGAAGGGTTTGGATGCTACCCGGAACTGATCCCGCCAGGTCACGGATGCTTCCCATCCGTCGGTATGCATATCGGCGTAGTTGCCCTTGGGCACACCGGTACCGAATACGGCTGGTAAGGTCTTGCCTACCGTGAACATATTGGTGGAAAGGCGGCGATAGATATCCCCTGTGAACTGCAGGCGGTTGTTCAAGGCCGACAGGTCCAGTCCCAGATCCCTGGTCGTCGCCTTCTCCCAGGTGAGGCCATCCGGTAATACGGTAGGCTGCGAGGTTTCCTGTGAACGAACGCCGTTGATCACTCTTCCGGACTGAGCAATAGCAAATGCCTGCTGGAAAGCATAGGAATTGATGCTGCCATTTCCGAGAGAACCGTAAGAGCCCCGGATCTTCAGGTCCGAGATCAGTTTCGGATCGACATTCCAGAACGACTCTTTGGCTATTCTCCATCCCGCCGATGCCGAAGGAAAGAAGGCATAGCGCTCGCTGGAAGGAAATTTGGAGCTGCCGTCATAGCGGCCGTCCAGTTCCAGCAGGTAGCGGTCCTTAAATGCATAGTTCAGGCGGGAGAAGCCTCCCAGGATAGCCCATTTGTCATAACCGCCTGCCGTTGAGATATTCTGACCCAGGGCCAGGCTAAGATCGGTGGCGTCGCTGAAGGCGATCCCGTTGCGTTGTATGCTCAGGGCATTCAGCGTGGATTGTTCATAGTTATATCCGACCAACGCCTTGAAATAATGGTCTTTGTGGAAGCTGTTCTCATATTCCGCATAGATATTGGTTGCCAGATATTGGGTCTGGTTGTACTGCATCTGGATATCGTTGGTAGCGGTGCCGACATAAGCGATCACGCCGGGTGTCACGCTGTAAGGCACCTGTACGCGGATCTGCTTCTGGTTGGAATCCGTATTCTGGAAGGTGAAATCACCTTTGAGCCGCAACCTGTTATTAAAGAATTTAGCTGTGAACCCGGTGGTATTCCGGATCACCTGGCTTTTCAGGTCGATACCGTTCTTTCCATAATTAAAATCACCTACCGTGGAAGCGGAGGAATAGGTGTAGGTGCCGTCGGGGTTTTTCAGCATGGAGGAGGGATGGCCTTCGTCGGCAATATTACGCCAGATGCCCCCGCTCTCTTCGACGTTCAGGGGGTTGTGATAGCCTCTGCTGGAGAATTGCGTGGTGTTATCTATCTGCAGCCAGGGCAACAGTTCGAGGCTCCCCTTGGCCATGAAATTATACATGTGATAATTGTCCGAATTATAGCGGAAAAGCCCGTCCTGTCCGTAATAACGGCCTGTGATATAATAACTGGCCTTGCCGCTGCCGCCGGAGATGGAAAGGTTCTGGTCGATCGCCCCATTGTGTTTCTTATACAGGAGATCGTACCAGTTGGTATTCCCGTAGTACACATAGTTGCCATTCGCTCCGACCTCGGCTTTCGGCAAGGAAGGATCGGCGTTACGACGGGCGTATTCCGTTATATAAGCCTGTGAAAAGGGCTGGGTCTTATTGATGTTCTGCGGGGTCTGGGAATAGTCATTCCAGGCCGTCCAGGCTGAATCGAAACCCAGGGCATATTGATACCCGTTGGATACTACATCGGGTACGGTCGTGGGGCTTTTCATCGAGTAATTGGAAGACCAGGTGACGGTGGTCCTGCCTTTCATAGGTTGTTTGGTCGTGATCAATACGACGCCGAAGGCCGCGCGGGCGCCATAGATAGCGGAGGAAGCCGCGTCTTTCAGCACGGTGACCGAAGCCACGTCATTCGGGTTGAGCAGGCTGGGGTCCGCCTGGATCCCGTCGATCAGGACCAGCGCATTGCCGCCCTGTCCGATGGAGGTAGCGCCCCGGATATTATAAGCGGCCGAAGTGATGGGTTTGCCATCCGCCGGCACCAGGTTCAGGTTGGGGATCACTCCTTCCAGGCCCTGCGTAATGTTGGAGATGGAGCGACGGTCGAGTACGTCGCCGCTGACCTGGGAGACGGCTCCGGTCAGGTTAGCCCTTTTCTGTGTGCCATAACCGACGACGACCACTTCGTTCAATGAATTGACCTGGTCTTTCAGCTTCACTAGGATAGAAGTAGCGGCATCGGCTTTGAGGCTGTACCCGGAAAGCAGTTGCTGCTGAAAGCCGATGCCGCTGAAAGCAAAGCTGTAACGGCCGTTGACAGGTAATTTAGAAAACCGGAACAGGCCGGCCGAATCGGTCGTCGTGCCGGCGGAAAACCCGGTCGATAAGTTATGGGCGATGACCGATACGCCGGTCACGGCATTTCCCTGCTCGTTGCGTACGATCCCACTAATGCCGCCCGTTGTAGGTTCCTGGGCCCGGGCGGAAAAAGCTGTCATGCAAAATAACAGCACTCCGAAAAATAGCATTTGCCTTTTGTTGTCAGCAAATTGTCTGATGCTCATGTGTAGTGTAGTTTTTTCGTTTTGAAAAAAAAGAATTCCCTTACGCTGCCGGGCAGCGTTGGCTGATGCTGATGAATGTTGGGGCTATGGCTTGCGTTGTTTCCCGATAATGTACCTTCCGTTCTGAAGGGTAACCGATAAATGGTTTAGCAGGGCAATATCACGGATGATCTTACTGAGAGAATCCTTCTTTTCTAATCTTCCGATAAAATATTTTTTATTGAGGTCTTCTCTGGAATATTGGATTTCTACATTGTAGATGGCCGACAGCTGATCGAACACTTCCGCAAGCCCCTGGTTGTTGAACATATACCAGCTGGTCAGGCTATCCATTTTAGCCGGCACATATTTTACCCGGTTGGAAGCGTAAGCGCCGCTATGCCTGCCTGCATCACGGATCGCCACATCCCGGCTCCCTTTGTCGAATAACAATTCCTGTCCGGGTGATAAATAATAATTCGCTGGCGCATCTTTATTGGCAAGGGCGCCCAGCCCCACCATGACCTTACCTTCCAATAATTTTATCCGGATCGAGGAACCGTTGAGGCTGTCCGTCACCTGGAAAATAGTTCCCAGGACCGTCGTGCTGATCCCCTCGCTGTATACGATAAAAGGCATTTGTGTATTCTTTACTACCTCGAAGACTGCTTCTCCCTCCACCTTTACCTCTCTCTTCTCATAGCTGCCATAATCTTTCCGGTAACGGATCGTAGCGCCGGGTGACAACTGAACGGTCGACTGGTCCGGCAATTGCAACCCGATCTTTTTGTGATCGGCATTATGCCGCCCGATCCAGGACGGCGCTTGCGCCAGGGCCGGGCTCTTCTTGTGTTCTTGCCCCGGGTGCAGAAGGTACCAACCGGTGAAGGCCAGGAGAATACAGGCTGCAGCGGCCCATTTCCAGATTGCCCGTAGGCGGGCCGGTCGTTCCGCGATGGACTTTTCTTCTTCGATGACCGGATCCCCGGTCATGATGCCTCCGTCCGCGATGGCTGTCCCTTCCGTTACCGACACGATAGCCTGCAGCATCTCTTCCCGGTAGCCGGCCGGCAGGGGAGTCTGCCCATCTGCCTCTTCGTATTCCTGTAGTAGCTTCTTTGCCAGTTCATCGTTTATTTTCTGCATGCAGTAGTGTCTATAAAAGTATTTCGATAATATATACAGTTGAAGGGAGTCTTTACCCCTGCTAACAAATAAGAGTTAACATTGGGATAATATTGGGTCCTTGCCCTTCAGTAAAAATAAAGCAGGAGAATGATGAAGACGACGACTTCGCGGATATGGCGAAAAGCCTTGGTGACATGGTCTTCTACCGTCTTAACCGAGATGCTCATTTGTGCGGCGATCTCTTTATTGGTAAAGCCCTGGAAGGCCTTGAGGAGGATGACTTTTTTTCGTACGGGGGGCAGGGTGTCGATAGCGGCGGTCAGTTCGCCGGACATTTCAAAAAGGCTTTCGGAGGCCGGCAGCTGCACTTCTTTTTCCGTTTGTTGAATATGGATCGCTCTTAATCTTTTCTGTGTGGACTCTTTCTTGAGATGATTGATCAGCAGGCTGCGGGCAATAATATAGACTTGTTTTTCCAGCGGATGCTCCTCCGATAAGGTATGCCTGAATTGCCAGAGGCGGATAAAACATTGCTGGGTCAGGTCCTTTACCGTATCGTGCAGACCAATTCTTTTTTGAAAAAAACGGAATATTTTAATGTGCAGCACATTATATATCTCTACAAATGCGTCATGATGGCCGTTCTTCAACGCGATCAGTGTTGGTGTGGACAGCATTTCCAATGAATTTCCCATAATTGGCCGCAAATTGCATAAAATCATTCGGCAGGTCGCGCGTGTTGATGAAAGTTAACTGAAAGATAAAATTCCGGTTTCTGCTATTCGATTTTAGCAGGAAGGCCGAAAATAATCTTCGGAAAAGTCGTCCTTCAAATACATTGATGTATTTGAATAAATTAATGTATATTTGTGCTCCATGAAGAAGTCTATCTATATTATGGCGCTGGGCGCCTTTGGCATTATCACTACCGAATTTGGCGTGATCGGCATCCTGCCGGCGATTGCCCGGCAATTCAATATTTCCATTGACACGGCAGGCTGGCTGTTAAGCGGCTTCGCCCTTACTATCGCGCTCACCGGCCCCTTTACCGTACTATTAACGGCCAGGATCAACCGCAAACTAATGATGTGCCTGGTCTTATTCACCTTCATCCTCTCCAATCTTCTTTCCGCCGTCGCGCCCAGTTTCACGGTGCTCATGATCGCCCGTATCTTACCGGCCTTCCTCCATCCCGTGTTCTGGGCGGTAGCGACCGTAGCCGCAGCCAAACAGGTGGATCCGGAAGATGCCCCCAAAGCGGTATCGGTAGTACTGGGCGGGCTGAGCGTGGCCACTGTGCTGGGGGTACCCATTACGACCTATATGTCGGAATTGTTCAACTGGCAGGCATCCTTTCTGCTGTCCGGCTTTATCAACCTGGTAGCGTTCCTGGGGCTGGTATTTTTTGTGCCTTCGATGCCGGCGGAAAAAGCAAGTTCTTACAAGACACAGCTGATCATCTTCAGGAACGGTCAGTTATGGGTCAACCTGCTGGCCACCCTGGTGATGATCGCGGGGATGTTTGCCAGCTATGGCTACCTGGCGGCGTACCTGGATAAGATCACCCATATGAACGGGGCACAGGTAAGTATCATGTTGCTCCTGTTCGGCGGCGCGGGCATCGCCGGCAACTGGCTCGCCGGCATTGCACTGAGCAGGAATCCCATGCTTACCCTGAGGGTATTCCTGTTTTCCCTGATCCTCATCCATATCCTGGCTTATACCTTTGGTGGTTCCTTCTTTCTTATGGCCGGGATTATCAGTCTCTGGGGATTTGTACATACAGCGGGTTTCCTGATCGGACAGACCCGCTCCACTTCGGAAGCGCCGGAGGCGCCTGAGTTAGCGGCCAGCCTCATGGTATCCTTCGGCAATGCCGGTGTGACGGCGGGTACGCTGCTGGGAGGCTTCGTCATCACTCATTACGGGATACAGCATATTACCTGGATGAGCATCGCCTTGTTTACGGCAGCCCTGGGTATCAGCTCCATTGTCGTGAAACGACGAGCCGGCCAGGTGGCGGTTGTGCTGGAAGATGACCGGCTCTCTGAAGCTATTTGATCATAAAAAAAGGATCTTCCTTAAAGGCCTTCCAATCCTGTTCCAGCTGCTTCCGTATCAGGAAGAACAGTTGCCGGTCGAAGTCCCCGAATTGCAGGGTTCGCTCCCCGAACGGCCGGCTTTCCTCCTGCTGCAGAATCCTTTCCAGAACGAGGCTGTACTCCAGCATCTTAGCGCAGGTAGTGAACTGTCCGCAAGCCACCACTTTGTCCATTCGGTCGCTGTCGGCATCATCCTGATCGTACCACAGGGTGGTGCCCATCGTACGGGCCGCCTCGGCAACGGAGTTTAGCTGTGCACAGTTCTTTAACAAGAGGTCTTCACAGTTCTTGCTCCAGCTGTCAGCCGGCGGGGGAACCGGTAAGCTGTAATCATCCGATTCGAATTTATTGCGGATGGTACTTTCCCGGCTGGAGATATTGAAGAGGCTTAATTCATAGATGACGTTGAATACCCGTCGGTTACCCCAGACATCCTTGCCATAGAAATTCCCAAAGAAGGTATCGAAGATCAGCCGGCGGGTCTGCTTCAGATTGATATCCAGCAATAGGCTCAGCATGGAGCCGACCCGGGCATTCCCCATTTGTTCCAGTACGCCGAACCGGGCCCCTTTCAGGTATTTGACCATCGAACCCAGGGCCTTGTCGGAGAAATTGGCTACGGCCGGCACTCCCTCTTTTAAGGAAGAGACGAGCTGCTTATCCGACCCATTGATCAGACCGGTCAGCTTCCTGATCAGGGGGCTGCCCATCTTCTTTGCCACGATGAGCCCTACAAAAAGCAAGAGTCCTATGATGCCGGGTGATAAGAGGAAGAAGCCGAGGTTCTGCCAACCGCCCGGTTCTGCAAAAAGAAGCAAACCGATAGCTCCGGCTAGCAGGACCACGGATACTATACCGGTTATGGTCAGGAATCGATTTAGTTTTGAGATGATGCTGCCGCTACTTTTCAGCAGGTCTGCCAGGCTCTTTTTGCGCAGGCCACCTTTCTCCACCGGCGCCGGAGGAACATAAGGGTCCATGAAATAGCTGGCGACATCGGACACGATCATCAGATCAAATCCCTTTTCGGCATTAGCTATCCTCCGCCTTTTATCGGCCAGCATGGCGCTATATACGCCCTGGTTATCATCGACACCTCCGTCCATCAGCCCGATGGAAGTGTCCAGCGCCCGGGGGCGATTATTATAGTCGGTGATGATCATCGCCTGCTGCAGGGTATTGCTGCTGAGTCCTTTGTTATTTTTGGGATCGCACCGTTTGGGATAACTGAAGTCGCGGGGATAGATAATGGGTTCGAACCCGGCAGGAAAACAGGACGAAGATGCCATAATATCTCCCAGCTTGATTTGCTTCAGGGTGTCCAGGTTCATCTTACTGTTCTTATCGAAATAGATGTACTGGTTGCCGGTCTTTCCTTCTACAAAGGAACTGCCGGCGGATGGCGCGGAGAGGGAGCCACCGGTCTGCCAGCGAAAAGAAAGTCCCCGATAAAATTCCGTCGCATTAAAACATACTTCAATGTCCCGGGGCTGGCCGTCCGCTTTCTTCTGGGCAGCCGCGACTGGTTGCGCTGCCATGCCGATCCCTTCCCCCCAGAACACGCCAAAGGTTTCGCCATTGAATAAATGCTGGTCATAGATCTTTGCAAAAGCATTGATGAAATTCCTGCTTTTATCATCGTTCTCCCATTGGCTGTCTTCATTCATCAGCGCCAATACTGCTTCCAATAGTCCTTCCCCTTTCATGAAGGTCAGCATGTCCTTATATACTTTCCCGAATGGGATTCCTTTTTTCGTATAGGCGGCATACAACATGCCGGGGAAAGTTCCCCCGGAGGCCGAAGAAATAAACTCCACATTATCCAGCAGATTACGTTCTTCGCCCTTGTTATCCGTATACCGGAGATGATGGAGATAACTCATGGTCCCGATACTGAAGGAAGCGGCCCGGAATCCTCCCCCCGACAGGGCCAGGGCTATTTTGGCAAAGGGGGTCTTCAAGGGGGTGGGATGCAACTGTCGTTTATCCGTTTGCTCTGCGGTGTGGTCGCTTCCCGGGATCCGGGGACCTGCCTGAGCCGGCACTGGCTGATCATTCATAAAAAAGGTTTAAGCGTTATTTGGGTAGCCAATATATTGATTTTTTATCATGCAAAAAAAGCTATGGCCCGAAATCCATTCAAAACGTTAAGAATTAAACAACTATTTCCATGAAAAGTCGTTATATGACCTTTATTACCTACCTTTTCCCCCTATGCTTAAACACGCCGCAGACCTGAAAACGATCTTTTATCTTTTGCTTACTACCGCCCTCTTTTTTGTTCAGTGGCATATCGGTTTTTATTGGCCGGTATATATTGTATCCCTGTATTTTGCCATCACGGTCGCGGTGATCGCCCATAACCACAACCATGTCCCGATGTGGAAGTCTTCTTTCCTGAATAATTTCTTCGATAACTGGATCACCTTACTCTATGGGTTTCCTGCTTTTGCCTGGACGCCTACACATAATAAGAATCATCACAAATTCAATAACAAAGAAGGAGATTATACGATCACGTACCGTATCAGCGAGCGGAACAACCTGTTCACCCTGCTTACCTACCCTTCCATCAGCAGTTATTTTCAACAAAGTCCCGTCATGGGCCATCTCCGGGGTCTGTATGCCACCAAAAGGGATAAATTCTACCTGGCGATCTTACAATATGTCACGCTGGGACTCTTCATCGGTATTACCCTATGGCTGGACTGGCGCAAATCCCTGCTCTATGTCGTGATTCCTCAGCAGGTCGCTTTATTCACCGTCATGATCTTTAATTATATCCAGCATGTGCATGCGGATGAAGAATCCAAATACGATCATTCCCGCAACTTCGTCAGCCGGTTCACTAATTTCATGATGTTCAACAATGGCTACCATACCGCTCACCACAACAAGGCCAGCACTCACTGGAGCCAGCTTCCCGAAGCCCATGCTAAAATCGCCCATCTCATCGCACCGCACCTGAATCAACAGGTCATTCTGATCTATCTTTTCAAGACTTACGTCATCGCTCCCTTTGGATTCGCCTATAAAAAGACGAGCTCCATGCGGCTGCTCCGCAAGTCGAAGGAGAAGGAGGGGGTGCTTACCGCCGCGGCGTCGGTGGAGTAGCACACACCTAAAACCTGACAGTTTGCGAAAAAGTATTAATTTTAATTAAAATGTGGTAAATTTGTATTGATTAAACTAATTTTTTTAGCAACTCAATTTGAAGATATCTTCATAATTTTAGTTTTAAATGTCAGTATCAAATAAAAATAAAGGGTTTACAAGAGATCAAATAAATAAGATTGGCAATGCCATTATTTATTTATCGGAGAATGTTCCAGATCTGAATAAAACAAAAATTTTAAAAATTTTGTTCCTTATTGAAGAAGCGTCTATAAAAAAATATGGTCATCCTTTTTTTGGAATAAACTTTCAACTTTGGAAACTTGGGCCTGTTGTGAAAGATATTTTCATTGATTTATCTGATGAAATGCCTGTCCTTTTAAAGGACTTTATAGAACGTGACTCAAAAAATTCATTCAATTTCAAGTCTAAAAGCAAATTTTGTGATGATGAATTTAGTGATAATGACATTGAGTTAATGAAATTAGTTGTTGATTTTGCTAAAACAAAGACTGCTTCTTATTTAGTACAACATACGCATGGTCCAAACTCTTTATGGCGAAAATCAGCATTAAAATTTGGTGTTCTGGAAGTGCTGGAAAAAGAACTGATCAATAGCACCGAATTTGAAATTGATTTTGATTTGCTATTTGCTGATCGTCCTCATATGAAAGAAAGATTTGAAGAAGTAAGGGAAAACATGGAATTTGTGCGTCAATTAAAAAATTGACAGTGTTTTCCCCAAGACAAATCATTTATTTCAATGAGTTTTTTTCAAAAATGGTAACACCTCAAAGCCAAAGTATTTTATCATTTTAGCAAATGTCGGGGGAAAAACGATAATTGCCACACTACCTACCAGCAGAAATTTAGCTCCATTATTTACAGACAAAATATCTCACGGATGTATTAATCATGATGATCATGTTTATAATTGCTATTGTATTGAGCAAGATAAAATAATAGGTGAAACGGGATTTTCTTTCCCTCTTCCTACGTATATCTATGGAGATCAAGTAGACGATTATGAGGTTGCTCTGTTAGAGGATGTGTACAAAATCGAGGGGGTAGATTATGAAATTGTAGACCTTTTAAAAATCGATGAATACAAGGCTATATTAACGTGCTTGCTTGATAGCAGAAGCGTGAAAAGAAAAATAAAAAAAATGCTCCAGGGCGTCTAAAAATAATAGCCCACTAATAAAACACAAAGGGGCCCGGGTCTTCCCGATTCGCCTTACATTTAAGCATTCAAAACCAATCGTCCATCGATATGAATGCGAAAATACGTTTCCCCCTCCTGTTATCAGGCATCCTGCTGCTGACGGCATTTACAGGCTCCGCACAAAAGATCCTGCGGGTAGCGGTGGCCGGTCTCACCCACGACCATGTGCACAATATCATGCACCAGTTCAAAAGAGGCGAAGTGATCATAGCGGGCATTGCCGAAGCAGATGAACAGCTGGTTGCCCGTTATAAAAAGACCTACCAGCTTCCGGACTCCCTGTTTTACAAGAGCCTGCCGGCCCTGCTGGAACATATAAAACCCGATGCCGTCCTGGCCTACAATGCCATTTCCGAACACCTGGGAGTCGTGGAGATCTGCGCCCCCAAAGGGATCTCCGTTATGGTAGAAAAGCCCCTGGCCACTACGGTAAAAGATGCCGGGCGCATCGCCGCGCTGGCAGGGCAATATCATATCCGGGTACTCACCAATTATGAAACCACCTGGTATAATACCAATCAGCAGATCAATGAGATGGTCAATACGCAAAACGCCATCGGCGCTGTGCGGAAGATGATCGTACACGATGGGCACCAGGGTCCGAAAGAGATCGGCTGCAGTCCGGATTTCCTAAACTGGTTGACAGACCCGGTGAAGAATGGAGGCGGGGCCCTGCGGGACTTTGGCTGTTACGGAGCCAACCTGATGACCTGGCTGATGAAGGGCAAAGCGCCCATTTCCGTCACCGCGATCACCCATCATATCAAACCTTCCATCTATCCCAAGGTGGACGATGACGCCACTATCGTGCTGGAATATGCCGATGCCACAGGCATTATCGAAGCCTCCTGGAACTGGCCCTTCAGCATCAAGGACTGGGAAGTATTCGGCGTATCCGGCTATCTGCATGCACTCAATGACAAGCAGCTGGAACAAAGAATGAAAAAATCCTATGACAGCCTCACCGTGAAACCAGCCGCTTACCAGGACAATATTCCTTACCTGGCAGACGTGCTGAGTGGAAAGACCGACCCCGCGGGGGATCTATCCTCCCTAGAGAACAACCTGATCGTGGTACGGATCCTGGCCGCAGCCAGTCAATCCGCGATCGTTGGGAAGAAGGTCGTGTTGTGACAGCCATGGCGGCCTCCTTAAAATCAATATTTATTCTTACTGGTCATACACTCGTTTAATACCCAGCTTTTTCATCTTGGAGCTAAGCGTAGTGGGAGGAACATTGAGTAATTCGGCGGCGCCCCCGGCCCCCCAGATCTTGCCATTGCATTTTCTTAGTACCGTTATAATATGATCCCGTTCATTTTCATGAATGGTCTTGATCCGGCCTTCTTCCGGTTCGGCGGATACCTCTCTCCGTTGAGCCAGAGGTAAAGAAATATCCTCGATCAGGGATCCTTTGGTGAGTAATACCGATCTCTCTATCAGATGTTCCAGCTCCCGGATATTACCGGGCCAGTTATAGGCCATCAGGCTCCTCAATACTTTTTCCGATACGCCGGTGATCTTCTTCCCTGCCTTCCGGTTATAACAGTTAATAAAATGGTCGAGCAAAAGGGGAATGTCTTCTTTTCGCTCCCGCAACGGGGGCATCACAATAGGAAAAACATTCAACCGATAATACAGGTCCAGCCGAAATCTGCCCGCGGCCACTTCTTTTTCCAGGTTGCGGTTGGTGGCGGCAATAATGCGCACATTCACCCGGGTGGGTTTCACGGACCCGATCCGCTCTATTTCTTTTTCCTGTAATACCCGCAACAGCTTCACCTGTAATTCGACGGGCATTTCCCCGATCTCATCTAAAAAGATAGTGCCTTCCGCAGCCTGTTCGAACTTGCCGATCCTCCGGTCGGTTGCTCCCGTGAAAGCACCTTTTTCATGGCCGAACAATTCAGACTCGATCAGGGTCGCAGGCAAGGTCGCACAGTTGACCGTCACGAAGGCTCGTCCTTTACGGGGTGAAAGCCGGTGGATACAGTCCGCAATCCGTTCTTTTCCCGTACCGCTCTCTCCCAATATCAACGCCGAAGTATCCGAGCAGGCTACCTGCGTGATCTGATCGAATACATTCAATAGTAAGTGGCTGCTGCCGATGATCCCTTCAAAAGCCGGGGCTGCGGACGAAACGGGGGCGGTGCGGACGACGGATGATGCAGGTGCGGTAGAGACACCGGGGGTCATGGGATCGCCGCCTCCGGAAGGGTCGCGGGTAACCCGGGAGATGCTCTCCGGGAAGGAAGGTCGTAAGCGGCCGAACAGGGCAGCATGATCGGCATTATACGCATCGGGACGGCGGCTGTAAAAGTAAAAATAGCAGGTCCCTCCCTTGGGCAAAGGCAGCGGCTGCGCAAAATGCGATCTCATTTCGAAGGTATCGGCAATGAGTTTCTGGACCGAAGGACGGCGGCAGATCTTTTTGAAAGCCGGTTCATCATACCAGGCGGCTTCCCCATCCGCAGGAATACCGGCATACAATGCGTCAAGCTCATGCATTTTCAGGTTGGTGATGATCATCAACTCATTGGCCCCGATCACCTGGTATTCATCAAAACCGATCCGCAGAAACCCCAGTGCATTGACAGGGGACGGGGGCTCTCCGACTGTAGAAAATCCCAGCTCCATATATTCAAAGGGAATGTAAGGCTGCAGCGCCTTGCCCATCTTCAACCATTTTTGTTCCCCGCTGATAGGCTCCGCCATTATCCGGAGGATCTGCTTTTGCAAAAGAGCTTCCCGCCGAAACTTGGATTCCAGGCTATGTTCATGCCGGTATCGGGCGATCTCCAGAGCCACCAGCACATCTTTTTCCCGAAAAGGTTTTACCAAAAACCCATAGGGTTCCGTCGCCTTGGCGGCAGCCAGTATATCCTCATTGGAATTGGCGGAGATATAAACGAAGGCGATATTCTCCTCTCTCAGGTGCCTGGCCAGATCGATGCCGGTGAGCTTACCTTTCAGGAAAATATCCAGTAATACCAGTCCCGGCTTTTCTTCTTTCAGGATCTCCAGTGCTTTAGGCACTGACCGGGCAATGCCACAAACAGCATAACCTGCCTTCTCCAATATCATCCGAAGGTCGTTGGCTTCTACAAACTGGTCTTCGACTATAAGGATCTTTTCTTTACTTCGGGCTTCCCCGTTCAGTGAGTGGCTTCGCAAGTTCATAATGGTAAAGTTTCGGTTGTATGCCCGGGTTGGATGATGGATAATTTTTGTTTCAGCGGCTGATCATATATAAACCTGATCTTTATTTTCGTCCCGGGGGCAGCTTCGACGGCTCCTTCGTTTATTCCATCCTTTTTCTCATCGCTCCCCGCATTGCTTTCGACGGTAAAACTTCCATCCAGATCTTCGGCCAACCCCTTCATCAGGCTCATGCCCAGGGAGCCGGGCCGCTGACTATCAAAATGAGGGGGCAAACCGCCCCCATTGTCCGCGATCACCAACAGGTACCCGTCTCCCGATTGCCGTTGCAAGGTGATCGTAATAAGACCTTCCCTTTTACCGGGGAAGGCGTACTTGAGCGCATTGGTAATCGCCTCATTCAGGATCAAACCGAGGGGTATGGCCTGGGATACATCCAGCTCGACCGGCTCTATCTGCAATTCAAACCGGATGCGTTGTCCCGCGCCCAGAGAATCCCGCAAATACTCCACCAATTCCCGGATATATGCCGGCATCCCGATGACCGCAACATTTTCTGACTGGTATAATTTCTGGTGAATAAGGGACATGGCCTGTACCCGGTGCTGGCTGTCCCGGATCGCTACCCGGGCTTGCTCGTTCTCCAGGTAAGCTGATTGGGAATTCAACAGGCTCATCACCATGTGCAGGTTGTTCTTCACCCGGTGATGGATCTCTTTCAGCAACCACTCTTTTTCATCCAGCAAGCCATCTTTTTCGCTGACCAGCTCTTGTAGTTTTCGATTGCTGCGCAGTTTGAGACGATACCGGCTATACAACAACCCGACGATGATCAGCAGCAGGGCAGTGCCGCCCAGAGTCAGGTTGAATCGGTTGCGTTCGAGACGGCTTTCATTCTGCAATAAATTCAGCTCTTCCTGCTTCTTAGCCGTCTCATATTGGATCTGCAATTCTTCGATCTGCCGGTTGCGGGCAATATTAAAAATAGAATCGCTGAGCGCCTTGTGTAACCGGAAATGCTCCATAGCCGGCAAATACCTGCCCGCAGCGGAATCCACCTGGAACAACATCAGGTGAATATCCTTTATCCTGGAAAGAATATTTGTGCCGGATGGAGCAGCCAGCGCCTTACTAAGATACAAACCTGCTTTTTCGTATTGATGCTGCGTACAATAAAATTTGCCGATATCATACTCTGCTATACAAACAATTTCATCATAGGGCCCTCTACCGCCATATAGCCGGATCATATCCAGGTAATACTTTTCTGCCAGCTTAGGCTCCCGCAGCGCCTCATAACAATATCCCAGGATCTGGGACAAACTTGCTTTTTCAATAGAGGCATGGGGAGAGTGCTTTTGGGCTATCTGCAGGATCAGGGCCAGGGCCTCTTTTTCTTTTTTTCCCGCAATAAGTTGCTGAACAAGGAATCCGGCGGTTCTATAATAGACGATGGGAGGCTGGCCATTTCTTTCCACTATTTCCAGCGTTTTCCGATACCACTCAATACTTTTTTCCGTCTGCTCCAATTCCTGGTATATCAGGGCCAATTCTCCATAAAAAGCAGCAGCCTTAGCCGTGTCCCCTGTTTCTTCCATCGTTTTTGCCGCCTTCATAGCATACAAGAGCCCTTTGTTAAAATTTCCTTTGTACCGGTTGATCCGGGCCAGGAGTAAATAGGTATGGTGCAGGTTGCGAAAGCCGATGGACTGATAGTTCTCCAATACCTGGAGCGCTTCTTTTTCACCCAGGTCCAGTCTACCTTCCGCCGCATGCATCCCAGCCATATCACGGAGCGCCCCGATCTCTTTTTCCCTTTCATTGAGTTCCCGGTAAAGGGCCATCGCCTGTTCATAGCAGTATTGTATTACAGGAAAACTATCGTACACCCAACCTATGCTCCCCCCCCGCTTCATCCAGGCAGCCGCTTCCCGCTCCTTCTCTCCCGCAGACGAGTCCTGCCCCGCAGTCAATTCCCCCAGGACAAGCCAAACCACCGCCAGTAAGATCTTCCTCATCCCGTTCGTTTTAGAAATTAAAATTAGACTTAATCCTCCACTTTATATCGTTGTTTCGGAAGTGTCATTACGATATATCGTAGTGATTTTCGCGTCTTATTTATGCAAAAAACTGGCAGTCAGATAGTTGCTTTCGTGGCACTTCATTTGGCTAATTAAAGTGGGTAAAATCTCCCTGAATAAAAACCGACCTCATCATGAAAAGTAATTCTTCGAAAACGATGGTATTCATCACCGGGGCTTTTGTCAGCAGCAGCTGTTGGGACGAATGGAAAAAATTCTTTGAAAGCAACCATTATAAGACCCTGGCGCCCTGCTGGCCGCATAAAGATGCCCCTGCCGAGGTACTGCGCAACAGGCATCCGGATGCCGAGGTGGCCTCCCTGCGATTAGCGGCGCTGGTGGATTATTATGCGGACATTGTAGCGCGGCTGCCGGAGAAACCTATTTTGATCGGTCATTCTTTAGGCGGATTGATCGTCCAACTCTTATTACAAAGAGGGCTTGCCGTAGCAGGGATTGCTATTCATTCCGTACCGCCCCAGGGAGTCATCACGCTGAAATTCTCTTTTCTGAAAGCCGGATGGGGGGCGCTGGGTTTTTTCACTTCTCTGCGGAAGACCTATCTGATGTCTTTTTCAGCCTGGCAATATGCGTTTACCAATGGCATGAGCCTGGCAGATCAAAAAGCCGGGTATTACAAATTCGTGATCCCTGAGTCCAAAAGGGTCGTGCGGGACACCCTGACCAAGGCAGCCAAAGTTGATTTTAAAAAGCCACGTGCTCCATTGCTCCTGGTTTCCGGCAGCGAAGACCACCTCATCCCTGCTTCGCTCAACTATTCCAACTATAAAAAATACCGTACCCCCGGCTCTGTTACGGATTATAAGGAATTCAGGGGACGCAACCATTTTGTGCTGGGACAGCCTACCTGGAGAGAAGAGGCTGACTATATACTGGAGTGGATCGAACGACAATGAAACAACGACTTATATACTCAATTAAACAAAATCTCATGCGACAACTAAGACCCCTCTCTTTTTCTTTCCTCCTATCCCTTTGCTGCCTGGCGCTGCTGGGACAGCCCGCCAACCCTCCGGCCAACTTCAAACATCAGATAGCCGAAGTCAATGGGATAAAGATCCATTACGTCATCGGCGGGGAAGGAGAACCGCTGGTACTGGTGCATGGTTTCGGGCAGAACTGGTATATGTGGAACCGGCTCCTGCCGGAGCTTTCCAAACATTTTACCGTCATCGCGCCCGATCTGAGAGGTGTGGGCGAATCTGATAAGCCCGAAGGCGGTTATGATAAAAAGACCATGGCCTCCGACATCCACGAGCTGGTAAAGAAACTGGGCTATAAAAGTATCAAGCTGGCTGGTCATGATATCGGTCTGATGGTGGCCTATGCCTATGCCGCACAATATGGGAGCGAAGTAAAGAAGATCGCTTTAATGGATGCCTTGTTACCCGGCGTTGAACCCGTCTGGAGCCAGGTACGGGCAGTTGCCTGGTGGTTTGGTTTCTTTAACTGGCCTGCATCCGGAGAGTTGGTAGCAGGAAAGGAAAGATTGTTCCTTACCAATTTCTGGCCGGTAGTAGGGCATGTCAGGGATGCCTTCACCAAAGAAGAGGTCGATGAATTCGTAAGAGCTTATTCCCAGCCGGGCGCTACGACCGGGGCCTTCCATTGGTTTGCCGCTTTTGAACAGGATGCGAAAGACAATCAGGAACTGATGAAAAACAAACTGAAAATGCCCTTGCTTGCCATGGGCGGAGAATATCAGTCCGCGGCCTTCCTTGCCGACCATTCGAGGCTGGTAGCCTCAACGGTGAAAGAATCCAGGATCAAAGGCGCAGGGCACTGGCTGGTGCAGGAGAATACGGCTGACGTTCAGCAAGGCCTGCTGGATTTTTTCTTAGATAAATAATATGCAAGGAGAATGCATTCCTTATCCGATCTTTGGGTATGCAATTGACCAAAAAAGTCATTGGGGAAGAGCTCCTTCTTTTCGAGCAACATTTTAAAGATACCATCAAAAGTCATGTTCCCCTGCTGGACAGGATCATGACGTATATCGTGTCACGTAAGGGCAAGCAAATGCGTCCCATGTTCGTATTGCTGAGCTCCCGCCTGGGCGGAGCGATCAACGACAGAAGTTATCGGGCGGCCTTGTTTGTGGAAATATTACACACTTCCTCCCTGGTGCACGATGACCTGGTTGACGATAGCGCCGAAAGAAGGGGCGATTTTTCCGTCAATGCCTTATGGAAGAACCGGACAGCCGTTTTTGTGGGGGACAATCTCTTTACCAAAAGCGTCCTTCTCTTATTATCCCATGAGGACCATCGGATCCTAAAGATCTATTCGGATGCCATCGGAAAAGTCATTGAAGGGGAATTGCTGCAGATGGAGAAATCCAATAAGCTGAATTTAAAGGAAGAAGTCTATTACGATATTATAAAAGGCAAAACCGCCACTTTATTAGCAGCCTGCTGTGCAGCCGGAGCCGCCTCCACTTTTGAAGACTCAGCGTCCATCCAAAAGATGTATCGTTTCGGTGAGACGGTAGGTATTGCTTTTCAGATCAAGGACGATCTGCTGGATTATGGCAATGCCGCCATCGGCAAACCGACAGGCAACGATATTAAAGAGAAGAAGATCACCCTTCCTCTTATTTACACCTTGAATAACTGTGATGCCGCTCTCCGGAAAAAGATGCTTAACATCATAAGACACCACAATACCGATAAGGAAATGGTGGATACTATCGTGGCAGAAGTCGTTAAAGCCGGTGGAATCAAGTATGCGGAAGAGAAGATGCTGTTCTATAGGGATGAGGCGCTGAAATTATTATATGAATTCCCGTCCTCCGATGTTCGTTCCGCTTTGGAAGAGCTGGTGCTTTATACTACGGACAGAAGTTATTAATTCAGAGTGGCTTTATTAAGAACCATATATTCCTTCAGCGTGATCTTTCCACTCATCAACTGAATGTACAATACTTCAGACGTTACATTTTGTTCTTTAATCTGTCTTACCAGTTCCTTGTCAAATGCGAGGTTTTTGAGGATAGCTTTCATAATTTTTAGTTTTAAGAAAGGATTCTTTGAGGTGCGCCATCGGCGCCTTTTTGTTTCTTTCTGTTGTAAAATTACAACGGGAATTCCGTCCCTGCCAGACAACTTAGAGGCCTTCCTATTATCCCAAACCCGTTAAAAAAACAATAAAACCTTTGCCAGCTGGGCTCTTCAGGCTTTTTCTCCTATGAACGCCAATCTCATTTCGCCTGACCGGATTGGAACACCACACGTATCAAAAACGAACAGTTGAGCACCCGAACGGCAACATAACAGGCTGACTAACAATAATATATAGTTTCGGCACATTATTAGACCCGGAACAGACACACCATCACGTCCTTTAAGAATACCTCCTATGCTTAAAAATTATTTCAAGGTCGCCTACCGCAACCTTATCAGGAACAAAGCACAGTCCTTTATCAATATAGCGGGATTATCTACCGGTATGACCATCGCCATGCTGATCGGTCTGTGGATCGCAGATGAGTGGTCGGTCGATAAGAACTTTGAAAACTATCATCATATCGCTACCGTCTGGCAAAACAGTCACGACAACGGGACCATCAATACGGGCACGAATGTTCCTTTCGCCCTGGGAGCCGAGCTCCGCAGTAATTATGGAAGTGACTTCCGTTATGTCGCCATGTCCAGCTTCTATCAAACACATGTGCTGGCCATAGGAGATAAACGGCTTAGCCCGGTCGGTCGGTATTTAGAACCGGATATCACCCAAATATTCTCCCTGAACATGCTGAAGGGCGCCCGTGATGGATTGAAAAATCCGAACTCCATTTTACTATCCGCCTCCCTGGCCAGGGCCTGCTTCGGAGAAGCAGATCCCATGCACAGGATCCTGAAGATGGACAATGGCTCCGTCCTTACGGTGACAGGCGTCTACCAGGATATGCCTTACAATTCCTATTTCGCCGACCTCGCCTTTATACTGCCCTGGCAGGACTATGTGCGCGGCGCGGGACTGGATAAGCTCGACAATCCCTGGGCAGGTAATTCCTTCCAGGTGTTCGTACAGACCGCGGACAATACTTCTATGGCAGCATTGTCGGAGAAGATCAGGGATGTCAGGCTGAAACATCTGGCCGGAAACGACCTGGCTCATCCCCAGCTGTTCCTCCATCCGATGTCTAACTGGCATCTATATTCGGAATTTAAGAATGGGCTGAATGCCGGTGGCCGGATCCAGTATATCTGGTTATTTGGCATCAGCGGGGCTTTTGTCTTATTGCTGGCCTGCATCAATTTTATGAACCTGAGCACGGCCCGGTCAGAGCGACGGGCCAAAGAAGTAGGCATCCGCAAAGCGATCGGTTCGCAGCGCAGGCAGCTGATCTATCAGTTCTTTAGCGAATCCGTGCTGATGGCGATGCTGGCCCTGGGGTTCTCCCTGATCCTGGTGGAGCTGCTGCTGCCTTTTTTCAACCAGGTGGCGGGCAAACAGATCTCTATTTTATGGACGAGTCCGCTGTTCTGGCTGAGCTGTATCAGCTTCAGTTTTGTCACCGGGTTGATTGCCGGCAGTTATCCCGCCTTGTATCTGTCCTCCTTCCATCCGGTGAAGGTATTGAAGGGAACTTTCCGGGTAGGTCCCTGGGCGGCTGCACCAAGAAAGGTGCTGGTCGTCTTCCAGTTCAGCGTTTCCATTATCCTGATCATCGGCACTATCGTCGTCTTCCGGCAAATACAATTTGCAGAAGATCGCCCCATCGGATACGATCGCAATGGCCTGATCATGGTACCTATGTATATGCGCGATATCCACAGCCATTATGATATTGTCCGGGATGAATTGAAGAAGACGGGCGCAGCCACGGAGATGGCGGAGTCCTGGAACCCGGTCACGGCCGTCTGGTCTACGTCCACCGGATTCAACTGGCAATGTAAAGATCCGGGCATTTCCGTCGATTTTCCGATGGACTGGGTATCTTATGAGTATGGCAGGACAGTAGGCTGGCAGTTTACGGCAGGGCGGGATTTCTCCCGGTCATTCAGGACCGATAGTCTCTCGTTTGTCGTCAATGAAGCGGCCGTTCGTTTCATGCATTTAAAAGATCCGGTTGGTAAGGCCATCAGCTGGGATGGACATGCTTATACCATTATCGGGGTCATAAAGGATATGTTGTCGGAATCGCCCTACGACCCGGTTCGTCCTGCCGTCTTCCATCTGTCCACGGAGCCCGGTACCCGCATGCTTGTGAAAATAAACCCTGCCGTCAGCACTTCCGCGGCGCTGGAAAAGATCGGCGCCGTCTTTAAAAAATATAGCCCCGAGCAGCCTTTTAATTATGAATTCGCCGACCAGGAATATGCGAAGAAATTCGGGGATGAGCAGCGTATCGCCAGGATCGCCGGCGTGTTCGCCGTTCTCGCCATCTTTATCAGCTGCCTCGGGTTATTTGGAATGGCCTCTTTCATGGCCGAACAGCGGACCAAAGAGATCGGGGTAAGGAAGGTGCTGGGCGCCACGTTGTTCAACCTCTGGGGGTTGCTGTCCAAAGATTTTGTAAAGCTGGTGCTCCTCTCCCTGGTCATCGCCTTTCCCCTGGCCTGGTATTTCATGGAGAACTGGCTGCAGCATTATGCCTATCATTCTACCATCACCTGGTGGATCTTTGTGGCGGCAGGCTTCGGCGCCCTGCTGATCACCCTGCTCACCGTCAGCTTCCAGGCTATCAGGGCCGCCCTGGTAAACCCGGCCAGGAGTTTAAAATCGGAATAATTCACCTTTGATAAAATAAAACATATGCGAAAGCACCTCATCATTTCATTTCTTTTCCTTGTTTTTTCCACGCTCAGCGGCGAAGCACAATTTTGGGAAGATAGTTCCCCTTTCCTGGTTAAATCATTTGCCAGGGGGGCTGTTCAACTGGTGCGGGCGGAAACATCGGGCGGCAGCATCCGCGTTTCAGGCGCGGATACTTCCGATATAAAGGTGGAAGTATATATCCAATCAAATAATGGCAGGGGCATCGGTCTGTCGAAAGAAGAAATTCAGAAAAGACTGGATGAAGATTATGAGCTGACCATTTCTTTAGCTGACAACAAGCTCACCGCGACCTGTAAAGCAAAAGACGGGTTCATGGATTGGAAAAGATCCTTGTCTGTCTCTTTTAGAATAGTTGTTCCTCAAAATGTCTCCACGAATCTTGCTACCAGTGGGGGCAGCATCCACTTAGCCAATTTATCCGGCACCCAGGACTTCCGGACCAGTGGCGGAAGCCTGCATATTGACCAGTTGAGCGGAAAGATCAAGGGCCGGACATCGGGAGGGAGTATCCACGTCCTTCATTCAAAAGATGACATCGATCTTTCTACCAGCGGGGGCAGCATCGAAGCAGCCGATTGTCATGGAAAGATCAAACTGGCGACCTCAGGTGGTTCCTTACACCTTAATGCCTTACAAGGTGACATCACTGCCAGCACCAGTGGCGGCAGCGTTCATGGAGATGATATAGAAGGTGAGCTGGTCACGCATACTTCAGGGGGCAGTATTACCCTTGGGGGGCTCTCCTGCAGTCTTGAAGCATCCACCAGCGGCGGCAATATTAATGTGGACATCAAAGAACTGGGGAAATATGTTAAACTCGAAAATTCCGGAGGTCATATAGATCTGCAAATTCCCAAGGACAAGGGGCTTGACCTGAAATTATATGGAGAGGGTATCAAAGGAACGGTTTTGACTAATTTTAGCGGCTCCATTGATAAAAACAAGATCGAGGGTACTTTGAATGGCGGAGGAATACCAGTTATTGTAGATGCGCATGGCGGCAAACTCTATCTTTCGTTCAAATAAGGACGGGTCTACTTATTTGAGGTATCTGATTCTAATTGAATAAAAACATAACCATGTTTAAGAATTATTTCAAAATCGCCTGGCGTAATCTTGTCCGGAATAAAGTCGCCTCCTTTATCAATATAGGCGGCTTAGCGGTAGGCATGGCCGTAGCGATCCTGATCGGCTTCTGGATCTGGGATGAATTGTCCTTCGACAAATACAATTCCCATTACGACCGTATCGCCGAAGTGATGCAGCACGCCAACATCAACGGGGATAAATTCACCGGCAATACTGTCCCATATCCAATGGGAGCCGCTCTCCGAAAAGAGTTTGGAGAAGATTTCAGGCAGGTCCTGATGGCCACCTTTAACGCAAATCATCTTTTATCCTATGGCGATAAAAGGCTGAATGTAACCGGCAGCTTTTTCGAACCGGGCGTTACCGACATGCTCGATCTCGACATGGTGAAGGGCAGCCGGGGCGGGCTGAAGGATCCCGCTTCGATCTTACTTTCCGTCTCGCAGGCCCGGGCCTGGTTTGGAGAGGCCGATCCGCTGAATAAGGTCATGACCATCGACAATGACAAGCGGCTGAGCGTAAAGGTGACGGGGGTGTATGAAGATTTTCCGCGGAATTCCGGTTTTGCGGGCATGTCATTTATCGCCCCCTGGGAGCTGTTTGCCAGCAACTCGGACTGGATCAAAGGGATGAAGGATACCTGGAGATGCAATTGCTTTTTGTCCTATGTCCAGGTAGCGGATCACGCGGATATGGACAAAGTGTCCCATGAGATCAAAGATATAAAACTGGATAAGGTCAATAAAAGCGAACTGAAAGGGAAACCCGAGGTATTCCTGCATCCGATGAGCAAATGGCATTTATTTTCGGATTTCAAAAATGGAGTGAATACAGGAGGCCGCATACAATATGTCTGGTTATTTGGCATCATCGGGGCCTTTGTGCTGCTGCTGGCCTGTATCAATTTTATGAACCTGAGCACGGCGCGATCGGAGCGGCGGGCTAAAGAAGTGGGGATCCGCAAGACCATCGGTTCCCTGCGGCGACAGCTGATCTACCAGTTTTTTTGCGAATCGATGCTAGTGGCAGTTTTTGCCTTTATATTGTCCTTGTTGCTGGTGCAGCTCAGCCTGCCTTTCTTCAACGAGGTAGCCGATAAGCAGCTCTCTATTTTATGGAACCGTCCTTTGTTCTGGGTGCTGGGGATCGGCTTTACCGCATTCACGGGCCTGATCGCCGGCAGTTACCCCGCGCTGTATCTATCCTCGTTCCAACCCATTAAGGTACTGAAGGGTTCGTTCCGGGTCGGCGCCCTGGCAGCGATGCCAAGAAAGATACTGGTAGTCCTTCAGTTCACTGTTTCCGTTATATTGATCATCGGGACGATCGTCGTTTTCCGCCAGATCCAATTTGCCAAGAGCCGGCCGGTGGGATATAACAGGGAGGGGCTCGTGGCATTGCCGATGGGCACTCCGGAGATCCATAATCATTTCGCCGCGGTGCAGGATCAGTTACTGAAAGCCGGGGCCATCACCCGCCTGGCGGAAGCCGGTAATCCGGGCACTTATGTCAGCAGCACCAATGCCGGGTTTAACTGGAAAGGCAAGGACCCGGGCCTGTCCGTTGATTTTCCGAATCTGGAAGTCTCCTCGGAATATGGCAGGACGGTTGGCTGGCAGTTCAAAGAAGGGCGGGATTTTTCGAAAGATTTTGCGACCGATAGCCTGGCTTTTGTCCTCAACGAGTCGGCGGCAAAATACATGGGGTTGAAAAATCCTGTAGGCGAGATCATCACCTGGGATTCCGTCCCCTATACAGTGATCGGGGTCATTAAGGATATGGTCATGGAGTCGCCCTTTGAACCGGTAAGGCCCTCTTTGTTTCACCTGTCGAAAGATGCGCAGGACTTCGTGATCGCGAAGATCGATCCGCATAGCAGCGCCAGCAATGCGTTAGAGAAGATCCGAAAGGTCTTTACGGCGACCAATCCGGCCCAACCCTTCGAATACCAGTTCGTGGATGCCGAATATGCGAAGAAATTCGGCTATGAGGAACGCATCGGCAAACTGGCCAGCGCCTTCGCCGGCCTCGCCATCTTCATCAGCTGTCTGGGACTTTTCGGCATGGCTTCCTTTATGGCCGAGCAGCGTATCAAAGAGGTAGGCGTAAGAAAAGTATTAGGCGCGTCTGTGTTCAATCTCTGGCGCCTGTTGTCAACGGATTTCGTCGTGCTGGTCATCATTTCCCTGCTGATCGCTACGCCTTTGGCTTATTTCTTTATGCATAACTGGCTGCAAAATTATCAATACCGCGCTGAGATTTCCTGGTGGATTTTCGTGGCGGCAGGGGTCGGCGCCCTGCTCATCACCTTGGTAACGGTCAGCTATCAATCTATCAGGGCAGCGACGAGCAATCCGGTGAAAAGCTTACGATCGGAATAAAACTTTTGTATCTTTCCCCGGCCCGGGTCTGACCGGGCAGCCTAATTTTATTACCATGCTTAGCCAGTTTTCAACATTGCCCGCTTTTTCGAAATTACTTGCCAAAGGAAGCCTGTTCTTTTTTTGCTGCCCCCTGTTGCCAGGCAGTCTTTTTGCGCAGAAAGCGCATGAATCCTCACCGGCCGATCCGGGGGTCGTCTCGTATACCTACCGGAAATATTTCGAGAAGGATATTCCTTCCACCCTGGATCTTATTAAAGGCAATGGCATTACCGATATCGAGTTCTCCAATCTTTTTGGTAAGAGTGCCGTTGAATTACGAAAGCTGATCGATGAAAAAGGGATTTACTGTTCCTCTTTCGGGGTGAGCTATGACGATCTTGTCAATAAGACGGCGGAGGTCGCGCAAAATGCCAAGGCGTTGGGTGCCAGCTATGTCCGGGTGGCGGGGATACCCCATAAGACGCCACAGGCGTCCGGGTCGCAAACAGAAGGCAGGTTCACCCTGGAAGAAGCACAGAAGGCCATCGAAGATTTCAACCGTGTAGGGAAGATCCTCAAAGAGGAATATGGATTGGGCTTCATCTATCACAATCATGGTTTCGAGTTCCAGCCTTACCTGGACGGTACGCTATACGATCTTATCGTTACGAAGACAGATCCCAAGTATGTCAGTTTTGAGATGGATATCCTCTGGGCCTTTTTCCCGGGTCAGGATCCCGCCGGGCTCCTCCGGAAATATGGCACCCGGTATAAGGCCCTGCACATGAAAGACCTGCGTAAAGGGGTAAAAGGAAATTACTCCGGAGGGACGTCGGCCGAGAACGATGTCGCGCTCGGCACTGGTCAGATCGACCTGCCGGCCGTCTTAAAAGCCGCCCAGGCAGCCGGTATCCGGCATTATTATATCGAGGATGAGAGCAATGCGGTCATGACCCAGGTGCCGCAAAGCATCGCTTATCTGAAGAGTTTTAAATAGCGGGGCGGGAGTTCTCTGGCGAAATATGTGTGATCGGGTTTCCCTACCCAGCCCATGGCTTCTTAAACCCCGGCGCCACTCTTTTTGCCCCCGCCTGCTCAAAACCATAAGCCAGGCTCAGCAGGGGCCCTTCCTGGTAAGCGCCGGCTATAAAAGAGAAGCCTACGGGCAGGCCCATCACCGCTCCCATCGGGACCGTGATATGGGGATACCCTGCCATGGCCGCCGGGGATGAGAAGGAGAAGCCGGTATCATAATCCCCATCGATCAAGTCGATGCAGCAGGCTACTCCGTTGGTGACAGCACTAATAGCATCCAGCTTGTATTGCGCCATCAGGTCGTCGATGACCTTACGCGCCCCGGTGGTCTTTTTCAAGGCATCCTTGTATTCTTTACTGTCCAGTCCGGATTTTTTGTCGCTGCTTTCCAGGGTCTCCTGTTTGAAAAAAGGCATGGCTTTCGCTTCGTTGCGTTTATTGAAAGCAATGATATCCATCAGGGATTTGGGAGTCGCACCGGCCGCGGCCAGGTATCGGTTAAGCCCATCCCTGAATTCATATTGCAATACGAGGAACTCGTCTTTTCCCAGCTTGTTAATATGTTTCATCAGTTCTACTTCGATCACTTCGGCGCCCTGCTTCTTCAATAGCGCAATCGCCTGCTCATATAATCCGACTACGCCTTCATGCCCTTTCAGGAACGCCTTCTCGATACCGATACGTTTCCCTTTTAAGCCATTCGGGTCCAGGAAACGGGTATAGTCCGTGAACGAATGACCGGCGCTCTGCCGGGTGACCGGGTCTTTCTCATCGACACCGGTAAGAGCGCCCAATAAGAGGGCGGCGTCTTTCACCGTCCGCGCCATCGGCCCTGCCGTATCCTGGGTGGCGGAGATGGGAATGATGCCGCTACGGCTGAGCAAGCCTACCGTAGGTTTGATTCCGACCAATCCATTTACGGAAGAGGGAGATACGACCGAGCCATCTGTTTCCGTACCGATGGCCACCACGCAAAGGTTGGCAGCGACGGCTGAACCCGACCCCGCACTGGAGCCGGAAGGATTACGGTCGAGGATATACGGGCATTTGGTCTGGCCGCCCCGGCTGCTCCAGCCGCTGGTGGAGCGGGAGGATCTGAAATTAGCCCATTCGCTGAGGTTTGTTTTTCCCAGCAGCACGGCCCCCGCCTCTCTTAATTTTTTTATGATATGCGCGTCCTGCGCCGCTTTGTTCCCGACCAATGCCAGTGAGCCTGCCGTGGTCATCATCTTGTCGCCTGTATCGATATTATCTTTGACCAGGACGGGTATCCCATGCAGCGGTCCCCGGAGCTTACCGGCTTTTCTTTCCTTGTCCAGGTCGTCGGCGATCGTGAGCGCATCGGGGTTTACTTCGATGACAGCATGAAGGGCCGGACCTTTTTTATCGACGTCTTCGATTCGACGCAGGTATAATTCAGTGAGAGAGCGGGCTGTATATTCCCCTTTCTGCATCTTTTGCTGCAGGCTGTCGATGGTCGCTTCATTCAAGGTAAATTCCGACGGACCTTCACCGAAGTCAGTTGCCACTCCCGATGAATCGGCGGCATTACCCGGCTTGCCGTCGGCGGAGGAATGGCAGGAAGCGGCTGCCAGCGCGGTGACCGACAATCCCGCCAAAGAGGTGTTTCGCAGAAATTTCCTTCTGTCCATGCTAGTTAGTTTAAGGTTGGGTTAAGATACGTCAAATCCGATTGGTGCGGCAACCTGCGGAAAAACTTAGTAACCGGCCCCGAGCGGGTCCGGCCGATGGTGATCGCAGGTGGAGCCTGGCAGGCCGGCGGGGGATGGCGCAGGATCCGGGACAGGGGGTGCGGCTGCGCGAGCTCCTACAAAGTCTTATCCCATTCCGCCTTATCCTTCAGCAACCGCTCACGCAGCAGCCGGATGGGAGGCATCCCATTGTCCAGGAGCCGGTCATGAAATTTCTGCAGGGAGAAATCAGCCCCTTCCTGCTTGCGGTAATCTTCCCGGAGCTTTAAGATCTCCAGCTTGCCGACGGTATAGAACAGGTATCCCGGATCGAAGGTTCCCCGCAGGGCCTCCTGCCGGCAAGGCTTCTCGCCCTGGTACCAGTTATCCATAAAAAATTGCGTAGCATCGTCGACGCTCATATTATGACAATGTGTTTTGATGGATACGCAGAGACGGCAGAGGCGCAGCAAAGCATCGCCCGACTGTGCAATGCGGAACTTGGCCGCCCGGATGGAGTCCCCGTTATTTCCATAGCCTTCGTCGATCACCATCTTCTCCGTATAGTGCGCCCAGCCTTCGATGAAAGCATAGCTGCCATAGATCTTTTCCAGCGGGGTCGCATCCGATGCGTTGAGGTGGAGGAACTGTACATAATGACCAGGATAGGCTTCGTGAATGCTGACGACATCGGTCGTATAGAAATTAAACTGCGCCAGCCAGTCCTCTTTTTGCTTCGCCGTCCAGGTAGGTTCTACGGGCGTAATATAATAATAAGCCTCGGTAGCCTTCTTCTCAAATGGGCCGGGGATATCCATCGAGGCCGTGCTGGTCGCCCTTGCAAACTCAGGAGTCTCTTTCAGGATCGCCCTTACCTCCGAAGGGATCGTGATGATCTTTTTGTCTACGAGGAACTGCCGGATCCCTTCCAGGGTTTTCTTTGCATCGGGGATCAGGCTCTCCGCAGTAGGATGCTCGCTCTGCGTTTGATGATAGACATCCACCGGTTTTTTGGTGGGGTCGATGATCTTCGCGGCGGCATTGAAAGAGGCCTGTTCCTTTTCCAATTCTTTCAGACCGATCTCCAGGATCTCGTCCGGGGATAAAGTGATACATTCCTGGTACAGCAGCATCTTTTTATATTTTTCTACGCCGATAGCATAGTGGTGGTGGCCCTTGGGGAGCCGGTCCTTTTGAAGGTAACCGATGAAGCCATTGATCTGGTCGATAGCTGTTTTGTTGGCGGCTTTGAAGGCCGTCATCAGCGAGTCGTTCTTCACTTCTTTCAGCGCTATGACAAGATCTTTCCCAAGGAAAGAAGCGGAGCCTTTGGCTACCTCGATGGCCGTTTCGATATAAGGCATGGCGAGGGAATCAGCCAGGTTAGCCCTGGCGGCGGCAAATACGGCCGGTGCGCCGTTCTCGATACTGATGATGGACCGCAATCTGTCTTCCAGGGGGCCAAAATTCCTTTTCACATAAATACTGGGGTCGATGGCGCCCGCATAAGTCATGGGGTTCTGCGTATAAGACTCCTTGCCTTCGAAATTGAAGATCGAATTGAGGATGCCGGCACGCAGGATTCGGTAGTCATAGAAAGCCTTGGGGCTCAGCGCGGCGGAATCCAGCGCCCCCAGTTGCCGGTCATAGGCTTTTAGCCGGACGAGCTCGCTGTCCAGGGAAGCCTTGCTATAGTCGGTGAGTTTTCCATCGTATTGATGAAAGCCCAGGGCCACGGCGGATTCAGGGCTCCAGGCCAGCTCACGGGCTATGATTTCTTCTGATATCTTAAAAAAAGCGCTGTCTCCGGAAGGGGTGGCGGCAACTGTGCCTGGCGTTGTATTGCTGTTGCAGCCTGCAAGGATCGCGAATATCATAAAGGCAACAAAAAGGTGCTTTCCCATGAAGTAAGTATGTTGATTGATAAAAGACCTGTCGGAGGGACAGTGTAACTAAAGATATTATTAAATTGTAAACCATTCCAATATACAGCCCAAAAACCTGAAATTCGTGGGATGCTCCACCGAATTCACCTTTTACCGATGTTGCTGCTACTCACATTTGGCGTAGTAGCCCAAAAAAGCTATCCGGTACTTACGATCCCCGCCACGGCGGACTACACGCATATCGATCTGAACGGCAGGAGCGTGCTTCCCAGCGGGCGCACCGTCACCCCTGCGGGGAAGACTATCCAAATCACCCATGACCCTTTTGGCATGGCGGTTTCGCCCGATGGTACAACGATCGTTACGTTGCACAACGGGGTCTTTACTATCATCAACAGGGCCACGCTTGACAATATCCGGGTGCCCAGTTATGACAAACAGATTCCCTCTCCCCTATCTCATGGGTCTTTCCTGGGAGTCGCGTTTGGTTCCGATAACCGGACGATCTACCTGAGCGGGGGTGACAATGGCGCCGTCATCGTTTACGATATTACCGACCGCAGGCGTACCGGTCTGATCTCTCTAAACGGTCTGTTCGATTCTGTCGACTACCAGGACAGTTTCACCTCCGATCTGTTGTACAATGAGCCCGGGCATGAATTGCTGGTGCTGGACAGAGGGAATTTCCGATTGGTACGGATCGATCTGGCCACCCAAAAAATAACGGCATCGATCAAGACCGGCCGGCAGCCTTTTGGTCTTGCGATCAGTCCGGACCATGCGACGGCCTTCGAAGCGAATGTGGGGATGTATGATTATCCGTTGTTGCCAGACCTTACCCCGAAAAACTTCGACAGTCTCTTACTGCCTTTTCATCCATATGGGGACAATACCAAAGAGTCCAGGGAAGGCTATACCTGGAAGGGAAGGAAAATTCCCGGTGTGGGAGATCCTCTTGCCCCGGAAGCGATGAGTGTATATTCCATCGATCTGCGGACGAATGCGGTGATCGACCGGTACAAGCCGGGACACCAGATCGGGCAGATGGTGGAAGGAGCGGAAGTGGTGGGAGGGGCGAGTCCAAATTCTCTGGCCATCGGCAGCCGGTATGCTTATGTCAGCAATGCGAGCAATGACAATATTTCCGTGATCGACTATCGTCAGCATAGGATCGTTGCGCATATCCCTATCCGGGTTGACAGCCTGATCGATGGCTATCGCGGTCTCCTTCCTTTCGGGCTGGCGTTGAGCAAGGATGAAAAAACGCTGTATGCGGCGCTGCTGGGATTTAATGCCATTGCCGTAATAGACCTGGACCGGCAGGTCACCCGCGGACTGATACCTACGGGCTGGGGGCCGGCCAGGGTGCAATTAAGCCAGGACGAAAAAGAGCTATATGTGATCACCTGCCGCGGCTATGGGGCCGGCCCTAATGGGGGCAGGAATTTCGTCCCACCGGTGCAGGGAACTTATATCGGAGATATTCAGCTGGGAAGTTTTCAAAAGATCGACCTGCCCGATGAAAGGCAATTGGCTGCGTATACGCAGCAGGCCCTCCGCAATACATTCATTCGGACGGAGGTGGCGGACGATGGGAAAAACCCTCTTCCTCCGTTGCAGAACGTTCGCAAAAGCCCGATCAAATACATCGTCTATATCACCAAGGAGAACCGGTCTTATGACGAGGTGCTCGGGCAGTTGGATTCGGGCAGGGGGGATTCCTCCCTGGCGCGTTATGGGGTGAATGTGAATATCATCGAAAAGGACAAGACGCTGCTGCATGTGAATGTGGCGCCCAATCATCTGAAGCTGGCGCGGGAATTCGCTTTTGACGATAATTACTATTGCGATAGCGATGCTTCCATTCACGGCCATCACTGGATGATGGGGGTCATTCCGAATGAATGGGTAGAGGCCAATTCCAGCGTCGACAGAACGGCGAAGTTATTCTCGAAGGCATCCGGGCGCAGGTTCCCCGGCTCTACCGGCAGCATGGACCCGGAAGACTATGCGGAGCGGGGCGGTCTGTGGGAGGCGATGGAGCGGGGTCATGTTTCTTTTTACAATTTTGGCGAGGCGAATGAGACGGCGCATGTGCGGGAAGAGTGGATGGATACGGCGACGGGAGCTTCCCATGCCGTGATGGTGCCTATGCAAAAAGCGTTGTGGCCCAGGACGAGTCATAATTATGCAGGTTTTAATACCAATATTCCGGACCAGTTTCGCATGGAGCAGTTTGAAGGGGAGTTCACGAAAATGTGGCTGAAGGGGAAGGAGAAGATGCCCTCCTTAATTACAATGCAGGTGCCCAACGACCATACAGCCGATCCCAGGCCCCGGGATGGCTATCCCTATCATCATTCCTATGTGGCGGATAATGATCTGGCAGTCGGCCGGATCCTTCATTTTCTTTCCCGTACCCCGTACTGGAAAAATATGCTGGTTATCATCACGGAAGATGATCCGCAGGGAGGAGTGGATCATATCGACGCCCACCGAAGCATACTCCTACTGGCAGGACCTTATGTTCGAAGAGGATATACTTCCCACACGCATGCTAATTTTGGGTCCATTCTAAAGACGATCTACACGATCCTGGATGTCCCCTATGTCAACCAGTACGATGCCACGGCTTCGCTGTTACAGGACTTTTTTACGGACAAGCCCGATTACCGGCCTTATAATCTTGTCCACCCTTCTGTTTCCGTATTCGATCCGCAGGTGGCGATGAAACGGTATAACAAAAATATCGATTGGCGTAAGGTCGAGAAGGGGCCGGATATGGATGACGAGGAGGAGGAGAGAAAAAAGCATTACGGGACGGGGGCGCGGTGATCCCGCAGGACGGGCACAAAGATCCCGCGATCTTCGACAAAAAGGCCCTGCCGGACGGTAACCCAATGCGGGGAAATTAAAGATATGTATATTTGCTCCCAACAAAAAAAGGAGCTTGTCTATGACTATCCGCATATTTGTAACCGGCGGCACTTTTGACAAAGAATATAACGAGCTCACCGGAGAGCTTTTTTTTAAGGAGACCCACCTTCCCGAAATGCTCAATCGCAGTCGTAGTACCCTGGACGTTACCGTTAGGACGCTGATGATGATCGACAGCCTGAATATGTCGGATGAGGATCGGGAGCTGATAGCACACCAATGCCGCGCCGCCGGAGACGACAAGATCATCGTTACACATGGCACGGATACCATGTCCGTCACGGCCCGGGTACTGGCGGAGAAAGTACCGGGAAAGACGATCGTGCTTACCGGCGCCATGAGCCCCTATAAATTCGGCAGCTCCGACGGATTCTTCAACCTGGGCAGTGCCCTGGCCTTTGCCCAGATCCTTCCCCCTGGCGTTTATGTCGCTATGAACGGGCGCTATTTCACCTGGGATAATGTACGCAAGAACCGGCAGACAGGGCAGTTCGAGGAGCTCTAAAACACCGGAGGTGTTTTGATAATTAAGTATTCGTTAGATTTCAGGAAAACCCGTTAAATTGTAATCCAGTTTAAACAGGCCCCATATGAATGATCATCGCAATACCAGGAAAACACTATTCACTATTGTATTACTTGCCACCGTCCTGGCCCTCCAGGCTCAGCGTGTGGGCTCCTCGCCGGAGTATATTAAGGCATTGACGGCAGAGTGGAAAGGCGAACGCTTCCCGGACGGGCGCCCCAAAGTACCCGACGTCCTCCTCGAACGTCTGAAAAAGATCTCCATGGAAGAAGCCTGGGGCGTTCTCCGGAACAAAGGATATCAGAACCAGTATGAAGGAGAATGGCATGTCATCCAGCCGGACAGCGTAATGACCGGCCGCGTCGTGACAGCCCAGTACATGCCCTCCAGGCCGGACCTGATCGATGTCGTAAAAGAACAGGGGAAGGCGGAAGGGCGCAACCCGCAGGGAGGCACCAATTCCTGGCCTATCGATGTATTGGTCGACGGCGACGTCTATGTTGCTGATGGCTACCTGAAAATGGCAGACGGCACCCTGATCGGGGACAACCTGGGCAATGCCATTTATGCCCGTTCGCACAGGGGCGTCATCTTCTACGGATCGGTCCGGGACGAAGCCGGACTCAGCGAGATCAAGGGGTTTAACGGATGGGTGAAAGGAGTCGACCCTTCCTATATCCAGCAGATGATGCTCACTTCGATCAATGCCCCTATCCGCGTAGGGCGCGCCGTTGTATTGCCAGGAGATGTCGTGCTGGCTAATAAATACGGCGTCGTCTTTATTCCCGCCTACCTGACGGAAGAGCTGGTGCTTACCTCCGAAGTCACGGAGTTAAGAGATGAATTCGGGCACCAGCGCCTTAACGAGAAAAAATACCTGGCCGGACAGATCGACAGCAAATGGTCCGAAGAGATCAAAAAAGATTTTCTCGACTGGCTGAACCGCTACCCCGGCAAGCTGCCCATGAGCAAGAAAGAATTGGACGATTATCTGAAAGAAAGGAATTATTAATTTTAACAGACCGCGCCCCAGGGGCGGTTTTTTTATTTAACGCTTGAATGTTATTCACTTGAAGAAGCTATCTTTTTATACCATAACGCTGGCCCTGTCCCTGCTATGTCTTTTGGCCGTCGTCCTTTTCCTTGCCACAGCGCATATCGAAAAGGCGGGGCCCCTGTGCATCGCTTTCTTTATCACCCTGGCAATCGGGTGCAGGGGGTACGCCCACCTGAAAGGCTTTGCCTATACGATCACCATCTTTGCCGCCGTGACGACGGCTCTGTATTATCCGTTTTATTTCCTGCAATGGAACGGATTCAAGCTCTCGACGCTCATCACCCCGTTGATCCAGCTGATCATGTTCGGAATGGGGACTTCCATGGGGCTGAAAGATTTTGCCGGTGTGATCCGAACTCCCAAAGGAGTCTTCATAGGAGTCTTCAGCCATTTCATCATCATGCCCCTGATCGGTTTCACCCTGGCCAAACTCAGCGGCCTGCCTCCAGAAATAGCAGCAGGCATTATCCTGATCGGATGTTCGCCCAATGGAATGGCCTCCAATGTCATCTCCTATCTGGCCAAAGCCAACTTAGCGTTGTCCATCACCATCACAGCCGTCTCTACCATGCTGGCGCCCTTCGTGACGCCTTTTTTAATGAAGGGGCTGGCAGGCGCCTTCGTTAAGATCAATGCCCTGAACATGATGTGGGATATTTTCAAGATGGTGATCATTCCCATCGGAGCGGGCATCCTCGTCAACAAGCTGCTCAGCGGCAGGGCCAAATGGCTGGATAAGGTGATGCCGTTGGTGTCTATGTTCGGGATCGCTTTTATCATCGTGATCATCACGGCGGCAGGAAGGGATAGCCTGTTGACGATCGGCCCCCTCCTGGTCCTCTTCGTACTGATCCATAACCTGTCTGGTTATACCCTGGGCTATTGGACCGGCCGTCTCTTCAAAATGGATGAACGGGACTGTCGCACCATGGCAATCGAAGTGGGTATGCAGAATGGAGGATTGGCTTCCGGACTCGCCAAGGAGATGGGTAAGATGGCTACCGTAGGCCTGGCTCCGGCCATCTTCGGGCCGCTGATGAATGTGACGGGCTCCATCTTAGCATCCTGGTGGCATCGCAAGCCGCCCAGAGAGGAGCCTCCCGCCCCTACCGCTGATCCCATTTTTTCTTAGTCGGGCAGGAAAAAATTAATTTGTATTCCCTAAACCGGCTAAAACCACACTTATGATCAAAATCAGCGGCGTCTTATCGACCCTGGCTCTCCTGGCGGGCGCCCATTTATCTGTTTTCGCACAGCCCTCTCCCGTACCGGATTCTGCATCGTCTGCCAAACCATTTATTTCCATAACCAGGCATTCCGTTAAGATAGAAGGCAAATTGATCGGTTATACCGCTACCGCGGGCACCCTCGTTTTGAAAAATGAGAAAGACGAATCTATCGCCCTCTTCGGGTTTACCGCTTATACAAAGGACGGGGAGACAGATGCGTCGAAAAGACCGCTGACCTTTGCCTACAATGGCGGTCCGGGATCTTCGTCTATGTGGTTGCACTTAGGGGCGCTGGGCCCCCGCCGCATACCGATCACCGATCCGGGTCTAACTCCTCCGCCTCCTTATAAAATGGAAGACAACGAGCATTCTGTCATCGATGTGACCGACCTCGTGATGATCGACCCGATCGGCACCGGCCTGAGCCATCCTATCGGGAAAGCAACAGGGAAAGACTTCTGGGGGGTAGACCAGGATATCAAATCGATCGCCCGGTTCATCAAACAATATATCACGGATAACGACCGGTGGAATTCTCCCAAATTCCTACTGGGCGAAAGCTATGGCACCATGCGCTCCGCCGGCCTTGTCAGCTACCTGCTGGATAACCTGGGCATACAGATCAACGGCGTGGTCCTGGTATCTTCTGTCCTCGACCTTCATTCCCTGACTTTCCAGGACGATATTTCGTACATAGACTACCTGCCTACTTATGCGGCTACGGCCTGGTATCATAATAAAGTCCCGAACAAACCGGCCAGCCTGGAGACCTTCCTGAAAGAGGTAAGGGCTTTCTCCCTCGGCGAATATGCCAATGCACTCGTCAAAGGAGATCAGCTCAGCGATGCGGATAAAGATCAGATCATCACGAAGCTGGCCGGTTATACCGGCCTGAGCAAAGATTATTGGAGCAAGGCTAATCTGCGGGTAACCGAACCGGCTTTCACCCAGGAGCTATTACGGGAAAGTCATGAGACGATCGGGCGTCTGGACGCCCGCTTCAAAGGGATCAACCAGGACCCGCTGAGCCAGTATTCCAACGATGATCCCCAAAGCACACAGATCAGCCCCCCCTATATCGCTTCCTTCATGAGCTACTACTATACGGAGCTGAAAGTAAGCAAGACGCTCGACTATCATGTATCGGCTTACAACGCGGAAGGTTTCAAGTGGGACTGGGCGCATAGCTCGAACGGAGGCCCCGGCTTCCCCGTAACGCCCAATACCGGTGTCGACCTGGCCAATGCCATGAGCAAGAACCCCAACCTGAAAATACTGGTACTCAATGGTTATTATGATCTGGCAACACCCTTCTATGGCACGGAGCTTACTTTCGATCACTTAGGACTGGAAAAGAAAGTGAAGGGCAATGTTACCTTTAAATATTATGAGGCAGGGCATATGATGTATATCCATCCGGCCTCCCTCGCCGCCTTTAAGAAAGATGTGGCGGAATTCATACTGGGTACGAAGTAAAGAGACGGCTGTTAAGCAAAAGGTAACCGGGAGCTGTTATTGGTATGTATATGGTATATTCTTAAATACTCCGTTGGTGATGTTCACCTTTGTCAAGGTCGTATCGATCCTGGTGGAATCCAGCGAGACCATCATGGCGGTAAAGTTAAAAGAGCCGGATACTTTCTTCCTGATCCCGTCACTGGCCGAAAGGATCGTATACCCTCTTGACGCAACCCCTCCTTGCTGCCATGTATTATTAGTCAGGCTGTTACTCGTCCTGGAAAAATATTGAAACTCTCCGTTCCATGACAAGCTATCCGCAGCATACGTCGCCAGACTCATCGTACTGTCGTTTGAACGGGCAATAGCAGTATCACTGCACTCTATAATTATTTTTTTTGTGCCCGAGTAACCGGTAATTATCAAGAACTTCAATTTATCCTGGTAATCCAATGCGTCCAATAAGGCGGATACGGAATCAGCCTTCCAATTGGTCCCGTCAATGGTCGCAGTAAAAACGGCGGAAGAGTCGGCCGTTCCGGTGCTTGTACTCCCATCGTTCGATTTACTGCAAGAGGATACTATGAATAGTAAAATTCCAGCTGAACCTCCCAAGAACAATGATTTAATCGTTTTCATACTCTTTAATTTTTTATTTATAATTAATTATCGTCAAAGGATACGTGTCATTTCATGGCAGAGTTGTTTTTAAACACGATCAATGCCTGGATAATCCCCTGACAAATCTGTAAACAGCTAACATTTACCGGTGAAAGCAGATTATCCAAACAACTTTTTCACATCGTCAAGGTAAGTCACCCCGACAGGGATCACCGTATTTCCCAGGAAAATCTGACTCCGATTATACCCGTTAATTCTTTCAATCGGGACGATGAAAGAACGATGTACCCTGATAAATCGGGAAGCAGGCAGTTGCGTCAGGATTTCTTTCAGAGATAGCATTGACAGAACAGCCTTTCCCTTAGCGGTAACGATTTTGATATAATCGTTCAATCCTTCGATGTATTCTATATCATCTAATAGTATTTTTACCAATTTGTACCCGGAACGGATAAAAATAGAGGGGGACGAATTCCCGGTAGATTGCAGGTTCATCCGGAAAATCCCATGGGCTTTCGTAACAGCTTTCAGGAACCGCTCGAATCCAAAAGGCTTTATCAGGTAATCTACAACATCGACGGCAAAACCTTCCACAGCATATTCGTGGCTGGCTGTCGCAAAGATCACCAAAGGCCTGTGCTCTAAAGATTTTAAAAAACTCATTCCATTCAACTCCGGCATCCGTATATCCAGGAAAATAAGATCTATAGGATATTTGTCCAGGTAGGTTTTCGCCTGTGCAGAACTGATAAAAGTCTTTAATAATGTAATAAATTCCACATGGCCGGCATATTCTTTAATCAGTTCCAGAGCAAGAGGTTCGTCGTCTATTGCGATACATCGTAGCATTGGAGGAGCTATTGTAATGCCGGGTTTTTCACTTCTTGTTTTGCGCCGCGGGAAAACAGTTTGTTTACCTTGACTCTGAGACCTTCGATTACTACATACACGGAGGGAACGAGGACCAACGTAAAAATGAGTGAGCTTGTCAATCCGCCGATGATGACCCAGGCCATGGCATTTTTAGTTTCAGCGCCGGCCCCCGAGGCGAGGGCCATGGGCAACATCCCGAATACCATCGCCAGGGTGGTCATTAATATGGGTCGCAGGCGTTCTCTGCCGGCTTCTACAAGAGCATCTTTAACAGAAGCCCCCTTCTCTTTTTGGTGATTGGTGAAATCCACTATAAGAATAGCGTTTTTAGCTACCAGCCCCAGCAGCATGATCATACCCAGCAGGGAGAATATATTCAGGGAGTTTAATGTCAGGGCCAAGGCCAGGACAGCGCCAATAATAGCCACCGGCAGAGAGAAAAGCACTACGAACGGATACACAATGCTCTCATATAGGGCTACCATAACGAGATACATCAATAGAATGCCTACACCAAGCGCCAAAAACAGGCTACCGAATGCATCTCCCTGGTTTTTCGACATGCCTTCTACAGATACGATAATACCTTCAGGCAGTTTGGTCGTGGTCAGTTTTTGCTGTATCTCTGCCATGACAGTACCCGCAGCGCGGCCGATAACGGCGGCATTGACCTGGATCGAGTTGAGCCTGTCCGTTCTTTCCAATACGGATTGGCTTATATTTTCGCGGATATCGGCCACTTCACTGAGTGGTATGCTTGCGCCACGGCTGTTGTAGATACTCAGTTTCCGTACGTTTTCAATGGTCCGGCGATCCCCCTTGTCCAGTTCCATGTTGATATTGTATTCTTCACCCTTGTCACGAAATTTGGTATCGTCATTGCCTTTAAAGGCGTATTGCACGGCTATTCCCACATCGCTTACGGATACGCCCAGCTTTGCCATTTTATCCCGGTTAAGCGTAATGGATATCTGCGTCTTAGCCTCTTTTGTACTATACTGCACATAATCCGAGCCAGGTGTGGCAGTTACGATTTGTTTTACAATGGCGGCGGCCCTGGTAAGGGAATCCATATTGGTCCCCTTTATCGCCAATTGTAAGTCAAAAGAGGCGTTGCCGGTGATACCTACCAGTTTGATAGTGGGTTTGATACCGGGGATTATGCCAATTTCATTTCTGATTATTTTGCCAAAATCCTCTGTTGAAATACTTCTTTTCTTTTTATCTACCAGCATTACGGATATTTCAGCGAGGTTGCTGTTATTGGATCCGGATGCCCCTAAAGATGCCCCCTGCTGGGTGCCTACATTGGAGAAGACATTTTCCGCCTCCGGATGGGACATCACGATTTTTTCGACCTTGGCAACCGCCTGATTAGTTTCTTTTAGCGGGGTCTCCGATGCCATGTCCAATTGTATATTCAGTTCGCCGCGATCGGACGTGGGGATAAAGGTGGAGCCCACAAATCCCGCCGGAATCAGCGCAATGGAGCCCATGATCAATAAGATCACGAGGAGGAAAACATATCGTTTATGGCCCAATGACCATTTGAGGATCCTGGTATAGAACTCCCGGAGATTGTCGATAATGGATTCAAACCAACTATTGATGCGACCCCACCAATTGGTTTTGGTCAGGTGGGCAAGTTTACCCCAGCGGGATGCGAGCAGCGGCGTAAGAGTAAAGGCCACGAACAAGCTCATCAGTGTGGAAAAAACCACCACCAGGGCATATTCTTTCAGGATATTACCGATAAGTCCTCCTGCCAGGGAAAGAGGGAGGAACACCACTACATCCACGAGGGTTATGGCAATGGCGGTAAAGCCGATCTCGTTCCGACCTTCCAGCGCAGCCGTGCGTTTGTCCTTGCCCATTTCCAGGTGGCGGTAAATATTCTCCAGCACCACGATACTGTCGTCTACCAATATACCGACTACCAGTGACAGGCCCATCAGTGTCATGAGGTTAAGGGAAAATCCGAAATACCACATTCCGATAAAGGTGGGTATCATCGCCGATGGGATGGCCAGCATCACAAAAGAAGCACTGCGCAGGCTATGCAAAAAGAACAGCATAACACATGCCACAATCAGAACGGCAATGAACAGATCGTCTATTACTGCGTCAGCAGAAGCCAGGGTATAAATAGATTGGTCGGAAGCAATATGATAATTGAAATCTTTCGATACGAAGGTCGTTTTGATCTCTGCCAGCCTGGCTTTTACCAACTTGCTCACGTTCACGGCGTTGGCATCGGTCTGTTTTTTTATTTCGAGACCGATAGCGGGTGCTCCGTTGATCCGGTTAAGGGTGGTATTCTCTTTCTGCGCATCGGTAATATAGGCTACATCCCGCAAGAGCACACGGCTCCCATCGCTATTTTGCCGTACGATAACGTTTCGCAGATCTTCGACGGTCTTTACCTTGGCATTGAGATCGATGGAATAACGCGTAGTATTTCCTGTAACAAAACCTGCCGGATAAGATGCCCCGCTAAAGGACACGGCCTGGTTTACGTCAGTGGATGAGATTCTGAAGGATTGCAGCTTGTCATTGTCCAGCAATACGCTGATCTGTCTTTGGGTGCCGCCGGTAATGTCTACTTCGGCAACGCCCTGTATGTTGGTGAGCAGCGGCTTTACCTGCAGATCGATGAAGTCGTATAGTTCGGTGCCGGAGATAGATGAGGTGATGCTTATTTTCATGATAGCCTCGTCATCGCTGCTGAAACGGCTTACCACGGGGTCTTTTACCGCGGCAGGCAGGTCGGCTTTCATTTGGTCGATCTTGCGTTCAGCATCCAGTTGGGCGTCTTTCACGTTTGTACCTGATTTAAGGGTTACGGTTACGGCTGAAACGCCTTCCTGCGAGGAAGAGGTGATCTGATCCACCCCTTCAATGGCAGCCACGGCATCCTCAACAGGCTTGGTAACACTGGTTTGCACCTCTTCGGGAGAAGCACCTGTATAGGTCGTGCTTATGGAAATACTATTGGATTCGAATTTTGGTAAGAGATTGTAGTTAAGCGTCTTGTAAGACAGGTATCCGAAGAGTATGAGTGTGGCGAATATTACTGTAATCAGTAATGGACGCCTGATGGATAATTCCGTTATCGACATATATCTATATTTTTACGATTGGCGGGTACGATCTATAGCTTGATAAGACTGCCATTGACAATATTAATCTGACCTTCGGTGACGATTTGCTCTCCTTCCTTCAGTCCACTCATCACTTCAACGTTTTCGCCGGTTTCTTTTCCTAATACAATCTTCCTTTCTGCAGCTTTGCCATTCTCAACGACGTATACGTATGGATTTTTCATGCCGTCCGCTAAAGCTGTTTTAGGTATCTGCAATGCCTTGTGAGTGCCGCCGGTTTCGAATCCGGCCAGGACATACACACCTGCCCTGAGGCGGGAAGCCTTGTTATTTTGTACCGACAGTTCCACCAGGTAATTGTGGTTATCATCCCCTTTGGGACTGATGTAAGTGATGGTCCCGTTAAAGGTTTCCCCCGGATATACTTCAGTGGTAATGGCTGCTTTTTGCCCGGTCCTTAACCGGAATACGTTGTTTTCAGCCACATAAACCCTGGCTTTGAGGGTACTGACATCAACGGCAACGGCAATGACGGAACCAAGGTTGGCATATTCGCCCGCCACCATTTTCTTTTCCGTTATAATGCCGTTGACGGGTGAAACGATATTGCCATCCGAAATTTGTTTTTTAAGCTGTTCGGCCTCTAATTTTTTGCTATCCAGGTCATATTTGCTGTCTTTTACGGCGTTGGCATTGGTGGCATTGCCCGAAACGAGTATTTTGTTGCGCTCGTAATCCCGGTTAAGCTTCTCGATGGACAATTCCGCGGATTGAAGCTTGATTTCATTCTCTTTCAAATCCAGCCTGCCTATGACCTGTCCTTTGCCGACAACGCTTCCGAGTTCTATATTGAGGTCGACAATGTGGCCGGAGGCCGTTGCTGAGATATTAGCCTCCTCCTTTGCGGAAAGAGTGGCAGGTACGGTAAACCCTCCGCCCATTTCCTGCATTCTTACCCGTTGCATGGCAACAGCAACGGGTACTTGTGAACGGTCGACCGTCTTATTTTTTGAGTCAATTGTTTTTTTGTTGCGGGCCAACAAAAAAACAATGACCATCACGATGCCGATAACACCGACAATAGTTAATATCCTTTTCATTCTTTTCCTATTTAAGATTGCTTACATAATTGGTTAAAGTACCCTTGGCCTTTTCGAACGAAAGCCGGGAATTGAGGAAGTCCAGCAGCGAGGTGATATAGTTGCTCTGTGCTTCTTTATAACTATAGTCATCATCCAGGAAAGTCGAAAGCGTGGAGCCACCTTCCTTATATTCCAAACCGGTTGCTTGCAGCACTTCCCGGGCCAGGCTCAGGTTTTCTTTATTTTTAAGGAGGCTCGTGTAGGAACTAAACAGCTGTGAACCGGAATTCTCGTAATCGAGCTTATAACTATCGTTATTCAACCTGGCTGTTAATCGTTGATTCCGGGCATCCAGCTTACTTTGCTCCAGCTGGCTGCTTTTTTTAAATCCGCTGAATATAGGAACGGTCAATTTTATGCCGATTGCCGAGTAGTCGAACCAATTATTGAACGCATTGGACAATTGGGAACCGTAAGCATTGACACCGTATTTTGCGTAGGCTGACAGTGTCGGGACAAACGCGGCTTTTTTCTTCTGCACATCAATGTCCTTGAGCAAGATGTTTTGCTCGTCAATTCTATAAGATACAAGGTCCCGTGTGTTAAACCCGGCGGCTTCCGGCATGGCTACCTGTGCTGAATAATCGATACTGTCGCTGATGTTGATCAGGGTTGACAGGTGTATACCCATGGCATTTTTCAGTTTGTTGATGGCAAGCTGGTAGTTATTTTCGTTAAGGGCAAGTTCTGCCTGTATATTATTCAGGTTGACACGGGTGCGGTCGTATTCGGATTTCTTTACCACCCCTTGTTCATAACGAAGTTTAAGAATAGACAGCAATTGTTTGTATTGGTTTTCGTTTTCGCGCAGGAGCTTCCCTTTTTCACCGTAGGTAAGTACCTGGTAGTAAGCCGAGGCAGTATTGTAGATGAGCGATTCATTTTCTTTCAATACGTTCAGATCCGATATGTCCTTGTCAACTTTTGCGGATCGGATAGCCAGGCTGGAGGATTTGTCCAGGATGGCCTGGTCTGCTTCCAGGTAGCCGCCCGTACTGAATTTGTTGCCGATCTGCAATTTGGTTTCTGTGGGACTTAAGGTCCCGGCCGGGATAATGGAGGTCTGTAACTTGATGTTGTAATCGAAGCTGGCATTGCCGCTAACGGTTGGCAGGAAGGCCGATTTATTTTCGCGTACTTTCTGCTGCGCCAGCAACACGTCGTTCCTATAAATGGTGCTATTAACATTTCGTTCCAGCGTAACCCGGATGCATTTGGTCAGCGACAGCGTATCCTGTGCAGTTGCATCCATGGCATTAAAAAGACTTAACAGCCATATCATGCCTGATGCGGCAGAGCGGCGCCTCCAATAATTTCTGATTATAATCCTCATCTTGTTGTGTTGTGTCTCCGATATTGATGGGCGAAGTTACCCGGGTCTTTTCCCGGTCCGGGGGGAATTATAGGAACCTTACTAATTGTTATACAAACAGGGTGGAGGCTTATAGAAGTGCCCGAAAACCATAACTTTGTCTATTCCGGCAGCGGCATATATATAATATACGGTCGCTTTCGTATAAAATACCAAAATTCAGGCAACACCCCTGTGTACTTTTATGCGGAGAACCCTCATTCTATATTATGACTGAATACAACGATACAAAAACAGTAGTAACCGCCAGCGCCCTGCCATTCCTGATTCGTCCAAAATTCAGGGTTTACAGGCACTTACTGGCGCTGATATCGATAGGAGCCATGCTATATAGCAATGGTGATATCAGCAGAGTGTTTAATGCATCCTATGTAAAGTCTGTCCTTTTCGTCACGTTGATTTTTATTTTCTATACCAATATGTATTGGCTGGTGCCCAAATACTTATTCCGGAATAAATACCCCCAATACGCGCTGGGCATAGCTGCTTATATCGGGCTTATTTATTTGTCCGGTACTATCCTGCAGAATATAAATCACGTCAAAGCCCCCGATAATGGCTTGTTTTTCGTTTTTTTTATAATTGTAATACATGTGGCTGCATCTACAGCCATCAAATTATTTCAGCGGTGGGCAATAGACACACAACGCATCATCGAACTGGAGAAGGCAACCATGCAATCGGAATTGGAGCAGTTGAAAAACCAGATCAATCCGCATTTCCTTTTAAATATGCTTAACAATGCCAATGTGCTTACACAAAAAGACCCTGAGAAGGCATCGCAGGTCCTGATAAAACTAAGCGACCTTTTGCGCTATCAACTGTACGATAGTGCAAGGCCAAAGGTGCTGCTGACGGCTGAAATTCATTTTGTCACGGATCTACTGAACCTGGAAAAGACAAGGCGTGATAATTTTCAGTTTGCCCTGTCCCGGGAAGGCGACATAAGCGGCGTACAGGTAGCGCCGCTTTTATTTGCAGCCTTTGTTGAGAATGCGGTGAAGCATAGCCTGGATGCGGAGGGCAGTTCCTACATAAACCTGCATTTCGATGTGCAAAATGACGTATTACATTTTAAATGTATCAACTCCCGGCCGCCTGTGACAATAATGAAAAACGACAGGGGCGGATTAGGGCTGGCGAATGTGAAACGCAGGCTGGAATTGTTATATCCCGGCCGGCACACCCTTACTATTGATGACAAGGGAGCATCATACGCTGTTACTTTAACTATCAACTTATGGACCGCACCATTGCAAACGACGAACCTTTCAATTGCCTTCAATCGCTGGCGGTCGTGATTTGATCCTTCCAAATAAGTAAAATATGCTCATCTGTACCACGCTGTTCTTGATGCTACCATTCTGAACGGGGGCTTCGGACATTTTACTGCTATTGGTATTGCTAAAATTACTTAGTCCCAGGTTATAGCGAATATCGAAACCCAGGTTGATGGGAGAGACATAGCCCCCTCCCAATACCCAGCCAAAATCTGTGGATTTGTAGCTGTCTTTGACATGATAATGAATAGTGTTGGTTACTCCCACGATGTCCTCATTGATTTTGGCGCTGAGAAGCAGTCCCAATTGCGGTCCTGTTTCGATGAAAAAGCCCATCGGTAGCTTGTATTGCAAAAGGAGCGGAACGTTAAGAAAATTGAGCTTGTATGACTCGGTGGCGTTGATGGTATACCCGCTGGAGGGTTTGCCTGTAGCGCCCTGGTTGGAGTAAATCAATTCAGGCTGCAAGCTGAGTTTTGCCGACAAGGGGACGGACAGAAAAATACCGCCGTTATATCCTGTTTTCGGAAAATTACGTATGGATTGCGGTGAGCCGCTGATAATAGCTGTCTGATGGTCACTGGTCAGGATTTCGGATATGTTCAACCCGTTTCTTATCCCAAATTTTACTTGCGCATAGCCGGCTGAAGCAAATACACCAGCCGTCAAAAGCAGTAAGCCAAGTTTTTTTAATTGTGGCAAAGTCATTTTTTTTGATGATTTAAAAATTGATAGTTCTCTAATCTATTAATTGCGGATGGGTCTGTTTCCAATCTTTGGAAAAGGATTCCCCCCACTCTTTGATGTAATGATAGAATTCATAATCCGTCGTGCAGCCTTGTATAAACTCATAGCTGGGACGATATTGCACCATAAATGAATCCAGCACGGGTGGCTGCAGCCCTGTCACTCTTTTTACAATAGCCTTTGTAAAGCGACGATCTACATATTTGCCGTGTTCTTCTTCAAGGAGCCTTTTTTGCAGGGCTTCCATCCTCCGGGCCTTTTTCATATCGAATAACATATTCAGATCGATGCCGACTCCGCCTATCCCACCCCTCGGGCTCAATCGTAAATTCGGCAGGGAGTTGGGCCTCTTATAATCGAATACCTTCGCGTATTCTTTCCGGTTTTCTATGGAATCCGTCCTGTAATCTCTGGGATGCACAAATACCGTCGGTAATGAGTCTGTGTTCACTTGCAGGCTCATATCGAAAGGCTGCCCCGATGGGATTTCAGCAACCAGATACCGGGCAGTCGATTTGCCCAGGTAGGAAAAATAAATGGAGTCCCCGGCAGCCAGCATAATATGGTATCGTCCCAGTGAATCGGTGACCGTACCGGCTCCCGAAGTCCCCATCACACTAACTCCACGCATGGTGTACATAGACTTGTCATAAACCGTTCCCGTTATCAGCGCCTGCCCGATGGCTTCCCGGCAGCATACAGATAATATCAGGATCATCCATGTTCGGGTTTTCATTGCGTGTCCAGGGTCTTTTATTTGCCAGGTCAACAAAACTATCCTTACCACCCTTTGATGTATCTTCTATTATACCAATCCTGTTCCTTTTTATAGTAAAATGGCTTCCTGTTATACCAAGCAATTCCCGGAGTAACGGCGTGCAGGCAGCCCCGCTATTATTTGTTACCTTTGTTGAAAATGCCGTCAAGCATAAACGGAGAGACATACGCTGTTATTTTAACTATCGACTTATGAACTGCATAATCGTAGATGACGAGCCTTTGGCCAGGGAGGGCATTGAACTTTTGGTTAATAAGACGGAAGGGCTCAGGCTTATCGGCAACTTCAGTAATGCTACCGCTGCCTCAAAATTTTTGGAGGACGAAATGGTAGATCTGATATTCCTTGATATTCAAATGCCCGGTATCACCGGTATTGAATTCGCCAAATCCATTCCTCCCAAAACATTGGTGATCTTTACTACTGCGTTTAGCGAGTATGCGTTGGACAGTTACGAGGTGGAGGCGATCGATTATCTGATAAAGCCGGTAAAGCTCGATCGCTTTCAAAAAGCCGTTCACAAGGCGTCTTCTTACCTGACTTTGCTCAAGGCCGACAATTCCAGGAGCAATATCGAATCGGTAAAGGAGGACTATTTTTTTGTAAAGGCCGACCGCAAAGTTTTTAAAGTCTATTTTAAAGACATCCTGTTTATTGAAGGATTGAAAGACTATGTGATCCTGCAGATGGAGGAGCAGAAGATAATGACGGCCATGAATATCAAAACCATTTATGACCAGTTGCCCCAACAGGTCTTTGTCCGTGTCAGCAAATCGTATGTTATCAATGTGCAGCAGATAGTCTCCTTTGACAATAATTCGGTTTTTATCGGTAAGCATGAAATCCCTATTGGGAATGCCTACAGGAACTATTTCTTCGATGAATTTGTTACCAAAAGGATGTTGGGAAGGTGATTCCCGGAGCATTATTTACCCCTGTTATCGTTAAAGAAAACAAAAAATTAATACATTAACTTTAAAGAAACTATATCCCGATAAAAGGATATGTATATTGTCGGTTTTTAATCCGATTGCGAAAAAATAGTACCTTCAGATAATCTTTTTTTAATGTTAAAGTCTAAAAATATGAAAGTCAGCCTTGTGGGCTTATTCCTGCTCTTTTCCGCATCCATCTTCGCACAGGCAACGGTGACCGAAAAATTTCAAAAGATAGGTACCGTTCAGGAAGCACAGCAATTCATCGATGCCAATCCGGCGCTCAAACCAGCCTTGCTCAATCTGTCCTACGCAAAAGACTCGACCGTCATTGCCAAGCGGTTACTGCGGCAGAAGAAAGGGGATATCTTTTCTGTCGGCTATGTCACCTATAAGGTCCTCGAGTCAACGGAAACCCTCGCCTACCGGGCAAACTATATCTTTTTGGATGGTTCGACCTTATCCCAGTCCGAAGTCGACAGCCTCCGGAAGATTATCGTGAAGAAGGCTTCCGAGGGCGCTGTCTGGGATCAGCTCTCCGATCAATATACCATGGATGGCAATACCACCCACGGCGATACCGGCTGGTTCTTCGGAGAGGAAATGATGCCTAAAGAATTCCAGGAAGCAGTCAAAAGCCATAAGACCGGCGACATCTTCTCCGTGGATGTATCGGAACGGCAATGGCATTATATCGTCAAAAAGACCTTCGAGGATTCGGATAAGAAAGAGATAACCGTTCTGCGGGCAAACGGCAGGTAAGGCCGCCGTTGAGGCTTCTGTAGATTTCCCGATCCTTACCAGTTCGGCCACAAAACTGCTGGGATTCGCCAAACCAGACGAGGCCATCGCCTGTATCGGCCTGTTTGCCCTGGTGGCATTTATGATCAGGCAACGAACGAAGGAGATAGGCGTAAGAAAAGTGTTAGGCGCCGGCATGCAGGACGTCCTCATCCTCCTTACAAAGGACTTTATAAAGCTGGTCCTGATAGCCAACCTGGTTGCCTGGCCGGTTGGATGGTTCCTCATGAATCACTGGCTGAAAGACTTTGCCAATCGCATCCAGATCCATTGGCTGGTTTTTGTGACAGCCGGGCTGACAACACTACTGACAGCCATGATCACGATCAGTTTCCAGGCTGTTAAAGCGGCTTTGACCAACCCGGTGAAAAGCCTGAGAACCGAATAACAAATTTTTTTGGAAAAAATTTGTCAGGAAACTTATCTTTAATATGTTTCCGGCCCGCCATGGGAATTTTCACCTGTATTGACCGTCATTTACTTCTTCATTTATTTTAAAAGATTCGCATGAAAACACGTAAAATGATTTTGCTGGCATTGCTGGCTTCCGTAAGTATTTTCTCTGTCCGGGCGCAATCCCTGGATGAAATTATCGACAAGTACCTGGTAGCCCTGGGTGGAAAAGATAAGTTATTGGCGCTGAATACGGCCGTGCTCGAAGGTGCCATGAGTATTAACGGGCAGAATATCCAGGTTAAAATAACGCAGGCCAACAATAAAGCCCAGCGGGTCGATATCACCTTTGGGGGTATCTCCGGTTATATTATCCAAACGCGGGATTCCGGATGGCAGTACCTGCCCTTTCAGGGACAGCAAAAAGCAGAAGCGATGCCGGAAGCGGTGGTCAAAGAGACTGCCGATGCATTGGATATACAAAGTCCCTTGCTGAATTATAAAGAAAAGGGACATACCGTGGAATTGCTGGGAAAAGAAGATGTGGACGGCACCGAATGTTTTAAAATAAAACTGGTTTCAAAATCCGGGCTGGAACAGACAATTTTTATAGATCCCTCCAATTATTATATTATCAAAACAACTACTAAAAGCAAGGCCAGCGGCAAGGAAGTGGTACAGAGCCAGACCTTTAGCAATTACAAAAAACTGGACAGCGGCTATATATTCCCTTTTTCTGCATCGGGTTTTGGCCCGGGGGAAGTGACCTTTACCAAAATAGAAGTGAATAAGTCATTGGATCCCGCCCTCTTCAAACCCACTAATTAAACCGCTGTGAGAAAAATCCATCTGTTCGCCATTAGCCTGCTTGTGTGCGCGGCTTCCTTTGCCCAGACCAGGGTCAGTTCGTCCACTTTCGGTATGATGGAGGCCCGATGGCTGGGCCCCGGTACGATGAGTGGCCGCATTACGGCCATTGAAGGAGTGAATGCAGACGGAAAAACCATTTATGTGGGCAGCGCCGGAGGCGGTGTCTGGAAGACGACGAATGCAGGCGCTTCCTTCACGCCGATATTCGATAAGTATTGTCAATCCATCGGCTCGATCGCCATCGATCAGCAAAACCCGAATGTGGTGTATGTCGGCACCGGTGAAAGCAATATGCGCAATTCGGTCTCCGTCGGGGATGGTCTGTATAAGAGTAAGGATGGAGGAGACAACTGGACCAGGATCGGGCTGGACAGCACTGAACATATTGCCAAAGTGATTGTCGATCCCAAAAATTCCAATACCGTTTATGTGGCGGCTCCGGGGCCTTTGTGGAGCGACAGCAAACACCGTGGTTTATACAAGTCTGCGGATGGAGGCAAGACCTGGGAAAAAATTCTTTATATCAATGAGAAAGCGGGGTGCGCGGATGTGGCGCTGGACCCTTCGAACCCTTCGATCGTCTATGCCACTACCTGGGAATTCCGGCGTTTGCCTTATTTATTTAACTCCGGGGGCCAGGGGAGCGGCGTCTACAAAAGCCTCGATGGGGGAAAATCCTGGAAAGAGCTGACCAGTGGATTGCCGCCAAAGCCATTCGGCCGGGTAGCCTTCGCATTGGCTCCCAGCGCTCCCAATAATCTGCTGGCAATCGTGGAATCCAGGGAAACAGGTCTCTTTATCAGCCAGGACGGGGGAGAGCACTGGAAACAGCAAAGCGCTCCGGCCAATATTGTCGCCCGCCCCTTTTATTTCAGTGTGATCAAAGTAGATCCTTTCGACGCCAAAAGAGTTTACCGGCCGGCTTTTAACTTTGGTTATTCGGATGATGGCGGATTTTCTTTTTCGGAAGCCAGTAATGACGGAGGCTGGTTGCACAGCGATCATCATGCTCTTTGGATAAATCCTAAAAACACCAGTCAGCTATACCTGGGAACGGATGGAGGGGTTTATCTGAGCCTGGACCGCGGGGGTACCTGGCTATTCCTGCAAAATCTGCCGGTAGGGCAATTTTATCATGTAGCAGTGGATAATCTTAGCCCCTATCGCATCTATGGGGGATTGCAGGATAATGGCACCTGGACGGCGCCTTCTTCGGCGCCGGGAGGTCTCAGTAATGGCCATTGGCAGGCCATTTATGGAGGAGATGGTTTTTGGGCCCAGCCGGACCCCGCCGATCCGGATATCGCCTATGCAGAATCGCAGGGAGGCAGCGCCGGAAGGGTCAACCTGAAAACGCTGAAGACCGTCAATATTCAGCCCCAGGCTGGTCCGGGCGATGAAAAGCTTCGGTGGAACTGGAACACGCCGCTGGTAACCGGGATGTATAATAAAGGCAATCTGTATATCGGCGCACAATACCTGTACCGGTCCCGGGATCAGGGCAGCAACTGGACAAAGATTTCCCCCGATCTGACTACCAATGATAAAAAGAAGCAGGAGCAGGAAAATTCAGGGGGGTTGAGCGCAGACAATACTTCAGCGGAGAACCATTGCACCATCTTTACGATCGCCGAGTCTCCCCTGGACGAGAATACGATCTGGGTCGGCACTGATGACGGCAACCTGCAATTGACGACCAATGGCGGCAAGGATTGGACGAATTTGTCGGCTAATTATGCAAAGACAGGCATCCCGGCGCAGACCTGGATCAGCAGTATCGAACCCAGCCTGTTTGATAGCAATACCGTATACATCACTTTGGACAACCATATGTATGGGGACCATAAGACCTACCTCGCCAAATCCGCGGACAAAGGCAGGACCTGGTCCCGGCTCAGCAGTCCGGAATTTACAGGTTTTGCCCATAAAATAAAAGAGGACCTGGTCAGCAAAGATCTCTTGTTCCTGGGAACGGAAATGGGGCTGTTCGCCACAGTGGATGGGGGTAATAACTGGTTCCGTATGAAAAATCATATTCCCGATTACAGCCTGGTCAGGGATATTAAGATCCAGCCGGTCACCAATGACCTGGTGTTAGCCACCCATGGCCGTGGCATCATCGTGGTGGATGATATATCGCCTATGCGTCATCTCAGTCAGGATATTATTGAAAAGCCCGTCTATCTTTTTGAAAGTAATCCCATTGTCCTGACCAGCGGCAAATATGGCGATGCCGGATTCCCCGGTACCGGCGCCTGGAATGGGGGAAATCCCCCCTCCGTGCAATCGATCGAGTATTATCTGAAAGACCGGGTCAGCACTGAGGAGATGAAAATAGAGATCTATGACGAGTCCGGTAAGCTGATAAAGACCGTGCCCGCCACCAAGCGCAAGGGGATCAATAAAGTATATTGGGATTTGCGAATGGCGGCGCCTAAAATCGCCAGCGGGGGGTCTAAGGCGGATTTTGCCGCACTGGTGGCTCCGATGGTCCTGCCCGGCCCTTATACCATCAAGTTAAAGCTGGGTAATGCGGAATATACACAGGCTATAAAGCTTGTTCATGACAGCACGAACAGGCATTTTACGCTGAAGGACCGCCAGGTCCAGTATGCGACAGCCATGGAACTCTATCATTTGCATGAGCGCCTGGCAGGCACGGTAGACGATATCTCCGGCAATCAAAAAATACTGGCGGATAATATGGGGAAGGTAAAAGGCGCCCGGGCCAGAAAACTACTGGAAGAATATAATGGCAAGCTGGAAGCATTGAGAGGCAGCTTGCTGGCCACCAGGCAAAAATCAATATTCGCCGACGAGCAACGTCTGCGGGAGCGTATCAGCGACGTATACCTGGCCGTGTGCACGCAGGAGGCTCCGCCGTCCAACCTCCAGCTGGAGCGGGTGGCGGTGCTGAAGCAGGAATGGCAGAAGGCAGACGAGCGCAACAGTCTTTTGAAGAGCCAGTATGAACAAAAAGTAAAAAAAGAATTAATCAAGGAAGGACTGATCAAGGAAAACCAGTCCTCCCTGCAGTCCGACAAAGGGAATTGATGAATTCCTGCAAAGAATCGGGAAAAATGTAATTCTTTGCAGGAACATGTCCGCGGCTTATTCGTTCGCCTTAAAGGCCGTCTTATTCTTAGACTTCCCGAACAGATAGAATATTCCGAACTGCACTACGCTATTCTTAATGGTACCATTCTGTACAGGAGCGCTTTGCATGCCGCTCGCCGTAGCATTGCTGATATTGCTCAAACCCCGGTTATAGCGTATATCGAAGCCCAGGTCGATGGGCGCCAGATAACCAGCCCCCAGCGCCCAGCTGAAATCCGTGGATTTGAACTGGTCTTTAACATGGTAGTGATTGTCGTTGACATCCCCTATGATCGTCTCGTCGATCCTGGCGCTGACCAGCAGTCCCACCTGGGGACCTGTCTCCACAAAAAAGCCCAAAGGCAGTTGATATTTCAGCAGGAGGGGCACATTGACGTAATTCAACTGATACTTTTCGTCGGCGCTTACTAAATATCCGCCGGCCGGCCGGCCGCTGGCGCCCTGATTGGAATAAACGACTTCCGGCTGAAAGCTGAATTTTTTCGCCAGGGGAACCGATAAAAGCAGGCCGACATTAAAGACCGTTCTTGGATAATTACGGATAGCCATGGGGTCACCGTGTACCGTTACCTGCTGATTATCGCTGGTCAGGAGTTCGGCCAGGTTGAACCCACCTTTTACACCAAGCTGGATTTGTGCATTCGCCGTCCCGATCAGGGCAACGGTCACCAATAACAATAAGCTTACTTTTTTGGATGTCGACAACGTCATAAAAAACGAGTTAGTTTATATTTTAGCGTTCTTTTCAAGAACGTCAAAAATAACTCGTGGGGATAAGGCATCATGTAAAGCCTTTGTTAATGGTTCAAATTCTAATTCGGTTTTCATCTCTGGTCAATGTTGACCGATAAATTCGGCGTCTCTACCGACTTTGTCAATAAAATTACATCCTCTGATAAAGCGTCTCTTATTTACACCAGCACTGCCCCGCCATCGATAACCATATTCTGGCCGGTGCCAAATTGCTGTTTCATCAGGTAGAGAAAGGCCTGGGCTATATCTTCAGCCTCGCCGACCCTGCGTACCAGCAAAGAATCTCCCACCGACTTATAGAGATTGTCCCGGTCCGCCTCCGACAGGCTATTCCATAAATTGGTCCTTACCACACCAGGCACAACACTGTTCACCCGTATCGGAGCCAGCTCCACCGCAGCAGCCCTGACAAATCCTTCCATAGCGCCGCAGATACTTGAGGCCAATGCCCAGCCCTTACCAGGCCGCGTGCTTGCGATCCCGCTGGTCAGGTTAATGGATCCTCCCGGCTTAATATGTGAGGCCCCGTATTTCACAGCGGCTACGGCTCCCCAATAACGCAGGGTGAAAAATTCACGGGCTTTGTCGAGCTCCATTTCATGGATAGCCGACAGGCTTAGATTCTCTGCAGCGGTATACACCAGGTGATCGAACCCGCCCATCGTTTCGAAAAAGGCAGCGATATTCTTTTCTTTACTGAGGTCTGCCGCATATCCTTCGCTGCCTTCCGGAAGCGCCTGGTCGATCCGCTGCTGATTGCCGGATACGATGATCACCTTTGCCCCCTCTGCGGCGGCGGCCTTAGCAGTAGCCAGTCCCAGTCCCGAGCTGCCCCCCAGTATAATTATTTTCTTACCGGATAATGTGCTGATTTGATTTGCCATGATTACTTATTTTAATCATGCAAATTTCGCGCGTCCCGACCGGTATGGACTTACCATAAGGTAAAAAGTAAAACTCTTTATCGGATGTTCTTCCGGATCCGGCTGAGCGATTGGGGCGTGATTCCCAGGTAGGAGGCAATATCTTTCAAAGGAACGCGCGACGCAATATCGGGTTCCTGCATCATAAATAGTTTATACCGGCTGGCAGAATCCTCTCCCAGGTAGGCATTGCGGGTCTGTATTTTGGCCAGGAGCCGCTGCTGGGTGATCAGGTCGATCAGTTCTTTCATATAGGGCAGCTGCCTGTACAGATCGAGCAGTTTGCTCCTGGTGATCGCCAGCACTTCTGCATCACAGGCGGCCTGAATACTTTCATTCGCCGGTACCTGGTTATTAAAGCTATGCAGGATCGTACACAATTGATTTTCCTTTATAAAGAAATGGGTAACATCGATGCCTCTTTCATTCGTCACTATAATGCGCAATACCCCGTTACAGATAAAGAATAATTCCTGGCAGATCTTTCCTCCCCGGAAGAGCGTATCTCCTTCTTTAAAAGCCCGGGGTTCAAAATAGGAAGCAATCAGCGCCTGGTCTTCGGCTGTGATCGGCCTGTAAAGCTGCAGAAAAGTGATAAGCGGGCTAACCATGCCGCAAAGATAGTTGAAACGGGAAAATTCGTTACCGGCATGCGTCGATCTTTCTCTCCAATACTTCCCTGGTCGCCGTCGATTTGGTCAGGCTCTTTGCCTGCTTAAAATACCCGATGGCCTCCGGCTTTTGTCCGGCCTGGGCATAATACTCCCCCAAAGAAGCGTAGAAAAGATAATAGCTTTCCAGCAGCTTCCCTTTTTCCAGTTCATGCAGCGCAGTGATGGCGGCCCGGGGCCCGTCTTTTTTCCCGGTAATGATCGCCAGGTTCAGTTTTATGACGGAGGATGGTTTTAATCTTTCCAGGGCCGTATAATAATCATGGATCTTCGGCCAGTTGGTTTCGTGGAAACTGGCGGCCAGGCAGTGCTCAGCGGCAATAGCCGCTTCCAGGTGATAAGCCGTCGCCATGGTGCCGGAGGCGGACCGCAACAGGAATTTCACTCCCTGGGTGATCAACTCCCGGTTCCACAAATTCCGGTCCTGGTCTTCCAGGATGATCAGGCAGTCGTTATTGTCGATGCGGGCATCGAAACGGGCAGAATGAAAACACATCAAGGCCAGCAGCGCATAGATCTGAGGATATTCGTTTGTAATAGGCTTCTCCGTCAGCAGCATGGCCAGCCGCATCGCTTCCAGGCACATGTCCTTCCGGATCGCCGGGTTGTCACCGGTAGCATTGTATCCTTCATTGAATAATAAATAGATCACCAGCAGGACGGCGTCCAGCCTGGCGAAAATATCCCGGCGGGAAGGCACGGAAAAATCGATCTGTTCCTGGCGTATTTTCTCTTTGGCCCGGTACAGTCTTTTATTGATATTGGATTCGGTTGTCAGCAGGGCGGAGGCGATCTCATAAATGCTGAACCCGCAAAGCGTCTTTAAGGTAAGAGCTATTTGTGCCTCCGCCGGCAGGGCAGGATGACAGCAGGTGAAGATCATCCGGAGCTGGCTGTCTTTGATTTCATCTTCCAGAAAGATATGATCCACGGTATAGGTGGTCGTCCATTCCGACTTGAGCAGATGATCCATATCGGCGGCAAAATTGCGCAGGTATTTTTCCCGGCGGATGATATTGATGGCCTTGCGTTTGGCGACCACCATCAGCCAGCCGGCCGGGTTATCCGGAATGCCCCCCAGGCTCCAATCCTTCAGCGCCTGGTGAAGGGTATCCTGCAGGACGTCCTCTGCCAGTTCGAGGTTGTGGATCCCGAACAGCCTGGTTAAAATGGCGACCATCCTCCCCGCCTCGTGACGGAAAAGATGGTCGACCAATGCTACTGGATTTTGGGAAGACATGAGATTTATGCCATGGGTTTCAGCTTGCGTACCTCCAGCTGGAACTTGCCCAGAAGGGGATTTTCCTTAGCGAGGGTGACGGCTTCCTCCATATCATTCGCGGTAATGATCATATAACCGGAGATCATTTCTTTCGATTCCATAAAGGGACCGTCGGTGACCATTTCTGTTTTGCTCTTCAACAGACGGGCATCCGCTTCTTCCAGGGGCGCCCCGGTGACATAACGGCCTTTCAGCACATTCTGGACCCATTCCCCATAAAGGGTCATGCGTTGTTGCATTTCCTCGGGGGATGATACGGCATGATCACTACCTCTTACAATGATCAGAAACTGGTTCATAGCAATGTTTTTTAGTAAATAATGATAGCTTGTCAATCGGCAAACCAAAATTAGGACAGGTCAGGGGAGATTTTTTTATAATAACTATTGGAGGACAAAGCCGGCTTTAAAGGTAATCCTCTTTTCTACATTCAAAATTGAAAATGGAAGCTCCCGAATATTCCGAAATTATTAATGGAGCTTGACCCATTCACAAAAGTTCTTTGTGCAGGGGCAAAACGCCAGACCAGGTCTACCCGGAAATATTGGAAGATATTATCGATGCCTGTCCCGGCCTCAACATAGGCATTGCCCCGCAGGGATCTGAGCCGGTAGTTGGGAAAATCCTGCAGATTCAGCTTCTTATTGTCTCTCGAAAGATCCCCCCAGACAGCTTTTACATTCCAGAACTGGCGCATATTCGTTGTGCGTAAAAAAGGAAGGAGGTTGAGCAGTTTTTTCTCAAAATTATGTTCTATGCTCAATCCTGCATACCGATCGCTGATATATTCAAACCGGTTCATCAGATTAAAAGTATTTTTATTATAGTAATAGATTTCGTTGCCCGGATGCACCTCCAGCAGCATAAAAGGCAGGGGTTCGCCAAATACCCTTCCCCCATAGATCTGGTAATGGACCTTCCCCCAACGGGGGATGCGGAAATCCTGGCTGACAGCCATATTCACTTTTTGATACCGGTAGCCGTATTCCAGAAGGTTCGGAACGCCTGCATAAAATCCAGCTTCCAGAACAGGGCTTTCTCCGTTTAAACGGATCTCCTTCCGGCGGGTGCGTATAGCCCGTCCACCGGGGGAATAACGCAATTTAAGCCCCAATTCGCTCGTAACGATTGTATGATCTTCATTGTTGGAAAAAAACTCTTTGGGCGGCAGGGGAGCAAATGTCCGGTAATCAGTCCTGGAAAAGGACAACTGCGCAGAAAAAACACTCCCCCATTCCTTTTTTACCCAGACTTTCGTCTCTTTTTCCAGCAGGAATTTCTGCCTGACACCCGGTCTGCGTATCAACTGGCTGAAAAGGTTATCCGTTGTAATATCTCCATCATCATTATTATGCGTACTTCCATTATTCAGATCCTGGGTGTAGGAGGCATGCATACTATAGCCCTGGTTTCCGGGAAATCGGTAGGTAAATTCAGCCTTACCTTTAAAAGCATGATCCCTAAACCCATAGGCGAGATAAGCGTGTAACCAGCACTTATCGCTGAATAATTTGGTGGTAGCGACATCAAACCGGAGTCTTAGCCTTTCCAATTGATTGCCACTGACCCATTTGTACCAGGGGCCGATCTCCATCTTTCCTAACGGCTTTCTGCCATCCACGACGAATTCGACAAAGTCTGTGTATTTTTTAAAAAGCGGCATTTTTTGCAGGGTGTCAATCATTTTATAGACATGCTCTTCATTTACGCTTAAGGGCTCTGCCCGGTGGGATCGCCAGTATCCCGTGTCCTGCAGTAGGGCCCCTTCCCTGATTACAACCTTTTCATTGCCTTTATTCAACTTCAGCGCTTCTTCAATAAAAGGCTGATTGATCTGTATATTTTTATACAGGCTTGTTTTCCTGCCTATGAAGGCTAGTTTGCCCTTTTTCAAGGGAGATAGTTCCACTACAAATTTATCTCTGGTAAATACCCATGCGCTGTCGTTGCGCCGTGTGAACTCCTGGATAATGCTCAGCCTGTGGACGAAATTGATACCGGCAGTAGATGATATATTGAGCGTGATCTTTCCGATGCCCCAACTTGCCTGGTGGATCCAGCAATCACCTGAAAAAGTATTTTCGCCCTCCCTTTTAGGAGTAAAAAAAAGATGGAGATAGCGTTGCCCTGAAATGTATTGGGTATCCAGCCCCCTGTACTTGTAATAATTATCGCCAACAGTACTTAAGGGGCTGATAAATTCTTTCCCGAACAAGGTCATGTAATTTTCATAGGAATTTATACGCTGGTTAATCCCACCCAGGTACTGCATAATGGATTCATTCTTAATTCCATTGGTCTTTATGGCCTTTATTTCCTCTCTTTCCCGCAGCGGGTTGGTCGCAAAATAGCAATCCGAGATCGACTCGGTGATAAATACCGGCAGGAAAGGCTTATCCTCGGATATACTGTCTATATTATCCAGGATGAACCCAAACGGCTTAACCCATTTATTCTGTTCAAATTTTTTGCGATTGAAATTATCAATATCAATTTCTAATTTATTGTATAATTCATAGGAGTAGCCTGCCGATTTGTAGGGATTATTTAAATGCTTGTTGGCCACGATCTTCTTCCACCAGAGAAGCCCTTTATTATATTTGGATTGGACAATTACCTCTCCGGCATCCTTTGCATTTTCAAGGAATAAGGTCAGGACTGTCGTATCCCGGGAGAGAGTGACAGGCAAGGCCAGTGTTTCAAACCCAACGGAACTTACCAGCAGCGTATCGGCGGCATGACCATTGGCGATGATCCTGAAATTGCCGGCGCTGTCGGAAACGACACCGTGACCCGCTTTCTTCCAGGCAATGCTGGCAAAAGGAATTCTTTCTTTGGTGAAGCGGTTAGTGACTGTTCCCCGGACAATAGTACGCTGTGCCTGTATTTTTATTCCCGCGTAACTGGTAAAAGCAAGCAGGATCAGTAAGAATTTCACTATTTCTTTTCTATTTATTCCATTTAGTGGAAGATAAGAAATTTTAAGTCAAATTCCTAGTTGAGGGAGAAAAGGCCTTTTGTGAAATGTGGCCTTTTCCCCCTCAACAGCTAATTTCAGGCACTTCGTGCCAGGAGAACTCCGTTCTCCTAATAGGTCCTACTGTTTTACGACCTTCTTCGCAACACTTACTACGCCGTTGCTGATCACCATAATATAAGTCCCGCGGGATATTGCACTGCAATTAAGTATATATAACACACCCGTTACCGGTGTTCTGATCACTATCCTGCCTGTAGCATCATACAGGGTAATAGTAGCCCCTTTCTGAAACTCATTCGCGAGCTTAACCGTAAGCTGATCTTGTACGGGATTCGGATAAATGGTAATGCCCCCTAAAGAAGCAGAAGCGGTATCGGCAATGGATGCCCCTGTCAGGGTCATATTGTCAAAGGTGCTGTTGTTCAGCGCTCCAGTAGTGCTGCCCGAGCAGGCAGCCAGTCCGACATAATAGCTACTATCCATCGTTACCGTGCTGGCTCCTATGCTGAACCAGGTTACACCGTCAGAGGACTGGAACCCCGTGAACGAGTTACCGGAACGTTGTACTTTGAGCCACACGGGTACCCAGGTGAATTGATCACCGGACACCCAGGTCATGGAACCTCCGGTGGTGGCCCTGGTCCCGAAATGAGCCTCCCGAAAGCCAACATCACCCAGCTTCATCACCTGGGTCTTCGCACCCGGGTCCAGGGATTCACGGAATACAATCCCCGATTTCCATAAAGTTCCCGACACATTCGATAGCCTTGTGGTAAGTATAACATCACCGGTTACTTTCCTATAGGTATAATTGTAGGAATCGGAACTCCCGCCGATGTCGCTCCCTGCACCATTCACCAAAAAGGTATTGTTGCCCGCGCCGGCATAGCTGGCGCTTCCGGCCGCAGACACATTACCGATATCCTGGTTCGACCATCCCGCCGGCAGCGCTCCGGAGGCAACAGATTTGGCGCCCGCTTGCGCGGAGTAACTGCTCATACCGGACTGGTTGGTTGCCGCTACAACATAGTAGTAGGTCGTACCGTTGGTTACAGTGGCATCAATATATTCTGTTGCGGTATTGGCGTTCAAGGAAGTTAGGGTGGTGTAGGGGCCTCCGCTGGTGGTGGAACGTTGCACGGTATAGCCCTGGGCCACGTCTCCGGCAGGCGCCGTCCAGCTCAACGATAACTGGGAGACGCCCGCTGTTGCCGTCAGACCGGTAGGTGTGGCGGGTGCCGGCAAGGGAGGATACGGGGAAGCCGCAGCATCCAGGGTGAACGTCAAGGTCCCATAGCCAAAGTGATCGCCATTACCGCCTTCGGGTCGCATCAGTTGGGCCGTAGCCTTGGTATTGGGGGCGCTGATTCCCTGCAAAACGGCATAGTGATTGTACACCATCTCATAAACAGGGCGGTCCAGGCGACCGCGGCCATTAGTGGCGACGTAGAGCCAGTCATCGTTCACACAATTGTTATAGGGTGTATAAGGAACGGGGTGCCAAAGGTTGTATTGGGCTATATATTCGAATCCCGCCAAAAGACGGTTGTTGGCATAGCCGTATAGATCCACGCCCTGGTTCCAGGCCGACTGGCAAACCTCTGCCAGATTGGCTATCCCCAGTATGGCATGTTCCTGGTCGCGGCCCATTTCCGCTACCTGCCCCAGGTTGCCGGCTTGCGAAGCCCAGACGGCATTCGTAATGTTGCCATTGCCGATGCCGTTTTTATAATACGTGACCGCTTCGTTAAACTTGGCCGTGTCATCACAAAGTATCCCGATGTTCATGACCGATCCCATTGCAGGGGCATCCCAACTGGCAGTCAGATAACTGGCACAGGTACCCAGGTGATTCAACAGGAAATCATGACAGGGCGGGTAAAAATAAGTGAGCATCATGTTCTGGAACCGGGCGAAATCTGCCGGGGCCCAGCCACTGTATACCCGCAACAACTCTCCCACCTTGGTAAAATCATAGATCGGGAGTTGGAACAATTGCCCCCCGGGAATGACGTTCACAGCCGAGGACCAGGCGTTGCAGATCCGGACAGCACAGTCGGCATAACTGGCATCGCCGGAAATATACCATCGTATGGTATTGAGGTACGCGGCATGGGCATCTCTCGAAGCCTGTTGGCGGTTGGCGCTTATATCTGCCTGTGCAGTTGCCCCATACGTGTTCTGTGCCTGCCAATCGGTGATCAGAACATTCCAGTCATCTATCCAGGGGTGAGCGCCTGCGGCCACTTTAGTTTTCATACGGTCCAGGTCGGCCTGGGTATGCAGACCACCGGGATGCACGAAGGTTTGCGCCCCTGCCTGCAGCGGGGAGACATGGGATAACAACAATAATGCAATAGCCGGATTTGCGAGGGAAACAATTCTTTTAAACAGAGATGTAGAGGGTACATTTTTCTTCATGAATACAGGATTAAAAAATTAGGGTTACACAGATGAATTACGCTCTCATTCGATTAGCCGTCTCCGAATGAATCAATGTCGCAACATTGTACAATAACGGTGCCATTGTCATGTAATTATATTTATATATATTTTTTCTTATCGTAGATAAGACAAAGGGCATAATAGTTATCTTTAGCTTAGCATAAAGCCATCTGAAAATGAAAAAAAGGACCTTCCTGAAATTATCCTCCACTTTAGTGGCGGGTACCGTAATTTCGCCTATGACCAGTTGGGAACAAGATGAAAAGCTAAGAAATTGGGCAGGCAATATTGAATACAGCACCGGCAAATTGTATTCCCCCGCCTCCCTGGAGCAAGTCAGCGAACTTGTCAAAAAATACGATCGTTTAAAAGTGCTCGGGACACGCCACTGCTTCAACCGCATTGCCGACAGTACCGACCAATTCATTTCCCTCAGACAGCTCGATCAGATGGAGCTCGACCCCGTAGCTCATACCGTAACGGTAGGCGCGGGAGTCACTTATGGGCAACTGGGCCCCTGGCTGGATAATAAGGGATTTGCACTCCACAACCTGGCCTCCCTGCCCCATATTTCCGTAGCGGGGGCTGTTACTACCGGCACCCACGGCTCGGGCGTGAAGAATGGCAGTCTGTCCACCGCTGTGGCTGCCCTGGAATTTGTTACCGCCGATGGCGAAGTCCGGACACTCTCCCGGGCCCGGGATGGGGAGCAATTTACCGCTGCCGTCATTGGCCTTGGCGGGATCGGCGTGTTGACCAAAGTGACCCTGGACATTCAGCCCACCTATAAAATGCAGCAGGACGTTTATGAGAAGCTGCCCCTGGACCAGATAAAAGATCACTTTGACGAGATCGTAGCCGCCGGCTACAGCGTCAGCCTGTTCACCGACTGGGCAAATGACTATTTTAACGAAGTCTGGATAAAGAGCCGCATTAAGCAAGGCGAAACGCCGGAGCTGAGACCCTGGTTCTATGGAGCCACCCGCGCCACTAAAAACCTGCATCCCATTGCCGAGCTCTCTGCCGAAAATTGTACGGAGCAAATGGGAGTTCCCGGCCCCTGGTATGAAAGGTTGCCGCATTTCCGGATGGGCTTTACTCCCAGCAGCGGCAAGGAACTGCAATCGGAATATTTCGTGCCACACTATCATGCCGTGGAAGCGATCCGGACCATTGCCCGCATGGGTAAACAGATCAGCCCCCACCTGCTGATCTCGGAGATACGCACCATCGCGGCAGACGATTTCTGGATGAGTCCCTGTTACCGGCAAAATTCCGTGACCATCCATTTTACCTGGCAGCCCGACTGGCCCGCCGTGAGTAAATTATTACCGGTGATCGAAAAAGAGCTGGCCCCTTTTAACGCCCGGCCGCACTGGGGAAAGCTGTTTACCATGCCGCCTTCCCGGCTGAAAGAATTGTATAAGAAATTGCCGGATTTTCAGCAGATGCTTACTCATTATGATCCCAAGGGAAAATTCCGGAATAAATTCCTGGATACGAATATATTTGGGAGTTAGGGGCATTGAGCACTTTGCCGGCACGTACTATTTATGAGCGTTTCTCACCGACCGAATGCCATTCATGTTTTATCTGGCTCATCAAAAGGGCATTGTCAAATTGAACGGAGCCCTTGGGGAAAATAGTCTCCTCTTCGAAAAAGCTGGATTGCACCGATCCTACCTGCAAAGGTTCTACTCTCCATTGCAATGTTTTTAGCTCAAGTCCCTCGTATCGGGTGCCATTGGGAGAGTATCCCACTGCGCCGCCTTCAAAAAACCGGGAGGCATTGTCCAGGTTCTGAAAAATAGACTCCGGATTAAAATTTTCCGTTTTGTCGGCATCAATGGAAATAGAAGTCCCATCAGCGCTTTTAAAGGCAATATGATAATGGCCGCCCCCTTCTTTCACGTCGAATCGGGCATGCACATGCCGCCCAGGAAACACCCGCCCGCCAACAATCGTATTGAATAAGGAAGAAGTATCCCGCCGGGGAATGAAAACCCCTTCCCTGGTCTGTCCGTCCTCCGTCCATTCAACGGCAATCCGGTGAGCACCGTTTTCAGACCCCAGGCCCAGCACACCTGGGAATCCCTTTGGCCGGACGCCCTTTAGCCGGATCAGGCAAATTCCTACAATCGCTTTTTCCCGGTAAACTTTGGGGCGGAAGGGGGGAGGTATGATTTTTTGAATGATTGCAGGGTCAACAGTAAAATTGATCAGGATTCGACGGTCGATCGTGCCTTCTATGATGGGAATTTTCATGAATGGTCGGTTTTAATTGTCTCACAAGTTGTGAGATTTTTTTCAAAAATTGCTTTTTTAGATGATTTTCCTTAATTATGCCACAACTTGCCTCCATTTATAATGAAAAAGAGCCTTCCGATTATATATATGTTGTTGATCCTCTCCTGCGTAGCCTCCTGCCAGGGGACTGGCGGCGGCAGGCACAAAGAGCTGACCGTAGGCGATACCATGCCTGCATTCACCCTCCCTGATCAGGACGGCCATCTCTTCAACAGCGGGGACTATGTTGGCGCGAAACATTCCGGGGATTCCGGCAGCCACAGCCTGGTGATCTTCTTCTACCCCAAGGACGAAAGCATGGTCTGTACAAAGGAAGCCTGCAGTTTCCGCGACCGGTACGGCGACCTCGTCAAGGCAGGGGCGGTCGTCATCGGCATCAACGGCGGTTCCGTCGGGAGCCACAAAAAATTCCAGACCAATGACCGGCTCCCCTATCCTCTGCTCAGCGATTCGGGCAACAGGGTGCTCAACGCCTTTGGCGTCCCCAAACAATTCTTTATGACCGGACGCAAGACATTCGTCGCAGACAAGACAGGTAAAATTGTGTTTACGTATAATTCTTCGCTGAAAGGCAGCCGGCATGCCGAGGAGGCGCTGGCATACCTGCAGGCACATCCCTGAACGTCTCCTTTCATCCACTCTCTTGGCAAAATCAGCCGCTTATGTATTTTTCCGGTCGGAAATGGGCTTTTTATTAATACTTTCATTAATTCGCGCTGGTCCGGACTCACCAAAACTTACGACACATGAGACAATGCATCTCTCTATTAAGAGACTTCTTATTAATGGGCATCCTTTTTCTCATTCCGGGTCTTACCCACGCGCAGACGCAACCTATTCCCAGCCCCAAAGAACATTTTGGATTCTCTATCGGAGATAACTATCAGTTAGCCAATTTCACCCAGACAGAAGCATACTTCAAAAAGCTGGCCGCCGCCTCCGACCGCGCCAAACTCATCGAGATCGGCAAGACGGAAGAAGGCCGCAGCCAGTTCATGATGATCGTCACTTCTCCCGAAAACCTGCAGAAACTGGATCATTATAAAGATATTTCCCGGCAGCTCGCGCATGCCGAAGGCCTCACCGATGAACAGGCCCATACCCTGGCCCTCGAAGGCAAGGCCGTCGTATGGATCGACGGCGGTCTCCATGCCACGGAAGTAGTAGCCACCCACCAGCTCATCGAGACTGCTTATCAGCTGCTCAGCCGCAAAGACCCGGAGACATTGCGCATACTCGACAACGTGATTATCCTGCTTACCCATGTCAACCCGGACGGACAGGAGCTGGTATCCAACTGGTATATGCGCGAACCGAAGCCGGAGAAGCGCAGCCTGGAAGGCGTGCCGGTCCTCTACGAAAAATATGCCGGGCATGACAATAACCGCGATTTCTTCATGCTCAACCTGAAAGAAACACAGAATATCGGCCGCCAGCTCTTCGTCGAATGGATCCCCCAGATCATGTACAATCACCACCAGGCAGGTCCCGCCGGCTCCATATTAGCAGGCCCTCCCTACCGGGATCCTTTTAACTACGTCTTCGATCCACTGATCATTACCAGTATCGACGCGGTAGGCGCCGCCATGAACAACCGTCTCAATATCGAAGGCAAACCCGGCTACACCCAACGCTCGGGATCCAGCTTCTCCACCTGGTACAATGGAGGATTACGGACCACCACCTACTTTCACAATATGATCGGACTGCTGACCGAGATCGTCGGCGGCCCCAATCCATCCGAAGTGCCCCTGATTCCCCAGCGCCTGATCCCTAATGGGGCCACCCCTAATCCGGTCATACCGCAGAAATGGTTATTCCGGCAATCCATCGACTACTCCGTTTCCCTCAACTATGCCGTACTCGATTATGCCGTCCGCTACCGCGACGAGCTGCTGTATAATATCTACAAGATGGGCCGCAATTCCATCGAGCGCGGCAGCCGCGACACCTGGACGCTCTCTCCCAAACGGATCGCAGAGATGAGCCAGCTCTACGCAGAGGCGCCGAAACCTAAAAAAGACTCCTCCAAGATCCGCCCCGACTCATCGGAGACCGCCTCCGGCGAACGTCCCGACCCGAATGCCATCCCCACAAAATATTTCGATAGCGTCATGCGCAATCCGGCCCTGCGCGATCCCCGGGGCTATATCATCCCCTCCGATCAACCCGACTTTCCCACGGCTGTCCGCTTCCTCAACGCACTGATCCGCACGGGTATCCTCGTGCATAAAGCGAGTGCGTCTTTCACCGTAGCAGGTAAGACCTATTCCAAAGGCTCCTACATCGTCCGGACAGACCAGGCTTTCCGCCCCCATGTACTGGATATGTTCGAGCCCCAGGACCATCCGAATGATTTCCTCTATCCCGGAGGTCCTCCGGTAGCTCCTTATGACGCCGCAGGATGGACCCTGGCCTTCCAGATGGGCGTACAATTCGACCGCATCCTGGATGCATTCGAAGGCCCCTTTGACCGGGTGCCCTATGGCGAACTGCAATCCGCTCCCGGTGGGTTCGACGGCGCCGGCGGCAAGGGTTATGTGCTGGATGCCCATGCCAATCAATCCTATGCGGTCGTAAACGACCTGCTGAAAGAGGGCATCGACGTGTTCCGGGATGCCGCCGCGTCCGGCTCCTTCTACGTCCCCGCCAGCGCCAAGACCCAAAAAACCCTGGAAAAACAAGCCGGCGAGCGGGGCATTACCGTATATAAGATATCGAAACGTCCTGTGGAGCTCCGAAAGATCAGCCCGGCCCGCATCGCCCTCTGGGACAGTTACGGCGGATCCATTCCCTCCGGCTGGGAAAGATGGATCATGGAGCAATATCACTTCCCCATAACGGTCCTTTACCCGAAAGATATCGACGCAGGCAACCTTCGCTCCAAATATGATGTTCTTATCTTCGTAACGGGCGCGATTCCGTCTGTCGTCACTGAAACCGGAGGAAGAGCCTTCAGGGGAAGGGGCGAGCCCAAGCCCGAAGAGATACCCGCAGAATACCGGCCAAGGCTGGGACGCATCACCCCGGAGAAATCCATACCCGAATTAAAGAAATTCCTGGAAGCAGGCGGCCATATCGTAACGATCGGGTCCAGCTGTAACCTGGCCTTTCAGCTGGGGCTGCCCGTCCGCGACGCCCTTATGGAATTGAGCAACGGGAAAGAGAAAAAACTACCTGGCGAGAAGTTCTATATCCCCGGCAGCCTCCTGCGGGTAAGCGTAGACTCCAGCAGCCAGCCGGGATGGGGAATGAATGGGAACGCAGACGTCTACTTCGACGAAAGCCCCGTCTTCAACATCAATCCGGAAGCCTATTCGAAAGGAGTAGTAAAGCCCATCGCCTGGTTTGCCAATAACAAACCGCTGCGCAGCGGCTGGGCCTGGGGACAGGCTTACTTACAGGATGGGGTAGCCGCCTTTGTAGCATCGGTGGGAAAAGGGAAATTATACGCCTTCGGTCCGGAAATCACTTTCCGCGCCCAGACGCATGGAACCTTTAAATTTCTGTTCAATCAACTATATTTGACACCGGATAAATAAGGGTCCACATCTTTCACTGTCAACATAAGGGTCGCCCCTATCACTTCCCGGGATCTGTCCCGGGATTTTTTTTCGTCCAATACCAATAAAAAGGAATACCCGTGGCGATCAGACCCAATCCCGACAGGGCTTCCCTGGGTTGGTCGACAAGCGTCACCCCAATCAACAGCAAACAAAACAGGCAGAACAGGAAAGGTAGCCACGGATAGCCGATCACCTTATATACCCGTGGCAGCGAGGGCGCCCTTTTTCGCATAATGAATACGGCGAGCGCCGATGCCCCGTAAAAAATAAAGGCGGAAAAGATCAGCATATCCGTCAGCTGGTCAAAAGTTCCAGACCAGACCAATATCACGGACCAGAAAGCCTGCAAGCCTATCGACACGGAAGGGGTTTGATAAACAGGATGCACCGTAGCGGCTTGCCGGAAAAACAGTTTGTCCCGCGCCATGGCATAGAATACCCTGGCAGAGGTTAGGATGGTAGCATTGGTGGCATTGCAGGTCGTGACCAGTATCAACAGCGAAATAAAAAGCGCGCCCGGCTTACCCCAGATGACCTTCATCACTTCTACCGCTGCAATCTGATTGTGGGTCGCACTTACTTTTATCAGGGCGTCGATCGGTAAAACATACAGATACACGATATTGAGCAACAGATACACCAGGATGATCACCAGGGTGCCGATGCCCAGGGCCAGCGGCAGGTTCTTTTTCGGATTCTTCATTTCCTCTCCTATGAAACCGACACAGTTCCACCCTTCATAAGCCCAGAAGGCGCCCAGGCTGGCAATGGTAATGGCTTTGATCAGGGTCCAGCCTTTCATGCCCCCGCCGGCATGGAGGGCCGGCGTAGTCAGATGGGCCAGGGTTCCCGAAGAAGAGCTCAGCCCTGCGATCACGATGACGGCAGCCGCGGATAACATCAGCACGGTCATGAAATTACCCAGCTTTTCAGCGTGTCTGATTCCCCTGTAATTGATATAGCTCAGGACGATAATCAGGGAAGAAGCAAGCAGTTTCACCGCGATATTATCGATCCCTGGTACTCCCCCTTTGCCGGGAAGCAGCGACCATTCCGGAAGCGGCACGATACTGTTGAATGACTCCGCGAAAATATAGGCCAGCGCGGCTATCGAGGCAGTTTTTACTACCGCGAAATTTGCCCAGCCGTAGATATAAGCGAAAAAACGATTGTACACTTTCTGAAAATAAAAATACTCTCCCCCGGAGCTCGGGAACAGGCTGCACATTTCGGCGGTACAGAGGGCGCCCGCCAGGCTGACCAGGCCAGCCAATACCCAGCAGACCAGCACCCAGCCGGGCGACTGCAGGGTCGCCGACATCATCGCTACTTTTTTAAATACACCGGAGCCGAGAATCGAGCCGATCACCAAAAAGATGGCGGAACGCAATACGATCGAAGGGGGAAGTTTTTGCAAAATGCTTATTTTAAATACATGAAAATTTAGTTGGCCGGCCGGATGCGATTGTGCCAATGATCAGCCGGCGATTTTTTTTACACCGAGCCCCGGCAATCCGTTCGGATGCATATACCCATCCTTCAGCAAAAATCCTCCCTCCACCAGGTCCCTATTCAGATCAAAGCTTCCGTCGAGATCGAGATAACGGGTGTTGGAACAGGAGTAGGCGGCATGCACAGCCGCCGCAATACTGACAATGCTCTCATCATTACATCCCCAGAACAGCTCTATCCCCGCATGCCTGGCAATGACGGCAATTTCTCTCGCCCCCCTGATACCTCCCGACTTCATCAATTTGATATTGTATACTCCATAGGGCTGCGGCGGGTTGGACAGCTTCCAGGCAGAGCCGGCATCCAGCAGCGATTCGTCAGCCACCAGCAATTTTCTGTCTGAAAGCTCCAGTCCGGTCAAAAGCCTCTCCTGCCCCACTCTGACCGGCTGCTCGATCAATTCAAGGCCGGATTGCTTTGTACCGGTTATAAATTTTTTCAGGTCATCGGGGGAATATCCCTGGTTAGCATCCACCCTGATAGTCATCTTGTCCCTGAACCTTTCCGCTAATTTCAATACCCGCTCGATATCCTGGTCCGGATCGAGGCCTGTCTTGATCTTCAGGATCCGAAAGCCAAGCTGGTGGTAACCATCCGCCTCTTCCAGCATCTCCCCGGTATCCTTAATGCCAATAGTGGCGGAGGTGGCCAGCGGCCCTGTTTGACGACCATAAAAATCCAGCACGCTCACTCCGAGGAACTGTCCGAAAAGATCATGCAGGGCGATGTCTATAGCAGCCAATGTTCCGGGAAGCCTGGGAAAACGAAGGGCTGCTTCATCAATCAACCGGTTGTAATGACGGATATCCTGCCCTACGAGTTCATCGAGCCAGCCTGATTGCAGATGCGCCAATGTCTGCTCCGGTGTTTCCCCTACCACGTCGGCAAAGGGATTGGCGGCTCCGATACCTGTCAGGCCATTTTCCAGGGTAATTTCCAGGAAAACAATAGCGGTATCCGCGATGGTCTTATAGGCGATGGTATAAGGTTTGGTGAGCGGCAATTTTTGCAGATAGGAATGAAAGGATTGGATCTTCATAATTTGGGACGATTTATAAGATGGGTTATGACGGGGACTACACCGGCGACTCCTTCCTGTAAAGGCAGCAATACCGGGATCTGCAGCTCCCGCTCATAATGATCCCGGAATTCCACGGCTTCTTCCGGAGAACAATGTTCCGTATTCAGCGCCAGCGCGATCACCGCAGCACCATACATACGGATCAGCGCTATCTCCGATTGAACGGAGGGCAGCGGTCCCCAGGCCGGATCATCTTCATAATATTTGCGTTTGGGAGCGGCGATCAGGATAACGTGCCTGGCATTACCCGAGACGAGCAATTCCGATCCGCAGGGTCCGCTCGGATTACGCAAAGCGGACTGTCCTTCCAAAAGAATGATATCGGGCCGGGTCGCTTCCCAGCAGGATATGATGGCATGTTCCAGCTCTCCGGAAATAAAATCATTCAGTGTCGAGTCGAAGATGAACCCGAACCGACCGCCCTGCAGCCAACCTGTCTGACCCGTATAGATCATCTGTGCGTTGAGACCGGCTGCCTCGCAGGCCTGGCGCACCATCCGGCAGGTAGTCCTTTTCCCCATCGCACAGTCCATGCCGATCACCGCTATCACCGGCGCCGTCACCGAGAATATTTTTCCCGACCAGAAATGGAGATCCGCCTTTCGTTTGGGTTTACGGACATCGATCAGCTCCACGGCATTTGCCGCAGCCAATGCGACCATCTCCGGCCGCTCTGTCAGGAACTCATGCAACCCATTGACGATCGAGATACCCTGGCGTATACAGGACTCGACGATCCCGGGAAAATGAGCCGGGAAGGCACCGCCGATAGTAGCCACCCCGATGATACAATAATCGATCTTCTCAAAATGAGCGACAGCCGCTTCCACGGTCGCCAGAATGGGAATATTCCGGTGAGTCCCATCCAATAGTTCACCCGCATCTTTACCGGCATGTCTGGAGTCAATAATGGCAATGATTTCGAACCTTTCTGTTCCCCGGATCAGCCCATGGGCCGTTTTTGCGTCCGGTTCGGTTAACAGGCCATCGGTCAGCACGATGGCCGTAGGTTTTTTACCTTGCTGGCTTACCTTTTCTTTCATTTTTTTATTTTCTCACGTGAATGATTGTTACTGTTGGCGGGGTCATCGGCTCAGGAACATTCCCGGATATTCCCGGGTTGCCTCCTGATGTTCGTAGACACATACCCCATTTACCCATACCTTTTCGATGCCGCTGGAAAGGGCTTTGGGGCTTTGTATAGTGGCATGATCCCTGACGGTTTCCGGGTCCAGCAATACCAGGTCGGCAAAATAGCCCGGGGCAATGATGCCCCTGCCTTTCAGGCCCGTATGCTCCGCAGTGAGCCCCGTCATTTTACGGATCGCCGCTTCCAGGCTCATGATCTTTCTTTCCCTGACGTAATATCCCAACACACGGGTGAAGGAACCGTACCCCCGCGGATGCCCTCCATTAGCGCCGTCCGAACAAATATTGGTATTGGCCCATGACAGAAAGTTCACCACATCCTCGTCCGCCATGGATTTCCCATCGATGGATTCTACCTCGTCGATATCCGGGTGTTGTTTTGCAAATGAGTCGGCTGCCGCGATAAGCCCCATCAATGTCCGGGCCGGGGTCTCCTGCCGCAATCCGGCGATCTCCGTGAGTGTCTTCCCTGCATAAGCGGGATTCGCGGCAAACTTATCCACTACGGACCCTGCCGGGTCAAAGGTATGATTCACGGCAAATTCGGCGCTGACCGGGTTGGTATAATCCGTTTTGGGAAAGAGTACTTTTAGTGTACTATGCCAATACTCATAGGGATAACAGTCTGCGGTAATATCGATCCCCTGTCTGCGTGCCGTCTCCAGTTGAGCAAGGATGCCGGGGGAATTGTCCCAGTCATCCTTAAGCGCTATTTTAATATGGGAGATCTGCACGGGCAATTTTGCCTCCCGGCCGATGGTGATGATCTCATCCAGGGCATTGGCAAAGTCGAAATCCTCGCTGCGAAGATGACTGATATACCGGCCGTTTGCGGCAGCGCTGACCTTTGCCATTTGCAGCACTTCGTCGCGATTGGAAAAATAAGCCGGTTCATATTCCAGGCCGGTGGACAATCCTAATGACCCTTTTTGCATTTCAGCTTTTAGCAGCGCTGCCATTTTTCCCAGCTCCCCGCCGGTGGCGGGCCTGTTTAATTGCCGGGCGCCCATTACCTGTGCCCGCAGGGTCGAATGTCCCGTATAGGTAGCCACGTTGATGGCAATGGGTCTGCGTGCGATACCTGCTTTTATGCTATCGATATCGCTACTGAAGCCATCTTGTCCGGTAACGATAGTGGTTACCCCCTGGTTGAGCGTTGCGATCGCTTCCGGATATTCCTGCAGAGAGCCTTCGACGTGACTGTGGCTGTCGATAAAGCCCGGGGCCAGCACTTTACCGCCCCCGTCAATGATCTCCTCTCCCGGCAAAGACTTCAGTGTTCCTACTTCGGTGATTGTATTCCCCACGATCCGCACCGCGGCCTCCCTGCGGGGGGCGCCTGTTCCATCGATCACCTGGACATGGGTGATCAGCCGGGAGGAAGGGATTGGATAGTCCTTTCCCTCGAATAGGGCTTTTGCGAATGAACGTCCGGCCGTTTCCTCGCCGCTGCTCAGTATGATCAGCGTGCGATGGCGCTGGACATCCCTGTAAATAAGGTTTTTAAATCCCTGCCAGCTGCCGGTATGCCAGTATAATTCATGCTCTTTGGCTATGAACCAGCCGAATCCATAAGGATAAGTACTCCCATCCGCCAGCTTGACCGGCTGGAAAGCCAGGGCCAGGGTTTCCTTTTTTACGAGTTTTTCGCCATACAGGCTTTGTTCCCATTTATACAAGTCTTCCACGGAAGAATAGCAATTACCGTCTCCCGTCACACCGTCCATATTGGTGAGGTCAAATAACTTTGCCTGCCCGTTGTCTTCCCGGAAACCGATCACATGATTGGCGGGGATGGAAGGCATCAGAACATTGTATATATATGAGTCCTTCAAACCCAGCGGAATAGCAATCTGCCGGCGAAAGAAATCCCGTAAAGGCTGTCCGGACACCCGTTCGATGATACTGGCCAGCAGGACATAATTGGTATTGCAATACTGCCAGGCAGTACCTGTTTTGAAATCCAGAGGCGGATGATACCGGGCGAACAGGCGGATCATGGATTCATTGTCCAGTGTGTCCAGGGTCCCCTTGTATCGCGTGAACAGATCGAAATATTCAGGGATCCCCGAAGTATGGGTCATTAAATGACGGAGCGTTATGTCTTCATAGGGAAGTTCAGGAATGTATTTTTTAACCGGCTCGTCCAGCTGCAGCTTGCCCTGTTCATATAATTGCAGGATCCCCATGTCCACAAACTGTTTGGTTATCGACGCCAGGTTAAAGGAGGAAGACGTTTGCAAAGGCTGGCCGGAGCGGAAGTCGGTAAAACCAAAAGCCTTTTTATACAATACTTTTCCGTTCTCTGCGTATAGGACGGTCCCATTAAACTGATGGCGCCCGTTCAATTGCGTCAATACAGCATCCAGCTTTTTTATAGTGACTGCGGCGGGTTGGGAGAAAGCCATTACGAAGGACAGTAGTCCTCCTAAAAAGACAGTTAGTTTTGGCATATAAAAAAATCGCAATTGGTATTATTTGAATATACTATTATTTCCCCCATTCCCGTCCAATATTCTTTGCCCGCAGTCGTTAAATAACTAAACCAATACCTGTTTTTAGCCTATGAACGCACTGCGCCCCCTCTTAACCGCCTGCCTCCTGCTCACCCTGTCGGGCCTGTATGCCCAGACAAGGGCCCTGTATAATTACCAGGAGCTCTCCCACCTGTATTATGAAAAACAGCGGGATTCCCTGAAGAAGGTCTGGGTCTGCCCTACTATCTATAAGGACAAGGCCACCCAGAAAAAATATAAGGAATTCTGGGACGACCGGACCGGCTTTATCACAGAGGCCATCGCACACGACAATTATATCCATGAGAAAGAAGTAGCAGGCTATATAGAAGACATTATCAATCAGCTGACACAGGCCAATAAGTCACTGTTGCCGGTACGCCCTTTTTTATTGATCGACCGGAGTCCCTCGGTAAATGCATATTCTACCGGGCAGAACGTTATCGCCGTTAATCTGGGCCTGATCTCTTTTGCCCAAACCCGGGAAGAGCTGGCCCTGGTCATTGCGCATGAATTATCGCACAATATTCTCGAACATACCGACAACGCCATGAAGCAAAAAGCAGAATGGCTCAGTTCAGACGAATACAAACAATCCCTCAATGCCGTACTCGACTCTAAATACGAGCGGCTATCGCGTCTGAAAAAAGTCCTGGAAGGATACTCTTTTAGCCGGGGCAGGCACCAGCGCTACCACGAAAGCGAAGCCGACTCCCTGGCCATCGTCTTATTAAAGAAAAGCAATATCCCTTTTAATGCGGCTTACTTTCTCCGGCTGGACAGTTCGGATATCCAATACCGTCAACCTCTGAAGAACCCGGTCAAAAATTATTTCACCGCCTACCAGCTCCCTTTCGAGGATGCCTGGACCAAACAACGTTCCAAGGGGCTTTCCACCAGGGCCTATAATTTCAAGGACACGACCAGCATCGCCGATTCCCTGAAGACCCACCCCGATTGCGTGGACCGTTATGCCCGTACCCGCAACCGGACGACACCCAACGCAAAATACACGCCCATCCCCGCATCCATCCGGGACAAAGCGACCAAAATGCTGATCTGGAACATGTACTATAATATGAGCCTCACCCCCTGCCTCTATCGCATCCTCCTGGAAAAAGACAAGGGCAACACCGATGAGTGGTACGATTTTATGGTGAACAATATATTTGCCGCCCTGTATTATTCTGACAGGGAATTACACCGTTTTAACGCGATCGGCGTTACCCCTAAAGAATATATCTCACAAAACTATTTCGAGCTGCAGACCATGTTCCTGCAGATCCCCCGGGAAAATCTCGAACAGTATTGCAAGACTTTCCAAAACGAAGCATTCTGGAAAGACATGACCCCGGCTGAAAAAGCATTAAAAAACCTCATGTATACCCTGGCGCTCGACCCGGATAATTCAGACAAGAACAAGGCCAGAGCCGCCAAAGAATTCAAGGCGAACAATTCAGCGAGTATGTACTGCGAGTTCGCCGATGATTTCGAAAAGAAATAGACAGGCCGGTCCCGGATCGAACCGATACCGGGATCAGCCGATAACCCATAAAATCCTAACAATCCAATATCAATGAAAAAGCTCCTCGTAGCCCTGCTCCTGTTCCTGACAGTCACACAATACGCCCAGGCCCAAACAAAAGTTTTTAAAGAGGTGGGCGAAGAAATCTCCTCCCAGGTAAAAGCCATCGTACAGGACAACGCCCTGGTCGGCTACCTGGTCTTCACACAGCTGGAGAAGGCCAGTGAGGACTCCTTCAATTATAAGATCACCATCATGGACGAGAACCTGAACGATATCGGAGCCATCAATTTCCGGGAGCAAAAGCTCATTCTCCAGGGGGTGTCGCTCGAACAGGACGTCCTCTGCCTGGCCTATCTGAAAAGCAATGTCTACGGCAATGAATTCCAGACCAAAAAAAAGGTCCGTGCCGCCATTATCGATCCGAAAGATTTTGTCTTTACGCAGTTCCTCAGCCTGAACGGCAAGATCCTTAACACCAATTCCATCAAGGTAGAAATCAAGTATACGGTCGATCCGTTTGGCAGGAAAAATATTTGGACGGCGGATGGCAAGCTGCAGCACAATATACAGATCAAAAACATACCCGGGCGCGGATTTGCCTGTTTCTATGGAGATGAAAGAAAGAACAACCTGGTGATCTTTAACCCGGACGGAAGGCTTGGATGGCAGCGGCCCATAAAAGAAGATGCCAAGGCCTTTGGCCTGATGAGCTCCGGCCAGGATGTCTACCTGCTCATGAAACAGAAAGACAAAATGCTGGAGGGTGGTTATGAACTGCTGGGCTTCAATATTAAAGACACGGCGGTCTATCCCAAATATGTCTTAAAGGACAAGCAGGGCAATTCCCTGAAAGTGATCACCTTTGCCAATGACCCCGTTACGGGCAAGCCCTATATTTCCGGTACGATCCTCAATCCCCGTAAAACGAATGACTATGAGACGGGCAAGCAATTGACGAAGGGGACTTATTTGGGTGTTTTTACTGTCAGCCTGGAGAGCCATAAAAAAGGGGGCTTCATTGAAAACTACTCTTATTGGGCTGATGGCGCCGCAGCGGGCATTTCTAAAAAGGGGCTTTTTATGGAGGATGGCACGTATGGCCGGTATGATCTCTCGTTCAAAGATTACCAGGGAAATACCTATTTCATCGGGTCAGGGGTTCACAAGCAAGTGAAATGGGGCGCCATCATCTCCTCTGTGCTGACAGCGCCGTTCATTATACCGCCGATGATTTTGTTGGGACTCGGGACGCAAAAATGCAAGGTGAAGGACGCCGTATTGCTCAAGCAGGGGCCCAAGGGAGCATTGGCCCTGGAAGGCACTATTCCCGCTGACAAAACGCATTTCGTTCCGGCGAAGGTACTGCTGGATGCCTATGATAACAGGGTCTATTACAACGTCACCAATGCCGATACCAAATCAGACTATGTCGTGATGGGAGATATAAAGAATTTCGTCATCTATAATGTCACCCAGAAGAAAGTGCAACGTACCATTCCCCATAAGGACGGGAATATCTTCACCACTATTTTTCCTGCCAAGGAAGGGCATGTGATGGTGTCGGAATACAATAAGAAAGAAAGGTATACCCGGGTATCGATCGAAGCGCTGTAGCGCCTGGCCGGCAGATTGCCGGAGCGGCGATGATCCTTTAACGGATCTCGATCCAGGGAGTCCCCTGGCCTTCCATTGGCTCCAACCGGCCAAAAGGGATACAGTGCTCAGGGGGCAGACCGTTTTCCTGCAGGATTTTTTCGAAGGCAGCCGTATGCCGGGCATCCACGGCCACCAATAATCCTCCGCTGGTCTGCGGATCGGCGAGGATCTGTCGCTGCCTTTCGGTAATAGACCCGACCTTATGCCGGTAGCTGTCCCAGTTACGGTCCGTCCCGCCGGGGATCGATCCCTGGTACAGATATTCATCGAGCATGTCGAGTTTAGGTATTTTACTGAACTCGACAACGGCCTTCACCTGGCTGCCTTCGCACATCTCCGACAGGTGTCCCAATAATCCGAAACCGGTGACATCCGTCATTGCCTTTACATACTCCAGTTTGCCGAAGACCTCCCCCATCTTATTTAAACGGGCCATGAGGGCAGGAGCGATGGTTGCATGCTCCGGCTTTAAAAGACCCTTTTTCTGTGCCGTGGTCAGAATGCCGACTCCCAATGGTTTCGTCAGGTATAGCTTACAACCGGCTGTAGCCGTTGAATTTTGTTTGAGATCCTTAATAGCCACGATGCCATTCACCGCCAGTCCGAATACCGGTTCCGGACAGTCGATGCTGTGACCGCCGGCAAGCGTGATGCCTGCTTCCGCACAAATAGCCCGGGCTCCTTCCAGCACCTGCTGCGCCGCTTCCGGGGGCAACTTGTTGATCGGCCAGCCCAGGATGGCAATCGCCAATACCGGCCGGCCTCCCATTGCATATACATCACTGATAGCGTTGGCGGAGGCGATCCTGCCGAAATCATAGGCATCGTCCACGATCGGCATAAAAAAATCCGTGGTAGCGATGAGCGCCATACCATTGCCCATATCATACGCTGCCGCATCGTCCCGGGTATCATTGCCCACCAGCAAATGACTGTCTGCCGGATACCTGACGGAGCTATGCAGGATCTTATCCAATACGGCCGGGGCTATTTTACAGCCGCAGCCTGCCCCGTGGGAATATTGCGTGAGTTTAATCGCTTCCATGGACTATATTTTGTGGGGGAATGCTATTTGGTTGATGGGTGATATTTTGAGAATGGACGATGTTTTGCCGAGGGGCGATGCTTTGCTGAGGGACGATATTTTGCTGATGACAAAAATTGAGGAGTGCCCGGGCGTTCCTAACCGGATCGATACGGCCCAGGGCAAGCGGATGAATGGTGGAAGGCTGTCGATTGTCCAGGCAATGCCGATAGGCCTTATCATAATAGATCAATACATGTGCGATGAAATCCGCCATCCGGCCTTCTTCAATGGCGTCTATAGCCAGCCGCACCCGCAGGGATCCCAGCCGCCGGCTGATCCTGCCTACGGACTCCTTTAAGAAATCCTTATCCAGACTGCCGTATTCCTCCGTCAAAAAGCCCAATCGCTCCTGCAGCGGAATATCCAGGCGGATCAGCGGCGCCTTTATCAGCTGGGCAAATATATTTTTGGGGATGGCCCTTTTCCCGATCGTTACGCTCTCGTCTTCTATCCAGATCCTTTTACCGGGATCCATCTTTTCCAGTTCCGCGGCAAGCAGGTTCTCAAACTGCTCCTGGCTGGGCTGCTTCATTTTCCCCAGCGACCCGAAGGCTGAGCCCCGGTGTTGCGCCAACTCCTCCAGATCGATCGCCTGTTCCCCGCTGCGGAGGAGCTCCTGCAGCACACCGGTCTTGCCTGTGCCCGTATAACCGCTCAGGACCACAAAAGGATAGTCTCTGGCAAGGGCCTCGATCCCGGCCCTCCTGTAGGCTTTATAGCCGTTCCTCAAGGTAGCTACGGTAAACCCATACAGATCCAATGCCCAGGCCATGGCCCCGCTGCGCATCCCTCCCCGCCAGCAATGGACAAGGATTTTTTTGTCCGGGGCGATCCGTTCCGCCTCACGGATAAAATCCGCCCATTTCGGCCCGGTCAGCTCAAATCCCAGTAAGATAGCAGCTTGTTTACCAACCTGTGTATAGGTGGTCCCGACCTTCACTCTTTCTTCATTGGAGAAAATGGGAATATTACAGGCGCCGATGATATGCCCCTGTTCGAATTCCGCCGGCGTACGCACGTCGACGACAGGCGTATTTTTTGCAGCCGTCAGAAATTCGGAAAGTGTTAATTGCTGGATCATGAATAGGGGGGCAATATACGAATAATGAGGCCCGCAATGCCCATAATGGATAGAATAATACCCAATAAGCGATTTTATATCTGTCTGTTTTTCACTTAGTTATCGCTTAAAAACCGCCCTCCCGGCCCATGGCATGATAATAGCCCCTATTTCTTTAATTCTTTCATTTAAATATACTAACTATGAAAAAGCTACTATTCATATTACTCGGAGGGACCCTTACCTCTCTTGGTTTTGCACAAACCACTCCAAAGAAAGTAGAGGAAAAGGAACTACGCCATGACATTCGTGAGAAACGGGAAGAAAAGCATGAGGTAGGCAAGGATTTGGCCCATCTGAACATTAAAAAGGCAAGAGCCGATCATAAGGATGTGGTAACTGAAAAAAAAGCTGAGCACCGGCATGCCGCACAATTGAAAAGACAGGGCGTGAAGCATCCTGTAAGCAGGGCCAAACACCAGATCCATGCACAGGACGAAGCAAAAAAATATCAATAGAATTGAAAAACCCGGCCGTCGGCGATTATCACTGACGACCGGGCTTTCCTATGAGAGCAGTCAGGTTTATTACCGGCCCGGACCGCCGCATTCGATTTATCGCCGCTGATTTATTGCCGTGTTCGATTTATAATTTAACGGCGCATCCTTTATAGTATTGATTCTTATACCAGATATTCATCCGGTATTCATATAAGTGATCTCCGATCCCATCATTGCAGAATCCCGGGGCGATGGAGATCTTCAGGGGATTCCCTCCTTCCGTTGTAATGGAATAAACGATACTATCTTTTGTGACCGAAGGTTTCTCGATAGGCACGATCAACGGCTTCGCGGCCGCAGCTAATTTGAAAAGGATAAATTTCTCATTGTCGATCTCCACGCTCCAGAAGGGATCGCTGCCGATTCCGACAATGTCGACGCCTTGCGTCTTCTTTTGCTTCCACGCTGGATTGTCCGGCGCCGTATTCTTTTTAAACAGTACATATTGCCGGGATAAGGAATCCGAAATACGGGTGCCGTTATTTTCAAAATTGATGAGGGTGTCTTTGGTCAACCGGTACTGAGCGAATACCTTATCATTCAGATACAAAAGGAACCTTCCGTTCTCCTTGGCCCAGGTTCCTTCGATTCTTTTTGCCGGAACATTCTTTCCCAGTTCCAGTTCTTCCATCTTAAAGTGCTCGTCATTCGCAAAGAGGATCGTACGCTGTACCCCCTCACAATTTTTACAAGGCAACATTCCCTGGTAAAAGCCCGACAGGGTGGTATCATAATGACCTGCATTGATAATGGAATCTTTAACGATCACCATGGTATCCGTAACGACTTTGCTTTCGGGAACGGCAGGTTTATCACCAAATTGATCACAGGAAGCGAATCCGAAAAAGAACAACGCTAAGAGCAGAAATGGAGGGGTTTTCATATGCTACTAAACGGAATTAGTTGCCGGATATTGCGCTATCGCGCCCGGATCGCCCCTGAACCGGGGCTATACGTTCAGCCGGATCGCCCCTAAACTACCAGGTCCTTTTTTTCATGTATTCGTCTAACTGAGCGCGTGTAATGGGGGTAGCTCCCGGCTTTTTGTCGAGCCAGGAGAGAAAATCTTCCTTGATGGCGTCTGTCCACTGACTGTCGATCTGCCCGGGCGTATAGCGGCCTGCTTTTAACCGGCTGATGCCGAATTCATCCCTTAATTCAATAAACTCTGCGGTTCCAATCACTTTCTCTGCCAGGTGCGCAGGTATGAACAATACCCCTTCTTTCCGGGCCAGCACCAGATCTCCCGGCAATACGACGGCATGTCCTATGCGGATAGGCGTATTCAGCCCGATCAGGACTTCATCTTTCAGGTAAGAAGGATCGAAGTCCCTGACAAAAGCATTGAACCCCTTGATTTCCGACAGTCCATCCAGGTCCCGCGCCGAAGCATCGAATACGACGCCATTCCCGGACCTGGCATAAATGGCATTTCCCAGGTTATCCCCGATCAGCGTCCCCGCAGTGATCTTTCCAAAGCCATCCGCTACATAGACATCTCCTTTCGAGAGCATATCGATGGGCCAGGAATTGGTATTGCCGATCCGCCCTTCTTTCTTTCCCCTTTCTTTGATGTTCTTCTCCAGGTCCGGCCGGCTGGGAATAAAAGAGGCGGTAAGTGCCCGTCCCACGACAGGCGTATCGGGATGGACCATTTTCCAGTTTCCTTCAAACTGGCAGTTGTATCCCTCATTGCTTAAAATGGACCAGGCCTCTTCGATACCGATGTTCCGGGCCCTCTTTATCAGCTCGTCCGGGATTTTGGGACGCCCGTCGGCAAACCTTTCGCCTTTCCATTCTCCTGTCAGAAAGACCAATTCCTCCCTGGTAATAGCCTGCGCCTGCAGCAAACAGGGGATATTACCAAGAAGGAAAAGGATTGTCACGGTGATCAATAACCGTTTATGGATGTTCATGTGTAGTAATTTATTTTGGGAATTAATGTTCTCTCGACCTTTGCGGCCTGGGTAACTGTACGGGATTGGCGATACCATCCAGGTCGTATACGATCTTTCCTCCCTTGATCGTCATCTCACATTCCAGCTTATGGGGGGCCGTTATCTTATAGCCGGTATAATCATAGAATCCGAATTTCCCTTCCCGCAGCCCCAGTATGGCCACATCGGCGATCCCTCCTACGGAAAGATTCCCCAGTTCCTCCCGTTTGATCTCCCGGGCGGGGTTCCAGGTGACTGATTTTATCACCGAATCCAGGGGCATGTCCATCGCCAGGAATTTAGACATGATACTCAGCAGGTCCTTCATAGCCCGGTTCACGCTATTTACGTGCATGTCCGTGCTCAGGGAATTGGGATAAAATCCGCTTTTCAATGCCGGCAGGGCCTGCGAGAAAGCAAAGCTGATGTCTCCATATCCGACGTCGAAAAAAATGCCCTTCTTCTGAGCGGCCCAGACAAAGGGTTTGACCTTCTTCGTGAGTGTGTCCACGATAAATTCCCGGGTGGTCAGCTGGCCAAAGCAATGCGTAAAAATATCGCCGGGCCGCAGGTGCTTCATGAACAACTCCTCGATTGACAAGGGAGGGGTACTGCCGCCGAAATCGATCATGACGGGAATATTGGCGATCGTGCCGGCCTTTTCTGCCTCCTCTACCGGCGTCCATTCGGGGCCTTCGTAGTGCGCGACCTTCACGCCCACCACGTAATCCCGGAATTGCCTCGCAACGAGCGCCGTCATCTTCCCGTCCATATCTCTAGTATTCTGTTCATAGGGGCTGCCCCGCATGCCTTCTCCGACGATATTCAGCAGGGCCAGTACCCTGGTTTGAGAATTGTCGATCACCTGTCTTTTAAAAAGGGGGAAGTTGCGCCAGCCGGCGCATCCGGCATCCACCACGGTAGTTACGCCCGTTCGAAAGGTAAACCCGTCGGGGACAATCGATGCCATGCCATTGCTATAGGCGTGGTCCGGCTCGGTCCCATAAAAGACATGCACATGGATATCGATCAGCCCCGGCGTCACATAGAGCCCGCTGGCATCGACGACCTGTATCGCCTCCCTGCCATCGATGTTTTTGGCGATGCCGGCGATCTTGCCGTCATTGATAGCAATATCCATTACCTCATCGATATTATTCTTCGGGTCGATCACATGTCCTCCCTTGATGACGATAGCATATTGCTGTGCGCGGGCCAGCTGCAGTGCGCACAGCAAAGAGCAAAGAATGGTTAGTTTACGCATAAGCTATACAATCCATCTCCACTAAAGAATTTCCGGGCACTCCGCCCTTTGCAACGGCCACGGTAGTACGCACCGGCGGCTTTTTCCCAAAGCGTCCCTTGTAGATTTCGTTCATGCCATTGTAATCGGCAATATCATTGAGGAATACAGTAACTTTTAGCACTTTCTCCATAGAAGAACCCGCCAGGATCAACTCCTTTTCCAGCTCCTTCAACACATGATCCGTATGAGATTTGATATCTCCCTCGAAATGCGCGCCCTTACCGGCGATAAAGATTAACCCATTATACTTGGTATTGCCGGCGAATAGCGGCACCTCCTGGTCTGGCACGGCATCGGGGGAAGGATTGGCGGGGGCGGCGCGGGAAAGGAGTTCGGCGCCGTGACCGTTACCGGCGACATTCGCGGGTGTCTCCGCCGCCTTGACCAGGAAAGGGGCTGCAACCAGACCGGTCAGGGCAGCCAATAGCTTTTTTAAAGCGCTTCTGCGTTGTGTTTCCATAATATGCAATTAATTTGCACCAATGTAGGCAATTTTTAAAAACGATGCCTTTATTTCTGCAAAAAAATTGCAATTGTTAGTGGACCGGGCGCTCCAGCGTCTCTTCCAGCAACTCGCAAACACTAATATCCAGTAAGGCAGCCACCTGCACCAGCCGGTCGAGATGAATAGGCGTCTTGCCCGACTCCAGTTTGCTATAGGCATTTTGGGAAATGCCTATAGCATCGGCCATAAACTGCTGGGAATAGTCTTTGTTCCGCCTCAACTGTCTGATCCTTTCGGCGATGATCCGGGAAATAAGGAGTGGCTCGGTCTTCATGGCAAGGGATTTAATGTTAAGCCTGGTTCAGCTATCAGTTGATCATCACCCCCTGATGATGACTCCATAGTTTTGCATACAAAGCATTATGCTCCAGTAATTGCGGATGGGTTCCCACTCCTGCCAGCCGTCCCTCCTGCAAGACCATAATCGTATCCGCATTCATTATAGTGCTCAGGCGATGGGCGATCACGATAATCGTGCGGCCGGCCTCCCTGAATTGGCGGATCGCCTGCTGTACGTATAGTTCCGAGACGGGGTCCAGGGATGAAGTAGCCTCATCCAGGATCAGGATCTCCGGATTACGGTAGAGTGCCCTCGCGATAGCCAGCCGTTGCCGTTGTCCTCCGGAAAGGTTGACCCCATGTTCGCCCAGCATCGTCCCAAATCCGGCCGGCAGCTTCTCGATAAACTCAATGATCCCCAATTGCTGTGCAATAGCCAGGATCCGGTGTACGTCGGGCTCGTATTCGCCAATAGCGATATTTTCTATGATGGTACCCGCAAAAAGATCGATATGCTGGGGCACTACGCTGACCATTTTCCGAAGGCTCTCCGTTTCCATATATTTGATATCGATTCCGCCGATAGAGATCCCTCCTTCGTCCAAGGGATACAAATTCTGTAACAAGGACATCAGTGTCGACTTGCCGGACCCGCTCTCTCCGACGATCGCCGTAATTTTGCCTTTTTGCACCTGCATAGTAAAGCCCGAAAACACACTGGCCCTGCTGCCATAACGGAACGAGACATTATTGAATACGATATCCCCCATTCCTTCCCGCTGTACGACCAGTTTATCTTTGTTCTCTTCCTGTTCCAGGTCCATTATTTCAAACAGGCGGTCGGCGGCGATCAGGGCATCCTGCATGCTTTTATTCGCCCCGATCACGCTCATGGCCGGACCGGTAAAATAACCCGCCAACGCATAAAAAGACAATAGCTCTCCGGGGCTCAGCTGTTGGTCGATGACGAAGGATGCCCCGGCCCATAACAGGACGATGATAATAGCATTCGTAACATAAGAGGCATAATTTCCCAAATAAATATTCGCCCGGCCGGAATGATAGATTGTTTTTAGCAGGCGTACGAATTTTGTCTCGGTCTTTGTATTGGCATAGGCTTCGAGGGAGAAGCGCTTGATGGTGATCACCGAATTCAGGGACTCCACCAACTGCGCGCCCAGCTCCGCATTATTCTCCATGAGGCGTCGCTGGTATTTTTTATTGATGCGGTTGCTGATCACATAGAGCAAAACATAAGCCGGGATAATGGTGAGCATCACGAGTGCCAGTTTCCAGTAATAGGTGAACATGAGGCCGAACGAAAAAAGTACGACGAACACATTCACCACCAGTCCGATAGCAATATCATTGATAAATAACCGGATCTTGACGGCATCGTTGATCCGGGATGTGATCTCTCCCACCCGCATTGTATCGAAGAAGGGTTGCGGTAATTTCAGCAGGTGCTTATAATAACCTAATATCAGCCGGGCATCTATCTGCTGTCCGATCTTCAGGGCAAAGATATTTTTCAGGTTGCCGATGAAGAGCTGGAGGGTGAGGATCAGCAACATCACGATACTCAGCATATTCAGGAGGTTCCGGTTGCCTTCTACCAATACATTGTCGACAATCTTCTGTACATAGATGGAGGTGGCCAGTCCCAGAATGGTATAGACCATGGCGCCAAACAAAGCCTGCCCGCTGACGGACCGGTGTGGTTTCAGCAGGGTCCAGAACCGGGCAAAATGCGAGCTTTTGGCATTCCCTGCCGCAAATCCTTCGTCGGGTGTCAGTAAGACCAGCACTCCGCTCCATTCCTTTTTAAATTCCTCATGGGTCTTGCGTTGATATTCTCCTTCCGCGGGATCCATGACGAGGATATATTGGCGGGTCGTGCGGACCAATACCACATAATGATGCCATTGCCCTCTTACGATATGGGCGATAGCGGGCTGTGGCGTCTCGAACAGGGCTTCAAAGGGGCCCCGGACGCCCTTGGCCTGAAAGCCCAGTTTCTCCGCCGCCCTGATCAATCCCAGGACGTTCGTTCCCTTATTATCCGTATGGGCATACTGGCGTATACGCGCCACCGGAAGCTGCAACCCATACCAGGCCGCTACCGAAGCCAGGCAGGCCGCACCGCAATCCGTTATATCGCGCTGCTTTACTTTCGCTTGTTTTTTGCGGCCTGTTACAGGAAACTCGATTTTCAGATGGGGTCGTTTAATTTTCATGCGGGGAATTCAACTCGGGATTAATCCAGTCATCGGTCCGGTCGAATAATAATTGAAACAGGCTCCGTCGGGTGAGGATAAAGCGGGCCCGGAGGCTCATCCCTTTTTTCAGCTGGCCCTTCACTCCATTTTTCAATTTCAGGGTGGTATTGTCCAGGCGGCACTTTACCTTGAATACAGGCTGATTGCCGGAAAGCGTGAAGTCATTGTCGATGGAGATCACCTTGCCATCCAGCAGCCCCCACTCGTTGTAGTTGAAGGCGTCGACCTGGAACTTTACCGGCATCCCGATCTTTATATAGCCGATATCCCTGGGGGAAAGATAACATTCGGCTACCAGGCTGGCATCCGGGGAGATAACCCCTACCAGCTCTCCGGGCTGCAGGGTACCTCCGGCATATTTACCATTAAACTGCTGCAGGGTGCCACTGACAGGCGCCCTGATAAGGTTCCATTCCTTCTCCTTCTCGAATTGGCGGCTATCGGTGCTCAGGCGACCGCTCTCCACCTGGTACCGGCTGAGATCATCCTCCCAGCTGCTGCGCTGCTGCTCCACGACCGCCCGATAGGCGGCCGCCGCCTTCTCATAGTCATATTTCCGATCCAGGAATTCTTTCTGTGAAATGACTTTCCCGTCAAAAAGCTGTTTGTTCATGTCATAATTGGTCTTCGCCCGTTCGAGGGTGGTCTGCTGGTCGGAAAGGGACTGTTGATACCGGCTATATTGCTGTCTGTATAATGGGGAATGAAGCTGTCCCGCGGAAAGATGCCTGCTGAGTCCGCCTTGTAATGAGGAGCCGCCCGGCCGGTTATAGGCCGTCAACAGCATAAGGTCCCGGATATATTCTTTTCGCTGCCCGAGTTCAAAAGCTGTCTGGGATAATTTGTTATTGCTGAGGTCCTGTTGAAGACGGATGAGCAGCTGTCCTTTCTCCACATGCTGCCCTTCCGTTACCAGGATCTCTTCGATGGTGCCGGACACCAGGTTATGCAGTTCGTTCTTCTCGGCTACCGGTCTTACCAGACCGGAGCCGTTGGCGGAGACATCGATCCTGATAAAAGGCAGCGCGACAAATGACGCTACCAGGGCGACCAGCGATGCGGTATAAATAAGCTGGGTTTTTACCTTCACCTTCGGCAGCCATGTATAAGTAGAATCCTGAAGCGTCTCTGATGGAAAAAGATATGACATGCCCTGGCGCTTTTGTTTTCAGTAATAAGCACAATAAGGCTACAGGGTTGTTTGAGATTATCTACGAAAAACGGCGGCGAATGGATTTACAAAGGAAAAATAAATCCGCTTACAACCTATGACTATAAATTATAGCCATAGGTTGTTGTAAAAAAAAAGCCCTCTTTGTAAGTTTATGCCCTCAATAGCGGAAGCCGAAAAGCTATAATCAGAGTAGGCAAAATCTTTTAAAAAGAAACTATGAAAAATTTAGAAACGGCAGGATTCGCCCCGTTATCAACAGAAGAACTTACCAATCTTGATGGTGGTGGTCTGGTAACCAGTTTGCTGGGCACTGTTGAAGGGATCCTAAATCCCCTCGCTGCACTGATAGATTCTCTTATCGGTTCGCTGCCTCTCCCGGGATTACCCACACTTCCCGGACTGTAAGCCGGATCTGCGTCCTGTATCTTCAGTACCAGGACCGATTCCCGATCGGGATTTCATTCTTACTATTATGCAGCCGGTCTATCCGGCTGCTTTTTTTTAAATTCGTAGTGCTACCGGTATATCTTCTTTGCCTTGTTCACCAGTTCTACGTATTCTTTATCCCGCGCATCCGATCCGGCAAAGTATTTTTTAGTCATTTTCTCCAGCGTTGCCCAGGAGAGTTGAGCGACTTCTTTCGATTCCCGTAATTTCATTCCGAAGAGGGCGACACAAGCTGCCCGTTGCAGACGGCTGCGAGCCCGCTCAAAAGGCATCAAATGGCCCGGACAGTGAGAGTGGATTACTCCTTCTCCTTTTTTATCGGGAAGACCATAATGCAGCTCCATATTGGCTATCTCGGCCTCGGGAATAGCTGCAGCCGCCCTCCCACTACTATCGTCTGTCGGTACCAGTTCAAAAAGGGCCAATAAGGATTGTCCCGAGCCCATCGGCCCTCCTTCGGGGGCGATACTGGTGTCTTCCCGGGCGGCCTCTTTGTTTTCAAAACCGATCAGCCGGTAGGATTTTACCAGCGCCGGATTAAAAGCGGCCGAGATGCAGATATGGTCCGCGACGTCGGAGAGGGAGGGCGACAGTTGCCGGGACAGCAATTTTTCCGCATCCTGTTCATCGGTGGCGACCGCAAAATCACCTTGTCCACTACTGGCCAGGGTGAGCAATTGCGAATTTTCTGTATTTCCGAGCCCGACGCCCAGGCAGCTGAGTGAAATACCATGCTGGCTTTGTTGACGGACCCATTCTTCCAGCTGTCTTTGCCCGGCAGCGCCGCTATTGATATCTCCATCGGTCACGAGGATGACTCGGTTCTTCCCTCCGGGTATGAATTGCTGACCGGCGATGGTATAAGCAAGGCGCATACCGTCTGCTCCCGGAGTGGAACCATCCGGCTCTATGGCGTCGATGGCATAGAGTATCCGTGCTTTTGCCGATCCGGGTACTCCCTGCAAGAGGGTCCGGACCTGCAAGCCGAAAGTGACGACTGAAATTGTATCCTCGCGCCTCAGGTTCTGGATGAGCAAACGAATGCCTGCTTTGAAAATAGGCATCTTATTGGGCAGGTCCATCGAGCCCGAAGCATCGATCAGGAAAACAAAGTTGCAGGGAGGCATATCCGCGACATTGATCCGGGGGGCCTGCACATGCCAAAACAATACTTCATGCCGGGCGTTCCATGGGCAGGTCAGCAGGTCTGAACTACAATCAAAGCTTTTCTCTTTTTCCGGATCTTCTTCTGCGGTTTGATCAAAATAGTTCAGTATTTCCTCGATCTGCACCGCTTCCGGCGGTACGCGGCCCCCCATATTCATGAGTTTGCGGATCATGGGGTAAGAGGACAGGCTGACGGGCCCCGCAAATGACACGGAGGTTGGCTTACAAACCGACCGTAACCTGTTTTTCTTTGAGGGGGCGGACGGATCGGCCTTTTCCAGGATGACGGAGAGAGACGATTTGGCGCTGACGGCGGTTACGAGAGGTTTATAGCCGTCAAATACCAGCAGCAGCGAGTCCTCTTCCAGGGCAGACCGGATCTGGAATTCACCATAAGCCCCCGTTTTGTAGACTGCCTGAGTAGATTGAACAATGATCACCCCGTTTTGTAACTTGTCCCCGTGTGGATCTTTTACCTCACCGGTAAAATAATACTGGGCCGACAGGGATGCCGATGCAAGACAACAAATTAGCAGGATGCAGGTTATGTTCAAGGGGGCGTTTTGTAGCTACTATAAATGCAAATAGAATACCCGATTAATACCTTAAATTAAGGAATTTATTAATATCGAAAATGGATTAGTCCAAAACAATCCTGAATTCGGTCACTCCCGGGGAGAGCGTCCGGAGCGAGAATTCGAAATGATGGTTGAGCAGGATCTCTTTGATGACGGTAAGCCCCACTCCCTGTCCATCTTTTTTAGTACTGTAGAAGGGAGAAAAGAGGTGTTCTTCCATTTCCGGTATAATGCCTTTGCCGGTATCGCGGATGAGGAGATGCTTAGGATAGGCCCTGTGGAGAATAATGGAGATCTGGCCCTCTCCGTCAATGGCTTCCATGGCATTCTTGATGATATTGATCAGCACCTGCTCCATCTGTTGAGGATCCGCATGGATCAGGAAGGGGGCGTGCGGCCGGTCAGAATCGACCAATCCTACGATATTTTCTTTTCCTGCAGGGCCGGGATCTCCAATCCGGAAGACGATCTTCCTCTCCCCTGCCCGCAACTGCATCAGATCCGTCACGTTCTTTACCAGGCGGGCCAGGTCGATTGTCTTCCGCTCCGGTGCGGGGATCCGCACCAGGTCCGCAAAATTGCGCATGAAAAGCTCCAGGTTATTATTCCGTTCCATGGCTACCCGCAGGGCATTGGTCAGCATCTCGCTATGCAGCTGCGACTGCAGGGTCGATTGCAGAATGGAATTGACCGGGCCGATGGTATTATTGACCTCATGCGCCATCATGCGGATCACCTTGCCATAGGTCTTCTTTTCCGCCAGCAGGATCTCCGCCGTCAGCTCTTCGATCATCACGAAGTGCCGGGGAAAGCCCCGGTCGATAAAATGCGATTTTTGCAGCTTATATGTCGCAGGGCCATTAAAGGTCACCGTTTTTGACTGCCCCGATTGCAGCAGCCTTATCGCCTGCAGGACCGGATGCGTGATACCATCCAGCGATCTTCCCCGTACGGCTTCTTCTTCCAGCCCCAATAGCTGCAAGGCTTTGGGGTTCACCTGCTGGATGCTGTCATCATAATCCAGGATGAGAATGCCCGTAGGAGAATTAAACACGAGCTTCTCCAGGAACAGGTGCTGCTGCTCCTGCCGGGTACGTTCTGTTCTCAGTTCGTCGATCATGTGATTATAGACTTCGATCAGCTTATCCATTTCATATTTGCCCGTGGCTCGGAATTTCACGTTAAAATCCTGGTCCTTGATTGCCTCCGTGCCCCGCATCAATAACTTCAGAGGCCGGATCATCTCCGTATATAGTTGCCAGGATAATACCACGCTGCCAAGGATCACCGCTTCGGAAACGATGAAGAGGATCTTATTCTCCGCAAAAATAAAATAGGACATGACCAGGGCAACAAGGTGCAGGATCCCGACGAATAAAATGTATTTAGTCCGCAGCTTCATCGTAGGGGATATTATATTTCTGCAGGCGGCGGTACAAGGCGCTTCGGGTGATTCCCAATGATTTGGCCACCCGGGTGATCCGGTTCCGGTGAAAATCCATGGCCCTGCTGATCATCTGGATCTCCATCTCCTCCAGGGTGAGGCTGCCGGGTTCGGGCAGGGAGGCGGGAATTTTTCTCCTGCCTGCCGTCTCCAGCTGCGACAGGAAATCGCCGGCATCGAGATGATCCTTTTTGGTCACGAGTATGGTACGCTCCACCAGGTTCTTCAACTGGCGGATATTGCCGGGTAAGGGCAGCTGCTGCAGCCAGCGCATCGCGTCGCGGCTCACTGTCAAATAAGGCCGGTTATAAATTTCTTTAAGATTGTCCACGAAAAAATTCACCAGCAAAGGAATATCGCCCGCTCTCTCCCGCAACGGAGGCAGCCGGATCGTGATCAGGTTGATCCGGTACAGCAGGTCCTCCCGGAAAACACCCTGTTCCACGGCTTCGTTCAGGTCGCGGTTGGTCGCGCAAAGGACCCGCAGATCCACCGTTTTCGTCCGGCTGCTGCCCAGGACCTCATAGGTCCTGTCCTGCAGCACCCGCAATAGCTTTACCTGGCTGCCCGGGTCGAGGTCTCCGATCTCATCCAAAAAGATACTGCCTTTATTGGCCATTTCGAAGCGGCCCACCCGGTCCGTCTTCGCATCCGTAAAAGCTCCCCGTACATGGCCGAACATCTCGCTTTCGAACAGCGTAGTCGAAATGCCGCCCAGATTCACTTTCACAAAGGGCTTGTTTTTGCGAAGACTGTTCTGATGGATGGCCTCCGCCACGAGCTCCTTACCGGTGCCGCTCTCTCCGATGATCAGTACAGAGGCGTCCGTAGCCGCCACATGGCCGATAGTCTTTAAAATCTCCAGCATGCCCCGGTCTTCCCCGATGATATTCTGAAAATGGTAGCGATCATCCAGTTTTACCCGGCTCAGCCGCTCCGTCTTTTTTTCCTGCAAGCTCAGCAAGGTATGGATGGATTGCAGCAGATGGTCGTTATTCCAGGGTTTGTTGACGAAATCGTTGGCGCCGGCCTTCATGCCCCTCACCGCCAGATCGATCGTAGCCCAGCCCGTGATCAGGATCACCGGAACGGCGGGATGCAGCTGACGGATCTGCTGCAGCAACCGGATCCCCTCCTCCCCTGAAGTCCCCATCGAGAAATTCAGGTCCAGGATGATCAGGGAGGGGGTATTATGATGCAGGAAGGCCAGGGCCTCATTCGGAGAGGGGGTATCCCTGGTCGCATGACCCTCCCCCTGCAGCAATAACAGCAGAGAGGTCCTTACGGCGATATCGTCATCGATTATCAGTATCATAGCATGGACGGCAATTTACCATTTTTATTCTTCATGGGCGGACGGGCTCATTCGCCGCCGGCGGGCGGTCACCGCCCGTCGCCGCCGGACCTAATCTTCGTGCAGCGCCACTGCCGGATAAATGGCCGCTGCCTGTTTGCCGGGATACAAAGAGCAGATCAGCACCAGCCCATAAATAAACAATAGGGATAAAATGATCCCCGATATATAGACGCCCGCGGGGAGATCAAATACATTCAGCAGGGGGAACTGTACGGCAAAGAAGACCCCAATGATTAAAGATAAGGTGGCGATGATCAGGGATTCGCTGACCAGCTGGGCCGACACAGCATTCCCGGTGGCGCCGACAGCCCTGCGCAGTCCGATCTCTCCTCTCCGCTTATTGATATTGTACCAGAGTACACCGAATAGACCCAGGGCTACATTGATGATCAGGAAACAGGCGACGATCAGCAGCACGATCATCGGCACGAGCGTAAAGTAGTTGATATTTTTCCGTTTGTTTGTCAGGTGCTCGATCTCGATATTCGACGTCTTCATATAACCGGCCAGGGTCTTGTACAGGTGGCCTTCGAAGGTAGCATCCGCCTCCGGCGCGACTTTGATCAGCATCCGGCCCAGGCTCTGATAATAGCCGGTATCGATCTGGTTATACATCCCCAATCCCGCCACCGCGTAATCGCCTTTAACTTTTACATCCTCCACCACGCCGATGATCTTTCTGTCACCGGGCCCGTCGCCGGTAGATCGACCCACCGCCGGCCCCGCACCGAACAGTTTCTCCTTCAGGCTGCGATTGATAACGACCGGTGCATTCTTTGCCACCGCATCGGCCTTGGTGAACCATCTCCCCTCCAGGAGCTGCATGTTCAGGGTAGCGGCATAGCTATCGCTCACCGTGTACCAGTTGACGGAGCGGATCTCTTTACCCTTGAAAGTGATTCCGCCCTGGCTGGTATTACTGGATAAAGGGACATTATCGCTGCTAAAACTTGCCTCTTGTACAAGCGGCATCGATTTCAAGGTTCCCCGCAGCATCTCATAGAACTGCGCCAGAGAGTCGGCATTATGGGTTTGCAAGGGGTTACTGAAATTGACTACCCAGACATTTTCGAAATCCATGCCCATGGGCTTTTTATAATTCCGGTAATAATAGACCAGGGAACTAAATACGGCAAACATGACCAGGAAGGAGAGCAGGATCTCGGAGATCAATAAGGCATTTTGCTTTTTCTTGTTCCAGATCAGGGTAAATAAATGCTGTAGCATGGTCGGTTAATTATATTGATGAGAAATTTTATTTACGCTTTTAAGGCATTGACCACGTTGAGCCTCGACATGCGCCAGGCGGGATATACACCGGACAGCAGTCCAAAGACCAGGCAGATCAGCAGGGCGATACCCAGGACCGTAAAGTTCAGCGACAAAACAAGGTTCGGAATCAGGTCGGCGCTATTGATAATCTGCAGCGCCACCACCGATAAGAGCACCCCGATCGCCCCTCCCAGGATTGTCAGGATCAGGTTCTCCACGAGGAACTGGTAGACCAGGGTCCTGGAAGAAGCTCCGAATGCCTTGCGTACGCCGATCTCGGAGGAACGCTCCATAATCCGGGTGAGGTTGATATTGACCAGGTTCAGGGTAGGGAGCAGCATCACGAACAAGACAAAAATGCCGAGGGCCGTCAGGGCAATGACGACTCCCGATTTTTCTTCATTGCCCGTACGGACATACCCGGTGATAAAGGAATCGGCATGGCTATAGATATGATCGTACATCTTATCGGGCATGGGCAGGCGGCTGACCATATCCTCGTATTCTTTTTTCATTTTGGGAAGGTCCGACTCATTCGCAGCCAGCAGGATCCCTGTATATCCGCCCATATATCCCTTGTTCGAGTTATAATCCGTTTTGGAGACGGTATAAGGCAGGTAGATATCGCTATAGAGCATGTAGAGGGTGATGGGGACATTCCTGACCACGCCGCTGATCCGGTACTGTACATTATCGGCCTCGATGTATTTGCCTACGACGGAGGGGATATTTCCGAAGTACTGCTGCTTTGTTTGTTCCGTTATGACGGTGACATGTTCGCCGTTGGCAATTTGCTGCGGGGTGAATGCCTTGCCTTCCAGGAAATCGAAATCCGTCACCTCCCAGAAGTCGGCATTGGTGTATTTGTAATTAATGGCGATCTTCTTGTTGTTGACATAGGTATTGGTCCCGTTGACCCCGGAGGAGATTGCTATTTTAACGGGTGTTTTTAAACTGCCCGCATAATGGGTTAAAAAATAAAAGGACAATGCGTTTCCGTTCATGTTGCCATTTCCTCTTAATTCGATCCCGTTGATATATAAGGACCGGTCTCTTTTCCGGTCGGGATAGTCATCGTTGACCACTTTATCTACGAAGGCGGTCATGACCATCAGGATGGTCAGGGTAAAGCTGATCCCGAAGAGGCTGATGAAAGTGAAGAACTTTCTTCTCTTCAGGACGGCGATCGCTATTTTGAAATAATTTGTAAGCATGGTGTTGAGTTATGATATTGTTATGAAGCGCTGCCCGCCGGATTCTATCAGGAGCCTGGAGGACCTGTGCGGGCCCTTATTGCACCTGCGATCCATCGAATAACCGGACCAGGCGGTGCGTCTTTCTGGCCATCTGCTCATCGTGCGTGACCATGACGATGGTAGCCCCATCCACCTTGTTCAGCTGCAAAAGGATATCCATGATCTCATTACCCATCGAGCTGTCCAGGTTACCGGTCGGTTCGTCGGCAAGAATGATCTCCGGCCGGCCGACGATGGCCCTGGCGATGGCTACCCGCTGCTTCTGGCCGCCGGAAAGCTGCGTAGGGAAATGTTTGACCCGGTTGCTCAATCCAACCTTTTCCAGGGCAGCCGATGCCAGCTGCTTCCTCTCTTTGGCCGAACCGCTGCGATAGAGCAGGGGCAGCTCCACATTGTCCAGGACCTTCAGGTCATTGATCAGGTGATAACTTTGAAAAATGAACCCCAGCTTCTGATTCCTGAATTGGGCCAGTTGCTTGTCGGAAAGATGCTCCGTCGTCTTTTCATCGATCCTGATCTTTCCTCCCGTCGGCGCGTCCAGCAGGCCCATAATGTTTAACAGGGTGCTCTTGCCGCAACCCGAAGGGCCCATGACGGACAGGAATTCCCCCTTCCCGATGTCCAGGCTGATACTGCTGAGGGCCAGGGTTTCGATGGAGTCGGTACGATATACTTTTTGTATGTCCTGCAAATGGATCATGCTGTATTGTTTTAAAGTTGATAAGATAATATTTATAGCTGTGATTGGGTTCTATTTATAAGCGATCTTTTCATTCTTTTCGAAATCGTACAGGCTCAGGTACCGCAGTTGATAATAAGCGCCCCAGAAATCCCGCAATGCGGAAATATAATCCCTCTTTGCCTGGTCCTTGTCCTGGAAGGCGATACTCAGGTCGGTAATGCTGAGGTTGCCCAATACATACCGGTCTTTGGCGATCTGGTATTTCTCGCTGGCAATGCTGTCTGCTTCCGCCGTAAGCCCTACCTGGTCCCGCATCATATCGAAGAGGGTCACCTGCGTAACGATCTGCTGGGTAAATACCTGCTTGTCCTGTTCCACCGTATAGGCGGTGAGCTGCATATTGGCTTCCGCCGTCCGTGTCCGGGCCTTGGACCGGCCCCAGTCCAGTACGGGAATGACAAAGTTCAGCTGTAACAATTGCTGGTCCTGCGGGTTCTGGTAGACCTGGGCTACCGTCGCCGCGCTCTTGGAATAGCCCAGGTTGGCGGTCAGGCTGGCATTCAGTCCATTGTCTCCCCGGGCCTTGGCGATATCTCTTTTAGCTTCGGCCATTCTCCGGATAAAGGCGATGGCGTCGGAGCGGTTGGCATAGGCTTCCGACAGCACCTTATCTGTGGCAACCTTCATGTCGATGGTGGCAGGCGGCAGTATCAGCGCGATATTATCCACGACGGACAGACCTGTATAAGCCCGCAGGTTCAGGGTAGCGATCTGCATATCGCGCCGGGCTGTGCCTACGGCCTTTTGCGCCTTGAGCTGCTCCAGCTTCAGCTGCAGGATCTCGTTTTTTGAGATTTTCCCCAGCTCCAGCTTTGCGTTGGCGATCCGCTGAATGTTCTGCGTGTTTTCCAGGTTGGTCTCCGATACCTGCAGGTTCACCTGCGCCAGCAGCAGGTCGAAGAAATAGCCAGTAACTGTAATAGACACCTGTTCCATGGACTCGATATAAGCCTGTTTGCTTTCATTGTACTTTAGCGGCTCGATTCTTTTATCCCACTTGAGGGAATTGAATTGCCACAGCGGCTGGTTATAGCCGATGCCATAGGGCACCCCATTGTATAAAATATTCTTCCGGTCGAAATCATCGAAACGCTGCATCTGGGTGGTTCCATAGATTGTCCCTCCGGTGGCGGCGATGCTCTGACTGAAAGACAGGTTGAGGGAGGAGTTGTCATTATGGACGGGCTGGAACTGGATCGTGCCGTTGGGCTGGATGACCTCGGTAAAGGTTTTGGTATAAGCCGGCAGGGTGCCGCTGAGGGATAGCTGCGGCTGGTAATTCGATTTAAAGGTCCGCCACTGCCAGTATTTGGTTTCTTTCACGGTGGCGGCCTGCCGGGATGCAATGGATTTTTCTTTGGCCATGGCTACCACTTGGGTCAGGGAAAGCCGGATTGTATCGGCCGGGGAGAGCCGGGGGTCGGCTTCCGGCGCCTGGCAGTGCCCGGTGTATGCGCCGAATAACAGGCTGGCAAAGACCGGGAGTATGCGGGCCAGGGAGACCCGAGCAAAGGCCGGTGAGACCCGAAGAATCATAAAAGCCGGGAGGACCCGATTCAATACCTGCATCCGATTAATTATTAATGATGATCTCTTTGGCATTCCTGTATTCGCTCATGTCGGAAGTGATAATGCTGTCGCCGGGCTGTACATTATCCCGGATCTCTGCATAGTCGAAGTTCGTCATGCCGATATGTACCGTCCTGCGGGTCGCCTTGCCCTTATTCACGACAAAAATATCCTGCAGCGGCGGTCCCTTGAAGGCCGGTCCGTTCGTCACCCGCAATACATCATTCTTCATGGCGGTAACAAGAAAGACATCCACTTTCATATTGGGTCGGAACAATTTGTTATTCCGTTCGTCCAGCTGTATGTCGAAGGAGACGATGCTATTCTGCACCGAAGGATAGACATTCATCACTTTTCCCCGGATCTGGGTTTCGTTGATACGGATGATGGCCGTCATGCCGCTATGCAGCTGGTCGATATAGCTGTCGGCAATGCTGCCGACGACCTTGAAGCTTCCCAGATCGGCGATACGGGCCAGCGATTCGCCTTCTTTGATGGCGGAACCGATATTCTTATTCACCCAGGTGACGACACCGGCCCGGCTGGTCACGATATTGGCCAGGCGCAGCTTACGCTCCAGGTCACTCAGGTCATTCTGTTGTATTGCGGCGTCGATCTCCGACTCCTTCATCTCCACCCGCATGGTCTGCTGCTTGCTGGTGATCTCATTTTCCAGTTGTTTTTTCTCCAGGAGGGCCACTTTCAGGTTCAGCTCGGCCTGTTCGATATCTTCCCGGGTGCCGCCTCCGGCTTTGAACAGGCGTTTGGCATTTTCCACGGAAGCCTGCAGGCTATTGATGCGGAGCTGCTTGATATCGTTATTGGATTGCAGGTCATAGAAGCTTTTGTCTAATTCGAGCTTTAGCTTTTGTATACTATTGCGTTTGGATTCCAGCTGGAACTTCAATTTCTCGCAGGCGATCTCTGAGGCCGCCTTGTCCAGGGTCAGAATGGACTGACCGGCTTTTACCTCGCTGCCGGCATCCAGGCCTACCTTTTGGATAGAGGCATTGATAGGGCTCGTAAGTATCTCTTCAAATTCGGGGAGGACTTCGCCTGTGGCATTGATGGTATTCTCGATATTGCCTTTTTCGACGACGGCAATGGTGATGATGGATTTTTTCAGGGAGGTCTTCAGCGCGGCACGCAGCAGGCCGGCGAGCAGGACGAGGAGGAGAACAGAGATCCCGATGAAGAGGATGGTCTTATTTTTCTTTTTTATTCTTACCTGGTCCGGAAGATCCCTGTCCATGCGTGAAAGTTTGCATAGGAAGGATCAAGGAGAATGCCAGAGGCAAAGTCTTGATGGTCAGCGGGTTGATGAAATTTTGGGAGAGACCGATGTTCGGAATCGAACGCTTTGTGCGGAATAATGCAAAATAATTATTTACTGGTAGAAACCGGTGTTGGTCTTACTTCGCGCACCTCCACCGATCCGCCTACATCAAGCGTAGGGGATTGCTTTGCAAGTTCAAGCGCCTGGTCCATGTTTTCGGCCTTTATTTGCATTACAGCCAGCACAATCTGTCCGTTGTTGTTAATCGGTGCATGGCTTATGGCGCGGCCCTTACCAGAAAACAAGGTCCCTTCGTTCGCAATTACTAAGTTATCTACTAAATGACCTTGGGCTATCCATTGCGGAATTAGCACAGCCCACTTAGGCAAAACCTGTGCTTCGACTTCAGGCGTTATTGCTTCCAGCCGCATAATAAATACATAATCTTTCATCTTAGTGTGTTTTACATTGTGGGTATACAGCATCCCGGCAAATCCAAGCATTATGATTATCTTTTTCATATTTAATGTACCATTTATTTGAACGAATACCCTGGTTATAACCATTCGCCCCAACCCACTGGTAATATTAATGATCAGGCCAGATCGATGCGCCGCATAGACGGCAGCACTGCAAGTATATTCCGCACGGTTCCCCAAAGGTTCACTTCAAAAATATATTTCATTTGTTCAATGGTTGTTGCTTCGATAGCAGCATTTACCCTGTGTCCTTTTTTGGCGAGGTCCAAAGCCATCAGCTTTCCGAATCCGGAACTGGTTCCGGTTATTAAAATCGTCTTTGACATTATTTTTTTTGTTTAATTCTGAATTATAAGATTCTACACAAAGGTCATGAGAACAGTACATCCGGAACAAGGACATTTGAGACAAAATACTTGTGACTTTTATCACAGGTATTTTTTAGAAATGGGAAAAAAGGCGATTTTCGATATATTTGTTCTACTCAGATTCATCTATGTTTGAAGCCTTCGAAATATACTTAAAGGTAAAAGCAGACCTAACAGCGGACGAACTGGACGCTGTGCGTGCTGTCTGCGTTGAAAAAAAGATAAGGAAAAGACAATATCTCCTTCAGGAAGGTGACGTTTGCCATTACAACTGCTTTATCGTAAAAGGCTGTCTTCGCTACTACAGAGTCGGCGAAGACGGGACGGAATACATACTTCGTTTTGCCGTTGAAAATTGGTGGATCAGTGACACCGAAAGTTATAATACCGGCAATCCGTCAAAAAGCAACATAGATGCGCTGGAAAACTCTGAAGTTATCCTGATAGACAAGCCGGATTTCGTTAATTTAATGATGACTATACCCAAGCTCAAGAACTTTATAGATAGGCTCAAGGCGAGGAGCTTTGATGCCAGCCAAAACAGGATAATGAGCAATATCAGTTATACTACTGAAGAAAAATATAAGCATTTTATGACATCTTTCCCTGATATTTTTTATCGCGTTCCCTTGGGCATGATCGCTTCCTACCTGGGCGTATCAAGGGAAACCTTAAGCCGGGTCAGAAACCAGTTCTCTCATAAATAATACGTCAAATTTGTTTGATAGCGTGATAAATATCACGGGTATTTTGCGTCAAATGTCCTTGTTCTGATTAGCAGCTGATCCCAACTTTAATGTATCAAAAAAGGACACGGAATTGCAACAATTTCGAAAAAACCCTTCCATTTCAAGGCTATGGAAAACGACAAATTCATCATTGACTTAATTTTAAAACAATGGGAAAGCAAAATTAAGGAAACCACCAGGCTTTTTGAGTCATTGGGTGAATCTTCAGCGATGGATCCTGTTGCACAGGGACGAAACCGGGTGATTTATTTGCTTGGCCATCTCGTAGCCGTGCACGACCGGCTGTCCAATAAACTGAAAGAAATGGATACCAAAAGCTGGCTTGAAAAACATCATTACGTCAGTGAGGCAGATTTTCTGTTGAGGCCCGAAAGAAACAAGTTAAACGTTTTGCTAAGCAGATTAAGCCATCTGTTTCATCATTACGGCCAGTTGGTCCTGGTGCGAAGGTTTTAATTTTCTTTCGAACCTCCTAATAGTTGGAACCTAAGCCATTAGCAAAGAGTGAAAAAGGGACAAAAACCTTCGAAAAAATTATGCCAAAATATAAATTCATCCCGCCCCCAAACAACGCCGATAAAGTTGTTAAGAGTTGTAGCATTCGTCAATTCAGGTCTTCCACACAGCAATTGCATTAGCTATTATCTTTTCCTCGAGGATTTAGCTTTCTTATTGAACTCCAAAGCAAGGTTGATCCAGTACTCAAAATCCTTTTGAGTTTTCATACCACTCTCATCGATCATAACATAACCGCTCATTGGTCTTTTGGTAAAATCCATCGTTCTACAACCTCTCTTTGAAAGGGCAATCTCATGAAGAAACGGGTCAATGCGGCACATTAACTCATCTTTGATAATACCCACGCACATTTTATCATTATACATAAAAGTAAGGCCGCCCATCATCTCCTTTTCCTCTATATTGGAAAGTGTTATGAGTCGCTCTCGAACTCTTTTTGCTAATTCCTCATTGTATGCCATTTAAAAACCAACTTTTTAGCAGATTAAAGTTAATCATGCTATGTTACCAAAACAAATAAAAGAGGCTGTTGTCTGTGTTTGAGGCAACTCCTTCTTTATCATACGACTCTGAACAAGATCCGTTTCAAAACCAGCCGACCCGGATATGAGACGGTTTCGTCTTACCTTTTAGAAAAGGGGGTAAGAACTACCCACCAGAGCCTGGTGCCTCCATCTGCCTTCGCAGTTTTTCATTGACAGACGAAACTTCGGCCGGAGATTTGGTTTTTTTGGTGGTATTAAGTATTGCGAAATTCGATGGGGGACAGTCCGGTTTTTGCTTTAAAGGCATGACTGAAATGGTAGACGCTCATACAGGCTTTGGCAGCCGCTTGCTCTGTGGCCTGGTCAAAGGTACGGATCGTGGTCCCATAACGGTTGTTGGCCTTGCTCATGTCCTGGCTTCGCTGGTCGCGGCTCGGACAGATCCAGATGTCCTGGGCGGCGTGGAATGCGGTGAGACTTGCGATCATTTCCATGGCTGTTTTTTGATGCAAGTTTAGATTATCGGTCGGGCATGTGTTTGCGAAATCTTGCTATTTAGAGCGGTGGCCGTCCGGCGACGAACCGCAAAAGACGACGTTCTTCTGGCCGAAGCGCCCATGAAATTACCACAAGACTGGCTATTGCGATAGGAACGATAACCATGATTACACTATCCCCCAAAGCTGAACGGGAAAATGCAGCTCCGGTCAAATCGAAGATCATTCCAGCATAGGCCCACTCTTTGAGGCGAGACACTCCAGGAAGGACGATGGCTACCGCGCCGAGAATCTTCCATGTACCCAGGATGTTGAGGAAATACCGTGGATATCCCAGATGCGACATATCCTGAGCGATATGCGCTATTGGTGCGAGATTTCCAACACCGGTTACAAAGAATGCCATTGCAACAAATACCGTCGTAGCCCAATAAGTAATCTTTCTGACCCTGAGTGCGTTATAACTTAAATTCATTATGTCTTAGTTTTTAATATTCCTTCATTTTAATTTTTGCATTTAAACAATTCCATTGTTCTTTTTCAGAATCTTTCCTGTCATCTCTCTTGATAAGGCCCTGGGTATTAATGCGTTCATAATCCGGTATTTGAAACCCGGCAGGATAGTAATGCGGTTAGCGCTTAATGCCAAAAGCGCTTCTTTGACACATTGTTCAGCCGATATGGGCTTCGTGTGAAGACTTTTTCCTAAACTTTGTATATATCCCTTAGTTCCTGCTTCATTCGCCATATATGGGACTCCGTCAGTGGCTCCCATTGCTCCCGTCAAAAGCACTCCGCCCTTTCCACGTTGTGCCATTCTCTTACCATAATAGTGCGTCAGGCTTAGATGTGATATTGCGTTTAGTTGCAAAATATATTTTAGTTCCTTTTCTTCGAAGGATAAAAATCTTCCCGGTCTCCCTGTTCCTGCGTTGGAGATTAGCAAACCTATGTCGAGATTCAAAGTGGCTTTAGTGATTTTTTCAATAGAGGCTTCGACAGCCAAGTCGGCTTCTATCGTCGCGTACTGAATACCAAATTCTTTTACAAGGTGTTTTCCAACATCTTCAAGCAATGCGAGGCGCCTGGCAACAAGCACCAGATTAAGCCCGCCTGCGGCAAGCTGCCGTGCGAATTCTTTACCGATGCCGGATGATGCTCCCGTAATAATAGCCCAGGGGCCAAACTTATCTTTATCAATTATATTTTTCATCTAAAACAGCGTTGTCGTATAGATTCATTACCTTCTTTAAAGGACAAATATCGAGGGTAATTCCCCCTTGATTTTGTCTAAAAAAGTCAGATTTTTGAATAATTCCGTCAAGACTCCGTTTAGGATTTTCTCATGGATAACCGGTATGCAGAAGGAGAGCACCGGTGAACGGCCTTAAAGGATCTGGAAAAATGGGCTACATCATTAAAACAGGTCTGAAAGGCGATTTCACTGACCGTTAATGAACTCATGGCAAGCAGGTCCTTTGCCCGTTCCAGCCGTTTCATTTTGATGTAATTGGCCGGTGTATCATTAAACAAGGTTTGAAAAGTGCGGTTAAAAGTAGATACACTTAAATTGGTTAAGCTGGCCAGATCTTCTATGGATAAATCAGTAAAAAGATGATTATTAACTACTTCTTTTATATTTATATGCCGGGGAGTGAACAAATCGGCAAATAAACTCATTATAGGTACTGCATTCTCAGTTTGAACTAGCAATAATACAAGTTCCTTTACCTTGAGTTCCAGAAGCTCATCACTAACCAACTCAGGATTATCGAAATAGAAAAGAAGGCCCTCAATAAATTTTTTGACGAAACCATGGGTACCTACTTTATGGATCAATGACTTGTTTTCGGAATGCTTAACGAAAGAGGGAACATCCTGCTTATATATTTTTCGAAGAATACCCGGATAAAGGTGTACAACAAGGATCTCATATTTATCGGCAGTACTGTATTTCACCAGATCGGCAAAATAACTGCCGCATTTCAACAATACTGCTTCTTCTGGTCCAATCCTGATCTGCTCATAAGGCGAATTGATTTTAGCCTTACCTTCTAAAAAAAAGATGAAACAAGCTTCGTCGTGAAAGTGAACTGAGTATCGAAAGGGTGGTTGTATGACAACTTTTTCGATCAGGCATTTATCTCCAAAATAAAACTTTTGATGGTTTAGTACCATATTGCTATTTATGGAGCGAAATTAGTTTATAAGAGTGTTTTTAAGTTTATCCTGCCTAACGCATCGGATCCTGACGGCAAAAACGCACATCCGTTGTAACGTTTTCGTTACAATATCGGCAGGTTTTAGTTTGTAAAATATTTATTATCAATGCATTACTCATTTGGCACGGGATTTAACTATTATCTTGGGAGTTAATACGACGTCGCTTAAAGAAATATATGAATTCGTATTATCAGAGCTGTAAATGTCAACCAGAAAGAAAACAATTACTTACTAAACGGAATAGACGTGTTAAAAACTTATTTTAAACTAGCTTATAGAAATATAACAAAGGACAAAGCCTATTCCATCATCAACATAACCGGTTTGGCGATTGGCCTGGCCTCCAGTATCCTTATTTTGCTTTGGGTACAAAATGAATTAAGCTACGACAAGTTCCATAAAAATGCCGGCCAGATCTATCGCATAACCAGCGATTTTGGGGATTCAAAAAGTGCGGCAAACTCGGCAGGCATGCCAGCTGGGTTGAAAGCAGAAATGCCGGTCATTAAAAATACTGTTCGTTTAGGCCAGGGACAAAGCGCTACTACCTTGTTTGAAACAGGTAATAAAAAAATTGAAGAAGAACGTGTGGTTTATGCAGACCCGGGTTTTATGGATATATTTTCATTTCCGTTGGTGAAGGGTGACCGTGCTACGGCATTAAAGCAGATAGATGGTGTTTTAATAACGCAGGATATGGCAACAAAATACTTCGGAAATGAAAACCCTATTGGTAAAGTAATACGAAAAGATAATCAGGAAAATGTCATAGTAACAGGCGTTTTGGCCAATATTCCTGCTAACTCAGACCTGCAATTTGACTTCATCCTTCCAATGGCCTCCTTAGCCAGAACGAATGACGATTTGAAAAATAATATATGGGACAACTTCAATTTTTTCGACTATGTTCAATTAGATAAAAGTTTTGACCCCTCTGCACCCAATTTATTAAGGCTGGAAAAGCAAATTGACCAAATCTTTCAGAAACATAGTCCAGGAACCAAGGCCTTGTTCCAATTGCAGCCCTTAACCAAAATCCATCTGGCACCTGAAAGACTGGGGGATTTGCCAGGGCACGGGAATGCACAATATGTAAGCATCTTCTTTATTATTGCTATTTTGATACTTGTGGTTGCCTGTATCAATTTTATGAACCTGGCTACTGCACGTTCGGCCCGCAGGGCCAAGGAAATTGGCTTACGTAAAGTAGCAGGTGCCGTAAGAGGGCAGTTAATCCTCCAATTTTTAAGCGAATCCGTATTCATTTCCTTTCTATCCTTATTGCTTGCGCTCGGGATCGTCTGTTTATTCCTGCCGGTATTCAATGAACTGACCGATAGAAAACTCGCGATCGATGTATCAGATGCGAAGCTTTGGTTAAGCCTTTTTGGCATTGCATTGTTAACCGGACTGATCTCCGGCAGCTATCCGGCCTTATTTCTTTCCGGCTTCAACCCGGTTAAAGTACTCAAGGGGAATGTAAAATCAATGGGCGGCAACTTACTGTTCCGCAATGCGTTGGTCGTAATCCAATTCATGGTCTCCATCGTATTACTGGTAGGCACAGTGGTTATCTACAATCAGCTTAAATTCATCAAAGAACGGAACCCCGGCTTTGAGAAGGCTAATCTTTTGTATGTTCCGATGACAGGAGATATCTGGAACAAGCAGCCGGCTTTTCAAAATGAGTTAAAAGGGAACCCGCTTACCAGCGATTTTACCATTACTTCAGACCTGCCCACCAACCTGGGGGCGTGGACTCTTAACGTAAACTGGGATGGCAAAGATCCCCGCTCACAAATAGTTGTCCCGGTAATGGCTGTCAATGAGGATTTTATCCATGCATTCAGGATGAAGTTATTGGCAGGCCGGAGTTTTTCAAGAGCATTTAAAACTGATTCTAATAATTACATGGTTAACGAAAGAATGCTGAGCGTTATGGGTTTAAATGCTGGTACCGCAGTAGGTAAAACATTAACGCTTTGGGGTAACAAGGGGACTATCATTGGCGTTGTAAAAGACTTCAATTTTAAACCGGTTCAGCAGGCCATAGAACCATTGGTTTTGCCCTTTAATAAGTTGGGTGGTTTTGTAGTGATAAGAACATTGCCAGGTAAAACGAACCAGACCATACAGGCATTAGCCAAAATAAGCCAGGAGCTCAATCCAGCTTATCCCTTCAAATTTGATTTCCTTGATCAGGATCTGGCTAATCTTTATAAAGGAGAACAACAGATGGGCAACATTTTTAATCTTTTTGCAGCTCTCGGTATTTTTATATCCTGCCTGGGTTTATATGGTTTATCTGCGTTTATGGCTGAACAGCGTACCAAAGAAATCGGTGTACGCAAAGTATTAGGGGCGTCCGTGTTCAACCTCGTCTATTTATTATCTGCCGGTATTACGAAGCTTATTCTTATAGCTATAATTATCGCCATACCGCTTTCGTATTTTGCCGTAAATAGCTGGTTGGCCGGCTTTGCGTACCATATCAATGTTAGCTGGTTGGTATTTTTCACAGCATCCCTTGCAGCTCTGAGCATAGCATGGCTTACGGTTAGTTATGAATCTATAAAAGCAGCGATTGTTAATCCGATAAAGAGTTTGAGAACAGATTGATTTTATGCAATAATAACTACTACTTTCTTATTGACTTAAAGCAGCTTGCAAACATAGCGGTTTGATAACCATATGTTTGTAGGCTGCTTTTCTATTATACATACCTGATTATTTTTTTCTTTTTCCGAAAGATCGCAAGATTCGGATTTCTTTCGGCCTGCAGTCATCCGATCTTTGATCCGTCAATGGGAATTGAAAATTTCAAAGTTAGCGACCGTTACAAGCGAACAATAAAGAACCCAGAGACGCTAAACATATTAAAATAATTAAGAAAATGAAAAACATTTTAGTAACAGGAGCCACAGGATCATTAGGCATGGGTGTGATCACCACCTTGTTGAGCAAGACAAGTGCAAAGAACGTTTACGCTTTAGCACGGAGTGAAGAAAAAGCCGCTCCCCTGAAAGAATCAGGAGTAAACGTTAGAATCGGCGATTATGATGATTATGATTCATTGCTGAACGCCTTTAAAGGAATTGAAACATTATACATGGTTTCAAACACGGATGTTTCAAAACGCATCACGCAGCAGGATAACGTAGTTAAAGCTGCGTTGAAAGCAGGCGTCAATCACATTGTTTATACAAGCTACCAGCGTAAAACTGAATCTCCTGATTCACCGATTAGACAGGTTGCCGCAGGACATTTAAATACCGAAGCGAAATTAAAAGAATCGGGAATTACCTATACCATTCTTAAGCACGGTACGTATGCTGAAATGATACCGGTTTTCGCAGGAAATAATGTTTTGAACAAACATCTTATTTATGTTCCGGCAGGTGGCGGCAAAACTTCTTTTGTACTTCGCAATGAGCTGGCCGAGGCCGGAGCGATTATTTTGCTCGATGAAACAGGTAAATACGACAATCAAAGCCTGGAACTGACCGGCCCGAAAGCATTGTCATGGGGCGACATCGCGGATATTATTGGTTCGATTACTAACCTGCCGATAAAGTATGTTTCTCCATCGGAAGATGAATATAAGAAGGTAGCTGCCGAGGCCGGTGTTCCTGCGGGATATGTTAACTTATTTGCAAATTTCAGCAAAGTAATAAAGGCCGGTGAATGTGATAAAACTACCGGGACGCTTGAGGAAGTGCTTGGCCATAAAGTTGCCGCTGTTGAAACTTCCTTGAAAGAGATTTACGGTAACAAATAATAATCAATTTAAAAAAAACAATTATGAAACCTTATTTGCTTATTTTTTTGACCATTTTCTTAGCAAGCACTTCTTTTGGACAAAATTCGCAAGATGAGCAGTTGGTGAAAAATGTAGTTTTAGCTTATCAGGACGACTATAACGATGGAGGATTTAAAAATGTTGAATCTTATACGACAAAAGATTGGGAACACATTAATCCAATTGGAGGAATTACGAAAGGACGAGACGAAGTTATGAAAGAGCTGCGGCCTTTATGTCAAACAATTCTAAAAGGTGTTTCGTTGACAGTAGAAAACATTACAATCCGGTTTTTGAGCCCAACCGTTGCGATTGCTAATGTTGTTCATAAATGTAGCGACTATGAATTCCCCCCAGGAGTAAAACACCAAAATGAGCGACACATGAAAACTTATATAATTGTAAAAAAACAAAATAAGTGGTTACTTACACTTGATCAAAATACGATTATTAAACAATAATAACAAAATGAAAAAAATAATGGAAACACTAACTGCCGGCAAACGGGAAAATTGAGATTTAGATATTATTAAGGTTTTAACCGGTACGGCAATGAGATTGCCGTACCGGTTTTTTGAATTAATCAAATTTAGCAAATCCTGGATCTTTCCATCCCCTCATTTTATATTTAAAAGTAATGGAAACGCAACAAGAACTGGATTATAAGCGGGTGGCATCAGCGATCAGCTTTTTCAAGGAAAATTATAAATTACAACCCAAGCTGGAGGATGTAGCGGAACACGTAAATCTGAGTCCTTTTCATTTTCAAAGAATGTTCCAGAATTGGGCCGGTGTTACACCGAAACAGTTTTTACAATACCTGAGTGTCGAACATGCAAAGGATATACTAAAAAATACCGGTGCAAGCATATTTGATACCGCGTATGAAACCGGGTTGTCCGGCACGAGCCGCCTGCACGACCTGTTTGTAAAAGTTGAGGGTATGACCCCCGGCGAATTTAAAAATGGTGGTGAATCACTAAAAATCAATTACACATACGCTGATTCGCCGTTTGGGAAAATGCTGGCAGCTTCGACTTCAAAGGGTATTTGCCACATGACATTCGTTGACGAAGACGAAGAAAAGACATTACAGAACCTGGTCCGGACGTTTCCAAACGCAACGTATAGCAGGACGTTAGACATGGTCCAGCAAAATGCGCTGCGTGTATTCTCGCAGGACTGGAGGAAGCTGGATGTAATTAAACTGCATCTGAAAGGTACCGAGTTCCAGATTAAGGTATGGGAAACCTTGTTAAAGGTTCCGGCAGGCGGATTGACCACTTACGGTGAGCTTGCTCACAGTTCAGGCTATAAAGGCGCTTCAAGTTCCGTGAGAACAGCCCTCCTCAGTAATCCTGTAGCGTTCCTGATACCATGTCACCGCGTCATTAAATCAAACGGTGAAATCGGGCAGTACATTCGTAAAAATGCCATCATTGGCTGGGAAGCCGCGCTTCAGGCGACCGGACAATGTAAATGATAACCCGCAAAAATCATTAAAAAAGCATCCTGCATGATGGATGATCAGGACGCAATAGGGTATAGCTATTGCAGGACGAGACCACCTGTATAGCTATTTCTGTACAACTAACTTTTAAGTTGTTAGTAATGAGGTTCTTGTAAATAAATTTTTAAGTTCATCCATATTTAGCTGAAGAGCCCCTATACGTTTCTCAATGTGGCGTAATTGAACAGTTTTCTGT
>DATMGS010000038.1:0-53801 GCA_035555335.1 Puia sp.
TTCGAAATAAGACGGTCGCCTTCCACACGCTGGGTTGCAAGCTCAATTACTCGGAGACTTCTACCCTATCGCGTCTGCTGGAAAGCGAGGGATTCGAGAAAAGGGAGTTCGACGAGCCCGCGGATGTGTATGTCATCAATACCTGCAGCGTCACGGACAATGCCGATAAGGAATGCCGGCACCTGGTGCGGCGGATCCAGCGGAAGTCGCCGGAAAGCCTGGTGGTGATTACGGGTTGCTATGCGCAGCTGAAGCCGGCTGCTATTGCGGCGATACCGGGAGTCGACCTGGTATTGGGGGCGGCGGAGAAATTCAACATCGTGCAGCATCTGAAGGAGCTGTCCAAGGGGGATTCGGCCCGGATCTGCAGTTGTGATATTGAAGATGTGAGCGGGTTTAATGCTTCTTATTCCCTGAATGACCGGACGAGGACGTTTTTGAAAGTACAGGATGGATGCGACTATAATTGTTCTTTTTGTACGATCCCGATGGCCCGGGGAAAGAGCCGGAGCGATACCACGGCCCGGACGGTAGCCAGTGTGCACCGGATTGCGGCGGAGGGCAATGTGAAGGAGATCGTGCTGACGGGGGTGAATCTGGGGGACTTTGGGAAGGGGCCGGATGGAGGTGCCGCGGGGGAGGATTTTTTTGGGTTGATGAAGGAACTGGATAGGATCGAGGGGATCGAGCGCTACCGTATCTCTTCCATAGAGCCGAACCTGCTCAGTCCTGAGATGATCGAATGGGTGGCGGGCAGCAATAAGTTCATGCCGCACTTCCACATTCCGCTGCAGAGCGGGAGTGACCGGATCCTGGGGTTGATGCGCCGGCGTTATAAGAGAGAGCTGTATGCCTCTCGGGTGGCGCTGATCAAGTCGCTCATGCCACACTGTGCGATCGGGGTGGATGTGATTGTAGGGTTTCCCGGGGAGACGGAGGATCATTTTAAAGAGACTTTTGAATTTCTGCATGAATTGGAGGTATCGTATTTACATGTATTCACTTACTCCGAACGGGATCATACGAAGGCGTTGGAGATCAAGCCGGTAATTCCCGTTGCTGTCCGCAATGAGCGTAATAAGATCCTGCGGAACCTGTCTTACCAGAAAATGCAATATTTTACCCGGCAGCATGAGGGGCAGGTAAGGAAGGTGCTGCTGGAAGGGCATGTGAAAACGCCTATGATGGAGGGTTATACCGATAATTATATTAAAGTGACGACTCCCTACCGCCCGCAGTGGGTGAACCAGGTGATCGACTGGACATTGTAGGACTCGGGTGAGGCAACTGACGGGGGATTGTGGACGTATGTTATAGTAGAGGGGGGCGGAAAGCCCTTTTCTGAACAATAGAATGGAAATTTTGTTAGGATAAAGTAAGAAGTGTTATGCGAAAATTCCAGGTGACGATACAATTTGAAATGACAGATGAATTTGCAGCGCTTGTTCCCCCTCACCGAACTTACATAAACCGGCTGATCGAACAAGGTGTGATAGATCATTATGTGGTGTCGATGGAAACGCAACGGGTATGGATTACGGTCTCGGCCGAAGACAAAGCTTCCGTTGAAAAACATATCTCCAAATCTCCTCTTTTTAAACTCTGGACCTTCGAGATCGACGAATTATTCGCGGTGGACGGTCTTCATTACCGGTTGCCGGTGGTTCAGTTAAACTGAACCTTGCAAAAATTACTATATTGCAAGACGACCGGTGCCAAAGCCGGCGAAATCATATCATCATGAAGAGGCTCTCCCTGTATTTCTCCCTGCTCGCGCTGGCTTTATTAACTTTATTGAACGCTTCGGATGGTCAGGTGACTGCGGGTCTGCCGGAAAAGACGGTAGCGCCCGGATACGATCCACAGACGGTCTTTGCTCCCGGATTTTACAGTGATCAGGGGAAGCCCTGGCATTCGCCGAATGGGGCGCCGGCTGCCAATTACTGGCAAAACAGGGCGGATTATACGATACAGGCCCAGCTGGATACGGCAAAGAACGAATTATCCGGCAGCGAAACGATCACCTATACCAATAACAGCCCGGATACGCTGCATTCCTTATGGCTGTACCTGGATCAGAATACCTACCGGAAGGATGCCCGTTCCAATTATTTTACTTCTTTTAGTCCCGGCCCGGGCCAGCATACGGACGGGTCCGAATTGGAGTCGGTGAAGGTAGAGCAAGGGGGCCTGACGGTCGCCGCGGATTATGTGGTGGCGGATACCCGTCTGCAGATCCGGCTGAAGCAGGCCTTATCCGCGGGAGGCGGCAAGATCAATATCCTGATCAGCTATCATTATACGGTACCGGGAGATTTCGGCAACCGGACGGATTATGTGTCGACGAAGAACGGTAAGATCTATGAGATCGCGCAGTGGTATCCCCGTATGTGTGTGTATGATGACAGCCAGGGCTGGAATGTATTGCCTTTCCTGGGCAGCGGGGAGTTCTATAATGAGTATGGCAATTTCGACTATAAAGTTACGGTGCCCTGGGACATGATCGTGGCGGGTTCGGGGGAGCTGGTCAATCCGCAGGAGGTATTGACGGCCCGGGAGATGGCCCGGTTGACGGCAGCCAAAGCCAGCGATAAGACGGTGATGATCCATGCCGCCTCCGATCTGGGGGATCCGGCGAGCCGGCCGGTACAGCGGGGGTTGCTGACCTGGCATTTTAAGATGTACAATACAAGGGATGTGGCCTTCGGCACTTCGAGGGCTTATATCTGGGATGCGGCGCGGGTGAATTTGCCGGGAGGCAAAAAATCCCTGGCCATGTCGGTATATCCGGTAGAGAGTGCGGGGGAAGGCGCCTGGGGGCGGGCGACGGAATACCTGAAAGCATCGATGGAATACTTCTCCGAACAATGGTATGTCTACCCCTATCCCGTAGCCATTAACGAGGCGGGGATTGCGGGAGGGATGGAATATCCGGGGATTGTGTTTGACGGGATCACCGATAAGGGGAGTGAGCTATATTGGGTAACGGCCCATGAGATCGGCCATAACTGGTTTCCCATGATCGTCGGTTCCGACGAGCGGCAATATGCGTGGATGGATGAGGGGTTCAACACGTTCATAGATGTGTATGCTTCGGATGCTTTTAATAAGGGGGAATATGCGCCGAAGCGGGATGGGGAGTATGCTCCCGGCGGCGGTAACCCGGTGGAGGAGATCGTGCCGCTTTTAAAGGACCCGGCGGCTCCGGTGATGATGACGCGGGCGGATGGGATCCCGGAAAAATACCGGCATCCGATGGTTTATTTCAAACCGGCCCTGGGGTTGGTGCTGTTGAGGGAGGTGGTGTTGGGCAAAGAGCGGTTCGATTATGCATTCAGACAATATATTAAGCGGTGGGCGTTTCGCCACCCTACTCCTTATGATTTTTTCCGGACGATGGATAATGAGGCGGGGGAAGATCTGTCCTGGTTTTGGCGGGAGTGGTTCTTCCATAACTGGGGGCTGGATCTGGCGGTGCAGAATGTTGCCTATGATCCGGGGAAGGGTGTCGAGGTAACGATCGCCAATCTGGACAGGATGGTGATGCCGGTGGTGGTGGAGCTGGTGTGGAAGGATGGGACGAAGCAGCGGGTGTCGTTGCCGGTGGAGACCTGGCTGCAGTCGGGGGTGCATGTGGTGAAGGTGGGGGATGCGGGCACCACGGGTACGGCTGGTGCTGTTGGGACGGCTGGCGCTGTTGGGACGAGTGGAACCACTGGTACGAGTGGAGCCACTGGTGTTAAGAGTGAAGCTGTTGGGACGAGTGGAACTGGCGGTACGCATGGGACGCTGGTCTCCGTGACGATAGATCCGGATAAGGTGCTGCCGGATGTGAACCGGGAGAATAATGTTTGGAAGCCGTAGGGTTGGGAGGTTCGGGGATGAAGATGAAAGACCGGAGGATTTGAGAAAGCCCTGAAGAAAGGGAACCTTATTCTATTGAATGAATACGATGCGCTATAAGATCCGATTTATCTTTCTGCCTTTTTTATGGATTGCCGCCGGGTTCATGCTTGTCTACAGCTTCCTGGACTGGTGGCTGGTGATGCGGCCCTGCTCGCTGTGGATCAGCGAGGAGCTTGCTTATTTCGGGCTGCCGTTCGTACTGCCCTGGATTCCAGTGTTGATCTGGTTAAGGCCGCGTATTAAGTTATTAAAGATAAAGGCAAGAAATGTATTGCCTTACGCAATGGTCGCGGCTTTTGCTATCGGCGGCATGACCATCCTCCTACAGTTATATATCGATACTGCTACGGGTCAACAGACAAATCTGCCAAAGATCAGTCAGATCGGGGAAAACAAGCCAACGAAATATTATGCGTTCCAGGATTATTATGTGGCCAAAGAATTAGCGCAAACCATAAATCGAAGGTATGTAACCGGTAAGGTCAATAGTCAACACCTGAACTTCGATATTTTTATAGTCGTTCCTCTTTTGGACAAGGAAGTGTTCGTTGCGCCTCCCTCCTCCGATGGGGGGAAGGGAACCTTGATCGGGGAGGCTCCCGAGGTCACGCCTAAAGCGGCGACAGAAATCACCCAGAGGCAGGGAAGAGGGGATGCGAGTCCTGCCCATGATCCCTTAGGACCGCAAGCATGGCTGTGTGTTCGTTATACCAAACAACTCAGCAACGATCATGATCCATCCATAAAAGATGTATTATGGGATGAATTCTTCCGAGCCAGCTGGGAGGATTTCAGGAAGGAGGGGCCCGGCAGGGAAGATTACCTGGAACGAACCGGCAATAACCAGGATCGTACGTATTATGAAAAGGCGATCAAAAAGAGTCCTCTTTATACGCCTTCTTCCGGTACGTTGACGATCCTTACCCTCCACCCTGGTCCCTTTGCGCAACGGAATGGAAAGAGGTTAACTCATTTCCTCGCAGTCTGCGGGTTTGGGGCGCTGATCTGGCTGCTGATGTTATTGCCTCCTGCCTTGGATGAGATCGGCTAATGCTAAACCTAAATCGTCGTTATATGATCACCAATTTTAAGAAGAGGTTCCGCAAGGTCGCCCTGCTGCTGGGAGGGCTTTTTGTGTTGCTATTCCTGTTCAGGCTATCCTATGGCTATTGGGGGGCGAGAACTGTGGAGGGCCAGGCTGAGGGGGGAAGCAGCGATTTCTTCAGCAGCCTGCAGAACCTGCGGAAGAACTATGCCTCGGAGAAGATCGGCAACCTGAATACGGCCCCTGCGCCGGGAAGTTTTTCCAGTTCCCAGAAATATGAAAAGACGGCTACGGTGCAATCCAAGACCCTGCATTTTGAGGAAGACGAGGCGTTGATCCGCAAAACAGCCGGGACCTTCAATGCCCCCATCCAGTATGAGAAGGGGCAGGGAAAAAAGGGCAACCGGGAGCTGAACCTGTCCATCGGGGTTACCCCTGCCCTATTCGACTCTTTCTATCATGCCGTACAGCAGATCGGCGAGCTGCGGTCGACGACTATCACCAAGATCGATAAAACGAATGAATACCGGCAGCTGAATGCCAAGCAGACCTCCCTGGAAAAGACCTTGGCTTCTTTGAATGAGTTGAAGAGTAAGGGCGGGGCGATCAGTGATTTTGTCAGTCTTCATGAGAAGATCCTGGAGATCGAGACGCAGATCCAGGAGTTGGGGGTGGATCTGGGAAATTACAATACGGAAAATGAGTTCTGTACTTTACAGTTTTCGCTGTATGAGGGGAGTCCTGGCGTTAAGATGGGGCTTTTTCATCGGGTGAAGATCGCGTTGGAATGGACGATCCATTATTATGCGGTCGGGATGGTAGGGGTAGCGGCGGTCTTGATGAGCGCTTTTTTCGGGCTGTTGGTCCTGGACAAGCTGAAAATCTTCTCGTCAATCATTGCAAAGGTCAGAGAATGACGGATTTAGGGAAGGTTTTTTTAAAATTGAGGGCAAAAAAATTTTGTAGAAATAAATTAGCCCTTATCTTTGCACTCCTTTAGAACGAAACCGGTTCTGAAGGAAAACAAAGAAGGGAGTTTAGCTCAGCTGGTTCAGAGCATCTGCCTTACAAGCAGAGGGTCGGCGGTTCGAACCCGTCAACTCCCACGAAGCCTCGAAATATTCGAGGCTTTTTTATTGATCCATGGCGTTCGAGATCAAGACTTGTATTATCTGATTTTCAGCCATTTACTTATTCTTGATTTCCAGGTCATAATTGCCGTCGGTTATTAGCATATGATACCGAGAACATAAAAGTCTACAGATATTTCCCGTTATTTCTTTAAAATATTCGAATTTGCATAAGCTATTTGCACAAATCGTTGGTTAAGCCAAATTCGAATAGATTAAGTTAATTAAGAATCATAATCCTACTTTTCACCGCATTATCGTCGGCAACATTTCCAAAAGGTCCATTCCTTTACCTTTTCTGTCCTTCAGCAAGACCCGAACTCTTATCCGTTACCACGCCGCCACTGGTAGCGTGCGCCACCTTTCAAGAATTTGACACCACCATAGGAATAAGACACTGGGAGATATCCTATAATCCATTTTACAAAAGCGCCTGGACTGGCACAACCTCGATAACAAAACGCATGAATACGCGCAATTCCTTGACCTTTTTCCTTCCATGATCGTACGTCAACACCGGGCTCCAACCTTCCGTCCAGGCCAATTGGGGCAAACTGAACGAGGGCGGTAAATGCAATGACTGACATAGAAGCCCCAATAACTAAAATGAGGCCGCAGTGGCCTCATTTTAGTTATCCCTAAAAAAGCAATACCTTTCTTATCCATTGTTATGATATTATGATAATATCCGTTCATTGCTTCGCCTATAAAGCCTCCATTTTCCCTCGAAATTTCTCTTTTCCACTTGGCTCGTGGGAGGTATCTCTTGTTGCCACAGGCAAGAATCCTAAAAATGATTTGCCCGAACTTACTTTGTATATGCGTCGAAAAATGTCTACTGATGAAATTGAGCTATATAAGAAAAAGCCCGGACCAGGTGAAGACGTCGAGCAACTGTTCTACGCACAGTCCCGCATCTATACCGAACACCTTAACGAAGCCGCAAAGCTTATCGAAGGCCTCCTGACGGTGTTCCATCATTTCCCTGCGCCGAAGTTCGACACTTCTAAGCCCACTGTGAATCTTTACGGAGAGACAGAGGAGGAAAGTTCCTTATTGTACAACGATATGATACGTGGTTTCGGCACAGTTACTATGCCCGAGCAATACCCGGAGTACGAATTTTCGGATAAAATGCTCGCTTATATAGCAGCCGCCCAACCGCATCTACCTGCATTAACCTTTATGTCCCAGGCGAGGAGATCACTTGTGTCGGCAGATCACGAGGTCGCCTTTTTCCTTTACTTTCGTATCCTAGATGGATATTTCGCAGATGGCTCCAGCCGTGTAGAACTGACCCTGGTGAATAATCAGGAAGAACTTAAAAAGTATTTGCCCTATCACTCGGACCTGATCAACGCCTTGTCCACCATCCTTACAGATAAGGGGCTCAACACCAAAAGCAAGATTGATTTCAAAGGCCTGATCGAGGACCTTGTCCTCCTCCGGCATAAATCAACGCATTTTTCCTCGACCAAGCCGACGTCATTCTTCAACCCCAAAACCTGGCATGAACTGGAGATCGTCAACAGATTCCTCGACCAGACCTGCGCCAAAAGGTTGGGAGGGGCGTTAGGTGCAGCCCCTCCTCCACCTGAAGAGGACCAGTCTGACAGGGAGTAGGCCGCCAGCCTTCCGACCAGTCCACTGAAAGCACCAACATTTCAGGTATAATTCCCACCTCTGTTCCTTCCGGTACTATCCCTGCCCCCCAACAGGCGCCAGGCAAGGAAGGTTATTTCCCTACAGTATTGTAATAAATTATTAAAATTATATATTTGAACGCAATCCGGCCGCAAATCCATCAAACTTAACGCCCTTTCATATAATGAGAAAATCACTACCGGCGACAACAGAGCGTAATCTGCTGATCCGGAATAAGCACTGTTGCTGCATTTGCCAAAAGGACGGCCACGGGAAAGAAATCAATGTTCACCATATCGACGGGAACAACAGCAATAATACCATTAAGAACCTCGCCGTATTATGTCTTGTTCATGCCAGCCAGGCCGATGCCGGACTTGCAAAAGGCAAACTCGGATCCGGCAAAAAGCTAAAGCCCGATGCGGTTGCTCAATACAAATACCAATGGGAAAAGAAGATACTGGAAGAAAGTGTGATACCCAAAAAGAAAATACCTACCTATAGAAAAAAACAGCTCGGCATTTTTTTCTATAATGAAATACAGAAGGTAAAGCACGAAATAGTTGCCCTTGACGAAATAGACCCCAGAGACAAAACAATAAAAATAAAATTTGCATTTCTCAATAGCCTGATCATCGAAGAATACGTCTACGACATAAAAGTCAGGAAGTACCTGATGGAAGCGTACACGTATATTGCCTTCATAGCCGCTGAAAGCGGAGTACTACTGGTACAAAGTCTCACAGACGCTATGGAAAGCCTCCTTGTTACCCCTGACTCCGAGTATGCCGATATCTCCAGAGAAGACATTTATTTCCTTCGTGCCTGTATTGAAGCACTCGACATGCTGGGTGACAATATAGCTTCCTTTAATGCAAATCCGGCTACGTTAAAGATCGCCTGCGCTATGCTTTTCAAAATCGGTAAAGTCGCAACGGTATTTAATATTTCAAGTGAGAAACAGCGTGTTCTACGAGTATTGAATAAGATCAATAAATCCTGTCTGGACTTCAGAACAGCAACAAAAGCAACAACTGCAAAACAGCGGCAGCTTCGACAGAAAATAGTGCAAACCGAAATCGTAAAACTGGAGCAGTTAAAGGCTTCTACCCAGTAAAACACTTATTACTCCGGCAGCACAACATTGCCTAAAACCCCAAATTAACGATCTGCACTACCCATTCCAGACCATCCGCCAAAACAATCACTAATAATTTGTACATTCCCCTATGAAAAAAACCTCCCGAGGAGACATACCCCTCCCTGCTGCTAACCGAAACGAGGAATTGGAAACCGTCTCCAGGAATAAACTGTTATGCCTGCTTGATCCACGGCTATTTGAAGTGCGCCCGGAAAACATCCGCGACAAAGGAAATGATTTCATTGTCGAAGTCAAACAAGACGATTTATACACGAACTTTCATTTCTCCATCCAACTCAAAGCGACCAATTCCATTAAACCCATGAAAGACGGCTCCATTTCGTACCCGGTACCCGTCAGTAACATACACTACCTATCCAACTATGCAATGCCGGCCTACTATATACTCTATGATTGCTATACTGACAAATTCTACATAGAGCAGGCGGATCATGTTTTCCGAAATCTATCAAAAAAATATCCCACCCAAAAATATCCCAAGAGCTTCAATATTCAGTTCAGCCAGCCGCTTACACCTGAAAAGATTCAGGAAATGTATAAACACACCCTGGAAAAAGGAATGCTACTGAGAAGATTAAACCCACATTTCAATCCAACCTTAATTGATACCTCAAAGGCAACCAGGATTGTCATCGACGAGGACAACGAAGTCTACAGCGTCGATCAAAATATTGCATTTATTAACGAATACGGCCTCCTATTGCTTAACAAGGCCGATTTTCAGCGGATCATTGAAATAGAGCAGAGAACTCATCCCCGCACGACAGCATCGCCTACCTTTAACCTTGTTTGCGGGATCGCCTATTTCCAACATGCAGACCTATACAAGGCTATGGACTTTCTCAAACATGCCCAGCAACATTCCGGCGAATTCCCGCCCGAAATCAGTTCCATGCTGACCTATACGTTTCTAAATGCAAAATATTTGTTGGGGATCATTACCGAAGGCGACCTGAAATCCGGAACCAACCAACTACTGGCCACCGAAAAAATAGGGTCGTTCCTGCAACTCGAAAGATCCTTCCGGTCCTTAGCCAGCTTCAAGGGAAGCAGTCGGGAAAATATACAACAGTTTTATACTCAAATCCAGCAGCTCATAACCAGCGAACCCGATAACAAAAGCCTCGTCATAATGGCATACGCCCATATCCTCGAAGCGGAGGAAAGGGTGCTCATCAACGACCTGACAAACAACATGGTTTCCCTATACTGGAAAGCGGGTGACCTGACAAAAACCAAGCCCTACCAGGAGTGGGAAACATTCGCCGCCGTCTATTCCACCCGACTAAAACAACTAATAGAATTCGCATTTAAGGAAACCAACTACCTGGCAATGAGCAATCTTGCTATGGACAAAATAAAATGGTCCTTTACGAAAATGTTTATCACCCACACTTTCAGCCACTGGAACAACAAAACTCTTTCCGCCGCAGCGCCCCTGAATAAAGAGGACGAAGAAAACCTCCTCACCTATATCGACTACGTGGGCAAGACAGCGGAAAGCTATAAATTCCTGGCACATCAGGAGAATTTGATAAGCTGTCTTATGTTCAAATACGAATTGCTGATATTTTCCGGCCGATTACAGGAGGCCGAAACAATTAGCAGGGAGATTTACCACCTTATTGAGTCCAATGACTTTGTCGGCTTAAGAGCCAGGTACCTTAAATTACTTGCCGGTAACACAAGATACTGGCGTTTCGTCAATACACTCAAAACAAGGATGGGTGAAATCCGCGAAATAATGCAAGCAAGCGGCATCGACGACTCCGTACTCGACATTATGCCGGAAGAAGCCTTTATCTCCACAGGACAGAAAACAACCTGGTCCATTGATCATTTACTTGATTTTCAATTCCCATCCTGATCTAAACATTCAATTCTCCCGTGTCCAATGCGCCAGTGAAAAGCTAAAAGAAGTCATCCTCGCCTGCTGCCGCTATGAACTTGCTACAACCAAGTGTATCCTCACAAACTTCCGAAGAAGTTAGCCCCATTCTTTATGAACATTAGGCCCTCCGCATTGCCAGTCGTATGTTTGCATCGCAGTCCGCATACTGCCAGAATGAGTTACCATCTGAAAATTCATACATCATGGACTACGTTCAACAAATATTTGGCAAACCGCTACGACAGATAACATACCAAGAGATAGCAGACTATTTCCAGGCCCAGCGAAGAGAAAATAATTTTCTTGAATTCAAGAGTGTCCCGACCGGAAATATAACAGACTCCCAATGGGACGGAATCTTACAATCCGCATGCGCCTTTCTAAATTCCTCGGGCGGTGTTATTGTGTGGGGCGCCCCAAAAGAGAAGACAGTAAAATTGGAAAACGGAAAAAAAATAAAGGAATGTCAAGGGCCGCTAACAAACTTTGATACTCATTTGCCTAAAGATACTGTAGTCAGCAAAATCAGCACGAATCTTACGCCGTTGGCCAGCGGATTCCAAGTCGAAATATTAGAAAACGGTTCAGGTAGCAGCGTATGTATAATAGAACTACAGCAAAGCACCTATTCCCCCCACCAAACCGGAAATAAATATTTCATGAGGCTTGACGGACAAACGGTTAATGCGCCCCATCACTATATTGAAGCATTAATCAAAAAGATCGCGTTCCCCAATTTAGAAGGGTATTTAAAATTCAATCCCCCCATTTTTCTTCAGCAAACAGCCCAATGGGAAACACACTATGTAGCAGATGTTGAAATTTGGATATTCAACTTCTCACCTATGGAAAATGAAGAACAAGTATTCTTTTCCATTGTAAGCAATCTCTTAAAACCGATCGATCGCTTTGTAACAAGGCAGACCAATATCAAGCCCGATATCGTTACTGGCGCCTTAGTCGGAAGAGATGTAGTGAGCGTTCTAATGAATGGTCATCCTTATCACCAAAAAATTCCCTTTGAAATCAAAGGCGACATAGACACAACCCAAACCCACCATTTTAATTTCATTCTACAGTTTGCTGGCAAAAAATCGCCTCTTAAATATTCGAGATATTCAGTAGAGTTAAAAAAAGAGAAAGGAAACCTTCGCTGGTATGTCAAAGAAATGGCCGAAAATAGATTTATAAATGACGATGACGATTCCGGAGGTTTTTCCCGTGCTGACCAGCTTCGTCATTTTGCAATTAAATCCGGCCAATAAGTCAAAAGGTATGACCCTCCTGATGGCCTGGGCATATCTATTTCCTGCCATCAGGAGGGGGATACGCAATTCCAATTTGTTTGAAACTGTCGTAAATGATAACCTTGTCGAACACAAACTTTCGCTGCGGCAGCATCTCCGGAGTAATTACCGGGGCCGATTTTTCGGAAACGCCATCTATTATGACCAGGAGCCAAATTTGTGAAAGGCCAGTATTCTCTTTGTATTTGTCGATCTTCGATTCCTTTTGAGCAATTAGATCATCAAGTACCCCGGTATCAATGTTTTTGACGAAATAGTTTTCTGCCAATGCGATCTGCAAGGCTGCTTGTGGCTTAATATCCACGTTCAGCAGAAACGCCGGCTTTTCCGGTTGTCCACCCGTCATAACGGCCGCAAGGTAGTTGGTTAATTCTAGTGCCATGCCCCTGGCAGGCACATCTTTCGATTTCTCCGAATCAAAGAAAACATTTATTAATCCGGTCATTTCAGGGTGAGCCTCCCGCAAATCGTGCTCAGCTCTGGCACACACCTGGCCTCTCTTACTAACCTGCGCAACGACGCCCTGGTCATAAATTCCTGTAAGCTCCAGGCCAATCCTTTCTCCCTTGACCTCAATGATAAAATCCGGGCTCTCCCGCATCTCAATGATCTTCCAATCATCATCGCTCGCGAACTGGATATAGTGGAGAATATCATTGATCTCCTTTTTTCGCTTGAGCGCCTCGGCATCCTCGCGGTCGGCATATTCGTCGTAAAGGGGGCCTAGCAATTGTATCATCTTTTCCCGTCGTTCCCTTTCAACTGGGTCTAGCGCCTTAAAACGGTCAAACTGACCCCTGTCAAGCTGAAAAGCTGGATTATCGGTTGCAGCTCGGATAGTGTCTTGCATTTCCTCAAAGGTGGCATCCTTCGAAATTTTCACAGTCCACCGTAGAGTCCTAATATTCTCAATCATTTCTAAACTTACTAAATAAATATAACACCGTCAACCAGCCACGGGACGCCCAGTGCCTAGAATAGCCAATATAGCCCGGCCTACAAGATGCCATCTTTCCCCGCATATCCTGGAAGACCGGAATATCCCCTCGGTGCCCAGAACCTCTGCCAGTATCCCCCATTCAAAGTCAAACTTCCAGAGGTTCAATTCGTTACACTCTTTGTTACACCACTGGAAATTATGCAAGGCGAGATCACTCAATTATGTTTGTAATTGACCATCAAAGCGCTTGATAATCAATATGAGTAGTGGTCACTTCAAATAATAATACGGTGGTCAGTGAACAGCATAATTTCCAGTATACAGCACCCGAACCATCGTATCCCGGATCATAGGCCACCGAAATATCGTCCGATTGGCTCAAAACATCCTGCCTCTATATCCCGAGGGGCCAGGTCAATGATTTAGCAAAAACACAGGTCTGGTTGCCCCATAATGCCCAGCCAAGGCAATATTTTCCCGATTTCAATCACTTAATTTTTGTAAATTTGTATACCATGAAAGGCAGTAGATATCACATTGGCATTGAGATAGATAGGCTTACCAACAGCATCCGGAACACCATCTCCCAGGACAGCTTCCCTACGGAAGTTCTTCCGATGACAGTGACGGATTTAAAAGGCATCACGAAAAAGGCAGGCTGGAAATTCAACTGGAAGTCAGAGGCGAAGATGGATGATCGGACAGTATACAAACTGACCATCGAGGGGAATAGGAACATCGTGCAGGGACTGGTCAGCTTCAGTGACTATCACGACCACATTTTCCTTCATTTGGTTGAAAGTGCCCCGTTCAATTTCGGCAAGCCGAAGCTATACGAGGGTGTACCCGGTAATCTATTTGCTTTCGCATGTAAAACGTCCTGGGACAAAGGATATGAAGGGTTCGTTGCTTTTGTATCTAAAACAAAGCTCATGGCGCATTATGAAAAAACACTCGGCGCTCACAATATCGGCGGCCATCGCATGGCGATCGGCCGTGAGGCAGCCAAAAAATTAATTGACCAATACTTTAAAAATTAAATAAAATGGGATACATAAAAGAACCAAAAGGCGTGGATTTTGTAGTCGAACCCCATGTTGTGACAGAGGAAGATCGTCGCATCATCAGCGAGGCCATCGCCCACTACAAAGCCACTGGTAAATTTAAAAAGGCTCCCGCCCCGAAAAGGACCCGTACGAATTCAAAGAAAAAAATTAAGGGTTGATTTTCAGCTCTCTTTATTCGGCCCAGCTCTTCGGCCATTTCCCGCAGAGCTGAGCCTATATTCCTTCCAAGGCCATCACATCAAAGTAGTCGTCTATAAGGTGATCGAGCGGAAGAAATCTGTTTACTAACCTATATACTTGCCAGATAGAAAATACCCCATCGCTTTGAAGCTTATGACTCTTCCCTTTTCCGCTTAAAAGCTTCCAATTGCCCAGCGTTGGCTTTTCTTTGTTCAATTGGTAAGCTACCAACATATCTCTTCGTCGTTTCCGGCTTTTTATGCCCAAGCTCCTCCCCTATTTCAAGAAGGCTCGCACCATCCTTCCGCCGCATAGTAGAATAAGTATGTCGAGCTACCTGACAACCAGCCTTCTTATCGATCCCCAGATCATTCAGGATATATTGCATCCATTTGTTGATGAGTTTGGTGAAGTACTCAACTATTTCATATTGTCTGAGCGGCGTCATGCCCGGCTGAAAAATGCGAAAGACAAAGTTTTCCGGAGACTTGTCCTTATTGCCATAGTCAGCAATTGTCAACTTATCTTAGTAAAATATTTAATTTTAAACTAAATTATTGGCAATATCTATTCATTATTGCCGATAATTTGATACATTTCGAATCAAATTACTGGCAATATTTGCCGATAATTGACGATAATTTGATAAATTTATCCAAATATTCAGCTATTAGCGACCTCCAAATTGACGCATTAAAGGAAAAGTTTGCCGTAAACATCGAATTTACGACAGCGGATATTCTTGCCTTCTACCGGGAATTCCAGCCAAACGTTCCCAAATCTACCGTTAACTGGAGAGTATATGAACTGGTTAAAACAGGCGTCCTCGAAAGAGCGGGAAGGGGCAGATTCATCAGAGGAACAAGCATCCGGTTTTATCCGCCTATTCGTTCACAATTGAAGAAATTTAGCGAGAAAATAAAGACTAAGTTCCCTTATATCCAGTATTGCCTGTGGGAAAATGACATGGTCAGGAGCTTTCAGCAACATTTGTCCAGTTCAAGATTCATATTGATCGATGTGGAAAAAGAATCCATGCAAGCAGTTTTCGAATACCTGAAAGAAAATTTCAAACATATCTGGCTGAAACCAGATACGGAGACCATCTATCACTATATCCTGCCGGAAAAGCAAAGTATCATTGTCAGACACCTGATCTCCGAAGCGCCCCTTCAGACATGCGAAAACATTCCTACCGTTACAATCGAAAAAATGCTGGTCGATCTGTTCACCGATAATGAATTCGAATACCTAAAAGGAACCGAACTGGTTTCGGTCTTCAGAAACGCCCGGGACCGCTTTCCCATAAATCAGAGCAAACTTCTGCGTTACGCTGGCAGAAAAGGGCAACGGCAAGAAATGCAGGTCTTTCTGGAAAAGAACAATTTTACTAAAAAATCATTTAACAGCCATGATTTCTAGGAAAACGCTGACCCCTGAATGGCTCAGACAGGCATCGGCAGAAAATAAAAATGCAGATCCGATCCTGGTGGAAAAGGTGATCAGGGCACTTTTTTTACTCGAAGGGCTGGCGGCAAACAAACTCTCCTTTACCTTCAAAGGTGGGACCGCCCTGATGCTGCATATGAATTCCTCCAGACGGCTGTCTATCGACATCGATATCATCATGTCGGAAAAGATCGACCTGCAACTGACATTCGACAAGATTGTCAACGAGCAAGGATTTATCCGTGCGGAGGAGCAAGAAAGAACAGCCGGTTACGCCATTAGCAAGGCCCACTATAAATTTTACTATCAACCACTGTACAAGACCGCGCAACAGGAAGAATACGTCTTATTAGATATCCTCTACGAGGAGATAAAATACACGAAGCTCGTACAATTGCCCATAGACTCCGTTTTTGTGACGCAAGAAGGTGAGCCCCTTTCCGTCACGGCCCCTTCTATCAATGATCTACTGGGCGATAAATTAACCGCCTTCGCTCCATATACCACCGGCATTCCATATAGGAAGGGAGGTACAACCAGAGTGATGGAAATAATCAAACAATTGTATGATGTCGGGCATCTTTATGAGTTGTCCGATCATCCGGAAACCATAGCAGCAACCTTTGAAAGGTTTGCACTAACCGAGCTTGGCTACCGGGAACTTGGAGAGGACATTAATATTGTGCTCGATGATATTTACAATACGGCATTGCATATCTGCACGCGAGGCAAGGACGGCAAGGGCGAATTCGAAACCTTACAGTTGGGATTACGCCAGATCAAGAGTTATATATTTTCAGAAACGTATAATATAGAAAAGGCAATCGCACACGCGGCTAAAGCAGCCTATCTTTCCGTCCTAATCCGACGCAAAGCAATTATGATGGAGAGATTCACCGATCCCCTTATCATGGAAAACTGGATTATCGAGCAGCCCTTCAATACCAGGCTTAATAAATTAAAAAAATCGAACCCGGAAGCCTTCTTCTATTGGTATCAGATATACACCTTATCATAAACTCCATTCTTGGTTCGAGACTGTCTATGACTCTTCCCTTTTCCGCTTAAAAGCTTCCAATTGCCCAGCGTTGGCTTTTCTTTGTTCAATTGGTAAGCTTCCAACATATCTCTTGGTCGTTTCCGGTTTCTTATGCCCAAGCTCCTCTCCTATTTCAAGGAGGCTCGCACCACCCTGCCGCCGCATAGTAGAATAAGTATGTCGAGCTACCTGACAGCCAGCCTTCTTATCGATCCCCAGATCATTCAGGATATATTGCATCCATTTGTTGATAAACTTCGTAAAATACTCGACAATTTCATATTGCCGGAGTGGTGTCATGCCCCGCTCAAAGATGGGAAAGATGTAGTTTTCGGGAGATTTGTCCTTGTTGCCATAATCAGCGATTGTCTGTAGCATATCCGGACCTAAAAAAACCGAGATCCTAGGCGGTGCCTCTTGAAAAGAATCTTCCGTTTTAGCCCGTTCGAATTCCATAAATTCATCCGTAATATTCTTGTACTGCAGCAGACAAATGTCCTTAGGCTTCATACCCTGACCACAGTACATAAAAAACCAAAAGGACCTGGCCTTTTGCATCGACGGTCGCTTATAATAGAACAACTGCCCATACACTCGCGACCACACGTACCCATAAAATTATGCACCGGCATCTACGCAAACAGGCATAGACGTATATCCTGGCTGTTTCCGTCAAATTCGGGTCGTATCCCAGCGAAACTGTGTTGATATTGGTAGAGAAAGCAGGTTGAATTACGTAGACCGAAAGTGAATCTACTGTTCTATAACGCTATCATCACCTTGTAGTAATCTATCCTATATTCAAGTATATAGCCACCATACGCTCCAGCAGTCGTCAGCATAAAAGCCCCCTGGCCGCCAGGTAATATCTGTGTCGTCTTATCAATAGTAGCGGCAAATTCTCCCAAAGCGGAACGAATAAAAAAGTGCTGATGGAGATCCAAAGTGTGTGCAAATCCGCCTGCGGCTGTATCAATAATTCGACACCAGCAACATTCACAGGGGTTCCAGCGGTCCCCCAAATCCAACGCTCATTTATACCCAGCAACCGGGCAACCAATATATCCACGTCCGTGTACGGGTTTAATTGATATACCGGGCCGGCGGGAAGTGCACCAGATTTTTCAAGCTCATACTTCAGCCAGGCCGAATTCTCAATCACCTGCGAAGTCTTATCCTTTAAAAACGAATAAGTATCTATATAAGCCTTCTTTTCATAAGCCGGAAAGTAGCCGTTTGCCCGCAAGAACTCAACGATCTGCGCCGATTTCGCAAAAGCCGTGACGGATTTTATAAAATGAAGCAGGATCCACATCAAAGTCATTGATCCGGGAGCGGGCTTCCTGCACCAGGCCAAGCGCATGAGAAACAGGACTATCATCGCTTTTATCCGGGTAAATGGTTACAGCAAAGACTCCCTGATCCTCTATCTCCTCCACTATTTTTTCCAAATAAATGGGCTCGGTATTCCTGCCCTCACAAGCAATGAATATGGTCGTCCGCAGGGCCCGCTTCTTTTTACTCATTGTTAAAAATAAATTCTAGTTCTTTAATCTTGGGCTGACCACCAAATTTGCCATTCATATACCATTTATCAAAAGGCGTATCATCGCGGACACCATCAAAATCCTTTGCAGAAAATATCTCCGTCGATCCAAACTTATCCTTTTCACAGAACCATATCTGATCCTTTCGGAAGACCTCTTTGTCCAATAAGGTTACTTCATGCGTCGCTACCACCAACTGAGCATTTCGAGGATTGCTGATCGGATTATTGAACAGCCTGACCAGGAATTTAGAGAGTTTGGGATGGAGGCTATTATCCAATTCGTCAAAGAAAAGAACACCTCCTTTTTCGAGTCTCTTTAATATGATACCTCCCAGGGCAAATAATACGTTGGTGCCCGCAGACTCCTGGCGAAGCGGCAATTCTTTCACACCCACCTCAACCCCTTTGTCATACAATGTGTGGGATGCTGAAATTCTGCTCCCTGCACGATTGCCTATACTGGACATTTTACCCCGTTTTGTACCGACAGGGCGTTCATCCTCACTATCCTTCTCAATACTAATGCTATTAATTCTCGTATCTGCAATTCTCAATAACTTATTGATCCGGCTCAGAAGATGATGATTCTCCGGCCTCAACAATTCATCGGCAATTTCTTCCCTTAGACTGCTAATCCTATTAACGTCCAACGCATTCCAGACCTCAACCGTATTGAAATACAGATACACTCCTGTTAATAATTCATGCGGAATATCCCCACCGAACTGAGAGAGGAATAATTGATTTTTAAAAAGAGAATATTCTTTATATCCCAGGCTCTTTCCCAACCGGCCGATATGCAGAACCGCAGGAGCGTCCCTATCTACTATTCTTTTAAATAAATTCTGTTTCTGGCCCTTGGGATAATAATCCAATTCCTCCGATAAAATCTCCTCTCTGTTGAATTCAATCTGGTATCTGTAACGCACATAAGCCTCCTCTCCGGGCATCAGAAATTCAATGGAGAACTTACAAGGCGCCTGCTCCGCCTTCACATCAAAGACAAAAGGCTCATAATAGGGAATAGGGCTTTCAGCCCTGATCTCTTTGGACTTTTTAATAAACTCAGTAAGGTTATAGAGAGCCCGGATAAAATTGGTTTTACCGGATGCATTAGGACCATAGATCACGGCCGATTTCAGTAACCTAAGTTTTTGTCCTCCGGCAACGTCAATTTCAAATAGATTCTCTTGTTTACTTTGTCCAGCCTCTGCTTCCAAAGTAAACTCAAAAGTATCCCGGATAGACCTGAAATTTGTTATTTGGAATAGGAAAATCATTCTAATTATCGTATTTTTAGTTAAATTTACACATGAATTTACATTATTTGGAATTTATTTCTCCAAATAGCCTCCAATTTTGATTCATTTGCTCATTTAATGATTGATTCATCAAACCTAATTTTTGCGGCGACGATCGCCGCAAATTCAGAATTGAGTAAACCTGGCCAAAGAGTCCATTGTCACCAATTTTTTAAAAAATAAATAAAATGGGATACATCAAAGAACCAAAAGGTGTAGACTTCGTGGTTGAACCACATGTCTTAACGGACGAGGATCAGCAGATCATGAGCAAGATCATCGCAGATTATAAGGCTACTGGCAAAATAACAAGGGCCCCAAGGCAGAAAAAAACGCGCAGTACTGGTAAGAAAGTAAAGCGTTGAGGTGCTTTTTTATTTTGTGCCTACAAGAGCTCATTCGTAGCCCCCCAGATTTTTGACTTGATCCGGATTAGTCAGTTCGTAAACTTTTTATCGGATTTGTCATTGCCGCTCTCACAGCCTGGAAACTAACCGTGATCAACGTTATCAACAGCCCCATCAGTCCGGCCACGGCGAATACCCACCAGCTGATGTCGGCATGATAGGCATATTGCCGGAGCCAGGCGTGCAAAATGAACCATGACAGGGGGCTGGCTATTAAAAAGGAAAGCATTACCAGCATAATAAATTCTTTTGAAAGCAACCTCCAGAGGTTGAAGAGGGAGGCTCCTAAAACTTTTCTAACGCCGATCTCCTTTGTGCGTTGTGCCGCTACGAAAGACGCGAGGCCGAATAAACCAAGGCAGGATATGAAGATCGCAAGGGAAGCGAAGAATCCGGACAAATCCCCGAGCCGTTGTTCGTTATCGAATTTTTCTGCAAATTGTTCATCCATAAACTGATACAGAAAGGGGCTTCCGGGGTTATAAAGTTTAAACACCTGTCCCATTTTTTCCAGTGCAGCGGCCATGGGTATCGTCGGTTTAACACGTATTGAAATGTATTTTAAGTTGGAATAGTTCAAAATAAAAATGGTAGGCCGGACAGCCGTATAGGGCGATTGCATCACCATGTCTTTCACCACTCCGGCTATAACATTGGGATTTCCCCACCATGTCATTTTTTCGCCGACAGGGTTCTTAAATCCAACCAGCCTGGCGGCCGACTCATTAAGAATAAATGCGCCGGAATCAGCAGGAAAATCCCTGGAAAAGTCACGTCCTTCTTTAATAGTCCAGCCTATTGTATTTCCAAAATCGTGGGACACGCTGACAGCACCGATCTCCGGAAGCGAACCTGGGGGCTTTCCTCTCCAGTCAAAACCAACCTGAAAACTCGTCAGGTTAGTCGGCAGGTTGGACGATTCTGTCACATCCTGAACCGCACCGGTACGGATCAGATCATTTCTCAGTGCGTTATAATGCCCGTGAAGATCTGGCGTATTCATCTGTACCGTTATAAGTCCGGCCCTGGTATAACCTACGGGGCGGTCTTTGGCATATTGTATTTGCCTGAATACGGTGATAGTGCCTATTATCAGTGCAATCGACACGGTGAATTGTATTACTACCAGCATTTTCTGTGGAAGCGACGCCAGCTTGCCCGTCTTAAAAGTCCCTTTCAGCACTTCTACCGGTTTAAACCCCGATAGATATATTGCAGGGTAAGATCCTGCAATCAAACCCGTACAAAGCGTGAAGCCTATCGCGGTCAACCAGAACAAAGGGCTACTCCAGGGAATGGATATTTGTTTATCCGCAAGGTTATTAAAAAAGGGCAGCATCAGCAACATAAGGAGAAAGGACAAGATAAAAGCCAGGAAAGCCACCAGTACGGATTCGCTGAGGAACTGCCCGATCAGGTGGACCCGTAGTGAGCCGATAGCCTTGCGTATTCCAACTTCCTTCGCCCGCTGTGTACTTCGGGCGGTGGACAGGTTCATAAAATTGATGCAGGCCAGTGTCAGCACGAATACTCCGATGATCCCAAAAAGCCAGACTAACTGGATACGGCCGCCCTCTGCCTTGCCGTCCCTGAAAGTGCTATACAAATGCCACTTATCCATGGGATGAAGAAATAGTAGTTCCTTTTCTTCGATATGTTTGGAAGGAATGGTTTTTATTCTTTCACTGAGGCGATCGAAATCCGCATTATCATTTACTTCCACGAACAATTGAAATCCATGATAATCCCATTGGGTTTGAGCGGCCTTTAAAGCAGTATCGGACGAGATATACCTGCTCCAGGGTAATAAGAACCCTACATCATGAAACGTTGTATTAAACGGCAGATCTTCATAGACTCCTACCACTTTCATCTCTATCTTATTATCTATCCTTATAGTTTTGTTCACCGGACTGGCCTGACCGAACAATGTTTTGGCAAGAGAATGGCTCAATAGGATGGAAGAAGGGTCGCTTAGGGCAGCACGGGCGCCTTCCTCCATTTTGAAGGTAAATATTTCCGGAAAATCGGGCTCTGCCCATAATCCGCGTGTTTGGATCTTCTTATCCTCTGTGGCCAGGATATGATCACGGTTAGCCGATGCAAGAACGACTCTCCTGAAGTCGGCAGGATAGCGGGTACGCAGTTCATTAGCCAGGGGGATGGCAATGTAGGCATCCGTTTCCTTTTCTCCATCTGCCCCATATACATCCATCACCTGCGCTATACGGCTGTGATCGGGGGGGTAGGTATCGTACGTGATCTCATCCGTTATCCACCATGCGATCAGTAAGGCGACGGCCATACCTATGGCCAATCCGAAGATGTTTATAGCAGAATAGAGTTTATTTTTCAGCAGGTTGCGCCAGGCCTATAAAAAGAAGTTCTTAAACATGTATTGAATTTACTTATTTTATTCCAATCGCTCGCGGGGCTGTTGTCATCTTAGCGCATGCCCGAACGGGGCCGGGATCTTCTCCTTAAAGGCCGAAAATGAAAATTTGAGTGCTTTTTTTTATAATACTTTCCGCCTGCTGTCTTTTCTTTATCAATTTTTCCTTAATTTCGCGCTCCCTTTCACCCGGGCCGTGAGAAGATTGTTTGGGAAAGCGCCGGAGTTCCGGTTGAAAGTGACCCGTTATCGGGTTTTGTGCGAAGGATTTTGGAGGGAAAGGTTTATATTTGCAGTCCGAAAATGTCTCTGTAGCTCAGTTGGTAGAGCAGCTGACTCTTAATCAGCGGGTCGACGGTTCGAACCCGTCCGGGGACACAAAGCCTCGCACATAGTGCGGGGTTTTTTATTGGGATGCGTTGAAAGCTTGCTTTCAAAAGCAGACCGGTAAAAAAACCAATGAGCGAAGCGAATGGGAGGCTTTGAGTAAGGCCAATGCGTAACGGCTCGCTGAAAGCAACCCGTCCGGGGACACTGAAAATGAAGCACTTACGAGGTAAAACTGGCAGGTGCTTTTTTATTTGATACCTGTTTTTATTTCACATCAATAAAAAATAACGCTGCGCTCCTGAAAGGCATCTCGTAGACCATTTTATTCGATCCTTTATCATACAACTCCTTTCCTGAAAAATTATCCTTTTTCATCTGGGAAATCCGAGACACATAAAACCCATTGTCAATATAGACTTCGTTTTCAAATTTCTCGGAGGTAGATATGGTTAAGAAGTTTCTGAATGACAGGGGGCTATTACTCTCTTTAAATTCTTTATATGTGATAGCCACCGGCTTTTTTGAAATTGGATTATCCATTGAACCGGCTATTGCATTGTTGTTTAATTTATCGTCCGTGAATGGGTATAGGGCGAATTTTATTTTTATTAGGTTCGAATGTGGTGCCAAAAAGGTAATTCTTTCCGGCTTTCTAGAATGACTTATTCCTTCAGATGAGCCAGAAGAAACGCCAAGCAGCTCGTAATCACCATAGCTCATATAAAACCTATCGGCTCGTTTATTAATTTTTTTTGTAATCGTTTCTTCTGACCAATAATTGAATTTTTGACCATCCTTAACAAGGGAGCTTTTTTTCCAGTCTATATAAATAGGGATATTCAATTTATTATAAATTGAGAACGCAAGGGTTCCATTTTTGTGCCAAAAAGAGTATGTAATTTTCACTGTATCGTTTTCGAAATATAGCAGATCACCGGAAGTAATACCGGGAGTGGCGGGTTTTGTTTGGAAAATTTGAGTGTATTTGCTACACGAGGCGCACATGAGAATAGCTGCAGTAAAGAAAAAATAAAAGATTCTTTTCATGTTTAAAGTTTAGGTGTTATAATTATAGCCGAAGTTAGTTATGATCATCCGGTTCGCTATCTGACTCAGGTTTCTCTATATGAACATCAAATGTCCGTCCTCTGTCATCTGTAATGCTTGCATCGCCGTCTTCGTCAATAGGTTCAGGTTCTATGTGATCATTATCTAAATATCCGCCGTTTGGAAAATCGATTTTCACTACTTGGCACTCTTCAACTTGCACATTTAAGGTATACGTTGCACTATAACCAGTCTCAGCGTTATTGTATTCAACTTCTGCGGAATAATTACCATCATCAAACTGGCAGTCTTTTTCTTCGAATCTAGCATTTCTTTCGGGCCTACTGTTTTCTTCAGAATTGCGACAAGACCAAACAAAAAATATTAATGCCATTACCAAAACGTGTTTTGATAAATTCATTTCTCGCATTTTAAACTTATTTACAGACGCTGCATGTGCCGCCTTGTTTAGCACAGTGCTTACAATATTTACAATTTTTGCAGGCATGGCAATTTGCGCCACCTGAACAGGTAGCCGATGAATTGGTATACTTGTAAACAGTAAAGGAAAGGATGAAAGCAGAAATTGAGAGCAGGGCCAGGGTAAACAACGTTTTTTTCATATGGGAAGCATTTCAGAAAAGATAATGCTTAACTATTTGAAATCAAAATATTTATCATGCTTTCATTTTTACGCGTAAGATTGGCTGGTATTTCCCTTAAAATCAGGCGTTTGTTCCAATTAATGAAGAAGAAAACTGAAATACCTGGAGTTCTGATTTTGGTTATTCTATCTATTTCCATTCAGCCAACCTTTTGACATTTCGACTACTTGCTCATGCGTATAAAACTCACCGTCATCCATACGCTTCATAGCCTCGTCAATTTCAGCGTTATATTGATCAATGCTGATTGGCGCGGTATCATCCTTTAATTCCACATAATGCTTTGCTACATGAAAAAGAGATTGTTTTTCCACAAGGGACAACCGCATCCAATACTGCATAAATTCCTGGTCTAACAACTGAACGTCCATAATTGGAAATTTTACCAAATTTAATTTTAAACCTGAATTTTAAAAGCAATTGTCTCCATCTATCCCGTTAAGGGAGAGATTTCCCATGGAAAGCTATTTACCTTGACAAATTGAAGAAGTTCTGTGCTTACTTGAGCAAAAAGGCATAATATATTAATAATCAATAATATACACCCAATCCATTACCACGGCTATTTTTGCGGGCGGGATCTCCACAATAGATCGTGAGACCTGATAGGCCTTTTTGAACAGGCATTCATCCCAAATAATAAGAAAAAGAACCAGGGTTGGGAAGCCTGTGATACGCGCTGCGGCTGAATTGCCTTCAGTATAATGATTTTATCTACTATAATAATTATAGGGGCCGCTTAAAAATAAATTTTACCTTAGGAAAAACAACACTGCATGAATCGTAGAGAGATCCTAAAGAAATTATCATTATTCCCAATTGCTGCCGGCGCCGTGGCGAGCGGTCTTCCTTTGACTTCTGCCCTGGGAGCGCCTGTGACGGAAGGCGGGGCTGCCGCCGGAAAGGTCGGACACCCGGACGGGCATTCAGAGGGGCACAGTCCTGCCCCACCGACGATACCCCGGGATTTCTTTGCAGAACTGGGAGTGACCAAGGTCATCAACGCCAGTGTGACCATGACGTTCCTCTCCGGTTCGCTGATGAACCCGGAAGTACTGGAAGCAATCAATTCGACTTCTCATGATTTCGCGAATATGTTCGAACTGCAGGATAAGGTCGGCGCCAGGATCGCCGGGATGCTGAAGGTAGAGGGAGCGATGGTGACTTCGGGCGCGGCCTGCGCCATCCTGCTGGGTACGGCGGCTTCGATCACCGGCACGGACAAGGAAAAGATCAAATTGCTGCCGAATCTGCCCGGCGAGAGGCCGGAAGTGATCATGCAGAAGAGCCATCGTTATCTTTTCGACCAGGCGGTAACGACGACCGGCGCAAAGATCATCGAAGTACAGGGGCCTGATGAAATGGAAAAAGCTTTTTCCAGCAATACGGTGATGGCGTTATTCTTCAATGCCGCCGAATCACATAGTGTAACGCACGAGGATTTCGTGGCGATAGCGAAAAAACATAAGATCCCCACCTTCCTGGATGCGGCAGCGGATGTCCCCCCGGTGGAGAATCTCTTTAAGTTTCAGGGTATTGGATTCGACCTCGTCACTTTTTCGGGCGGCAAAATGATCCATGGCCCGCAAAGCGCCGGTCTGCTTTTTGGCCGTAAGGATCTGATCGAAGCGGCGAAGCTAAACCATAGTCCGCATGAGGCGCCTATCGGGCGGCCGATGAAGGTCAATAAGGAAGAGATGTTCGGGATGTATGCGGCACTGAAATCTTATCTTGAAAGGGACCACAAAAAGGAGTGGCAGGAGTGGCTGGACCGGACCAAAAGGATCGGAACAATCCTCGAAAAAACCGCTACCGTAAAGACGGAAACCCGCGTAGACAAGGGGCCGGCAAACGCTTTTCCCAGTCTGATGGTGACCTGGGACCCAGGCAAAGTGAAGACGACTCCTAAAGACGTGATCACCGCGCTGAAGGATGGCACACCTAGTATCGTAGCGAATGGTCATGGAGATACGCTGATCATCGGCGTAGTGCTGCTGCGGGCCGACCAGGTGGATCTGGTTGCCAGAAGAGTCAAAGAGATCCTTGATAAAGCTATCTTTGCGTCATGAAAACGTCCGTCAGCGAGATGAAAAAGCCCGTCAGCGATGCCTCCACCAGTTTAATAATAAGCAAACAGCAAAAGCAAGCTCTCAGCAAAGAACAGCAAACGTTCAACAGGCTGATTAAGAAAATAGAGAAGCTACAGGCGGAATTGGAAAAAAGCGCCCATACCCTCCAGCAAAAACTGGATTTTTATGGAAAGCATATCTATCCATTGGAACAGCGGGAGCTCGTTTTATTGAAAGAATTGACCAGGTGCCTGTACCAGTTCTTCCGGGAAAGCCATCTGTTTTCCAGAAATGACAAAGCCATTTTAGGGGAAATCATTTCGATGCAATTGCATAACATCCTCCACCTGGAACAGACCGAGCCTGACGATGAATTCAAAGAAATATTCAGGGCCGTGGAAAAGAGGGATTATGATGAAGCCGCGGAAGAAGAATTGGACCTGATGAAGGAGGAAATGGCCTCTATGTTTGAAGGAATGGGGGTTGACCTCAACATAGATGATATGGACCGCAAGATGACGGAAGAGGAGATTTTTCAAAAAATAACGGAATTGAAGGAACAGTTCCGGAAAAACGCGGAGAGGAATGACGCTCCCCCCAGGAGGAAAACAAAAAAACAACTGGAAAAAGAAGCCAACGAGAAAAAGCTGGAAGAGGCAAGGGCAAAGAGCATCAATAGCATTTATAAACAGCTGGTTAAAATATTCCACCCCGACCTGGAGCAGGATCCGGATATCAGGCTGGAAAAGGAAGAATTAATGAAAAAGCTGACTACTTCCTACAAAAGCGGCGACCTGCATACACTTTTAAAGCTTGAGCTACAATGGATACAGCAGGAAGGAATTAATGTCGACAAGCTGACCGATGATAAACTGGCGCTGTATAACGAATCTCTTAAACAGCAGGCAAACGACCTCGAAGGGGAAATAAATCAGCTTTTACATCACCCCCGCTATCAGCCTTTGTACCAATTTGCCGCGAGCCCGAATCAACTGCTTTATATCAGCGTCAACGATATCAAGCGTCAAAAAAAATCGCTGCTGGGAAGCCTGTCCCAAAGTCTCCAGGCCCTTCAGGGCAATGCCAACAGGGCTCTCGCCGAAATAAGGGAGGTTATATATACCTTTAAAAATCGTGGGTGAGGGGTGCGGCGGACTGTCGGCGGTAGTTGGTGAGCGGCGGCCGATGGGAGGAAATCCTGTTAAATCCTTTTTTTTGAATGGAAAGTTAGTATGGGATGCACAAAAACCCGCTGCTGCCATGCAGGTAAAAGACGGGTATTTATGGGTGAGCGACCTGATGCCCGGGAAATACGAATATAAAGTGATCTATGCTGCCTTTCACGAGCCGAAGCCGGTGGTGGAGAAGGTTTTGTATTATTTAACCGGTTTGAAAATGGGAAGCATTGGCAGCAACTACCTGGCTACCTCTCTTCCGTCGTACTAAGAAATGAGGCGAACGTTCACCTCGGCGATTCAGCGACTGGTTTCGGGGCGGTGATCACCCAGGATCCCAAACCATTGCTGGAGACGATGACCATCGATCTTACCATGACTGACGGCCGGCAACACCAGGTTGCTGTCTATTTTCTGGATTGGGATGACCAGGCAAGGCGATCCTCGATCGAAATGTTTGATGCCAAAACGCTCCAACTGATAGCGCCGGTTCAGCTGATAAGCCGGTATGCAAAGGGGAAATACCTTGTATTTAGTTATTCCGGCAGTATACGGATGCGTATTAACCAGGTAAGGGGTCCCAATGCGGCGGTGAGCGGGCTTTTTTTTGATGCGGTTGAATGAGGTTACTGCCTGTATTGATGGTTGATGCCGGGATGGGACGGGCTGTGGGGATCGCCGGGGGGTTAAGGGAGAATGTGCAGATGGGTCAGCATGTGTAAAATCATCCATTTTTAAATCTTATGTTGCGTAGGCAATTAAAAACGAACAATCGATGTACCGTAAACGTACATATTCAAATCTTCTTGCAGTATCTAAATTTTTCATTTTCAGGAACTTATGATACCGGCACAAACTTGGTTTATTATAATATGAGGAGAATTCAACCCCATTAAAATATATTGATCCGCTAGTAAACGACATTCACTGACTAAAGACCCAATAAAATGATAAAAAATTATTTTAAGTTAGGTTTCCGTAACCTTGTAAAAAACAGGTTATCATCATCCATCAATATTCTCGGACTTGCCCTGGCAGTGGGATGCTGCATGGTAGTATTTACGTTTTTCGACTGGTCAATGCATATGGATACCTTTCACCGCAAGATCAACAACCTTTTTGTTATCGAAAGACTTTCCAGTCAAAATGGCGACGATCAATTGTGGGGTGACTCACCGGCGCCTATGGGGCCGATGCTGAAAAATGAATTCCTGCAAATAAAAGACGCAGTGAGGTTAAGTAATACCGGAGTGATCATTAAACGCGGGGATAATGTTTTCAATCAGCATGTGACCTTCGCCGATAACGACTTTTATAAGATGTTCGATTTCCCGGTGAAATGGGGTAATAAAAAAGATTTTACCGACAAGGATGGCATCGTATTAACTGAGGAGCTTTCTGATAAGCTGTTTGGCAAAGAAAATCCGACCGGCAAAACCATCAGCGTAACGTTCAACAAAGACAGCGTTCAAACCATGGTGAACTTTACGGTGAAAGGTGTATTTGACAAGATGCCGCGGGAAGCTTCCTTTTATTTTCAGGCAATAGTTCCTTATAGCAAAATGCTTGCTTTAGGTATAGATAAACCGGGGGATTGGGGCCAGCATACTGACATCACTTTTATTGAAGCTAATAACGAAGCTGCCCTGGCACCAGTAAAAAAGGCGGCTGCTAAGTATTTAAAGCTGTACAATGCCGCCAATCCGGATAATAAAATTGTTGGCTTTAATTTCCAGCCGTTGAGCACCATGAACTTTCATTCCTATAAGGTGAACAACGATCAATTTAATTCCACACACATCGCTGCCTACCTTATGCTGTTGGTTATCGGGCTGGCTACGCTGCTGCTCGTTTACTTTAATTATATGAATATTGCCATTGCAGCGGCCTCCACCCGGTTAAAAGAGATCGGCATAAGGAAAGTAATGGGAAGCCAGCGGAAGCAGATTATTTTCCAGTTCATTATAGAAAATGTTATCTTATGTACGGTAGCCATATCGGTAGGTTTACTGCTGGCTAAATTCATTTTCCTGCCTTTATTCAGCCAAATCGTCAATATTGACCTTACACAGGACCTGTTTGATAATTATCGCACCTGGGTCGCCTTATTGCTGTTAATTATCATATCAGCGCTAAGCGGAGCCGCTTATCCTTCCATTTATATATCGGCTTTTAATCCGATAAATATCATGAAAGGGAACAGCAAAACCGGGAGCAATAACCGTTTCCGTAAAGTGCTGCTGGGCTTCCAGTTCTTTCTGACGTTTTTGGCGATTTCAACTGCACTGGCATTTATGCAGGAAACCAAGTTTATAAAAACTTGGCCATGGGGGTACAATCCTTCCAATAATGTCGTGGTAAATCTGGACAAATCGGCCAGTTATGCGGTTTTTAAAGACAAATTAATAAACGCAAGTAATATAATTGCAGTAACGGGTTCAGTTGAAACGCTAGGAAATTATACCAAACAACTTGTGGTCAATATAGATGGGCAAAAGCAAACCGTAAAAAGCATCAGCGCATTACCCGGCTTTGCCACACAAATGGGCATAAAAATCAATAAGGGAAGGGATTTGAGCGAAGCTTTTCAAACAGATGAAACAAATGCGGTTTTAGTTAACCAAGCGTTTATGAAACAAATGCATTGGACCACTGCGGTAGGAAAAACCGTTAATTACAACAGTCACAATTATTCGGTGGTCGGCGAAGTCAATGACTTTCACTATAACGACTTTCAAACACCCATCGGGCCGCTGCTCCTGATGGGTTGTAAGCCAGCGGACGTAAATTCAGTTTATGTAAAAACAAATCCGGCGTTGTTTTCAAATGCTCATGCCGGTATCGGGAAGATATGGAAAGAGAGCAACCCCAACTTGCCATTTGAATACCATTACCAGGAGGCAGTATTTGATGGTTATTTTAACGGATTTGTACAGGTTTCTCAGGTGTTAGCCGGCGCGTCCATTGTGATGATCATTATTTCGGTGACCGGCATTTTCGGGTTAGCATTGCTGATATTAGGAAAAAAGATGAAAGAAATAAGTGTTCGGAAAGTACTGGGGGCAGGTATGGGCAATGTTGTTTTCCTGATTAATAAGGAATTTTTATATGCTATTGGATTTGCAGTGCTGGTGGGATTTCCATTTTCTTGGTGGCTGACCGGCAATTTGTTTAATATCCTGGCCCCCGATTCAACAGTCTCATTTTCGCCACTTATCCTGGCTTTTTTCAGCCTGATGGCAATGACAGCCATTAGTGTTTCGTGGCATATTTACAAAGCGTATACCGCTAACCCAACACAGTATTTAAAGGAGGAATAGGCCTGGACCAGGCTGCTGCAGCTTTTTCGATGGCCGATATCGCAATGATCTTACTGGCTTAATGTCGCAATCCAAGTCCAAGACTGGCAGGAATAATTATTAAAGATTTTATTTATCCAGCAATACGATCTGCCCGGTACGGACGGAGGCATCGCAGGCAAAGGCTATGCGCAGGCTGGCGATGGCGTCCGCTGTCGCGTCCGTGAGGTCGAGATCTTCGTGGATGGCTTTTAAAAAAAAGATTTGCTCGCGGTTGCACAGTTCCTGGTGGCCGGGCTCATCTTCCAGGTTGATCCAGGTATCGGGCGTCCGGAAATTATCTTTTTCATCCAGGTCTGCCCGATGGTAGCGGAGGGATTCCGTCTTGGTATGCGCTTCGATGGAATCTGACTTACCGGAAGCACCTGCCTGTTTGGCTACGATGGACAGGGATCCTTTGGGGCCGATCACGTCTTTGACGAAGAAGGCTGTTTCGCTGATCATGGGGCCCCATCCTGCTTCGTACCAGCCTACCGATCCGTTTTCGAAGCGGATCTGGAGCTGGCCGTAATTATAGTTGCCGGCGGGGATCTCTTCGGTGAGCCGGGCTCCGATGGCGCTGACCTGGGTCGGCCGGGAGCGGGTCATCTGGCACATCACGTCGATATAGTGGACGCCGCAATCCACGATGGGGCTGAGGCTTTTCATCAGGTTGCGGTGAACGGTCCACATTCTTCCCTGGCTTTGCTGGTTGAGGTTCATGCGCATGACCAGCGGGGTGCCCAGTTCGCGGGACATTTCGATGAAGCGCTGCCAGGAGGGATGGTGGCGCAGGATATAGCCTACCATTAGTTTCTTCCCGGCCCGGGCCGCGGCTTGTGCGACGCGGGTGGCGCCCTCTACAGTATCGGCCAGGGGTTTCTCGATGAAGACGTGGCAGCCCTGGTCGAATGCGGCGATGGCGAAGCTCTCATGGGTATCCGGGTAGGTAGAGATGCAGACGGCGTCGGGGCGGGTGGCTGTTAAGGCCTGCGTATAGTCCTCGAATAAAGGATACCCAGCGCCCGAAGCAGTCCCGGAGGACGCCTGCGGACCGGGGGCCGAGGCCATGAGGGCCTGGTTAAGCACTGCCTTGCTGTTGCCTGTGGAGACGAGTCCGACGATCTCGAAGCCATCCAGTTCATGATAGGCGGCAGCATGGGATGCGCCCATATTACCACAGCCTACTACGAGAATTCTAACTTTTTTTATTTGTTGGGTCGTTGATCCACTCATGGTTGCTATTTGAGAAGCTAAGGTCCGGGTTTTTGCGTGATCAACCCCAATGAATTGTCATTTTTTCTATCGAAACCTGGGAAGTGGGCTGGTGTTGAAGCCTGGGGAGTTGGCCGGCGTTATGGGGGCCTGTTTGCAGGTGAGGGATAAAATATTTATCTTACAGGGTAAGAAGCCTAAACCCCGTTTACACCTAAGCACCTATGGGATCTTATCCAGCGCCCCCCTGTCTGAAATACAGCCTCTCCCTGTTGACCTTATTATTATTTGGCAGTGCCGTTTGCGCGCAATTAAACGCCGGCTTTTCAATGGACAGATCCGGTGGCTGCTCTCCCCTGGTAGTCAACTTTACCAATAGAACGACGGGGGCCTCTTCGAATGCCGTTTACAAATGGGATTTCGGCAATGGCAATAGTTCTGCACTGCCTGGTGGGGGCGCGGTCTACACCGACGAGCAAACCTATACGGTCACGCTGACCGTTCAGGATGGCGCCAATCAGTCCACCAGCACACAGCAGGTGACCGTCTACAAACCGCCCGTAGTGGATTTTACCGTGGCCCCTGCTAAAGTGTGCCTTGGAACACCCGTAACCTTTACCAGCAACTCCAGTCCCGGCAGCGGCAGTATTGCCGGTTATACCTGGGATTTTGGCGATGGGTCAACGGTAAGGGGAAGCAGCAGCAATCAGTCATACACTTACGGTGTGGAGCAGGTAGCTTCCGTCAGTCTGACCATCACCAATAACTTTGGTTGTCATACCACGGTGAGCAAGGCGAATATCGTTACTATCATCCCTGCTCTGACGGCCAGTTTCAGCGCCGACAAAAAAGTCCTTTGTCTTGTTACGGATCCTGTACAGTTTACGAATAACAGTACGGGGCCGGGTACCCTGGATTATGTCTGGGATTTTGGCGATGGGAGTGGTTCCACCCAGCAGAATCCGACTCATATATTTAGTAAAAAGGGAACCTATTCCGTGAGTTTGAAGGTCCACAGTTCTGAGGGATGCACGGTCGTCAGCACGCAGACCAATTCGCTTAATGTCGCCAACTACAGTACTTCTTTTGATGTCCCAGCCCCTATCTGCAAAGGAAGTTATGTCACCTTCAACAGCCAAAGTTCACCCGTCCCCGATAATAGTGTATGGATGGTAGATGGTGTCCCTCAATATTATACTTATGGCAGTTTATCCTATATCTTCAACACGATCGGGAACCATACCATTACGCTGAATAACACTTTCGGAACCTGTCCCCAATCCGTCAGCAAGCAAATCTCCGTCAAGGATCTGCCGGCTCCGAACGGATTTACGGCGGATATCATGGGGAAATGCGGGTCTCCGGTTGCCGTAAATTTTAAGGACCCGACGCCCGGGGCCGTCAAATGGGCATGGGATTTCAATTACAATTATTATAGTCCGCAAATCGGTTCGACGATACAAGCTCCAACGTATACCTATACCTCCGACGGATCATACCTGGTATGGCTGCAGGTTACCAATGCGGATGGCTGCAGCAGTACGACCTCCCAATATGTACAGATAACCCGGCCGGCCGTCAATATTTCCACAGCGGGGCCCGGAACACTGTCGTCGTGTACGACCCTGCTTACGAATACATTCAGCACCAATTCTTCGGAGCCGCTGACCGCTACGAAATGGAATTTTGGAGATGGCGGCACATCGGCGGATGCCAGCCCGACGCACACATTCAAAAACACCGGCGCTTATACCATCACCTTAAATTACACTACCCAAAATGGTTGTACGGGAACAGCGATTTTCACCCAGTACAGCATTTACCCCCCACCCCCTGTTACGGTCTATATTAACCCGACAAGTCCCGCAAGCTGTGTAACTCCCATCACGGTCACGTTTGGCGCCAATTCTTCAGACCCACTGGCCTCCACCAACTGGAGTTTCGGAGATGGCGGCGTATCGGCAGATCCATCACCGGCGCATACCTATACTGCTATCGGCCATTATGCCGCCACATTGAATTATACTACTCAAGCCGGTTGTAAGGGGACGGCTAATTCTACCCCCATCATCATAGACCCGAAAATAAAACTGGATTTCAGCATAGCTCCCAATCCCGTCTGTGGAAATAGTACGGTCTACTTCGTCACGACCCCCAATAATTACGATATCAATGCCTATAACTGGGATTTCGGGGATGGAGGGACTTCCTATGCTGGTATTGCCACCCCCTCCTATTCGTATAATGCAGCGGGAGTTTATACAGTTAAACTTTATGTGAGAAATGTAGGGGGATGTGATACTTCCATGACAAAAACGATCACTGTCAAGCCTCCGTTCCCACGAATAGTCGGTCAAACTTATACCTGCGATGGGACGCGGGGGGAAGTTACCTTTACGCAAGGAAGTGTCCAGGCAACTACTGTTGTCTGGAATTTTGGGGATGGCAGCACGGCTACTACTCCGGGAGACCAGGCCACCATCAAGCATACCTACAAAAAAACAGGAACGTATAATGTTTCCCTGACGGCTACCAATGGTCAATGTTCCCTTGTAGTCAATGACCCCAATCCTGTGAACGTGCTTTTGAAACAGGCGCCCTATCTTACCGGGTCTGTATCGGCGGTGTGCAGCAATGCCCCGGTAGCTATACAAATTTCAAAACTGGATAAAAATCCTTACCAGGGCGATAATATTTATTATGGCTACTACTATGCGGGGTATTATTTCCAAAGTACGGAATACCGGGACGGGACTGCCTTTCAGGGCAACCGGTCGGACAATGGAATAAATTACCGGTGGACGACGACTTACAATGGGTCGCTAAGCAATTTCCAGACCGGGGAAAAGGACATACGGTTTATTCTGACGAGTTATGTTTTTGGGTGCCAGGACACCACCAACTTTATGCCCCTGGCCATAAAAGGCGCTACCGGGGGATTTGAAGTCCTTGCCGACAAACTTTGCTATCAGTCCCCTGTCCTTCTTGAGGACACTTCTCATTCCACCCCTGATAATCCTATCCTTTCCTGGCAGTGGAATTTTGGAGACGGGCAGACTGTCACGAAAACCAGGGGCGGTGCTATTTCGCATGCTTATGCCAGCCCGGGCGGGTATACTGTCAGCATGCAAATCACCGATGCAGCAGGCTGTTCCGCCAACACACCTTATACGCAATATGTAAGTGTCAACGGGCCCCAGGCGGCCTTCTCCGCCTCCGGAACCGATGTGCATCTCAATACAACCGTATATTTTAATAACTATACCAACGACTACGGAAACTCCAATACGGTATATAGCTGGGATTTTGGGGATGGCAGCACTTCCTCCGATGTCTATCCCTCGCATACCTATACGAAGCCCGGAACGTATACGGTAACGATGACGGCCAGCAATCCGTCGCTGCCCTGTAAGTCGACAGCCACTCCGGTGGTCATTATCGTAAGAAACTTCAATTCGGCGTTCAGCTTCACCTCCACTTACGTGGCGGGCAGTTGTCCTCCGCTGCTGGTGTCCTTTGTCAATACTTCCTATAATTATATTCGCGTAAGCTGGGATTTCGGAGATGGCATTACTGCCGATAATGTCAACTATCCAAGTCATGTTTATGAGAAGCCGGGTAAATACATTGTTACGCTGAATGTCTATGCCTATAACGGGATTCAGGGTAAGTATATCGATTCCATCCTTATCACCGACCCGGTGGCATCCCTGGCGCCGGCTCCTTCGGAGACCTGTATCGGCAATACCGTGGTATTGTCTTCTACGGTCCGGAATGCGAGCTCCTATTCCTGGGATTTCGGGGATGGCAGCATCGTTCCTGCGGCCAATGGGACTGCCCAGCATCAATATCTTACCGCCGGCACTTACAAGGCGACGTTGCTGATGCAGAACGATGCGGGCTGCCTCAAAGATACTACCCTGCCGGGGGTTGTTAAAATAAGGCCCAATCCTGTCGCTACCATCTCTCCTGTCGCCCCGGTGATCTGCCGGGATGCATCCGTGTCTATACAGGCCGGCGGGGGTAGTGTGTATGCATGGGCGCCGGCCACCGGGCTGAGTGATAATTCCATCGCCAACCCGGTGGCCTCGCCGAAGGTGACTACCGGCTATATACTGACGGTGAAGGATGATATTGGCTGTCAGGATACGGCGTCGCTGACCATCAAGGTCGTACAACCGGGGAATTTACAGGTCAGCCCGGATGCCACGGTCTGCGCCGGAGAGTCCGTGCAACTGACGGCCACCGGGGAGACGATCTATCAATGGATCAATAATACGGGAGGGCTGAGCGGCACGGAAATTCCCAACCCGGTGGCCCTTGCCCCTGTCACCACTACCTATACGGTCAAGGGTTCCGATGCCTATTCCTGTTTCGTAGACGAGGCTGCCGTAACCGTGACGGTCCGGCCTTTGCCAACCGTCAACGCCGGGCCGGATGTGCTCGTTCGGGCTGGTTACGATGTCACGTTGAATGCCACGGGCAGCAGCGATGTGACGGAATGGAAGTGGGTCCTGGAAAAATACCTGAGTTGTTATGACTGTTCGTCCCCCCTTTGTACGCCGCTGGCGAGCACCAGTTATTTTCTGACCGTAAAAAATGAGTACGGTTGTAAGGCATCCGACACGATCGTCGTTGCGGTAGATTGCCAGGAAAGCCATGTACGTGTCCCCAATGCCTTCACTCCGAATAACGATGGGGTAAACGATGTGTTTATCGTCAAAGGCATCTCCATCATAAAACATATGGTCATCTATGACCGATGGGGTGAAAAAGTCTATGAGCGCAATAACTTTATTGCCGGCGACCGGGCTTCCTGCTGGGATGGGACTTTCAGGGGGCAGCCGTGTGCTTCAGGCGCCTATGTCTATTTCATCGAGATGGAATGTCCTTCAGGGGGTATTTTCTCCCGCAAAGGAAGTTTTGTATTGATACGGTGAGTTAGGCCCTTACTGCCCCAGGTAAGCGGCTATGACCCGGAGCCGCATATTATTTAAGTCCACGGCATCGGTATTGGCCAATAATATGAAGGTGAGATCCTTATCAATCAAATGCACCCAGTTGGAATGGAACCCTTCGCCTCCGCCCTGTCTTTCGGCAAAGAGGGTGTTGACATTACCGAATTTTCTCGGGTAGACCCAAAAACCCAATGCCACATCCTCCAGGTTTTTGTAGGGGGTCAACATGGTGTCGACTGTCGCCTGGTTCAGGATGGTATGGTTAAAGATGGCCTGGTCGAAGATCAGGAGGTCTTCGGGGGTGGAATAGAGGGCGCCGGCGGAATACAGATTGTCGATATAGTAGTTAGTCGGGGTGTGGAACCGGGAGGGGGCTCCCGGGACGGCGGGTGACCCGGGGGAGACGGAAGCTGACATGATGGCCGTGGAGCTATCGTAGGAGTAACCTTCCGCCATGCCTTTAATGATATCGTTGTGGTGCAGGTAGTCGGTATGCTGCATTTTCAGCGGGGCCAGGATCTTTGTTCTCAAGACTTCTTCATAGGGTCGGCCGTAGACCTTTTCGATGATCTTACCTAAGATGAAATAGTCGCCATTGTTGTAATTGAATTTAGTGCCGGGGGGATCGATCAGGTCACCGGAGCAGTATTTATTGATGAGGCTATCGACGGGCCAGATATCATTGCTGTAGACCTCCAGGATGGATCTCATTTCCTGGAGATCTCTTCCGCTGCTGTAGGTCAGCAGGTTGCGGATGGTGGCTTTTTTACCGGCGGGACCTTTGTATTCGGGGTAATAGACGGAGATCGTAGAATCGAGGTTGAGCTTGTTTTGTTCGACCAATTGGAGGATGAGAACGGCGGTGAATGTTTTCGTAATGGAAAAGATATGAAACCGCGAGTCTTTGGAGAGCGGGATATCGTAGTGCCGGTTGGCGATGCCGGTATATTTCAGGTAGGTGGTCGTCCCGTGGCCGGCGATTAATACCGATCCGGAAAAGCCTCTGCCGATGCAGGAGTCGAGGACTTTATTTACTCTTTGGGTTGGAGTTGTTTGTGCCGGGGCGGGGATTTGTGTCAGCGAAAAAAAGAAAAGGGCAATAAGGAGGGGGGTGATCTTCATGCTGTTTGTTTTGGCAAACCTAGGGGACGGGTGCCTAAATGAATGTTAAGTACCGTTAAATACCGTTAAATCGTTCCTCCGATGGTTGTGGCGGCCGTAATTATGATAATTTTAGCACTATGAAATGGTGGAATTCCCGATATGTGTATCCGTTGATCCTGTTGTCTTTGCTGGTCAGCATCGGTTTGCAGGCGGTATGGCTGCGGCAGCTGTACCTTTCCCAAAAGGTGCAGCTTAAGAAGGATATAGAGGAGGCGGTGAGCCAGTCGGCGATACAGACGAACTATGCTTCGCTGACAGAGGGGCGGGATTGGGGCAGTCATTTTTCGGAGTTCTTCCTGTCGCCGCAATGGCTGAGAATGCGGCAGGCGTTCGATGACCTGAAGCAAAAAGGGCTGCAAAGCAATTTTCAATATGCGTTTGGCACGGATAGTTCGCGTGTCGATATGCGGATCGTATTCATCAACCACCCCACGATAGATACGGTCAGGCGGGCGGATACTATCTGGAACCATGAATCTCCTGAGGAATTGCAAAAAATGGAGGCGCGCAATATCCGGGCTATGGATTCGACGGTAAGGCAGCACCTTGTGTTGCTGGGGATCCGCTCCAAAACCGATTATGCTTTATACAGCTATGGGGCGGACACGTTGATGGCGATGACGGTCTCCCCTACCCTGTACCGGCAGGCAGCGTATCATTCGGGCCGGTATTCTTTCAACTTCAAATCGCTGCATAAATATGAGCTCATTGTGCAGGAGATAAACGCGGCGGTGCTTTTCCGGATGCGGTATTATTTGTTGTCGTCGCTGCTGATGGTCCTGCTGACGGGTATCGCGTTTTATTTTTTGTTGCGGCTGATCCGTAACCAACGCTTGTATTCGGAGGCGAGGATCGCCTTTACCAGCAATATGACCCATGAGCTGAAGACGCCGGTGGCTACGGTCGCGGTGGCCTTGGAATCCATCACCAAATACGGGCTGATCAACGAGCCGGAGAAGCTGCAGGCGTACCTGGACATCAGCCGCCAGGAGCTGCAGCGATTGAACCTGATGATCGAAAAAGTATTGAACCTGAGCCAGGAGGAGCAGGCGGGGCATTCGGCGCACCGGGAGTTGTATGATGTGCAATCGGGGTTAAAGGAGGCGATTGCTTCTATGCAGGTACAGCTGGACAATAGCGGTTCGGTTATTCATTTTTCGCCTTGCCCGGAGCCCTGTTTCGTATTGGGGGACCCGGTACACCTGATGAATGTATTTTATAACCTGATCGATAATGCCATCAAGTATGCCGGTCCGGGTCTGGATCTGCGGATCAGCTGTCATCAGCGGGGGGAGCTTGTCGAGGTAAGCTTTGCCGACAATGGCCCCGGGATTGCGAGGATCTACCAGGATCGGATATTCGAGCGTTATTTCCGGATACCGGCGGGGGGTGATATCCATACCGTTAAGGGGTCGGGGCTGGGGCTGCATTATGTAAGGCAGGTCCTGGAGAAACATGGGGGCACGATCTCGGTCAGGGGGGAGCGGGGGAAAGGAAGCAATTTTATAATTATATTGCCTGCTGCACGGTGAGTTTTTAAAGCTATATAATCCCGACACTATGCCTCTGAAAGTATTATATGTGGAAGATGAGCCTAACCTGGCGCGGATCGTCAGTGACGGGTTGAAAAGCAGCGGTTATACGGTAAGTGTGATCGCCGACGGGAATCTGGCGTATGGGGAATACCGGGCTATGCGGCCGGATATCTGTGTGCTGGATATTATGCTGCCGTCCAAAGACGGGTATGAGGTTGCCAGGGCGATCAGGGCCGACGATCCGGGGATGCCCATTATCTTTTTGAGCGCCAAGACGCTGACAGAGGATATTGTCAAGGGATTTCGGAGTGGGGGTAACGACTATCTGAAAAAACCGTTTAGCATGGATGAGCTGTTGGTCCGTATGGAGGCGTTGCTAAACCGGTGGATTGGGGGAAAAGCGGAGGACGGGGCGGAAGCCCGTGAAGAGGACGCGGGGAAGGCGGATGGCCGGACGGGGAAGACGGGTGATGAGGCGAGGAAGATGAGCCTTTATTATTTTGGGAATTGCCGGTTGGACACGCTGCATCAGAAGCTGACCACTTCGGCGGGTGAGCATGTGCTTTCCTTTAAGGAAATGGCTTTGCTGGAGATGATGATCCAGCATAAGAATACGGTATTGGAGCGGAAAGACGCCCTGCTAAAGATCTGGGGAGAGGACAGCTATTATAATACCCGGAGTATGGATGTGTTCATGACGCATCTGCGTAAATTGCTAAAGGGGGAGCCGGGGATACAGATTATGAATGTCCGCAGTATCGGGTATAAGTTTATTTGTTGAAGGGGGGGGATTTCGGAAAAAAAGGAGGGGGGGAGGGATGTCTTCAATGTATTGAAAATGAACTATTTATAGAATAAATTTATTTATTTCGGAAGTAAAAAGGGTTATTTCGGAATAATTATAGATGACGGGAAAGTCTTTCTTTTGCCAGGGAGGTAAGCGAATAATTTCGTCCCTTTGTACTCCCTGAACTATTGATCCAACCATGTTGTACCAACAAAGCTAAGTCATTACGCAAAGTTCTTGATGAAATTAATAACTCTGCGGCGAGTTCTTCTACATCGAATAAGGATTGTTGTCTTACTAATGCCTGCAGTATTGAGAAAATCCTCTCAGTTCTCTTATCATTAAGTCCTAATTCTTCCTTTAGATCTTTAGCAATATTGTATCTGCAGAGTATAACTGTAAAGAACTCTGAAAATTCGAATACGGGTTCCGGAAGGTTGGCCTCCCTCATGCCATCGCGCATACGTTGAATGCCAGTACCCACCTTCTCAATATAATGACACCTGTGAAGCAGTCCGGCAACCAGGGAGTTTCTGGCAACGCTATACTTCCCAAAGTTTTCAGGTTTTAATCCTTTGGGGAGGCCCCCCGGATTCGATATTTCTATACGATTATCGAAAATCTCTACCATTACATTGGCACCTCTCTCAAAATAGTCCCTATGGGCTACTGCATTTATAATGGCCTCTCTTAAAACAAACGCCGGTATTTCTAATATCTCTTTTCGCCTAATTCCTTTGATCTCGTAGGCGAGGTTCAAATGTCTTTCCAAAAAAGCTACGGATTCGTCAATATTGGTGATCAGGTCAAATTCATAGCTCTTCCTATCGATAATATGCACCTTTGTATTTCCCTTAAATAAAAGGCAGGTAACCGCTCCATGAGGCATGATCCTGGCTGGATGCTTTACAAAAAACAAGATACCGGCATTATTTAGTATCGGGGCGACTCTATCTTCGTATAGTACCCCCAGGTTAGCCAATAATTCATTCGTACCTATTACTTCCGATATACCTGATAATCGAACATATCGATTAATGGTAGATGCATCCAAGCAATCAGGGTATTTTACCGAAGGCGTGTGCAATTCCTCGAATTTCACTTTGCCTTCTGTTTTAACAAACTCAATAATTTCCTGTGTGGAGAGTTTAACAGAGCTGGCGCCGCTACGTATATAAAATCCATTTGCAGAACGATATGGCTTATCCTTTCCCTCCGGCACATGTATAATCAAAATATTGTCAGAAGCTTCTAATTCGACAGGGATGGGGGGATCGCAATCCCTTGCCATGGATTCTATGCGTGATCTCAATTCGTTGGTTATTTTTATTCCATAGACTGTTCCACTATCCTCTATTCCGATAAAAATCTTCCCTCCGGAAGAGTTTGCAAACGCTGTTAATTCCCTGGAAAGGTCTGAATTTATACTTCGTTTAAATTCTATTTTTTGGCATTCTCCTTCCTGTAAGATGACATCCAATTCATGCTGATTCATATCCAACTATTTGTAATCACAAAATATTTCTATCATTATAACAGCAGATTTTTTAGCCTACAAAGCTACAATCCTCTTTATTCATTTTTAAAAAAATCGCGAATGTGGAATAATTTATTTTTAGAATCTTATAGTAAAAGATGCGGCTCCCCTACCCTATTTTGATGCTGGTCCTTTTTTGCAGCTGCAGACGGGAAAAAACGCAGTTATTGCAGTATAGAACAGAAGGCATTTGGACTGTCGATATCGTGCAGGCGGCAACTGTATATTTACCTTTTGATGAGAAGAATATCGATTTCCCGATCTATTATATTGGTCTTCCCAAAGACACGATCCGTATCGGCAGATGTTATTGGAGGGGGCGGACGCCCTGGACCAATCCCCAATGGCTGGCCATCAGCAGAAAACATTACGATCAAACGTTGGAAATACAAGTAGATACAACAGTCCGAACTACCAGTACCCTTGAATATTGGTACGAAGACGGACAAGTCAACCCGGATTCTTCTTTACACTATCATGCTTTTGCGCTTACGGTGAAAAACAAATCGGATTCCGCGGTCTTCATGGGCCGGGCTTTTTCCTTGTACTTTATGCGCCGGGAGGTGAAAGATAGAAGCGGGCGATGGGTAAGAATAGGCAAAACATTGTATGAGTTGGGGATCTGTGGCTCGGGTGAGCCGCGAATCTATCTAAACCCCGGTGAGATCATTCTATCCAAGTTACGGCGCAGCCGGGGCCATTTTGTGACCGATTGCCGGCTGGTATTTGGGTATGAGGATAATGTAGTTTATTCGAATGTATATAGGGATTCGGTGGATGAGAGAATATTTTAAATTTTTATAAATATTTTTCTTTTGTACATCCATAACATGGGGAAGGTCAGCAGGATCACGTAGGTCAATGCGGAAGCGAGGGAGGCGTTGACCGGTGACAGCCAGGGGGTGAATAACGTATTGTATAAGAACTGGGGCAGTCCCTGCAGGCCTTGGGCGGTATGTATTTTGATGAGGTTCAGGACGATGGGTAAATAGCCGGATACCACATAGATCGTAATGGCATTTGCGCCAAAGGCAAGAAAGGGGGCCGTATATTTTTTGCGGTCCTGTACATCGATCAGCCAATAGGACAAGGCGAGGCCTGCCGTTGCCAGGCCGCCGGTGAATAAAACGAATGAAGAGGTCCAGAGGGCTTTGTTCATCGGGAAGAACAGATCCCAGCATAACCCGGCTATTACGGACAGGGTCGCCATAGAAAAGAGCCACGCTACTTTGTTGGCGTCGGGCAGATCTTTTCTTTTCAGGAAGCCGCCTGTCAGCACGCCGAAAAGGCAAGTGGAGATGGAGGGCAGGGTACTCAGGATGCCTTCCGGGTCCCAGGTCTTGCTTTGCGCCCACATATGATTGGGGCCGAGGATATGATAATCTACCCAGGCTGCCAGGTTGGTGCCGGGGAGCAGGTTAGAAGGTCCGAAACCCGGTACGGGCACCAGGGTCATGAGCACACAGTATATTACCAGGATCGAGAAAAACAGGGTGATTTGAAAACGACGGGATGTTTTGATGAATAGCAGGGCGCAAAGGAAGAATACGATGGCGATTCGCGGGAGTACCCCTAAGATCCGGAGATGAGTGAAGTCGAAACGATGCATGATCAGCGACAGGATCATTGCCAGCCCGAAGATCATCGCTGAGCGGCGGGCGGCATTTTCGATCAGTTTGTTATGCAGGCCGGGGTTGAGTCTTTTGTCGCCGATCGCGTAGTTGATGGACACGCCTACGATATAGAGGAAAAAGGGAAATACGAGGTCGGTCGGGGTACAGCCATTCCAAACGGAGTGTTCGAGCGGGGGGTAGATATGTCCCCAATCTCCGGGATTGTTGACGAGGATCATGGAGGCTACGGTCAGCCCCCGTAAAAAGTCCAGGGAAATGAGTCGTGCCGGCTTTGGAAGCGAGGCGGGTTGAGGGGATGCAAATTGGGGGGATTCCATCAGGTAATTTAAGGAAATATCGGGAAACAGGTATAGCTGAACAATGCCGCTTAGGTATACGGTATGTTCTTTCCTGCAAACCATTGCCGGGAGGGGTCATCTGGATTGCCAGTATAATTGATGGTGATCTCTTCGTGTGGGGCGATAGGACGGACGGCGACAATATCTATGGTGCCGGTCTCCGGGTCTGTGAAATAGTTGGCATTGGAGGGATAGGAATGGTTATAGACGGAACCAAACCCCAGGGCTATACAGAGGATTCCGGACTCTTTGTCCCAAAAAAAACAATATTGCCCTAAGAAAGTGGCTGTCACCACGGCGAAGTCTTCGGGTTCCAGGGGTATTATGGGGCAGGATTCGATCAGCTCATCCGCTTCGATCGCTTTTTCAGAAAAAACGCCGCGTCCCCGGCCTTGTACGTTACGGATATATAAACCTTCACTCATGAAATATCGTTTAAACGGTGAACAGTACGGGCGAGGGGTCGTCCGGAGTGCCGTTGTAATTAATGGTGATCTCTTCTCCGGCGGCTATATCACGAAAAGCTGAGAACTCCATCAGGCTTTTTGATAACCGGAATTTGTATTTTGCATTGGCGGGGTATTGGTGATTATAGAGGGAGGCGTATCCCAGTCCGACCACACAGATCTCGGCGCGTCTGCCGTGCAAAAAATAATAGGCATATAAGGAGGATTCTTTTATCAGGGCAGAATCGTGTTCATTTAATACGATCAGGGGGGCCAGTTCGATGATTTTTCCGCGTGGAATCGGTATGGAAGTAAAGACTCCCCGTCCATGCAGAGGGCTCTCTTTAATAAAGAGATGATCGGCCCGGCGGGTTAAAATCCCGTCATCTTTCGAAAGGGGTTGTCCTTTGTCAAAAACCATGCTGCCTGATTTGTTTAATTTAATTGGTTCCGCTAAATTACTGGTATTATTTTAACTGGATAAATAGTTGTTGGTTAATGACTTGCTCACTACCGGGTTTCACCCGGAATGGACGCTGGGATGAATCCTACTATTTCATAATTTTGCTGATTATGGCCAACCCTTTGAATGAGCTCAATCCAACCGGGCGGTTTTCGAATCGTGTGGAGAACTATGCCCGGTATCGTCCTTCCTATCCTGCGGAACTCGTGCCTTTCCTGGAAGGCACCCTGGGGCTGAAGAAGGGGCAACAGGTGGCTGATATCGGGTCGGGGACGGGGATCCTCACGGAAATTCTGTTATTAAAGGGCTATCATGTCACGGGGGTGGAGCCGAATGAGGCTATGCGCCAGGAGGCGGAACGCAGGCTCGGCGGGTATGACCGGTTCTACAGTCAGAACGGAAGGGCGGAGGAAACGGGTCTGACGGATCAAAGTGTGCACCTGATCACGGTGGCGCAGGCTTTCCACTGGATGGAGCAGAAAGCTACCCGAAAGGAGTTTATGCGGATATTGAAACCCGGAGGGCATATTGCGCTGATCTGGAACCTGCGGCTTCCCCATACCGCTTTTTTGCAGGCTTATGAAGAATTTGTGCAGGAGTTCGGGCATCAGTATGATGCGGCGAACCGGGCTGTTGAAAGCGAGCTGGCGGCATTCTTTATGCCGATGGAGATGGGTATCCATACTTTTTCCAATGTCAGGCTGCTGGATTTTGAGGCGTTGAAGGGGCTGGTGTTATCCTCTTCCTATATGCCGGTGGAGGGTGCGGAGCGCTATGAGGAGATGATCAACCGTCTGGAAGAGCTGTATGCCACGCATAAGGAGAATGGGCTGGTGAAAATGGAATATGAGACGAAGCTGTATTATAATATTTGATGGGCGGCCGGGAGTTGAATTCCGGGAATTTTGACTGTTGTGCCGAAGAAGGTTTAAGTTATGCTATCTTTTGTGCAAAAGTTATCTGAACGATACGCCTGATAATCCTGGAGAAATCTGTAGCCTTTACTTTCGTGTTCGAGTGCCGATTAGTTATTACTTCGGATACTTTAAAATAACTGATCAGATGTAACCGGATCTCCGTATATGGCTTGGTAACCCGACCTGATTCTAACATGGCATCGGATATTTCAAAAGTAAATTCATCATCGTGTCTTTCAGAAGTGATCATAGCCGCGACAAAAGCCCCTTCCATTTCAATAGCATCATCTGCTGACAATATAAGCGCGGGATGATTTTGCACACCCTGGTGAAGATTGAAAGGCACTTCAATAATCTGTCGCTGATATACTCTCATTTTAGATTTTTATCAGGGGCAAATGTATTAATTTAAAAGACTGAATTTAGAAAAAACAGCTATTGGGAGAATTTAGTTAATCCGACCGTTCTTCATTTTTTATTCAATGCAAGAATAATAGCCGATTTTGATTTTTCGTTGAGGGAATTAATCATTTCAGGGGAAGTAGGTTTTGAAGATATACCACCTGCATATGCCTTAATCCTCAGTTCTCCTTCCAAGGCATATAACCTATCTAATGTAGCCTGTATTTTTTCTTCCAACTCCTTGTCATAAAGGACTTTGTCAGCTTCAATATTAGCGGCTAATTTCCTGAGCCTGGGAAGGAATTTTGAAAAGTCTTTTAATTCATTTTGAGCCATCTCAGGCGTATAAGAATCTATAACTTCAAATGAGCCATTAGCCGTAAGGAATATCTCATTGAATAACTTATGTATTATCCTTTTTATCAAATCAGGTAGAAAAGATAAAAACCTGAAACCCAATTTACTCAACCATGATCCCACTTCTATCCGAAGGGAATAAGCATTCATGGCAGAGGAAATGGGAACAGTCATATTGCAAAGGTAAAATATATAGAGAGAATCTAATTGTTATAATTCGGGGAATAGCCAATGTTTCTTTGAAAGGGGTATATTTTTATCTAAACCGGGAGAAATCCTTTGTAAAACAATCGATTATCTCCAGTCCGATATCGATCCTTTCTAGAATACCTGCCTATTTATTTATTCTGGGAGACAAATGAATGGGGAATTGTTTTTATGCCAGGATGGATTCGATTTTTTCCGCGATGAGCCTCAATAACTCCGGGTCCGGGTGCCGCCTGGCGTGCTGGCTGCCTGCACCCTTCTCTTCCGGGTTTTCCTGCAGGACGGCCCTATAGCGACCTTCTTCATCTCTTTCAAAATACAGGTCGGCGCCTTCTACGATCACATGAAATTTATGGGTATAGCCCATTTGGAGTAGTTCGGCTTCGAAGTCGCGGTCTTGTCCTTTGTAAGGAACGGTGATGATGAAGGGATCTTCCATGTGGCAAATATAGGGGTTTGGAAAAAAGAAGATGAATCCCGGGAATTATCGTATTAAAAGGACGGCGCCATGAGCAGTTTTCCCTTGCTTTTCCAAGTCCGTATAATCGACTGTCCATACATACGTACCGGGGGGTTGAGCCGTGCCATGAAAGGCGCCGTCCCATCCGGGCCGTTGATCCGAACTGGTAAACAGCAACTCACCGTATCGGTTGTACACGCGCAGTTTGATTTGAGTCAGATAAGGGCTGTGAACGATCCGGAACAGGTCATTCACGCCATTCCCATTCGGGGTAAAAGCATTGGGGAGATAAATGGCATCACACTCCGGCGTCAGATCGAGTGCAAGGTGCACAGAAGCGGAGTCCACCACGCAACCGTCCTGATTGATCAAGGGGAAGAGATAATTCCCATAATATTGTAAAGCTGCTGGTGAAGCATTGAAGTCACTCCTTTTCACCGGTGCGTGAGCCGGGCTCCGTTACTTTCTCCTCGATACGGCGGTCGGGGATGAACCACATGATGGCTACCACTACGTATAAGCCGAATGCGATCCAGGCATTGAAAAAGGCGAGGATGATGGCTATGGCATAAATGATCACCGAGGTGGCGCCTTTCCAGTCTTTTTTCAATGCCTCGGCGAGGGGGGAGTCAGTACCGGCTTCCCGGATCAACAGGTAGCAGAGCAGGTTGAAGGACAGGCCATTCATCAGCAGGACGGCGCCATAGAGGATGACGGGCCATTTGGTAAAATGGTTCTCCCCCATCCAAGTAGTGACGAAGGGGACCAGGGAGAGCCAGAAGAGCAGGTTGAGGTTGGCCCAGAGGATCGACCCATTGATCTTGTCCACCGCATAGATCATGTGATGGTGATTGTTCCAGTAGATGCCTACGTAGACGAAGCTGAGCACATAGCTCAGGAAGACGGGTAGCAGGGGTACCAGGTCTGCAATATTATTGCCATGGGGTATGTGCAGTTCCAACACCATGATCGTAATGATAATGGCTACTACTCCATCGCTGAATGCTTCCAGGCGTCCTTTTTTCATATTGTCCGATTTATGCGCTAATATACGGATTAGAGCGTTGCGGGCTTGTCCAACTGCACCAATTTGTATTCCACGCGGCGATTGATCTCGCGTCCTGCGGGGTTGTCTTTTCCGTTGATGGTATCCGGAGCGATCGGACAGCATTTACCAAAGGATTTGCCGCGTAAACGTGATGGGGCGATGCCTTTTTTAACCAGGTATCGGATACAGGCGTTCACACGCGCCTGTGCCAGGCGGATATTGTAAGCAGTCCCCCCGATCCCATCCGAATAACCTTCTACCTGTATGATGGCGTTCGGGTGTCTGTTCATCAGCGCTGCCAGTGAATCCAGGCTTACGTAGGCAGAAGCCGGCAGGGCCGATTTCTTATACGGGAAATTGCCTAATACAGAGGACCGGGTGAGAGAGCCCAGTTCTTCTTTCAGTGCGGCATCCGGAGGAGCAACGGGAATGGCACGGAGGCATAAGGCATCGTTGCGTATGGAGTCCATGCCTGTTTCCATTTCGACCTGGTAGGCAGCGGAGCCGGGGGTATATCCTTTTTTATCTGCCAGGATGCGGAAACGGGATGTGTTTTTCAATTCAAAGTGATAGTGGCCGGCGCTGTCCGTTGAGTTTTCGAGGAAAACCCTATCTCCATGATGCAGATCTGTCACAGTCAGCTGAACGCCGGCAAGCGGCTGTTGGCTATTGCAGTCTATGACGGAGCCTGAGATATATTGGTGGTTATCCTGCAGGACTGTATAAAGCGCCAGGCAGCAGTCTGTGTGCCTGTCGGAGCTAAGCCAGCCCGTATTCCAGCAATTGTCCTCATCGGTGCTGACAAAATACAGGTCATCTTTCGGGGAGTTGATGGGGATGCCAGGGTTCTTAGGCTTATCCCAGCGGCCGATATCGAAGTTGCCTCTGGCGTAATAGATATCGAAGCCGCCCATCCCTACCCTTCCGTTGCTGGCGAAGACCAGCGTGCGGCTGTTCTGGTGGTAATAGGGCGACTCGTCGTCTCCCGGGGTATTGATCATCTCTCCCATGTTGCTAACGGATATTATTTGGAAGTTGCTGTCGAAGCTGGCGAACCACAAGTCATAGTTCCCGCTGCCGCCGGGGCGGTCGGAGGAGAAGAGCAGGTATTTGCCATCCGCGGTGACAAAGGGTTGGGTACTGTTATAGCCTTCGCTGTTAATGGGATCGCCCAGCAGGGCAGGCTGGGACCATCCGCTATCGGACCGGTCGCTGGACCAGATGGCGGAGTGGGTGATACCCTCTTTTTTTGTCCAGCGGGTGAAGAACATTTTTTTGCCGTCGCTTGAAAAGCCGGGGAGTCCGTTGTGCAGCCCTGGTTCTTTTGGCAGGGGGAGCAGTTGGGATGCAGCGAGTAAGGTGCTATCGGGATGAGTAGGCGCGGCCGATGGGATAGTACTGAGGGCGAGATCATTCCTGTATTCCGATCCGGCTTTTTTGCCGGCGCCGGTATCCACTTTGTGTATAGAGGTGAAAACTACGGTGTCGCCCTTGACGACGGAAAGTGCATAGGCCGAGGTATAGCCAGTGCCGGATTGGTGGGTCAGCCAGAAACTATTTTTATTAGCCCGGGCTAGTTGTGACTGGATGAACCGGAGGCTTTCCAGTTCACGGTCTGCATCGATCAGGATCGGGCCCATGTCGTTATAGTTCTTTTCGAAGCTGGTGAAGGCTTCGATGGCCTGGTCGTATTTGCCGTTGGCCCGCAGGGATACGCCGTACCAATACTGGCTTTGGGGGTAAGCGGCTGTGGGAAACGTGGTAGATTCTTTAAACCGCTGCTCGGCCTTTGTATAATCATGTTCCTGCCGGTAGCATTCGGCGAGGTGGTAGACGGCTTCCTGGCGGGGATTGGTATTGGTGTGATTACGTCTTTTCTTTTCGATGGCGAAGGGTTGGCTGCGGGAGCCGCCTTGTTTTATCAGGGTCAGGAATTTCTCATAGTATTGAGCGGCTTCGTCATAATTTTTTTGACGGAATAATTTTTCGCCCTGGTTGTAATAACCCAGGCTGGATTGGGCTTGGGTAGTGAAGAAGCTGAACAGGAAGATCGCTATGAGGAAAATAAGGTAGGGGTACCGGGGCTGAATGATTATTTTGAATACAGGATTCATGGGATAGTGGTATGTAGGTGTTAAAATCGAGGGCAATAAAAGGGTTTGGTCTTTACTTTGTTTTTTCCTATTCCTATATAGGACAAGGATAATTCCAGTGTATTGGTCCGGGCAGCGGCGGCATTCATGGAGGAAACCGTCACGTCATAGCTAACGCCCATGGTAAGCCCTTTGTAATAGAAGCCTGCGAAGGGGATGATGGCGTCCCCTATCCGGTAGTTGGCGCCGAAGATCATGTCGGTAGCATCACTGGCATATAACTGCAGATAGGCTCCTATCATTTTTTCGGAAGCGCTGCCCTCGCGCATATAGATAAAACTGGGCACTATATTGAAGTAATCGGAGGTATTGATGCGGGCGCCGCCGTGGACCGTGTAACGAACAGGCAGGGATTCGCCGGTGCCGCCAGAAAGAAAGGGGTTTTGAGGGCTGGTGAGATGATAGGCGGAGAATCCGCCGAACCAGCTGACTTTCTTATCCGGAACGGCGTCATAATAGGCCACCCCTACCCCTGCGTCGAAGGACAGAACGGAGGTATTGGAAAACACTTCTCCGGAAGCGGCATTGGGATCGTATCCTATTCCTGAAGCATATTGGTCTCCGAACTGGAGTTTGGAGACATCGAAGCGGCGGTTGAGAAACCCGCATTGCATAGCGAGCACCAGGTAATGATCTGCATTGGGGCCGAAACGGACGCCGGTGTAGGCCATGCTCAGGTAAGCGTTGGTAAAGTTATACGATTTGTCGGAGGTAGACTGGTTGAGCAGGTTGAACCCGAAATTGGTATTCTTGTTCGAGACCACTTCTCCGGAAACTCCTTTTGTGGTCAGGGTATTACCATACTGGCTTCTAAAGATGGCGGAGACGCGGTAGTCGCCCTCGATAGCGCCGGTCAGGGCGGGATTGATCGCCATGGGCTGGTTGTAATACTGGGAGAAATGCGGGTCTACCTGTGCATAGGCCAGCCGGTTCAGGAGGCAGGTCGTCCAGAAGAGACGGAGGAATATGGTTTGTATAGTTTTTTTCATACTATTGGATTTTTGGTCCGGGCTCTATTTCTTTTCACTGGAAAGCCGTTGCTTACCGGATCAGGCTCACGGTTCCTTTTTTACTAATGGTTTTATCGTTATAAAAAGTAATTTTTATCGCATAGAGGTAGATCCCTACCGGTTGCGGGTGACCGCCGAGGTTACCATCCCATCCTCTGAGCGGGTCATGAGATTCAAAGATCAGATTGCCCCATTGGTTGAACACCCGCATTTCCACTCCTTTCACAGAGGCCCCATATACTTTGAAGGCATCGTTCTTCCCGTCATTATTCGGCGTGAAAGCATTGGGAATGAAGAGGTCTCCGGTATTTACGTCTACGTTCACCGCCAGGGTGACCGTGTCCAGGCATCCCTGGGCAGAGAGGGCGATGACGGAGAAGGTCCTCGACGTATCTCTTACCAGGAAGGTCTGGGTAAGGGCTGTCTGATCTGAGAAATCGCTTTGCGGCTCCCAGGTAATCACCTGGTAGGCGAAGTTAGCGCTGGTGTTCAGGGCGACCATTGTTCCCGAGAGGATGGGGTCGGGTGTGGCGGTCAGGGTTACGGCAAATGGTTTTACGTTCACCGTGATGGAGGCGGTGTCGGAGCAACCGGGTGCGTTGGTTGCGATGGCCGTGTAGGCGGCGGTGGTCATGGGTGTTACGACCATGCTGTCGCCGGCGCCAAGGTTCACCCAATTGATCGTGCTGCCGGGTGAATTGGCGATAAGCGTATCGAGGCTGCCTTTACAAACGTCGGTGTTACCGGAGAGTGTAAGGAGGGGTGGTGTATTGATGGTCGCCGTAACGGGCTGGATCGGCGAGATACAGCCGGTGGAGGTGTTGATCCCTCTGATATAATAAGTGCCGGTGGTGGCGACGGCGTAGGGGTTGCTGAAGGCAATCGTGCCGGCGGCATCCGTGTAATAGCTGTAGTTCATGCCCGGGTCGCTGCCTGCTGTGACGGCAGGGAGGGTGAGGTTGACCGTAGCCGGTGAACAGGTGGGCGCCGGATTGGTGATCTGCAGGACGGGGGTGCGTATGGTGATAGAAGCGGTGGTCGTGTTGGGACAGGTGCCGTTGCTAAAGGTGTACGTAACCGTATACGTGCCGGCCATGCTGGTGACCAGGTCGACGGCGCCGGTGGAGGCGTTGATGACCAGACCTGCTGTTGAACTATAGGTGCCGCCGGTCGTGCCGGTCTGGGTAACAGATGCCGTGCCGGTCGCGCAATAAGGCGTGCCGCTGTAGGCGATGGTGGCCGTCGGAAGTGCATTAATGGTGATGGTCGTGGTCGCCGTATTGCTACAGGCACCGCTGGTGAAGCTATAGGTGACGGTATAGGTGCCGGCCGTGCTCGTAGCCAGGTTGATCGCGCCGGTGCCGCTGTTGATGACCAGGCCTGCCGTCGAACTATAGGTACCGCCGGTTTGGCCAGTCTGTGTGACGGAGGCTGTGCCCGTAGCGCAGTAAGGACTACCGGTGTACGAGATGACTGCTGTGGGCAAGGCATTGATCGTGATGGTCGTGGTCGTGCTATTGCTGCAGGTGCCGTTGCTATAGCTGTAGGTGACGATATAGGTACCGGCCGTGCTAGTGACCAGGTCGACGGCCCCGGTGGAGGCGTTGATGACCAGGCCTGCTGTTGAACTATAAGTGCCGCCGGCTTGACCGGTTTGGGTGACAGAGGCCGTGCCGGTGGCGCAGTAAGGACTGCCGGTGTATGCAATCGCTGCTGTGGGCAGCGCATTGATGGTAATGTTTGTGGTCGTCGTGTTCGAGCAGGTACCGTTGCTAAAGCTGTAAGTGACCGTGTAGGTACCAGCGGTGCTGGTTGTTAAATTGATATCGCCGGTAGTGGCATTCAGGGACAGACCTGCCGTTGAACTATAAGTACCGCCGGTTTGGCCGGTTTGGGTAACGGAGGCTGTGCCCGTAGCGCAGTAAGGACTGCCGGTGTACGAGATGACTGCTGTTGGCAACGCGTTGATCGTGATGGTCGTGGTCGTCGTGTTCGAGCAGGTGCCGTTGCTGAAGCTATACGTCACAGTATACGTGCCGGCCGTGCTGGCGACCAGGTCGACGGCCCCGGTGGAGGCGTTGATGACCAGGCCTGCTGTTGAACTATAAGTGCCGCCGGCTTGACCGGTTTGGGTGAC
>DATMGS010000039.1:0-43095 GCA_035555335.1 Puia sp.
ATTGTAAAGAATGGGTATCTTTACCTGACAAAATTCATGGCAACTATGAAATCATATGTTTTATTATTCCTTTTATTTGGTTGCTTTTCAGGCCATTCGCAGACTTCACTTAACAACTACAAATATGTTGTGGTGCCTGAAGCCTTTAATTTCCTTAAGCAAAAAGACCAATATGGTTTAAATACCTTAACTAAATCGTCCCTGGAAGAAACCGGTTTTACAGCCTATTTTGACAATTCTCAACTACCTACTGAACTCGCTAATAATAAATGTAACGCACTCAATGCTGAAGTAGTAGAGAGAAAATCAATATTTACTACCAAACTTACCCTTTTATTAAAAGACTGTAAGGGAAATGTAGTTTTTAAAAGCAAAGAAGGAATTAGCCGGGAGAAAGAATTTGCGCTTTCCTATACGCTTGCTTTGGAGGATGCCTTTACGTCCTTGAAGGAAGCCAAGTATGTTTATCAACCGGCGCCGGCCATAAATGACCAGCCGTTGGCCCCGACCACTGCTTCTGATTCCGCGCCCGCAGGGAAAACTACCGTAATCATAGCCCCTCCGGCTGCTGGTACCTTATATGCCCAGCCAATTGCCAATGGGTACCAGCTGATCGATACTACACCAAAGACGATTTTGCGCATGTTCAAAAGCTCGGTGGCGGATTATTTTATTGCGGATAATGGATCCTCCAATGGGATCGTTTTCAAAAGAGATGACAGTTGGGTCTTTGAATATTACAAGGATGGTAAGCTAATGGCTGAAAAGCTGTTGATTAAGTTTTGACATCCACCTGTCCCCGGTTAACTCACATTTTATACAAAACTTTAACATTTCTGCCTTGCAAATGGCTTTTATTTTATGGATTTTTATCAATCCGTTGCTATTCCAAATCCTTAAGATATATATCATGAAATTGGCCCTTTTTCTTTGTGCCCTTGTTTTATCCCTTCATGGATGGTGTGCCTCTGTAACTCCATCTCAACGCACTGCCCGCACAATTACAGCGGATTATGAAACCGTTGAAAATGGGAAGCTGAAGGAAGAGGCAAACAGGCCGTTGCTGTTGGGTAAAATGAAGGCAGCAATGATTGGATGGGGTCTGCTCACCTATCTTACCGTCATTTTCTGGTGGGCTATTACAGCTAAGAATTCCCTCGATAAGATCTTAAAAAATGTCTTACAGGACATAGCCCGGTACCCGTCATAGCCCACGAGGTTAACCCGGGCTCGCCATAAAAAATCTATTTGCTATAATTCTCAGGCTTAACGTTTATATAATAGTCGCAATCAATATGACGAAGGCAAGGATAAAGAGAATCCGGCATTTTGTATTTAAAACGTTCGGCAGATGCTAAAGATAGGATTATTACACTCGCACCTGGATGTTTGGTATCATATGCAACAGGGAAGTATTTATTTAACGTAAATTGTTTTACATCCCGCGTCTTTGGCGCTGAGGTCTTGCACTTGTCTGCTTGGGCGAGCGAGCCAGAACAAGGAGGTTACCCAAAAACCACGATGCTTTCGGCGCCCAGGTTTTGTATCTCCCCTTAGCGGAACAAGTTCAGCACGACCAAATGCAAAGGTCTCTACTTCGTCTGGACCTTTATGCCCGGTAGCGGTACGTTTTCGAACCAAAGGAAATAATATTGTAAGATTTCTTCCTATTTTGTAGTCAAATCCGTGATCATGACATTTAAGTTCACTACACTATTGCAGTGGTTTAAACCAGGAGAAACATTTATAGAATCAACGCTCTGGATAGAATGGTATCAGTCTGGATTTTACCTTGTTTGGTAAGGTGCTGGGGCTTAAAGGGTAAAATTAGCGAATGAATATCATCACCCAATTGAAAGAGCTGGCCGGGAACTACGACATCGGAGCAATGGATACACTTGTAGAAAGGCTTTCACCTGCCCAACTGGAAGAATATAAGCAAGAGATCATTGATGCCTATGATATGGTTTACTCCTATGGTCTTTATGATCTCGACTGCAATAAAGTAAGCGATCCGGAAGACTTCATCTTTTATCTGCTCGATATTATCGCATCCATACAGCGTTTCTTTCCGGACCAAATGTACTACAAAGAACGTGGCTATTGTTACCAAAACCTGTCAGATCGTACAGTTGCTTACGCTGATAAAGTACGTTACATATACGAAGCCATCCAGATTTACAACATCGCTCCGCAAACCACCGATATACAAATGGCTATGGTCGGAGCCCTGACGGATAAAATGGAAATCACAAAGCAATTTACCACAGAAGCATTCACAGAGCTATTATACTTTTTCAGGCCGGTGCTCATCGATCCTGCCTTTGTAAGAGCGTTGGTCCATCAGTGTTTCCGGATACGCGCTCTCCCGTTTGAGCAGAATCATTACTGGCATCAGTGCCTGCTGTCTGAATTTGAGCATGCTATGTATGAACTTGCGGAAAATAGCCCGCTCGTTTACCTGGAGTGGACAGAGACATATCACTATATTCTCTATCACGACTCTTCTGAAATTGAACCGGAATACAAGATAACCATGGTTGCACAAACAGCCTCGCTGCTGCAGCCGCTCGAAGGCTATTATACAGAAAATGCTGAACTGCTGAACCGCCTGGGTAAAGCATTTGCAGACACGGCTCAAAGATCAAAAGATAACGATCTGAAATTGGAGTATTACAGGATTTCAGTAGATTTCTTCAGAAAAGGCCATGAGCAGCAACGGGCTGCCTGGACCTTTCCCATATATGCCACAAATTCCTTGCTGGGCATGGCGCATATCTATCATGAACAGGGAGCTTACGAAAAACTGATCAATACATTTGAGCACGGGATACAACTTTTCGCCCAGGTATATAAACATGAAGAGGATTTCCAGCTGAATCTTTACTGGGGCGATTTCCTTCTTGAATATACAGGGCTGGCCTACGATTATAAGTCTTCGTCCATCAACCGTCTCGCAGAAGAAAAACTGCAACTCTCCGCAGTGCTTGGCAGAAACTACTATTCACATCCTTACTTCTCTATGGCAAGGCTCGCGATAAAATCAGGCGATAAAGAAAAGTGTGTTAAACTATTGCTGCAATGCAGAGATGCCATACGCTCGACCGGATATGATGCTTATGACCTGAGTGAAGCAATTGGGGATGATGATTTCAGGGAAATCCGGGACCAGCTGTTGTGATCTGGTTATTCATCATTTGACGAACAATCATATACAAACCGGATATACTCAAGGGTGAACCTGTAAATTCATGAAGCCTTTATAAAGGAGATTCCCCAGATATCCGGGAATTGGAAGATGTAGAATTGTCGGACAAAGTCCTCCAATTCAATCTCGCCCCCATTGCCTCCATAGTCGGCGGGGAAGAAGCATCCCTTTAAGAGCGACTGATGCCACCCGGAAAATGATCTTTTGGCAGCTGGCATATTGCCAAATAATCCGTTTAAACCAAACAAAATTTAATGTAATTTTGATTCAAAGATAGCGTATGAACGACAAGCCCATAACGCCGATGTATTTGCGGTACGGAGGTGCCAAAAAATCGACCTTTTATTAACTCCGATGAAATAGCTGCTGAAATTAAAAGATCTGGGCAGTCTAATATAAATATACAAGAGATCGCAAACGGAAAGGCTACTGAGCTGATAGATGTTTACTTGAATCAAAAGGCGTCTTTTGGGTTTGAGACAAATCTCTGTGATGTACAAACCTGGAAATTTTTATTGGGAATTCAAAATTTAGGGTATCAGCTTCATGTAGTATATATTTCAACCAACGATCTGGATGTGCTGAATTCCAGGATCGAAAACCGCGTTAAATTGGGCGGGCACTTTGTATTGCCGAATATAGTGAGGGAAAGATACTTGGCAGGGTTGAATTTGTTGAGTCACTACTTTGATAAACCCGACAAACTACAGCTATTCGATAATTCAGTGACCATGGAATTGGTCGCAGAAATCAGTAGGGGAGGAGTCTTGCATACAGCTCGGAAAATGCCTGACTGGGTTTCCCAATACCTGGGGCCAAAATTTACCAAAGAGATCAAAACAGAGACAAAAGCAAGAGACCTGAATTCCATTGAGGAGGTTAGAAGAAGATACCTCGAAAACAACAGGAAAACGGAAGAAAATAAACAATCAGAAGAACCGCCTCCTTCTTAGGACAAAGGCCAAGGGTATAGAAGAGGTTTATAATGACATCGTTAAAGGACGGAAATTGCTGTTAAAAGAGGAGATCGATGCGAAGGATTTCAGGGAGATCCGAATGGAAAATGAAAAGAAGATTCAAACACTCGAAGCCAGTCTGATTGAAATATCAAAAACTACCTCCAAAATAGGACCCTTCCTGGATAAGGTCCTATCGGTCTTGTCGCGTCTCGACCAGTTATACCATGATGGTGATATGAAATAGAAGCGGGCTAGCATCGGTTCGATTTATCGCGAAAAGCTCATTTTTGACGGATTGCAATATCGAACCACTCGTCTCAATGAAGCTGTCGAGTTGATATACACGCTGGACGAGGGTTTTGATAAAAAGAAACCAGGACAAACCAAAGAAATTTTTGATTTGTCCTGGTTGGTGCCCCATCCCGATTTTACATCGAGCCTTTTCCTGGAGGATTTGGGCCGGCTATACAAACTAAATGACGTGTTAAAAGGACGCAATTGTTAAAAGGACGCAATTTTTTTAAGCTCTAAATTTGGAAGCAAATCATGGGGCTTTATGGAGATATGTAATTTAAAATAATATGTTTTCTGATGTACGGTATTATTTGTAATTTTGAGTAGTAAAATAGTAGGTTATGTCAAATTTTTCTGTTCATCCGCCTTTAAGCAATGTGCAAGCTGAATTGCTCAAATTATTTTCCGCTGAAATACCGGAAAACCATCTGCTTGAACTCAAAAAAGTTATCGCTAAATTCCTGCTGGAAAAAGCCAGGGATAAGGCTGATGCTAAATGGGATGAAAAGGGTTACACCGATGAAAAATTGCAGCAAATATTGGATAAGAAATAATGGCCACGTTAAAAGTGGTGCTGGACACCAATGCATTACTTCGTTCCATTTCCCGCCGTTCAGCTTTCTCAATTATCCTTGATAAATTATATGAGGGCGAGTATGAATTATGGGTTACCAATGATATTTTACTGGAAAATGTACTAAAGTCCATTTCCTTTCCCTCCATTAATGTGATAACACTGGAGACATTTAATAGTCTGTTATCCTGATCAGTTTCCCAAATGGATTGTCCATTTCAGGAGTTTTTACCAGAGATAGAGGAAATAAATAACAAATTCAATTTTGCCCAATATCTCAGTTAGCAGTTTGAGTGCTGCGGCCAATTGCTGTGCTACAGAGGATTTGATGGTAAAGCAGCAAATTATTGGTTCGACGTATCCAGAAAAATTTATTTTTTAGGAAAATAAATATCGAACCATTCGAGTAAATGAAGTGGTTTGCTGGATATATAGACCTGTAGCGGATTTTAGTCTGTCGGCTTAGGGCAGGAAAGGGGCATGGCGGCCCGCACTACCGACACCCGGTGATGTGTAAAATCTTCGGCACCCCGATCGCGTCATAGCTCCTGAGTTTATCAGCATCGAAAGACTGCCTGAGGCGCTGCAGCGAGGGCGCGGAGATCTGCCATCCCAGGGGCAGGATAGGGGTATAGGAATGCCCGTTGCTGCCCGGGACAGAGGCGCCGGTGATCCAGACGGAGCAATAGTCGGAATGGATGCCGCGGAACTGGAGGGTGTCGGGGGAATACCGGAACTGCAGGGTATTGTCGGCCTCGCGGGCATTGCCATAGATCCCGCTGTTTATAATTCCCACCAGGGGGCTGATAGGTTCGAAATGGTTGGATACTTTGGTCCGGCTGTCGGGATTGTAATAAGGACTATTGGTAATGGATACAAAATGAAAGCGAACTTTTTTCAGGAGACCGCAGAAGATGGAGTCTGTGGGATCGGAGGCTGTGGGGTGGGCGGCCATTTGACTGGCGGCCGATTGTTCGCGGCAGGCGAGGCGGGCCAGGGCCACGAAGATGGCTTCCGAAGTAGCCGCTCCCGAGTTATCCTTGGCGCCGCCATCCATGAAATGATAGCCGGGTCCCAGCTTGCCGCTGGGGCTGATAAACGGGAACCGGGCGCTGAGGAAGGCGCCGGTTATCAGGGAAAGAGATCGGAGCGAATCCGCTTGTTTCGGGTGGGGAATAGCAGCCTGAGCCGTACCGGGATTAGCTGCATTCAGATGAGCCGGAGCAAGGTCATCGACCAGCGACCGGATAAAAATAGTTGCCGGGAAGTCGGCGATCTCCAGGGTAACAGGCGCGCAGATCCCTTTGAGCCCATCGTCTACGTTCAGGGTATTGGAGAACAGCAGGGGCACTTCGTAACGCGCGTGGTTACGGGAGCTGGTATCCCATAAGGCATTGAACTCCTGCCCCAGGTCCAGGTGCAGCTCGCTCCGGGCAAAGCCTTCCCACAGATTTTCTTGTATCTCCGAACGGTCTTTCCACAGATGGAAGCTGGTGGCGGAGGCCCAGGTGTCGGCTCCCAGCATATTGCTCAGCACAGGGGTCAAAAAATCATGTTGATAGAAGCGTTGAAAGGAATCCAGCGCATAGGCTTTCCCGCTGCTGTCGAGATGCTGCGCCCGGTAGGCGCATTGCAGGGCTGCTCCGACCGTTCCTCCGGAGGCGCCGGAGACACTGAATACAAAATGTTCAAATCCCTTGTGATCTTTCCGGTTGGTAATCATGCAGGAGTCCAGGTAAGAGAAGACCATATTGGTATAGGCCGCGGCGCGGATTCCTCCCCCGTAGGTATTGACCAGGAATACGGGAAAGCTATCGGGTGCCTGGTCGATCTCGTCCTTCCGCTGCAGGAGCCATTGCTTAAAATAGGCGTCTAATGCCGGAGGTTTGGGCAGGGAGGGTCTGCCTGATAGCTTAACAGCATGATAGTCGTTATGGACGCTGAGGGAAATGACCAGTCCTGTGACAAAGAGCAGCAGCACAAAGTTGATCTTTGTCCATAGACTTAGCCGGATCAGCAAGGTGAAGAATAAAATATAGAAGACAATACCGGAGAGGAGAACGGGAAGGCTCAGGTAGTTGCAATCCAGTGCAAGGACGGATAAGGGGAAGATATTCAGCAGGATAAAAAGAAGGGCCAGGAGGCAGGCGGATAACAGGATGGGCCAGCCGATCCTGCCTCCCATCCAGCTCCCGGCGGTAAAGATAAAAGACCGGGCGCTCACAAAGATTAAAAAGGCCAGGGCCAGAAGAATCAATTGCCAGAAAAGATAGATGAGGCTGTCGGGGGTATTACTTTCTCCTTTGAGGATAAAAAGACGGATCACTCCCGGAATGATCAGGACAAGGACCGTAAGGGTGGAAAAAAGGAGAGTTTGGCTTTTGCGACGCCCCCAGTTTTGCTCTAACCACGAATAGACATGACCGGTAAGGTCCTGTTTGATCAGGAAAAAGAACAGGGTCAGCAGGCCTGTTAACCAGAGCCCTGGCGGGAGGAAGTCTATCCGTGACGATATGTTGAGGGCGTGCCGGGCGTTCAGGATGGCTACGGCGGGTACGATGATGGTCGCCACTCCGAGGAAGCGGGAGACTTTTTTCTCGGCGGTCTGCTGCACGGGATCGGCCAGGACCGGCTCTACCAGCGGGCAGAGGGGGGCGGTATATTTTTTCTCAAAGAAGAGCTTGGCCAGGTACCAGTTCAGGAAGGCCGTAATGCTTACCACGCCTACGAAGAGGAGAACACCTTCATCGCTGGAATTGCTATTGACCAGCAGGTCCTGCCCCTGATCCAGCATCCAGATAGGCATGACGAAGATGACTACACCAAGGAGGATGACCCGGTACCGGAATAGTTGATATGTTTTTTCCCTGATATAGTCGGAAAGCCGAAATAGTCCGACATAAAGAAGGTGTCCGGGGGTGGGGAATTTCATATATGCAAAATACCCTTTTTCCCTAGCGGTTTACCGGGTTACTTTCACTTCCCAGACCTCTTTGAGACAATTCAGGCTATCTTTTATGGTATAAACCTTCGTCGATGACGGCTGCACTGTCAGTCTCTGGCTGTCGAAAGAGGTGGTGAGGGTGACGCTCTCTCCTTTTTTGATGGAAAGGATATGTCGGCCGGATTGCTTTATCATGGTGAAATGGTCGCGGATGACGCCATCGGCGCAGACCCATTTCCAGTCGAGGCGGCTGCCCTGGATCTCCAGCATACCGGCTCCTCCGTGTGTTTCATCGGAATAGGGAAGGGCTTCGTGGGGGAAGGAAGCTTGTTTGCCGCCGAGCTGTCCGGCTGAGCCGCTTACCAGGTAGACGGCACCCTGGTTGCCGGTGGCGGAATCCTTGACATAGGGGCAGGAGTTGGGGCTTCCGTCATATAGGCCGGAAGAGGTGCTGACGAGGTTGGTGGCAGGGTCGAAGCTGGCTTCCAGTCCATAATGGCCTTTCATCAGCTTCGATCGTTCGTAGTCGTGGCTATGTCCGCATAGGACGAGGTCCACTCCATAACGTTCCAGGATCCGGATGAAGTCGGTCCGGACCTGCACCAGGTCCAGTTCCTTGTCGGAGTTGTGGGAGCCCATGGTATAGGGAGGATGGTGCCAGTAGGCGATCACCCACCCTTTGTTCTGGTTGGTTTCCAGGTCTTTTTTGATCCATTCTGCCTGTGCTCCTGTGGTATCATACATTTTCCTGCTGTCTTCCCTTCCATAGGAGTCGAGGGAGAGAAAGTGGATATTGCCGATGTCGAAGGAATAATAAGCGGGGTTATGGGAGGGGACGCCGCCTGCTTCTCCGTCGACGGGCATGGAGAAGATCTGGTAATAGGCTATGTCGTGGGTATCCTGTGCTGCCTTGTCGTCATTGTAGTCATGATTGCCGGGGGCGGGGAACAGGGGATATTTTTTTAAAAGGGTATCCTTGTAGATATTGAAAAAGTTGGATTGGAATTCGGCATCTCTTCCATAGGTATAAGAGTTATCACCCAGCAGGATCCAGGCGTCGAGGTAATTATTGCCGATGTAGCGGGTAAGCTGGTCCCTGACGCTGCGTTGGTTGACGGAGTTATTACCGCAGTCTCCTACGACGCCGATGCGGTAGAGGGATGTGGCTCCGGGGGTGGGGAGGGTGACGAAATAGTTATCGGGGCCGCCCTGCAGGGTGTCCTGCCTGGAGCCGATCGAATAATAGTAGCGGGCGCGGGTCTCGAGTCCGGTGAGCTTTACTTTATGTTCGGTAACCTGCATGGAGTCGGTAGCTGTCTTGTCCAGGTGGTCGGGTGAGCTGCCATAATGCACTACTCCTTTGACCAGGACGTCTGTCCGCCAGCGTATGACGATGCTGCTGGAGGTGGCAACCTGGAGGTAGGGGCCTCGCAGGAGGTTGGGATGGGGGTGGTTAGGCTGGGCATTGGAAACATAAGAAAGAGCGGTTAAAATAAGGAGGAGCGCTACTATTTTTTGCATTGGGCAAAAATAGGCATGGGCATATTACGGGAAAATTAAGATTTATGACCGGTGGAATCCGTTAATGCCTGTAGGAAAAGAATGATATCCTGCATTTCCCGATCGGTGAGGTGTAGGGGTGTGGGGGGGAGGGTTTGTTCGGGGACGTTGAGTCCCAGGCCTGCTCCGCCGCCGCGGTTATAAAATTCCATCACTTTTTCCAGGCTGTGGAAGGCGCCGTTGTGCATATAGGGGTAAGTGGCTGCTGTGTTGCGTACGGTCGGCGTTTTGAAGGCTCTTCTGTAGAAGTCGAATGGATAGAGGGTGTATCGTCCCTCGTCGGGGCTGAGGGTGGGTTTGTCAAAGGCGTCAGTGAGCGTCGTGCCCAACGCTTCGAATTCGGTCAGCTTGTAATCAGGGGGGATGAGTCCGTTGAAGATGGGTATGAAATGGCAGGTGGCGCATTGGGCTTTGCCCATGAAGAGGTTGGCTCCGTTCTTCTGCCGGTTGTTGAGGGCTTTATTGTCGCCCTGCATATAGTGGTCGAAGGGGGAGTTGAAGGGATGGAGGCTCCGGACGTAGGCGGCGATGGCGGCGGTGATATGTGCGGTTTCCTGATCGCTGCGGGTGGCGCCGTTCATTTCGAGGGAATCTCTTAATACGGTCCTGACCTGTTCTTCCAGGGTGTTGACCTTGCCATCCCAGAACTGCCGGTATTGAAATCCGGCGTATAATAGAGTGGGGGTGTTCCTTGTGAGGGAGCCGTGTCTGTCGAAGGTGGCGTTGGCCGGGAGCTGGTCGGTGAACATTTTTTCGGGGTTGTGGCAGGAGGCGCAGCTTCGCTGGCCGTTGCCGGAGAGGCGCTTGTCGAAGAAGAGTTGCTCGCCGGCTTCCCGCAGATCGGTTGATCCCCCCGGGCGGGCCCCTTCGTTATTGGTAGCTTCCCGGGGAAAGTTTTCCGCGAGGAGTGCGTTGGGGCTGAAGAGGTTGTCGGCTTGATAATTCAATATGCCGGTGGTGTTGAGCTCCAGCTTTCTTTCGCGGATGAACAGACCGATCTGTCGTTGCAGGGGGAGGGCTGCTTCCGTTAAGAAAGCGAGTCGGTCGAAGCTGTCGAATTCCGGATGGTTGCGGAGTTGGGCGAGAGCTTTGTCAAGAAAGAAGAAGAGGCTGTCGCGAGGCCGATAGGACTGCAATTGGAAACGCATCGATTGCAGCGCTTCTGCTGATTCGGCGAGGCCGCTCTTCAGGGAGGGGGCGTCGTAGCCGGTGATGCCCAGGCTGATGATCCGCACCAGTTCTACCCGCAGGCTTTCCAGGAGCTGCCGGTCGTCGGCCTGGAAGCCATATAAAAGAGAGGGAAGGTCGGCGGCTGAGCTGGTGACTGCGCCTATTTGCCGGACTAATTCGTCTTTTTGCTTTGCGGCTTCCGGTGCGGTGGTTAGGCCGGCGCTGTCATATAGGAGAGTTTCGATTACCTGCAGTCCCACCGGTGACTGGTATTCCATATCCGGTTCTTCCGGTTCATATTTGGGAGGGCCGTTATAGATCCGGGAGGAGCTGCGGAAAAAATATTCGAGGAAGAATTCTATCCTTTTATAATGAAGCCGGCAATCGATGAGTTGCTGCCGGGCTTGCGCGATGGAGCGGGGGGATTGAGTGTTCAGCGATTGAAGGGTGGCGCGCAGGGCTGCGCAGCTATTGGCAAATAAGGGGGCTTCCTTTTGGAACCAGGCGATGCTGGAGTCGACGGCGGTGGAGTGAGATGGGGCCAGGACTGAGGCTGGGCCTTCGGGGACGACGTGGGTCCGGTAAGAGGCACGGGCCGGGCCTGGCTTTATTAATGCCGTCAGCAAAAAACAGGATCCTATAAGAACACCGAGAATAAGCATTGCCCGCATGTTGCAAAACTAAGAGGGAGGGATGGGATTTGGGGGTGCGGTGGGAAAAATAATTAATTTTTAATGGGCGACGCGGGCGATTTAGTGGATTGCATGAGGCGATAAGGTAGGCTTTGCATAATACCGGCTTATGAGGAAGGAGGTGGGAAGGCCGATGGCGAACAGGAGGATGAGGGCTCCTTTCAGGATGCTGTCCCAATGGGATGGGAATCTGGCATAACCGATGAGGGGTAGCACGGCCATGTTCATCACCATCCATACAAATAAACCAAATAATAATCCGCTGACCACCCGGTTCTTTTTCAGAAAGGGGAAGAGGGGGTAGCTGAAAAAATAAAGTGTGACGAAGGTCAGGGCGATGCAATAGTGGATGCCAAGGCCCAGAAGACTGGCGCCTACTCCTCCCTGAAAGGCGGCCTTGCCGAGCAGTGTGCTGGCGATACTTTGCAGGATACGTTGCGCGCCCACCCTGGAGAAGACGAATCCATAGAGGGTGAGGGCGGTGAGGATGTCCAATGTACCGGCCACAAAAGTTGCCCAAAAAATGGTTTTTGCGGCTGGTGACAAGGGACTGTCTTTCATTGCTTGTTCAGACATTTGATTGGACGTTTTGACGCTGATGATGATTGCCTCAATGTTGAAGTGATGAAGCAAAATAACCGTTTTGGTTGGCACCGGCAACTGCCTCCGGGTAAATAGCCGGGTTAAGTTGAATTTTTGGCGTGTTAAGTTGAATTAAAGAAGACGGGTCCGAAAAAAGGGTTGAAGAGGAGGGGGCATCCATTGAAATTGTTTTTTGGGCGGCCGGGAGAGTGGGAAATTTGAAAAATTGCTAACTATGCTGCTAAATGATGAGATACAGGAGACGATTACCTCCGGAAAAAGGGTTGTTGCCAGAAAGGGAAGGGAGTTCCTGGTGTTTAGGGTAGAGGATATCGCTTATTTCTACATCGAAAATGGAGTTTCGTATCTGATAGAGCGAAAGAGCGATTACAAATATATTGCCGATAAGCCATTACGCGATATAGAGTCGATGATCCACTCTTCTTCTTTTTTCCGGGTGACCAAGAAGTACCTGATACATATAAACGCTGTCGTCAAGTTCAGGCCAGTGAGAGGAGGCAAGCTGGAATTAGTATTGAGTCCGGATCCCCGGGAGCCGATCATCGTCAGTCAGTTGAAAGTCCCCTCGTTCAAGCGGTGGTTGTTGCAGAATTAGGGGATGATGGCCCTGGGGTGCTGCGGCGGGACGACGTTATAATGCCCGCAGCTGGGGGCGCGGATGACGCTATAAAGCCCGGAGCTGGATGAAGGCGGCGAAGGAGTCTTTGTAGGAGATGCCGATAGGCAGGCTCTTGTTATCGATCAACACGAAGTTGCCTTCTACTTTGGCAATATGGTCTCCATTGACGATATACGAGTTATGGATCCTGGTGAACTGAGCGGGAAGCCGATCGGCCAGTTCCTTCATCCGCTTGTAGGTTATGATCTTTTGATTTTTCGTATGGACACAGATATATTCTTTCAGGGCTTCAAAATAGAGGATGTCCCGGAAGTTTACCCGGATCATTTGTTTGTCTGACTTCACGAAAAGGTATTCTTCGACAGGTTGAGGCGCAGCTGACAGGTTATCGGCTGCTTTGGCGACGGCCATCATAAAACGGGCAAAGGTTATTGGCTTCAGCAGGTAATCCACCACATTATATTGATAGCTTTCCAGGGCGTATTCCGAATAAGCGGTGGTGAAGATCACTTTCTGCTCTTTGGGCAGGATATTGACCAGCTCCATGCCGCTGAGGCCGGGCATGTTGATATCCAGGAATATGAGGTCTGCGGGTGAATGGCCGAGGAATTCCAATGCTTCCAGTGCATCGAAGCAAGTGCCTTTCAGGGTCAGATAGGGGACCTTGGCGATATAGTCCTGCAGGAGCTGTCCGGCATTGGGTTCGTCGTCTATGATGAGGCAACCTAATTTTATCATAAAGGAATGTTGAGCTTACTGGTATAGGTGTCTTCGGAACGATGGCTGTTCAATGCAAAGTTAGCGCCATAGAGGATAGAAAGTCTCTGGGAAAGGTTGGTCAAACCGATTCCTACTCCTACTCCGTTGCCGTGGCTGCCGGGGTCCTGGTCTTTGCAGATCCGGTTGCAGACGGAGAAATCGAGGCGATCGGAGAGCTGCAGGCGGATGGAGATATAGTTATTCTCTTCCCTTTTGTCGATGCCGTGTTTGAAGACGTTCTCCACCAGCGGGATCAGCAGCATGGGCGGGATCCGGATGAGGGACAGGTCTTCGGGGAGCTCGATATCGGTTTTTACGGGATAGCGCATTCTCATTTTCTCCAGCTCTATATAGTTGCGGATGAAATCCAGCTCTGCGGTGAGGGCTATTTCCTGTTTGGGTCCCTGTTCCAGGAAATAACGCATGATGGAGCTGAGTTTCTCTATGAGGTCGGCGGTGATGGGGGATTCGCGCTGGGCGACGAAGTAGATATTATTCAGGGTATTGAAAAGAAAATGGGGCTGCACCTGTGCTTTCAGCAGGCTTAACTGGGCCTGGGCGTGCTCTTTTAGCAGCTTTTGCTGTTGTTGTTTGATCTGGAAGAAATCCAGCGTAAAACGGAAGGCTATGCTGAAAACAAAAAACAGGGAATTGATGATGAAGGTATAGACATAGCTGCGGAATTCCAGGAGCAGCGGTTTTTGGATAATATAATGGAACCATATATATACCTGGCTCGTGACCCGGAGGTAAGTGACGGCTACCAGCATAAAGAGTATGCTGAGGGTGTAGGCGATGTACTTCTTTTTGCGGTAGAGCCGTGGCATCAGCCATAGTGCATTGGCATAGACGATGAAGGCATAGGACAGGGTGGAATGAATGGCATAGTCGAAGGCATAGGATACCGGGTCGATCTCCAGGGTATAAAAGAAGAACATGACGGTCAGGACGGACCAGATCAGCCATTGGAGTTTTACTAAGGTGTTATACTTATGCCGCATGCTTGCTTTGGGGAATCGATCTCCGACAGTTTCGGTATGGATTCCGGATGAAAATAAAAAGAATATTCTGTCCGGGAGCAACTTTCAATGGATTGGACTGCGGTTTCAACGGATTTGCGGCCGAGGGGGGGCTGCCTCCCCGGGGGGGGCGGATGGATTTCTGGCCCGGCCGGGGGGCTGGCCCGCCCATCATTATCCGGGAAAAAAGCCTGGAAATTTGAATATCTTAGCCCCATAAAGTAGAAGCATTAATTTATCAGAGTCTGAAATAGCGTGTATCTGTTATGATGTGTAAATCTTTACCTTTTATCCTTCTAGGGTCTCTTTTTTTCAGCCTGCGCCTGCATGCGCAAAGCCATGCCGGAGGCAGTGTCAGCGGCAAGCTGTTGGACAGTGTGTCGAAGGAGGGGTTGAAAGGGGCCACGCTCGTTCTGCAGGATGGGAAAGACTCTCTCCACTGGAAATACAGTATTTCAAAAGAAGGTGGTTCTTTCCGGATAACGGCCATAACGCCGGGCGTGCATACGCTGGCGATCAGCTTTCAGGGCCATCAGCCGCGGACTATGTCTTTTTCGGTGAACGCTTCCGGGGATCCCGTCTTGTTGGGGAATATCTATCTGCCTCCTGCCGCTAATACGCTGGATGTCGTGACGGTGACGGCTACGGCCGGTGTCCGTGTCAAAAAGGACACGTTGGTATTTTCTCCTTCGATGTTCCATGCGAAGCCGAATGCCGATCTGGGAGAAGTGATCGGGAAAATGCCCGGCATGGAAGTGGACAAGAACGGGAATGTTACGGCCCAGGGGGAGAACGTACAGCGGGTCTTGGTGGATGGGAAACGATTTTTCGGGAATGATCCTACCATGGCTATCAAGAACCTGCCTCCGGATGTGATCGCGCGTATCGAGGTATTCGATGATTGGAGCGACCAAAGCAAGTTCACGGGGATCGATGATGGCAAAAGAGTCAAGACGATCAATATCATTACCAAAAGAAATATCCATACCGGAGAGTTCGGGAGGGTGGTAGCCGGGGGCGGCGCCAGCCAGGAGAAAGGGTTGTATCATGAGACTGTCAGTCTGCATCATTTTAATAATAATCAAATGCTGTCTGTGATCGGGCAGGCTAATAATGACAATGGCCTGACCACTACCCTGAGCGGAGGCGCCAACTATGCCGATCAGTGGGGAAAGACGACCAAGGCTTACGGCAGTTACCAGGCCGGTCATACAGCAACCGTCAGCGGGCAGAAGAGCAATACAGAAAACCTTATCCCCGGCGATTCCTCGCTGTTCTCAAAGAATCAGCAGAGCGGGGATAATAGCAGCATGCGGCATGACCTTAGCTTCAATACCGAATCCAAATTCGATCCTTTCAATTCGCTGACGGCGCGTACCAGCATGAGCTGGCAGAACAATGGGGCCCAGTCCCAGAGTTATACCGGTACTACGAAGGGGGTCAATATTCCCGTCAATAATTCCACTTCTTCGACCACCAACAGCACCCGGAATTATACGGGTTCGATGGATCTGCTCTATGGTCACCGGTTTAACCGAAATGGGCGGAGCATCTCACTGGGCGTGACGGCGGGACTGGGTTCGGGGAATGGCAATGGGGTCAAGCAATATTTTAACCAATATCACAGCGTCGGCCAGCCGGATTCCAATGTCACGGTGAATCAATATTCGAATGCTCCTTCGCATAACAAGAGCGTGAGCGCTACGTTATCCTACCTGGAGCCGCTGAGCAAGAAATCAGCGTTGGAGCTGAATTTCAATTATTCTTTCAACAATGCGGAGTCGGGGCATTATACGTTCGATTATGATAGTGCGTCCCATGCGTATAGCAAGGCTGACAGCCTGCTGACCAACCATTTTCTCAATGAGTTCAGCTCGCACCGGCTGGGGCTTAGCTATCGTTACAATAGTCAGTCAATTAATTTCAATGCGGGTCTCGGGGTGCAGCAGGGGAGTACTGCCAGCCAGAACCTGAGTAAGTCGACCCGGCTGGACCAGCAGTATACCAATCTGTATCCGACGGTGAACTTCTCATATTCGCTGCCTTCCGCGGCGCGTGTCAGCTTCAATTATGACGGGAGGACCAGTCAGCCGCCGCTGGATGCGCTGCAACCTTTGACGGATAATAGCGATCCCTTGCATATCAAGATCGGTAATCCGGGTCTGAAGCAGCAGTTTACGCACAACTTCCGCCTGTTGTTCAACTCCTTCAACAAACAGACTTTCCGGAATGTGTTTGTTACGATCAATGCCAGCCTCCTGGAGAATGATATTGTCAGTAAGATCAATACCAATCCTGCTACCGGCGTCGATACGACTACGCTGGTCAACCTGGATGGGTCTTATTCGGTAAGCGCCAGTGTCAATTATGGGTTTCGGATGAAGAACCCTTCTTCCAACCTGAACTTCACTACTAATTTTAACGATAATCATTCGGTAGGATATATCAATCAGCTGCTCAATGCGGCGAGCAATTATAATCTATCGGAAACGGTGAAGTGGACTACGAATCTGAAGGATCATTTCGATGTAAATTTTTCCGCTACTCCTACCTGGTATCTGGCCGATTATTCTGCCGAGCCGGCCCAGAACAACCATTATTTTTCGACGTTGGTATCTGCGGATGCGACCTGGTTTACCAAGAGCGGATGGATGGTGGGTTCCGATGTCAATTATACTTCTTATAGCGGCCGGGCGGCCGGTTTTAATACGACGACGATGGTATGGAATGGGTATCTCGCCAAACTGCTATTTCCCAATAAGCGGGGCGAGGTCCGTCTATCCGTTCATGATCTGCTGGATCAGAGCTCCAGCCTGAGCCGTACGGTCACTCCTACGATGATCCAGGATATGGAAAGCCGGGTGCTTACCCGGTATTTTATGCTGAGTTTTACGTATCATATACGACACTTTACGGGTACTGCTCCTACGAATCCGAATAAGGAGAATAGTTAAGGGGGATTTCGCCGGTTCGAGAATGCTGTGCTTAAGACTGAACCAAATTCTGGTTTACTTGTTCTTTTCCTGCATGGCACTATTACCCGTTTTTGGCAAAGCGCCCTCCGGGGCCCGTTTGGAAAGGATACAGCAATCGGCGAACTATCTAAAAGATCAATTTCAGAATGCGGTCCCTACGGAGGTGACTTTGAAGGGTGTTACCCTTTTTAAGATGCTAAGCGACTACCGGCACAGGCCGTTGGACACCAAACCTGATCACGCGCTACCTTCCGTGCGGACGGATCTGCGGGCTTTGCCTTCCGATCTGCCCGCGATCGTATGGTTTGGGCATTCTTCTTATCTGCTGAAGATAAAAGGGGTTTCGATCCTGGTAGACCCGGTATTCAGCGGGAATGCCTCTCCGGTATCCTTCTTTGCGAAAGCTTTTCCGGGGGCGGATGTATATGGGGTGGATGATCTGCCGGAGATAGATATAGTGGTGCTGACGCATGATCATTATGACCATCTCGACTACAAGACGATCCTGCAATTGGCCCCTACGGCCAAGCATTTTTATACTTCCCTGGGCGTAGGCGCCCACCTGGAATACTGGGGCATCTCTCCGGAAAAGATTACGGAGCTGGATTGGTGGGAAACGGTGACGACCGGCGGGGCTACGCTTACCGCGACGCCTTCCCGGCATTTTTCGGGGCGCGGAACGAAAAGGGGTGGTACGCTCTGGTCTTCTTTTGTCCTGAAAATAGCCGGCTATACGCTGTTTTTGGGCGGGGACAGCGGCTATGAAGGGCATTTTAAGAAGGTCGGGGATTTGTATGGACCTTTTGATCTGGCGATCCTGGAGGCGGGGCAATATGGCAAGAACTGGCCTTATATTCATATGTTACCCGAACAGACGGTGATGGCGGCCAAAGACCTGCGGGCAAAAGTTCTTTTGCCGGTGCATTGGGCGAAGTTCACGCTGGCCCTTCATCCCTGGAATGAGCCTATCCAGCGGGTGGTGAAAGCGGCGGCGGGGAGCGGTCTGACGCTGGCTACGCCGATGATCGGCGAGCCGGTGGTGCTGGGGGGGACGCTGCCGCAGACGAGCTGGTGGGAGCAATGAAATAGTTTCGAGAAACCATAGCAGGGGTACTTTCCCCAAAAAACTGCCCGGAAAACAAAAGGCCCCAAAGAGGAGCCTGAGATATCTTAGAGCCGGAGGGCGTGAGCGCTTACTTTAAGGTTTTCTTCACCTTTTTTACAAAGGCTTCTGTAACGTTGGCAAAGTTGGCGATTTCAGCAATGGTGAATTTATTAGCAGCTAAAAGGTTCTTAACTATCTCAAAGCTCTTTTTCTCCTCCCCTTCTATTTTGCCTTTCTCCATGCCTTTCTCGATACCCTTTTCGATACCTTTCTCCATGCCTTCTCTCTCTCCAAGGCGGTAGAGGATGTCTTTTTCTTTAGTTATGTATTTTGCAATGCTATCCATAATCTCTAAATTTTCCGGTGTTAAGTTACGCAATTGTGCCAATATCCGCAACTGCCGTATGTGCCTGAGCTTGGAAAAATCCCCTTTTGAAGTGGTAATCACTTGCTTTACAATGTTTTCTATGATCCGCCCAGGATCTCCACTTCCAAAATTAGCTAAAATAGCCAACATTTTTTCCTCCGGATTATCGGAGCGAAGCAATAACTGGTAATCGACGGCTGCGAGGGCTATCAGCTTATATTTAAAATCCATCTGTTCCAAGTGGAGATGAGCCGTCATGGTGGGAATGCCGGCACCTATGTAAATGACATATTGGCGAATCGGAAGCCGATAACGTCGATGCAGCATAATATAATATTCCGCCATGCGGTAAACCATTTCCGGCTCGTCCTTTACCTGAAATTCGATGTGCAGCACAAAGGTTTTGTCGTTCTTGTCGGTCACTTTTTTCAGCACATCCGGTTTGCGCTCTTTGGTATGCTGCACATCATCCGGCAATTCCTCCGTATGTACAAGATGAAGGTCCAACAGGTTCTTTATCAGTCCGGGCAAGGCCGCTTCTATATTCTCCTTGAAAATTCTATCATATTGATTGACTTGCCGCTTACTTTGTTTGCCCTTTGGGGCAACGGATTTTGCTTTTTTCATATTCAAGCAGGCTGTTTATTCAAAAGCAAAAATAATCGTAAGAACTGCAAAACCATGAAGGAGATATTAACAATATCACTGAAGCCGCTCTGGTGAATAGTGAAATATTCCATCAAAATAGTAAGACCTGACATTGCCCACCCCTGGCAGGTCCTGTAATTTCAATCTTCAAAGAATGACGATTGCTACATTTTGAAGATTTTACCATCAATCAAGCCAGGCAGACTACCGGCCGCACGGTCACCGAAACGGATATCATCCTTCATGCGGGTCAGACCGGAGATTTTTTCCCTCATCATATGGACGAAGAATGGTGTAAGACACAACCTTTTAAGAAGAGGATTGCGCATGGCACCCTTATTTTCAGCATCGCCATCGGCCTTACGGCGGATGTGATCAATGAAGCCTCTATGACCTACGGGTATGACCGTCTCCGGTTCATCCGTCCTGTCTTTATCGGGGATACGATCCGGGTGACGGTTATCATAAAAAACAAAGGAGAGCATAAGAAACCCGGATACGGGCTGGTGACTGAAATGGTTGAGGTCTTCAATCAGCACCGTGAGCTGGTCATGGTGTGCGAGCATATTTTGTTGGTGAAAAAAAAGGGGGTGGGGGATGTCTGAAAAAACGAGCACGACCGACCAGGTGCAACCGACTGTTTTAAAAGGGATCACCTGGGGGCATAGCCGGGGCATAACGCCTTTGCTGGCTGCCGCACAACGCTACTCGGAGCTGCATCCCGGCATTACGATCACCTGGGAGAAAAGAAGCCTGCAGGAGTTTGCCGATTACCCGCTTGAAAAACTGGTGTCCGCTTACGATCTGCTCATTATCGATCACCCCTGGGTGGGTTGTGCCGCGGCGTTGGGCTGTGTGTTGCCGCTGGATAAATATTTATCCCCGGAATACCTGAAAGATCAGGCGGAGAACTCCGTAGGCTATTCGCATCATAGTTATGAATATGAGGGGCATCAGTGGGCGTTGGCGATCGATGCTGCTACTCCTGCCGCCAGTTGCCGGATGGACCTGTTGCAAGCTGCGGGCCGGAGGACGCCGGAGACCTGGGAAGAGGTGCTGGAAATAGGACGGCTGGGGAGACTGGCGGTGCCGGCTATTCCCATCGACCTGTTGATGAATTTTTATATGTTTTGTATCGCGCATGGGGCGCAGCCTTTTCAGAATAATAAAGAGGTGATAGGTGACGCGACCGGGACCCGGGCGTTGGAGACGATGCGGGAATTGTATTCGCTGGCCGACCCGAAAATGTTCGGCGCCAATCCGATTGCCGTTGCCGAATGGATGACAACGACCGACAAGTATTGGTATTGCCCTTTTGCCTATGGTTATTCCAACTATGCCAGGAAGGGATATGCGCAGCACATCCTCACCTATACGGACCTCGTCCGGATGGGTAGCCGCGGACGTTTGCAGAGCACTATCGGCGGGACGGGCCTGGCGGTTTCTGCATACAGTCAACATAAGGAGCTGGCGGTATCCTTCGCTGAATGGGTCGTCTCTCCCGAATGCCAGTCGACATTCTATGTCGAGCACGGAGGGCAGCCGGGAAACCGGCAGGCCTGGATCAATGAGAGGGCTAACCGCCTTACCCATAATTTCTTTTATACGCTGCTGCCGGCCATGGAGAGGGGGTATATGCGCCCGAGGTATAATGGATACCTGTTTTTCCAGGATCATGCCGGTCAGCCTGTCCAGGACTATTTATTAAACCGGATGGAAGCAAAAACGGCGCTGGCGGCGATGAACCAATTATACCGGGAGAGCCGGGCTGTAGGACCCGCAGGCCAGAATGTTGGATCTGTGGACCAAACCGCAGGATCTGAAGGCCGGGTTGTAGCAACCGAAAAATTATTATCATGAATCATCTTCCTTTACATGGATTGATCGTATTGGAATTCAGTCAATATCTCTCCGGGCCTTCGGCCGGTCTGCGACTGGCTGATCTGGGGGCCAGGGTGATTAAGATCGAGCGCCCGGGCATGGGGGATGCGTGCCGGAATCTATCTATCAAGAACCTGAGGGTTGGCGGGGATTCCTTGTTGTTTCACACTATCAACCGGAATAAGGAGAGCTGCGTAGCTGATATTAAAAATCCGGAGGACCGGGAGCTGATCTGTCAACTGATCGGGAAGGCAGATGTACTGACCCATAACTTCCGGCCGGGCGTCATGGAAGCGGCGGGTCTGGACTATGCAGCCGTGCAGGCCCTCAATCCGCGTATCATCTACGGAGCGATCAGCGGGTATGGCAAGGAAGGGCCCTGGAAAGACAGGCCGGGACAGGACCTGCTCCTACAATCCATGAGCGGGCTGGCCTATATGACCGGGAATGAAAAAGACAACCCTATTCCTTTTGGCTTGTCGATCGCGGACAGTTTGTGCGGGGCTCAGCTGGTGCAGGGGTTGCTGGCAGCCCTGATCCGCCGGCAGAAAACCGGAAAGGGGGCGCTGGTGGAGATCAGCATCCTGGAGTCTTTACTCGATTTTCAATTTGAATTTCTTACGACCTATCATAGCAGCGGGCAGCTGCCCAGGCGCAGCGGCATCAGCAATGGGAATCCCCTGCTCAGCGCACCCTATGGCATTTATGCAACGGCCAATGGACATATTGCGATCGCCATGGTGAACATTCCCCAGCTGGCCGGGGCTATCGGTTCGACCGCGTTGTCGTCATTTACGCAGCAGGATGCCTTCAGTCACCGGGACGAGATCAAGCAGATCCTTACTACGCATCTGCTACAGCAGTCGGTAGGTTTCTGGCTGGAAAAGCTACATGCGGAAGATCTATGGGCCATGGAAGTGCTGGACTGGAAAATGCTGACGGCCCATGAAGGTTATCAATGCCTCCAAATGGAGCAGACGCTTACTACGGCGGGAGGAGAAGAAATCATCACCACCCGTTGCCCGATACGCATCAATGGGGAAAAACTAATCAATGGAAGGCCGGCTCCGGCGTTGGGACAGGATAAGGAGAGGGTGGTTGCGGAGCTATTAAAATAAACAGGACCTATGAATTTATTGCAGGACATGATCGTTGTCGATTTTAGCCAATTCCTGTCGGGGCCTTCGGCGGGTTTGCGTCTGGCGGATATGGGGGCCAGGGTGATCAAGATAGAACGGCCCGGGACCGGGGATATCTGCCGTCAGCTGTATGTTTCGGATATACGAATCGAAGGCGAATCGACGATTTTTCATGCGATCAACCGGAATAAGGAGAGCTATGCCGCCGACCTGAAAAAGGAGGAAGACCTGGAGAAAATAAAAAAACTTCTGTTGCGGGCCGATGTGGTGCTGCACAATTTTCGTCCCGGGGTCATGGAGCGGATCGGGTTGGATTATGAAACAGTGAAGGGGCTGAATCCCTCCATTGTTTATGGGGAAATAAGCGGCTATGGGGAGGAGGGGCCCTGGAAGGATCTGCCCGGGCAGGATCTGTTGTTGCAGGCGATCTCCGGACTTACCTGGCTCAGTAATAACCGGGACGAGCGGCCGACGCCGATGGGGGTGTCGGTCGTGGATATTCTGGCGGGTACGCATCTTACCCAGGGAATCCTGGCGGCACTGTACCGGAGAGGGATCGATGGGGAGGGGGCGCTGATCCAGGTGAGCATGCTGGAGTCGGTGCTTGATTTTCAGTTCGAGGCGCTGACCTGTTTCTTTAATGACGGAAGACAGCTGCCGGTGCGAAGCAAAATAAATAATGGAAATGTAAATATTCCGGCGCCTTATGGTATCTATAAGACCCGGGAGGGGTTCCTTTCCCTGGCCATGGGGAGCATCCCGGAGTTGGGGAGACTGCTGGAATGTCCTTCGCTGGAGGATTTTACCGATAGCAGCGGATGGTTTGACCGGAGGGATGAGATTAAAGGAATTTTAGCGGAACACCTGCTAACCCGGACGGCGGATGAATGGTTGTCTGTTTTGCAGCCTGCCGATATCTGGTGCGCCAAGGTGATGAATTATGAGGAGCTGATGAAGGAGACGGGTTATAAGATACTGAATATGGAATTGCGGGTAAAGACCAGTAATGGCCTTTCTATCAAGACGACCCGTTGCCCTATCCGGATCGATGGGGAGATCATGGTGTCGGAGACAGGGGCGCCCCTGCTGGGCGAGCATACGGAACGGATCGATGAACAATTTGGGTTAGCCCGGTAAGACGAAGGTTGGTCGGAGAGATGAAGTTAGACCGGTAAGACGGCTCGTTGGCAATTTGGGTTGGGTAGAGCGGGAACATGAGTTAAATTTATGGTTTTGAACTATAAAGAATACTAATATGACCGATGGACCTACTATACATCCTGCTGGCGGCGTTGTCGATACGCATGTTCATTGCTGGAACTTCGACCAGGCGAAATATCCCTGGCTGGAAGGTGACACGTCGATCCTTAACCGCAACTATGCGTTGAAGGAACTGGAGGACGGCAGGGTGGCGGCGGGGGTGACGAGGGGAATATTGGTGCAGGCTGCCAACAACCCGGAAGATACGGACTGGATGTTGCGGAATGCGGAAGTGGTTCACTGGATCAATGGGGTGTTGACGGTGGGCACTTTGTTCAGTGTGGGGGTTGGGGTACTATATCTGTGGGTATTCCCTTCGGCTAAATACCCTGTATGGCCGCACTTTCTGCTGTTGTCCTTTTATATTTTTATTATTCTGTCACTGGGGACGGTGATCCTGTCGCTGGCGGAGCGGGGTGCCGGTAAGCTGTTTATTATGTCTGCTGTTGCTGTGCCTCCTTCGCGGCGGGTATGGTCGTTGTGGGGAGTGCTGACGGTAGTGATGATCATATTGTATTTATTATTTAACGGGCATGCGGCGAAGGCGCAGGAATTGGTTCCACCCCGTGCGACCACCTGGATCTGGTATCCCGGAGATTTTGAAGTCTGGCTGGGCAATAAGATGCAGAACCGGCGGACGGAGCGGGGAACTTTCCTCCCTCCTTTCTGGAAGCTGGATAATCATTATGTATTGGTTGACTTCCATAAAATAGTTGAGTTGCCGGAGGCGGAGGATGTCGGGTTGGCGGTGGAAGGGCAATATAACTGTAAGGTAGATGGGAAGATGGCGCCGGGCAGGCCGCAACGGTTACATCTGGGTGCGGGGCGACATGTACTCGATCTGAAGGTTTTTTGTCAGGATCGGGTACCCGCGATTTATATAAGCGGAAAACATATCGTGTCGGATGCCAGCTGGTCCGTTACGTTCGAGGATAAGGAATGGATCGATGCTACGGGAAAGGTGTCTGATAAATCCGGAACGACCTGGCTGCCTGCGGCCTGCTGGAATTTCGATGATCCGGCGAGCCCTCCCAGCCATTGGCGGTTGCCCGGACACTGTGGGCATTGCGGGGGAAGGACCCGGTGACGAGCCATATCAATACGATCATGGATTATAGTTTTTACTGGTTCATGGGGATCTATGATTATTATCTCTATACGGGGGATGCGGGTTTTATCCGGCAAGCTTATCCCAGAATGGTGAGCCTGATGCAGTTTATCCTTTCGAGGCGGAATAAGGATGGCTGGGTAGAGGGCATGCCGGGAGATTGGGTATTTATCGACTGGGCGGATGGGCTGAGTAAAAAAGGGGAGGTCTGCGATCGAGGCTGTTCACTGATTTCTGGTCTGTTGATAAGCAGGCCTTTGCTCATAGCAGGGTGGACGGGGTATTGAGCGCTAATCTTACCCGCTATGCCAATATGTTCGGTATTTTCTTCGGGTATTTCAGTCCGCAACAGCAGGCAGCGGTGAAAGAGCATGTGCTGCTGAATGACAGCGTGCCAAAGATCACTACGCCCTATATGCAGTTTTATGAACTGGAGGCTTTATGTGCGATGGGGGATCAGGCGCATGTATTGAAGGAGATGAAGGATTACTGGGGGGGAATGCTGGGGCTGGGGGCTACTTCTTTCTGGGAAAAGTATGATCCTTCGGAGAAGGGGGCGCAGCATACGGCCATGTACGGCCGGCCGTTTGGCAGAAGTCTTTGTCATGCCTGGGGCGCGAGTCCTGTTTACCTGTTGGCAAAATATTACCTGGGCGTGCGTCCTTTGAGTCCGGGCTATGCCTCCTATGTGGTAGCGCCTGTGCTGGGCGGGCTGCAATGGATGGAAGGGGCTGTATGAAATAAAAATGGAAAAAGAAAAGGAATATTTGGTTAGCTATCGGGAAGCCAATTAGTTGGATACCCCTAACTTTAGGACATGCCGAGAGCAAACTATATGAAAGTTGGGGCGCTGTTATTCCTGGCGGGAATGATGGGGGCGTCGGGATATGGGCAAGCCACTCGTACGGCTGCGGGGCTGGATCGCTATCGGGGAACCGACTTGATGGCGAAAGATAGCCTGGAAAAATTATTTTTACATCCACCCGCTTCTGCAAAACCCTGGGTCTTCTGGTACTGGATGCAGGCCAGCGTGACGAAGGAGGGGATCCGTGCCGACCTGGAAGCTATGAAGGAGGAGGGGATTGGAGGCGCTTATCTTATGCCGATCAAGGGGGCTGCTAATCCTCCTCTGCTGAATCCCCCCGTGGAGCAATTGAGTCCTGCCTGGTATGAGATGCTGCGTTTTGCCATGCAGGAGGCCGACCGGCTTGGGCTGCAACTGGCCATGCATGCCTGTGACGGGTTCGCCATTGCAGGCGGTCCCTGGATTAAACCGGAATTATCGATGCAGAAGCTGACCTGGAGCCGCCTGTCCGTTGAGGGTGGGCAGCGGGTGGCGGTGACGCTGCCGCAGCCGGAGACGAATGAACATTATTATAAGGATATTGTGGTGTTGGCTTTTCCATCGTCGCCGCAGTGGGATTCGTCTACGCGAACGGTGGTTCCACAAGTGACTACGGGTAGACTGGGTGGGACCCGTGCCGGTGCCGATACGGGGCTTGCCGGTGGGGGGCGTTCTGCCGCCGGGCCCGATCTACAATTTCTCGTTAAAGAAGGCGGCAAAGAGTCCTTTAAAAGTGAGGAGCCCTGCTGGATACAATATGCATTTGAACGGCCCTTTACCTGCCGGAGCATTATCATTCGAACAAGTGGAAATAATTACCAGGCACAGCGTCTGTTGATCGAGGTCAGTGATGACGGTGTGAATTTCCGATCGCTGGGCCGGATGGAGTCGCCCAGGCATGGGTGGCAGGATGGAGATGCGGATGTTACGCATACGATACCGGCGGTAACGGCCCGTTATTTCCGGTTTGTTTATGACAAGGCGGGATCGGAACCGGGGTCGGAAGACCTGGATGCCGCCAAATGGAAACCTACGCTGAAGATCAGTGGCATCGAATTATCGGCAAGACCTGCTATCTACCAGTATGAAGGTAAGACGGGAGAAGTATGGCGGGTCAGCCGGGCGATGGATGCCACGGCATTACCGGATTCTTTATGTATTCCCCGCGATAAGATCATCAACCTCACGAAGCGGCTGGGTGCCGGTGGTCGCCTGGTATGGACGCCGCCGCCTGGTCATTGGACGATCCTGCGGATCGGTCATACTTCTACGGGGCATACCAATGCCACTGGCGGCGCGGGGAAAGGGTTGGAGTGCGACAAGTTCAATACGAAGGCGGCAGAGCTTCAATTCGATCGCTGGTTTGGGGAAGCGATACGCCGGGTAGGTCCGGATCTGGCGGGCCGGGTATTGAAAGTTTTTCATGTGGATAGCTGGGAATGCGGCAGTCAGAACTGGTCGCCTGTATTCCGGGAGGAATTCAGGCGGCGAAGGGGATATGATTGCTATGCTTATTTGCCGGCGATGGCCGGTATTCCCGTAGGAACGGCCGATAGTTCGGAGCGGTTCCTGCATGATGTCAGACAGACGATCGCGGAACTGATCCATGATAAATTCTATGTCACCATGGCGCGGCTGGCGCATGCGAAGGGCTGTAGTTTCAGTGAAGAGAGCGTCGCTCCGACGATGACCGGCGATGGGATGCTGCATTACGAGACCGCGGATATCCCGATGGGTGAGTTCTGGCTGAACAGTCCCACGCACGACAAGCCCAATGATATGCTGGATGCGATCTCGGGAGCGCATATTTATGGTAAGCCGGTGATACAGGCGGAAGGCTTTACGGAATTGAAAATGGCCTGGGATGAATATCCGGGTATGTTGAAGACATTGCAGGACAGGAACTATGCGCTGGGCATCAACCGGCTGGTGTTCCATGTCTTTACGCATAATCCCTGGATGGACCGGCGACCGGGCATGACGCTGGATGGAGTGGGGCTTTATTTTCAGAGAGATCAGACCTGGTGGAAACCGGCAAAAGCCTGGATCGATTATACACAGCGTTGCCAGTGGCTATTGCAGCAGGGAAGGCCGGTAGCGGACCTGGCTGTTTTTACCGGGGAAGAGATCCCCCGTCGTTCGATCTTACCGGATAGGCTGGTATCGACCTTGCCGGGGCTTTTTGGTAAAGAGACGGTTGCGCGGGAGGCAAAGAGACTAGCGAATAAAGGGGAGCCGACGACTTCGGTACCTTCGGGTGTTGTTCACTCGGCTAATATCTTAGATGCTCAGGACTGGATCGATCCGCTGCATGGATATGGGTATGATTGTTTGAATCCTGATGTTTTGCTGCGTCTGGCCAAGGTAGACAAGGGGCAGATCGTGTTGCCGGGGGGAGGACGTTATTCCGTGCTGGTGTTACCGGGGGCGCATCCTCTTGCTCCTGATCCTTCGATGCTATCTGCAGAAGTGGCGGAGAAGGTGCTGCAATTGGTACAGGATGGAGCGACGGTATTGATCAATGAAGAGACCGGTGGGGGCGCTGTTGCCGATCGGGTTGGTGCTGATCGCGGCGGGCATGCCCCCGGGTTATTGAATGCTCCTGAAAATGACAAGCGGGTTCAGCAGGTTTATCAGCAGTTACTGGGTGGCGTGTTCCGGGAAAGCGGCCATTCCTTCCTGATGAGCAATGTCGGGAAGGGCAGGGTGATCAAAGGGCCTTTCCGCGCGGGCAGCTTCGATGGGATCGGTTTGGAGAAAGATCTTATTGCCCTGGAGTCCGATTATCAATGGTCCAAGGGCGCTGCGCAGCCTGATACGGCCTCGGAGATCGTTATTCCTGTGCTGAAGAAAGCTATCGGAATAGCGTATACGCATCGGACAGCGCCGGGTCTGGATATTTATTTTATATCGAATCAGCTGAACAGGCCCCGGATCATCAATCTCTCCCTGCGGGTGTCAGGAAAAAAGCCGGAATTATGGAATGCCGTGACAGGCGAGATCACTAAGCCGGAACAATGGAGCCAGCATGGAAGGCGCTCCGTGATACCCATTAGCCTGGAAGCCAATGGTTCGCTTTTTGTTGTATTCCGCAAGCTGGTCGTTGTTCTTTCTGAAGAGCAGGCAGAGAATATGGGCGAGAATGCCAGTGAGGACAATATTCTTGTCGACAATACAGAGCCCCCTGTACTACAAACGCTGTCTGCTCCCTGGACGCTGCGTTTTGATACTGCGGTGGGGGGGGCGGCAGGGCCGGTGATCTTTGATTCTTTGCAGGACTGGAGCAGGAATGCCGATTCGTCCATTCGCTATTATTCGGGGACGGCTGTGTATATGCAGGATTTTGTATTTAAGCCTGTGGCTTCGGGGCCGAGTGGTTCGGGTGGTGATGGTTCGGATCGGACTGGCGTTGCTGCCCAACGCGTATGGTTGGACCTGGGGCATGTGGCCAATATCGCCCGGGTGGTATTGAATGGAGTGGACTGCGGAGTTGCCTGGACGCCTCCTTACCGGGTGGAGATCACCAGCGCTATTAAGCCGGGCAACAATGTATTGAGGATCGACGTGACCAATACCTGGGCCAATCGGCTGATGGGGGATCATCTCCGGCCGGAGAGCAAACGGAGCACCTGGACGACGGCGCCTTATCATCTGGATGGGAAGCTGCTGGAGGCGGGGTTATTGGGGCCGGTGACGATCAGGGGGGCGGATGCCGGTCAACCCGGTGATAAGCACATCGGTCCCTGATCTCAAAGGAATCTCCATTTGTACCCTCGGAATACAATGTCGGGATTGCTTGCCCCCCGGCTGATAGAATCATCGGAACAGCCCATATCACGGGCCGCATCCGCAATACTTTCATATACTTTTTTACTTTTACCGTTTACCGTATATCGAGCTACGGGTTTAGCCCATACTAATTTCATTTTTTGAATCCTTGTTCTATATCCACTTACATCAATCTTTTTATCACCCTCACCATATTGCCAAATAAATCCTCCCGCAGTAGAATATCGACCGGCAACGGCACATTGGATAGCTGAAGCTATTGTGTTAGTGCTCTTTGCAGCATCCGCAATGGATTGGAAAATATTAAGCCTTTTTCCCTGCATATTATATTGGGATACGATTTTACACATCTTCTGCTTTATAGCCTGTTTGGATTTATGGTACGCCGACACATCTATTGTAAGGGCACCTCTGCCATATCGCCAAATATAGCCGCCCATATCCAGTTTCTTTCCCTTTGCCGCTATGGAAATATTGCTGCTATATATGCCGGTTGCGCCTGAAGCAGCTTTTACGCTGTCATATACCATTAGCCTCTTTCCTTTCAAATCATATTGTGTTATAGCCTTTTGATGACTTTCACTCCTTTTGGCAAGAAAGGGAGTCATATCCATCCCTTTAAATGCACTTATTGCCCTTTTTTTAATATAAGATTGTTTGCCCATGTCAGACCTGCCTGACAACTGAAGATTATTTGCCCGATTATTGAAGTGTTCTTCGTCAATATGAATAACATATTGCTCATCTCTTTTGAAATTAATTTTGTCAATAAAGGTATGATAAACCAATCTTGAGACAGAATGACTATCCATTTGTTGAGCTACACAAAAAGTTACGCTAAGGTGATACGTATATTCTTTCACCGTATTATTCCATGTTTTTTTCTTCCCTTGCTTCAGGATTTTTTCATCTCTCCAATAGCGAACAGTATGACGCCCCGGGATGTCAAATTCTGTGTATTTAGCGAGCGCTTTAATGCGCCCCTTATTTGATACTTTATAGTAATCCTCATAGCCTTCCACAGGCTTCCATATTTCTCCTGGTATATTCTCCAAAGAAAGATCCTGGTAAGGATACTCTTTAGTCTTTTGTTTGCCCCTGGTTTGTGATCTAAGCATAATAATTAATAATGACCATGTTGTATACTGTCTTTATTGTATATATGGCCCAATAACTACACAAATAACGTTAAAACAGGAACAATGGCCATGTATAAAGACGATATTTTTCCAATTAGCGCTATTTTTTAATAAAGCGTTAAATGCCACCTATTTAGAGGTAAATGTGTCGCTGATTAATAGTTCATTGGGTACTCTGACATTCACTAAAGGCGCATAGCTGGGACGGGCGAGCAGCTGGATGTCGGGGTGAGCCTGGAAAAGATAGAGGAGGGCCTCGGTGGCCATGTGAGCAGAGAAGTGGCGGGCTATGCATTCATGGGAGCCGCTGCCGAAGGTCAGAAGTTCGTGGTTGTTATCCCGGTAGGGATCGAAGACCTCAGGGCGGGCAAACTGTCTGGCATCCCTGTTGGCTGCTGCCAGCATTAATACGACAGACTGGCCTTTTTCCAGCCGGATATTATCGAGGAGGATATCTTCAGTCAATATTCTTCGGGTGTTGTGCACTGAGGGATCATACCGTAATGTCTCCTGAACGGCGGAGGCTATATAATCTCTGTTACCGGCCTGTAATTCGGAACGATCGCCTTGCAGCAATAATTGCAAAAGGGAGTTGCCGAGGATGCCTCTGCCTGCATCGTAGCTCTGGATGAACAGGCCCATCAGGTTGCTGACACAGATAACGGGGATGCTGTCTTTATCGAAGGGAGCCACCCCGGAACGAGCCGGCCCGAGCGGCACCAGGCCCTTTATCTTTTCCTGTATCGTCTCATAGATCCCATTATCATGCAGGCGCCGTTCGGTCAACAGATAGATCTCTTCTACGGCTTCGTTGAGGAGGTCTATCTGTTCAGGCGTTTTGACCGGCGACATGATCCTGACCAGGTCCCCGATGGTGGCGAGGATGCGGGCGGTATCGGCTGGGGAGAAGCCGAAGCTTTCCGCTAAGATGCGTATGGGTAATTGGTTGGCGACGGCGCCCATCCAGTCGATTGGAGTGGGAAGACCGTTGGGGGCAGGCAGCAACCGTTCCATGATCCCGGAGATGGAGACGGGGACTTTGGTTTCAAATAATTTCAACGTGATGAGTCTTGCCAGCAGATGATCGGAAGGGTTCCTTAGACGGACCAGGTTCCGGATCAGCCGAAGGCAATAGTCATTCATCAACGCCAGGTCTCCGGGCGCCTGTCCCGGTATTTGAGCCTTCCCGTTATGAAGGAGCTGTTGGCAATGCGCATACTGGTAGATGATCCAGGCCCCGCTGTCCTTGTCCCGGATCAGCCGATCCTCCATTAACATAGTAGCGTAGAACCCGTACGGGTCCTGGACGTCCGAATGGCGAAATAAAGGGGTGTGCATGCTCAATATTACGTCCCTTCAGGGAGTAATATTTCATTCCATATTTAAATATGGAATACCGGCCAGTGAGGTCGGCGCCCGCATCATTGTTTTATAAACCGGCTTTGTTTAATGCCGGTATCGGTTTTTAGTTGGAGGATATAGATACCTGCGGGCAAGGACCTCACGGGAAGGGAGATCGTATTTATTCCTTCATTCAAGGTAACGGTCGTCGAAATCAGCTGTCTGCCTGCCTGATCATAGATGCTGTAGGAACCTTTCTGTTTTCTATCCAAAGACACTGCCGCCGTCACTTCTTCTTTGGTTGGGTTGGGATAGATCATCAACCCTGTTTCTGCGTTGGCGGTAGCCACGACCACTATCCGGGAATAGGTAAACTTACCGTCCAGGTCGGTCGGTTTAAGCCGGTAATAGCTGATGCCTTTGAGCGGTGTATCGTCGACAAAGCTGTAAAGCTGCAGGATAGAGGAATTGCCATGGGCCGCTACCTGTCCCGCCGGTACAAAATCGCTTCCATTGCTGCTGCGCTCGATAACAAAATAGGCCGTGTTTTCTTCGATGGCGGTGCTCCAGTTGCAAAGAACGCCGGGATGGGTGGCAGCCGAATTTTGCCATTGGGCGGTGAATGAAATCAATTGTATCGGTAGCGGTACAGGGAGGCTGAAAGCGGCAAACCGGCCGAGGAGTGTCCCGCCCAGTGTTGAAAAAGAACCTCCTATGAACAGTTGGCTGCCATTGACTGCCATGGAAGTCACCGTACCATTGGTAGTCGGATTCCAGCTGGTAGCCAGTCCGGTTGTAGTATCCAAAGCAGCGATGAAGTTTCTTGTTTGCCCTCCGATGGTATTAAAGTTTCCACCGGCATACACCGTGGAGCCGCTTACGGCTAAGGCGTTAACGGTATTGTTGGCAGTCGGATTCCAGCCGGTCGCCAGCCCGGTGGTAGAATCCAAAGCAGCTATTTCTGTTCTTGTCTGCCCACCGATAGTACTAAAGTTTCCACCGACATACACAGTGGGGCCGTTTACAGCTAGGGCGCTAACAGTACTGTTGGCGGTCGGATTCCAGCTGGTGGCCAGTCCGGTGGTAGCATCCAAAGCCGCGATCCTGGCCCTTGTTTGCCCCCCTATAGTACCAAAGGACCCACCGGCATACACGGTGTTACCGTCTACTGCCATGGAAGTAACAGTATTGTTGGCAGCCGGATTCCAGCTAGTGGCCAGTCCGGTGCCAGCATCCAAAGCAGCGATCCTGGTCCTTGTCTGCCCACCTATGACGCCAAAGAGCCCACCGACATATACGGTGCTGCCATTTACGGCTAAGGCGCTAACAGTACTGCTGGCATTCGGATTCCAGCTGGTCGCCAGTCCGGTAGTAGAATCCAGGGCAGCGATCCTGTTTCTTGTCTGCCCGCCGATGGTAGTAAAGAGCCCCCCTGCATACACGGTGGTGCCGTTTACGGCCAGGGAAGTAACGGTACTGCTGGCATTCGGATCCCAGGCAGTCAGGGATCCTGTAGTAGCGTTTAAGGCAGCGATCCTGTTCCTGGTTTGCCCTCCAATGGAAGTAAAGACTCCCCCCGCATACACGCTGCTCCCATTGACGCCGATGGAAAAAACCGAGGTATTGGCATTCGAATTCCAACTGGTCGCGAGTCCGGTGGTAGCATCCAGGGCCGCGATCCTGCCCCTTGTCTGCCCGCCGACGGTAGTAAATTGTCCCCCTATATACACGGTACTACCGGATACGGTTATTGAATTAATAATGCCGTTGGCATTCGGATTCCAGGTAGTCGCCAGTCCTGTGGTCGCATCTAAAGCGGCTATAAAGTTCCTTGTTTGCCCCCCGATGGTGGAAAAGTTTCCCCCGGCATAGAGGGTACTTCCGTTTAGAACGATTGAGTTGACATTATTGTTGGCATTCGGATTCCAGCCGGTAGCCAGTCCGGTGGTAGAATCCAGGGCCGCGATGAAGTTCCTGGTCTGCCCCCCTATCGACGCATAATTCCCTCCCGCATACACGGTGGGGCCGCTAACGGCTATGGAATTGACGGTGGCGTTGGCATTCGGATTCCATGCAGTAGCTAACCCGGTGGTAGAATCCAGGGCAGCGATGAAGTTCCTTGTTTGCCCCCCGATGGTACTAAAGGACCCGCCTACGTATACGGTGCTGCCGTCTACAGCAATGCAGGAAACAGTGTTGTTGGCATTCGGGTTCCAGGTGGTAGCCAATCCGGTGACCGTATCCAAAGCAGCGATGTAGTTTCTCGTTTGTCCCCCGATGGTAGTAAAAGGTCCCCCCGCATAGACGGTGCCGCCGTCGAGAACGATGGATATGACGCCGTTGGTGGCATTCGGATTCCAGGCATTTAAACTGCCGTCTGCATTGATCCGGGCTATATAGTTCCTGGTCTGTGTGCCTATCTGTGTAAAATAGCCGCCAATATACCAGCCTCCGCTACCATCCGGCACTACTGCATAAATGCTGCCATTAATGACTCCAAAAGCCTGATTAGGCGCCCCCGTGATGATATCCAAAGAAGCCCCATAGGCCACATTGGGCCCGACAAAGCTAAAACTTCCCCCAATGTAAACGGTGTTTCCATGTTGCGCCACCGCGGATACAGTTCCGTTTGTTACGCAAAATCCGGGTAAAAGAGTTTGAGAAAAACCAATCAGGGTACATAAAAGGGAAAGGAGTGAAAAGCAGGCTAATTTTTTCATAATGCAAAGGTTTTGTTATTGTGAAATGCCGGCTTTTTAAGAGAGAAACGGAATATTAAAGCATGCAATAAAATACGATCTAATCTGTATTCTAATAACAATCATGAATTTATAGGGGAATCTAAAAACTTCATGCAATAAATGGATGGGAAGAATTTATTTAAGCAATAACACTTAGGAGGTGTTTGGTGATAATACTTAAAATTATAAAGCAAAGCCTGGGTAGGCTTTGCTTTGCTTATTCGAATGGCGGAATATTTTATTCCATATTTAAATATGGAATACCGGTCAGTGAGGCAACCTTGTTATTTTTGGGTGAAGAGGTCGCCATTTTGAACGCGGCATAAGCATTTATCGATTTCGCGTACTCGATATTCTCCGCTTTGGTCAAGGTAGTTGTACTTCCTTGTTTTTCGAAATAATAATGAGTGGCTATAAAACGCCGCACATGCAGCCTGGTTTCAAGAGGCAGGTAATACTGCAGGGCCCAGAAATTCCTACTGCCGGATTTGCGGATGGCAGAACATACGCGCCCCTCTCCTGAATTGTATGCTGCCAGTACCAATAACCAGTCGTCGAATTGGCCATAGAGATATTTCAGGTATTTGGCGGCGGCGCCGGTGCTTTTAGCAAAGCTGGTACGTTCATCGTTGCGGTGCGTGATCTTCAGGCCCCAGTCATGGGCGGTCTCCGCCATTAATTGCCAGGGGCCTAAGGCACCTACTCTGGAACGGGCGGATGACTTCAATTCCGATTCGATCACGGCGAGGTATTTTAATTCGACGGGTAGGCCATACCGGGAGAAGACAGAGTCCATAATGATAAAGGGAAGCCGGCTTCTTTTTTTAATAAGCATGAGATCTTCCGAGTTTTTCCGGACGTAGCTCTTTGCGAATTGCAATTGACGCTTATTCAAGGCTACTTTTGGTGCGGCAAAAGAAGTCTTCAGGTTGACCACTTCCACTTCTTTCGGAGAAGAGATGGCGGGAGAAGCATTCAGGACAGGTGAAAAAAGAGCTGGAACAAAGGAAAAAGAGTTCCAGATAATCATTCTTGATAGTTGAGTTTTCAACATCGTTTTAATTTTAGGGTAAAACAATGCCGACCCGAAGGGTTTGGATTCCGATCAATAAAGGTAAATTATAGGAATATTGGGAGCGTTATACAGCACATATTCCGTGGGTGCGGACGTTTGAGTTTTTCATTGTGACGGAGTGCTGTATAGTATTGATGCAAAGATAACATCCATAAGCGGCTGTTCATAGGGGATTCTACTAAGTAAAAATACGATCCCGGTTTAATGTCCTGATATTGAACACACTGGTGTTCGGAAACGGACATCACCTGACAAAGAAAAAATACAAATCATTGACAGGTAGAGACTTAGTAAATCGGTATTTTTTTTGGGGACTGAAGGTATGTTTAAAAACTATTTCAAGTTCGCCTGGCGAAACATGCGCGCCAACAGGATGCATTCTGTCATCAACATTATCGGATTATCGGTAGGGATGGCGGTGGCGCTATTGATCGGTTTATGGATCCGGGACGAATTCTCGTATGACCGAACCAATCCGAATTATGACCGGATTGCCCAGGTCATGCAAAACGCGCATCTGGATGGCACTATCAATACTGGCAGGGCAATGCCCATACCCCTGGCAAATGAACTGCGCACTACTTATGGCGCTGCTTTCAAACATGTCGCTATATGCTACTGGCTGCGGGATCATGTTCTTTCCGTCGGAGAGAAGAAGTTAACGGAGAAGGGGAAATTCATGGAGGAAGCGGGGCCGGCCATCGTGGGGTTGAAAATGATCAGCGGTTCGCGGGATGGGTTGAGCAATCCAGAATCGATCCTACTGGCAAAGTCAGTTGTCAGGGCGATCTTCGGGGAAGCCGATCCCATGGGTAAGGTGATGAAGATCGATAATCACATGAATGCTACCGTTACAGGAGTATATGAAGACCTGCCGCATAATTCACAGTTCTATAATACGCAATTCATTGCTCCCTGGGCATTATTGGTTGCCAACGATCAGGAGTTGAAGGGCGATCAGGTAAACTGGGATTGGGATGCGACGGAAATGTTCGTTCAGCTGGCCGATGGTGTCGATATCAACAAGGCTTCTGCGGCTATTGGGAACAGTGATTTAGATCATTTGAAGGGGACGCTGCAAAGGGCGTATAAACCGGCGGTTTTTTTGCAGCCGATGAGCCGCTGGCATCTGTATTCGAGTTTCAAGGATGGGATCAATGTCGGGGGCGCTATTCAATTTGTCTGGCTGTTTGGCACGATCGGATTGCTGGTGTTGCTGCTTGCCTGTATCAACTTTATGAACCTCAGTACGGCCCGTTCGGAGAAGAGGGCCAAAGAGATCGGTGTCCGGAAGGCTATCGGTTCTCAGAGGCGGCAGTTGATTGGACAGTTCTTTTGCGAATCCCTGCTGGCAACGGTCTTTGCGCTTATCATTTCCCTGGTGCTGGTCTATCTGGCCCTTCCTGTGTTTAACGAACTGGCCGGTAAAGCCATGGCGCAGCCATTGGGCCAGCCCTGGTTCTGGGGGACGGCACTTGTTTTTTGCCTGTTTACCGGGCTGGTCGCGGGTACTTACCCGGCATTCTATCTGTCTTCCTTCCGTCCGGTGAAGGCATTGAAGGGCAGCTTCAAGCTCGGCCGTTTTGCCGCTGTGCCACGTAAGGTATTGGTAGTGTTGCAATGCGGTGTTTCTATACTCTTGATTATCGGTTCGATTATCGTATATCGCCAGATCGAGTACGCCAAGGATCGCCCGGTAGGATATGACCGGGAGGGGTTATTGTCGCTACAGATGACGACGCCTGATCTTTGGAACCGGAGAGAGGTGTTGCGAAATGAATTGCTGCGGACAGGAGCCGTGGCTGAAATGACGACATCTTCCAGTCCGACAACCGGAGTCTGGGCCGGCTATGACGGCTTTGACTGGCCGGGCAAGGATCCCAATGCCCAGGCCGGATTCGGAGCTATATCCGTGGCGCCGGAATACGGCAGGACGGTAGGCTGGCAATTTATAGCGGGTAGGGATTTCTCCAGGGAATTTGCTACTGACTCTTCCGGTCTTGTTGTAAATGAAGCCACTGTAAAGTTTATGGGGCTGCAAAAGCCGGTAGGTGAAAAGATAAGCTGGAACGGACAGTCTTTCCGCGTGATCGGGGTCATTAAAAATATGGTGATGGGTACACCTTATGACTCGCCAGAGCCCACTATTTATTTTCCGTCAAAGATAATTGATGCCAATTTCATGCTGATCCGGATAAAGCCAACAGTCGGCGTCAGGGATGCATTGGATAAGATACAGGCTGTTTTTCAGCGTATGGTTCCTTCTGCCCCCTTCGATTATAAGTTCGTCGACCAGGAATATGCCAAAAAATTCTCCGCGGAAGAGCGGGTGGGAAAGTTAACGGGTCTTTTTTCGTTGCTGGCGATTTTCATTAGCTGTCTGGGCATTTTTGGAATGGCTTCTTTTATGGCGGAGCAGCGGGTCAAGGAGATCGGGGTAAGAAAAGTATTGGGCGCTTCGGTTTTCAGCTTATGGAATTTGTTGTCGGGAGATTTTGTGCGGCTGGTGGTTATTGCCTCCGTGATCGCCATGCCCATCGCTTATTATATTATGTTCCACTGGCTGCAGAACTATCAGTACCGGACGGCCATTGCGTGGTGGATCTTTGCCGCGGCGGGTTCCGGGGCGATCGGGATCACGTTGCTGACGGTGAGCTTTCAGGCTATCAGGGCGGCGATTGCCAATCCGATAAAAAGCTTGCGCACGGAGTGACCGCTGGTATAAAAAACGGTGGTTTCCTACCGGATTTTCCAGTAAATTGGAGTGTCAATGAGGAAACATACACTCTGCTGCTTAGTATTAGCTACTGGTTTATGGTTAGCAGGCAGGACACAGACTCCTGCCGCTGATACGCTGAGTACCATAACGGTGCGGGGAAGACATCTGCCGTTGCGGCAATTACCGGGAAAAACGATTGTCAATGTCGACGCGGGTATTAGCAATGCCGGCGCCACGGCTATGGAGGTGCTGGAGAAATCTCCTGGAATCTCTATCAGCAGAGATGGCTCCATCAGCCTGAAAGGAAGGCCCAATGTGCTGATCCTGCTGGACGGCAAACCTGCCTATGTATCGGGCACTGACCTGGTCACTTTGTTGAATGCTATGAGCGCTGCGCAGATCGACGAGATAGAGATTATGGATAATCCGCCGGCAGGATATGATGCAGCGGGGAGTGCCGGTGTTATTAACATTAAGACAAAGAAGAGCCGGCAAAAGGGCTTCAATGGCAATATCAGCTTCTCCTATGGTCAGGGGCGCTACCCGAAGACCAATAACAGCCTGGTCCTGAATTACCGGACGGGTAAATGGAATGCCTTTCTCACCTACAGTATAAATGCCAATCGGAATTTCACCGATATGTATGCTTTGCGCCGCTATTTTCAGGCCGATGGGAAGACCCTGACTGCACTCCTGGATCAGCCTAACTATTTTATTGCCGATAGCTACACGCATACCCTGAAAAGCGGAGTGGATTATTTTATAACCAAAAAGACTACGATCGGGGTTGCCGTGACGGGTTTGCTACTGGACAAGGATACCCGTTCGACAGGAGATGCGCGGTGGAAAAATGCTGCCGGTGTGACAGACTCCGTTATCGATACGCAAGCGGATAATAAAAATCACTGGAAGAGCGGCGGCGCCAATTTTAACTGGCGTACGGTTTTTGATGTTTCCCGGGAGCTTACGGCCGATATCGATTGGCTGGTATATCATATCGGCAGTGAGCAGTCGTTTCAGAATACGCTCAGCGGGCCGGGCGGGTATAACGAATTTATACAGGGTAATCTTCCCTCCGACCTGCATATTTTTTCTGCTAAACTGGATTATGCGCAAGCCTTGTTTGGAAAGGCACGTTTGACTGCCGGCTGGAAAACTTCGCATGTCACCACCGATAATGTGGCCGATTACCTTTATAAAAAGGATAGCGGATGGGTGCAGGATCTGGGCAAAACCAACCATTTTCTTTACACGGAGAATATTCAGGCCTTTTATGGTAATCTGGAGGAAAAGGCCGGACGCTGGGAAATGCAGGGGGGGCTGCGTTATGAGCATACCGGCTATGCCGCGAATCAGTTGGGTAATGCCGTGCTGAAGGACAGCGCTTTTTCCCGGGGGTATAATGATTTGTTTCCTACAGCCGTCCTTACCTATAAGCTGGATTCGCAGCATGTCTTTACGCTAAATGCCGGCAGACGTATCGACCGGCCTGCGTTTCAGAAGCTGAACCCTTTTATATTTGTCATTAATAAATATGCTCTTTACGAAGGGAACCCTTATTATCGGCCACAGTATACCTGGAATATGGAGCTGAGCCATCAGTACAAGGATATCCTGATCACTACCCTGGGTTATAGTGTAACCAAGGATTACTTTTCGCAGATATGTTTTACCGATAGCAACGGCATAATCATTTATACGGAAGGAAATCTCCGGAAAATGGAGAACTTTAGTTTGTCGGTGAGCGGGCAGTTGTTTCCGCTGCCTTTTTGGTCGCTCAACCTGCAGGCTACTCTTGACTATAAGAAGCTCGAAGGGACTGTATGGAATGATCGGAAGGCCCGGATGCTTCAAATCAACCTGACCATGAACAACCAGTTCCGGTTCAAAAAGGGCTGGGCGGCTGAGCTCTCCGGCTTTTTCACCGGGCGGGAGTTGGAATTACAGGAGATTACGGATCCGACCGGGCAATTGTCGGTGGGTGTTTCCAGGCAGGTCTTTCAAAACAGGGGCTCTATTAAGCTGAATTTACGGGATATGTTTTATACGCAGACTATGAAGGGGCTTACGACTTTTCAGCAGGCCAATGAATATTTCAAGCTTACGCGGGACAGCCGGGTCTGTACGATATCCTTCACCTACCGGCTGGGGAAACTTTTGAAAGCAGACCCTGCCAGACAAGGTGGGGCGGGTGATGAGATCAAGCGGGTAACGCCGTGAGGATAGCGGGGAAGACTGGTCCAAATAGGGCAGGCTGTGCGATGGCTCATGCGACAAACTACACGATCTTTCTAAAAGTGATATTGATCCTTGTGCCTTTGGCGGCAGATTGTTTGGGGATGCTGTGTTCCCAGTAATGCTGGGTTTGACCGGACATGATGAGCAGGCTTCCGTGCGTCAGCTCCAGGGACCGGGTAAGGCCCTTTTCCTGGTGGTGCCGGAGGCGGAATATTCTCGGGGCGCCGAAGCTTATGGAGCCGATGACGGGGTTGGAGCCTAATTCTTTTTCATTATCCCTGTGCCAGCCCATACTATCTTTCTGATCCCTGTATAGATTGAGCAGGGCGCTGTTGAAAGCGACGGGGGAAACGTCTTCGATGCGGCGTTTGATTTCCAGCAGGGTATGGGTCCAGTGAATGGGTAACATCGTGATGCCGGAGTAGCGGTATGTTTTACCGGTGTCGCCATACCAGGCGGTCAGACGTGGCTGCATGACGGTCTTCCCGAATAGTTGGATGGGTTCCTGTTTCCAGGCGATCTCTCCGGTGAGCTGAGATAAATAAAGATCGCTTTCTTTTGGAGAGAAGAAATTAGGAAAAAAGAAGACCTCTCCGTCTTTGGGGAGAAGGGAGGTGTTTATTTGTGTTATATTTACCAAATTAATATATAACCCGCAATTTACTTTTTTTTGCTATCAGGATCTGTACATATTGAAAAGATACTATTCGAAAAAATAGCGAAAGGCGATGAAGGTGCTTTTCGGGAAATCTTTGAGCAATATGGACCTGTGATCCATCCTTTTGTATTAGGGATCGTTAAAAATGAAGCGGTTGCCAGGGAAATTGTGCAGGAGGTCTTTCTGCGGTTGTGGCTGAAAAAGGAAGGCCTTTCCGAGATCGGGAACCCTGGTTCCTGGATCTATCGGATAGCATCCAATCTCTCTCTTACCCATTTCCGCCGGCAGCGACTGGAAACAAGAGTGTTGCAATCCATCCAGGACCGATATGAGCCGGAGAGCGATCCGGTGGGGCATCTCTTCAGCCTGAAGGAATTACAGGAGCAGATCGGTAAGGCAGCTGCCTTATTACCTTCCCAACGACAGAAGATCTTTAAAATGAGCCGGGACCTGGGGCTCAGCCGGCAGGAAATTGCCGAACAGCTCAATATATCCGAGAATACCGTTAAAAATCAACTGCGTTTATCACTGAAATTCATCCAGGAATTTATTGAGAAAACCAATGGCTGCTATATTCCTTTCCTGTTATTGCTGCCGGTAATGCAGTCTCATTAGACCCATCCTCTTTTTTTTACTTGCCAGGAGTACCGGGAAGGTGCTCAATAGTCTTATATATAAATCTAAACAGTTTGGAACAACCGGGCTATATCAGGGATCTTTTTGAAAAACATATGCGGGGAACAGCCTCTGTGGCAGAACAGGAGCAGTTATCCGAAGTGTTGGAGCGCTATAGTAATGAGGAACTGACCGATGTATTGGAATCGATCGCTGCTTCCACCGGCAGGGATTCCCGGTTCTCTTCGGGTGATTGGGAGACAGTGCTGCAATCCATATTACAGCATCCCCGCGAGACATCGGATGTCCGGGAGAGGACGGGTTCCTATGAGCTATCGGCTATCCGGGAGTCAGCAGACGCTACGCAAGTTCCGCAGGAGAAGGCGCTTATTATCCGTCTCTATCCCCGGAGGAGGTTTGCCGCCGCTGCTATCATACTCCTGGTGGTGCTGGGCGCTGGCCTGTATGCCTGGCTGGGCGGGAGACCATCAAAAGAAGCGGGGAATATTCCGGTAGCCCGGTTTAAAAATGACGTGCTGCCGGGTGGGGATAAGGCAGTACTGACCCTGGCGAATGGGGCGGCGATCGTACTGGACAGCGCTCAGTCAGGCGTCCTTGCACAACAGGGCAACGCAAAAGTTGTAAAGCTGAATAATGGCCAACTGGCGTACCAGGCAGTTACAAGCCACCAATCACAAACTGCAAGCCCGGTGACCTATAATACTCTTTCTACTCCCAGAGGTGGTCAATATCAATTGACGCTGCCGGATGGAACTAAGGTATGGCTGAATGCGGCTTCTTCCATCCATTACCCGACTGCTTTTTCCGGAAAGGAGAGAAGAGTGGAGATCAGAGGTGAAGCCTATTTCGAAGTGGCCAAAGATCCCTATAAGCCCTTTAAGGTGGTCTCCCTTGCCGTCGCTGGAAAGAGCGCCCTGGAGATAGCCGTATTGGGCACCCGGTTCAATGTCAATACCTACGAGGATGAAACGATTATAAAAACCTCGCTGCTGGAAGGCCGGGTGAGCGTAAATGGCAGCAGGCCTTTACAG
>DATMGS010000040.1:0-78252 GCA_035555335.1 Puia sp.
AATCTGCCTGGAACCTGGAGAATCGCTTCACCGGGGAAGTCGATGTTCCCCTCACTCCCCTGGGAAGAGAAGAAGCCCACGCCGCCGGAGAAAAGCTACGCGGCTTCTCTTTCTCACACGGCTTCACCTCCGTGCTTCAACGCGCCATCGAGACGCTCTCCCTGATCCTGGAAGCCAGCGGTCATCCGGATCTGCCCGTAAGCCGGGACAAAGCATTGAACGAAAGGAATTATGGAGAATTACAAGGGTTGAACAAAGCCGAAGTTGCTAAAAAATATGGAGACCACCAGGTCACTGTCTGGAGAAGAAGTTATGCCATCCGCCCTCCGGGCGGCGAAAGTTTGCAGGACACCGCCGCCAGAGTACTCGCTTATTATGGGAAAGAAATAGAGCCCTTGTTGAAACAAGGACATGATATCCTGATCGTAGCCCATGGCAATAGCCTGCGGGCGCTTATGATGAACCTGGAGCAACTCAGCGAAGAAGCCATTGCAGAGGTCAACCTCCCTACCGGAACACCCCGGTTATATACCTTAAATGAACAATTGAAGATAGAGAAGGTAGCGTATTTATAATCATTCGATTATTGCCTGACTGCGATAGGTGTCCCCGGTTCATCCCTCCTCTGCCAGCACAACGAATTCCTGTTCCAGCGTCAGCGAGTACCGGTAAAGATCTTTTATGAATTGCTGCCCCCTGGCAGCATACCAGGGCATAAAATTATCGATCCTCTCCTGTAGCCCTTTCAGGGGGAACAAAGCGGATTTCAATGCATGGATCTGCCGCTGCTGATCGACGAACTTTCTTTTCTCCGCCTTGAGCAGTTTTTTCTCCAGCCCCTGCAAAGGACCCATGGCTTTTTTCTGCAAAGCTTCCACATGCTGCACCAGCGTAAGATCCACCGCCCGGACCAGTGTTTTCAACTTTTCATAATATAGATTCGCAGTAGTGATTTCTTCAGACAGGCTTAGTTGCTGTTGTGATTCCCTTTTCACCAGCTCGTTCACCAGTATTTCGGCTGACTTAAAAAGTTCCGTCATCTCCAGCCCCGCTCTCTCCAGCTTTTCCTTCCAGTCCGTCTCCACCAAAAGGAAAGAGTTCCGCAGGATCAGCATAGGAAAAGGCACCTTATAATGCGTAAAAAGATCCTTCAGTTCCAACCAGTAAGCTGTTTCCCCCCCCCCGCCGATAAAAGCGATATTCGGAAGGATCGACTCCTGGAACAATCCCCGCAGGATCACGTTCGGACTGAATCTTTCGGGATGGCTATCCAATTCCTGCCGGATCTCCTGCTGCGAAAATTCCAGCATCGAATCATGCACCTTGAATACATCTCCCACCCTTTCGATCCTTCCCCGCAGATCGTCTTTCAGGTAAAATAAATTGATTGGCCGGGGATTGGCCTGCACCTTATAATGTTGGGACAGACGATCGATTGTTTCATTGACAACCCGGGTAGGGACACCCTGAAAAAGATCGTCCTCGAATACAGGGATCATCAGCTTTTTCAGCGAGGCGTTATCCGGGATCAGCACGACCAGGCCATATTCCGCAAACAAATAATGCAGCAGACGGAAAGTAGCCGTTTGAATATCGGGACTGCCGAGGTAGATCTCCTTCATCCGGTGGACCAGTTCACCGCCGTATGGTTGCACAGACAGTTCCCCTGCCACCCTGTTCAGGATCTTTTCCAGCCCCTTGGTCCTCATTCTTCCCACGGCCCCGGTCTGTTTGGTATCCCATACCAGCTTCTCCTGGTCCAGGTAGATCTTACCCAGCTCTTCCAGATCGGCATCTTCGCTTCCCATATAGAAAACAGGGACAAACTGGTTTTGCGGATACTTTTTCGCCAGCTCATCCGCCAGCTTGATCGTATGAATTATTTTGTAAATAAAATAGAGTGGACCGGTAAAAATGGCCGGTTGGTGCGCCGTGCAGATGGTGAACGTATTGTCCTGCAGCAGCCGGTCGATATTCTGCCGGACGGGAAAATCGCCCCAGGAGCCACTATCGGAGTCGTCCCCCGAGGCGCCTGCAGGCAGTGACCCTCTGACAACCTTAGCGAATGATCCACCCCCGACCGGGACAGCCGCATCAAGAATGCTATATTGCTCTTTCAGCGCCGTCACCAATACCTCCCGGTTCACAGGAGATTGCTTCCGGGCTCGCAGAGAAGCTTCGATCCCCTCCGTGGAGACGGGGTGCGTGTAAAAAGGCGCCAGTGAGCCGGCACGCTCTAAATAATCCGTAATTATTTTCGAAAAATAACCTGTCTGCCGGTATGGTAAATGAGTTGGTGTCCAATCCATAAAAGAAAAGGAAGCTGGTTTATTCTCTCCAAAAAGTAAAAATAATGATAACAGGCGAATTCACCTCGTTATCTTGACCGGGGGTTACAACAGGAGAATGAACGGAATGTTCAGCAGTATTAACGGATTTTCGGGGCATTCGTCACCCGCCCTCATCCTCTTACTGATATCTCAGGGGGCAGGCTCCCGCCTTTTCGGGGGCATGCCCCCGGCTCCTACAAAACCTGGAAACCATAAGCATAAGGATCGTCTTCCGGGTCGATGGTCATCGTATTATACCCGTAGATCTTCGCCCAGCCTTCAATGCTGGGAACAATGGCCGGCTTCCCGGCTACGGTGACGGCTTTCTCTACCCTGCCCGTGAATTTGGAGCCGATAATGCTTTCATGAATAAAGGAATCACCTTCCTTTAATTTGCCCTGGGCATACCATTGGGCCATTCTGGCCGAAGTACCGGTACCGCAGGGAGAACGGTCGATGGCTTTATCACCGTAAAAAACGGCATTGCGGGCCGTAGCTTCCGGGCTCAGGGTCTTACCCGTCCACAGGATATGCGTGCAGCTATGAATGGTCGGGTTATCCGGGTGGACGAAAGTATTGGATTCATTGATACGCTGGCGCATCACCCGGCTCCAACTAATTAATTGATCTGCATTGTAATGTTCCAATCCTGAAAAATTCTTTTGCGGATCGACGATGGCATAAAAATTCCCCCCGTAGCTGACGTCCACCTGCAGCATACCCAGGTCCGGGCATTCCACTTCCACTTTTTCAGCCGCCAGAAAAGAAGGCACATTCGTCAGCTTCACCGACCTGATCTTTTTCCCCTCCTGTTTGTACTCGATCAGTACCAGCCCCGCCGGAGCTTCCATTCGCACAAAACCCGGTTTTTTCGGCTGGATCAATCCCTCCTCCAGGGCAATCGTGATCGTTCCGATCGTACCATGCCCGCACATTGGCAGACAGCCGCTGGTTTCTATGAACAACACCGCTACGTCATTTTCCGGATCATGCGGGGGATACAGGATACTGCCGCTCATCATGTCATGACCACGCGGCTCGAACATCAGCCCCTTCCGGATCCAGTCGAATTCTTTTAAGAAGTGTTGTCTCTTCTCACTCATATTCTTTCCTTCCAGCACAGGCCCCCCACCGGCTACCAGCCTGACCGGATTACCGCAGGTATGCGCATCGATACAAAAAAAAGTCTTCTTCATCGCCTATCGTTGTTTCTTTACTTTTCAATTATTCAATCCGGCATGTCAGGCTCATTACTGTCGCATGCCTCGCATTCATCAAATCTTATCCTTCGTCAATTGATCATTCACCGTTCTCCATATATTCAGGGGATTGCCGTTTTGCAATGCATCCGGCAGGAGCGCATCGTCCCAGTTCTGGAAACTGAGCGGACGAACCCATCGCTTGATGCCGTCGGCGCCGACCGAAGTGAACCGGCTATCCGTTGTAGCAGGATAAGGACCGCCATGCTGCATAGACAAAGCCACCCGAACGCCGGTAGGCACCCCATTCAGGATCAGTCTGCCGCAAAGGTCCTGCACAGCGTCCAGCAGATCGGCATGCTCTTTCGTATCGCTTGCAGTAGCCATTACAGACGCTGTCAGCTGTCCCTCGAGATGACGGACAACTTCCAGCAACTCATTTTTATCCGCGCAGCGGATCACCAGCGAATAGGGACCGAATACTTCCTGGTGCAAAAGCGGATTCTTTAAGAAGGTCTTTCCTGTAGCCGATGCCACCGTTGGGATACCCTGATTTTCAGCCGGCTTCGCCGCAGACACGGCCACCGTGGTCACCTCTTTTTGTTCAAGCGCTGCCGCCCTTTTTTCGGTATAAGCCTTGGCAATTCCGGGATGCAACATCGTACCTGGTGCGACCTTTTCAATCGCAGCCCCCAATTCCTCTACGAACAATTGCAGATCGGCATTGTCGATACCGATGATCAGACCGGGATTGGTACAGAACTGCCCCGTGCCCAGCGTAATGGATCCGGCGCACATGCCCGCCACTTCTTTGGCGGACTCTTTTAATTTATTGGGAAGCACGAATACCGGGTTGATACTACCCATTTCAGCAAATACGGGAATGGGCGACTTCCGCTGGTTGGCCCAGTCGAAAAGAGCTTTGCCGCCACCGAAAGAGCCGGTAAACCCTACGGCACGCGTGTATTCATGCGTGACAAGCGCCTTGCCTGTTTCAAAACCGGCTCCATGCACATGGGTGAACACTGCTTTGGGCAGCCCGCTTTTCTCAACGGCTCTTGCGATAGCCTGCGCTACCAGCTCCGAAGTGCGTGCGTGCGCCGGATGGGCCTTTACGATCACAGGACAGCCTGCCGCCAGTGCGGAAGCCGTATCTCCTCCCGCCGTAGAGTAAGCGAAAGGAAAATTGCTGGCGCCAAACACAACGACAGGACCCAAAGGAACCTGCAGCTTGCGAAGGTCCGGCTGATCCGTAGCCGCCGTATCGATCCTCGCCTCCAGCCAATGGCCCGCTTCACAAGCCGCTCCATAGCTAGTCAGTTGAAAAATAGTCCGTGCTCTTTCCCCTTTCAGCCTTGCCTCCGGCAGGTTGGTTTCCTCCATCGCCGTCCGGATCAGTTCATCCCCAAGGGCTTCCATCTCCGCCGCAATCGCCCGCATCAGATCAGCCCTTTGCTTTAATGTAGTTTTTCTATATTGTACAAAAGCCATCCAGGCTTCCTGCATCCGCTTATCAATTTCCTGAATAGTCGTATCCTGAAAGTTCATACTATTTTTTTTGTGAGTGTGTTCTTGCTTATAATGCTATGGACGCATGGGCCGGGAAAGAAGGCAGCTTTGGCCGTTTGGCAAGACCTTCCGTAATGACCTTCAACACCTGCTCCCTTTCTTCGCCGATCAGGGTCAGCCTGGGCGCCCTGACATATTCCGACCCCAGGCCTGTAGCGGCTTCGGCCAGTTTAATATATTGTACCAGCTTAGGGTGAATATCCAGTTCAAGCAAAGGCAGGAACCAGCGAAAAATAGCCCGAGCCTCTTCCACACGGCCAGCCTTTGCCAGTTTGTAAATGGCCACCGTCTCCGCAGGGAATGCTCCTACCAATCCACCTACCCAGCCTACGGCTCCCAATAGCAACTCTTCTACCGCGATCGTATCTACTCCGCACAATATCCTGATCCTGTCGCCAAAGCGATTGATCAGCCGCGTCACATTGGTGACATCCCGGGTAGATTCTTTGACCGCTTCGATATTGGATAGTTCGATCAGCTCTTCGAACATATCCAACGTAACCTCTATTTTATAGTCTACCGGGTTGTTATAGATCATAATGGGCAGGTCTGTCGATGATGCCACGGTTTTAAAAAAAGTCACCGTCTCCCGGGGATCGCTCTTATAACGCATCGGAGGCAGCAGCATCAATCCCTTCGCGCCCCATTCCCGGGCCAACCGGGCCTGTTTGACGGCCTCCGCCGTAGAGCCTTCGGCAATATTCAGCAGCGCCGGGACCCGGCCGTCAATTCTTTCAACCGAAAATTTTATCAGGGCTTCTTTTTCAGCCAGGGTCAGGGTACTGGCTTCTCCAAGACTACCGCCGATTATCACCCCATGAATGCCTGCATCCAGCTGGGCATCCAGGTTAGTGCCGAACAGCGGCAGGTCGAGTGTATCGTCTTTGGTAAACTTAGTGGTCAGTGCAGGAAATACTCCATTCCAACTTATTCTCATGTGAACCTTATTTTTTCCAAAAATACCGGTTTAACAGGCAGGGCAACCCGCACGAATTAATCTCTTCTATGCAGATTTTAACTGGAACCTTTAAATCCTGGTCCGTCCGACCCCCTCCCCGGCCATCAACGACCTGCCGGCGCCTCAACCACTACACCCTCCAGATCATAGTCATACGCCTTTGTGATCTTTACATGCACGAATTCCCCAATCGGCAATTTCTCTTCACTATGAATGATCACCTCATTATCTACTTCCACAGAATCGAACTCCGTACGCCCAAGATATCGCCCGGCTTCTTTTTTATCGATAAGGGTCTTGAATACCTGCCCCAGTTTCTCCTGATTTCTTTCATAAGAGATCTCCTGCTGTACCTCCATGATCTCTTCCGCCCTCCTTTGCTTTTCTGCCGCCGGCACATCATCCGTCAACTCATACCCGCTGGTGCCTTCTTCATGTGAATAGGTAAAGATGCCTACCCGGTCGAAACGATGCTCCCGCAGGAACTCTTTTAGCTCCTCCACATCCTGCTCCGTCTCCCCGGGAAATCCGGCAATCAACGTCGTGCGAAGACAAATCCCCGGCACCCTTTCACGGATCGTATGGATCAGCTCGGTCATTTCTGCCCGTGTGATCTGCCGGCGCATTGCTTTCAGCATATTATCACTGGCGTGCTGCAAAGGCATATCCAGGTATTTGCAGATATTATCCCTTTCCCGGATCACATCCAGGATTTCGAGGGGGAATTTCGAAGGATAAGCATAGTGCAGCCGGATCCATTCCAATCCTTTTACATCGGCCAGGCGATGCAGCAGCTCCGGCAGCATCCTTTTCTTATAGATATCCAGCCCGTAATAGGTCAGCTCCTGTGCGATTAGCAGGATTTCCCGGACCCCCTTTTTTACAAGACTCTCCGCCTCCTTCACCAGCTCTTCGATAGGTCGGCTGACATGACTTCCCCGCATCAATGGAATGGCGCAGAAAGCGCAGGTCCGGTTACAGCCCTCGGATATTTTCAGGTAAGCATAATGCCTGGGCGTTGCCAGCAGACGCTCTCCCAATAGTTCAGCCTTATAGTCCGCTTCGAATTGCTTCAGCATCAGCGGTAATTCCATCGTGCCGAACCAGGCATCCACTTCCGGGATCTCTTTTTCCAGGTCTTCCCGGTAACGATGGCTCAGACACCCCGTAACATATACCTTATCCAGACTCCCCTTTTTCTTAAGGGCCACCTGGTCCAGGATCGTATTGACAGACTCTTCCTTTGCCTTGTCAATGAATCCGCAGGTATTGACAACGACGATATTGTGATCCTTTTTTGTGCTTTCATGCACCACATCGATCTCATTGGCCAGCAGCTGCCCGCTTAATACCTCACTATCCACCATATTCTTGCTGCAGCCCAGTGTAATGATATTAACCTTATCTTTCTTTAATGTCCTTGTTTTCATCTGTATATTATGTCTTTTAAATGGGCGGATGGAGCTCCGGTTCATCCGTTAATTTTTGCCCTGGAAAAACCGTAATAATTATTACGCCGCAGGAGTGCGCAAAGGTAGCAACTATTGGGACAATCTTATTAAATTTGAAGATAGGCCGATGCCTATTCCCACCCTAAACAACTTTAATGCCTTTCCGGCCATAACCAAATTGTTTTAATATGCCCATTCCCGCCATAACCAGGCTGTTTAAGGAGTTTTTTGAAAGCGAGCGCACCGGCGGTCTGATCCTGGTAGGCTGTACCATTGTGTCCATTGTGCTTACCAATTCCGCGGCAGGCCCCGGCTACCTTCATTTCTGGCATGCCCGGCTGGACCTTTCCTTCGGAGCCGTGCCCCTCGACTATTCCGTCGAGCATTGGGTAAATGACGGATTAATGGCCATTTTCTTTTTATTGGTGGGTCTGGAGATTGAAAGGGAAATCTATATCGGAGAGCTGGCGGACTTCAAAAAGGCCCTCCTTCCCATACTGGCGGCAGCGGGAGGAATGCTGGTACCGGCCGCCACCCATTTCCTGTTCAATCATGGAACGCCCGAACAGCCGGGACTGGGTATCCCGATGGCCACCGATATCGCCTTCGCCCTGGGAGTCCTCTCCCTGCTAGGTAATAAAGTCCCTGTTTCTGTAAAAATATTTTTGACCGCCCTGGCCATCATCGACGACCTGGGGGCCATCCTGGTGATCGCTATTTTTTATACCAAGACCCTTTCTTTGGCCTGGCTGGCTGTCGCCCTTGGTATTTTCCTACTCCTCCTTGTTCTGAATAAGCTGAAAGTCAATAATTTAGTATTTTACCTTTTGCCGGGCATCCTCATGTGGTATTGTATGCTCCGTTCAGGCATACACGCCACCCTCAGCGGAGTCCTGCTGGCCTTCGCCATCCCTTTTGGAAGGGTCTCCGGCACTTCCCCGACCTCCGCTACCGGGATAGCTTCCGACGTTAACAAAACAGTCTCCGCCTCTCATGGGAGTGCTCCCGCCCCCAATCCTTCCGAAAAACTACAGCACTGGCTGCATAAGCCCGTGGCCTTTATCATACTGCCTGTCTTTGCCCTTGCCAATACGGGAATCCTGCTCTCGGCTGGCTGGCCGCATAGTTTGCTGGAAAAAAATAGTCTGGGAATTCTGGCGGGACTGGTAGTGGGTAAGCCAGTAGGCGTTTTATTGTGCTGCTGGCTGGCCATCCGGTTGAAAATATGTCAGCTTCCGGGTGATATGAACTGGCGGCATCTGGCAGGACTGGGGCTGTTGGCCGGTATTGGGTTCACCATGTCGATTTTTATTACAAACCTGGCTTTTGTGGACGCCACCCACATTCAATATTCGAAGATCGCCATCCTGGCATCTTCTCTGCTGGCCGGAGTGCTGGGCTATCTTTTCCTGGCTTTTGCAGCCTCATCCAAGGTGCCAGAGCTTCACTGACACCTCACTCTTCTTCAACCTCACCGGCCCGAAGTCCGCTTTCGCTAATCAGGCAGTGCATTCTCCTTATCCCCATCCGCGGCTCATCCGACGGTCAAGGCTCGTCAGCCTTACCCCTTCTTCTCCAGGCTAAAAAGGCTATCGACAAATTCATGCTTATCGAATACGAGCAAATCTTCCATTTTCTCTCCTACCCCGATGAACTTTACCGGGATCTTAAATTGATTGGCAATGGCCAGCACCACCCCGCCTTTTGCCGTGCCGTCCAGCTTCGTTATAGCAAGGGCGGTGACATTGGTAGCGGCCGTAAATTGTCTGGCCTGCTCCAGGGCATTCTGCCCGGTAGAGCCATCCAGTACCAATAAGACCTCATGGGGAGCATCCGGCATTATTTTCTTAATGACCCGGCTGATCTTACTGAGCTCCTCCATCAGGTAAGCTTTATTATGCAGCCGTCCGGCCGTATCGATGATGACCACATCCGTTCCCCGGGCCGCCCCGCTCTGGACGGTATCAAAGGCTACGGCGCCCGGATCGGCTCCCATACCCTGTTTTACAATCGGCACCCCTACCCGCTCACTCCAGATAGTCAATTGATCCACCGCGGCAGCCCGAAAAGTATCCGCTGCTCCCAGCAGGACAGACTGCCCGGCTTTTTTAAAATTATATGCCAGCTTGCCAATAGTCGTCGTTTTACCCACTCCATTCACGCCGACAACCAGGATCACATGCGGCTTATGACCGGAGGGAGGAATGAAATCCCGATAGGATTCTTCAGGGGCATCTACCAGAATAGCTTCAATTTCTTCCTGAAGTATCCTGTTCAGCTCGCTGGTATTCAAATATTTATCTGCTGCAACCCTTTTTTCTATTTGTTTGATAATCCGTATAGTGGTATCGATGCCTACATCTGCGCTGACCAAAGCGTCTTCGAGGTTATCCAGCACTTCCTCATCCACCGTGTTCTTGCCGGCCACGGCTTTGGAGAGGCGGGCAAGAAATCCCTCCTTGGTCTTCTGAAGTCCCTGATCCAGGCTTTCCTTTTCCTTTTTGCCGAAGAGTTTGTCTAAGAATCCCATATTACCCCCTAACCCCCTAAAGGGGGTATTAGTTTTTAAAATGAATGAATCTTTAAATATACCGAAATCTTCCCTTACACCCCCTTAAGGGGGTGGGGGTAAATAACAAAAAGCCGCCCCTTACTGAGACAGCTTTTATTATCTTACTTAACCCGTGTAATTACTTTTGTGCCAAAAAATCTTTGATCTTATCCTTGTGCACGATCGCCTCCTTAAAGGTGTAAGCACCTGTTTTGGGGCTCCGTACGGCACGGATCACTTTCGTCCAGTTCTTAGCTTCCGCAGCGGCCCTGGCATCCTTGGTCTTTATCGCGGTTTTTGCTGACTTTGCCATGATTATTTGATTTCTTTATGAACAGTTACTTTCTTTAAAATGGGGTTGAACTTTTTCAGCTCCAGACGTTCCGGAGTGTTCTTTTTGTTCTTGGTGGTGATATAACGGCTGGTACCGGGCTTACCGCTGGTCTTATGCTCGGTACATTCCAAAATCACCTGAACCCTACTGCCTTTCTTTGCCATATTATGGAAGGTTTAGAATTAGAATGATGAATTAAATCTTTTCTCCGTTTGCTCTTAATTTCTTTACTACGCTTAACAGACCATTCTTATTGATGGTACGTAATCCTTCTGAAGAGACTTTCAGGGTAATCCACTTGTCTTCTTCCGCCAGGAAAAAACGTTTCGTCTGTAAATTTGGTAAAAACCTGCGCTTGGTCTTGATATTAGAGTGCGAAACGCTATTTCCGGAGACCGGATGTTTACCTGTAATCTGACATACACGTGCCATGAGTTCTTAAATTTGGACGGCGAAGGTAGGAAAAATCTCTTACTTATCAACAAAAAAGAGTCTTTTTTTCAGATCTTTGTTAACATCTGTGGATTAACAGTTCTTGGAGATCTGAATTCCATTCATTAGTTCCAGTTGATCCAAGCCAATTTCCAGTCCGCCAGCCGTTTGCAGCCATTCCCTTCCCTCCCGGATATAAACGCCCCCGATCCGGTCCCTGATCACCGTTCTGGCTCCGCTGGAAGACCGAAAAACAAGCTCACAGAGCCGGTTCAGGCCAGCCAGCATCTCCAGCTCTTCGTAAAGCCCTCCGGGATCAGATGGTTCTATTATCTCCATTGCCGCCAAAGTTAACAATTAATCCAGGCAAAAGGCCATCACATAGTCCCCCTGTTTAGTCCGGATCTTCCCATGTCCGCCGGCAGCAATCAGCACATATTGCTTCCCGTCGAGAAAATAGCTCATAGGAGTGGCCTGCCCGCCCGCCGGGAGCTGGTATTCCCAAAGCACCGCCCCTGTCTGGGTATCGAATGCCCTGAAATGACCATCCATGCTTGCCGCAACGAAGACCAGGTTACCGGCTGTGACGATCGCCCCTCCAAAATTGAGGGAGCCCCAATGCTCCGCTCCCGGATATTTTTCCGGGTCCAGCATATAACCCAAAGGCACCTCCCATTTCTTTAACCCCGTATGCAGATCGATGGCCAGCAGGGTGCCCCAGGGCGGGGCCGACTGCATAATATATCCCGCCTCATCCCGCTTTAACAAATAATCCCTTTTCATGACATAAGGAGTCCCCGTTTGGCGGCCCGTCTCTGTCCGCAGCAGATGCGGCTGCTCTTTTTCCAGCTGCGCTATTTTATCCCGGGGCAACATCCGGATAACAGCCGCGAAACGGTTGATATTGGTCACAAGGGTCTCCGACCTGGGGTCATAACACATCCCTCCCCAATGGATCCCACCCACATTACCCGGAGTCATGATCGAACCTTCATAGCTGGGGGGGGTAAACGGCCCCTCATTCCGGTATTGGGCAATTCTTTTCACCGCCTCCTCACTATCCGCCGGATCAGGTCCCCAGGCATCACCGGAACGCAGCCGTTGCAAACCCAGCGGAGCAGGCAGCACCGGAAAAGGCTGCGTAGCCCAGGCTTCTTCCCCCGGCACAGTGGACGCCGGTACGGCCCGCTCTTCAATCGGGAACAATGATACCCCCGTCTCCCGGTTAAGGATAAAAATATGTCCCATTTTCGTTCCTACTGCCACTGCAGGTATTCGTTTGCCATTCCGGGTCAATTCGATCAGCATGGGCTGCGCCGCAATATCATAATCCCAGAGATCATGATGCACCACCTGGAAATTCCAGACCATCTTCCCCGTCGAAGCCCGCAGGGCCACGATGGAATTCGCATAATGATTGGCGCCTTTCCGCTCTCCACCATAATAATCCGGGCTCGGACAGGTCGTCGGAATAAAGACCAGGTCCCGCTCCGGATCGGCGGAAAGGATCGACCAGGCATTCGCCCCACCCGATTGATGGGCCCTGGGCCCTATCCAGGTCTTCCAGGCACTATCCTGCGGATCCAGGGGGTTGGGGTCCCAGCTCCAGTTCAGCTGCCCGGTAAGCGCGTCAAAAGCCCTCACCGTGCCCGCCGGATAATCCAGGCGTTGATTGTCCCCCATCGAAGAGCCTACCACGATCCGGTTGCCAATAATGGCCGGCGGGGAGGTTTCGCTGATATCACCTCCCAATCCTTCTTTCAGATCGACGATGCCCTCTTTTCCGAAAGAAGGGATCTTTTTACCTGTTATCGCGTCCAGTGCGATCAGTCTGCCATCGATCGTTCCTACAAAGATCCGTTGCTGAACCGGATCAGGGTCCGCAGGGCCGGGAACCGGCCAGGCTGCTACCCCTCTGGAGCTTACTTCCGAATAATCCCTGTGCAGGTCGATCTCAGGGTCGAATACCCATTTCTCCTTCCCGGTGCCGGCATCCACGGCGATCACCCGATCCGTCGGTGTGCTGAAATACAAGGTTCGGTGGATCATGACCGGGGTAGCTTCAAAAGCCGCTTTCTCCAACAGCTGCGTGCCATCATATCTGCTCAACTCACCCGTCCGGTAAGTCCAGGCGACTTTGAGCAGGCGGACATTGCTGTCATTGATCTGACGCAGCGGGCTATACCGCATTCCCCCTGCGTTGCCCCCATAAAAAGGCCAGGATTCTCCGGATAACAGAGACTTTTTAGAAGATTGTGCGGATGAAGGCCCTGCGCTCAAAATGCCCAGGCAGGTAATAAGCAGAAGAAGGCACATCCATTGGGTCCCTTTTGTATGCTGGTTCATATAAACTGGTTTTTATCAAACTTACTACGGCACTTTTTTCATTTTCAATTTGTTTGACCAACAGATCAAATCCGGTGACAGACAGCATTTCCGCGAAGGATCAATTTCTGAAAAGGATTTACATTGATATTTAATTAATAATTATTTAATTTACCAATCCCTTTTGCTTTCTCTACTTTGCGCAAAACCGGGACAAATGACAAATGGACTAGAAATGAAAAGAAGAACGATACCAAGAGATATAAGCTGGCTTTCTTTTAATGCGAGGGTTTTGCAGGAAGCGGCGGATCCAACAGTCCCCCTCCGGGAAAGGATACGGTTCCTGGGCATTTTCTCCAACAATACGGATGAATTCTTCCGCGTACGGGTAGCAACGCTCAAACGGATGAGCGAATACAGCGGAAAATCAAAGATAAACATGCACCTGGAGATTTCTCCTGCCAAAATATTAAATGATATCCAGGCTACCGTTCTGGAGCAACAGGAAGAATTTAATACGATCTGGGAAGGCATCCGTAAGGAATTGGAAAAGGAAAAGATCTTTTTAATCTCAGAAAAAGAGCTCAATCCCGGACAACAGGAATTCCTCATGAACTATTTCGAAGAGGAGGTCCGCTCCAATATTATCCCCCTCATGATCGAAAGCATACCCCAATTTCCCTTTCTGCGGGATAAATCGATCTACCTGGGCGTAGTCCTGTCCCGGAAGGACAATAGCATGAAAAAGAAATACGCGCTGATCGAAGTGCCCAGCAAGGTGCTCGGCCGGTTCGTGCTCCTCCCCTCTCCCGTGCTGGATGAACACCATATCATTCTCCTGGAAGATATTATCCGGTACAATTTGCGCAGCATCTTTGCCTATTTCGGTTACGACACCTACGAATCCTGGGTCTTCAAAGTCACCCGGGATGCGGAAATTGATATGGATAACGATATTTCCACGAACCTGATCCAAAAAATCGAAAAAGGGCTGAAGAATCGCCGGAAAGGTAAACCAGTCCGTTTCGTTTATGATAAGGAAATGGATAAGGGGCTATTGGATTATCTCATAAAACGGCTGAACCTCACCCGCAAGGATGGTAATCTTATTCCCGGAGGCAGGATCCATAATTTTCGGCATTTCATGGATTTTCCGGATGTATTCCCCAAAAAAGGGCAACGGAAAAAATCCTTTATCCACCCCTTACTGGTGAGCACTCCCCGCGTAACCGATGTGGTGCTGGAACAGGATGTGATGCTTCATTTCCCTTATCATTCCTTTAACCCGGTGATCGATATGCTGCGCGAGGCTGCTATCGATCCGAACGTGACGTCGATCAAGATCACCTGCTACCGGCTGGCATCCAATTCCAAGATCATCAATACCCTGGTCAATGCGGTAAGGAATGGCAAACATGTCACCGTTATGCTGGAACTGAGAGCCCGCTTCGATGAAGAAGCCAACCTCGAATGGAAAGAACGCCTCGAAGATGAAGGCGTCAAAGTCCTCATCGGCATTCCGAACATGAAAATCCATGCTAAGATCTGCCTGATCAAAAAAAGGATCAACAACTTTACCATTCACTACGGATTTGTCAGCACGGGTAATCTGAATGAAAAGACTGCCCGGGTATATGGAGACCATTGCCTGCTTACATCCAACCGTTTTATTATGGCCGATGTGAACAGGATCTTCAATTACCTGGAAAACTGGAAAGAAGGCCCCGATCCTTTAAAAGCCTGCAAAGCCCTTATCCCCTGCCCTACCGGCCTCCGCAAGGAGCTCCTGAAAATGACCATCCGGGAGACCAAACTGGCCAAAGAAAATAAAAAGGCGGCCATCACCATAAAAATGAACTCCCTTTCTGATGAAGAACTGATCGACAAGTTGTATGAAGCCGCCAGGAGTGGTGTGGAAATAAAGCTGATTATCCGTGGGATCTTTTGCATGTTCTCCGAGAACAGCAAGTTTATCATACCCGTGAAAGCAATCAGTATTATCGATGAATACCTGGAACATGCCAGGATATTTATCTTCCACAACGGCGGCAACGAAAAAGTTTATATATCTTCGGCGGATTGGATGGTACGCAACCTGGATCATCGGGTAGAAGCGACTTGTCCCGTACTGGATGAAACGATCCGGAAAGAGTTAAAGGACATCCTGGAGATCCAGCTGGCCGATAATGTAAAAGCCCGGTGGCTGGATAACGAATTGCTTAATAAATATAAAAGAGATCATTCGGAAAAGAAGGTGAGGTCCCAGATCGAGATCTATAATTATCTGTATCATAAGGCCCTTAGTGAGGAAGCCGTTCCTCATGAACAGCCCAACCCTATACTGGAACACATTAAATGACGAGACTATAAATGCGACTGGCAGCTATCGATATCGGAAGTAACGCAGCACGATTACTTATTTCTGATGTCTCCATGAATAATGAAGGTAAGACTGAATTCAGCAAGGTAAACCTGGTGCGGGTTCCCCTGCGACTGGGATTTGACGTATTTGAGAAAAAAGAGATCTCTCCGGAAAAGACAGACATGATCCTCCATACGATCAAGGCCTACAAACACCTGATCGAAGCCTATGGTGTAAAACACCTGAAAGCTGCCGCCACTTCCGCTATGCGTGATGCCGTCAATGCACAGGCTATCATCGACCAGGTGCAACAGGAGACCGGCATTCCTATCGAAGTCATCAGCGGCGGCAGCGAAGCTTCCCTGATTTATGAGAACCATATCGCAGAGAACCTGGATAAAGACCACGCTTATCTGTATATCGATGTCGGCGGCGGCTCGACGGAACTGACCTTCTTTGCCGGAAATAAACTCCTGTTCTCTGCTTCTTTCAATATCGGTACGATACGTCTGTTGAAAAAGCAGGTGACGGAGTCCCAGTGGGATAATATGAAAGAGTATATTCGAAGAGAGACTAAAGACTATTTTTCCAATATCGTCGCAATCGGCTCCGGCGGCAACATCAACAAAATATTCTCCATTTCCAAACGGAAAGAAGGTAAGTCTCTCCATGTCGAATTACTGAAAGATTACTATAAAGAGTTTTCCAGCTTTTCCCTGGAAGACCGTATGCGACTCTATAAGCTAAGGGAGGACCGGGCGGATGTGATCGTTCCTGCCTTGCAGATCTATATTAATGTCATGCGCTGGGCCAATTCACCGGAAATTTATGTCCCCAAAATAGGCCTGGCCGATGGACTCATCCAGCATCTTTACGCCGACCTGAAGCGGAAAGGGGTGGAAATATAGTTTTTTTCATTTGCATGCTAACGTTGAACCTTTTACATTTGCATGGCAACCGGATATGTTTTATTCTAATGCAGAGCCATATTCCCCATCTCTTTTTACCTGTTCGTAAAAATTCCGGTTATGTCTGTACATACAGAAGTTAAGAAGGTAACTACCCATACGCTGCAAAGAATGAAGGTCAATGGCGAAAAAATAGCCATGATCACCGCCTACGATTACTCCTTTGCCAAAATTTTTGATGCCGCTGGCATAGACGTTATATTGGTGGGGGATTCAGCCTCCAATGTCATGGCCGGTCACGAGACCACCCTGCCTATCACCCTGGAACAGATGATCTATCACGCTTCCTCTGTCATCCGGGGTATCAGCCACTGTTTTGTAGTCGTCGATCTTCCCTTCGGCGCCTATCAATCCAATTCCAAAGAAGCGCTGGCATCCGCCATCCGTATTATGAAAGAGACAGGCGCTCACGCCGTTAAAGTGGAAGGAGGGGAAGAAATACTGGAATCCGTAAAAAGGATCCTGGCGGCAGGAGTTCCCGTTATGGGCCACCTGGGCCTTACCCCTCAATCCATCTATAAATTCGGCACTTATACGGTCAGGGCCCGCGAAGAGGCCGAAGCCGAGAAATTGAAAAACGATGCCCGGTTGTTGGAACAGGCAGGCTGCTTCGGCTTGGTGCTGGAAAAAATACCGGCTGCCCTTGCCAAAGAGGTCTCCCAAAGCCTGCAGATCCCCACGATCGGCATTGGTGCAGGACGTCATACCGACGGACAGGTATTGGTCATGCACGATCTTTTGGGCATCAATACCGAATTCAAACCCCGTTTCCTTCGCAGATATCTCGACCTCCATCAGCAGATCACACAGGCTACCCAGCAATACATTCACGATGTGAAAGCCCGTGACTTCCCCAATGACAATGAGCAATATTGATGTTTTAGGGATTTCTTTATACATGTAAATACCTATAATATAACCCATGTATTCACTGATCTCTTCTTCCGTAGATCAACTAATTGTTTATCTATAACTTACAAATAGGGAATCTCTTATGATGTGAGAAACACTTCATATATAATTTATATTAATATGTTTTTATTTTATTTAATAATATGTTTTGGTGATTTTTTCTTTAAATTACGGACACACCAAAACCATCAGATATGAGGAAAATGTTCCTACTACTTTGCTTATCCATCAGCACCTTAGCACTTTATGCACAGAAGACCGTCACCGGGAAAATAGTAGACAGTAAAACAGGTACTCCCCTGGCAGGAGCTACCGTAAAAGTGAAAGGAACCAAAAAAGGGACCTCTACAGGCGCAGATGGATCCTTCGCTATTCAGGCCAGTCCTAAAGATGTATTAGAAGTAAGTATTATAGGCTACGGGGCCCAATCCCTCACCGTCACAGATGCCCCCACGGTTACCATCGGACTTGAACCAGCCTCCACCGAACTGACCCAATTAGTATTCGTCGGTTCCCGGGGTGCCGCCAGGACCAAAACCGAGTCGCCGGTTCCCGTAGACGTCATCAACGTTAACCAGGCCGGCATCACCTCCGCCAGACCAGACCTGAGCTCACAGCTGAATATGGCCGTCCCCTCCTTTAATTATAATAAACAGAGCGGCGGCGACGGATCCGATGCAATCGACTTCGCCAGCCTGCGCGGACTGGGCTTCGATCAGACCCTGGTCCTTATCAACGGCAAACGCCGCCATCAGTCAGCCTTTGTTAACCAGGTAGGAACAAGAGGACGGGGTAACTCCGGCACCGATCTGAATGCTATTCCCGAAGCTGCTATCGATCGCATCGAGATCCTGCGCGATGGCGCCTCCGCCCAATATGGATCGGATGCTATCGCCGGCGTTATCAATATCGTACTGAAAAAAGACGTCCACAAGCTGAATATCAACACTGGCTGGAGCGGCTACTACGATCATAAGTACAATTCACTCAATAGCGTCGACCCCACCCAGTATTACACCGGCAGCAAGGTGGACGGCAACGCCTTCACCCTCGGTCTTGACTACGGCCTCCCCATCGGCAAACAAGGCGGCTTTATCAATTTCGGCGGCAACTTCTTCGCCCAGGGCAAGACCTTCCGCGCAGAACCGGATACTGCCTGGATAACCGGCACCAACCCCAAAGCGCTGAGCGTCGGCGACTGGAGAAGGGCCTTTGGCGACGGATCCGTCACCTCCGGAGGAGGCCTGTTCAATGCCGAAATTCCCCTGGCAGGCACCAAAACCACCTTCTACTCCTTCGGTGGATACAATTACAAACACTCGAACGTATATGCCTGGACCCGCAGATGGCATTCCAGCAGCAACCGGGTCAAATTTCCTACGGATGCTGCCGGTAATTTGATTTTCGAACCCAGCATCATGCGTGTTTTCGACGCCGGCAATGGCAGCATCGGACCGAACAATGTCTACTACAATCCGCAAGAAGACGTATACATAAAAGATCAGTCCATCGCGGTTGGCTTTAAAGGTACCCTGGGTAAGGATTGGGATTGGGACATCAGCGACAACACCGGTTACAACGATTTCCACTACTGGGGCAATAAGACCTTCAACGCCTCTTTACCCACTCCTTTGCAGTGGACCAAACACCGTTTTGATGACGGAGGCTTCAACTTTCTGCAAAACACGGCTAACCTGGATATCACCAAACATTTTGCTGATATAGCTTCCGGGCTGACCTTCTCCGTCGGAGGCGAATTCCGGTACGAGCTTTATAAACTATACGCCGGGGAACCCGACTCCTACCGCAACGGAGGCGCTTATTATGTAATTGGCGCAGACACCAGTTATAAAGCATCCGGCTCGGAGGGATATCCTGGCTATCAGCCTTCCGATGAAGCAAATGCCCATCGCACCAATATCGGCGGTTATGTCGACGTGGCGCTGGATGTCACGAAGAAATGGCTGGTGGACGGAGCGGCACGTTTTGAGAACTATTCCGATTTTGGTTTTGTAAACACCTACAAACTGGCGACCCGATACAAATTACTCGATAATTTGAACCTGCGCGGATCTGTCAGCACCGGTTTTCGGGCCCCTACCCTTCAACAGATCAACTTCAGCAATACCAATACCAATATCATTGCCGGTCAGCTCGTATACGTAAAACTGATTCCCAACTACAGCCCCATCTCCAGGGCAGCGGGTATTCCCCCACTCAAACAGGAGACATCTGTGAATGCCAGCGCAGGCGTGACCTGGCAGCCGATCCATAACCTCACTTTTACAGTAGACGGCTATTATATAAAGATGAAGAACCGGATCGTGATCACCGGTAATTTCGATGGGTCCATCCCCGCCATAGCCCCTTACCTTACTCAATTCAATGTCAGCTCCGTCAATTTCTTCGCCAATGCCGTCAATACCACCAACACCGGCCTGGACGTCGTCATCGATTATACCAAAAGATGGGGTAAGCAAAGTTTCAAGCTCTTACTGGCCGGTAATATCCAGCATATCCATATCGACAAGATCAATATACCGGACCCGCTTAATGATACCTATGCTCACCGGCAAGCATTTTTCAGTACAAGAGAAGAAGCTTTCCTGACGGCTTCCGCTCCCAATGCCAAAGTTTCTCTGGCATTGGAATATGGGTTCAGCAGCAAATTTTCGGTTGGAGCACACCTTACCTACTGGGGCAAGCTTACTACACAAGGATTCGGGTCCGCCAGTCTTCCGGGAGCTGACCCCGATGGCCCCGGCGGAGCGAATACCTCTGCCCAGGGCAATGGCTGGGATCCTTACGTAGCCACCGATGACGGAAAATCAGTAGTCCCTGAAAATTTTGTCTTTCATCCCAAAGTGACTACGGATCTCTACATGTCCTATAAAGTAGCTAAAAACCTTACCTGGTACGCAGGCGTGGATAATATCTTCAACGTACATCCTGATCAGGCGGTGGTTCCCAACGCAAGGCAAAACTCATGGGGTGACAGCGAATCAGGTGGTCCCTTCGATGCCGTTCAAATGAGCTATAACGGCATGAGAATGTTCACCAAACTAGCTTTCAACTTTTAAAGCTTTTCCCGTACTAATTTCTTTATATAAAAGAGGCTGATCCGATTGCAGCCTCTTTTTTTATGAATACCATTCACCAATTAAATTTTAAACTATGCGAAAAAAAATCGTCGGCTTCGGCCTGCTGCTGTTGTTTGCCTGTAAAAAAAACACCGTCCTCACCACTCCTGGTAGCGCTGATAACCCGGCCATGTCGAACGGCGTAGCCGCTTACCTGCAATCGAAGGGGTTCAATGTGCAGGGATTGCGGCAAAATGGAGATTGTTATGTCGTGGAAGGAGACATTTTACTCGATAAAAAAGCGATCGAAGCCGGGATGAAAGGCCCTCTGCCCAGCCAAGCCGCTACTATATCGAGCGGCAACACTTCGCCAATCGCTTCCTCCGGCGGCGCCATTACCCCTGACCAGTATGCGCTTAGTCCCGCTAATTCCTCGGATGGAACTGGCATCATCGGCTGGGCCAACACGGGAAATATCACCTATTTCATCGACCCCAGCGTGCTTGCCAATCTACCCAATAACGCCGATTGGATCAATGCCATCAATACCGCCGCTCAGAATTGGACGAGCATCGCCAATTGCTCCCTGAACTTCACACAGGTTGCGAATGCTAACGCCGCCAACCTCATTTTCTACGCAGATAACGCCGCTAATGTGCCGGCAGGGGGCGGCAACATGCCCGCCAACCTCTATGCCTGGACCCGTTTTCCTTCCAATAATCTGGTCGGGAGCGCCGTCATCATCAACCACAATGGCCCTGTAACCGATGCAAACGGAAAATTATCAGCCATTCGGCATGAAATGGGCCATGCAGTAGGCATGCGCCATGCAGACGTAACAGTAGATGGCGAACCACTTAGCGGAATCGACAATTTCAATCAAAAAGTCTCCGAGACCATACTGGGATCTTCCCCGTCCAACGATGCATCCTCGATCATGCATAGTTCCTTTGCTGGCTCAGCTCTCATTAACTTCGACGCCTGGGATTTGTTTGCAGCCCGTATCCTGTATCCGGATAATATTATGCCCACCAATCTGACCTTTTTTGTATATACCCCCAACCAGGGAGGCAACCGCACCCCACCCTCCGCGGTTGCTCTTTACATCAACCTGAACGGAGATACCTGGAATATTCTGAAAGTGGATAGGGTCGATGCCAGCGGTAACGTGATAAGCTCTTACTCCTATACAGGCCAGATTGAAAACTCGAGCATTTACACAGGATTAAATGGCAACCACGCACCCCCGACTTATGTCAATGTCATTATCAACTATGAGCCGCCCCAAGGCAATCTGCCGCGCGGCACCCTCTATTTCAGAGTGTCTGTCTATAATTATAAAAATGATTTTGGTTTTGTCTTGCCTACCCAAACCTTCCACTGGTAAAATTTATCTTCTCCGCGGCTTTCTCCAAAACCCAAACGATCACTCCAACCTCTAAGAGCCGGAGCGGCACGCTCCGGCTCTTTTCCTCATTCACCGTCAGGTCAATGCCCCGCCCCATTCACCGATAGAATGCGTCCATTCATCTATTTTATTCTCTGTAGAAGGCAATTCCCTTATAGATTTGATGGATTTAATTCACCATTAAAGCGTCTTCCGCCTTGAATAAGAGAATCGTACAGGTCATCATTCATTTGGCAGCATGGGTCTGTTTTCTCCTGCTACCCTTTGTCTTTTTCCCCAGGCCCAAAGATTTCTCTTTCTTTTCCGAGAAATATCTCTCCGCTTTTTTCATTTCCAATACCCTCCTGCTCATCGCCTTTTATTATATCAATACCTACCTGATCATTCCCAAACTGCTGGAACACAAAAAGTTTGTTTCCTATACCCTCATCATCCTGGCCTTCCTGATCTTCTATGGCTCATTCCCCCGCCTGTATCACTATTTTATCGGCCCTGACCCGCGCCCCCCCGGCATGCGTCCCCCCGATCCCGGAAGACCCCGTAATTTTCAGCAACCCCTGCTCGCACCGGGAAATATTGCCGTCTTCCTCCTGATATTCGTATTCAGTACCGGCATCAAAGTGATCAACCAATGGCTGAAATCCGAACAACGCAATAAAGAGATCGCCAACGAAAAACTAAATGCCGAGCTTTCCTTCCTGAAAGCCCAGATCAACCCCCATTTTTTGTTCAATACGCTGAACAACATTTATGCGCTCGCCTCCACCCAGTCTGAATATACGGCTCCCGCGATTATGAAGCTCTCCAGTATCATGCGCTATGTCCTGACCGAAGCCCGCAACGATATGGTATCCCTGGAAAAGGAGATCCAATTCACCACCAACTATATAGAACTCCTGAAAATGCGCCTGACGGATAAGTCCAGCATCGATTTTACCGTGATAGGCGATCCCTTCAGCAAGCAGATCGCCCCTTTGCTCCTGCTTCCGTTTGTAGAGAACGCCTTCAAATACGGCATCAGTACCCGGGAAAAATCTCCCATCCTGATATTATTAGAAATAAAGGAAGATTCGCTGTATTTTAGTGTCACCAACCACAAGCATATCCCTACATCCCTTAAAGTAGCAGATAATACAGGAATCGGAATTAACAATACGCGGCGCAGGCTCGATCTCCTATACGATGACCGCCATGTGCTCAAGATCGATGATGAAGCCGGTAAATTTACTGTTCATTTAAATATTCAGGTATAATGCTGACATGTATAGCGATAGACGACGAGCCCCTTGCGCTGGAAGTATTGAAAAAATACATCGCCAAAATATATTTCCTGGAGCTGAAAGGAGCTTTTACGGATCCCTTCGAAGCGCAAAAGGTAATGGATAGCAATCCAGTAGACATCTTATTCCTGGATATCCAGATGCCGGATATCAATGGCATAGAATTCTCCCGGATCGTCAATAAGAAAAATACAGCCATCGTATTCACTACCGCATTCAGCGAATACGCCGTGGAAGGTTTCAACGTGGACGCCATTGACTATTTGTTGAAACCTATTGAATATGACCGATTCCTGAAATCGGTATACAAAGCGAAAGAATATGTCGATTACCTGACCAGTCAGGAATTACAGGAAGGATATATTTTCGTCAAGTCGGATTACCAGATGGTCAAGGTCAATCTGAAAGAGATCCTCTATATCGAAGGGCTGGACGATTATATCAAAATTTACCTGCCAGGTAAAGCTATCCTTACCCTGATGACCCTCAAGACGATCGCCCAGAAACTACCCACCAGGGAATTTATACGGGCACACCGTTCCTATATCGTCCCTATCAGTAAGATCGAACATATCAGCAGGAGCAAGATCAAGATCGCCGAAAAAGAAATCCCTATCGGCGTAAGTTACAGCGAAAGCTTTTTTGCCGCTATGGAGAATAAATTGAATTAAAGGGCTTTACGGGCCGACACAACCCCATGCTTTTATTTTACGTATTTCCCTTTGCCGGTATGGTAGATGCCGGCAAATAGGACCAGTTTTTTTCATAGTAGATTTTAAGTTAAATTGCTTGCGATTGAAAAATCGCAAGCAATTTTTATGGAACTACCTCTACTTCAGGCGCTTAACATAGACACCCACAATACCGGTACCTCCACCGGTACGCAGTGGATCCCTTCCGGAGACAGCTTTCTCGAATCTTTTTCTCCCGTCGACGGCAAGACCATCGCTAACATCGGCACAACGGATAAGGCAGGCTATGACGCCGTCGTAAAGGCTGCTCAGGCCGCTTTTATCGAATGGCGTACCTGGCCAGCGCCCCGCAGGGGAGAGATCGTCCGGCAGATCGGCGACGCTCTCCGGCAGTCCAAAACAGCGCTGGGAAAGCTCGTCTCCTATGAAATGGGAAAAAGCCTACAGGAAGGTTATGGCGAAGTCCAGGAAATGATCGATATCTGTGATTTTGCCGTAGGCCTTTCCCGTCAGTTATATGGCCTCTCCATGCATAGCGAGAGACCCGGGCACCGCATGTATGAGCAATGGCACCCCATCGGGGTAGTAGGCATTATTTCCGCCTTTAATTTCCCCGTAGCCGTGTGGAGCTGGAATAGTATGCTGTCCTGGGTTTGTGGAAATACCTGTATCTGGAAGCCTTCTGAGAAGACGCCCCTCTGTGCGCTGGCTTGCCAAAAGATCATAGCGGAGGTTTTTACCCGCAACAAGGTTCCCGAAGGCGTAAGCGGCCTCATCACCGGAGGAAGAGAGCCGGGTGAATGGCTGGCGGCGGACAGCCGCATAGCGCTCATCTCCGCCACCGGCTCTACCCGGATGGGCAAAGCTGTGGGCGTTACCGTGGCCGCCAGAATGGGAAAGACATTGCTGGAGCTGGGAGGAAATAATGCGATCATTATTTCAAAAGATGCAGATCTCAACATTGCCATCCCCGGCGCTGTATTCGGAGCAGTAGGAACAGGAGGCCAGCGCTGTACGACCACGCGCCGCCTCATTATCCACGAAAGTATTTACGAAAAAGTAAAAGATAAGCTGACTACCATCTATGGGCAGCTACGGATCGGCGATCCGCTCGATGAAAAAAATCACGTCGGCCCGTTGATTGACAAAGATGCTGTACAGCTCTACCTGCAGGCTATCGAGTCCGGCAAAAAGGAAGGCTGCCATTTTATTGTGGAGGGCGGAGTACTCTCCGGACATGGCTTCGAAAGCGGATGTTATGTCCGGCCCTGCATCGCAGAGGCGGAACCAGGCTATTCTATCGTACAGCACGAGACCTTTGCCCCCATCCTGTATTTACTCAAATATAAGACCCTCGATGAGGCAATTGCTATCCAGAATGGAGTACCCCAGGGATTATCTTCTTCCATTATGACCCTCAATCTTCGGGAAGCCGAACAATTCCTGTCTGCGGCCGGCAGCGATTGCGGAATAGCCAATGTGAACATCGGCACCTCCGGCGCCGAGATCGGGGGCGCATTTGGAGGAGAGAAAGAGACCGGCGGCGGTCGTGAGAGCGGCAGCGATGCCTGGAAATCCTATATGCGGCGTCAGACCAATACCATCAATTACTCGTCGCACCTGCCACTGGCGCAAGGGATAAAATTCGATATTTAGCGACTCCTCAGGCCGGAAATCAACTATGAAATAATTCCTTCTTTTAGACGTTATATCGGCTAGAGCATCACTATACTATGAATTTCCCCACCAACGAATCCACTGCAAATATGAGGAGAGTCTTACCCCTGCTAATACTGGGCTTTTTTTGCTTTCTCGCAGGCAATGCACAGGTCAGGTTGGGAATATTAGGAGGCTTTCACTCCTCTAAAGTACTGGAAAGTAACAATATACCAGGATGGGACACAGCTGTGAAGAAGTTTCAGAGCTCTAAATCCGGCGTCCAGTTGGGAGTGATCGTGGAAATTCCCCTCGGCCATAAAGGCTTTTTTTTCCAACCGGCTATAACCTATACTTCCAAAGGGAGAAAATATGCAAAGAATAACGATTCGGCGGCCAGCGCTGCAACGGATACGGTGTATACCCGGCAGACGCTCAACCTGGGATATATTGATGTGCCGCTGAATATCACGTATAAGCTGCCCCTCTCGGCCAATCGAAAGAACAGCTTTTTTATCAGCGCTGGTCCCAGCATCAGCTTCTTCTATAGCGGTAAAATTACCAACGAAAGCCTTACCCATACAACGAATAAATATGCCAATGAATCCGCCCCCCTCTCGGTAGGCAAAGGACCGGATACCTATAAGACCATAGACCTGGGCGTCAATGCCCGGGCCGGATTTGAACTGGGCAATGTAATGCTGAGCGCCTATTTTAGCCAGGGATTGACCAGTTTCTATAATGCTCCCTATCAGGGCACTTTTCATAACCAGTTATTCGGAGCTTCCCTGGGTATTTGGCTTACATCCACCGCCCCGCCGCCGCCCACAGTTAAAAAAGACACGGATAAGGACGGTATACCGGATGACGAGGACCTTTGCCCCCTGCAGCCCGGTAAGGCTGCCTGGCATGGATGTCCCGTTCCGGACACCGATCATGACGGCATCAATGACGAACATGACTCTTGTAAGACCATATCCGGCGTTGCCCGGTATAATGGTTGCCCCATACCGGACTCCGATGGAGACGGGGTCAATGACGAAGAAGACAAATGCCCCAACCAGGCCGGCCTGGCCCGTTACCAGGGATGCCCGATCCCCGACAGGGACGGAGATGGCATCAATGACGAGGAAGACCAATGCCCTGACAGCCCGGGTACCGCCGCAAACCATGGATGCCCGGAAATAGAAATAAAGAAAGAGGTGACAGAAAAAATCAATTTCATCGCCCAAAACATCCTGTTTACGCCAGCCAGCGACAACCTGACCGATAGCTCTTACATTGCCCTGAATGAACTGTCCGGACTTCTATCAACCCATCCGGAATGGCATTTAGCGATAGAAGGTTACACTGATAACCAGGGCAAACCGGAAAAAAATCTTCTCCTATCCCAAAAAAGAGCCCTCGCCGTGAAAAATTACCTGGAGAAAAAAGGCGTTGCTACTACCCAGCTGACCGCAACGGGTCTCGGACAGGAGCATCCCATAGCAGATAATAAGACAGTCGCTGGCAGAGCCGCCAATAGAAGGGTCGAATTAAAAATAAACCTCGCGAAATAATAATTTTAACAACTTAATAGGGCCATCCATGTAATTTTTTACATGAGATGGCCTATGTTTTCTTATTTTACAGGATTGAGAAAACAACGATATGGAACCGGTAAGCCGCCTGTATCAATTTTAATTTAAAACTAAAAAAATGAAGTGTAGTTTGAAAAGGTGGTTACCTGTCATCCTGCTGGGAATTTCTCCATTGGCAATGATAGCACAGGGAAATTCGGTGAAAACAGAATTGCCCAAAGGTTGGCATTTACTGGACAAGGAACAGGATGGCTTCTATGGGGTCAGTGTGAACAGAGCTTATCAATTCGCAAGGGCAAAGAAGCTGAAAAGCAAGACCGTTCTGGTCGCTGTGATCGATTCAGGAGTGGATACATTACATGAAGACCTGAAAAACATCCTTTGGGTAAATCCTAAAGAAATTCCCGGCAACGGCATTGACGATGATCACAATGGATATGTAGACGATATACATGGCTGGAACTTTATTGGCGGAAAAGATGGGACCAATGTAAAAGATGATGCACAGGAAGAAGCCAGAGTCTATTACCGGTTTAAAGACCGCTTTGAAGTGCCTTCCGGCATTGATTCTTCTAAATTCAGCGCCGAAGACCTGGACAATTACAGAATGTGGGTAAAAGCTCGTAAGACAGTCATGGGAGACGGTACGGAAAGCGGCGTTGACCTGGTGATCCTCCACCGTGCCTTGTCTGCCTGTATAAAAAGCGACAGTATTCTTCAAAAAGCCATGGGCAAAATGGAATATACCGGTAATGACCTCGACACTTTTCAGACGGGCAACCCGGAAAGCAAAAGCGCCAAATCTGTTTTCCTCTACCTCTTCAAGGCCAATAAGATCATGGATATGACCAATAAAGCTTTCTTATCGGATTTCAGCGAGCAGGTCGACCAGGAAGAGAAGAAAGCATCCGCTAAAGAAAACCCGCCTAAGGATTACAGAAAAGAGATCGTAAAGGATAATGAGTCAGATATTGACGATCGCTATTATGGCAATAATGATGTAATGGCAGGAGATCCGATGCACGGAACACATGTATCCGGCATCATCGGCGCTGAGAGAGGAAATGGTAAAGGCATGGATGGAATTGCCGACAATGTCCGTATTATGATGATCCGGGCGGTGCCCAATGGAGACGAACATGATAAAGATATTGCCCTGGCTATCCGCTATGCGGTGGACAATGGCGCCCGTGTAGTCAATATGAGCTTTGGTAAAAACCTGTCACCCGATAAAAAATGGGTGGATTCTGCTGTCAGATATGCCGAAAGCAAGGGTGTTTTGCTGATCCATGCAGCCGGTAATGATAACGCGGATGTGGATACAACGGATAACTTTCCCAGCCCCAATTTTCAGCATTCCACCTATACAGCCTCTAACTGGATTACGGTAGGCGCCAGCAGCGATCCATTGGCAGAGCCTGGTTTTAAGAGCTATACGGCATCCTTCTCCAACTATGGTAAGGATCAGGTAGACGTATTTGCTCCCGGCACCCGGATCTACTCTACCCTTCCCGGCGGCAAAAACTACGGCAATCTGCAGGGAACCAGCATGGCAGCTCCGGTAGTTACCGGTGTGGCCGCCCTGATCCTGGAATACTACCCCAATCTGACACCCCAGCAGGTAAAATATTGCATAGAGAAATCAGCCGTGGCCCCTCCCGGAAAAGTTAAAAAACCCGGGTCGGAAGACGAATTGGTAAACCTGTCCGATATCAGCAAATCCGGCGGCATCATCAATGCCTACGACGCCCTTAAGCTGGCGTCCACACTAAACACCGATCCTCATAAGAGAATGGAAAAATCCACTCTTCATAATCCAAGAAATTAGTACATCCGGAGCAGCTCCGCTGCTCCGGACATAAGTGAAAAAGAGACCAGGGCGATTTTTTTTTGCTCGCCTTGGTCTCTTTTTTTTATTTTTATAAAAAAACATGCTCCCTAAATCAGAAATTATACCTGCGGAATTCTATCAACCTTACTTAGACCGCATAAAAGAAGATGATATTAGCAAAGCGCAGGAAAAAAATACCCGGCAGTTCAGGAAGTTCCTGAAAAAAGTCCCTTCCAAAAAGATAGATTACGCTTATGCCGAAGGAAAATGGACCATCCGGGAGATGCTGCAGCATATCATCGACGCGGAAAGAGTGTTTGCCTACCGGGCCCTCCGCTTCTCCCGCCTGGACCCTGCACCTCTCGCCGGCTTTGACGAGAACACCTGGGCCATTCATTCCGGAGCAGCCACCCGCCACTGGGAAGACCTGCTGGAAGAATTCAAATCATTACGCAGTTCCACAGAATATCTTTTTAATTCTTTTACAGACGAGCAATTGAAATTCGTGGGGCAGGCTAATGGACGCCCTCTGAATGCTTTTACCCTGGGATTCCTTATCCCAGGTCATGTGGCGCATCACATGCATATTATAAAAGAAAGATACCTGTGAATTATCCCCTTCCCCTCAGACGAATTCGCCGCATAGCTGTCAGTTCTTTTTTTTTCCTGGCTGGTCTTTGCTTCTCCAGCTGGGCCTCCCGCATCCCTGATATTCAGCTGAAGTTACACCTGGATAACGCCGCCCTGGGAGCCGTCCTGCTGGGATTGCCTTCAGGTCTGCTCACTTCCCTGCCTCTTGCAGGCTGGCTGGTGGCAAAATTCGGCAGCCGTCCGGTGGCTACCTTCGCGGCACTGCTCTATGCTTTCACGCTGCCATTGCTGGGATTGGTCAATGCTGTCTGGCAACTGGTAACTTGTCTTTTTATATTTGGAATGGGTGGTAATATGCTGAACATTTCCATTAATACCCAGGCTATTGGCACGGAATCATTATATGGACGTACCATCATGGCATCTTATCATGGACTTTGGAGTCTGGCGGGGTTTTCCGGCGCGGCTATAGGTACTTTGCTGATCGGCCTGGGATGGCTTCCTTATCAGCATTTCCTGCTCATCACGGCGCTCGCTACCTTCATCGTATTAATTGCGGGCCGCCACCTGGTAGAATCCGATGCCAACCTGCCTGGCGACCAACCTTTGTTTGCCAGACCCGATCGTTCGTTAATCAACCTGGGAATTATTGCTTTTTGCTCTATGATCTGCGAAGGGGCCATGTTCGACTGGAGCGGAGTCTATTTTCAAAAAGTGGTCCATCCTCCCAAAGAGCTGGTGGCGGCAGGTTATACTGCGTTTATGGCTACTATGGCTTCCGGCCGTTTTCTTGGAGACTGGCTGGCCACCAAACTGGGGATCAAAAAGATCTTGCAGATTAGCGGACTCCTTACAACCTCCGGCTTGTTGACCGCCATCCTTTTTCCCTGGCTGTTTCCCGCCATTGGAGGTTTTTTATTGGTAGGAGCCGGAGTCTCTTCCGTCATTCCCCTGGTATATAGCGCGGCAGGCCGATCGAAGGTCCTTTCCCCCGGCGTGGCACTAGCGGCCGTCTCCACGATAGGTTACTTAGGCTTTCTTTTTGGCCCTCCTTTTATTGGCTTCATTGCACAGGCCTTCAATTTGCGCGTTTCCCTGGGCTTGATAGCGGTCTTAGGCTCTGTTATTGTCGTAATGGCCGCAAAGACCAGATTCGATTAATAAAAAAAGTCCAGGTGAACCACCTGGACTTTTTTTATTAAGTAACGTATTTTATTTATTATAGACCAGATTCTTCTGCGCGATCATATCATCCAACACATTCACAGCTTCACCCAGGTAAATATCGGTCTTCTTATCCTTCAACCATTGCTGGAATCGGGTTGCCTTATCCTTATCGCCGTCATATTTATTGGCATCCTGTGGCAAGGACACGACATTCAGCTCACTGGAAGCAGAAAGTTTGCTCAGTGTCTCGATCTGTTTGTTGGTAGCCTTGATCTGCTTCTGCTCTTCCCGGTATTTTTGTAGATTGAGCGGATATACCTTATCCATTTCCTTACTCAGCCATTCCGCATCAGAACGAATTAAATTGAAAGCGGAATTATTCTTCAGACGCTCATTGCTCATCCCACGGATAACATTCATATCATAAGCATATTTCCAGGGGCTATAATCTGCTTTTTGAATTTCATCCCAAGGCAATGCATCAGGATTGTCTTTTTCCCTGATCTTGAAAGACTCATAGATATCCGGCAATACGATATCGGAAGATACCCCTCTCAATTGGGTAGAGCCTCCACTGATGCGATAGAATTTCTGTAAGGTGAGTTTCAGCGTTCCCAGCTCGCTGTTGGCATCCATAAAACCCAGCGTCTTGTCCAATCCTATAGGCCTTTGGACCGTTCCTTTTCCGTAGGTAGATGTGCTGCCGATAATGACCCCTCTTTTGTAATCCTGGATAGCTGCGGCGAAAATCTCAGAAGCAGATGCACTCAGTTCATCCACCATCACAGCCAAAGGACCATCATATAATACCGACTTATCATGATCCGGTAATATCTGCGTCTTCCCATCCCTGTCCTTTACCTGTACGATCGGTCCCTGTTCCACAAATAACCCCGCCATTTGTACTACATCATACAAAGAGCCTCCGCCATTATGGCGCAAATCAATAACAATCCCTTCTACTTTCTGTTCCTTCAGTTTCATGACTTCACGGGCTACGTCAATGGAACAACGGTTGCCTTTAGGATTATCAAAATCTGCATAAAATTCAGGCAGGAAAATATACCCCACCTTTCCTTTATCGGAGTTAACGATCGCACTTCTGGCAAAGGTCAACTCATCCTGCACGATCTCGTCCCGGATCAGGGAAATAATCTTCGTAGAACCGTCCGTTTTTTTCAGCGTAAGTTTTACCTCTGTCCCCTTCGTACCACGGATTAGCTTCACTGCATCTTCCACCTGGAAGCCGGTAAGGTCTACAGGCTCCTGTGCTCCTTGTGCTACCTTGGTAATGATATCTCCGATACCCACCTGACCGGATTTCCAGGCTGGGCTACCCGTCACCAGCGTAGTGATCTTGATATTTCCATCTTCTTCCCGCAAAGAAGCACCTATTCCGAAGAAATGGCCGCTCATCTGTTCATCGAAATATCTTTTTTCCACCGGGGGAAAGTAATCCGTGTGAGGATCCATCGACTGCACGATAGTCTGTACAAACATATTAAACCGGTCATCATCCGTTACTTTTACTTTCAGCCTTTCATAGAAGCGATCCATGACTTTCAACGCCTTTTGCCGGGCCTCTTTTTCAAGGTCTTCATTACTCCGGGCCACGAACCCGGGCTTATCCTTACCAGCTTCCTGCTGATCCAGCAGGTCAGAATACCTTTCCAGGGTCAGATATTTCAGCCGTTTACGCCAGGATTCTCTTCTCTCCGCCTCATTTTTAGGGAATTCAACCTTGTCATAATTCTGATCCACATCTTCATCGGTACTGAAATCAAATGGCTTGGAAAGAATATCCTTATAGATCAATTCCGTCTCCGCAACTCTCTTTTTATAGAGCTCGCTTACGGCCGGAACGAACTGAATGGTAGACTTACCCAGGATCTCATCATCGATCTTGGTTTCATACTTACCACGCAGGACCTCGATATCAGACTGCAGAAATACATTCTTTTCTACATCCACATCCGCCAGGTACTTGGTAAATATCTCTTTGGAGAATTTGTCATCAATAGCCTTAGGGCTATAATGGATCTCCATCAGGTATTCCCCTACATTATGCAAAATCTTCTCATTCTTCGTCGGCGGATTCTCCCCTATTCCCAATGTCCGGAATGCAACAAAAACACCAGCTCCTAAGATCAATAGGACGATCGGCAAATTTCTTTTACTAATCATATACTTAAACACTTTTAACATAGCTATTCAAAAATAACGATTAATAACATGTTATGTTGTCGGTATTTGTGAATATTAACATCCGCTTTGCCATAATTTCCATGAACGGAAAGCTAATGAGGGGTATTATTAAGAAAAGAAAAAGGCCGTCTCAAGGTCAAAAAATTCCTGAGACGGCCTTTAAACGGGTGGATGATGGGGTTCGAACCCACGACCCCTAGAACCACAATCTAGTGCTCTAACCAACTGAGCTACAACCACCGTAAGAGCGGCGAAATTAGTAAATTTTGCATTTCTCGCAAAAACAAAATTCAATTTATTTAAGATCAGGTGCTAACTGAGCAACCGATTCTTTGCAGGAATCATCTAAAACGCCGGCAGTTAAGGGTACAAATGGGATTTTTGACGTTTCTTTGCGGGCGCAAAAGGAAGGAACAACCAATATCCGGACACGAAAAGAGGCTATAATCAATCTCTGGGCACGAAAAGAGACTATACTCAATCTATACGGGCGCAAAAGCAGGCTAATAACAAACAAAAATAAAAACTATGACGATAAGCTGGTGGCTCTATACAATCCCCTTTATTTCCGCCTTTATTCACTGGCTGACTATCTGGATGGCCCTCAAACTGTTATTTCATCCCCGGCAACCGAAAAAGATCCTTGGCTTCACCTTGCAAGGGGTTTTTCCGAAAAAACAGCAGCAGATCGCCGAAAACCTGGGCAGGATCGTCGGACAAGAACTCCTCTCCTTCGAAGATATCGAACAGACCATTACCAATCCTGCCAATGTCCAACGAATCCTGCCCCTGGCGGATGAACATATCGATAATTTCCTCCGTGTCAAGCTAAAAGAAAGTATGCCCATGATCGCCATGTTCATTGGCGATAAAACCATCGGGCAGCTGAAAGCTGTCTTTATGACAGAGCTGGAAGAACTCTTCCCGGTCATCATGAAAAATTATGTAGCACACCTTAAAAACGACCTCGACCTGGAGCGGATCGTCGTGGACAAGATTGCCAATTTCTCCTCGGACAGGCTGGAAACCATGCTCAACCAGATCCTTACCAAAGAATTCCGGTTTGTAGAAGTCATCGGCGCAGCATTGGGCTTTTTCATCGGATTGTTGCAGATATTCCTGACCTTATTAATGAAATAAACACTCCCCCCCCGGCAAAAGGCCGCCCTGTCAGGCGCATACTGGAAGGGGCTTCCGGCATTACCCCTTCTACATCTATTTTATACCGCCTGTATAGAATGGAGCGATTGCTACCATTTTTGCATTGAATTTTGCACACTAAATGAATATTTTAATCTAATGAGAAAGACTTGGCTATTGCTTATGATTATGGCAGGATGTTATACAGGCTGGGCGCAGATGCCGGGCGGAGGAGGCGGGGGAAGACAGGCCGGCTTTGGAAATGGCCAGGCTGCGAATATCGGCCACTTCTATGGAAAGATCGTGGACACTAAAACAGGCAAGGGTATGGATGGCGTCTCCATTCAACTCATCCAAAGCAAATTTGACACCGTCACCCGCAAGCGCAAAGATACCGTGATCGCAGGGATGATCACCGGTCGGAAGGGTGATTTCAGCCTGGAGAACCTCCCTATTTTCGGGAATTTCCGTCTGAAGATCACCACCATCGGGTATGCCACCATCGAACAGAAAGTGGCCTTCGAAATGAAGGCGCCCAAAGGCGGGGATATGCAGCAGGCCCTGAACGCCGTGGACAAAGATCTGGGCAATATTAAACTAACCGCAGATGCGCAAACCCTGGGCGAGGTGACGGTGACCGCTTCCAAGCCGCTGATCCAGATGGGCGTCGACCGCAAAATATACAACGTGGAAAAAGACATTTCGGCTACCGGCGGAACCGGAGTGGACGTCATGAAAAATGTGCCTTCCGTGCAAGTCGACATCGATGGTAATGTCACTTTACGCAACAGTGCCCCCACCATCTTTGTGGATGGCCGCCCTACTTCGCTGACACTTGACCAGATACCCGCCGATGCCATCCAGAGCGTGGAGATCATTACCAATCCGGGCGCCAAATACGATGCCTCCGGCGGAACGTCCGGTATCCTCAACATCGTACTGAAAAAGAACCGGAAAGCAGGTTATAATGGAAATCTCCGGGCCGGTGTCGATCAGCGGGGTAAGATCAACGGCGGAGGCGACATCAATGTCAAACAAGGCAAATTCAACGTATTCGCCAATGGATTTATCGGACAGCGAAAATCCATATCCCCCGGCACTACCGACCGCTATACCTTTTTGACACCGCCTTATGACAGTCTGCACCAAAACGATTACAACGTCAACAAAGGTTATTTTATCTTTGGGCGGTTTGGGGTCGACTACCTGCTCGACAACCGGAATACCATTTCTTTTGCGGGAAATATCGTACATGGGAGCTTTACGCCCTATACCAACAGCGACCTGTATGTCGATACGCTCAATCCTTCCGGCACCACTACCTCCTATACCAGGAGATTGTCCAACACGAACAGCCAGTTCAGGAATAAGGGCGGCCTGTTAAGCTATAAGCATACTTTCCCCAGATCGGGCGAAGAGCTGACGGCGGACGTCAACTACAGCAAAGGGACCAACACCAATTACAACCTGATCAATTCGAACATCTATCCTGTCAAGGGCGATCTGTCCAATCTGAGGCAGTTCAACCAGCAACAGCAGGGATCGGGTACCAATGAATATACCACCGCACAGATAGACTTCGTCAATCCGATCACGGAGAAGTCAAAATTCGAGACCGGCGCCCGTATTGCCGCCCGGAATATCAGCAATCTGAATAATATCTATTACCAGACACCCCCGGATCCTACCTTTATTATACAGCCACCCCTTTCCTCCGTGTATAGCTACCAGGACCGGGTCTATGCTGCTTACGCCACCTATTCCAATGCTATCAAGGATTTCGGGTTCAACCTGGGGTTAAGAGGCGAAAGCTCGAACTACAAAGGCAATGACAAGACGGAGGTAAAGAATCCCGCGGGCGGCCTGATGGACAGTATCGGATACTACAGCAATAAATTCCCGATCAGCCTGTTCCCCAGCGTCTTCCTCAGTCAGAAATTACAGGGAGATCAGGACCTGAGCCTAAACTATACGCGCAGGATCGACCGGCCCAGCTTTTTCCAGTTATTCCCTTTCACCGATTATTCCGACTCCCTCAATCTGAGCCGGGGTAATCCCAATCTGAAGCCGCAGTTTACGAACTCTTTCGAACTCTCTTACCAGAAGACCTTTAAAGGCAATAATACCCTGCTGGCTTCCGTCTACTATAAATACACGACGGACCTGATCACCCGCTATCAGAGCCGGGAAACGAACCCGCTCACGGATTCCCTGGTCATCATCAATACCTATATTAATGCCCAGTCCAGTTTTGTAGGGGGATTTGAGCTGATCGGACGTAATACCATTACCAATTGGTGGGATATCACCAGCAATATCAATATTTTCACTTCCAAGATCAATTCCAATGATACCAATATCGTCACTGCCGGGCAAACGTACAGCTGGTTTGGAAAAATAAATAACTCCTTTAAGCTTCCCCATAATTTTTCGCTGCAACTGACGGGGGACTATACCTCCAAGACCGTATTGCCGCCGGGTGGCAGCGCCAACAATGGAGGCAGCCAGGGGGGAGGACGGGGATTCGGGCAAACCGTCAGCGGCAACTCCCAGGGTTATAACAAACCTTCGGGTGGAGTGGATGCGGCCCTAAAATTCGAGTTCCTGAAGGCCAAGGCCGCCTCGCTGACCCTCAGCGTAAGTGATATCTTCCGCACCAGGGTGAGCGATGTGTATACTTCTACCAGTTATTTCACCCAGGACGCCTTCCGCAGAAGGGATCCCCAGTTCTTCCGTCTTCAATTCAACTGGCGCTTCGGTAAATTCGATACGGCGCTGTTCAAGCGCAAGAACCTGAAGGGAGAAATGGAAAATATCCAGGGTGGCATGCAGGGTGGCGGAGGACAGCAACCGGCGAATTAGTACCCGGGCCCGGATATCCGGTGATGTAGTATCCGGCCGGAAATAAAGAATAATTCCGACTTTTGAAGAAGGGACCGATAAGGGTCCCTTCTTTAACTATGATCTATACCTTACTTACGCTGGGTGATTCCTATACGGTTGGAGAGGGGGTTCCTATCTATGAAAGTTATCCCTACCAGGCCGTACAATTTCTACGGAAAGCAGGATTGTCCTTCTTTGCCCCTGAAATTGTTGCGAGAACCGGGTGGACAACGGATGAGCTCAGCGCGGAAATTGCCGGGACGCAGTTGCTGTCTTCCTATGATTTTGTCAGCCTGCTGATCGGGGTCAATAATCAATACAGAGGCAGGCCTTCGTCAGAATATGCCGGTCAATTCGAGGGGCTGCTCCGGCAAGCTATTCAATTTGCCGGCGGCCAACCACACCGGGCCTTCGTGCTTTCCATTCCTGACTGGGGGGTAAGTCCCTTTGCCGCTACCCATCTGCCGGATGCAGCCGGGCGGGGCCGGGCGCAAATAGCCCGGGAAATTGACGATTTTAACCGCATCGCCGAAAAGATCACGGTGGAACACAAGGGGACGTTTATCGATATTACGGGGCACTCGCGGACGGCGCCTTTCTTTGCGCCGGACGGATTACATCCATCGGGAGAACAGTACCGGTACTGGGCGGAGCGGTTAGCGGGTGAGATAGAAACAGGATTGGCGCAGCAGGCGACACGGAAGATCGGAAACGATGAGGGAGGGCGAATGAATGTGTAAGGAGTTTGGCGGGGTCAATAAATACTATTTAGCCCGTCCGTATTGAGGAAGATGATGTCGGGGGCCTTGACATAGGTGTTGTTATACCGGAACTGGATACCCGTGTTGAGCATGATTTTAAAAGACTGATTCTGCTCGGTCTTGCGGGGGAAATAGGCAAAACGTAATTCGATCGTCTGGAAGATGAGGTTCTCATTGCGGGTCCTCATACCGGCGCCGACCCCTTGAAAGAGAGAAGACCTGGTAAAGCCTTGCTCATCCCCGGGAGTCAGTAAGGACAAATCCCCATAAGCAAAGGGCGCGAATTTAAAACCCAGCAATTTATAATTGAGAAAAAAAGTGGTCTCCGAATGCAGGGTCACCCGTTGTCCCCCGAAGGTGGAATCTCCGTTGAAATAACGGAGTCCAAAAACATTATTGATAGTCAAGGGGTCAATGCCGACCCGGTTAAACTGCCGGGTATAGCTAAAATTGATATACTGACGTATTTTCAGATGATTGAAAAGGAATAAGGGACTATAATAGCTGGAGCCGACCAGTATGCTGGCATCCTGCACCTGCCCCTTGTGGAGGAAAGCGCCGGACCGGAGAAAATACTGGATGAACCCTCCCTTTTTGGTGACGACATAACTATTGGCATCTACTCCGGCATAAGGTCTTTCCAGGTACAATTGCTTATACCAGCCCGAGGTCACTGCGACGTTATACCCCTGGGGAACGTCTTCCGTGGTACCGAATCCATAGATATAGTTGGTCTTGTAGAAGTCCTGCCGGAAAAAAGTGAACTGGCCCAGCACCGCTTGCCGGTTATTGAAGCGAAAGTTAAAGTTCTCGCCTATCTGGTAAGGGACGTCATAAAAATGATTCCTGAAAGCACGGATACTTACAAATTTCCGGTCCCGCACGGAGGTATTGCTGAGGAACCGATCCCCCCCTAAATTCCAGCCGAGCCAGAGATCGTGTACCTGGTAATGATATTTATAAAAAAGACTATCCACGTGGTGATAGCGGTTGAAAGATTCAAAGTCTCCCATGGTGATACCTCCCGCCAGATGTGCATAAGGGGCATATAGAGGCCGGTCAAACCTGATAAAACGGGCCGTTTCATCCGGGGTATTGTCGAAGAGATCCCCATTGATCTGCGTATAGGAGAGCGTGGCATTGACAAAGGACCTGCTGATATTGGATTTACTGTAGAGCAGCTGGTAACCGAAGTTGGGGTCGCGGTTCTGTTCCAGGATCACTCCTCCCTGGATCCGCTGCCCCAGCCCGAGGAAGTTCGCCTCACTGATATTGCCGCGTATACTGGTAGGCGCAACACCCAGACTCCCCAGCGCCCCCCCGATACTAAAAAGGTCCTTTACGACGACGACCAGGTCCACCGAGTCCTGGTTATCGGGTAGGAAATTTACCAGGATACGCGCATCCTGGATATAATTCAAGCTACGAATCAACCGTTCATTATCCGCCAGCTTGAATGCGTTCAGCGGCGTATTCTCTTTAATGAAAAGGGAGTTCCGGATCACCCAGTCCCTTGTTTTCCGGTGCATCTGGTTGAGGACTTTGGTACCGAAATACTGAAGCCGTTTGGAGGTATCGGTAAAAGTCTGTTCGAACCCATATCCTTTGATGATAATATGCCGGATCACTTTCCCCTCATAAGGCATAAAGGGGCTTTCACTTTTGGTATTGATGGTCGTAGCAAGGGTGGCGGAATCGGGATGTCCTCTTGTAATGGCATTCCTGAAGAACTGGAATATATTGTTATTCATGATCCGGTGCATATGGCTGCTGGTTGTATCCTGTACATGCCGTCGGCTGCTATCCTGTATATGCCGTCGACTGCTATCTTGCATATGCCGGCTGCTGCTATCCGTCACCTGGCCGAATGAGCAGACAAACAGCAAACAGCAGCCAATCAAAAACCCGACCCGTATCATAATGTTCTTGCGCAAGTGCCTTTTTAGATCAATGAAATAATAAAGTTCCAATATATGAATAAGCTGTCATTTAACGATTACCGGCAGGAACTAAATGTAGGCGAGATTGTTACTGTATTGTTATACTATCCTCTTGCCTGACACTTAACATTCTATAGCAGGAGGTGGTATTGTTTTTGAATACTTATCTGTAAACGAGCCGAAAAAAAATTCGAATGAAAACAAATATCCTGGCCACAAGGCCCATGATCCTTCAAGAATATACCCTGACAGCCTTCAATGGTAAATCCCGCAGGAAGAAGCCAGGGGTTGTCAAATTGTTGCCGCCCCCGCCACAGCCGGATGAAAAAACACTGATGGAATTGAATGCGCTGGCCGCAAAACACCCATTCTGTGTATCGCATAAGGTAAAAAACCACGATCCACTTTAACAGTTCCGGGAGAATAAATATATGCTCATTCCCCATTGGAAATATGTGGAAAATTTTCCCTGTCGGCAAGGGATGAATTTTCTACAATGAGCCTGCTAAGAATGTTGTTTAATAAGCTTGCTAACCGCGTTGTTTGATGAGATCAATAAATTGACTTAAAAAGGAAAGATCGAATAGTTGCCTTTCCTCAGCGGGCGCGTCGAAGTTCATGAATAAAATATCTCCATCTTTGGAGAGAGTCAGCAGGTAATGATCGTTTCGGGAAATATCGTAGACCACCTCGTCTCCATGGTCTTTTTCTTTCAGCTGGTATTCTTCTGTTTTTCCGCTGCGTTGTATTTTGACCGGTTCGGTCTTTAAGTTCTCCATATACTCTTTTTGACGTATACCAGAAAAATCCGGGCCAGCCTCTCTTATAAGATATCTTCCTCACGGAAATCATAGCGTTCTTTGATCCTGCGGGTTATTTCTTCCAGGGAAGGCCGGGCGGGAATAGTATCCTGTCCTTTTTCCCATTGGTCCAGTTCTTCCTGGATATGCTTTTTGATCAGGGCTGCCAGTTTTTTTGTCAGTTCTTCCGAGATCTCTTTCTTTTGGGCATAGATTCCCGTTTTTTTATCCTGGATCAATTCCTTATCCCTGCGCATTTCATCTTCCGCGGCAGCCATCTGGAGCAATTCCATTTTGGCCAGCGCCAGGTCGTAGGGGCCGGTGCTCATGATCAGCTTGGAAAGAATGGGACCGGTCTCGATGAGGATGATGAGCAGGGTGATCAGCAAATTGGCCCAGAAGACGCTGCCTTCCTTCGCCGAAAGGTCGGACAGGGCTTTGTTCTTTTCCAGAAAGCCGACGTCTGCCGTCACCTGGGCTTCATAACCGCGTTGTTTTAGCTGTTTATCGGCATTGGCTGCTGCTATGATGCTATCCTGGTAATGGATCTGCCCTTCCAGCTCCCGCAGTTCGGGGCTATGTTGCTGCAGGGCGGACTGATAGGCTTCCTGTTTCAGCCGCGTTAGCTTGTCGATCCCCCGGTGAAGGGATCCGCCTGTTCCATCGGCTTCCCGGACATAATCCTGCTGTAACTGGTGCAGGGTGTCTTCCAGTCCGGATTTACGGGTCGTCAACCGCTGTCTCTCCAATTGGGCGGTCGTGAGGAGGATATGATTTTCAGCCTGCAGGAGACTATCGTTCAGCAGGATTCTCTTATGCCTGTTCTCGGTGATCTGAACATCGATCTCTTTTTCAAAGATCTTCAGTTCCAGGGGACGGGCGATGGTAAACCCGATCAGCAGGGCCAGGGCGATGCGGGGCATTGCCATCCAGATCTGCTTATTACGGGATACCCCGTATTTGCGCATGGTAGCTACTAGGAACCGGTCGAAGTTAAAAATGATCAATCCCCAGACCAGCGCAAAGCAGAAGGCCCAGAGAGGGTTGTTGAATACGCTGTAAATGGCATATCCGGCAGACAGGGCTGCCAGGACAAAGGTGGCTAGGATAACGCCGCCCAGGCCGGCATATTTGGTTTGTTCGGAGGGGCAGTCTCTCAATAATTCCTGATAGGCGCCGGCGCACCACCATAGGAAATGAGATTCCCGGGGTTTCTTTTCTTTATTTCCACCTCCTCTGAATGAATCATAGGTATATAGGTCGTCCTTCCGGCCATTGTCGCTTGCTGCCATAGTTATCCGTTAGAAGTAATAAAACGAGGTTGCCCGAAGGCATTCTGGTAATAAGAGTTGAAGTGGGAACAAGCAAAGAACGGGAAAATAAAGGGGAAATTGCAAAGGAAATGCTAAAACGGCCGTGCAGGCGCCCGGATGACTATTTCTTTTTCGGAGAGGGTCGTATAGATCAGTCGGGCGAACTGAATGGCATGGCTGCCGTCTCCGTGGAGGCAGATGGTTTCGGCGAGCAAAGGAATTTCGCGGAGGTTTTGGGACGACGCGTCCTCCGCCGGTTTATTGGCCGCATGGCCGGACGAGATGGACACTTTTCCCTCTCCTACCATCTTCAGCACCTGTCGGGCCGCCTGTTCGGGATCCTCGATCAGCGCATCCGGTTCGGTCCTGGGGGTAAGGCTGCCGTCTTCCCGGTAGGTCCTGTCGGCGAAGACTTCGCTGACAAAAGCTAATTCGTGCCGGTCAGCCTCTCGTTTTAGCTGACTGCCGCTGAGACCATAGAGTAGTAAGGAAGGGTCGAATTCCCGGATGGCCCGGCAAATAAGTGCGCTGATGACCGCATCTTTGGCTGCCCGGTTGTATAAAGCGCCATGGGGTTTGACATGATGCAGCCGCACGCCGAACTCGTCGCAGATGGCCTGCAAAAGGATCAACTGATCCACCACCATACCAGGAATCTCTTCCGGAGAGAGGGTCGTGTCCAGGAGGTCTATGCGCCCGAAATGATCCCGGTCGGGATAAGAAGGGTGCGCCCCGATAGCTACCCGGTGTTGCAAAGCCAGTTCTACGGTCCTTCGCATGGTGTTCGCATCTCCGGCGTGATAGCCACAGGCAATATTGGCGGAGCTGATAAAGGGAAAGATCGCCGCGTCGGTCTCCATTCCTTCTCCCATGTCACAGTTGAGGTCGATCGATGGCATCTTGCCGGTAACCCGCTGACGGCGGTCAGCGGAAGCGGAGCGTTCATCGGGATCGTTTGACGCGCCGGTACTCAGCATACCAGCTCATTTAAATGATCGAGACAGGCTCTCTGAAGGATATGCAATTCTTTTTGCCTGGCTATCAATAATTCTTCTGCGTCATTCAGATCCATTCGTTTGAACTGGATCGTATCGGAGGGGCGCAATTGCGCCAGTTTGGGCAGATGCGCCGAAACAACGTGAGCAATCCGGGGATAGCCGCCGGTGGTCTGGTGGTCGGCCATCAGTACGATCAGCTGGCCATCGGGGAGTAATTGTACCGTTCCGAAGCTTACGGCCGAGGAGACCAGCTCTGCGGGTTGTTCCAGGGAAAGGGGACTTCCGTTCAGCTGGTAGCCCATCCGGTCAGAAGATGGGTGGATCAGGAAGTTGTTCCCGATAAAATTTGTTTGGGAGGCGGGTGAAAGACAGTTCCATTCGTTGCCGGGGATAAATCCGATCTCGTGGGGGAAGCGATATGTTTTCTCCGTGTTGACCCGCCAGGGCAGTATTTCGAAATTGCTTTCTTCTTTCAGCAAGCCTGCAAAATAAATGGTATTTTCCTTATAAGACAGCTCATCTCCTTTCTTGAGGGGCTGTCCCTGCCACCCTCCTACTCCTGCTTTGAGGTTTGTGCTGTAGCTATTGAGCCATTTCTCCATGCAGTAACCTCCGTGTACACTAATATAACATCGGCCGCCCTGGATCAGGGAGGGGAAATGGAGAACGGTATTCTTTCGAACGACGACCGGTTGCCACCGGGGGATGCGTTCATCGTTTACGGTGGGGGAGAAATCGGCGCCGGTGATAGCAATAAGGGTGTTTTGTTCGAACAGGATCTGTGGGCCGGGGAAATGAATCTCGAGAATGGCTTCTTTTTCACAATTGCCTACCAGCAAGTTAGCTACCTGTGCGGCGTAACGATCCATAGCTCCACCGGGGTTGATGCCCCAGTTGCCATAACCATTCCTTCCCATATCCTGTATAGTGTCCAGCAATCCGGGTTTGATAATAGAGAATGCCATGATGGAATTTTGATGTACAATATATATATACGAAGCACAGGATAAGGGTAAGAGGCGCCATAAGGGTACGGGGATGAATGGGTGAGTAACGTGAGCGACTAAGCTACAAATTTCATTTTTCCGGAAGGTTATCGATTATTTCAAAACGTACACCATAAAAGACAATAGCCCCTGGAATTAGCCGGGTTCCCTGAAAGAAATGAACGGCTGTCAGGACCCGGGTGCTTATCTGTACGGTAAAATGGCCATCGGAGTTGCTATCCGGGTTTACCGGATAGACCGATCGGGTCTGGCATTTTCTTCTGGTCGTTTTTACCGGTCAAATCCTGGAATTCCTGTCGGGTCACGGAAAAGAACTGCACCCTATCGCCGATCTTCATACTGACGGGCACGGGGGCATGGGGATTGAATAATTTCAGGGGTGTCCTACCGATGATCTGCCAGCCTCCGGGGCTATTGAGCGGATAGATCCCTGTTTGATTGCCCGCAATTCCCACGCCCCCGGCGAGTACCGGGACCGGGCGTTCTTTGCGGGATATTTCCAGAGCCGGATCGACCTTCCCCAGGTAGGGAAACCCCGGCAGGAATCCGATCATGTATACGCGGTAGGCGCTCGCCGTATGCAAGTGAATGACGTTTTCCCGGGTCAGCCCTTTTTTTCGGGCGATCTGGTCCAGATCTGGTCCATATTCGGGTTCATAACAAACGGGGATATGGATGGTATCTCCATCCTCGGGGGGCGGGAGATCGGATGCGGAGACCTGCTGCCAGACAGCTTCCAGTCTTTTTTTCATACAGGCAAATGCCCCGTCGCGACAGGTGGGGCTTTCGTAGGTCAAGACCGATACCGGGTCATAGAACACGGACACGGAACTATAGGCTACTATAATATCCTTTATTACGTCCAGATGAAGGGCTTCCAGTCCGTCCTGTATGGCCATGGCCCTGCTATTGAGCTGTTCGTCAATATGGTTGCCCAGGTCGATGGTGATGGCGGCATCCCCCAGGGGAAATATGGTGTAAGATGGTTCCAAGTTAGCTATCCGTTGAGGGTATTGTTGATGGTATTTGGGCAAGGTAAATTAAAGTTTTTTAACAAATGCCTTGCTTAAGGGTTTCATAAACTTATAATCTGTTCGATTTATGGCATACAAACTAATGACATACAGTGACAAATAATTGCTATTTTTTATGACTATGTTTTTCGGTAAAGCTGAGTAATTTTTTAATTTGGCCGTTATACTGTAAACTTGCAAGCCGACGGGCATGGCTGACCAGGGGTCTGCCGGGTGTAAAGCCCTTCATAGGCCGTCGGATTTTAAACCCTTTAATGAACACATGGCTAAGAATTTATTGATAGTGGAGTCTCCGGCGAAAGCGAAGACGATCGAGAAGATCCTGGGTGAAGATTTTGAGGTAAAAAGTTGTTATGGACATATCCGGGACCTGGAGAAGGGGGATATGGGGATCGATGTGAAGAACAATTACCAACCTCGTTATATTGTCCCGGAAGAAAAGGAAAAGGTCGTCAAGGAGCTCAAAAGTATCGCCAAGAAATCAGGCGAAGTATGGCTCGCGACGGATGAGGACCGTGAAGGAGAGGCTATAAGCTGGCATTTATGTGAAGTGTTGGGACTGGATCCGGTGACGACCAAACGCATTGTCTTTCATGAAATTACCACGCCTGCGATCCGGGCCGCGGTCACTAAGCCCCGAACGGTGGATATGAACCTGGTGAATGCCCAGCAGGCGCGCCGGATATTGGACAGGATCGTGGGTTTTGAGCTGAGTCCTGTGCTCTGGCGTAAGATGAGCATGAAGAACAATCTGAGTGCCGGGCGGGTGCAGAGTGTCGCCGTAAGGATCATTGCTGAGCGGGAAAGGGAGATCAATGCCTTCGTTGCCGTCAGTTCCTTTAAGATCGAGGCTTTATTTACATCCAAGGATGTTACCGGCAAGCTGGTGACGTTCTCTGCAGAGGGCAAAAGGCAGGCATCGGCAGAAAATGCAGAGGCCTTTCTGAAGGGCTGTATAGGCGCCGGCTATACGGTCACCGATATACAGGTTAAGCCCGGGAAGAAGACGCCCGCGGCTCCTTTTACCACTTCTACCTTGCAGCAGGAAGCCAGCCGTAAGCTGGGATATGGAGTGAGCCGGACGATGCTGCTGGCCCAAAAGCTCTATGAAAGTGGTAAGATCACCTATATGCGTACCGATAGCGTCAACCTGAGCGAGACGGCCACGGAGGCTGTCACCGGGCAGATTCGCAGTCAGTATGGAGATAAATATGTACAGGCCCGTAAGTTTAAGAATAAGAACGAGTCCGCCCAGGAAGCACATGAGGCCATCCGCCCTACTTATATGGACAGTATGACGGTAGAGGATGCCGATTGCCGCCGGTTGTATGAATTGATCTGGAAAAGGACTATGGCCAGCCAGATGGCCGATGCGGAGCTGGAAAAGACGACTGCCAAAATCCAGGTTTCCACCAATAAGGAAGAGTTGACTGCCAGCGGAGAGGTACTGAAGTTCGACGGGTTCCTGAAGGTCTATATGGAAGACCGGGATGAAGATGAGGGTACGGAAGAAGATGAACAGGAAAGCATGCTGCCGCCATTGGCTGTGCAGCAGAAATTGCCATTGAAGGAGATGAAGGCGATCGAACGTTTCACCCGTCCCCTACCCCGTTATACAGAGGCTTCGCTGGTAAAAAAGCTGGAAGAACTGGGTATCGGCCGTCCCTCCACGTATGCCCCTACTATTTCTACGATCCTTAAAAGGGGGTATGTAGAAAAAAGGGATAAGGAAGGGGTGAAGAGGGAGTTCAGGATCTACCAGCTAAAGGAAGATATCATCAAAAAGCTGGCGGAGCAGGAGAATACGGGGGCGGAGAAGTCAAAGTTATTTCCTACGGATCTGGGGCTGGTCGTAACGGATTTTCTGAAGATGTATTTTGATGACATCATGGATTATAACTTCACGGCCAGGATCGAGGAGGAGTTCGATGAAGTGGCGCATGGGAATTTAAAGTGGAGTAAGATGATCGATGATTTCTATAATCCTTTCAAAAAGGATGTGGACAATACTATCGAAAATGCAGAGAGGATCAGTGGGGAAAGAGATTTGGGTATCGATGCCCTAACCGGCAAAAAGGTTATTGCGCGGATGGGGCGGTATGGCCCCATGGTGCAGATCGGCGATACAAGCAATGAAGAAGATAAAGCCAAATTTGCCAAGCTGAAGAATACCCAGAGCATCGAGACGATCACATTCGATGAAGCGATGGAATTATTCCGCCTTCCCCGCAATCTGGGTTCATTCGAGGATTCCGATGTGGTCATCAATATAGGCAGGTTCGGGCCTTATATCGCCCACGATAAAAAATTCTATTCCCTGAGCAAAGAGTTCGATCCTTATAATATTACCTTTGAGGAAGCTGCTCCTATTATCGTCGAAAAAAGAGCCGCTAAGGAAGAGCGGACCATCAAGATATTCGAAAAGGAAAAGATACAATTGCTGCGGGGGCCTTACGGACCTTATATCAAACAGGGACTGCGCAACTACAAGCTCCCGAAAGAAAAGCAGGAAACGGCGGCTGATCTGAGCATCGAAGAGGTCAAGGCGATCATCGAGGATGTGAAGGCCAATCCGCCCAAGCGGGTGCCGAGAAAGAAGAAGGCAAAATAAGAACGCGGGCCCCCGGCTCCCACCCGATCACAATTTTACGATTGCAGGCAGCGTTATTTGTTTGTAAATAATCTATATCCTATAGGGAAAGAAGTAATTGACATTCCTTTTGCTCCTGTGGATAAGAATTTTATCATTATTTTATAAACTTCCCCGATATTGATCCCGTTTCTAACCCGGGCGGAGTCCCGGTTCACAGACATTAGACATTTTCCTGTAAAGGATTATATTTCAACTAAATTCTTTACAGGAATTCATTAACGCGCCCGATCAATATCCCCAAGGAAAATATCTGCATGCAAGAGAACAAAGAAATAAAAGCCCTTTTCCACCTGATCGATGATCCGGACCAGGAAGTTTTTGATTCGGTCAGCACACGCATTGTAAGCTACGGAAGGGGGATCATTCCCAACCTGGAAAATCTCTGGGAAAATACGATCAGCGGGGATGTGCAGGAGCGAATCGAGATGCTGATCCACAAATTGCATTACCATGATCTTACAGAGGATTTTCAGCATTGGAAGAGCAGCAGCTACCAGGATCTTTTAACGGCGGCCCTGCTGGTGGCGAAGTTCCAATATCCTGAAATGGTGACGACTCCTGTCCTGCAGGAAGTGGAAAAATTACGCAGGAATATCTGGCTTGAGCTGAACAGCTACCTGACTCCCCTGGAGCAGGTAAATGTGCTGACGAGCATTCTTTATAATTATTATGGGTTGAAGGGCACGGAAGTGGCTTATCAGCAGCCGGAAGAGTTCCTCATCAATAAGCTGATCGAGACCAAGAGGGGAAATTCCATTTCCAACGGGATCCTGTACCTGCTGCTAAGCGAGCTACTGGATATCCCGGTAAAGGCTATTAATATTCCCCGGCAGTTCGTGCTGGCCTATATCAAGCCTAATTATGATGAGAATCCTGAAAAGCTGAGCCCTCAGCAGCGTATAGAGTTCTTTATCGATCCGATGAGCGGGCAGGTATTCTCCCATAAAGATGTGGAGAGTTATTTCAAAAGGGTGTCTGTGCCTCCCGTTGCCTCGTATTTCAAACCGCTCTCTCATAACCGTATCATACAATCCACTCTCGAAGAGTTCAGCAAATGCTTCAGCGATGAAAGGACTGCTTATAAGCAAAAGGAGCTGCTGGAATTAGCCAAATTATTAGGGGACTGATCGCCGCTTGCCGTTCGGGCAGAAAGACTATGGCCACTACGGGAGATCGTCAAAAAAGAAGGGGGCCGGACAACCACGACCGACCCCCAGGATTTGTCAACCAAGACAGCGTTCAATTATTTTATTTCAGACGGCCCATTGGCGTCCGGTCATTACCGGCATCCAGTGTACCGATATAGTCACCTTACCCATAATTTAGTTTAATCCGGCAAAAGTAGCCGCGCAATGTTAACCAATAGCTAACCGATCGTTAACTAATTCTTAACGAGCAATTACCCTTAAAATAACGAAATGTCTATCAATGAAAGAGGCCGCCCTTTGCGGGGGCGGCCTCTCGTATGCGGGTAATTCTTGTGTGTCGGCTGGATTACATGGTCAGTTTGTACCCATCGGAGTATTGACGTTTAACGAACTGGTTGGCTTCGTCGAAGTTGGTGATCTTCATATTCACGGCATCCCAGAGCAGTTTTTTTCTGCCGGGGAAGTTGCCTTTAGCGTCCTTGATATTCCAGCTCCGTAAGGCGAGGTTGCCCATCAGGATGGTTTCGGTCAAAGGGCCTGCGTATTCAAAAGGCGAGCTGACCTGCTTGACGCCATAACCGGCGATACAGGCATTCACCCATTGTACATAGTGCCCTTCCGGTACGCGGGCAAGGGTTTGGGGCACGTTGATCTCTTTGGTGCGGGAGGTGGGCAGTAAGGTAGGGTTACTGGCATAGCAGCCGCACATGATCTTGCCTTTGGTGCCGGTGATGATACAGCCGCCGTCGGAGTCGCCCATGTGTTCGTCCGGGCCCAGTTCATCGGGGCGTTCGGGGATGAGACCGCCGTCCATCCAGTAAAGTTTGACGTCGGGCTTGCCGTTCTTGCCGGGAAATTTCATTTTCACGGAAGAGGAGATCGGACAGCTTTCGGGGTAATAGGCCGGGGTCCACATCTGCTCATAGACATCGCCTACGCTGCATTCGACTTCGGAGGGATAACCCAATCCGACGGTCTTGAAAGCGGGGTCGATGAGGTGGCAGCCCATATCGCCGAGGGCGCCGGTCCCGAAGTTCCAGTATCCCCGCCAGTTGAAAGGCATGTATTCTTTGTGATAGGTTTGGAATTGAGCCGGTCCCAGCCAGAGTTTCCAGTCGAGCTCTTTCGGTGGGGTGTCGGTGCTTTTGGGCGTTCCGGTTCCCTGCGGCCAGACGGGCCGGTTGGTCCAGATATGGATTTCCGTGGCATCGCCGATGACGCCGGCATTGTACCATTCCTGCATCAGGCGCACACCATCGCTGGACGAACCCTGGTTCCCCATTTGCGCAACGACCTTGTACCTTTTTGCCGCCTCGGTCAACGTTCGGGCTTCGTAGATGTCGTGGGTCATCGGTTTCTGGCAATAAACATGCTTGCCCAGCTGCATCGCGGCAAGGGTGGCTACGGCGTGGACATTGTCCGGGGTGGAGACCGATACCGCATCAATATTTTTATGTTCTTTTTCCAGCATCTCCCGGAAATCCTTGTAATATTTTGCTTTGGGGTATTTTTTCACGGAGCCGGCTGCCTGGCGGTCATCGACATCGCACAGACCTACCACATCTACTTTTCCACTGCCGTAAAAATTTCTAAGGTCGTCTGCTCCTTTGCCGCCTGCTCCGATAGCCGCGACGGCCAGCCGGTCGCTGGGGGCAACAAATCCTTTTCCCAGCACGTGGCGGGGAACGATAAAGAAGCCGGTGGCGGCCAGGGAGGCATCCCGCAGAAAATCCCGGCGGGAGCGTTGCTGTTTGAGTTTGTCCTTCATAATAAGTTTAGTAAGCGAATACGTTAAAAAATTTGATGCAGTAATTTACAATAAAGAGACTTGTCAGCGATCAGGCTACTCAAAAAAAAAGCACCCATTTGGGTGCTAAAATTGCAAAAATTTTTAAATCCTTATACGAGCGATGCCGTCAACGAGATCTCGGCTTTCAACAACTGGCTTACCGGGCAGCCAGCTTTTGCATTACCTGCATATTCCTGGAATTTCTCCGGAGTTACGCCGGGGACTTTGGCTTTTAATACCAGGTCTGAGTGGGTAATACCGACGCCTGGTTCCAGGGTGATCGTGCAGGTGACATCGAGGGAATCTGCTGTCAGGCCGGCTTTCTGTAATTCAAAACTCAGGGCCATGGCAAAACAGCCGGAGTGCGCAGCGGCGATCAGTTCTTCCGGGTTGGTACCTACTCCCTGTTCAAAGCGGGACTTGTAGGAATACTGGGCGTTGTTGAGGGTCGTGCTTTGAGTCGTCATGTGCCCGCTACCATCTTTTCCGGAGCCGTTCCAAACGGATGTTGCTGTACGTTTCATAAAAAAGTATATTTAATTTAGAATAAACAACGAATAACTATGTCAACTGTTCAATGGGATGATTTTGAAAAAATAGATATCAGGGTCGGAACGATCACGGAAGTTAGCGATTTTCCCAAAGCAAGAAAAAAAGCGTACCAATTAGGGATTGATTTTGGGGAATTGGGGATAAAAAGGTCTTCGGCGCAAGTGACTGATCTATATGATCCGCAGCAACTTATCGGAAGGCAGGTTATTGCGGTGGTGAATTTTCCGCCCAAGCAGATCGCGAATTTTTTCAGCGAATGCCTGGTGTTGGGTGTGTATACTGACAAAAAAGAAGTAGTTTTATTAGGACCGGAGCGGAAGGTAGGGAATGGATGGAGGATCGGATAGGCTTCGGGTCGAAGTCGCTGCATTTAAAAACCCCGAATAATGGCCACTACGCTGGAGATCGCCACCACCTATTACCAATCCCCGTTGGGTCTTCTGCGAATAGGTGGAACAGATACCTATATCAATGAGATCAGTTTTGTAGACACGCTGGATGGGACGAGCAGAAACGGCGTCGATCTGCAAGGGCCGGTCCCTCCGCTGGTCATCCAGTGCATCGAACAACTGATCCAGTATTTTCAGGGGCAAAGAAGGGTCTTCGAATTTCCCATACACCAGTCAGGGACGGAGTTCCAGATGAAGGTCTGGTCTGAGTTGAGCGCCATCCCTTTTGGCAAGACCGTCAGTTACCTGGAAATGTCCAGACGGCTGGGCGATACCAAGGCGATCCGCGCCGCCGCCTCCGCTAATGGGAAGAATCACATCGCCATTGTCGTTCCCTGTCACCGGGTCATCGGCTCGAAAAGGGACCTGGTCGGTTACGGCGGGGGGCTATGGCGCAAGAAGTGGTTACTCGAGCATGAGACAAAGGTGCTCTATGGAGTGCAGACTTTGTTCTGATTGAACCGACCAGTCGGGTCGATACCGACTGGGGATCGGGACGTACCGGGCAGAAGCCGGATCGCCCTAATTTAACTGCCCCGCATAGCGTCGCAGCTGGATCTCGGCGGACTTGGCGGCAAAGCTCACGTTGACGAGCAAGTAGCCCGCATTTTCAAAACTTTGCTGCGCATTCTTTACATCCACGATGGTAGCCTGCTTCAACTGAAATTTCAACAATACCAGGTTCAGTAATTTCTGGGAAAGATCATAATTAGCTTTGGCAGTCTCCAGCTGCTGAAGGTTGTTCCTATACGCCTGCCAGTTCTTCACCGCATTGGAAGTATAGTTGAGCACGAGGGTATCCTTCGTCAGCTGGGCTTGTTTGATATTGATTCCCGCTATCTGCTGCTGCCTGCGATAAATACCTCCATTGAAAATGGGGATATTGAGAGTGACCCCGGCAAAGGGGCCATAGTTAAGGTTCAGCAGGGAGAAACCTACGGTGTTGCGGGTCCGGCTATAATTGTAGCCGCCATTCAGATACAGGGAAGGATAACGCTGAGCGCCCGTCTCTTTCTGGATGAACTGGTTGATGGTGATCTGTTGGTCCGCCGCCATTACGTCGGGGTTGGCGGTCTGCATCGCGCTGAGGATAGTGGCCAGTTCCATCGTCTTATCTACGAGGATGGTATCTTCCACGGAGATGGTGGAATCGGGATTGAGGGTCAGCAGGGTTAGCAGATCTGTCTTGTCCTGGTCGACCACCAGCTGTTGGGCCTGGAGGTTCTGGATCTGGGTGTTGAGGTCTACCTGGGACTGGAACAAATCGGCATTATTGGCCAGGCCGACGCTTTGTTGTGCCTGGACGATGTTCAGTCTTTCCTTGCTGGCATCGATAGATCTTTCCAGGGTCTTCGAGTAGCCCTGCTGCCGGACGATGTCATAATATTTGAGCATGACATTGTTGACGATGATCAGAGCACGGGAGCTCAACTGTTGTCGGGTCTGGGTCTCGGCGACGCCCAGTCTCTTTTTGGCGGTGGCTACCCGTTCCCCATTGTAGAGCAGCATGGAAGCATTCAGGGCTCCGGATAGGTTATTAGAAAGGGCATTGTTGCTCTGTTTGTTATTGGCGGGGTCGGCATATTGCTGCTTGATGCTGGTAGCCTGTTCCTGGTCGGCAGCAGTAGCGTTGACGGTGGGCATGCCTCCTGCGATGCTGTAGCTGTTATTGATACCGGCAATGTTGATGTTATTCTTAGCTATCTGAATACCCAGGCTATTCTTCAATGCTATCTGCACGGCATCAGGTAGGGTAATGTTATGTAGAGCTATGTGCGCCTGTGCTGCTTTGGCGGAATCTTCGGTGCGGTGATCGCGTATGGGGTCCTGAGCGTGGGATTGGAGCGTCAGTAGGATAACCAATCCGCCAGTCAGTAACCGGATCGCCGCAGAACGAAGTGTTTTCATGTTAGTCATTACAAATATTAATCTATTGCTGTTAGTATAGTATCCCCTACCCTAGTCTGTCACTTCCGTCACATGCGCCTTGTGTTTACCCGAGACAAACGTATAGATGGCCGGGATAACGAACAGGGTCAATATGAGAGAGAACATGATCCCGCCCACGACCACGATCCCCAGGGGAATACGGCTTGTGGCGGCGGCGCCCAGGCTCAGTGCGATCGGCAAGGCGCCCAGAGAGGTGGCCAGACTGGTCATCAATATGGGCCGCAGACGCTGAGAAGCCGCTTCTACTACCGCCTCCATTTTCGCCATGCCCTGTTCTCTTTTCTGGTTAGTGAATTCGATGATCAGGATTCCGTTCTTCGTCACCAGCCCGATAAGCATGATCATACCGATCTCCGAAAAGATATTCAGGGTCTGATGGAAGAGCCATAGGCTCAGCAGGGCGCCGGCCATTGCAAGGGGAACGGTGAACATGATTGTAAAAGGATCGATGAAGCTTTCAAACTGAGCGGCGAGTACCAGGTAGATCAATACCAGCGCCAGGCTGAAGGCGAATACGATATTGGAGGAGCTCTCTGCATAGTCCCGGGAAGAGCCCGAGAGCGCGGTCTGGAAGCTGGGATCCAGCAATTTGTCGGCTATGGCCTGCATGGCGACGATACCGTCTCCGACGGTCTTGCCGGGCGCCAGCGAGGCGGAAATAGTGGCCGCTTTATAGCGATTGAAATGAAAGAGCGTAGACGGGCTGCTATTGTTCTCCAGGTGCACGACTGCGTCGAGCGGAATATTGTCGCCATTCTTATTGCGGACATAGATCTTGCTGATATCGGTGGGAGCATTGCGGTCGCTGCGTTCCACCTGCGCGATCACGTAGTACTGGTACCCGTTCATGATAAAATAAGCGAGACGGCCACCGCTGAAGGCGGCCTGCATGGCCGAGATCACGTCGTTGGTGGAGAGGCCCAGATCCTTTATCTTCATCCGGTCTACGCTGACATTGACTTCCGGTTTGTTGAATTTCAGGTTGACATCCACGTTGGAAAAAGTCCTGTCTTTTCTGGCCGCGTCGAGGAAGGCGGGCATTATTTTTTTCAGCTTATCGAGGTCCTGGTTCTGCAGTACGAATTGCACCGGCAGGCTGGTTTTCGAGCTGGAGCCTACGGCAATGGTCTGTTCCTGGATGGCGAAGATCCGCGCGTCGTTGAACCGGGACAGCTTTTGCTGGAGCTCGCCGGCAATCTGGTCCTGGCTCCTGTGCCTGTCGGTGGGAGGCGTCAGGCCGATACGGGGTTGGGAAGTATTGACGGAATTTCCGGCAGGGGTTCGGGCGAAGACAAAGTCCCGCTCGGGGATGGAGTCGTAGAGGAAATTAGCGATCTGGTCGGTGACGTTCTGCGTATAATTGAAGCTGGCGCCTTCGGGCAGGGTAACGGCAAAACGAATGCTGCTCCGGTCTTCCAGTGGTGCGATCTCGCTTTGCATATTTTTCAGGATCAACCAGATCATGATACCGCAGACGGCAATGATGCCCCAGGCGGCCCAGCGGATCTTCATGAAACCTTTGAGCAATTTGAGATAGCCGCTTTCCATGCCGGTGAAAAAAGGTTCAGTTTTATTATAGAACCATCCATGGCCGCTCTTGCTGCTGGTGAGATATACGTTCAGCACCGGCGTGATAGTCAGGGATACGAAGGAGGAAATGAGCACCGCCGCTGCCAGCACCACTCCGAATTCCCGGAACAGGCGTCCCACGAAGCCCTGTAAGAAAACCACCGGCATAAATACCACGGCGAGGGTCAGGGACGTAGAGATCACGGCGAAGAAGATTTCCTTACTCCCTTCCAGGGCAGCCTTGCGAATGGGGAAGCCTTGTTCCAGCTTGCGGAAAATATTTTCCGTCACCACGATCCCGTCATCCACCACCAGGCCAGTAGCCAGTACGATGCCCAGCAGGGTAAGGATATTGATAGTGAAACCGGAGACGTACATAATAAAGAAGGTCGCTATCAGGGAAATGGGGATATCGATGAGGGGGCGGAGAGCGATCAGCCAGTTCCGGAAAAAGAAGAAGATGACCAGCACCACGAGCGAGAATGCGATCAGCAGGGTTTCCTTTACTTCGTCCAGGGATTGCCGGATGATCTTGGTATTGTCGATCAGGACATTGAATTCCAGGTCCGATTTATTGGCTTTTTTTATTTCATCCAGTCGTTTGTTGAACTCGTCGGCGATGGCGATATTATTGGCTCCGGGCTGGGGAATGATGGCCAGGCCAACGGCATTGACGCCGTTGTATTTCCAGCTTTGTTCAGGGCTCTGCGGACCCAGTTCCACCCGGGCTACATCACTGACACGTACGATGCCCGAGCTGTCTTCGCGGAGGATGACATCCCGGAAATCTTTTTCGGAGGTAAGGCGGCCCAGGGTCTTGATAGTCAGTTCCGTATTGTTGCCATAGATCTTTCCGGGAGGAAGCTCTACGTTCTCATTGGCCATGGCGGTGGAAAGATCGTTGAAGGCGATGCCGTAAGCGTTCATCTTATCCTGGTCCAGCCAGATGCGCATCGCATAGCTTTTATCGCCAAATACGTTGACCGAGCTGACCTGGTCGATGGTCTGCAGCTGCTGCTGCAGTACGTTGTCGGCGTAGTCGCTGAGCTCCATCAGGCTCTTGGTATGGCTTTGTACGGCCAGGATCAGGATGAAGTCGCTGTTGGCATCGGCCTTGCTGACGACAGGAGGCGCATCGATATCCAAAGGAAGACTTCGGGTAGCCTGGCTGACCTTATCGCGTACGTCACTGGCGGCGGCTTCCAGGTCGACGCCCAGGTTGAATTCCACGGTGATATAGCTGCTTCCCAGGGAACTGGTGGAGGAGATGGTGCGGATGCCCGGGATTCCGTTGATCTGTTTTTCCAGGGGTTCGGAGATCTGGCTTTCGATCAGGTCGGGGTTGGCGCCCGTATAGGAGGTCTGGACGGTAATGATGGGGGGATCGATGGCCGGATAGTCCCGCACCGCCAGGAAGTTGTACCCGACCACTCCGAACAGGATGAGCATCAGGTTCATCACTATCGCCAGGACAGGCCGCTTCAATGATAATTCAGAAATGTTCATAATCTCACGTATAGTTGCCGGCTCCCGCATTGTCAGCGGGCGGGAGGCCCGGAGCTGATTTTATTGATTAGCTGCTGCTGTTAATGTTTCCAGGGTCTTGACACTTCTTATGCTCAGGGGGGCCTGGGGTCTTGCAAAGAGGACCCCGGTGACAACAACGGTATCGCCGGCATTGAGGCCTTGGGTTATTTCGACATTGTTCGCTTCCCTGACGCCGGTCAGGACGTTGGCAAATTGTGCTTTGCCTCCGCGGACGACGATTACCTGGTTGTTCTTATCGTCGGGGATGATGCAGTTGGTGGGCACCATGATGGCCTTTTTGTCGATGCCTGCATTTACCAGCACTTTTACGAAGGCGCCGGGATGCCCCTGACCGTCCAGCAGGAGCGCCCGTACTTTCAGGTTGCGGCTGGAGAGGTTGATCTGCGGTTCGGTAGCAATAATGAGTCCTTTGCGATGGATGTTATTGGCGGCGTCCAGCTGGATGTCTACCAGGGCGCCTTTCTTAACGATGGAACTGTATTGTTCGGGTATGGTGAAATCTACTTTGATCTTGTCCAGCTGTTGGACTGTGGAGATGATGGTGGTGGGGGTGACATATGCTCCGGGGCTTACCTGGCGCAGGCCGACGATCCCGCTGAAGGGAGCCCGGATGACGGTCTTGTCGATCTGGGCCTGGGTATAGTCGATATCCGCCTTGGTGGTATTGATATTACTGACGACAAGGTCGTAATCAGCCTGGTTTAGCCCGTTGATAGCCAGCAATTTACGATTTCGTTCTTCTGTCTTCTGGTAGAGGTCCAGCATGGCTTTGGATTTTGCCAGGGTAGCCTGGAGGTCAGCGTCATTGATGCGGGCTATGACGGTGCCTTTCTGGATCTGGGCGCCTTCGGGCACATTCAGGTAGGTGATGCGTCCGCTGATCTCGGGGTGGAGCTCTACGTATTCATTGGCGACGATGCTGCCATTGGCTTCAATCTTGTTATCGATGCTGTGGGTGCCGGCGACGATCACGTCCACGATGACGGGCTGGGCTCCCTGGGGGTTGCTGCTTTTGGCGGCATCTGCTTTTTCCCGGCAGGCGGAGAAGAGAAATATACATAGGAACAGGAGAATTAGTGTAGTAGTTGTGGACCGAGCCATCTAATCAGGGTTTTATTGAAAGGCCCAAATATAAAGAGTTTTAATTTTTACTGAATTTCTGTCGTAAGGATTTGTATGAGTGGCAATAAGGTGGGAAAAGCCGGTAGTGGCGAGGTCTTTTAAAAGGGTTGACGAGCTTTTCGTTAGCAATTGGTTAATGGATAGATTAAGATGAGATTAAAAAAGGAGGGGCTGGCCGGTTAAAGGTCCTGAGTGGTAGATAGACTAAATATAGAAATTTTATTTTCCATTTGGGGGGATGGGTGGGATGATTTTTATGATCGGTAAATCAGAGGAGAAGATACTTTCCCCCTGGAATCAATGGGGTAATAAATGGGTTTTATGTAATTTCCGGTATGGATGAATGGATATTGAAAGTGAAGGGCATCAGGCCCGAGGCAAAAGATACGATAACGATCTTGTTGGAAAGGGTGGATGGCGGGCTATTGGAGTATCGGGCCGGCCAGTTCCTCACATTGCTGCTGCGGAATGGCGCCCCAGGGAATAATACAGGGCTTGGGGGCTTTGGCGCCGGCCGGGAATTGAGGCGGTCTTATTCTTTTTCTTCTACGCCGGGTGTCGATGCAATGGCTGCTATTACGGTAAAAAGAGCGATCAATGGAGAGGTCTCCCGGTATTTGCTGGATCATTTGCGGGTGGGGGATGAATTGGTGTCGCTGCCGCCGGCGGGGAGATTTGTGCTGGACGGGGTCCAATGGTTATTTTTTATAGCGGCGGGTAGCGGGATGGCGCCGGTATTCTCTTTGTTGAAGGAGGCCCTAGTGAAGATGCCGGATAGCCGGGTGGTGTTGATCTCACAAAACCATAATGAGGAGAGTATTCTTTTTAAGAGAGCCCTGGAAGAATTAGTGCAAAACTATGGGGAACGATTCAGGTGGGTGAATTTGCTGTCTACCTGGGAAGGGCGGCTCAATAACTGGTGGATGGAGGAGTTGATGGGGCAACAGTTACTCAGGGTACCGGAGGGAGAACAATCGGATGTACTGTTCTATCTCTGCGGGCCGCCGGCTTTTATGCGGATGGCGCAATTCACGCTGCGGGTGATGGGCTTTGGCGATGAGCAGATCAGGCAGGAGCATTTTACGGTAGAGTATGTTCCTCCCCCACCCCTGCTGACGGATACGACGCCGAAGAAAGTAATGATCCATGCCGGGAGCCGCAAATATCAATTCGAGGTGGCTTGGCCGGTCACGATCCTGCAGGCAGCGTTGAACCAGGGCATTCCTCTACCCTATAGCTGCCGGGGCGGACGCTGCTCCACCTGCGTGGCCAAATGCGTTAACGGCAAGGTGAAAATGAGCATTAATGAAGTGTTGACAGAGAAAGACCTGCGGGATGGATTAGTGCTGACCTGTGTGGGGTATGCAGAGACGGATGTGGAATTAGCCTTCTAAAGCCGGTGGCGTTACGAAAACTGCTATTGCAAATAAGTCATGAGCTGAAGGATTGACCGGTCCAGGATACAAGTTATGCGCTCCGCCTGCTCTTTGGTCAGAATGAGTGGAGGAGTCAATAAAATATGATCCCCTGTATATACATCTGAAGACCCTTTACAGGGATAGACGAGAAGCCCATTTTCTGTTGCAATATCGGATAATAGGTGGCTGACATTCAGTTCTGCGGGAAATGGTTGCTTTGAAAGAGGATCTGCAACCAGTTCAATTCCCAGCAGCAAGCCCATACCCCGAACATCCCCTACGATGCGATGTTTAAGTAATTTTGACAGCAGACTGAACAGATAAGCGCCGGTTTTTTGTACATTGGCGTTCAGGTCATTGCTTATCATGTAATCAAGCACGCAGGAGCCGACCAGTGCGCCGGTGAGATTACAGGCGTAGGAATACAAGGAAGCGAAGGGAACATTTTCTTTTTCCAAGGGCTCTAGCACGCTTTTATGGGCAATGATCGCGGAAAGTGGATAATAACCACTGCCTATTCCCTTTCCGGCCGCGATAATATCAGGTATGATGCCCCAGTGATCGACAGCGAAATTATAACCTATCCTGCCAAATCCTGTCATAACCTCGTCGGCGATCATAAGAACACCATACTGAGTGCATATTCTGCGGATCTCTTTCAGATATCCTTCGGGAGCAGGGCTTGCTCCTAGGGCAGCACCGGAAACAGGCTCGAAAATAAAGCCGGCAATTGTTTCGGGGCCTTCATCCAGGATTTTTTTTTCCAGGCTTTTTGCGCATTCCAGGTTACATGTCTCCCTGGAAAGTCCGAAGGGGCATCGATAACAATGTGCCGCCGGAATCTGAGGATTCCCTTTTAACAACGGCTTATAAATTTCTTTTCGGGATTTTATACCTCCGATATCGAGTCCAAAGATTGAATTGCCATGATAACTTGCGTCACGGCCTATAAATTTACTACGCTGCCGTTCACCACGGAGGCTATGATATTGGTAGGCGAGCTTGCAGGCATTTTCAACGGCTTCGCTTCCACTCGTCATCAACCATGCTTTTGAGAAACCTTCCGGACTATAATCAACCAGTTTTTCCAGGTATTCTTCCAACAGGGGAGATTCAAAAGAATAGGTCGGAAAAACAGAGAGTTCTTTCATTTGCCTGGCCACAGCATCTGCAATATTCCCGCAACCATGGCCAATACTGGCTACTGCTGCCTTTCCGCTGACGGCGTCCAGGTATTCCCGGCCATCCTGGTCATACAAACAGGCACCTTTACCCCTGATCATTTTCGGGTAAATCTTAACCGGATCGGGACATACAGAGATAGAGTTAATAAGATGTTTGGCCATGGTTATCTGTTATTTAATAACGTTTCCGAGTAATCCTTTTCATAAAAAAAATGTTCAAAACCTGACGCGGGAGTTAAATCATCCAACCATATGGATTGATCGTCATATTTTGCAAAAAAGATTTTATCCGTCCATTCTTTTCGTCTTGCCCGAAGAAACTTTAACATCAGCAAAGACTCTCCACCCTCATCGGCAGCGCCAAGGATCTGGATTTTACCTGGGGTCGTTGACATACAGGGGCCTCGGGCTGTTCTGGCCAGGCCGCTTATATCCTGATAGCTTTTGCTAAAAATCCGTAGGGCATCAATAAGAGGTACGGCAAAATAGTTCTGAGCGCCTGTATCCCGGGCTATGAACATATAATAGGGCACACATCCAAGCCGGACTTGCTCATTCCAGAGGTCTTTCCATATTTTCGAACTATTGTTGATATGATTCATAACAGGGGCCTGCGTTCTGATCTGGGCTCCTGTTCGCAAAATGCGCCTGATCGCCTCCTGTACCGCTCCGGGTCTGAGTTCAACGGGATGATTGATGTGAGCCATTATAGCCAGATTCTTATTGGCGTTAACCACAGTCTCAAATAACCTCATCAGATCGTCGGATTCGATATCCGTAGTATATTTATAAGGCCAATAACTTAATGACTTCGTTCCGATCCGGATGGTCTGCAGGTTAGGCAGAACCGAGCTGTCCAGCAAAGGGATGATATATTGCTTCAGTCGTTCGACATTCATTATCATGGGGTCGCCACCCGTAATCAGAACATCCGTCACTTCCGGGTGCCTTTTTAGGTATCTTATCAGGAGATCGATTTCTCCAGTCTGAAACTTTAACTCTTCGTTTCCGATAAATTGCGGCCACCGGAAGCAGTAGGTACAATAAGCATGGCAGGTTTGTGCCTGGCTGGGGAAAAACAAGACCGTATCTTCATATTTATGCTGAAGCCCTTTGACTTCCTGGCCATCGAGAAACGGTACGTTATAGTCCATTTGCCCGGACGGATGAGGGTTTAGCTGTTCCCTGATATTATTAACAGTATACCGGACATCCTTTTCAGATCCATAGTTCCAAAGAAGAGCTGAAACCTGTTTGAAATGTTCTGGGATAAGCATGCCCTTTTGTGGAAAGGTAAGTTGAAACATAGGATCATTCGGGATATTGTCCCAGTCGATCAGTTCATCAACAATAAAGTTGTTAGTTCTGAATGGCAAGACTGCTCCAATTACTTCTATTTCTTTTTTTTCTTCTTCGCTTAGTCTTGCCTGGACCTGGGGTATATTCCTGAAATTCCTGATGCCAAATGATTTGTACTTTTGCATTTGAATAAAAGTGAAGGTTAATAATCAAAAAGATGCCCATAGCCAATGGCGGCTGCCTATCGGAAAATCTTTTTGCGAAAATATTGGGAAGCACCGGTCATGAAGATGTCAGCTGTGACAATGCCCTAAGGCTACCGCTACGGTAAGTAGCGAACTTATCCTTATTTGGGGAGCACTAAATGTCAATTTAAATATAGGATAACTTCTGAGATGGACAGATCCGCAGTACGAATCGGTAAAGATCCTGATGCCCTAAAACTAATTTAAAAAGAGAAGCCAATTTTTAGGGATAATACTAAATCTCATTACGGGTTTTACGAAAGTATCCTTTTTTACCACCCAATGTGATCCCGACCAACTCCCGGCCGACACAAAATAATACGGCAGTATTTAAAGCATTGAAAACGGGGGGAACCAGCAGCAACAGAAATTCCGGCATTTCAAAATACTTCAATACGCCTTTCACATAGAATAGTCTATCCCGAACAATAAAAAAAAACAATGAAAACAGGATCAATTCAATTATAAACATCTTCCAGAATACATTCCTGGCGCCGATGAAGCGGGTAGAGATCATCCCTATAGCGACTACTGATATTATCACCCAGCTATAATCCGCGAAAATGAACTGAGGCAGTAACGCCAGGCCATATGGCCAATAATTGATTATTTTTTTCATTACCGGAAAATTATTAGGTTGGTTATATTTCTCAGCCCTGAAGGAGTAGCAGAAAACTGGGTTTCTTTATATTTGCCGTTCTTCCACAATGATAACTGGTCAGTATAATGACTGGAGTTGATTTTTCCGCTTTGCCCGCCCGCTATAATCGAATAGCCTTTTATATTCCCCTTTTTCATTTCATACACGGCCCTGAATACAGGATGAAAGAAATGAGTATTCATATTTATAGTATTGGAATTTCCCCCCACATCCTGTACTTTCTCGCCAAATCCGGGAATAAAGGAAATATTTTCAATGGAGATAGCTGATAGATCACTGTAAGTTGCTGTTTTCCATTTTGGTCCGATCACCCTTTGTATAGCAGAATCTGCTTTGTTGAGTATGTCAAGAAATAGCTCCTGTTTTGGAGGGCTGTCAGGAACAATGTAGCTATCATCGTTTAAATAGTTCAAAAAATTCAGTAAAGACGGAGGGCGTTCTACTTTAAGGTATTTATTGGCAAACTTTTCGGCCTCCATCCCAGCGCTCCAGTGGAAAGCCTCATATAAAAGGGCCTGGTTGCTGGTAGCTTGCATATCTCCGGCCCAATCGGCCAATTTCCCAACCAGCTCCTTGTGGTTAGCCGGAACCTGAAATTTAGTTATTAGTTCCTCGAACATAAAATAGGATAGATCAACATTATCCGATTGCATTTTTTCAATATCCTGGAGGTTCCAGTCACTTTTCCCTTGCAGCAAGGTATTTATACGCCGTACCCGGTAATCATCCTCACCCTGGTAGGCGCCAAAATAGAAACCGTTCTGTATGGGCTGCTGATTTGCAGAAAATAAATAGCCTTTCGCCGGATTATAATTATACCATTGAGAATCCACAGTACTGACCGGCTTATATTCGAGTGTCCCATCCAAAAGTTGCCCTTTGTAACCAGCAATCCTGTCAGGTAAATTTCCTGCGCATACCATCCCGATATTTCCTTCAACATCCGAATAAATAAAATTTTGCGGAGGATATCCATATCCTTTTAAGGCTGTTTTAAATTCTTCCCAATTCCGGCACTGCATCAGATCATAGATCGCTTTCGCGGAATAACTTTTATCGGCAGCATACCAATGTTGGGCATAATATAGACCATCTTGTTCCCTGATCACTTTTCCCTGGATGGAATTTTCAGCCCGGATTAGCCTTTCACTGCCCCCCTTCACCTTTATACTGTAGTTTTTATGTTCAATGGGTACCCAATTGTTATGGTATAAATATAGGCTGTCGTTTCTTACTTTTAGCTGATAACGATCTACAAGGTCCCACTCGCCGTTGGTGATACCCCAGGCGGCCAGGTCATTATGACCGCTGACTATGACAGGTAACCCCGGGATGGAAAACCCATAAATATTTAATCCGGGGGAAACCATATGTGCTTCATAGAATGCTTCCGGAAAGGTAAGATATAGATGGGGATCATTTGCCAATATAGATATGCCACTCTTTGTTTTAGCAGGATTGAGCGCCCAGTTATTACTACCTATTCCTTCGCTAAACTCAAAAGGAGAAATCCTTTCATTATCGGAGCTTTTCTTTACTCCGGGAATTCCCGTCAGGTCTTTTGACAATCTCACTTCTGTTTTCTTTCCTGATGGTAAGATGGGAATGAGTCCTCCTGGCTGCAATGGATAAAAATAGTTGAAAACATCTGCCGGAAGCTTGGTAAGGAGCTCATTTTGAGCAATATGATGATCAAAATATGAAAGCGACCAACTCATATACCAGGTAACCATTAAAGAATATTCCGGCTTCCAGGGCTGCGGAGTCTCACCAAAGATTGTATAAAGCGGATCAAAACTTATGTTACTATTGAGGAAAGCATTCACTCCTTCAGAATAGGCTAACAGGTAGGAGTAGAACTCAGGTGCAGCGGATTTATATTCATCCAATAAAATTTTTGATTCTTTCTCAAATTCATAAGGCCTCCAGAAGCTATCCAGGCTAAAAGTCCTTGCGCCACAGAACTCCGAGAGAGTTCCCTGAACCGTCCGGGTCATCATTTCCATCTGAAAATAGCGGTCCCGTGCATGCATGTATCCCAGTCCAAAGCTCACATCCTTATCGGTTTTTCCATAAATATGCGGAACTCCTGATCCATCTACATGAATTTCCGGTTTGTATAAGGCTTCACCTTGTTGCACCGCATCCTCTTTATACGAAACATGCAGCAATCCGGATCTAAATGTCAGCAGTGCGCCGACCGAGTTAAATGGCTGATATTTATAGCAGGTTGCTAATATCCAGCCCATGCCTAAGGCCAGAGCCGCGATCATTTTGAATATTTTCATTTCTCTGGGAATTGGTGGTTTTGCTGATTAAAAGGCGATTTCGAATTCCGATTTATTCGATTCGATGAGTTGACCATATTCCATTTTTAGGAGTTTGTCTCCCAGATGATAATATTTATCGTCATGGGTTATAGCAATAATAGTTTTATCTTCTTCCCGGGAAATCAAAGGCAGTATCTCGTTATAAAACTTCTTCCTGAATTGAGGGTCTTGATCCGCTGCCCACTCGTCGAGAATCATGATAGGCCTTCGTTCCAGCAGAGCGCTGATCAGGGCGAGACGTTTACGCTGCCCTGTTGATAGATCGATCACGGAATACCTGCCGTTTTCAATAGTGACTTTCTCGTTCAATTCAAATAAGTTCAAAAGATTGGAAGCCTTTACCAAATCCACATCCTTTATCCCGTAAAATTCGTCAAAGAGATAGAAATCGCTGAAGATAGGCGAGAACATTGCTTTTATTTCATCCATCTCTTCCAGAGGAATCAGGCGGTTATCTACATATACTTCTCCGCTATCTATATCGTATAACTTCAAAATCGCATTAATAAAAGTGGTTTTACCCGCCCCATTTCCTCCGTAGATAAAAACAACTTCATTCCTGTCGATGCGCAGATTTATGGGTCCGACCGAAAATTTTTCGTCTCCAAAAGAGAATGAGAAATTTCTGAATTCAATCGTTTTAAAATCATGATGTTTCCCTTCTTTTCCTTTTTCTGCACTGGATTCGTTTTCCAGGTTCTCAAGTGCCTTTCTCAGTTCAGTCATCTTTTTTAAGGAAATAGCCGCCCTGCTCATAGCCGGCATAATGGTCATGACGCTTACAATAGGCCCCAATAAAAATAATAAGACGAAAACGAAACTTACGATGATACCGAAAGGAATGTTGAATTGTCCACCGGCATAAATAAGGACATAGGTGATCAGGAAGTAAAATGACAACTGGCTAATCAATTCGCTGTTCAGGTATTTCAGAAAAGCATTTACATTGGTCCGTTCTCCCATTTCGATAATGCCTACAAGTTTTCTGTCATAAATATCAAAACCTTTCTGGGGATTTATATTTATTTCTTTGGAACCACTTAAAATAGTGGTAAAAATATCCATAAAATTCCTTTCCATATCCCTTACGTCCTTGAACTGTTTGTCGCTTTTTCGTGATCTGAGCAGGTAGAGGATGATAGCGATCGCTATGACTCCGAGGCTTATAGCAAATAAGGCCAAAGACAGAAAAGCCATATAGATCAGACAAGCGGCAATAAGAATGATGGCCGATAAAAAGGTAATCACCATGAAAGAGGCGTTCGTAATATTACCTGCGTCTACCGTCAAGGTTGAATAGACTTCACTTTTATATTGCTGTAGTTTCCCAAAGGGAGCCTCGAGCACTAATTTTATTACGTCCCTTCTGATATTCCAATAGATTTTCTGCGAAAGATTAATGATGCCCCCCGACAACCACCGCCTGGTTATAAAAAAGACAACCGTAATGCCCAGGAACGTCCATAAGTAGGGGGCAGGATTTTTAGGAAGACCGGAAGTTATAGACGCATTAATAACTTTATTGATGGTTGCAATGAATGCAAAACCGGACAATCCAGAAATAACTGCCAATATAGTATACCCAATCACTGATCTCGTAGGAATGAGTTTCGCTTGTTTATTCTTCAAATTACTTCCTTTCATATTATATTTTTTTAACCGCTTAAAACTTCACAGGATTTATTAATGATATCAGCCAATCCCTGCGCATGTTTATAAATAAAAAAATGATCCCCTTCAAATATTTTATTCGCGAGTCCTGCGTTTGTAAAATTTCCCCAGTTTTGAATTTCGCAGGATTTTGACTCCCTATCCCCCATCAGTGCCCAGATTGGAGTATTGATACATAATTCATTTTCGAAAAAAAGATCGTCTTCCAAAACGCCGAAGTCGGCTCGTATAATTGGGCTGAAGAAGTCATATAAGTCCTCATTTTCCAGTACTTCCTCGGGGATACCCCCCAGTTTATGAAGTACCTTTTTAAAATCAGGGTCATTCATCAAATAGCATTTTCCGGGTAACATGCCTGCAAATTCATCTTCCGGGTCTTCCACACCGGGTCCGGCATTCCCTGATACAATGAGCATGATCGGGTCATCTTTAAGCCTTTCCATTTCTTTAACTACCGACAACCCGATTATCGCTCCCATACTGTGTCCATAGATCAGATAAGGCCGGTCATTTCTCCTCGATTTAATTTGTTTTACATAATCATCGATGGTATCCTGCTTATTTTTCAGCAGGTCTTCCCCGAATCTTTTGCCTCTCCCGGGTAATTCCAATGGAATAAATTCAATTTCAGGATGAATGTCGGGCTTTAGAAAATCAAAAGAATAGCAGCTCCCTCCGGCGAAATGCAATAAGAATAATTGTGCTTTAAATTTATGACGCATATATATTCTGTCGTTAGTTCCCAGTGCGACTTTTTTCATCTTCATTTCCGAAGTCTCTTTGTCTGACATTTATCTTGTTATTCCCGAAGCTATAGGTCAGTGAAACTCTGAAGAAGCGGCTGCCGTTGTTTTCGCTGTAAACCTGTTTTATCCCATTGATCGTGGAAGTGTAATCTTTCAGGTAAGCGGTATTAAATAGGTCATTTATAAGAAAAGAAAGCTGCATTTTATCTTTGAGCAGGCTTTGTCTGGCAGACAAATTCAACCCAGATAAATATCCAAAGGAGTACAGCCCCCGTTTGTAGGAAGATATGTAGGTATAATCTATTTCAAATTTCGTCGATTTGCTTAATGAGAAGGTATTGTCGGTGGAAAAATAAAATTCTGCACTGTTCTTTGGAGTAGCATTAAGGCCGGTGCTAAATTTAGAATCGGACCCCATTATATATAGAGAGTTTTGGGTTTGCCACCAGTCGGTTAAATTCGCCGTGTAATTTTCTCCTATCCCGAAGTAATATTCTTTTAGGTAATTCCTTCTACTTATAATCAATGTTTTCGTTACTGAATCCGACGTGAATATGGGGCCATATCCGGCAGAGGTAATATTAAAAAAGGCATTGGTCCTTAATTTCCCTTTATAGACGTAGGTAAAATCGAGATTATCGCTAAAAGAGGGCTTTAAAAAGGGGTTACCTTCCGAATAGCTGTTACTATTGATATATGAGCGGAACGGATTTAAAAGGCCGAACGCGGGTCTATTGATCCTCCTGCCATAATTTAGCAGGAAGCTATTATCGTCGTTGTGTTTGTATTGGAAATATGCCGTAGGAAATAATTTCAAGTAATTGTTAGTATTTGATTGATTTAAGGTCACAGAATACCCTTTCGTCTGAGTATTTTCAAGCCTGAGGCCCAGCTGTAAAGTGAGTTTGGAACTTATGTTTTTATCTCCACTTACATAGATAGCCTGATTATCCTCGTTGTACTTAAATCCGTTAGACTGCTTAGGGTCCAATACGGGGACTTCAGGGATGGTATTGTAGTATAATATATTGGCTCTGCTTCGGGTAAAACTGACCTTGGCTCCATAGGACAGGTTAATAAATTTCAAAGGGTGCTCCACATCCACCTTGGCGCTATAGTTATCTATGTTCTGATCTGATATATTTCTGGCTGCCAAATTGGTATCTATAAGCTCCTTATCGGGTAAAAAAGTCCTCGCCAAAAAATTATTATCGGTTTTAGAATTGTAAGTAAAATAATCCAGGTCGAAAGAAATGCTCCTGTTCAGTGTATCCAGCCTGGAAACCAGGTGCATGTTTAGGGTATGACTATGGGAATTTATAGCTCTGTTGCCATTATTATATAATAAGGAATCGAACGTACTTTTGGTGTCATACATTTTAATATTTGTCTGGTCCCCGCTACCTGAATTATTATAATTTCCCAGGTATTGAATGCCTATAGAGGTCCGAGATGAAATATCATAGTCCAATGCAGCAAGTCCGGAAGCATTATCCGCCTTTTGCCTGCCATCGTATCTAAGATTCCAGGGACCGCTGGGATAAAAGGTGTTCAAAGTCTGTATAACTTTCGTATCGCCAAGTTTACCGCCGGCGCTAAGAGCGAACCTAATCTTATTCTTATTATATAAAAAATTGTTATGTAATCCATAAGCGGCATACGTATTTTGATCATATGACAGGACGGTTGAATTTTTCCATGAGTTGGCAAGTCCCTTCTTCAGATTGATATTGATCAACCCTCCGTCTCCACCCGCTTCATAATTCGCAGGAGGGTTGGTAATGACCTCAATACTCTTTATGTTACTGGCAGAAATAGATTTAAGCAGGCTTGTCAGATCGTCATCAGACAGTTCTACCATCCGTCCGTTTATCATGACGCGAACAGACCCTTTACCCAACATGCTGATATTATTGTTTTGAACCACGACACCCGGCGCCGAAGCAATAGCACTCAAGGCATCTCCTCCGCTAGCAGAGACACTGCTTTCGACATTAAATATCAAACGGTCCGGTTTGAACTCTATGAGGTTTTTCCGCCCCTTGATTACAACCTGGTTAAGGTCTTTGATATCGGGGTCTAAAACAATGCTGTCCAGATTGAGATCGGCGGCTGCGACGATGTCCTTAGTCCATTTTTTATACCCTATATAACTGACAGTCAGCGTATATTTTCCCGGCGCCAGGCTGATTGAAAAGCCCCCATGCTGATCGGTGACGGAACCTTTTACATTCTTTTGGGATGAATCCTGCAAAACTATGTTTGCAAATGCAATACTGCCTTTAGAGTCTTTGACGGTGCCAGTTAATATAACCTGGGAGAATGCTGCAAATGGAGCAAGAAACAGGAGTATAAGGTTTATCTTTCTCAAATTCTGGAACATTTTGAATATACACTAATAATATTATGGCCCGGCTATAAAGGAATTACATACCACGGAACAACAGTCATGCTATTAATCATATTCTGAATAAAATAATTCAGATTTAAAGAAGACGCCTTATTCGTTTTATAAATATCCTCTTTACAGGTCAACAAGATCTCTATGCCATTCGATCTCAGTTTACACGTCATATCCAAATGGATATTTCGATTTAACATAGCGGAATCGATCCTTAGCAGCGCCGAGTTATTTTCGTTGAATTCTCCTTCCAATTGCTGGAAATTTATACACCCGATGTCAGCAAGGTCAATATTCTTTCCGGTTACTTCCAAAAAATCCTTCCTTATAATTTCATAAGGAATTGCCTGATGCTGGCGGATGCATACATAATCAGAGTTCACCTCATTATAATAGGCGCCAGGCGTATCATGTATTTTTCTGTTTATCCTGACAGGCAGAAAATTATTCATTACCCCCAGAACCGAAGAAGTATCTATATCATCGATCACATTATCACGCCCATTAACAATGATCAACTGGAAATCTACAACTTCATCAAAATACTGTTTCATAAGTAATTGATGGAATCCTATAAAAGCAGCCGAAACCGAGATATTCAGATTCCTCGAAAGCTCTTTTATCAATTCAAAAACAGAGCCAGTTATTAAAATAGTCTGATCGATGTATTTTGTTTTCTGCTCAGGCAGGATTTTCTGACAGACCGGTGCAATATCCGTTAGATATTTTTCCCAGAAATCCCTCGATTTTCTTCCGGCTTCTGTGGTCAGATAATCCCTTTGCCACTCTGCGAAATGAAGGTTGGAAAGTTTTTTCCCGGTCCCGGGCAATTTATGAGAGTCTATAAATACCGCGAGGGCATCACTGAGGATATTATTCGTATACAAATCCGTCAGTGAATGGCTGATAGCCACATAAAGCAATGACTTATGTGTGTGGTTTAGATCAGTCCAGACAAACAGTCTGAATAACTCCCCATTGAAGAGGTCATATTCCTTTTCATAGATGCTGTTTAATTCCTTGCTGATCACTGACTGATCCTGGAGATCCATATATTTATAAGTGATATCCATTTGTATGTCATTATAAGATACGCATTGTTGATATACCTTATCATCTTCCTTTATAAATTTAATACTAATTTCCAAAAAGCGAGATAAAAATCTGCGAAACTCCAGCTCAAACAGACCTTTATCGTAAGCCTCTAAAATAAATGGCCCGAGCGTACCTTGTGAGGTAGCCATTGTCATCATATATCTCTGGTTTTCGGAAATTTCAACTCTATCTCCTATACTCCAGTGTTTGTCGGCAACGGCATTGCCGGTTCCGGGAGAATATTTGCCGGTCGGCAATTCATCTTTATATTCTTCGGACTCGAGTATTCTGGCTATGGATTCCAGGTTTGGGGCTTGTAAAATAAGCTGTGGGCTGATATTATATCCTTCCTTTTTCAAAAGCGATAATAACTGTATCAGTTTTATCGAATCTCCGCCAATATGGTAGAAGTTGTCAATAATACTGATCCTTCCCTTTTTAAGGAGGTTTTCGCACATCGCAACCAGTTTGCATTCAATTTCGCTTTCCGGAGCTACATAATTCATACCTGTTGTCATAAACAGGTCTTCGGGGTCTGGTAATGCATTCTTATCTATCTTTCCACTGGATGTCAGCGGCATTTCCTCAACCTGAACAAAAAAGGAAGGTATCATATACATAGGAATCTTTTCGGATAAATACCGCATTAGATCCGATGTATTCTCTCTTTGTCCGGACACCAGATAGGCCACCAATTTATAGTCGTCGGGTCTCATTTTTTTAAAAAGAACCGCGCAGCCGGTCACACCTTTCCTCGCCTGGAGGTGGTATTCTATCTCAGCCAATTCTACCCTATTCCCATTTATTTTTACCATATCATCTTTTCTTCCGACATAGCTCAGATTACCATCAGTATCCAATATCCCAAGATCTCCGGTCCTGTACAACCTGTCTCCGGGCACATAAGGGTTATCCAGGAATCTAAGCCGTCCCTGTTGCGTATTAATATAACCGGCGGCCACACAGGCCCCTCCGATACAAATCTCCCCGGCAATGTCGAATGGAAGAATATTCAGGGATTCATCCATAATATAGACCTGGGAGTTTAATATCGGCTGCCCAAGCAGAATAATTTCCCGTTTTGATGCCCTGAGCGGGGCAACAGTTAAATTATCTTCTTTGTATTTGTTGAAGTCAAAAGAAGTATCGTAGCAGGTAGCATCTGCCGTAACTTCCGTAGCGCCGTAGATATTTAAGAGTCGTACCTGTTGCCGGCGAAAGGTATCATAAAATTTTTCAACATCACTTTTTTTCAGGGCCTCACCGCTGCTAATCCATAAATCTAGTTTTGTGAGATACTGGCGACATAATCCGGCATGTCGGATCAATTCCCGAAGCAGGGTCGGTACCAGAACTATCCTGGTTACATTCCTCTCTCCCAGGTCTTTAATGAACTGAGCGCTGTTGAGCACTTCTTCTTTTGCATAAAATACCAGCGGAATACCTTTTAGCAAGGGGCCAAAAAATTCCCAGATATGATCGACAAAACTGATAGAAGTTTTAGCACAGCAGATTTCATCGTCCCTGAAAGGGTATTTCTCCCACATCCAGGTAAAACGATTGCTGATGCTGTTTGATTTAATTAAAGTTCCCTTAGGATGTCCTGTCGACCCGGACGTATAAATGATAAACTGGATGTCATCTCCCTTACTATCCGGCAACGGGAAGGCTGTTACCACAGGCATGTGGGCATTCATTGCGAAAAGAATATTTTGATCGATCCTGGTTACGCTTTTGCAGTCGTTTTGAATATAGGAGATCCTTTCCATTGGCGTCCTTGGGTCTATCGCCACATATATAGCTCCAATTTTCATAACCGCCAATAATATGGCAAGCAGTTGATGATCATGGTCCAATGTTACAACGACCCGATCGCCTTTCCTGACATATAATTCACTGAACAGAAAATCGGAATATTTATGAACCAGACCATCCAAATCATCATATGTCAACCTTTTATCCTGATGAATAACTGCGATAGCATCGGGAGTTTTTTTGACCTGTTCGGCAAATGCACCTGATACTGTAAACTCTTTGGGATAGTCCGCCCGGGTTTTATTAAATGCGTATAAAAGCCTGTGTCTTTCTGCACCCTGAAAATACTCAAGGGGCTCTATTTTGTTATGTGGGGAAGCGAGCAAACGCCCGGCCATCTCCTTGAAATGTACAAGAAAACGTTGGACTATATCCGCCTCATATACATCGGGATTAAAAGTAACTTTTGCTGAAATGAATGCACCTTCTTCCTGAAAAATAAAACATAAATCATATTTACTTTGCTCCTGCCCTCTATCGATGATCAGATCTGTATCTTCCTTTGATAATACCGGCTCTGTTTCCTCTTTGTCCTGAAGTACCATCAAAACATCGAATACCGGGCTCCTGGCGGCATCCCGTTTTAATTTTAATTCCTCCACCAGACGGTCGAATGGATATTGTTGATGTTCGAATGCCTTGAAGGTCGTCATTTTAACCCTTGAGAACAATGTTTCGAAGTTATCATTCGGTTCAACGGTATTTCTTAAAGCAACTGTATTCACATAAAATCCAATCTGATTTTCCAGGTCTACGTGATCCCGTCCGGCCAAAGGGCTTCCTATTATAAATTCGTGCTGCGAGGTATACCGGTAAAATAAGGCATTAAGAACAGCGAGCAGTCCTATGAAAAGACTTCCGCCCCTCTCCTGGGAAAAAAGTCTAAGTTCAGAAGCCAGTTCTTTTGTCAGATAGGTTTCCAAAGTACTGCCCGTATAGGTTTTTAGTATTGGCCGTTGTCTACCCACAGGCAGGTCCAGAACTGGCAATTCTCCAGCCAGCTGCTGAAGCCAGTATTCTTTATGACGTTGTGCCGATTCTTCCTCCAGCCTATTTAATTGCCATACGGTATAATCTTTATATTGAATCCGCAGCACAGGCAATTGCGGCTGAAGGAAAGAATTAAAGGCGTCATAGTAAGCTATAATATCTTTAGTAAGGACATTGGTAGACCAGCCATCGCTTATTATGTGATGCATGTTGTAATACAATAAGGAATGCTGATCGGATAGCTGCAGAACAGCCACGCGTAATAGAGGCCCCTTTTCTAAATTAAAGGGTATGACGGAGTCTTCCTCCATATAGCTCTCTGCTACCTTTTGCGGATTATCCATCCCTCTCAGATCTTTATGACACACCTCAAATCCAAGTTCTTCCGCGGATAATATAAATTGACGTATTTCTTTGTCGGCATTCTCTTTGAAGACAGTCCGTAAGATTTCATGTCTCTCAATCGTACATTTGATTGCCATCTCAAGGTTTTCAATATTATGATTAGCCGGCAACAAAATATGGGTGGGTATATTATACGCAACCGATTCCTTCTCGAATTGGCTTAAAATAGCCAAACGCCGCTGGGCCGGGGATAAAGGATAATCAGACAGATCCGCAGCCCTTTCAATATCGAAATAGCCCCGTTTGTATGATTTATGCAGGTTAACAAAGTCAATTAATTGATTTTTGTGCAATTTAATTTCTTCCATTAATGAATTATCCATCACACCTCTGGGAGCTTTAACGTCTAAAAAGCCGTCAATGACATCAATTTCTACTTTTAGGGCTCTAAGCTTGTTTATCAGTGCGGGTGCCATAAATTTGGAGTAACTGTTAAGAACGTTTGGGTTTCTTTTTAAAAAGAATATCTTTCAACATTATCCTGAGTTTCCTCTGAATGTATATTTATCCATGAAAAATCTTCTATTTTTATTCTTATAGCCTCGATGGTGGCATTGTGGTATAAGGTTGCCACATCAAGATCTATATTGAACTCCTTTCTGATCCTGGATATTAACTGTATCGCTTTTATACTATTCCCTCCGACTTCAAAAAAGGTGTCTTTGACTCCGATGGGCATCTTCTTCAACACTTCCTGCCAAATAGCAACTAATTTCTCTTCTATACTACCAATCGGCGCCACGTATTCAACTCCAGATAAGACATCCATGGCTTTTAAAACCGCTAACGCCTTCTTATCCACCTTTCCATTAGATGTCAGCGGCATGGCTTCCATAGGCATATAAACATCAGGCAACATATAGGCAGGTAACCTTTCCTCCAGGTATCTGCGTAATCCCGTGACAGTTTCTTCCTGATCCGATACATAATAAAGAGCCAATTTCTGCTCATTACTTTCATTTTCAATTAAGAGGGCTATAGCCGTGCTGATATGTTCTTTTTGCAAGAGCAGATTCTCCAATTCTCCCAGTTCGATCCTATGTCCACGGATCTTCACCTGATTATCTTTTCTTCCGAAAAACACGATATTCCCGTCCGGCAACCATTTTCCCAAGTCGCCGGTCTTATATAAGCGTTCGCCAGTTGCAAACGGATTCGCACAGAACTTTTCAGAAGTTAACGCAGCACCGTTCAGATATCCTCGTGCCACTCCTGCCCCTCCTATGCAAATCTCTCCCACTACATTTACAGGTTGCAGCTGATCAAATTTGTTTAAGATGAAAACCCGGGCGTTATTGATCGGTTTACCGATAGGGATCTGTTTAGATCTTAATTTTTCCACATCGGAAATTTCAAATATTGTACCGCATATACTCACTTCTGTCGGGCCATAAGCATTAAAATAAACCCCACTGCCCAAGATCAGATAATCCCTTACATTCTCATATATAGGAGACTCACCTGCGGTAATCAACACCTTCATCTCCTTTAGCTTATTTATGTCCATCAACTTCAAATAAGCCGGTGGAAGGGTTGCGACATCTAATTTATTATCCTGAATATAGAGTTCCAGGGAGCCAGGATCGTTGCGCAAGCTTTCGCCGATCATATAGAGGCCTGATCCCGATAACAATGCCGTAAATATTTCCGCGATTGAGGCATCGAAAGAAAAAGATGCGAATTGCAGGCATCTGCTGTTTTTTTCTATTCGAAACATATCTATCATAGATAAGATCGTATTGACGATACCGCCATGTTCGATCATTACGCCCTTGGGGTTTCCGGTTGATCCGGAGGTATAAATAACATATGCCAGATCTGTTGAATTTTGCTCCAGGCTAACACGGGATATAGGCCAAATAAACTTTTGCGAGATAAAATCCGACAGAAGCGCCTCGTCTATACAGACCTTACAATGGCTATCCTCTTCCATATATGAAATCCTTATATTGGGATACTTTGAATCGATGGGTAAATAAGCCCCTCCGGCCTTCAATACTCCTAAAATGGCTACGATTACCCAGTTACTTCTTTCCAGCTTAACAGCAATGAGATCACTTCTTTGTATCGAGTATTTGTCCAATAAGTAATGAACAAAGCTATTGGCCAACTCATCCAGCTCTTTGTACTTCAGTACCGTATCTGAAAATACCAGCGCCGTTGCATCCGGAGTCTTATCCACCTGTTCTTCAAACAAATCCACCAAAGTCTTATTTTTTGGATAAGCCGAGTAGGTATCGTTAAAACCAACTATTAAATTCTGTCGTTCAGTTTCGGAAAGGATGATACTGTTATCGATCGGTGCTTCTGAATTATGTAAATAAGCCTGTAAGAAATTAGTAAAGTATAAGAGCAGGTCATCCAGCTGGTGACTTGATAGTAAAGCCCTGGAGTTCATGGCTTTAATCATGAGCCTCTTGCCGGTTATGCTCAAAGTAAAGTCCAGGAATGTATTCGCTCTTTCAAAGTCCCGATATGAAAAGTCTTCCAATTCTCTTTCGGACTCCCTGGACTGAAAGTCATCATTTTCGTAAAGCTCATATAATACATGAAAATCCACGTAATTGAATAATACATCGAAAAACGGGTTTTGAGGCGAGCGCTCCCCGGCGAGAATGGAAATTTCATTTAATGAAAAGCGATCTTTACCTTTTAGATCCCGCAGATCGGAGTCTATTTGCCGGATAAATTCGATCCAGGAGTCGCCTTTGGAGGAACTGAAATCGAATCTGAAGGGAACACTGTTTAAGAAACAGCCCATCAATTTATCACCGTCTTCCACAATTGGACGTCTATGGGCTACGAGTCCTACCGTAAGATCTTTTTCAAAAGTCAGCATGCTTAATACATAGATATACCCACTGAAAAAGAGTGACTTTGGCTCAATGTTATCTTCCTTGCATTTTGTTAGAATTTTATCGCTGAATGCCTGATCATATATTTTTAGTACTTCATTATCGATCCGTTCACCAGAGAAAATATCCAGTCGTTTATAGTCCGCCACTTTATTCTTCCAATAATTGATATTGTCTTTATTCCTTAATTCCAGCATGTCGGATATCACACTGTCGCGCATGCTGCATTGCAAAGGGACAGGTATACTCGTGCTATCTGTCTCCAATGCGTTATATATTTCGAACAACTCGAGTCTGAATCGTTTTTCACTCCACCCGTCTAAAATGGCATGGTGAAATTGGAATACGAAAATAACTTCTGTAGGGTTTATTTTGAAGACGTTGATCCGCCATAAGCGGGGTTCAGTAACGATAAAAGGGTTGAGTTCCCGCTGGTCCACCAGGAATTGATGAATATATGATTCTCTTCGATCATTTTCCGATCCACTAATATCCTCAAATGAAATATGAATGGGAGTCGATCTGTGTATGATCTGCACCGGCTTCTTAAAGTCATATAGATGAAAAGATGTCCTGAAGGTTTCATGCTTTTTCACCATTAATTGCATGGCACTTGTTAAGGTTGGGATATCAATTAACCCCAGTTGAAACAAAAATTGATCGTGATAGATACCAGCTTGATTGTTTTTCTGCATTATCTGGGCGGTAACGATCATTCCGGTTTGTATATCACTCATCGGATATACATTGGCTATCTTGTCAGGAAATTTATGATTGGCCAGAACGGATGCTTCCAGGTCTTGAAGGAAGGCATTGATCTCCCCCCTTACCGGATCCTGGATGTGGGGGAGGTCGGCCTTTTGTAAAATGAACGAGGATATGGATGCTATCGTTGGATTCTTATAAAAAGAAGCTATCGGGAATTCAATATTAAACGATTTGTTAATTATACTTATCAGACGTATCATTTTTATGGAATCTCCTCCGAGGTAAAAATAATCATCTATCCTTCCTACACGAGCCAACCCCAGGTGCTCCTGCCACATACCAGCCAGTTCCTTTTCTACCTCATTCTGAGGACCTTCATAGGCTATACCACTCGCCAACCTGGGGCCCTGCTCGTTTAACAGTAATTTTTTATCGACCTTACCGTTTATGGTCAAAGGTATTTTCTCCAACTGAATAAAACGAACCGGGATCATATAACCCGGAAGCCTGCTGATCAGAAACTTCCTTAATTCAGCAGTCGTTATTTGTTTATTTTCCGATACGAAATAGGCTGCTAATTCCTGATCTTCCCGTCCCAATGATTTGCCTACTACCGCCACGGCCTGGCGGATCCCTTCATAACCCAGCAGCGCCTGCTCGATCTCACCCAATTCGATCCGGTAACCCCGCAGCTTCACCTGTTCGTCCATCCGACCAATGTAGTCCAGGTTCCCATCCGAAAGCCACCGCCCCAGGTCCCCCGTCCGGTACAGTCGCTCCCCGGCACGGAACGGATGTTCGATAAACTTCTCCCCCGTCAGCTCCGGCCGGTTCAGATAACCCCGCGCCAGACCGGCACCTCCTATACACAGCTCTCCGGGTACCCCAACCG
>DATMGS010000041.1:0-567225 GCA_035555335.1 Puia sp.
GTCGGCCCGGAGCGGGGTTTTATAGGCTTTCAGAACCATGTCCGGGGTGGCGATTTCCGATTGTGCCTGGATCAGGTCAAAATGTCGTTCCAGATCGGTTTTGAGGTTGGTGATTTTCTTATTGAAAGCTTTGTGCTGGGGTTCCTCGGTTTTAACGATCTTCGCTTCGTTGTCCCATTGGTCCGGGAGTAGACTGACCCCTTTGATGGATCGGTCCAGGGACGCGCCGTCGATTTTCAGCCGGTAACAAAGGGGGGCTTTGCCGGTTTTTTTGTCGGTTCTGCTGAGGCGAAGGAAAAAGAGCAGGGAAAATTCTTGTTGGATATACATATCGAAGGTTTTTTATTGTTAAAAAATCCTTTCGATAGTCGTCTGTTCGAAGGTGGCCTTTTAGTGGCCTTTTTAGTGGCCACAAAGTTAATGGCCACCAAATGGCCACCAATCAGCCACGGTTTGAAACGATCTTAAATGACCCCAAATCGACCATAAATTACGCAGAGAATGCAGCGTGGACGTGGCTTTCAGCGGAATTAACGAAAAAAGGCGCTGATGCTCAGCGCCTTTCAAAAATCAAGAAATTCCCGTTTGAGTGACCCGGATTGGATTCAAACCAATGACCCCAAACTTAGAAGGTTTGTGCTCTATTCAGCTGAGCTACCGGGCCAGGATGTTTTGCCTGCTGCTGACGCCCCTGGAAGCCATAAAAGACCGAAAAGAGGTGGCGGCGAGGCCGAAACGGCCGCAAAAATAAAAAAAAATAGGGAAGGGACCAAACCGAATTGATAATCCGAAGCCGCCGAGGGAGCGAAAAATATTTTCGGTTTGCGGGAGGATTGGCGTAACTTAATAAGAAATTGCTTGCCATGGCTAACTTTGACACTTCCCACGTCAAGAATATAGTCCTGTTGGGCCATGCCGGTTGCGGCAAGACTACTCTCGCAGAATGCATGCTCTTCGAAGCAGGACTGATTAACCGCCGGGGCGCGGTAGAAGAAAAAAATACCGTCAGCGACTTTTATGAACTGGAACAGCAGCGGGGCAACTCCATCTTTTCCAAATTACTGCATACTCAATGGCGGGGCTATAAGATCAATATCCTCGACACCCCTGGCTATGATGATTTTGCCGGGGAACTGCTGTCAGCCCTCCGCGTGGCGGATACGGGCATCCTGCTCCTGAATGCCAGCTTTGGCGTGGAAGTGGGAACGGATATTATCTGGGAATACACCGAACGATTCCGCACCCCTACCCTGCTGGCCGTCAATAAACTGGATCAGGATAAAGCGGATTTCGACAGGGCTGTCACCCAGGCCCGGGACCATTTTGGCCCGAACGTGATCGTGGTACAATATCCCCTGAACCAGGGGCTAGGCTTCGATTCCATCATCGATGTCCTGCGTATGACCCGGTACCGGTTCCCGGAACAAGGGGGAAAACCGGAGAAGCTCCCCATCCCCGAAGAAGAAAAAGAAAGAGCCGACCGCCTGCACAAGGAGCTGATCGAAGCGATCGCGGGCAACGACGAATCGCTCATGGAGAAATACTTCGACAAGGGCGAGCTGGATGAGGATGAGATGAGGATCGGGCTGAAACAAGCCATGATCAACCACGACCTTTTCCCCCTCTTCTGCCTGTCCGCCAAAAAGAATATGGGCAGCGGCCGCATCATGGGCTTCATCGACAATGTCTGCCCCAGCCCGGCCGAAATGCCTCCGCAGACCACCCTCTCCGGAGAGGCCCTCCCCTGCGACCCCGACGGTCCCGCCTGCATCTTTGTCTATAAGACCGTATCAGAGGCCCATATCGGGGATATGTCCTTTTTTAAAGTTTTCTCGGGAACGATCAAGTCGGGGATGGAGCTGGTGAATGAATCCAACGGTGTAACCGAAAGGCTCAACCAGCTGTTTGTCGTAGAAGGCGGTAAAAGGGCCAATGTAAACGAACTGGTGGCCGGAGATATCGGCGCCACCGTCAAGCTCAAGCATACCCATATCAATAATACGCTCCACGCCCGCGGGAAAAACTATGCGCTTCCTCCCATTGAATTCCCCGCTCCCCTGATGCGCGTCGCCGTCGAATCCTCCCAGAAAGGAGAGGAGGAGAAGCTGGCCCTGGCCCTGCACCAGGTACAGGAAGAAGATCCGACGGTCATCGTGGAAGTGTCCCAGGAACTACGGCAAACGATCCTCCACTGCCAGGGAGAACTGCACCTGTCCGTGATCAAATGGAAGCTGGAGCATATTTCCAAAAACCTTCATGTCCATTTCACCCAACCCCGCATCCCCTACCGGGAAACCATCCGCAAACCCGTACAATCCAGCTACCGCCATAAAAAGCAATCGGGCGGAGCCGGCCAGTTCGGAGAAGTGTATATGCAGGTAGAACCCTGGTTCGAAGGCATGCCCGACCCCAAGGGGCTGTCCGTGCGCGGCCGGGACGAGTATGCGCTGGACTGGGGCGGCAAGCTCCTATTCCTCAACTGCATTGTAGGAGGGGCCATCGATCAACGTTACCTCCCCTCGATCCTGAAGGGAGTCATGGAAAAAATGCACGAAGGCCCCCTCACCGGCTCCTATGTACGGGATGTACGGGTGATCGTCTACGATGGGAAAATGCACCCGGTGGATTCCAATGATCTCTCCTTCAAAATAGCCGGGCTGATGGCTTTTAAACAAGCGTTCCAGCAGGCAGACCCGCAGATCCTCGAACCTATCTATACCGTGACCGTGCTCTGCCCGGACGACCAGACCGGCGCTATCATCGGCGACCTGCAGACGCGCCGGGCCCTAATCGAAGGCATGGATACAGAAGGGCATTTCACCAAGATCATCGCCCAGGTGCCCCAGGCCGAACTACACGATTACTCCTCTTCTCTCCGGTCCATCACCCAGGGCCGGGCTAAATTCAGGATGCAGCTCTACGAATACTCCCCTGTTCCCTTCGACCTCCAGCGCAGACTCATCGATGAGTACCACAAATCAGCCGCACATCAGGAGGCGTGACCGCATTTGCCAGTTTGTATTTATCTTCGGGGCCCTATCCGGGATAAATTACCTAGTCTATGGATGTAAAAATAGAAGACAGCTGGAAAGAAGCGCTTAAACAGGAGTTCAACAAACCTTATTTCCTGCAGATCGCTACTTTTCTGAAAACGGAGAAACTGGCCGGGAAAACTATTTATCCTCCTGGCAGCCTTATTTTCAATGCTTTTAATACCACTCCCTTCGATAAGGTAAAAGTGGTCGTCTTAGGACAGGACCCCTATCACGGTCCGGGGCAGGCGCATGGATTGAGTTTCTCCGTTCCCAAGGGGATCGCTCCCCCACCCTCCCTTATCAATATCTTCAAAGAATTACAAAGTGATATCGGCATCCCTATCCCCAATCATGGGAACCTGACCCATTGGGCCGAACAAGGGGTGATGCTGCTGAACGCCTCCCTGACCGTCCGGGCCAACGAGCCGATGAGTCACGCCAAGATCGGTTGGGCGGAATTTACCAATACTGTGATCGAGAAGATATCCGCCTATAAAAAGAATACCGTATTCCTCTTATGGGGAAAGTTCGCCCAGGAAAAACAGGTCCTGGTGGATGAGACCAAACACCTGGTCCTGAAAGCGGCCCATCCGTCCCCTTTATCTGCACATAATGGTTTTCTCGGCTGCCGGCATTTCTCCAAGACCAATGCCTGGCTGATGAGCAAAGGGATCGATCCTATTGACTGGAAACTATAAACGAACATATTGCATGAATTATACGGGCAGCGACATTAACAGCAAAGAATCTTCGGGGCATGAGAGAGAAGAAATGCAGGCGCAAAAAGGCTCTCTCTTAATGGAAATATTCGGAAGGATCTGTGCCCTCTGGGCGCTTATTCTATTCGTCGTCACCATGCTGCTATTCCTGATCCCGTTCCTGCTGTTCAGCTATTTTGCGCCAGACCCGACCAAGACCCGGCGTTTTGTCCGCTATTCCCGGGTCTGGATGGGCATTTTTTTAACGGGGATCGGGTGCCCGCTGCGGATAAAAGGCAAGGAAAAATTTAAAAAAGGCGAAACTTATATCGTCTTGTGCAACCACAATTCCCTGATGGATGTGCCGATCTCCACCCCGGGAATACCCGGCGCGAACAAGACCATCGCCAAGACCTCCTTTGCCAAAGTACCGCTATTCGGCCTGTTTTACCGCACCGGAAGCGTATTGGTAGACCGGAATAGTGAGGCCAGCCGCCGGGAAAGCTTTAGCAAGATGAAGGAGGTGCTGGAAATGGGAATGCATATGTGCCTCTATCCCGAAGGAACCCGCAACAAAACCAATAATCCTCTGAAATCCTTTCATGACGGCGCTTTCCGTCTGTCCCTCACCTCGGGTAAAGCCATCATTCCCGCCGTCATTTTTAATAGTAGATGGGTATTACCTGCTGACAAGCCCTTCTTTGTGCGTCCCAGAAGGCTGCGGATGCATTACCTGGATCCCATCGTTCCCGAACCGGGCGAAAACGTCGAGGGCCTGAAGCAAAGGGTCTTCCAAATCATGTGGGACTATTATGTCGCGAACAAGGACTAGCCTGTTCGGGAGAAATAGCAGCCGATGACGCGCCATTCTGTAAGAGACTAAGCCGGCTATCCTTTACTGATCGTAGAAATACTTGTTCCGGGTGATCTTCAGATCCTGTAAGATGCCGGATTTGGGGCTGATGGTAATATTGAAGTAGTGGTTGATCCCCACCGGTGTCACGTTGATAGACATCTGCCAGCAGTGCAGATCCCGGGAGATGGACATGGTGAGGGTTTGCAATTTCTCATATTTCACATCATAGTACCCGTTCAACCCAATCTTCCACTTTTCCGTCAGGTTGAAATCCCCGTTCCAGTTGAGACTCGAAGTGATGGTCGTGGCAAAGCCGGAATAATCCGCCTTCTCCGCATTCGTAAAGTTGAGGGCAAAGGAGAGATTGAGCGACCAGGGAATATTGAAATCCGCAAACTGAGCCGGGTTCTGCCGGATATAGTTCATTTGCGCCTGTTGTTCTTCCATGGTCACAGGAACCTGATCCTGGGTCATGTCCTTCTTCTGCTGCTCCAGCTTAGGGTCAATGGCCTTGCTCTTGAAACTGGTGGAGATGGCCAGGTTACCGGCAGTGACCCTGCCCAAAGCGAACTTGCCACCCGACCAGGCGAGGATATTCTTACGGTTCCCGAAACTGTCCACCTTATAAGGGTCAAGGGTAGCGCCGCCCGTGATATTGATATTCTTGAATAAAGTGCTGCGTAAATAGAAACTGATCGGGGACAATTTAAAGGAGTCCGCCAGATAGTTATAGCTGCCGGTAAATCCAATCCCGTCGATGATGGTAGTCTTTTTAACACCTCCATCCGATGTATCCTTCTTGGAACGGGTCTTTATTTCAAAATGGTTGTCCAGACCGAAGGAGATCCCGCCGAAAGTCCCCTCCCCAAAAGGTCCATAGGTACTTCCCTGGTAGTAGGACATTCGCTGGAGATGCGTAGTCTTGGCTTTATCCGCCGTATCATAAGGCGTCGTCAGGTTATAATAAGAAGGGCCGGCCAGATCGGGCTTATAGCTGATGCTGATCGTCGGCCGGATGACATGCCGGATCCCCATCAGGGTGCTGTTCTTCCCAAAGTTCTGGAAGGTACCGAAGATCGCCGAGCTGAGGCTAAGGCTAAAAGACATGTCGTGCCCCACCCAAACACCTTTTTGGTTACCTACAGTATCCACCCTGTTGCTGTCGGCATTGTACTTCATGAACAGTTTCCGGGAGTAGAGCCTGTTTGAGTAGCTGACGCCGGGGGTCACCTGGATGGGTCCTTTCAGCGGCAGGGTCAGGCTGATGGGGATGGTGTTCTGTGCTCCCCACTGAAACGCGCTGTCGATGATCTTTTTAAAATTGGCGGCTGAGTCATAGAAGTTCGCTCCTCCCTGTACGTTGGTGGTCAGGCCAATTCCGAATTTCTCATACCACTTGGGCAGCCCTGCCGAGTTCTTGTTCTGCAGAGGATAGATCGTAGGCGCCGTGAAAGCGATCGTAGGCAGGTTGACATTGATCAGGCGGGTCAGGTTATTCTGACTATGGTTACCGGCGACCGACAGATTGTATTTGCCGTTCCAGGTTTTGGAATAAGTAATGGAAGATCCCAGCTGATTGTTATAGGTCGCCTGCGGATTATATAGCTGGTAGGTATTGTATTTAGTAGAGGCCACGTTGACATTGGCCGAAAAGTTGGTACCCGGCCTGGCTTTGCTGTCTACCGTATGGCTCCAGGTGAAATTGAATGTCCGGGCGGTCGTATAGGCGTCTTTGCCGGCGTCGCTCAGCAGGCGGGTGTTCTGCAGAGTAAAATTAACCTGTCCGCTGTAGTGGTACCGCTTTCGGTAGGTCGGGGTGACGAAGACGGACCATCCCCCATAAGAATAGAGGTTCGTCCGCAGGGTGACGTCAAAATAATCGTTGATCACTTTGTAATACCCTAACCCCTCCAGGCCGATACCGGCCTGATCGCTGGCTGTGAACTGGGGAGGAAGCAGGCCTGAATGCCGGCCCTGTGACAGGGGGAAAAAGCCGAAGGGTATATAGATCGGTATCGGCACTCCTTCGAATTCAGGGTGTACCGGGCCGGTGATCGCAAATTTCTTATTGATGAGCTTCATCCTGTTGGTCCGGAAAGCAAAATGGGGGGTATCCAGGTTACAGGTGGTGAAGACCCCCCGGGAAGCGTAATATTCCTGCGGAGAGATCTTTTTCATTTTTTCCGCATGGACAAACATTTCGCCGGAATTCGTGTAGGTATTCCTGGTTATCCCTTTCTGGCTCTTGATATTATAGATGATCGTGTCGGACCGCATGGTATTGTCCTGCTGCACCATCTTGGGATACCCGACAATATTGCCGGCCGTGTCCTTGGTATAGGAGGCGACCACTACATTGCGACTCTGATCGAATTCAATCTGGTAAGCGGAGAGTTCGGCATCATTGTACTTGGTATTGGCTTTATTATAAAGGGTGATCTTTTTGGACGGGACGTTCATGACCACCGAATCGGAGGCCTTATAATCGATTGCTGCGGCAAGGGTGTCTTTGGAGATCTTGTAGTCCAGGGTGTCGACGGTCCTGTGCAGGGAGTCGCGGGTGGTGTCCCCGGCTATGCCCAGGGAGTCCCGGCGGAGCGTGTCTCCGGCGGGACGGAGAGAGCCGGGATGTACCGTATCGGTGATGGCCCCATGGTTTTTGGGGTGCCGGACACGGGGTTTGGAGGTGTCCTGGCCCAATGCTAATATTTTGCAAAAACGGTTAAATGACGAATAATTTGCAGGACTATTGAGCGTTACTGAAAAGAATATAGCAGTAAAAATCAATGTCAGTAATATTTTTGAGCTAATTTTGAGGCCGTTAATATTCATACATTTATAAAACAACGAATAGATAATAGGTTAATCTATTCGTTTATTAAAAAATCAGGATGCTCATATGGGTCCTGCTTGTGAATGAACAAAAATAGCCATTACAGCATTAAGATTTTGTGAAGATTGGAGGGAATCGGTAAAATAAAATGACTATGATGAAAAAGTTGACCATTTTGTTGGTTTTGTCCGGCATTGTTTGCACTATTACTTCGTTCGATACTCACCCTAAACAGAAGTCTGTTCTGCGCACTATTATAATTGACCCGGGGCATGGGGGCTTTGATCCGGGCACTACCGGGCTGATTTCCCAGGAAAAGAATGTCGCCCTGGCCATTTCTCTGAAACTGGGCAAAGCCATACAAGAAGCCTTCCCGGATATGAAGATCGTATTTACCCGCACCACGGATATCATGCCGGGCAATATGCCCACCAAAAGTACCGGTCTTCACTACCGTGCGGAGCTGGCCAATAGATCCAAGGGAGACCTGTTTATATGTATTCATGCCAACAACGACGGTCATAGCCCCGGTACGTATGCGATCCATAAGGTTATCGGTCATAAGCTGGTAGGGAAAGGCAAACGAAAAAAGAGGGTTCCCATCTATGAGACCTATTATGTAAAGAATACCCGGGTAGGCACGGGAAGCTATATCTGGAAGGCGGACCGGAATCAATTTAAAGGAACGGCCATCAACCAGCGTGAAGCGGCAGAGGGCGGGGAGAACGATCTGACGGATAGCAGCAATGCCCAGGCCGATAACGAAGCCTTCGACCGCAACTCTCCGGAAGCCAAGATCAAGGCCCAGCTCTATGAAAAGAAATACTTTGCCAACAGCGCCCTTTTCGCCACCCTGGTAGAGAGCGAGTTCGTCAAAGCCGGGCGTCACAGCGATGGAGTGCTGCAAAGGGACGAAGGTATCCAGGTGCTGCAGGCCACGGGCATGCCCAGCGTATTGATCGAAACGGGCTTTCTGAGCAATAAGGAAGAGGAAGAGTTCCTGAATAGCGAGGATGGTCAGAATGAGATCGTGCAAAATATCCTGGATGCGCTCAAACGCTACAAGGATACGCTGGAAGGCCATACGGGCGCGGAGCCATCCTCTTTCCGGCCGGTAGCCTCTCCCAATGCGGGTGTAGCCCGGAATTACTATCCCGCCAGGCAGCCGGCGAATCGCCTCCCTGCGCCCCGGAAATAAGGTTTAACGTTGTCTTCGCCACAAGAGCCGGCAATTTTCCTACATTTGCTACCTGTAGGTATTATAAACGTAAATCCATTCGGATGAAAATTGCTAATGAGACTAAGATCGGGATACTGGCAGTCGTGGCCGTCACCGGGTTAATATTGGGCTTTAATTTCCTGAAGGGCAGCAGCCTATTCGAGCACACCAAGAAATTGTATGCGGTCTTTAGCAATGTCGAAGGCATGGAAGTATCCAATGCGGTACAGGTGAATGGGCTGACGATCGGGTCCGTGGCCGCTATCAACGAATCGGACAAGGATCTGACCAGGGGCATCGTGGTGACCATTGTCCTCAAAAAAGATGTCCATATCCCCCGAAATTCGGTAGGGTCGATCAATTCCGGCCTGATCAGCTCCAGCACCATCGTGATCGTCCGGGGAGACGATACCCAGTTCCTGAATGACGGGGATACCCTGCAAACTAGCCTGAAGCCGAATTTGCTATCCCAGGTACAGCAGAGCATCAACCCGGTTATTCTATCGCTGAACGGAACGCTGGAAAACCTGGATTCCCTGGTGCAGGTAGTCGGAACCCTCTTCGATCCCAAACTGAAGCATAATTTAAGCTCCATCGTTGCCAACCTGGCGGCCTCTTCAGCTTCTCTGCAGACCCTCCTGAATGCTCAGTCGGGTGAGTTGGCGCAATCACTGAAGAATGTAAACCTGTTCACCGGCAACCTGGCCAAAAACAACGAGCATGTCAGCAAGACCCTGGAAAACCTGGATAAGACTTCTTCCAACCTGGCAGCGGCCAAAATCCCGGAGACCCTGGAGAACCTGAATTCCGCTATTGGTGAATTAAAGGGGGTAGTCGGCAAGGTGAATAGCAATAATGGATCGCTGGGCCTGTTGTTAAACGATAAAAAACTCTATCAGAACCTGGAGGGGACTTCCCGCAGTCTGAATATCTTATTGGATGATGTCCGGATCCATCCCAAGCGTTATGTAAATATCTCCGTATTTGGCAAGAAGGACAAGAGCGGCCCCCTGATGGCCCCTGTCGATTCCGTGGCGAAACCCGTTAATAAGTAAAGTAGATGAACCTAAGGATATTGGCTTATACGGTCGTCCTGACCTGCTGTAGCCTGTTGCTAAGCCGTCAGGGTTGGTCGCAGGGACAGCTGGACTTTCGAACGCCGGGCAACGACACCGTAAAAGTGGTGCTGATCCTGAATACGGATAATTTCCGGTCGCAGACGGTAGATTCCATCACAAGCATGACTTTCCTGGTCGGCAATGTAAAGCTCAAGGAAGGGAAGACCCTTATCTATTGCGACAGCATGGTGCGCAATAGCCGGGACAGCGTCCTGGAGTGCTACGGGCATGTCCATATCAACGATAATGACTCTACGAATATCTATTCGGACTATATGAAGTACCAGGTCAATGTCCGAAAGGTATATTTTAATAAAGATGTAAGGCTGACGGATGGCAAGGGCGTTCTCACGACCCAGGAGCTGCAGTATGACCTGAACACGAAGGTAGGCGTGTACGTGCACGGGGGTAAGATCGTGAACAAGGAATCGGTGCTGACCAGCGAAGAGGCCACGTACTATGAGGATACCAAGGACGTGCACTTTAAAAAGAGCGTCGTGCTGAGGGATCCGCAATATGACCTGAGCGCGGACTCCCTTTTATACAATACGCAGACGCAGGTGTCTACTTTTATTACAGAGACCTTCATTCAGTTTAAAGACAGTACCAAGCGTACGGTACGGACCAGCAATGGCTATTATGACCTGAAAAACCGGAAGGCCTATTTCGGCAAAGGACCGGTCATCACCGACGGCTCCCAGCGGCTCACGGGAGATATAGTACAGATGGACGATAGTACGGGCATCAGCCTGGCCCAAGGAAATGCTGTTTATAAAGACACGGCGCAGGGATTTGTGCTGACAGCCAATCACCTGCTCAACAACAAAAAAAGCGGTCTTTTCTTCGCTACTGAAAAGCCGATGATGAGCCTTAAACAGGATAAGGATTCCATCTATATCGTGGCGGATACACTCATGTCCGGCAGGTTGATCGATGCGCTGGCGGCTTCGCGGAAAATGGAGATCGCCGATAGCCTGCATAAGATCTATGTCGACAGTCTGTACCGAAGATCGGCGGATAGTCTGCATCGCGCTGCGGCGGCGGACACCATGAATCAGCAGGACACTTTGTTATCCATCATGCCGGACAGTACCCATCGGATGGTCATAAAAGACCTGAGCGATAGCCTGGGGGGAAAATTCGCCAACGGCAAGCCTCCTGTGCCGCCGGATAGCCTGGAGACAGCGGATAGCCTGGGCAGGAAACCCGGGGCCGCCGATAGTTTGGGCCATAAGCCGGGAGCCGGTCCGGATAGTCTTGGGAAGAGGATGACCGATAGCCTGGGAAAGAAGATAACGGATACCTCGAAGAAGAAGCTTAGTCCCAAGGAACTGGCGCGGGAGCAGCGAAAAAAAGAGAAGGAGGCAGAGCAGGATAAGCGCGACAAGCTGGCTGCTGTTAAGGCGGCGCAGAAGGCGACAACAGACAGCATCGCCCATAAAATCAGGGCGACGGCCGATAGCGTATCCCGAAAGAACCGGGCTTTTTCGGACAGTGTTTCGCGACGGGCCAGATTTGTGAAGGACAGTACGTATATGGCCAGCAGGCCCAGAACGCCGAAGCAGCTAAGGGCGGATAGCCTGTACAGGATTCGTCAGGCCAATAAGCAGCGGAGGGTCGATAGTCTCCGGATGGATAGTTTGAAAATAGTAGTGGAGGATAGTTTAAAGAGAAGGGCTGCCGATAGTCTGCAACTGCATATAGATGATAGTTTGCAGAAGAAAGCGGCGGATAGCATGCGGGCCATCAAGGTGGAAGAGGCGACGATCACGGACACCAGTCTGCGGTATATAAAGGGGTATCATCATGTAAGGATCTTTTCCGACTCGTTGCAGGCTGTCGGGGATAGTCTCTATTACTCCGGTAAGGATTCGATCTTCCGGTTATTCTATAACCCGATCGCCTGGGGGAGCGGTGACTACCAGGTCACCGGGGACACCATGTATGTCTATACGAAGAATAAAAAAGCCAATCGGCTATATGTGTTTGAAAACGCATTGGCTATCAATAAGGTGGGCAAGAATTTCTATAACCAGCTCAAGGGCACTACGATCAATGCCTATTTTAAGAATGGGGAGGTCGATTATATGCGGGCCAAGGGCAATGCGGAGAGTATCTATTATGTCCGCGACGACAACAAGGCTTATACCGGGGTGAATAAGGCGCATGCCGACATTATCGATATGATATTTGCGCTGAAGGACGACGGTAAAGGCAGAGAGCTGAACCGGGTGGTCTTTCGCAGTGAGGTAGAAGGTTCGATGATCCCTTTTAAGAAAGTCAATTTTGACGATATGCGTTTGCGTGGTTTCAAATACTATGAGGATAAAAGGCCTAAGAGCAAGGAAGACCTGATGAAGGACAAGACGCCTGAAACCGACGACAGTAAATAAGACTTGATGCCACCGGCAGCGGGGTCGCAGCCTGATTATTGCTGTGAGAACGCTGCCTGACAATTCCGATTTAAGAAAACTCTAACACCCTCCCCTCAATACTTTTAGCCCGATCTCCGTTCCAAAGGGATAAATCCCTTTTTATGCGAATGATCCCCTTTTGCCTGGCGCTGCTGGTAAGCGGTGGCGTGTCCAATCGCCTGTCCGCACAAGACTCGGCGCAAGCTTCGATAGAAGGTTATAAAATGGCCGTCGGCCTCCGGTTCAGCTCGGGCACTCCTACCCTGAGCAATTCTCTCAGCTTCAAATATTTTATCAATGAAGGCAATGCTATAGAAGGGCTGGTGTCCTACGGAAACCGCTTTGGCTTTGGGGCTTTGTATGAGAAGTACCAGATCATCGGGCCTATGCCGGGATTCACCTGGTTCTATGGCGCCGGGGGATATGCCGGGTTCGAGAGTGGGAAGACCTGGCTGGGGCCTACGGGGATTGTGGGTCTGGATTATAAATTCCTGCGTGCGCCCATCAATATTTCTTTGGACTGGAAGCCTGAATTGGATGTTAGTCCGGCTATCAATTTCGTCCCGGATGCATTCGCACTAACGGCGCGGTTTGTCCTGTTCTGATAGTGGGAGACGATCCGCGGCCGGCGGACGCAGGATGGGCCTTATGCCGAATGGCCGAAAAACAGGTAACAGAGAAAGATCGAGGTAATAATGCCCACCAGGTCGGCCAACAGCATGGCTCCGATGGAGTAGCGGGTATTCTTGATGGAGACGGATCCGAAATAGACGGCCACTACGTAGAACGTGGATTCGGAAGAACCCTGCAAAATGCCGGATAAACGAGCTGCGAAAGAATTGTTGCCGAAGGTTTTCATCGTATCCACCATCATGCCCCGGGCTCCTGCGCTGGTGAAGGGTTTGATCAATGCCGTCGGCAGCCCGTCCACGAAACGGGTATCGGCGCCCAGGGCGGTAAAAAGATGTTTGATCCAGCCGATCACGCTATCGAAGGTTCCGCTGGTACGCAATAAGCTGATGGCTACCAGCATGCCTACCAGGTAGGGGATGATGCGGACGGCCGTTTCAAAACCACCCTTGGCGCCCTCGACAAAGGCTTCGAAAATATTGATCTTCTTATAAAGGGCGCCTCCGATGATCAGCAGGAAGATGAGCAGGATCATTCCGCTGGCGAGTGTTCTTGAAAAGGATTGTACGTTTTCTGCGTCGAGTGTTTGCAGGTAAAGGACCAGTGCGGCGATCAGCGCGGAAAGTCCACCGATCCAGGCTAAGACGACGGGTTGAAAGAGGTTGATCTTTTGCCGGATGGCTACGATCGACATGGAGGCAATCGTGGCGACGAAGGTGGCTATGACGACAGGAATGAAGATATCCGTTGGGTCGGGTGCTTTGAGAGAGGCCCGCAGGGCCATGACGGTAATCGGGATTACCTGGAGGCCGGAAGCGTGCAGGCAAAGGAACATGATCTGGGGGTTGGAAGCGGTGTCTTTATCGGGGTTGATCTCCTGGAGGCTTTTCATCGCTTTGAGGGCGAAGGGGGTAGCGGCATTGTCCAATCCCAGGAGGTTGGCCGAAAAATTCATCATCATATGTCCCATAGCTGGGTGGTCTTTGGGCAGGTCGGGGAAAAGCCGGGAGAAAAAGGGGCCGATGATCCGGGAAAGCACGCGGATCCCCCCAGCGGCTTCGGCGATGCTCATGAGGCCCATAAAGAGGGCCATGAGGCCGATGAGGCCGAGGCTTAGGTTGACGGCTGTCTTGCAGGTCTCGATGACGCCGTCCGCCTGTTGGACGGCAAAATTAGCGGGGGGCGGGGCGGCGGCCGCTGAAACGGCCGGGGCGAAACGGAGGGTATCCCCTGCCTTGCCGGTGACCATACTGCTGAAAATCTCTTTGTTATGAGGAGAAAAGACATACTTTATGCCTGCTACTCCTATCGCCACCAAAATGAAAGCCGCCCATATCCTGCTTAAAGCCATGCATGAAAATAAGAAAAATAAGCATTCCCTGCCCACGTTTTACTTACCTTTGCGGCTCTAAAATTGAAATTATACTATATGGGCTTACAAGCAGGGATCGTAGGATTGCCGAATGTGGGAAAGTCAACTTTATTCAATGCGGTCAGCAATAGCGCCAAAGCACAGGCCAGCAATTACCGGTTCTGCACCATCGAGCCCAATATGGGATTGGTGGATGTGCCGGATGAACGAATGGACAAACTGGCCGAGCTGGTGAAGCCCAATAGGACAGTGCCTACCCAGATCGAGCTGGTGGATATTGCCGGCCTGGTGAAAGGGGCCAGCAAAGGGGAAGGGCTGGGGAACAAGTTCCTGGCCAATATCCGGGAGGTGGACGCCATCGTGCATGTGATCCGTTGTTTTGAAGATGAGAATATTCTGCGGGATGAAGGGGCGATCAACCCTGTCGGAGACAAGGAGATCATCGATACGGAATTGCAGCTGAAGGACCTGGAGAGCGTGGAAAAGAAGTACAGTAAATCCGAAAAGCTGCTGAAAACGGGAGATGCCAGGAACAAGGTGGAATATGAAGTCTTAAAACGTTGCAAGGAGCATCTCGAACAAGGCAGGAGCATCCGGGAACTGGGGCTCAGCAAGGAAGATAAAATGGTGATCGCGGATCTGTTCCTGCTGACGGACAAACCCGTGTTATATGTGGCGAATGTGGACGAGCCATCGATGCATACCGGCAATAAATACTCCGAGGCGTTGAAAGCTGCTGTAGCGGGGGAGAATGCGCAGATGATCATCATGAATAATTCTATCGAGGCGCAGATCTCGGAAATGGAAGAGCCGGCAGACCGGGAACTGTTCATGGAAGAATACAAGATGAAAGAGCCGGCGCTGAATAAGCTGATCCGCTCTACCTATAAGCTGCTCAACCTGGCCACCTATTTTACGGCGGGGGTACAGGAAGTAAGGGCCTGGACCATTCATGAAGGATGGAAGGCGCCCCAGGCGGCCAGTGTGATCCATACGGATTTCGAGAAAGGCTTTATCAAGGCGGAAGTGATCGCTTACAATGATTTTGTGCAATATGGTTCGGAAGCGGCGGCCCGGGAGAATGGCAGGTTACGCATCGAGGGGAAGGAATATATTGTGAAGGACGGGGATGTAATGCATTTCCGGTTTAACGTATAAAGACCCGAACTATCTGATAAATAAAGAAGCCGTCCCAAAGTAATCGGGACGGCTTCTTTATTTGAGAGCCGGGCGGCGGGCCGACCGGATGGGGTGCTGTTAGAATATATTGTAGCCCAGGCTGATATAGTATAATCCTCCGATGGCGGGGTTACCATATTGTGAAACATAGTAGTGATCCAGCAAATTGGTGGCTCCTAATTTGATCAGGGAATGAAGGGGCAGCTTATAGCTGATCTGCGCGTCCACGGTCCCGAAAGCGCTTACGTCGCCCTGTCTGAAATCACTCTCTGTAAAATAAGCATCCTGCCACCTGTACTGAACGTTGAAACCGAATTTCTTTCCGGGTCCGAAGCCGGAATTGCTCAATCCAATGTTGAAACGCCATTTCGGGGTATTGAAATAAGTAGTAAAGGTAGAATCGGGATTATGGATACGATCGGTAGAACCATTGCCGCTGATGGTAAAATTGGAGGGCAGCAAATAATCCAGGCTAAGTCCAAAGCCGTGGGTATAAATTTTGGTAGCGCTGTTGGTGGATACGGAATATCCCTGGTACTGGCCGTTCGTCAGGAATCCAATTGGCCCCCCGCTACCGAATTGCACTACGGACACCCGGCCGATCAGGTTCTGGTATTCGGAATAATAACCATAAATATCCACCAGCAGCGTTTTGTTGATCAGGGTCTTGTAGCCTAATTCATAGGAATTGACAGTCTCAGGCTTGAATGTTCCAAAAGTCTGTTGCTTCAACAGGCTGGGATCAGGAGCCCCTGCCTGTGCGGAAGCTACGAATGCGGTAAAGCTGGCGGCTGTATAGACGGGATTGGTATCGAAGTGATAGAAGGTCCTCAGGGAAGGCAGTCCGCCGATCAGGATACCGGAGCCCGTATTTAAGTTGATCCATTGATTTTGATTGGAGGGAAACCGATAGGCATTCTGGTAAGAGGCCCGGATATAATTGTCTTTGGCCGGTTCGAAGACGGCGGAGAACCTGGGCGTGAACTTACCTTTGAAATTATCGTTCTTGTCATAACGCCCTGAAGCGGTCAGCTTTAGTTTATCGCTAAAGAGTTTTTTAGCGATCTGCAGGTAGGCGCCGTATTCGTTGGTATGGATACGGCCGGCGCTATCCGCGAAGAGGGTGCCCTGGGAATTCAGCACGTATTGTCTCCAGCTGGCGCCGACGATCACTTCCGCAAATTTTACGTAATCGGTCAGGTTATATTGTCCTTCGGTCTGGTACATATTGGTACGGTCGAGGAAGAGCCCTCCCTTGGGAATGGGCTTAGAGCGAACCGAGTCCAGCAGTTGATTGAATTCCGTGGATCCCGCTTTAGGGCGATTAAGGTCTGCCTGGCTTCTGGCATAAGCGAAGGCGGTGGCTTTGGCTACATCCGGGGTAGCACCTGCGCCGACAGCCTGCGAATAGGCTCCTACGTAATTACCGATAAAAGTGGGATACCAGACGGTACTACCCCCACCCCAGGCTTCGTTGAGCAATTGGGTCGTTACGGTGGCATTATAGGCCTGTCCGGAGTTCTCCTGGGTGGTATAGGCCCGGAGGAACCAGCGGTCGGACCTCAATTCCAGTTTATATTGTCCCATCTTCAGGCCTTTCAGGGAATAGCGGTCACTTCCGGTATAGACGGTATTGCCCGTCCCGTAGTTGCCGGTGAGGGAAAGCATCAGGCGGGGGGTGAATTTATAATAGAAACCACCTGAGAGCCGGAGCACTTCCGTCTTATGATCGATCACCTCTGTCTCTTTGTATCCTGTGCGGGAAACATTCTGGTTGGGGATGATGCCGGCCTGTTTACCATTGTAGAAAGGGGCCGTCTGGCTGTTAGTAGCCAAAAAAGCATTGATCTGAGCCTGAGTCGGTGGGATTCCTCCGGTGGCCGCTTCATATTGGGCGGTATATTGGGCGGTGGCGGTGGCCAGCACGGTGTTGGTCACGGCCAGCATATTGGCGGAGGTCTCGTCTCCGTAGATATTGACGCCATTGTAATTCGGATCGGAATCGCGGGTACCGGAGATGGGATGGTTGCCCAGGCCGGCGCCGGCGCCTATATAATTGGATTCGTTGGTAGCTGCCCAGTCCGTGGCCTGTACATATTGGGCGCCTATCTTGAAGGCGAATTTGTCACTGACCTTCACTCCCCAGCGAAAGCTGATATCGTGGTAGGGGGAGGCACCATAAGGATCGCTCTTACCCAGATGCATTACTCCTTCCTTGACTTCAGCACTGACTCCCTGGTATTTGAAGGGGTCTTTGCTGCTGATCAGCAGGGTGCCGGTCATACCTCCCGAGCCATAGAGGGCGGAGGAGGCGCCCTGTAGTAATTCCATATTATCCACATCCAGCTGGGTGAGGCCGATTACGGAACCTACGGAGAAATTAAGACCGGGGGCCTGATTGTCCATGCCATCCACGAACTGGTTGAACCGGGGGTTGCCGCTGCCGTTAAAGCCGCGGGTAGTCACGGAGTTGAAGGTGAGGCTGGAAGTCGTGACATCTACCCCTTTTAAGGTTCGGATCACATTATAATAGTCCGTCGCGGGGCTGTTGCGGATAGCAGCCGATCCCACCCTTTCGATGGATACGGGGGATTCCAGTATACGTTCCGGCACCCGGCTGGCGGAAACCACCACTTCCGCTCCCAGGGAGGAGGCGGGTTTGAAGTCGACCTGGATGGGGCCTGCGCCTTCGTTGACGGTCACTTCCTGGGTTTCGAACCCTATGGAGGAAAATACCAGGACATAGGGCGGTTTGGTGGTGGTAGTCAGCTTGAAGTTCCCTCTGTCATCCGTGAAAGTACCGGTGGTAAAGCCTTTTAGCACGACAGAGACGGCAGGCACTTTCTCTTTGCTAAGCGCGTTGTGTACATTTCCGGAAAGGGTGACGGGAGACTGAGCAAAGGCTGAAATGGTTGTTACAAATAAGATGGCAGTCGCCAGGATGGGAGAGATTTTGAAAAGAGAAATTCTCATAGCACAAGTTTTTCGTTAAGACAAGATCGTTTTATCAACAAGCCGTTTTATACTAAATACCGGATCTATTACTAAAATACAGATTGTAATGTTGTAATGAAAATTTAATTTTGGGCAGTGAAATGCGCCGCCCCAAAAAAACAAATATAAACGGCGAATTACATGTGACCATTGAATTCTTTAATTTGCACCGCATGAACACATTACAGTTCCCTCATCAGACAAATTTTTATCGCGGGAAAGTGCGGGATGTGTATACCATTGCCGATAAATGGCTGGTAATGATCGCATCCGATCGTATTTCCGCCTTCGACGTGATACTACCCCGTCCGATCCCCTATAAAGGACAGGTATTAAATCAAATCGCTGCTTATATGCTGAAAGCTACCAGCGATATCTGTCCGAACTGGCTGAGCGACACCCCGGCCCCCCATGTGGCCATTGGCTTGAAATGCGTCCCTTTTCGGGTAGAGATGGTGGTGAGGGGCAATCTGACAGGGCATTCCTGGAGGACTTACAGCAGCGGGAAGAGAGAGTTATGCGGGGTGCCTTTGCCGGAAGGGCTAAGGGAAAACGACTACTTCCCCTCTCCTATCATCACTCCTTCCACCAAAGCGGAGGTAGGGCATGATGAAGATATCTCCCGGGAAGAGATCATCCGTCGCGGTATCGTAGGTGAAAACGACTATGTCCAGTTAGAGAAATATACGCTGGCCTTATTCCAGCGGGGTAAGGAGATCGCTGCCAAAAGGGGATTGATCCTGGTGGATACCAAGTACGAGTTTGGGAAGATCGGAGATACTATTTACCTGATGGATGAGATCCATACGCCTGATTCGTCCCGGTATTTCTATGCGGACGGCTATGAGGAGCGTCAGGCAAAGAGGGAACGCCAGCTGCAATTGAGCAAGGAGTTCGTTCGGGAATGGCTGATCGCCAATAATTTTATGGGGAAGGAAGGGCAGACGGTTCCGGAGATGAGCGATGAATGGATAAAAACGATCAGCGGGCGTTATATCGAATTATATGAGAAGGTGATCGGCGAGCCGTTCAGGCCGCAGGCGCTGAGTATGGAAGAGACCTATCAACGGGTGTTATATTCCCTGGGGAATCTTGAATAGGGGGAACCTTGATGAGGGCCGGGCTGCCGGGTCTATCGATGACGAGGACTACTCCCCTCCTTTGGGCAGAGTGAAGGAGAAGGTGCTGCCTTTTCCCGGTTCGCTCTGAACGTGCATATGGCCGCCGTTCTTGGACAGGAATTCTTTGCAGAGCATCAGCCCCAGGCCGGTGCCTGCTTCTCCTTCCGTGCCTTTGGTCGTGTAATAGATGTCTTCTACCATTAATTTCTGCAGGTTGGCCTGGCTGATGCCTGTGCCTGTATCGTGTACGAAGATCTCGATATGGGAGCGCATTTCCCGGGCATCGATGGAGACGGTGCCTTCTTCGGGGGTGAATTTAATAGCATTGGAAAGCAGGTTGCGCAGGACAAGATTGATCATGTCCCTGTCGGCATATACGTAGACGGGTCTTTCGATCCCGCTGTGGATATAAATATGTTTGGCTTCGGCCTGTAAGCGCAGCAATTGCAGGACTTCCTGCGTGATCTTCGCAATGTCCAGCAACTGGGGTTTGATTGCTTCCGCCTGCATCTGGCTTTTGGCCCATTGCAGCAGGTTCTCCATGAGTCCGGTGGTATACGTCAGCTCTGTGACCACTTCAGGGATCAGGATCTTTATTTCTTCGCCCGGAAGATCGTATTGCACTATGTTGCGAAAAAGGTTGCGCAAGGCATAGAGGGGGGATTTGAGGTCGTGGGCGATGACAGAGAATAGTTTATTCTTTAAGGAGTTCAGTTCTGTCAGCTGCTGGGTCTGTCCTTCCAGGAGAGCTGCTTTTTCCGCTATATCCGCCTTTTGCCGCAGGATCTTGAGGTTGCTCCGCTGCAATTGAAAATTCTTATCATGGGTCTGGTGCTGGTAGCGGGTGGTTTCCGTTTTGATCAGCAGCAACCCGTAGAAAATAAAGAAGATCGCCAGAAGATGGTTGAAAATGAAGAAATAGTAATGGGTTGTTTCCAGGTGGTAGTCATACTTTGTCCAAACCGTGCTGACCAGGAAGTATCCCATCATGGAAAAGGAAAAAGACAGGATGATGTTATAGATATTCCGAAGGAAAAATACGGACAGGACTCCGTATAACACAAAGAAAAATTCGATGCCCATGTCTATTTTCAGGGCGTATACGGCGCTGGTGATGACGGGGTACAGGATGAAATAGCACATTCTGGAGAACTCGTATTGCTCATAGTAATTTGCTGTAAATACCAGCAGACTGATCAGGGCGGGGCTGCACGCTAAAAACCAGAAAAGACGGGAGGAGGAGCCTTCGGTAAACAGGCCGGCGACAGGGAGGGCTATGCCGATGAGGAGGCCCAGGAAATTCATCAGGTTGAAAATGCCCAATTTCCTTTTTTCAAAACTACCCAGGGAAGGTTTATATCCAATATTCCTGATATAATCCTGGAAAAGCAAGATTTTCTTTAGAGCCGTATTCATGGTATCAGAGCCTTGGGTTTTGCGGGTCGTTTTATCCTCCTACAGGATGTGAAAACGATTTAGCTAGCTAATCAGTTAATAAACGTACGATTTACGCTTTTATTTAGATCGTAAAGTAAGAAATAATTTATAAGTTATTTGCTGATTGGAAAAATTTTACATATTATCTAAATAGGTAATTCATAATCTCCGCCGGAGACGGGCTTTGGCTTTATTGAAGATATGCTGGCCTTTATCGATGCCTTTGCGCAGCTCTTTCTGTTCTTCCAGGGAAAGATGAGTGGTTTCCTGGCAGTCCGTGCTGCAGCATCCTTCGTATTTCGAGGCACAGTCGGAGCATTGGATGAACAGCAGATGGCAGGCTTCGTTCCGGCAGTTGGTATGGGTGTCGGCGGGCTGTCCGCATTGATGACAGCGGGCAATGATCTCTTCGCTGATGCGTTCGCCCAGGCGATCGTCAAATACAAAATTCTTTCCTGAAAATTTGTTTTCCAGTCCTTGTTCTCTTACGGTATTGGCATAATGGATGATCCCGCCTTCGAGGTGATATACATTTTTAAAGCCTTTGTGCAGGAGGTAGGCGCTGGCTTTTTCACAACGGATACCTCCCGTGCAGTACATGATGATATTCTGATCTTTTTTTTCCTCCAGCATCTCCGCGGACATGGGCAGTTGTTCCCGGAAGGTATCGGAAGGGACTTCGATGGCTTTTGCAAAATGTCCTACTTCATATTCGTAGTGATTACGCATATCCACGACGATGGTGGATGGATCCTGCGTCAGCTGGTTGAATTGCGCTGCATTGACATATTTCCCCTTGTTGCTCATATCGAAAGCGGGGTCGTCGATGCCATCGGCTACTATTTTGTCCCTGACTTTGATTTTCAGGACCCAGAAAGATTTGCCGTCATCGTCGACGGCTATATTCAACCGCAGGTCCTGTAAAGAGGGGATGCTATGCAGGTAATCCCGCAACCATTCGAAATGGGATTGGGGAACGCTGATCTGGGCGTTAATTCCTTCTGCCGCAATATAGATCCGGCCGAAGACCTTCTTTTCGTTCAGGGCGGTGTACAATTCATCCCGGAACTGCTGCGGATCGCCGATAGGGAAATAGTGATAGAAAGAGAGCGTGGTGCGGGGTTCGGTCTCCTGGTACAGACGTTCTTTTAGCTCCTTCTGGGAGACGCGGTTGTGTAATACTGCCATTTTTGAAACTTTTAGGACACATTCAGGGTGAACAAAATTTCTATAAGGTGCAAAATTACATTATTTTTTGATCTGAATATTGCCTCCCAGCAGCCCTCCCAGGCCGATCCGAACGCCGGTCTGGTTATAGTGTCCATTCAGGTAGGAGCTTACCAGATCTACCCGAAAAAGCTTGAAAATATTTTCCAGTCCGCCGAACACTTCCACGTAGTTGTTATCCTTATTGACATAGAAGGCGTTGGAGCCTGCTACCAGGTGCCAGTTAAGGCGCTGGAACAAGGGGATCTTATTGGTGAGGAACCCGTTGAAATGGTGTTCGAGATGTCCTGTGGCATAAAAATTCGCCGTCGTACTGTTAGCATAGTAAGGGGCGATCTGGAAGCTGTTCAGGTATTCGCTGGCCAAAAAGGTCTGGTTGCCGTTGAAATGCTGATAGTCCTGGATATAAACCGAATTGGTATTCAGGAATCCGCCGATGCTGAAGCGGTATTTCAGCAATCCTTTAAGCTTAAAATTGGCGTCATCCCAGACGGAGAACTGCCATTTGTCGAAGTTGACGTCGCTGCCCAGGATACCGTCCCAGCCTTTCTGATAAGCGAGGGCGAAGGTGGGGAATTTAGAGCCGAGCGAGAGCCTGCGATCCGGGAATTCCACATACCGCTGTCCGGGCTGGAACTGTATATTAAACCCGGTGAGGAAGGCCTGGTGTCGGGTGAATTGGGTACTGAGCTGCTCAAAGGGGTAATTCGGTGTGAACTCGCGGTTTTTTACGTTGATGATGGAATAACCGGTGGTATTGTCGAGAGGGATCCTGTCCTCGTATAAGGCGTTGACGGTAAAATGCAATCCGTTATCGTAGCGCTGATCCATCTTCAGCTCTGTAAAATAATTCTCATAGATCTTCATGTAGTTCCTGCGAAGGAAGAGGGTATAAAAGTCATTGAGGTATTCGGAGATAGGGTTGGCCGGATTGAACTGGCTGACCCTTTTCCCGCCGGATAAGGACCAGGACTGGCTGGTAGAGTGGAGGGGGGAGGAATGTCTGTTCAGGGTCAGTGTGCCCCATGCATTCAAATGGGTATTATGGAACCCGTAGCGGATATGCGGTGAAAACACGAGCTCCCCTCCCCCATTTTTGAAGGGTTTGATCAGCGAGCCCACGATATTGACGTTTAGTCCTTCCACCGTATTATAGCCGGTGTTGGGAAGCAATCCTTCCAGGGAATACCGGAAAGGATTGGCGGGATTAAAATTCGATCTGGAAAAACCACCCCACACTACCTGTCCGAATTTGATGGGTCCCTGTTGTTTGAGCAGGGAATCCCGGTTCTTTTTCGTACCCATGGAGTCCCGGTTGTATTCAAAAATGCTGTCCTTGACCTTATAGTCTTTCAGCTCTTCCGGCGCAAGCTGTACGGGGCGTACGCTATCCCAGTAAGATTTGGGTTTTTTATTAGCGGCTGCGTCGAATTTCATCAGGACATTGTTGAAATATTTTTTGCGGAAGCGGGGAGCTTCCTCGTATTTACTGTATACGTTCAGGAAGTTGCCCACGGCGTCGATACCGAGGAGGTTGAAGGAAAAGTAGACGACCTGGTCCTTGATCTGCCAGATGCCCGGGCTGACGGGTACATGTATCTGCCGGATCTCCAGGGTATCCAGGACCTCCAGCAGCGATGTCTTCACCAATCGGAGGTCCAGGCTATGGATACGCCATTCTCCGTCTACGATGTCGATGGTTCCGGTGAAGAGGGGTTCATATTTCCTGCGTGGGGTGACCTGGATCTTATTGATCTCTTTGCCATCCTCGAAAAAGGAGCCCAGGTATTTGTAATGATAATAGTTTAGAGCGGATTCCGCGATGGGAGAAATATAGCCGCGCGGATTCAATTGGGCGGCGAATACGGTGACATTGCTGTTATAGAAGTTGATAAAGGTAGGCAGGCTGAATCCGTATCCATTGGACCCGCTCTCCCGGCCGGAGATGACTTCCAGCTTCACTTTGTTGGGTTTCTTAAAAGCGATGTTGGTCAGGGATTCCGAAAGGTAGATGATCCCTTTACCGGCTGAATCTACGCCCATCTCTTTGCGATCGTTCTCTTCCAGCTTTTGCCCAAAGATCTTTTTAGGCAGTTTTCGGGTTCTGATCAGGGTCTTGATATAGGCTTCGCAGGTGAAGGAGTCCAGGGGCGCTTCGTAATCTTTTCGTTTTTTAATGGCATGCCGTATGATCTCATAGGCCGGGTCTTCTCCACCGGGACGAACGATTACATCCGCCATGGAGAGTTGCTGAAGGGCCAGCTGGAAATCGACTACGATAGCCGACTGGGCGACCGTGATCTTTTTCTCTTGCCGGGTATATCCCACATATTGGCAGGCGAGGGTATAATTGCCGGGGGCAAGGTCCAAAAAATACTTTCCTTCGTGATTGGCGGTAACACCCCTGGTGGTCCCTTTGACCAGGATGGAAGAATAAGGCAGAATATTCCCTTTGTCATCCGTCACGGTGCCGGAGATACGGGTGGCATGACTGGCGAAAAAAGTGATCGTATGCAAAAGAAAAAGCAGTAAAGTTCGTTTCATTCTTTGCTTGAAGTTTCAGGTTACGTATTACGTATTAAGGCTACTGCGAATATAGAACAGGGAGGGTTATTAAAATGTGAAAACTACGCCTTGATCCTTCTGCCGGTAGAGAAAGGAACTGCCTGAAAATCGCTTTTTGTCCTTTCCGGGGTAGTTAAAAGGTCTTTTTAGTAGTAAAAATTCGACCCAAATGCTTATTTTACCTGTAAAACTCCTAAGTAGTGTACCCTAGAGCACTCGTCACCCTTTCCCTGCTATGCTTCGGCCCGGTCTTATTTTGCAGGGCGCAATCCTCCGATATCGGTGATCTTTTTGAGAAAGTACGATCCGCCGCGCAGGATACGGATAAGGTCAATCTTTATTATGCAATCGGGAGGCTGTATTGGAACCGGAATCCTGACAGTGCGCTGCTAATGGGGCAAAAAGCCATAGATCTCTCCCAGCAAAGTAAATTTGAAAAAGGTATTGCTTTGGGCCTCCAGGTCAAGGGGGTGGCGTATGCGGCCAAAGGGAAGTACCCGGAAGCGCTGAACTGTCAATTACAGGCCCTGCGGATCAGTGAGCGGTTGGGGCTGGAAGACCTGATCAGGGGCAACTATAACGATATCGGTATCTTATATACCGATATGCGGGACTATGCCAAAGCCCTGGACTACCTGGAGAAGGCTTTGGAAACAGCCCGTCAGCATAATTCCAGGACTATCCTGGGGGCCCTGCTGACAAATATCGGGGAAGTCTATAAAGAACGGAATCAATACGATTCGGCCATTATCTACAATACCCAGTCATTAGCGATCGCCCGGGAACTGCATGACTCCCTGAGCATGGCCATCTCGCTTTTAAATATCGGTGATAATTATGGAAGGAAGAGGATGCCTGAAAAAGCGTTGGGCTACCTGGAAGCCTCGCTGCGTATTTCGGAGAAGATCAGGGACGACGAAGGGCTTGCCTACTCCAATAACTTAATAGCGGAAACCTACCATCAATCCCATCAGTATCAGAAGAGCATCGATTATGGGCTGGTAGGCTTGTCCCAGGCAAAGAAGCTGGGCATTAAAGACCTGGCAAAGGGCGCTTATCATACCCTTTATTCAGACTACAGGGACCTGGGAGATTTAGGAAAAGCGCTGGAAGCCAGGAACGAAGAGATCGCGCTCAATGACAGTCTCTACAACCTGGAAAAAGAGAAGGAGCTAAAGGTTCTTCAATCTGATTACGATCTGGAAAGGCAGCAGCATCAGATCGATCTGCTGAATAAGGACAAGCTTATTCAACAGAGTGAAATAACAAGAGGCAGGATCATACATTACCTGTTTATCGGTCTGGCCTTTTTGCTGGGGCTCTGGGCTTTCTTTTTAGTCAGGAGCAATTTGCAGAAGCAGCAGCTCAATAAGCTGTTGAAAGCCCAGAATGAAGAGATCGTCATGCAGAATCAGCAGTTAGCCGATATCAATACGATCAAGAATAAGTTATTGTCCATCATCGGTCATGATCTGAGAAGCCCGGTCAGCAGCTTAAAGGGGTTCGTCGATTTACTGAGAAGCTCCACGCTGACCGAAGAGCAGATCAGGCATTTCAGCAACCTGATGAGCAATAGCCTGGTCAGTACGTCCCATCTCCTGGATAATCTGCTGTTCTGGGCGAAAAGCCAGATGGAGGGTATGCGGGTGAGCGCCGGGTCATTCGATCTGCAGGAGGTTATCCGTCAAAACAAGAACCTGGTGCAGAGCCGGGCGACCGAGAAGGAAGTATTGCTGGTGACCGATGAAAAAGGGGGGCCGGTGATGGTGTATGCGGATGAGATCATGGTAGATATGGTGATCCGCAACCTGGTGGAAAACGCCATCAAATTCTCCCGTGCGGGAGATATGGTGACGATAAGCGCCCGTAAAAATACAGATCTGGTGACGATCACCGTACAGGATACGGGAACGGGGATACACCCGGATGATCATCCGAAAATATTTAATCGTTCTGTTTCTTATACGACTTCAGGTACTTCCCGGGAAAAAGGCAGCGGACTGGGCTTGTCTTTATGTAAGGAGCTGGTAGAAAAGAACGGGGGAAAGATCTGGTTCGAGAGTGAACCCGAAAAGGGCACTTCCTTTACTTTTACTTTACCGGCGCCTGTTCTTCATACGACAAGTTGATATCCGGGGTATTAGGAGAGGGCGTCCGGAGCTTACGGGTCGTCATAAAGGTTCCGGTAATAGCTGCTCCTCCGCCTATCAGGGCTCCTACGAGGGCAGTCACCAGGATCAGCAGGAGCGAAGAATTGCCTAGATGCAGGAGCTGCGCAATCTTTACCGACAAAATGCTATTGTTGGCGGAATCTATTCCCCAAGCCAGTCCACCCCATAATAAGAAGAGGGACAGAAAGCCGGACAGAAAGGCCCAAAGAGGCTTTTGCGGGATAAGGGCGCTGATGCCGCAGGCTGCCAGGGCGAAACACCACCAGGGCAGGTAGAGGCCGGAAAGAAAACTCAGCAGGGCGATCAGCAAGGTAGTAGCCAGAAATTTCATATTTTTTCCAGTTTGGTCGTTTGTTATTTTTCGGAAGCTGCCGGATCGAGGTGAGCGATCCAACCGAATTTAGTTCTTTGGATCGAAGTGAGCGACCCATTTAATCCTTTTGTCTTTTGTCTCGTCTTTGTCCATGACCCAGAGGGGGAAATATTTGCCGGCGGCCCAGGTGTCGACGAATGTATCATAATAAGAGCTGCCGGGGTTACCGCTCTGCCCCCCCGGATAGATGCCATAGGCTTCGGTCTTATCCGTAAGCTGTACGACCATGCGCCAGCTGGGACCGTGAAACTGTTTGGCCGCATTGATGCTATGCGTGCCCCCTCCTATCGGGAGGTGCATGCGGCTCAGGGCCGGCAGGCGGAGCAAATGCCGGGCCCAGGTGTCCTTATATTTAGCCCATGTCAACCGGTCTTCTTTTCCTGCCTGTGCCAGCTCGGGTATCGATTTTAAAAAAGCGTCCGTGACCACCTGCTGCAGGGTTTCTTTTTCGGGTGTGTTGATATTATCTACAAATTCATAGGCGGAGTCTTTCAGCAGGGCTTCGAGGAGGGTGCTTTCATAAGGGCGCAACATCGGCAAATGCGTCTTTGAAAATTCATCATTAAAGATGCCTTGCTCCAGGTGGAACCACCAGCGATTGAAGATGACCGGTCCTTCTTCTCCGGGATCATTGCGAAGCTTCCATAATTTAAAAACGTTCAGGTAACTTTTGGCCTGCCCGTCGAGCTTTGATTCGTCGATGTTCCGGAGCAGGAGGGGCTTGGCCATTTCGGCAAAAATATCATAATTCTCCGTTTGCAGCTTCATCATATCCGCGGGGGTGATGCCATTCATCTGGCTGAGGAAGCGGTTGATCGCCAGCCCGCGATAGATAGGAAAATCGTTGCCCAGGAAATAGGGATAGGTAGTGTCTACCGGATGTTGGTTGGCGCTGCTGACAAATCCCCGGCCTTTGTCCGGATCATCGAGCATATAGGGGTTTTCGAAGGCCCGGATATTGCCCTGCCACATATAGGAGCTATCCTCTCCCGGCATGACGAACTGGCCCTGTCCACGCCATTTGGCCGGAAATTCGCCCTGCTGCCAGATGGCGATTTCTCCGCTTTTGGCGGCGAATACGAAGTTCTGACCCGGCGTCTGGAAACGTTCGAGCGCCTCTTTATAGTCACTGTAGTTCCTGGCAGACTGGAGGCGGCTGAAGGTCGCCAGCTCGTTGGAGGGATCATTGGCTTTCCAATGCACGGCTAAGGATTTCGAAGAGGGAACGTCGGAGTAGCCGGTGAAATGGGGGTCGAACATAACGGGGCCGAAGACGGTGGTAGCCACGGTATCGTATAAGGGAAGCTCCTGCCCTCTTATTTTAATAGTGTCGATCCACTGGCCGGCTGTTTTCCATTCATTATTGAACCAGTAAGCCTGCCGGGTATCGTCTTTAAATTTTATGCTATAGTAATCCCGTACATCTCTTCCGGAGTTGGTAATGCCCCAGGCGCAGCTATCGTTGAACCCGATGATAATATAAGGAGCTCCGGGAAAGGAGACTCCATAGGTATTGTAGCCGGGGGTCCGGATCTGCATCTGGAACCAGATCGAAGGCAGGTTGGTGGACAGGTGTGGATCATTACAAAGAATAGGGCGGCCGCTCAGGGTCTTTTTTCCGCTGACGGCCCAGTTGTTGCTACCGTTATTTTTTTCGGGTTTCAGTTCCCGCATGGTCACGGTATCCTTGTTATTGAAATACAGGGAATCCGCCGTAGCTGGCATCTTCGGTTGAATGCCTGCGGGGAGGAAGGTGGTGCCTTTGGGGATGATGGGGTCCAGGCTGTCCTGTGTGGAGGGATAGAGTCTCGCAAACGCTTCCTTACTGAAGAGGCTTTTAGCGTTGGTCATTTCAATATCGTTGTCGGCGCCTGCCAGGTCATAGGCCATGGACTTGACGAACAGCGCTATTTTCAGGTTGCTCCAGGGTTCCGGTTTGTAGTTGAGCAATTTATATTCCAGGGGCAGCTCACTTTCCTTCATTCCTGTAATATATTCATTTACGCCGGCGGTATAGGCATCACAATCTCTTTTGGTAGCGCTGTCTTTTTCCATTTCTTCCAGGGTCTTTTTAGCGCCGTATACCATCCCTAATCTCCGCATGGACCGGTCGTATTTCAGGTAGCCGTTATTCACACCCGGGCCGAGGATCTCGCTCAGTCTTCCGGCCGCTGCATGGGTCTGGAATTCCATCTGCCATAACCGGAATTTTGCGTGCAGATATCCCTGTACGTAGCAGGCATCCTGCTGGCTCTGCGCGTATACGTGGGGGATAAGGTATTCGTCGAAGTAAACCTGTGCCTTCTCCTTCAATCCCGGCAGCGACAAGGTCGTGGCGAAATTCTGATCGGCCGGCTCTGCATTTTGCCAGCAACCGTGCTGGGGACTCAGGAATTTCCCCAGGGGGGGCGTCATGCCCCATTGGGTATTCAGGCCAACAATCAGTCCGGCCGTCAATAAAAAGGAGATCAGGAAAGGAACGATTCTCATACCAGCTATGTTGAGGTGATGGGGTAAAAAGTTTTTAAAAGTAAACTTTTTTTCGAAAAGCATTACCACTAAATGGTATTACGCAGATACATGCAGTGGAAAATACTACCACAAAATGGTATTGTACATCTTGCTGTTTATCACAAAATTTGCATTCAGAAACACAGTGTAATATATATTATAAGCATATCAAAATATTAGGACAGTTCAGGTGGTTCAGGTAGATAATAGGCCGGTCTCAGTAATGAGCCGGCTTATTTTTTGGGCCGGATTTTTTGAAAAAAATAATCCGGCCCAAAAAATAGTCTTATGATGGCCCTATCGGGCAATACGCCTGTGGCGTATTTGGATTATTATAGGTTTGGAAGAATTAAGAGATCTTTACGATAAATGAGCGATCAGCTTATCCAGCTCGGTGATCGTATTGAAGGCGTGGAGGACGATCCGGAGCCTTTCGCCTCCTTTGGGAACGGTGGGGTACAGGATCGGGCGAACGTCCAGTCCTGCCGTCTGCAAGCGGGTCGCCAATGCTCTTACGGCTTCGTTACCGGGAACGACGACTCCCTGGATGGGGGTATTGCTGTTCAGGCGTTCGAAACCCAGGGAAGCCTGTTGGAAACGGGTGATCAGATTTTGCAGGTGGTTTCTTTCTTTATCCATCTGCGGAAATAACGCATAGGCTTTGCGGATCGACTGAATGCTGCTCTCCGGCAATGCGGTCGTATAAATGAAAGCCCGGGAGAAATTGATCAGGTAATTCCGGAGCGTCTCGCTGCCGGCGATCATCGCGCCGTGGCAGCCAACGGCTTTCCCGAAAGTGTGGATACGGGCAAAACAGGCGGTTTGCAGCCCCAGTGCCTGCACCAATCCCTCTCCTTTCTTACCGATCACACCGGTAGCATGCGCCTCGTCTACGATCAGGTGCGCTCCATATAACGCACATATGCGGGCTATCTCCTGCAGGGGGGCCTGGTCGCCATCCATGGAGAAGACGGATTCTGTGACGACGAAGATAGTTCCTCCGGCGGCTGCCGCCGCCTGTAATTTTTTTTCGAGGTCGTCCACGTCATTGTGCAGGAAGGAGAAAGATCTGGCAAAGGAGAGGCGGATCCCATCGCGGATGGAGGCATGGCTCAGGTAGTCGTAAAGGACGGTGTCTCCCCGTTGGGGAACGGAGCTTAACAGTCCCATGTTGGCATCATAGCCCGAATTAAAGATCAAGCCTGCGTCCGCCTCATGGAAGGCGGCCAGCTGTCTTTCCGTCTCTTCGATAAGGGAATAGTTGCCGGCCAGGAGACGGGAGCCGCCGCTGCCGTGGCGGAGGGGGTGGACTGATTCCGGAGGCCCGGGAGGAGGGGGAGGAAGCGAGGGGGGGCGTGATCCGGAGTCCTGGGTGACGAACGAGGAGGATGCGATGCCGAGGTAATCGTTGGAACAGAAGTCCGTTTTGCCATCCGGGAGGCGTAACTGGCGGAAGGCGTTCTGCGCGGCGCGTTCGTCGAGTTTTTTATGAAGGAAAGCTTCTTTCAAGTCGGGCAATTTCAGGCAAACCTACGTTAAAATAGAAATCCTGCAAGGCAGGGGTGAATGACGGCCGAGTCATTTCGACGGAATTAGGTAGGTTTGCAGCATGGAAACAGTTCCGGAACAAAAAAATATCCTTGGCCTGCAATTGCCCACGGATCCCCGTTGGGTGGACCTGGCCAGTATTTCGCTGGAAGACATTCTCACCGATCATGCCTGGTGTGAGCAGAAAGCGGCTACCAGCTGTATTTCCCTGATCCAACGCTATTCAGAAAAAGAGAAACTGGTGCAGGATCTCTCTCCTATCGTAACGGAAGAATGGGGGCATTTCCGTCTGGTCCTGGCCGAGCTGAGCAAAAGAAAGCTGACGCTGGGGCGGCAACGGAAGGACCAATATGTGAACAAGCTCATGGAGTTTCAAAAGAAAGGCGGCAATGAGGAAGAGCGGCTCCTGGACAGGCTGCTCATTTTTGCCCTGATAGAGGCCCGGAGCTGCGAGCGGTTCAAAAGGCTGAGCGAGGGATTGGGCGACGATTATTTGCGACAGTTCTACCGCCGTTTCATGGAGAGCGAGGCCGGTCATTACCATCTCTTCATCGAGCTGGCCGAGACCTATGTCGAACGGGAGACCGTGCGCCTGCGCTGGAAAGAATGGCTGGACTATGAAAGCGGGGTGATGCGGGGCCTGGAGGTACGGGGGGACCGGATCCATTAGACCTGCAGTTGAGACCGGGGATTCCGAAGAGCCAGCCCCTTCAGGCCTACTCGACCTTCGAGGGGCCATATCCATATAATTCCCTCCAGTTGAACTTCACAGCAGGGTCCAGTTCGCTGACACCATCATCGATATGTAACAGCTCCGGGTTGACGTGGAGCTTATTTTGCTCCCTGGCGATCGTCATATTGTTATAATGAAAATTGGAACCATTCCTCTCCAGACCGGCCCGGTCCTTATTTAACCTTCGATGCATCTGTTCAATGGTCCGCATCGGATAGTGCCGGAGGTTGAAATGATAAGGGAGCTTTCTCCCATCGATAGGATTGTGATTGAATACCCGGATATTCGTCTTTGCCGCCCTCCAGGCCCGGATACGGGGAGCGCAATCGGGAAAAAGCCCATAGTGTTTTATACGTTGGACCGGGGACAGGATCGTCGGATCATCCTGGTCGGTGAGCCAGAAATTGAAGTTATTAAATTGAATGTAATCATATCCTTCTTCAAAAATCTTTTCGACCCATTGATCATACGGTTGGGTCCTGTCCGCTCCTTCGAGCAATTCGTCCTGGTCGGGCCAGGAGATCCAGTCGTACCGGCGGATATACTCCGAGATCAGGTGTTCGGACATCCTCTGATAAAGCTGGTAGAAATCGAATGACCGGGGAATAAATCTCCGTTCGACCAGATCAGCGGCGTATCGATCCAGCACGGCGGCTGTACCATCGTCGGATCCGTGGTCCCATACCAATACATCATGATTATTTTCCAGCAAGTGCCGGAGTGACTCTTCCAGGATATCGGCATCGTTGTAGCAAAGTAATACACCTAAAAATCTGACCTTACCCATAGTTTATACATTTTTGCCGGCGACGGCGCCCAGTCTGTTTACATACATTTCTATATATTCCGGTATTTTTTTGCGGCGGTACTGCATGATGAAACGGGGATGCGGCAGCGGAATGATCTCTTTGAAGAACCCGTGTTGGTCATTGATGCGTTTGAATTGTTTGTAGTTTTCTCCTTCTCCCAGGCAGAAGCAGGTGGAAGAAGCCGGCAGGATTTCCAGCTGCCGGCGGATACATTGCAAGATAAAAGGTTCGCAGGCTTTCAGCAAGGCTTTATCGTCATAATAATTGAGGTTCTTTCCGTGTTGGGTAAATCCCAGGGGGGAAAGGGCGGTGATAAAAAAATGCCGGTAAAAATCTTTTACTCCTCCGTACGCATCGATCATGTCGTATATGAATTGGGATGACAGCTCCGGCAGCTTCTTCCATTCGGCAGGGATGGGTATTCCGCATTTGTCCCGCAATTTTTCCGGATCCGTGAAAGGGACTCCTGTAACGCCGCCGCCGAACCGACCGGGGTTGATGCCAAAGATAAAGATACGGGAGTGGGCGTCTCCATAGAACTTCTCATAAAAAGCCCTGGTCACCATCCAGGCGGACGAGTCCAGGAAAGGGTTCATGATCTCAATTCCATTTGTCCGTTTAAAATCCGGGCGGAGGGATTGATAAAAATGCAGGATGGCGGCAGCCTGGGTATCGAATGTCGTGGGCATGGAATGATATTTAGGGTATGTTTCGAAATTAGGGCGCGGCCGCCCTATCGTCTGTTGCCGATGAAAAATAGGCGATCTCATCCTCCAGGTCGAGAAAGGGGTATCTGGCCTTCAGCGCTACGGTCTTTTCCCAGTGATCGAGAAGAAATTTCTTATGCGCCCGGGTGGTAGGCTGGAAGGGCCGGTGCTTTCTGGCGATGACGATCTTTTTCAATTCTTCCATGAGCTGCTGCGAAGGCTCGTCGATGAAGAAACGGGTGAACTTCTCCAGTACGAAGCTGGTGGCCTGATAATTCGGATGGACCATGTCGATATCATAAAAACGGTAATCCCTCAGCACATCGATGACCAGCTCATAGGCGGGGAAATAGGAGATCCTGTCGAATTTGTTCACCAGGTGATGCACGGATTCCAGGAGCCGGGCTTTGCTGCGATTGTTTTCGATGACTCCATCGCGCACATGGCGAACGGGGCTGACGGTAAAGATCACGCGTATCTTTGGATTGAAAAGAAAGAGCTGATACAGGCAGTTGTCCAGCGCCGTATTGATCTCTTCGATCGTCATCAGGTGTTTCTGGAAAGAGGGGGCCGGGGCGCGGTGGCAGTTGGCTACAGGATAAGGTATTCCTGCCGTGGCAGCCGTTCGGGCCGGGGCATTTTGCAGGAAGTCCGGAACCTCCGGCACCAGCCGGTAGGAGAAGGAGCTGCCCAGGGTGATGATCAGCCAGTTAGCTTCTTTCAAAAAAGCATGGGCTTTGGCCCGGGATTCATTGATGAGCCGGAGGCAGGCCGTTTTATCCGTATGGGAAAAGAGGCTATGGTGTTGCCAGCTTTGCCAGAGTTCGTTGAAAAAGACCAGGTCTTCTTCTTTGCAGGGCCGGGTATTGATATAGGAGATCAGGCTGGAAGCCACGCTGGCCGGGTCGAATAAAATGCCATTGGGGTTTTGGAGTATTTCAAATTTCCAGTCCCGGAGGGCGCCGCCGATATGTTCTGTAAAGCAGGAACCCGTCAGCAATATTTTATCCTGGTAGCGGATGGGCTGCGGGATAGGAGATAGTTGTATCGGTAGTTGAAATTCCATCATATAAAGATTTCATCGGCAATGCGGCGGCTCTCCTGTAATGCTGCCGTATCCAGGTTGCCCAGCAGATTGGGGTAGTCGGAATGGGACAGTTTTCTGAAATAATCGATCATCCATTCCGAGTCCATATTGCCGACCAGTTCGTCTCCCGCCATCGGGCAGCCGCCGATGCCTTTCAGGGCGCCGTCGAATCGCCGGCAGCCGGCCTGCAGGGCAGCATCTATTTTAGCTTTGCGTCCATGGTGGGTGGAATGCAGGTGTACGCCGATGATATGATCCGGCAATTGCAGGGTCAGGTAGTCCGTCACGGAGAAGACCTGTTCCGGAGTAGCCAGTCCTACGGTATCTGCGAGGGAAATGATCTTTATACCCAGCAGGGTCAAAGAATCCACCCATTGAAAGACGATCTCTTCCGACCAGGGGTCGCCATAAGGATTTCCAAAACCCATGGATATATATACCACCAGCTGCTTTTCTCTTTTTACGCAGAGTTCCTGCATTTCTTCCACGGTAGCCAGGGAGCCTTCGATGGTCTTGTTGGTATTCCTTAGCTGGAAGGTTTCCGATACGGAGAAAGGGAAGCCCAGGTAGGTGATCTCGTCGAAGTCTGCGGCTTCCCGGGCGCCGCGAAAATTCGCGACGATGGCCAGGAGTTTGGTAGCGGATCCGGAGAGCTGAAGTCCGGAGAGCACATCCCTGGTGTCGGCCATCTGTGGGATGGCTTTCGGAGAGACGAAGCTGCCGAAATCCAGGGTATCGAAACCTACTTTCAGCAAGGAATTGAGGTAACGTATCTTTTCTTCGGTGGGAATGATATGAGGCCACCCCTGCATGGCGTCCCGGGGGCATTCGACCAGGCTGGCGGGCAGTCCGGCGCTGAAGGGCAGGGTCCGGCCGGCGAGGGTCGAGGATTGAGGAATTTTTGGTGTGTGTAAAGGACTCATGATAATCTGCTTTTCATTGCTTCGTATAAGATGATACCGGTAGCGACGGAGACATTGAGCGAGTCAAATTTACCGGTCATGGGGATGGTAAAATGTTCGTCTGCCGCCTTGCGGATATAGGGTTGTACCCCTTTGTCCTCGCTACCCATTACAATACAACAAGGCTCGTTCATCGGTAGTTCAAAAACTTTCTTATCGGCGTTCATTTCGCTGGTGAAGACCTTGATCCCGTTCATGTGCAGGGTATCCACCGCTTTGAGCAGGCTACCCACCCTGCATACGTTAATGATCTCCAGGGCGCCTGCCGAGGACTTCATGGCTTCTTCATTGAGGGCCCCTACTCCTTTGTCCGGGATGATGAGGGCCTGAGCTCCGCAACAGACGGCGGATCTTGCGATGGCTCCGATGTTACGGACGTCCGTTACTCCGTCCAGCATAACGAATAAAGGGGGCGTTCCGCCGGCGACCACATGGTCGATCACCTGTTGCAGGTCCAGGTACTGGACCAGGCCGGCGAAAGCGATCACTCCCTGATGGTTGGCCCGGGAAAGGGAGTTGAGCTTCTCTATCGGGACGATCTGAACGGGGATATTATGTTCTTTGGCCAATTCTTTGATCTCATCGAGAGACTCTCCGGTGGTATTTCGTTGCAGCAGGATCTTGTCCACGGCTCTTGCGGAGCGGATCGCTTCGATCAGGGGCTGGCGGCCGATGATAAGCCCCCCTTTCTCTCCCTGAAGGGGAGATTTCTTACTGCTGCGCTGGGGCCCACGGTCGCCGTGATGGGGGCGGTCGCCCTGCGGTCCCCGCTGAGCGCCTCTGTTCTTATTGAATTTATCAGTCATTTTTTTAAATTAAATCGCTGTTCGTCAGCATTAATAGTTTCACTTTCAGGATGGCTGCTACGGACATCGAATCCGTGATCTGTCCTTTTTCCACCATTTGATATGCTTCTTCGAAAGGAAGCTTGCGGACCACCAGCTGTTCCGTTTCCTCCGGCATGGCGTCATGCTGTTCCAGCTGCCGGGCGAGAAATACGGTCGCATCTTCGTCGGTAACGGAATTGGAAAGGTGCATTTTCAGGATGGGTGTCCATTCTTTGGCCACCAGGCCTGTTTCTTCCCGTAGCTCCCGCCGGGCGGATTCGACGGCGGGAACACCTATCTCGCCCCCTCCCTCCGGGATCTCCCAGCTATACTGGTTCAGGGTGAAGCGGTATTGCCCTACCAGCCAGGTATTGCCTTCATTGTCGAGGGGGAGGACACCGATGGCCAGGTTCTTAAAATGGACTTTCCCATAGATACCTTTGCCGCCGGCCGGATTGAGCACCTGGTATTCCGTGAGGCCGATCCATGGGTTATCATAGATGGGCTGCTGCGAAAGGATTGTCCAGGGGTTGTGCGATTCGTTCATGGGTCAAAAATACGAAGAGGTAGTGCCCGAAACAAATCAGACCACAGGTCTGATGGCCGAAGGCCCATTATTAGAGTTTTTTCGGACGGGGTTATTTTTTTCGATAACCCCTGACTGAAAAAACAAAACCTCCCTGGTTCGGGGAGGTTTTTTTAAGGGGGAGTCTATTTATTTAATGCCGAATGCTTTTTTCACTTTCGGTACATAGTCCAGTTTTTCCCAGGTGAACAGCTCCACTTTTTTCTTCACTACTTTTCCGTCGGGGGAGGTGAAGGTCTTTTCCACGATCTCCGGCTTGCGGCCCATGTGACCGTAGGCGGCTGTTTCGCTGTAGATGGGGTTACGCAATTTCAAGCGGGTCTCGATGAAGTAAGGGCGCAGGTCGAAGAGCTCCATTACTTTTTTGGCGATCTGACCGTCCGTGAGCTTTACTTTGGCAGTGCCGTAGGTATTCACGTTGATGCTGGTAGGCTGGGCTACGCCGATCGCGTAGGACACCTGCACCAGTACTTCTTCAGCCACGCCGGCCGCTACCAGGTTCTTGGCAATATGGCGGGTAGCGTAAGCCGCGGAGCGGTCCACTTTGGAAGGATCTTTTCCGCTGAAAGCTCCGCCGCCATGGGCGCCTTTACCGCCGTAGGTATCCACGATGATCTTACGACCTGTGAGGCCGGTATCTCCGTGGGGGCCGCCGATCACGAACTTGCCGGTCGGATTGATATGATACTTGATCTTATCGTTGAAAAGGCGGGAGTACTTCTTGTATTTTGATTTCACCCGGGGGATTAGGATCTCGATGATATCGCTCTTGATCTTAGCGAGCATTTTACCTTCCGTATCAAAATCATCGTGCTGGGTGGAAACCACGATCGCGTCGATCCTTACGGGTTTGTTATTATCGTCATATTCCAGGGTGACCTGGCTCTTGGCATCGGGGCGGAGCCATTTGATCTGCTTGTTTTCCCGTCGAAGGGCAGCCAGTTCCAGCAGGATCTTATGGGCGAGATCCAGTGCCAGGGGCATATAATCGTCGGTCTCATTGCTGGCGTAGCCGAACATCATACCCTGGTCGCCGGCGCCTTGTTCTTCTTTTTTCTTCTTGTCAACGCCTTGATTGATATCGGAAGACTGCTCATGAATAGCGGAAAAGATACCGCAGGAGTTAGCTTCGAACATATATTCGCTCTTGGTGTATCCGATCTTACGGATAACGCCACGGGCGATTTCCTGTACGTCCAGATACGCTTTGGACTTTACTTCTCCGGCGAGTACAACCTGCCCTGTGGTCACCAGGGTCTCACAGGCAACTTTGGACTGGGCGTCAAAAGCCAGGAAATTATCGATCAATGCATCGGATATCTGGTCGGCCACTTTATCGGGGTGTCCTTCAGAAACGCTCTCGGAAGTAAATAAATAAGGCATGAGAATAATACAGATTTAATAAAAGTTAATGGGTTTTTCTTTACGCTGGCAAAGATAGCCGCTGAAACGTAATAATGGAATAAATTATTATACTATGCGCGGGCCCAAAGAGGCTTATAAAGCGAGCTTATTTGCTCAGATCCGCGTACAATTGTAAATAATCTGTTAAATCGGATTCGGTATTGAAAGACAGCACTTTCTTGCCTCTTATCTTACCAAATTCATCGACCAGCTTCTTATCGACCTTATCGGCGCCGAAAGTGATGGCGTCGGCGTAGGTGGCGCCGCCCCGGAATAAAGCTGTATTGTTGGCTTCTTTATAAGGCTCCAGGTCTTTGTCTTTGATATTGGCGTGTATATTGGCCAATTTCAGGAAGTCGGCGCCTAGTTTCTCCTTGAAGGTAGGCTGACCGATCGTGAAGACACATTTGCTATGGGCAAAGACGGGTTCTTTTTTATAAACGGTCTTCAGGTACAGGGGGATAAGGCCTGTCATCCAGCCGCTGCAATGGATGACGTCAGGGGGCCAGCCGAATTTTTTCACGGTCTCCAGGGCGCCTTTGCAATAGAAGACGGTGCGCAGGCCGTTGTCCTCAAACCATTTTTCCTGTTCGTCGTGGAAAATCGATTTCCGTTTGAACAGGTCCTCATTGTCCAGGAAGTATACCTGGAGGCGGGCGTTGGGCAGGGAAGCAACCTTGATCTGTAAGGGGTAATCGTCGTTATCCACCGATACATTGATACCGGAAAGGCGAACTACTTCATGCAGGCGGTGCCTGCGTTCGTTAATCACTCCAAACCGGGGCATAATGCAGCGCACTTCAAAGCCAGATTCATTTGATTTGATTGCCAGTTTATTCACGATCTCTGCAAATTCTGTCAGCTCTAAATAGGGTGACATTTCGTTGGCAATAAATAAAATTCTTTTCTTACTTAACATTATTTGATATAATTGGTGAGAGGAACCTTAACGAAATAGTTTGCAAAGGTAATCTTTTTATTGTTAAATCGGCACTGTAGCTGCTTTTGACGAGTATAAAAACCTAAAAAATGATTTTATTCAAAAGGGCCGGAGATCTGTCCGGCTGGTTGCAGGGGCAGCGTTCCCAGGGAAAATCCATTGGCTTCGTTCCCACAATGGGAGCGCTGCACGCAGGACATATATCACTTATTGATATATCAAAAAAGTCAACGGGAATCACTGTTTGCAGCATTTTTGTCAATCCGACACAATTTAATGACCCTAAAGATTTTCAGAAATACCCGATAACGATCGAAAAAGACATTTACCTGCTTGAAAAAGCGGGCACAGATGTCCTTTTCCTGCCGGAAGTGGACGATCTATACCCCGGGGGGACCGCGAATCTGGAGAAATATGAGCTGGGAAAGCTGGAGACATTGCTGGAGGGGAAGTACCGGCCGGGGCATTTCCAGGGGGTATGCCAGGTCATGCGGCGTTTGCTGGACATCGTGGCCCCCGACGATCTGTTTATGGGGCAAAAGGATTACCAGCAATGTATGGTCGTCCGCAGGCTGCTGAAGCTGAGGAAGTATTCCACGCGGCTCCACCCCTGTCCGATCGTCCGTGAAACGGATGGGCTGGCGATGAGCAGCCGGAATATGCGGCTGACGGCAACGGAGAGGGCGAAAGCTCCGGCCATTTACCGGGCGTTGTCACTGATACAAGAGGCTTGGGAGAATGTGGTGGTGGCACGCTCTGGAGATGGCGGGCCGGATACGGGATCGGGTAGCCAGAAAGAGGTATTGGAAGGGCTCCTTTTGCAGGCGAGGGCCATCCTGGAAGAAAAGGGTTTCCGGGTCGACTATGTGGAGGTGGCCGATGCGGTGACACTGGAACCGATCGGGGTAGAGGAAGAGAGAAGCGGATCGCGGAGTGCGGGGGGTGAGACCGGGGGTGAGGCTCTGGGTGAGACCGGAGATGGGTCGCGGAGCGAGGCGGGAGACGGGCAGAAAGCGGTAGCCCTGGTCGCTGCTTTTTTGGGAGAGATACGATTGATTGATAATAGGCTGTTACGATGAAATCGATAATAGGATGATACGATGAACTTACGATCAAATTTGTATAATTTTGTGGCCCAATCTCAAAACAGATAATAAATCTATGGATATAGAAATCCTTAAATCGAAAGTACACAGGGCCGTTATTACAGAAGCCAATCTGAATTATGTGGGCAGCCTGACCCTGGATGAGGACCTGATGGATGCGGCGAATATGATCGAAAATGAGAAGGTGCAGATCGTGAATGTGAACAATGGCACCCGGATCGAGACTTACCTGATCAAGGGTAAAAGGGGCTCGGGGACCTGTTGCCTGAACGGGCCGGCAGCCCGGCAGGGTGCGGTAGGCGATATCGTGATCGTCATTTCGTATGCAAGGATGGACTTTGAAAAGGCTAAGAGTTTTAAGCCATGGATCGTTTTTCCACGGGAAGGAAATAAGCTGTAATTTGTACCTGTCATGAAGAAGAAGATCCTTTCTATATTTCAATATCTTTTTTTCGCTGCGCTGGCAGCGTTTTTTGTGTGGCTGAGCATTAAGGATATGGACGCCCGGAAATGGGAGCAATTGAAAGATGCCCTGCACAGGGCTGATTACTGGCTGCTCGTTCCCGTTCTGCTGTTGTTGCTGGCCAGTCACTGGCTGCGGGCGCTTCGCTGGAGGCAGCTGATGGAGCCGATGGGTTACCGGCCGTCCAGGCTGAATTGTTTTTTGGCGGTCATGATCGGTTATTTCGTCAACCTGGGGGCTCCGCGTCTGGGGGAAGTGGTGAAATGTACCGTCATTTCCCGTTATGAAAAAGTGCCCGTGGATAAGTTAGTAGGTACTATCGTTGCGGAAAGAGCTTTCGATATGATCTGTCTGCTGATCGTATTCGGGTTGACGCTGGTCTTCCAGTTCAATGTGATCCATTCGCTGACGTCCGGCAAGATGGATATATTGTTCCGCAGCGCCAGCGGGCAAATTTCGTATAGTAAGATCATTGGCGGGATAGTCGTGGTGCTGGTGTTGTTCCTGATCGCGAAATGGCTGCTGGGTAAATTCGGGCATATCAGCATTGTGCAAAAGGCGAAGGCGATCTTTCTCAATATCTGGCATGGGCTGACCAGTGTGAAGGCGTTGAAGAATAAACCTCTCTTTGTGGTCTATTCGATCGGGATCTGGGCCCTGTATTGGTTCAGCACCTGGTTTGGTTTTTTTGCGATCAGCGAGACCCGGCATCTGACGCTGGTAGATGCCCTGAGCGTGCTGGCGATGGGGAGCGTGGGCATGATCGTATCTCCCGGCGGGATCGGCGCTTATGCGTTGCTGGTACAGAAGACGGTGGCCTTTTATGATGTCCCTTCCCTACCCTATGGTCAGGCCCTGGGATGGCTGTTGTGGTTTGGGCAGTTTTTGAGCTTTATATTGTTCGGCGTGGCGAGCTTTTTCTTATTGCCCAGAATAAACAAGCAACGAAATTTATGAAGATACCCCAGATTATCCCGCAAAAGATATATGACCTTTCGGGCCTGCGGCATCAGATCAGTCGCTGGCGGTTATTAGGCAAGACGATCTCTTTCACGAATGGCTGTTTTGATATTCTGCATCAGGGGCATATCGCTTCCTTATCGGATGCCGCCAAAGAAGCCGATTTCCTGGTGGTAGGCGTCAATTCGGATGCCAGTACCCGGAGGTTGAAGGGGGACCAGCGTCCGATCAACCAGGAGCAGGTAAGAGCTACGTTGCTGGCGTCCCTGCTGATGGTGGATGCCGTGATTATTTTTGAGGAAGATACTCCATTGGACCTGATCAATGCCGTTGTTCCGGATGTGCTGGTAAAGGGCGGCGATTACACGCTGGACCAGATCGTGGGCGCCAGAGAGGTGATTGCGTCGGGGGGACGGGTAGTGATCAATCCGATCGTGCCTGGGTTTTCGACTACGGGGCTGATCGAAAAAATACACAGGCTGTAGTTATCCCCTGTACATGCGTTCTACTTCCTGGACGATCGTTTCGATGACCTGATCATCGCCTTTGGGGTCGTAGGGCTGCTTGAGGTTGCTGCTGAAGAAAAAGGCGACCGTTTGGTAGAAGCGGGCGGTAAAGCCGCCTTTGTATTCTTTTATAATATCGTAACAGTTATTTCCCGTCTGCCTGTTGATGAGCTTCATCAAAACCCGGCCCTGGTAGATCGACATATTTTCCAGGGGGGTGGTAAATTCTTTTTTCAGGTCTTTTTCCCGGGACTTTATATAAGCTTTCCGTTCTTCTTCCGAGGTGAGCAGGGCGAGTTTGGCATTCATTTCGTTCAGGATGATGCCGGCTTTGCGGGCATAGGGATAGGTGACGTAGACGGCATTGCGCAAACGGGTCCATTCTTCATATTTTTTCCGCATGCCGGGGGGCATGGGTTTGGTCACCCAGGTCCATTCCATGGTGTGGGCCGAAAGGAGTTCGCCATTGTACACTTTGGCGGGGACCAGGATGGTATCGTAGGGACCGTATTGAACCGGAGGAAGCATGGGCTCTATCTTCTTCGTCGTATCGGCGGGCGGCGTGGTTTGCTGGGCCTGGGCAGAACCGTACAATCCCGTCAGCAGGAGTACGGAGGAAAAGAAAGCAAACAGGTATTTTTTCGGAGAACAGGCCATAAATGCTCTTAAAGTTACTAAAAAACCTTTAAGATTAATACTATGGATGGGCAGGGGGTAACCCTGCCGGGGGATTAATTTATTGTGTAAGGCCAGAGAGCCGGGTAAAGCCTTGATTAAGAGCCGGGTGCAGCTGGTCAGGCGGTCCTGTCCTGCGCAGCGGCGGCCACGGCGGCTTGCTGGCGGCGCCATACGATGCTCATGATGAACCCGATGATCATGACGATCGTGCCGATCCACAGGATATTGATCTGGGGAAATTCCAGCACTTTGAGGGCGACGAAGGGGATCATTGCCGAGGATTCTTTTACCCCCAGCTCTATTTTCTTACCATCGACTACCCTGTTGAACCGAAAAGCCAGGTTTTGGGCGAAGACGGTATCGTTGAGATAAACGGACGCATTATCCTTCAGGAGGAACACCGGGCTGGCGGTATAGCGCATGCTATCCTTTGTCACCACGGTCACCCTGGCCATCAGGGCGGTGTCGGCCGACGTGAAATGGTATTTATCGTTATTGGGGTTGATCAGGACCGTATCGAGTATGATATAGCCTTTGGAGTAAAAGGCGGTGTCTTTTACCGACAGGGGAAAGCTCCTGAACTGAACGGTGTCGTCCCTTCTCTGTTCGGGGTTATCCGTGGCGCTGATATAGGTGAAGATGTCACGGTCCCAATAATGAAATTTATCCGGGTTGGCGGCGGGGGTCTGCGCTCCCTTGGTCGGGGCCATCCAGTTCGGATAGAGGTCGAACTGACGGGTGCCGTCTTTTTTCTGGAAATTGATATGGTAGAATGTTTTCTTGAAGAGGGGATCTGTCGAGTCGCTGCTAATGAAGGTCGCCCAGTATTTGCCCATATCGGTACGAACCCCTTTGAGGAGGGTGATGTTCTCCATGGGGTTCTGCTTACTCTCCGGAGCGAAGTTCAACAGGATACCGGTCGTATTTTGAGACAGGACCTCTTCTTTAGCCGAGGACAATAAGATGCCTACCAGCATGAGGCCGAAGCCGACATGGGCGACGGAGGGGCCTGCGGCTTTTATTTTCCCTTTGAGGCCTGACCAGACATAAGTGATATTGGCTACGACAGCGTAGATGGCTGCGAAGAAACCCAGGTGAATGGCGGCCAGGAAGCCGGCGCCGTACCTGTCATAATTGATGCCTCCGAAAATGCTGACGAGAATGGATAATGTCAATGCGATCGCCGTCGGAAGCCAGATCTTTTTCAGGATATAGTCCCGGGAGGTTCGTTTGTATTTTAGATATTGGGAGAAAGCGGTAAAGAGTCCCAGCAGGATGGCGACGAATATTTCGATCCGGTTGTAGGCGAAGGGCTGGTCGTCCCCGACCGTCCATTTCTTTTTCGTCAGCAGGTTGAAGACCGGCAGGGAGGTGGCGATGATGATGAACATGGAGGACAGGAAGAGGATCAGGGAGCCGATGAACATCCAGAACTCACGGGAATCTGTAGCCTCTTCCTTAACGATATGGGGGATGTGCTTATACCGGCTGATAAAGAGAACGAGCGCGGGGACAAAGAAGATCAGCACCAGGATCACCAGCTGTGCGTGGATGCCGGCATCGACGAAAGCGTGTACGGAGGTCTCTCCCAGGATGCCGCTGCGGGTGAGGAAGGTCTCCCAGAGCACCATGATAAAACTGAGGATAAGGAAAAAATACGTGATCCTCAATGAATGGCCGGTAGCGTTGAAAATGACCTGTGTATGCAGGCCTGCCACCATGATCAGCCAGGGGACCAGCGAAGCATTCTCTACGGGATCCCAGGCCCAGTAGCCGCCGAAGCTGAGGGATTCATAGGCCCAGGCGGCGCCCATCATGATCCCGGTGCCCAGCAGGCAGGCGGAGAAGAGGGTCCAGGGCAGGGCTACTTTTGTCCAGGTGTTGTCCCTTTTCCAGAGGCCGGCGATGGCGAAGGCGAAGGGCACGAGGGTGGAGGCGAATCCGAGGAATAAGATGGGGGGATGGATGACCATCCAGTAATTTTGCAATAAGGCGTTGAGACCCTGGCCGTCCTGCATCTGCGGGATGCTCATGTAGTCGGCGCGTTGAAAGATGGGGGCGTCGGCCAGGTTCTGGCGGACGAGGATGAAGGGGTTGATCCCTACCTTGCCGCCAAAGAAATAAAGGCCTATGATCATGGTCGCCAGAAAGAGCTGGGCGAAGCTGAAGACGGTCATGACGGGGGCTTCCCATTTACGAGCCTTACGGATGAGGATCATCCCAAGGATGCAATGCCACATGGTCCAGAGCAGAAAAGCACCTTCCTGGGATTCCCAGATACAGGCCAGCAGGTATTTGGCGGTGAGCGATTTGCTGGAATGCTCCCAGGCGATATTGTATTCGAAGAGGTGATTGGAAATAATGTAGATGATGGAGAACAGGACGGAGAAGACGGCCAGTACATCGAGCCCGAAGGCTGCCCGGGCCATTTTCCGCCAGCTTTTTTCTTCTTCGGAGGATTTTGCCGTGGCGGTTTTATAGTAAGCTATCAGGGCAACAAAAGAAGCGACAAAAGACAGCAATGCAAAGAAATGCCCTATTTTTCCGGGCAACAGGTGTTCGCCTACATAATCCATGGCTTGATATTAATTTTGAGTGAGGCTTTTTTTGGCCACATTCGGGTCGTCTTTGTATTTGGAAGGGCATTTGAGCAGGATACCGTCTTTTTTAGAGATTTCGAATACGTCTCCGTTCATCTGGCCTTTCAGGGTAATGCGTTCGGCTTTTTCCAGGTCGTAAGGTTTTTCGTAGTGGTACACCACTTTGGCGGTATTGCCGAGGGTATCGCTGATATGAAAGCTGAGATAATTAGGATCTTTTACGGGGTCATACTCCATGGGGATCCTGCTATCGATATGCGCGATGATGGTCACAGTCTTGCCGGGTTTCTGCCGGGCGGATGCGATGGTTTCGTAGGTCGTAAGATTGCCCATGAAACTAATCAGCACGGCGATGGCTATCGCGATGCATACGAGGACAGCTATTTGCAACTTTTTCATAACTGGGTGCAAAGTTAGGCCAAAAACAATCACTCACAGCAAGTGTTTGTGATTGATTTTACGATCGGTAAGCCGGGACGGTTTGTCAGACTTTCCTAAACACCACGATGCCATTATGACCGCCGAAGCCGAAGGTATTGCTCATGGCTACTTTCACGGGATGCGGCCTTGCCTCGCCGAGTAAAATATTCAGGCCGCGGGGTATTTCCGGGCTGAGCTCTTTCGTATTGATGGTAGCCGGGATGAGGGAATGCCGGATGCTCAGCAGACAGGCGATCGCTTCGATGGCTCCGGCGCCGCCCAGCAGGTGTCCGGTCATGGATTTGGTGGCGCTGATGATCAGTTTTTCGGGTTGATCTCCGAAAAGGCGGGAGATGGCTCGGGTCTCGCTCAGGTCGCCGACGGGGGTGGAGGTAGCGTGTGCGTTCAGATAGTCTACGTCTTCTTTGTTGAGTCCCGCGTCTTTAAGCGCGTCCTGCATGGCCCGGAGGGCGCCGAGGCCTTCGGGATGGGTCGCGGTCATGTGATAGGCGTCGGCCGTCATGGCGGCGCCGGCTACTTCCCCGTAGATATGTGCGCCTCTTGCCCGGGCGTGTTCATAGTCTTCCAGGATGAGGGCTCCTGCGCCTTCGCCCATGACGAAGCCGTCGCGGGTGACGTCGAAGGGGCGGGATGCTCCTTTTGGATCGGCATTATTCGTGGAAAGCGCTTTCATGGAGTTGAATCCGCCTACGGAGGCTTCGGTGATGGGGGCTTCGGAGCCGCCGGTGACCATCACTTTGGCTTTACCCAGCCGGATATAGTTGAGGGCGTCCATGATGGCGGTGTTGGAAGTGGAGCAGGCCGATACGGTGGTATAGTTGATGCCCATCAGTCCGTGTTTGATGGAGATCATGCCGGAGGCCATATTGGCGATCAGTTTGGGTACGAAGAAGGGGCTGAAGCGGGGGGTCAGCTGGCCGTCATTGGTATCCGGGGAGCCGCTGGCGGCATATTCTTTTACCTGGTCTTCGAAGGTCTGCATGCCGCCTTGTCCTGTGCCCCAGATGACGCCGGTGTCGAAGGGGTCCATGGAAGAGAGGTCGAGGCCGGAGTCTTTAATTGCCTGATCGGCGGCGACCAGGGCGTATTGGGCGAAGAGGTCGCTGCGTTTGATCTCGTTGCGGTCCAGGCTGGCGGCGGCCACGGCGTCGAAATCCCTGACTTCGCAGGCGAAGCGTGTCTTGAACGCGGCGGGGTCGAATTTCGTAATGGGTCCTGCGCCGCTCTGACCGGCTATTAACTGATTCCAGAAGGTGGTTGGTTCATTTCCCAGGGGGGTGATGGCGCCGATGCCTGTGACGACTACTTTTCGCATATTGATGTATTTACTTACTCGTTTTGTTTGTTGTTGTTGATGACGATGATGCTGTTAATGATGCTGTTGCCGATACCGATAATTCCGTGACCTGAAAATCTGCCTGCAGATCCTGCAGGAGCTGACCGATCATCCTGTCGAACAGTTCCGCTCCCAATACCCTTGATAAAAGCAGGGAGGACAGCAGTCCGGACATGACCAGCAGGGCTCTGTCTTTTGGGGCGCCGGGAAAGGACAGTCGTCCTTCCGCCCTGCCTTTTTCCAGGCAGCCGGTCACCCAATCCAGGGTGATCGTGCACATTTCCTGCACTTTTTCCTGCATAATCGGCGGCAAGGTAGCATAATCCGGTGTAAGGGAGCCGGTTAAACAGATCCTTCCTTTGCGGCTGCTGTTGAAAAAGGTGTCCACGAGCGTTCGCAGCTGCTGGTCGCCGGGCAGCTCTTCCACCTGGGACTGTAACCGGGCCATGGCTGTGATCTCCTTATCGACTACGCTGATGCCCAGGTCGGTCTTGGAGGGGAAGTAATAATGAATGGCGGCATTGCGGACGCCTATGACGCTGCCGATATCGGCATAGCTGAAGGCGTTGAATCCCCGGGTGCGGATGAATTCGTCGGCGAGGGTGATGATCTGGTCGCGGGTTGCGTTCATATTTAACTCCCGGATTGACTATTCCGCGGAGCTTTCGGTTTTCGCAAAGGTACTTACTTACTAGTTAGTAAGCAAATGGGGGGAAAGTAATCTTGGGAGACGCTTTGCGTGAGATAACCTTCGTCTAAAGCAACAGTGTTGCTTTAGACGAAGGTTACGAGCGAGGATAAAGCGAGGAACGACGCTTTGACGAAGCTCTGAGCGAAGTGCCGTGCACTGCGAAAAGCCCGACCCGGGGCCGGGCTCTGGCGGCCCGGGGCACGCCCAAGACTGCCTAACTGGCCTAAATATTAAGAAAGTATAAAAAAACGGGTGTTTTCGACGTTTAAACATCCTTTTTTAGCACATATTTTGGCTATTTGCAGAATACTGTAGTACCTTGCGCTGCATTCTACAAATGAGGCTTCTACGACCATGACAGATTTATCGCATTTTGACGCCAATGGCGCCAGCAATCCGAAAAACAATATTTTCGGTCTCCCTTTCTCCGAAGAAGACGCGCGATTGGTAATCCTTCCCGTGCCCTGGGAGGTCACCGTTAGTTATGGCGCGGGCACGGCCAGGGCGGCAGAACATATCTTTCATGCCAGCATGCAGGTAGATCTTTTCGACGGAGAGACGAACAACGCCTGGAAAAAGGGGCTTTTCATGCGGCAGCCGGACAAGAAGGTGCTGATGAAGAGCGATTACCTTCGCAAAGAAGCCGAATTATACATCAATTATACTTCCAAGGGAGAAGTGCTGGAGAAGAACAGCTTCATGTGCAAGTCCCTGAAGGAGATCAATGAGGGCAGCGTCCTGATGAATAACTGGGTGTACGAGCAAACCAAGGCTCTCCTGGAAAAGGATAAGCTGGTGGCCTTACTGGGTGGGGATCACAGCACTCCCCTGGGTTATTTCAAGGCCATCGCTGAAAAACACGGTGATTTCGGTATCCTGCAGATCGACGCGCATTGCGATCTCCGTAAAAAGTACGAGGACTTCACCTACAGTCACGCCAGCATCATGTATAACGCCTTACAAGAGGTTCCGCAATTGAAGAGGCTGGTGCAGGTAGGGGTAAGGGATTATTGCGAGGAAGAATGGGATTATATCCGCAACAGCAATTACCAGGTGATCACTTATTTCGACAAGGACATTAAAGAGCGGGGATTCGAAGGGCAGAGCTGGAGGCAGATCGCCGATGAGATCGTCAGTCATTTACCCGAAAAAGTATATATCAGCTTCGACGTAGATGGTTTGGATCCCAAACTTTGCCCCAGCACAGGTACGCCGGTACCGGGAGGATTCGAAGCCGAACAGATCTTCTACCTCATCCGCAAGATCGTCCAGAGCGGGCGCCGTTTTATCGGGTTCGACCTGGCAGAGACGGGCGTTGGCGACACGGATTGGGATGCCAATGTAGGGGCCCGCATATTGTGGAAACTTTGTAACTTGCTGGTTGCAAGCAACCCCTGATATGATCTTTCCTTATTTAGTCATTCTTAAAAGAGATAGTGAGCGGACCCTTGATCTTATCAGTATCCTCTTGTGTGTTTTTTCCGGCCTGAATTTTATAAATGAGCAGCTTAGAAGCGGTCATTTCCAACTTTTCTTTACACTTTTTGCCGCGGCGGTACTTGCCGGTACTGCGATCAATATTGTTATAAACCGGAAGACCGGACAGCAGGTACGTTACAGATACTGGCTGCTGCTGGCCGGCCTGGGCTGGCTGGGCATGTCTTTCTTACCCTGGCTGGGGATCTTATTCTTTTTCCAGTCTTTCCTGGAACACCAGGTCAAGCGGCCGCTGGAGATCGGGTTCAGCAGTGACCGGGTCGTGATCAATACCTTGTTCAAACGAAGTTATGCCTGGACGGATTTCAATAATGTCGTATTGAAGGATGGGCTGCTGACCCTGGACTTTAAAAATAACAGGCTGATTCAGAAAGAGATCCTGGATTCTGCCGACGAGGATGATGCGGATGAGGATGAGTTCAATGCCTACTGCCAGGCCAGGCTGCAGGAGGCGGACAGGGTGAAGATGCATGCCTGAAGTGGGGGGGGTGATCTTTTATGGAAATCCGCCTTCTTTGCATCTAAGAGGCAAATCACTGCTGTATGGATTCCATCTCCCTTCCCGTCGTTCATCCTGCATTCGAGAAATTGAAGCGTTCCGGTATCGGACTCCATTTTGTCGCAGGGCTTTTGATCCTGTCCCATGCCATTAGTCATTTTCGTCAGACGGAGTCCCCACCCCTTTATTTCTGGTGTCAGGTGATCATTTCCCTCGATATTTTCATCCTGGTGCTGGCGGGCAGGGACGCCTTGCGGCAAATGCCCAAGGTGAATCTTTTTTTCCGGCTGGTTGAGATCTTTTTTTTCCTGGGCATCGGGCTGCTGATGTTATTTGCCCGTAACTGGATGACTGCCACCATCCATCTCAGCCTAAGCATTGCCTATAGCTACCTTTTTTACTGCGAAAGGAGCCTTCGTTCGGACGAATTACTCTCTTTTCACCATATCGGCGTCAGCATACCGGGATTGCCGGAGGACCGGTTCTTTTTATGGTCGAATATCAATGATATTGAAGCCTGTTACGACTCCATCCATATCAGCACTTCCGAGGACAAGAATCTGAGCTTTGACCTGCGAAAAAATCTTGAATTCGCAGAACTGGAGCAAATTCACGAATTTTGCAGGCATTATCTGGGAAAGTGCTGAACAAAAAGCCCGGACATTGCACTTACGTATGTTGACGCAGTCACCTTTTATTCTCTATTCCGACGGAAAGGGAAACATTTTTGAAGACACCAGTTTGTATGCTACCGGCCGCAGCGGATGGGATGCTATACCCGTCCCGTCAGCCGACTGGATCGAATTGCCGGAGGGGGGATCCCTCTATGAGCTACCCGGGCGAAGGGGCATCGGCATCGATGTGCACACAGGGGAGATGCGTCTCTGTACCAAGGGGTGGGCCGTAGCCGCCTTCATCCCGCCGGCGCATACCGGGCTTTTTCTGGCAGCCTATGAAACGGAGAAGGACGCTCCTACCCTGCCCTTGTTCTGCTATACTGCCGCCGCCTGGTCCGACTCGAAGTTCTATGTTCCGGCGGTCCGGATCGAAGACGATATCCGCCAGGATTGCGAGGGCTATGACTGGGACACCATCAATAAAGGGGTGTCGACTATCCTGGAGGCGTATCCGCAGAACCGATTGATTAAACATTTGGCGAATAATTGCTGTCTCACCTACCATTGCCCCGCCGCGCGGAATTATTTTATGGGGCGTTGGGAATGCCCGGTGCCTAGTTCGCCGGCCTGTAATGCCAATTGCATCGGCTGTATCTCTTTCCAACCACAGGAAGAATCCATTACGTCTCCACAAGACCGTCTTACTTTCAAACCTTCGGCCGAAGAGATCGTGGAATTCACGGTGCCGCATCTGCAAACCGCGCCTTTTCCGATCGTCAGCTTCGGCCAGGGCTGCGAAGGGGAGCCATTATTAATGTGGGAGACGATCCGGGAGTCGATCCTGGAAATGCGTAAGCATACGGACCGGGGCAGCATCAATATCAATACGAATGGCAGCAAGCCTGCCGCGATAAGAGCCCTCTGCGAGGCAGGGCTGGATTCCATACGGGTGAGCACGAATTCGGCCCGCAAGTCGGTCTATGAAGCGTATTACCGGCCCAATAACTACCAGTTCGAGGATATCGTGGAGAGCCTGAAGGTCATGCGGAGTTTCGGGGGCTGGGCCTCGATCAATTATTTTGTTTTCCCGGGCATGACGGATAGTGTGGAAGAGTATGAGGCTTTGCGCAAGCTGATCCGGGAGACGGGGCTGACGATGATCCAATGGCGTAATTTCAATATCGATCCGGACTGGTACCTGGGTAAGATCGGGGTGGCCGATACCGGGGAGTTCATCGGGATCAAACAGTTGATGGAGCTGATCCATGAGGAGTTCCCGGAAGTGAAATTCGGTTATTTCAATCCTCCGATGGAACGGATCAAGGGTCGGTTCGAAGCGGATTTTGCGCATTAGACTGCCTGCTGGCCGATGCGCCCCCGTCAGGAGCAGGATGCTGAATGCAGGGGAATTGTCTATTTTAGCTTCATGCAAAAAATCATAATCGTCGGAGCCACTTCGGGGATCGGGCGGGAGCTGGCCCGGATCTATGCGGGAGCAGGCAATCTGGTAGGCGTTACGGGCCGGCGCCAGGAACTGCTGTATTCCCTGCAGCTGGAATATCCCAATCATATTATCACTGAATCTTTCGATGTCACCGATACCGGGAGCCTCTCCCACCTGGAGGCCCTGATCGGCAAGCTGGGCGGGCTGGACCTGCTGATCTATAATTCAGGCTGGGGTTCGGCCAGCGATCCGCTCGACTGGGAAGTAGAAAAGAAGACCACCGAACTCAATGTAAATGGCTTTCTCCGCGTTGTGGTCTATGCGTTCAATTATTTTATCCGGCAGGGGCATGGGCATCTGGCCACGACCTCTTCCATCGCCTCGATCCGGGGCAATGGGCAGGCGCCTTCGTACAGCGCCAGTAAATCATTCCAGAGCGTTTATTTCGAGGGGCTGCATATCCGGGCGAAAAAGACGAAGCTGCCGGTCTTTGTGACAGATATTCAGCCGGGATTTGTGGATACGCCGATGGCGAAGGGGGATAAGCGGTTCTGGGTGCAGCCGGTTGACAAAGCGGCCCGGCAGATGGTGGCGGCCATAGCGGCGAAGAAATGGAGGGTGTATATCACGCGGCGGTGGTGGCTGATCGCGAAGATTTTTAAATGGATACCGGATTGGGTTTATCACCGGATGGGGTGAGAGGATGCCGGGTGCGATTCGGGCGGGGAAGACGGGACGATATTTTTTGGCACTGAGCTTGCATAACTACTTGTAAATGACTCTACGTATATGAAAAGAAACAAGTTCTTAGCCGTCGCCGCCCTAGCCACTATAGCCGTTACATTAGTTGGAAGCACTATCTGCCTGGTCAAAAAACACAAACGCAAAAAAAGATTGCAAGCCATCTCGGATGCAGGATATGAGCTCGCCTATGATATTCACTATCCTACGACGTATAAAAAAATAAATCGCAACTGAGGAGGAGAAATCCGCAGGATAATCTGCGATAGAGACCCGGAAAAGTTAAACCTGCCCTAAAATTCCCCATCTGGGGCGTGGAAGGGACAGTCCAGGACAATTAGCCCTTGATTTGCATCGTTATCGGCCAAATAAGTGGTAAATTCGTTGACAGAACAGTTGCTATTGTTGACAGAACCAGTGCTATTATGACAGATAATTTCGAATCGGAAAAGAATGTAAAAGCTTCAGGTTACACCCTGCTGATCTGCGTATTGCTGCTGATCCTTTTTTTCTACGTCAGCTGGACGCATCCGGTGCAGCCGCCGCCGGTGGTGGAAGATGGGATCGAAGTGAACCTGGGCAATAGTGACCAGGGCATGGGAACGGACCAGCCATATCTGCCGGGCCAGCCTTCCGCACAGGATCATGAGAAATATACCCCGCCCAAACAGGCTGTCGTAGACAAGGAACCCGTGAAGGATGTGGAAACGGACGACGCCAATAAAGAAGACGCTCCCGTGGTGAAAAAGGCTGTCGTCACCAAACCCAATGCTACTAAGATTCCCGATAAAGAAGTCGTCAAAACGCCGGCCAGACCGGTGAAAAAGCCGGAGATCATGCCGGCTCAGACCAAGCCCAAGCCAAAAGCCGTATTCCATGGGGTGAACGGGACGGGTACCGGCGGCAATGATGCAGACGATTACAAGCCGGGGGGCAACCAGGGTGTTGCCGGAGGTACCGGCGACCAGGGGCGTCCGGGAGGCAATCCGAATTCGGATAGTTATACCGGGGGGGGAAGGGGTAATTCGGGAGTTTCTATCTCCCGGGGATTAGCGGGGAGACATATTACGGGCACGCCGAGCTTTACAGATGATTTTAACCAGAATGCCAAAGTAGCGGTCGATATACATATAGATGCGAACGGAACTGTAACCGATGCAAGCTATAATCCAAGAGGGTCTACCACTTCAGATGGCTCCATGAAGGCCATTGCTCTCCGCAAGGCCAAACAGGTAAAGTTCAATCCGGGAGGGGATGAATCGACCGGCACGATCATTTTCAATTTCAAAGTTCATAATTAGGACGCTTATCTTTGTGGTCCATCTATGGACTATCCGCAAACATTAGACTATCTCTTCAGCAAGCTGCCCATGTATAGCCGCATTGGGGCAGCAGCCTATCGCGCCAATCTCGACAATACGATCCGGCTCAGTGAGTTCACCGGGCATCCGGAGCGGAAGTTCCGCTCTGTGCATGTAGCAGGCACTAACGGGAAGGGGTCTACCAGCCATATGCTGGCAGCCATCTTCCAGGCAGCCGGTTACAAAACGGGGCTGTATACCTCGCCACATCTGAAAGACTTCCGGGAAAGAATACGGGTGAACGGGGAGATGATCCGCGAGAATTTCGTAACGGATTTTGTGCAACGGATCAAGCCGCTGACGGAGGAGATCGATCCTTCCTTCTTCGAGGTGACCGTACTGATGGCTTTTGATTATTTCGCACAGGAGCAGGTCGACATTGCCATCGTAGAAGTGGGACTGGGCGGAAGACTGGACAGCACGAATATCATTCATCCGGAACTATCGGTCATCACCAATATCGGCTATGATCATGTGAACCTGCTGGGCGATACCCTGGCGAAGATCGCTTATGAAAAAGCAGGCATCATTAAAAAGGGAGTACCTGTCGTGATAGGAGAATATCATCCGGAGACCGCGCCTGTCTTTGAAGAGAAGGCGCGGGAGGAGGAAGCGCCCCTCGTATATGCCGACCGGCAGCGGTTTGTCTCCGACTGGACCTACGAACGTCATACCCTGGTAGCCGAGGTCACCCACTCCCCTGTCGCCGATGAAAAAATCTATTATCATCTCGATCTGCCCGGCATTTATCAGGCCCGCAACCTGGTAACGGTGCTGGAAGCCGTCACGCTGCTGCATGGTAAGGGCTGGAAATTGCCGCCTGCGGCCGTGCAGTCCGCGCTCAGGCAGGTGAAAAAGCTAACGGGGCTTCATGGCCGGTGGGAACTCATCCATGAGCACCCGGATGTAATTTTAGACGTTGCCCATAACGAAGACGGGATCCGGCAGATGGTCCGGCAGATCGAGTTGACGGACCATGAGGAGCTGCATATCGTGCTGGGTATGGTCAATGACAAAGATATCACCAAGGTCTTGTCGCTGCTGCCTCAGGCCGCCACCTATTATTTTACGCGGGCGCAAATTCCCCGGGCCTTACCGGAAGAGCAGCTGGCGGCAAAAGCCAGAGAGGCCGGGCTGAAGGGGCACTCCTATCCGACGGTGACGGCCGCCCTGCAGGCGGCCAAAGCGCGTGCGAAGCCAAGGGACCTGGTGCTGGTCTGCGGGAGTGTGTTTGTTGTTGGAGAGGTGTAGGAGGACGCGGAAAGTTCCGGCCGATAGAGCGAATGCCGGGTCGAAGCGTGGGTCGATGGATGGCTGGTTGCGGCCAATGGGTGAGACGGCCGATCGGATTTAATATTTCAGTGCGCCCAGCTTTTCCAGTCCATAGAACAGGGCTGTGACGTGCATGCTTTGAATGATCTTATTCTCCCGCAGCAATTGCTTCACTTCATCGATCGTGAATAACTCTATTTCAATTTCTTCGTTGTGGTCCAGTTCCTGCGCCTGCACCAATTTGCCGCCCGTCGCCAGATAGATATGCATCCAGTTGGTATTGGTGGAGGGGTTGGAGGAGGTCTTTCCCAGGTATTCGAAATTTTCGAAGCGATAGCCGGTCTCTTCCAGCAGTTCTCTTTCAATGGCCGCCTGCAGGGAAGGGTCGGTGTCGTCCACGCAGCCGCCGGGGATCTCGTAGTTGGTCTGCGCCAGGGCATGGCGGTATTGTCTTTCCATGATGATCTTGCCGTCCTCTGTCAGGGCGATGGCAGTCACCCAGGTGGGGAACTCGTATACATAGTAAGGGGTGATCAATTTCCCGTCTCTTGTCTGGCAGGTGTCCGTTCGGATGGTAAACCAGGTGTCTCTGAATAAATACTCGGTCGATAGTGTCTTCCAGCTCAGGTCTTTCATTATTTCCAATTTCAAATTACCATTTATTTCGTTCACGCAGCGACGTGATATGGGCGGCATGGTGTTTACCGTGCCAGGCATAATTCCCCAGCAGGTACCAGAGGGTGATCTCTTTTTTTGCTTCCGGGTGATAGACGGTTCGTTCCCAATCCTGTATGGAGAGGTCGCTGATCGCGGCGTACCATCGGGTATGCAGGGCATAGAGTAAAGTAATCGAAATATTAACGGGGATATTCGCTACGTCATTGAGATCGGCCCATAGCTTTTCCTCATAAGGCCTGATGGTGGGGTTGTCTTCAGTCAATCCCAGCTTGAACCGGCAATAGGCATTTATATGACTATCGGCGACATGGTGCACGGTTTGATGTACGGTCCATCCACCTTCGCGGTAAGGGGTCTGCAACTGTGCTTCATCCAGGTTGAGGAGGGCGTTTTCCAGTAGCTGCGGGAGGAACTTGATATCGTTCAGCCAATCTTCTTTCTGTTTGGTTGAAAAAGGCTGGGAGATATAGTGGCCGATAGGATAACGAAGGTCGTTGGATTCGATACTCATGGTTATGTTTTTTTGGATGGTTTTGGTTGATGGCCCTCGCTCAATGTTCTGCGCGCAGGGCGTGACCGGTAAGATTGATAAATACATCTTCCAGGTTGGCCTGTTTCACTTCTTTAGGTCGTTCGAAGCCGGTGGCGACCAGCTTATCGATCAATTTATCCGGGGGGTCCAGTGCAATGATCTTGCCGGAATCAATAATGGCTACCCGGTCGCATAAGACTTCTGCTTCATCCATATAATGCGTGGTCAGGATCACGGTGGTGCCTTTGCCCTGGATCTCCCTGATCAGGTCCCAGAGGTTCCTTCTTGCCTGAGGGTCCAGGCCGGTGGTCGGTTCGTCGAGGAAGATGATCTTGGGTTGGTTGATCAGGGTCGTAGCGATGGAAAAACGTTGTTTCTGTCCGCCGCTGAGCTCTTTGTATTTGGCTTTGGCCTTATCGCGGAGGTTGACCAGGTCCAGGAATTCCAGGGGTCGGATAGTCCGGTTATAAAGGCCGCCGAAGAGCTCGATCAACTCTGTCAGGTTGAGGCCCGGGTAATAGCCTGAGGTCTGCAATTGAACGCCGATGATTTTTTTGATCTCGCCCGGGCTCTTGTCGAGGTCGAGCCCGTCCACGGTGACCGTGCCGCTCGTTTTGTCCCGCAGGGTTTCTATTATTTCCAGGGTAGTGGATTTCCCGGCCCCGTTGGGGCCCAGCAGTCCAAAGATCTCCCCTTCCCGGACGTCGAAGCTGATACCTTTGACAGCTTCGAAATCGCCGTATTTCTTCGTCAGGTCCCTGACCGAAATAATTGTTTTCTCTGTCATGGGAAGCAAGTTACGTCCATTCTGCCGCCGGACAAAATTCCCCGGGGGAAGCCGGATGTTGGGGCGTCCTGACGAGTGGCAGGTCGGGAAGAGCGCCGACGCACGCGAAGCTTAGCGTGTAAAGATCTGGGTATAATAAATCGTTCCCTGGCGGTCCCTGGCCAGCCCGATGCCGGTGAGCTTAAAATTGCCTTCGATATTTCTCCGGTGACCGGGACTGTTCAGCCAGTCGTTTACGACTTCCTTCGCCGATCTTTCCCCATACGCCACATTTTCTCCCATCGACAGGACGGGGCCAATCTGCCGGCTGATAGCTTTCTCGCGGGATTTGGCCCCGGTATGCCCGAATTCAGCTCTTCCGGAGGCCATGTCCCGGCTATGCTGAGCCGCTACCGAGGACTCTACCCCGTTCATCTGCAGCGGTTTTAATCCCATTGACCGGCGGTGGCGGTTGACCAGGCGCAGGATCTCATTTTCCATCCCGGCCGAGGAGTGGAAGGATGCCTCGGCTGATGGATGCAAGGACGGGTGGGCCGACGAATGGAATGAGGATTTGGAGGCGAAAGAGAACAAAAAAAGTAGGGGTACGGTATAACAAAAGAACCTGGTAAGCCGGGGGATCATCATAATTTATAAATTAGTAATAGCTGTCTATCGAAAATTATGCCATGTGAGAAGCAGGAGGACGGGAAATAAATACGACTTTAGTTCAATAAATAATTGTAATTAAAAGAAATGAAACGAATTCATCTGGTTTTGGCTCTCCTCTTACTAAGCGGGGCGGTTTTCGCGCAGAATCCGGCAAAAGAGACATTGCTCATTCATAAATGTCCCGATTTTACTGTTACCGGGAAGGGAGATAACCCTTCGTGGGACAAAGCAGCCTGGAATCCGCTGCAAAAGCTCGACTCCGGGGGACTAGCCTATGAAAGCAAGTTCAAAATACTCTATTCGGCTACCGGGCTCTATATTCTTTTTAATGGGGACGATCAAAAGATCACGACTTCTTACGAGAAGGACTTCGAGGATCTGTTTAAAGGCGATGTTTTTGAAGTTTTCTTACAACCCGATCCGCAAGTGCCTTTGTATGTCGAATATGAGGTCAATGCGCTCGATAAGGAATTGGTACTGCTGATCCAGAACAGCAATGGCAATATCTCCGGGTGGGAGCCCTGGCATTATGAGGGCAAAAAGAAGGTGATAAAGAAGGTAGTCGTCACGGGAGGAAATGCCCTATCGGGAGGATCGGTCGCTTCTGGTCAGGCCATCCGCTCGGTGAGCGCGGAATTGTTCTTCCCGTATTCTTTATTCAATGCTATGAGCACCCTTCCTCCCGTATCCGGCACGGTCTGGGATGGGAATTTCTTCCGGCTGGATTACGATTCCGGTAAAATGATAAAATGGGCCTGGTCGCCGGTGGAAAGGGGCTTTCATGAAATGAGGAATTTTCGTCCGGTAAGATTTGAATAGGCCGGGTGGATATTGGGGGGAGTGATTTTTTAGCTAAAAAATTAATATCGTAATCGTGAAAAGCTATATTTTATCGATGGCTCTTGGGGTGATTCTATCGGGAGCATGGCAAACGGCGTCTGCGCAGGAAGACAATTCTACACCGAGAAGGATGAAGGCAGCGCGTATACGGGGAGTGACGGTCCGGTATAAGGAAAGCACCGGGGATTTCGCCAATCCGGAAAGAGGTTTTTATATTCCCGAGGGTACGAGGGCGGGGCATTTTGTTCCGTTGGATGCAGACAAGCTCCGGCAGGCATTCGCCGGCCCGCAGAAACATGGGAAGGCCCGGTATGCGATCTATTCTACGTTGCTGATGCGGGAATATACGCTGGATTCTTTCGTGAGCCAGCCGCTAAGTCCGGATTTTTTGACCGCGGTGGATCAGGATATGTCGATGGTACGGGCAGCGGGTTTGAAAGTCATTTTGCGCTTTGCGTATACGAATACGGCGAAGTCCGGGGATTGTCCCGACGTCAATAAGATCTGTCCGCCTTATGGGGATGCGTCTAAAGCGGTCGTGTTGGGTCATATTGCACAATTGAAACCATTGTTTCAAAAATATGCGGATGTTATTGCGGTCTTGCAGGAAGGTTTTATCGGGATCTGGGGAGAGAACTACTACACCGATTATTTTGGAGATGCCTCCGGTAATGGTCAGGGGCGGATCCCGGACAAAAGCTGGGAAGACCGGAATGAAGTGCTGCGGGCGTTGCTGGAGACGCTGCCTACAGACAGGATGATACAGGTGCGTACGCCGCAGATCAAACAGAAATATGTATATGGTCCCGGCGCCCAGGTAGGATCTCCTGCGTTATTGCCGGGTGAGGCTTTTAAAGGAACTGCTGCCTCGCGGATCGGATTTCACAATGACTGTTTCCTTTCGGGAGCCGATGATTACGGCACTTATTACGATTATGGAAGTTCCGCGGCACCTAAAAAGGAAGCGAACCAACCGCTCAGGGCTTATGTCCATGAAGACAGCCGCTTTGTCGCCGTCGGTGGCGAGACCTGCGATGATGTCTATAGTCCGGAGAATGATTGCGCTCCTTTGGGGCATGCGGAAGAAGAGATGCGGACGATGCATGTTAGCTTCCTGAATACGGCGTATAACAATGATGTGAATAATGATTGGGATTCGCTGGGCTGTATCGGCAGCATCCGGAAAAGGCTCGGGTACCGCTTGCTGCTCCGGGAAGCAAGTTTACCAGCTGTTGCCCTCGTCGGCCGTGCGTTTTCTTTTACGATCCAAATCCGCAATGAAGGTTATGCTTCTCCCTATAATGCCAGGCCACTATTGCTGGTTTTACGGAATAAGGAAACGGGAAAAGAAGTTACTATTGCCTGCAAAGCGGATGTACGGACCTGGTTCAGCGGGGATACGGAAAGTACGGAAAGGTTGACCCTGCCGGCGGACATGGAGACGGGGAAATATGAACTGTTCCTGAATCTTCCCGACCCCTACCCTTCTCTCTCGCAGAGACCCGAATACAGCATCCGGCTGGCCAATGCCGATGGCTGGGAAATGAAGAGCGGATATAACAAACTAAACGCGGTGTTGACGGTACGGAGGGTAAAATGATTCTCAGCAAAGAGTTGCCTTCTTTAGTGGTCTCCGGTTTACGAAAGTCAATGGCCCCCCGCGATTGCGGGGAGCCATTGAAGGAGGACTTGGGTTTTAATGGCAACGATTGGTAGTTCACGATGCCGTTTGCTCCCTTATTCTTTTACCATTTTTAGGGTGGTGATCCCGTTATCGGATACCAGGCGTACCAGGTACATGCCTGCGGAAAGATCGTGAACATCAAAGTTGTTGCCGGTGGTGGTGCTGAATTGTTTTACGATCCGGCCGCTCATATCCACCAGCTGAACCTGCCGGAAGTTTTCGGCCCCATCAATGATGATGTAATCGTGTGCGGGGACGGGAGTGACGGCTACGGTGAAGGCCTTGTCGAAGTCGATGCGGATGACGCGGCTATAAACGAAGGCTCCATCCTTATCTACTTGCTTCAACCGGTAATAGTTCGATTTCTGGAAAGGCAGCTCGTCGTAGAAAATGTAGTTATTGTTGAGCGCTCCGCCTTTGGCTGTTTCGATGCCTATTTTTTCGAAGGTGATGCCATCGGCGCTTCTTTCTACATCATACCGGGAGAAATTGACTTCATCGGTGCTGGTCCAGAGCAATTTCGATCTAGTACCTTCTCTTACTCCGCTGAAACTTAGCAGGTGGACCGGCAGCGGCGAGAAAGAGTAAGTAACCTCCGCCGCGGAGTCTTTTATCTCTTTGTTATTCACGTTATCCACCGCCTTGGTAAAGAATTGATAGGTCCTGGTGGGATCAGCGGTTACGAGTACCGAATCCCTGCTGGTAAAGCCGGCGCTCCGGAACAGGGAATCCCCGCTGGCTTTTATAAAGATCTCGTTGTAGTTAATGCCTGATCCTTCATCCGAACGCTGCAGCATCAATTTTACCGTACTGTCGTTGACCGGCACAGCCCGGAGGATGGTGCTTTTCGGAGCCGTAGTATCCACCGTATTGAGCCAGAGATTGGTTGCTATTGGAACATTGGCATCGAAATATATATGGGCGATATTCGAGAAGGTATCCATGGTTGCGGCTACCCGGGCGCTGATTTCATACCGAACACTGCCGGTTCCGGTAACGCCATCCACATCGGCAGGCAGGAATCCGTCGAGGGAATCCGGTGGGATTACGACTCCTGTGTTGCTGATACTGAAATAATCGACATGCAGGATACCTGTGAGCGTATCGAAATCGGCTGTGAACCGGACCTTCATGTCCTGGCGGGATTTGATGACCACATCCCTGGTCAGGCTGCGCCGGAAGGGCGGCAGGGAGTACATGGAATCTCCGATGGAAAATCCTCTGAGCTGGAAGCTACTGAAGACAAAGCGGTCTGGATTCAGCGTATCCACGATCATGACGTGCTGGGCGCTGGCCGTAGCCGTTGGCTTATTCTCAAAAGAGGCTTCGTATTTCTGTGTACTGTAATTATTAACAAAATGTCGGGCAGTATCGAAGCTGAAGCTGCCGCTCAGGTGATTGGGATCGAAGCCCGCGCGGGTGATATAGTCCTGTTTCTCCCAGTCATTAAGTGCTTTTACGCTACAGGCGCCATCTGCAAGGGCATTCTTGCCAAACTGGAGACCTCCCAGGCCTTTGTCAGCCAGTGAAGCGATCAATGGCCCGTTTTTAAGACCCATTCCGGCAATTTCTTTGGTCGCTTCCTGGGCTACCGCCTTGCTCAGACCGACCGCTGCCGTGCCGCCTGGTATGCAGGAGATAGCCGTTCCCAGGACGCTCAGCCCCATCGATACGGCGTCCGGCGCTCTGCTGGATCCCGAAAGTTTTGCGACAGACGCCTGACTCATATCGAAGGCCGCATTGAGACAGCCTGCAACGGGTACAAAGCCTATTATTAAGTTGAAAACCTCTTCCACACAAGGCGGCCAGAATGCCTTGAATGGCGAACCGAACATGTTCTTGTCTACCCAATGATAGATCGAACTGCTTTCCGAGGACACGGTGCTCCGGATCCGGAATGGATAGCTCACGGTCTCGTGTCCCTGTATGATGGGACAGATCAGCGCATAGAGTTTATAGGACAGATGAATTCCATTGGCAATGGTGTCCACGGGCGTCATCACAAAAAGCGAATCTTTCAGTGCCGGATTGTTTACGACGATATTCCAGTAGCTGGTGTCCACGTCGTAATAAGAAGGGATCAACAGGTAAAAAGGAACGCCTTTGACGACGGTGGCAGAGGTATTGGTGATATTCAGGACCTGGTTGCTCCAGACACCTGCACGGATTGCGTTAGAACCGCTGATCGAGCTCGTTACGTAAGGCGTCAGGGTGCCGTCCTCCTCGGTTGGTAAATTGTGGCACGATATCAATTGCGCAATACCCAGGTTACAGCCATTATTGGGTTCGGATCGTTCGAAACTTATGGTCCGGCCCTGATGGTAGTCGTAGCCATCGGGGAAGACGATGTGCACGTCGTAAGAATCGAACATATATATGGAGCCCGTGATGGTCTTATGGAAGCTATGGAAATCAAAAACTGCCGACATACTATTACCATCGGAACTATATTTCGCATAGGGGTAGATAATGGTACTTCCGTTTTGCAGATAAACGGACATACTGGTGTCTAATCCTCCCCCGTAGATGTTCAGCACGTAGTCGCCGCCGTACGAACCATAGACGGGCTCATAACTTTCCACACCCTGCACGCTGATAGTTTGTGTGATCGTATCCAACCGGCAACCGCTGCCAGCGATCTCCGTTACGCGCTTGGTGCCGATATAGCCGTTGGGGACGATATAGTTGGTGGTGTAGCTGCTGTCGATCAGTGTATCGTTCACCAGCCATTTTACGTGTTTGGTCGGATTATATTGATCGTTGCTGATGAGGGAGAAGGTCGAGCCGTACCGGGCGGTCCGGAAAGCTGCCTTAGGTCGGTAGATATCGCAGAGACTGACGTTCGCCAGCGCAACGTTGCCCACTTGTCCGGTAATATTGGCCATGCGCAATCCCAGGGTCCGGCTGTCGCCGCCGTTATCCGGGATGGGGATGGAGAGGGTGGTGTCGATAGACGCTCCGGGGACGAGGGGAAGAATGGCATTGCGGTTGACTCCGGAATCGCTGTCCACAAAGAATTCAAGGGATTTGATCTGAGGAACGCCCGGGGTGCCTCCGGACAGGATGAAATTGCCCTGGCCGGCGAAACTCCAGCTGTCATTGCTATTCTTCAAACGGACAAAGATCGTGTGAGCGCCGGGCGTCAGGCCGGTCACGCTGAAATTGACGACGGAGTCCAATGCCGCCTTATTGATAGGCAGGGACTGGCCGTTGCCGAAACCGGGATCCTTGTCAAAATAATACTCTGCATTGACGATGGTGGCCGCACCGGCCACTCCATTGACGATTAGTACGCCGGATTGGTAGGTCGTACTCCAGGTATTATTGGCATCCCTAAGCCTTATGTTGAGCAGGTGAACGCCCGACGAGAGACCTGCTATGGGTAGATTAAGAACAGAGTCCAGGGCGGCCTGGTTGACGGCCATCGATTGGCCGTTGCCGAATCCAGGATCCGTGTCGAAGAAATATTCCGCACTGGTGATAGTGGGGGAGCCGTCGGTTCCGGTCGCGATCAGTACAGGCGACTGATACGTCGTGCCCCAGGTGTTGTTGGAATTTTTGAGGCGTACGTTGAGAATATGTACGCCTGAGGTAAGACCGGATAGGGCGAAATTGACCGTAGAATCCAGGTCCCCGCTGTTGAGGGTCATTTTGGTCCCGCTGCCGATGCCGGGATCGGTGTCGAAAAAATACTCGATGGTATTGATCCGTTGCGCGTGCAGAACACCGGTGAGCGCCAGCAGAATGAGTGTTAAAAATATTTTCATAATAAATTAGTTAGTAGCGTTTGCTTTAATCCGGACCAATGCGTTCCCATGAATAGTCGTGTCCCGTGAGACGGTGACGCTATAAATGTTGGGATAGGTGGTGATACCGGAGAGCATATAAGGGTTATAGCCGCCGTAGGCGCCCACTTCGCCGCCATCATTGGCAAAAGTCTTGGCGAAACTGGATGGCAGCACCTGCCAGCGCTGGTCGAAGGAATGGTAGCCGAAGGTGGAATTCACGAAAAGACTGTCTACGTTCGCCCCCTGGAAATTACCGCTGCCCACCGGGAAAAGAGCCGGAACATTGGTGATATTAAACCCGCTGGTCCCATTTAAATGAACGTTGCTATAGACGGCTTTGCCAGGATTTACAGCAATAAAAAAGTTATTGAAATAGGTGTAATTACAGAAGTCCGTTGTATTGACATCGAAGGCAAAGACGTTATTGGTAAAGATCACGGAGCCATAATTCACTGGACTGACATTATGGTTGAAGGTCATGCCGGCGTCGGCGCTTCTGTTATCGAAAATATTATTTATGAATTGCAGATTCTGGGAACCGGTACCCAGTTCGATATACTGTTCGCCGCCACTGTGATTGGGGAATCCGAGGTTGAGTCCGGTAATATAACATTGGCTAAAGGTACAGTTGCTGGTGTTTTTCGTCTCGATCTCTATATTCCCACCGGGGTAGGAGGGCCAGATCTCGAGCATGCAGCGATTGACCGTGACATTGGCGACGCTGTCTAGTAAGAGACGATAGTAGCGGAGCCCGGTTGTCTCCCCCGAAAAATGCAATCCTTCGAGGTAGCTGTTATCGCTGCCGGGTTGGAACCACACGGAGCTAAGAACGACACCTTCCTGGTTAGGGGATGTATAGGGCGCCGCATTCTGGTCGAGCATGAAGCCGGTACCTACTATAAGGATTTTTTTATTGATGTTGATATTGCCGTAATCGATGGCGCTGGGAAATACATAGAGGGTGCTGCTGGCGGCAACGCTGTCTATGGCTCCTTGCAGGGTGCGGAAATTGGCGGTTACGCCGGGAATGTTAGAGACGGTATAGCTGTTTTGCGCCCGGGAAAGGAAGGGCAGCAAAAAGAGCAGCATGAATATTCTTTTCATAACAGTCGAGAATTATTTGTTTGTTGTTGGTCCGGATGATAGTCGTCAGTTCGTTGCCCGGGCCTTGATATGGATGCCGATCGTCCCAGGTGACGTGGCCTGCGATGGCACATTCAGGCTATAGACATAGGGGATCGCCGGGATACCGGACAATTTGTAAGGATTGCTGCCGCCGTAGGCTCCAGCGGGGATGCCACCCTGTCCAAAGGTGGTGGCAAAGTTGTTATCCCGGAGCATCCATTTCTGATCGGTAGAATGGTAGCCGGACTGGCTGCCTACAAACATGCTGTCCGTATTCGCACCCAGCATATTATTGCCGGTGGCAGGGAAGAGTTGCTGCACCGTGGCTATATTGTATAGATTAGTGCCTCCGGTCAAGGCGTAGGTAGGACCATACGAACCACCCACGGTGGTATTGACAAAGATATTGTTCGTATAGTTGAAATTCCCGAAACCAGAATTCAAGGTACAGGAAAGAATGGTATTGTTGGTACAAGTAGCATTGGCCGTAACGCCGTTGGCCAGCCCCGTCATCATACTGAATCCATTAATTCCCTCCCCTATAAAATCAAAAATGCTGTTATTGAACTGTACGCCGGAGAAACCGACAGTAACGCTGTTCATATTGACAACAGAGGATAAAGCTCTTGCCTGACAATCGAAGTAACACTGCTTGACGATGATATTGCTGGTATTGCTGAAGTAGAAGTAATAGTTATAATAGGCATTGGGCGGCGTAAAATAACAGCGGGATACGATTATGTTGGAAACGGTATCCATGCTCAATCGCTGCAGGCTGGATGTACTGGTGCTGATATCCGTCAGCTGCAAACCTTCTATGTAGCTATTGTCGCTGCCTGCACGAAAGGTGATCGAATTAACGATCACCGCACCCGTATTGGCCTGGGTATTGGGTGCGAGGTTAGCTCCCAAATAGTAACCCGTACCGTAAACGGTCAGTTTCTTGGTAAAGATGGCATTTCCATAGGTATTGCTGCTGGGAAGCACATAGAGGGTACTTCCTGCGACCACGCTGTCATGGGCGCCCTGTAATGTTTTGAAGTTGGCGTTGCTACCGGGTACGTTGGAAACAGTGTAGCTGTTTTGCGCGTGCAGCAGGACGGGGAAAAGGGCAAAGGCAAGGCACAAGGGTGCCATCAGAAAATGTAAACTTTTTCTCATAATATAAATTTTAGGGCTTAAGAAGATTGAGCAGGCATTGGTATGCCTGTCGGGTTATAAAAAGAATGAGATAATGGAAGTCAAAAGAGGTTTAGCTTTTGAAAAGGTCTTTCAAGGAGTGGATGGGGTTAGACAGGATTGGAAAGGATTGAAAAACGGGAATGAAACAGCCGTTAATACGGTAAGTCAAAAGTAGAAAAGGCCGCGGTCGGAAACAATACCCAATGTTGGGTAAATATTTCAGGGGAGATGGTCCGGGAAAGGGCCATACTATTGAGAGGGGGCGTACTATTGGGAGAGCTTGTATTGCTTTACGAATTTTATCAGGGCGGCTTCTCCTTTGGTATTCGTTTTACGGTAGATGTTTTTGCGGTGGGTCTCTACGGTACGTCCGCTGATGAACAGTTTGGCTGCGATCTCTTTATTGCTAAGGTGCTGGACGATGCATCCGATGATCTCCAGCTCGCGGGCCGTCAGGTTGAATTTTTCGTGTTCTGTCTGGATGAGCTTGTAAGATTCGTATTGTTCGGTGATCTGCTTGGAAAAGTACTTTTCTCCCCTGGCCAGCAGCTCGATGGCTTCCAGCAATTCTTTTTTGCCGGCCACCTTTGGGATATAGCCGTCGACCTTTGCGTCTTCAATCATATTGGTGATCAGCGCCCCATCCTCGCTCATGGAGAGGGCAAGGATCTTTATTTTGGTCGTCGCATCTTTTCTTAATTCCATTGCCAGCTCGAAGCCTGTCATACCCGGCATCATGAGATCTATGAGCAGGACATCGACCGGGTGGGTCTTCAATAGTTCCAGCATGGCGGCGGCATTCGTAGCTTCGGCAACAACTTTAATATTCTTCCGGCTCTTTAGTAAAGGTTTCAGTCCATCGATCACTATCTGGTGGTCGTCTACGATGGCTATCCGGATCACAGGTTCCTGTTTGATGGTGTACGGTTTTTATTATTTAAATACTTATTTGTTTCAATGGTATATACAAGGCAATAAGCGTTCCCTCGCCCGGCCGGCTGCTGATGTCCAGTTCTCCGTTCAAAAAGGCCACGCGGGAGCGAATATTCTTCAGGCCGACGCCTTCGGCGTCCGGATCGATGCCGCCGGTATGGGCGATCTTGGTTGCGTCGAATCCCCGGCCGTTGTCTTCCACGGTGATGTCCAGCGCTTCCTTTTCAGCAATGATCGAGATATCCAGTTTGGTAGCCTGTGCATGCTTGAGTACGTTCTGAATACATTCCTGGATGATGCGGTAGATCATAAGCTGGGTATCGTCGCTGACGTTCTTCAGGCTACCTTCGGCGCTGAAGTTGACGAGTATCCTTTTATCTCCCAGTTTATTCAGCAGATTTTTCACGGCCTCGGTCAGCCCGGATTTGAAGAAAGCCTGGGGCATCATGCTATGTGACAGGTCTCTGACTTCGGTGCAGGATTCTTCGACCAACGACGAGATGTTGTTAAAGGTCTGCTGTTGGCTGGTATTGAAACCTGAAAAATAGGACTCGAAGGTCTGCAAGTTTAATTTGGCGGCGACCATTTTCTGCGCTACGCCGTCGTGGAGGTCGGCGGCGATACGCTTGCGTTCATTTTCTTCGGCCTGCAACACGGCCTGGAGGGTCTTGCGCTTTTCCGCCATCTGCAATTCCTGTAATTTCATCGCCTGATTCTTTTTGCGGATGGCCAGCAGGATCCAGGCGCCGATGAGTACCAGGAAGAACAAAGCCACACTGCCATAGAGCAGGTTATTTTTTCGGGTAAGGTCCAGTTTCTGCCGGATGATGGTATTTTCTTTTTTCTGTACTTCATACCGTGTCTGCAGGTCCGATATGGCTTCGGCGGAATTGACCTTGTACATAGAATCTTTTATCAGCACCAACTGTTTCAGCGTCTCCCCATACATCCGGTAGTTACCGGCCAGCTTGTAATTTTCCGCCAGGTTGCCGTATAAGTAGATATTAGGGCGCAAGGTTTTCGATAGTTCGATGCCCTCCTTGCAAATCGCGATCCCTTTTTGCGGTTGGTTGGATATAATATAAAAATTTCCCAATACGGACATCGCATTGATGAGATAGAAAGCATTTCCGATCTCCCGGTAAGTTTTTAAACTTTCCATCAGCATAGCTTCCCCTTCCTTTGTTTTTTTCGCAAAGCCCAGAATAGTGCCGCTTAGACCCAGATTATACGCCAGACCGCCCAGCAGTTCATATTGCCGTTCCTGCGCCACCGATGAGTTATTGTACCGCTCGGCAGAATCCAGATAGCTTTTAATATTTTCCAATTCATTCAAATGAAGGTAGCACAGGCTTATGTTACTCAGCGTCACGGCGGTTTGCCGGGCATAGGTTAAGGAAGAGTGCGCCGGAAATAAAGCAAGGGCCTTGTAGCCCCATTCGAGCCCCTTATGGTCCTGCCCAAGGGTAACGTAGGCGCCGACAATGAGGTTGATGGCACTGAGCTGCGTCAAGGTATCGTCCCGCTTTTCCGCATCGTTGAGCAAGGGGTAGAGCAGATCCAGGCTTTCTTTGGCTTTGCCCGAGTTGTTGAATGCCCTTGCCTTTAAAAGCAAAAAATCGATGGAGTCGCTCCTCGTGTGAACCTTGTGTCCCAGGTCATTCAGTTGGCGGTCTATTATTACCAACCCGCTATCAACCAGGGCCCTCGTCACTAAATTATAGGCGAGGTAATAATACGATTGAGTGATATAACCGGAGTCGCCGCGTTGCTGCGCTATTGCTTTGGCTACCGAGGCATATTTGAGCAGGGTATCGGGGTTGAGGGAACCTTTTTCGGCGCACAGAGCGAGAATGCTGTTTAATTTTGTTTCCGGAGCGGTGGATTTGGCGATTTCCAGCTTAAGACTGTCGATCCTCCTTGTTTGTGCACCGGCAACAAAGCCTGCCAGCAGCAAAAAAATCAACACTCTTATTTTCGAACAAAAAGAATTTCCCATCGGGCAGGGGTAGAAATGAATAATTTCTTAAATATAATACATTCATTGCTATAATCCGAGTACAACTTAGGGGGTCAGCAGCTCCATCTTTACATCCGCGGTAACGAAGGGAGAATCCACTACCGGCACCTGCTGAAAGCCGTACTGGGTATAGAGGCGGATAGCTGTCTGCAGTTGGCTGTTGGACCAAAGTATCAGCTTCCCGGCTCCGATCTCCTTGGCCTTCCGGAGGCATTGTTCGATTAATAGCTTGCTGATGCCCTGTCCCCGGAAGGCGGGGTCCACGGACATTTTGGCCAGTTCATATACATTATCATGTTCATGGAGGAGGGCGGCCGATCCGACAATAGTGCCGGAGGGGGAGTCCGACGCCAGGTAGATAAACCCGCCCCGGTCGAGGACATTTTTACGGGGTTCGTCCAGGACCATCAGGTCATGGGATTCCAGGAGATCGTATTTTTCCAGCCACTCCAGGTTGAGCCGTCTGAAGTCGGCCGCATATTGTTCGTCAAATTCGATGATGTGGATCATAGCGAAAAAGTTGGATTGTTGTTAGGATCGGGGCAGATAGGTCTCTAATTCTTCCATCATGTTCTTACTGCCGATATAGAAGGAAGATCGCTGGTGCAGTTCGGTGGGTTGAACGTCCAGGATCCGTTGTTTTCCATTGGTGGCCTTGCCTCCTGCCACTTCCACGATAAAGGCGAAGGGATTACATTCGTAGAGCAGCCTTAGCTTACCCTTGGGCTTGTCGATCGTAGCGGGGTACATGAAGATACCTCCTTTGATGAGGTTGCGATGCACATCCGCCACCATGCTGCCAATATAGCGTTGCGTATAGGGGCCGCCATTGCTCTTGTTCTTCTTCTGGCAGGTATCTATATAGGCTTTTACGGATTCTTCATACTGAAAGAAGTTGCCGTGGTTAACGGAATAGATCTTACCGTCTTCGGGGCATTTGATATCGGGATGACTCAATGTCCACTCTCCGATGGAAGCATCCAGGGTAAAACCATTCACTCCCCGACGGGTAGCATATACCATCATCGTAGAAGAGCCGTAAATCATATAACCGGCTGCTACCTGGCGATTGCCGGGTTGCAGAAAATCTTCTTTGATGCAGGGCTGTCCTTTGGGGCTGACCCGGCGGTATACGGAGAAGATAGTGCCGATGGAGACATTGACGTCGATATTGCCGCTGCCGTCCAGCGGATCGAAGAGGCAAACATATTTCGAGTTATTGCTGATCTCATCGTCGAAGACAACGAAATCATCCAATTCTTCGCTGCCGATCCCGGCGCAGCTGATGCCATGGCGCAAGACGCCCATGAATTGATTGTTGGCGAAGATATCCAGTTTCTTAACGTCTTCTCCCTGGACGTTGACCGTTCCGTAGTCTCCCAGGATATCCACCAGGCCGGCTTTATTGACTTCTACATTTACCCGTTTGGCGGCGAGGCCCATATCCCGGAGGAGGTTACTCAGTTCGCCGGTGGCATTGGGGAAGTTACGGAGCTGCTGGATGGTGAATTCATCGAGGGTGAGTACTTTTCTATTCACATTCATATTGCCGGGAGTTATTTGATTTATTTGACAAATGTAAGGGGGAAAGACCATTTTTAGCAGATTTAGCAGAAGGAATCCCGTGCGGGGAATGAGTCCTCTGAGAGGAGGAAGGCTGGGTGGCGAAGAATGGAAAGGACTTTCTATATTTGCGGCATGAAAATTTTCAAATTCGGGGGAGCCAGTGTCAACAGTGTGGAAAGGATCCAAAGCCTGGCGGCCATCCTGCGTTCCTATAAGGGGGAGAAGCTATTGGTAGTGGTATCTGCCATGGGAAAGACCACCAATGCCCTGGAGAAAGTAGCGGAGGCCTTCTATGGCGGTCATCGGGAAGAGGCCCTGCGGCTTTTTAACCAGGTGAAGGACGCGCATCTCACCACGGCCAAGTACCTGCTGGTGAAAAATTATCTCGCGGCGGAAGCCCAGCTGAAGGATTTTTTTACGGAGGTGGAGTGGCTGCTGCATGACAAGCCGGTCCGGGGATATGATTACTATTATGACCAGGTGGTCTGTGTGGGAGAATTGCTGTCTACCTCGATCATCAGCGCCTATCTGGCGGAAATGGGGATCGGCAATCAATGGATCGATGTGCGGGATCTTTTCCGGACGGATGATAATTTCCGGGATGCGGGTATCGACTGGGCTTTTACGGCCGGGCAGGTGCGAACGGAGGTATTGCCTTTATTTAATGAGGACGATATGGTGATCACGCAGGGATTTATCGGAGCGACTTCGGAGAATGAGAGTACAACCCTGGGGCGGGAGGGGAGCGATTATACGGCGGCTGTGTTTGCCAATATGCTGGATGCGGAAAGCCAGACGATCTGGAAGGATGTGGAGGGTGTGATGAATGCCGATCCGAAGCAATTTCCCGAGGCGCAGATCCTCAGCGAGCTGAACTATGACGAGGTGATCGAAATGGCTTATTACGGGGCGCAGGTGATCCATCCTAAGACGATCAAACCGCTGCAGAATAAGGGTATTCCCCTCTATGTCAAATGTTTTCTGGACCCGAAATTACCGGGTACCATCATCCATAAGAAGCATATCAAGGGCCTCCCTCCTATTTTCGTGCTGAAGCAGGAGCAGGTGCTGGTACATCTTCACTCGAAGGATTTTTCTTTCGTGGGCGAAGAGCTTACAGCCGGACTATATCAATCCTTCTCCAGGATCCGGATCAAGCCGAATCTTATGCAGAGCGGCGCTGTCAGTCTGCAGGTGTGCCTCGACGACCGGTCCGATAAGATCGACCGGCTGGCGACGGAAGCGTCCGATCATTTCGACGTACTGGTCGAGAAAGGGCTGACATTACTGACGATCCGGCATTATGATGCAGTGGTGCTGGAGCGGCTGACGGCGGGTAAGGCGATCGTGCTCAGGCAGCAGACGCCCGAGACGGTGCAGGTGTTGATGAAAGCAGAATCATAATGATATGAAAATATAATTATATTTGGCCGATGAGAGTCTCCCTATTGGCACAACCGGTCGCCCATCCTGCGGCTGGGCATAGAATAACTTATCCTTTTCTTTTATTCGCCGTCATCGCCCTTTTATCAGGCTGCCTGGGGCCCAAAAAGATCAACAAGTGGGTAAGCCGGCATTATGACGGAGCCGTTCCTCCAGTAACTGCTAAAGCGAACGAATCGATCGTTATAAGCACTTCACTGGTCCCGGCCGACGATAAGTTATCTCACACAGAAAAAAATACCAGTCATTTCCTGCCGTTGCTTTTCTACTGGCAATGGGATTATAAGAACACCTGTACGCTTAATCCCCGAATCGCTGTCAATAATTTTACCTCGACCGTAGAATCCTATGCAGGTAAAAAGGGTGTAAAGCAAAAATTGCACGGTCAGCGGCTACAATTGTCGGTCGATCAGGTACCCAATACTTTTGCCGTAGACGACAAGGGGCATGTAATCTGGGTCATCTACGCATTTACCTGGGATGTCCTCACGGTCCAGCCGGAACGGACGGACCTCGTGGTATCCTACAAACTATTGCAAGCAGACGGCACGGAAGTAAAAAAAGGGCTTATCACGATACCTAACAGTGACAAAGGCATTGTCCTGCAAATGTTCCAGTCGCTCAGAAAGAAAACGGGAGAGTACCTGGACCAATATGATGCGCAGGTGACGGCGATGAGTAAGGCGGTTGTGGATAAGCTGCTGACGGAGCTGTAACTATGGTTGGACAGACGTTCACATACTTGCCTAGCTGCCAAGCCATATTAACAAAAAGACATAAAAAATAAATGTTTCAGTAGTTATTAACAGAATGGGTTTCGTATTTAACAATTTTATCAAAAAAAGAATGATAAGGTTAAATACCAAATTAAGAATAAAAAAGAAAAGAAAGATTTGCCAAACAATTAACCCATATCCATGGCTTGCGACATATCCTGATCGAACAGCTATATAACAAAATAAAAGATACAGGCAGGTGCAGAGGGGAATGTTTACGAGCAATAGTATACCTAATTTCTTATTCATGGGAACTATCTATAACATTTATCGTTCATAAACATGATCACTATTGGGCGAGGAGGGCTATCTTAGATATTTATGAAAATATTTTAATGTACTTTCTTTCCATCCATTTTAACGCCGGTAGACATCTTTACCGGGATATCGCGGCCCATCATCTGGATCTTGCCTTCTATTTCGGCCGTGACTTTGCAATTTACCAGCATGCCGGTCCGGATGTCCATCGAATAAGAGCCCTGTTGCTGTCCCGAGAGGTTGGCGACTACATCATATCCCATTAAAAGGGCCGAGGCAGTGTCGCTGCTGATCACGCCCCGGGATTCGATATCGGCTATCCCATCCTTGATCGAGATTAGGGTATAGGCATTATTCACGGAAAAAGAGAGGTCGCCATCGTCCTTGCTGGTCAGTTTCCACCGGTCGCCGATACGGACCGAGGAATCGGGAAACATCCGGAACAGGAGATCCATATTCTTCTTGATCATGCCCTTTTCTACCACAGTCTTCCACTGCAGCTGCATCTTTTGCTTGTCCGGCAGGCTGACACTGGCGGCTTCGGACAGGATCTTGCTGGCGATCTCGGTATATCCCCGCACCGTTTTCACGTCGCCGGCTCGACCTACGGTGGCGATGATATCGGCTCCTTTCAGCGCGCCCAGCAATTTTTCCATGGGATCGAGCGAGTTCGTGGAGTTTTCGGTGCTGAGTTCGGATTCCTGGTTGTTGTTCTTGGTGTAAACATGGATCTTTTCATAGCCGATAGTGAGGACAAAATCGCCCAGGCTGTCCTTCTCGATGCCATAGTTAATGGTCACATCGGCCTTTTTGATGCTCTCGATGGGTTTGCTGTCCACCTCCATGTTCAGGGTCGACTCGTTGCTGATCTGATATTGGTACTTCGATCCGGGCGCCGGGTTGATCCGCAACTTATACACTTTGCCGTCTCCGGCGTAGGTACGATCGGAGTCGGGGTGGGTTTTGCAGGAGAGGAAGAAAAATATGTCTAAAAATAAAACGAGCCAGGAAAAGATCGAATTCATGCTTATTAAATGCTTTAATCCTTGTTATGTAATTGCTTTACGGTAAATTTATTAGCTTATCCGATTTAAGATTTAATTGAGAGGTCTTACTTTTTTTTGAGCAATTTTATATTTCTGTTGATAAGAAACTGGCAGATTCAATAGGCCTATAGCATCAACATGTTTAATAAAATCGCCATAATCAGCGTCTTTCCAAGCCTTATTTGCTGATTCAACACTTTGGCTATATAATAATTCTGCAGTGTACTCTTTGTTTTCTTTATGAATTAATTCCCGTATTTTATACAAAACTGTCATATTTCCTTCGAGTAACGATCTTCCCTCCGCTATAAAAAAGAGCCTGAGATTTTCCACAAAGACTTCCGGAATAACGCTATCAATTTTTAATTTACTTTCGAAGACTCGCTTTAATATACTCTCTTTAATTGGATATGAAAAATATTCACCACCACTAATGGACAATGAATTTATTTTGTCAAGTTTATTATGACTCAAGATTAATACAATCTTATCCGACTTTAATTCCAAATAATTTTCATACTGATCTTCGATATGGAAATTATATTTTGTAAAAATCGGCATCAAAACGTCAATGACGAGTTTATTAAATTCCATAATAACATTATTTAACAGGTGGCATCCACGCACCTTTACTTGGATTATATTTCCAGCCGCGGCTCTTCAATAAATTTCTTTCTGCGTTTAAAAATCCTTTTGTCTCTATTAATTTCCCACTAGCCTCCCGGAATGAATCATATATAGGCTTACCATATTTCATTTCTCGTCTTAAATAAGCCGAATTTTGCTTCCAATTGAGTTTAGGACTTCCCTTATCAAACAACTTTAACATTCTATCCCCTTCTAGCCAACCCGAAGCTCTTGTTGTTTCTTTTTCCCCAAATTTAAATAAATTCAGCCCCCCTTCCAGTATCTCTTCTGTATTACTTGCGATTTTAGCGGCTTTATCAACCTCAAATAATTTCTCTATTTCCTGTCCTTTTTGGACCACTTCTACTCCTTCCCCAATTTTAGCCGCCTCCTGTGCAATTTTTCCTGCGTCTATAGCTTCTGTAGCTGCTTTGGCCTCACCAACACCTACGAATAACTGCGCGATCTCTCCAGTTGCATGACCTAATATATTCGCTTTTTGGTTTGCATCGCCTTCCTTGAAGGATTTGTAGGTGGCAGCTACTACATGGCCAATTGCTGTTGCTGTATTAATAGGATGAGCTACGGCTGTTGCTATTCCGACCACCGTATTTATAGGATGAGCAATAGCGCTCCCAACTCCTACCACAGTACCCCAAAGACTTTGTCCAATTCCTTTTATGAAGTTGCCGCTCACCGACAAGGCACTTGGAGCCACCTGCACTGCTTTGTGCCCTACCACTACCACTTCCTGCAATGCTCTATGCAATCCATCCCCTGCGGTTTTAGCTCCATCCGCAAAGACAGAAACTTCACCTTCTAAGCCATCTACATCAATGTTTGTAATTGGATCACAGCTGGCATATTGAAATGGCGTCAATTCAGGATACTCATCCGTCAGCGGATCAAGTTGCATAAACCGCCCGATCTGAGGATCGTAACTCCTGAAACCGTAGTCGTACCAGTTCAGGTCTGCATCTTCATCCAGCATCTCCTTACCGTTATAAAGATAAGGGTTTTTTAGCTTGCCTTCACCGGCATCACCCAGCTTGTGACTGCTGATCGCGGCGATCTTGAGTCCATAGGCATAGTAATGGTTTTCTTCGATAATATTACCCGTCTGGATAGTCACTTTGAAGTTGTCGAAGAAGACGTCCTGGTCGCTGCGATTGCTTAGGTAGGCATATACATAGCCATTCTTGGGCGCCTGGATATTCATCTTGCTCAATTGCAATCCAGCAGCCGTCACCGAGGAAGCTACCTGCATCTGGGATACGCCTCCATCGGCAGCGGATATAAAATTGAACCGTTCGTCGAAGAAAAGAAGGGTGAGATAGGCCTGGGGTGTAGTACCGCCACTGCCTGCAGGTGTTACGGCGCTGACAAAGCCGGGCGTGCCATTCAGCTGGCTGCTGATATTAGCCGCGCTACCATGCACCAGGGTGCCTGTCGTGGAAGCACCGCCAATCAGGGAGGTCAGGCTGGCCAGTACATTGGTGACAATATTCGCGTTGCTGCCGCCCGTGGCCGAGGCATAATAATAATCTGCGATCGCGCTAACCTTATCCCCAGCCATCACCTTCTGTAAAGTATTCGGGCCGATATTATGACCGGACAAATTGCCCAGGTGGCTGACCGACGCGGTGGTATTCCCAGTCCAGGCAGTGGGCTTGGCGATCCTGGTCACTTCCACTTCATTACCTGCGCCGGTCTGACCGAATACCGGGTCTTCCGCCGCCGGCCGGCTGTTCGTCAGCTCCATCGTACAATCATTGAGGGCCGAATGCGTCTCCTCCGTGAGGATCATACGGACGTTCTGCTGATAGTCCATGATGAAGTAATCCCAGGCTCCCGTCATATTAGTACCAGGGAGAGTGATATTGCCCGTCTCTGACAGGGCGTCATAAGTATTGTTGGTAGAGGTAGTCGTCACTGCCCGGATGCGCCCCTGTTCGAAATTGATATAGGCCAGGTGTTCATCTGTGCCTAAAAATGGCGGTACAGAAGACGTCGTTAGGGTAGCCGTCTCCTGGTATACATAACTTCCCATATAGGTGGTAATGGTAGCGACACCGCCAGCTTCCGGAATAAAAGCCCGCTGCAGTTTCTCCCCATTCGCATTGTATACTACCTCAATCGTTCCTTTGCCGACGATACGGATCTGGTCGGGCTTGTCCAGGAAGTTATAATGAATACCGTTCGTTCCTACTGCCCCGTTATTCAGACTTTGGGCATTCTTGTTCAGGTCGACGACAACATTCCCATTGGCGTCATAAACATAATCGGGGGTACCGGCAGCATTGGCGCCGTCCTTGAAGTCTCCGGATAGTCCATTGACAGTTGTGGTCGTCATCTGATCGGTGACGCTTTGCAATTTATTGCTATAGGTATTATACACATAATGCAGGTCATCCAGGGTCACGGGCGTGGCCGTACCGGGGATCACCCCTTTCTGTAACATGGTCAGCAGGTTACCATTGTTGTCATAGGTGATCTGTCCGCTGGAACCGGAGACGGAGAAATCCATTTTATCGTTGCTCCAGCCATCGCCGGGATGCTGTTGTTCAGTGTAGGCGGCATTGATCAGCCGGTTGGCATTATCATAGCTGTAATCATATTTACGCTGGGCATCATCCCCCTGGGTATTCCACAATAGGCCTGTTACCTGGCCATTTAACTGTGCATGGCTGAAGACATTGTCCCGGTTATCGAAGCCGATATACAGGCCGAAGAAATGCCCCCATTTATTATAGGTAGCCGGGGTTTTCAACGCATAATCCTTATTGATGCCGGTGATTTGATTATGGATATTGAAAGAATAGTTCAGGGACTCCAGGTCGGGAAGACCGGAATTCGGATTATTATAATTAGGGTCAAGATGCCGGGTTTTTACTCTTCCCACGTCGTCATAGTCGTAGGCAGAAATGGTCTTCAGAGGATTGGATCCCAGCTGCAATTGTGTAGAAGTGACCCGGCCCAGTTTGTCAAAAATATACTTACTGAGGCTGATATAGGCAGTATACCCGGCAGTTGTATTGGTATGGCTGGTGCAAGTGCTAAGGAGGCGACCGTCAAAATGATGCTGTAAGGTGGTGATATCCGTTCCACTCCGGATATTCCGCTCCATGGTCTGCGTAAGCCGGCCTTTCTCGTCGTAGTATTGCGTTGATGGAAGAAAAGTATTGGAGCCGAGCAGCCTCACGTTACTTCCCGTACATAAGCCGGTAGCACGCACCGCACGCACTATTGGAATGACATTCGGATCGGTGGTGCTGTAGGCCGCCGTCTCATTGGTATAACCGGTTTGGAATGCCTGTGCATTCGGATACGAATAGCTATCGTAAAAAGTGTATTTTAAGATGCTGGTAGTCGTCGTGTTGTTGAGGCTGGTGCTGTTGATCGAGGTTGGACACAGAGATAGATTAACCGTCGTATTGGCGCCGCCGGTATTGCCAGTGGCCGTAATGGCTATGGAAACGGTGGAAGCGGCAGCAGCAAGATCGGCTTGCAGGCTGGCAATTGTCTCCGTGGTATTGTAAAGGGTAGAGACTACCGAACGATCCATCTCGTCGTATAAATCCACTGCCCATTGTGGTGTGGTGAGGATAGCCTGATTACCATCCTGCCGGAAAACAACCCGATCACGGACATCATAGATCATATTCAAAGGTGCGGCGCCTGGGGCCTTCTTCCAGATAGTGCGGCCCTTGTCATCGTAATTGTATTGAAAGACCTGTTCGGCCAGGACGGCTTGTCCATTCGTACCGGCAAAGCTCCAGGCATTGGCATCCAGGTATTTCACTCCTTCGGGTTGGATCTGGAAACGCAGGAGGCCGAAATCATCGTATACGAAGTAGGTGCTGATCCAACCTGTATTGCCTGTCCCCGGAGCGGCAACGACCTGTACTTTCTTTAGGATGAGCCGTCCGGTTTTGTCGGTGAATTCAATGACCTGGCTACCCTTCTCATCGGTATAGGTGACCTTGTATAATAAATTAGCTGCATAGACTCCTTTGTTGACCGGCGCATCGCCCTGCACATAATCCGTCGTCAGGATTTGTACGTTGTCAGCCAGCGTATTCATATCATAGGCCGCGGAATTGCCGCTGCCGGCTGCCCAGGAAGTTCCGGCATCCTTGACATTGAGGACCCGGTTCAAGGGACTCTTGTCAAACGTGATGGAAGAATAAGCCGAGGTCTCATTATAGGTAGCGGCATTCGAAAAATAAGCCGGCTGATCCGTCAGGGGGGCAGTCTTGTATTTACCGATCTGATTGGCCGTGGTGTAGGGCAGGTATTTTATCGGCTCCCGTCCCATAGCATCGAATTGAGAGAATTGCACCATATCCCCCCATTGGGTACCGCTGGCCGGAGTGGCCGTCTCCCGGCTCACTTTTTCCACCGACCTTCCCAAGCCATCCAGGTAGGTAGTGGTCTGCAGTTTAGAGCCAATAACCAGTTGGTCAACGGCCGTCCAGGTGGTCTGGCCGGTCGTGATAACATCGTGCTCGCGGATATAGTTGATATCTTCCCAATTAACAGACACCACACTGATCTTGATGATATTGGAATAGATGAAGGCGCCATTGGAGATATAGGTCGTCTTCCTTCGGAACCAGGTATCCTGCGTGAGGGCTACTGGCGGCTGGTAAGAAGTCAGCGTTCCATTCGTGGTGATGGCGGCAAAGCCAGTTGTTGGAAGGGTGCTGGATTCCCACTGGTAGGACAACCCGGTGTTGGGAATAGCGGCGGGATAGATCTCCACCAACTGGGCAGGCGCCTGGTTGTAGGAGAAGTCATACACCCCGGTGGTCGTCCCGATGGAATGGCTGGGGTTCCAGTTTTGTGCAGTGGTCTTATTCAGGAAGCCGGTCAGAATTAGTCCAATAATCCAAACGAGCTTTAAAGGTCTTATAGGTCTCATCCGAATAGTTTTAAAAAAGTTATGGTGCAGTTGCGCAGGGGACCGAACTGGTCATTGTATAATTAACGCTGATAGTCCCATCAGACCATTGATAATGATAAGTAATCCGGTATGTCTTGGTAGAACTATTGTAAACCTGTGCCGTGCAAATCATGGAGCCCAGTTGACAGGTACAACTGATCAGCTTTTTGCCCTCTCCCGTGCAGGCATTTGTACAAGTCCCGTTGGTGTTGGCATTGGTCTGCCCATTGGCGGCAATATAATTCTGGGCCAGTTGATTTGCTGCAGCCACACTAACGGTAGAGCTGTAGGTGTTGGCAGCCACGGTAGTTGTGTAAGTTCCTGCCGTATAGCCGCAAGCACAGCCTTGCCGGGTATAGGTACCGCTCTGCACAGTATTATAGTATAGCAGCAAACATGTCCCATTTGTGTTGGCATAGTTTTGCCCGTTGGCTGCGATATCGTTGGCAGCCAATTGATCGGCTGCGGCCTGGCTTGCGGTGGAGGAATATACTCCCGTCGATACCGTATATGTCACGCTGCTTCCTGCATACCCTGTAGTACAGGCTTTGCTGAAAGTTCCGCTCTGTTGTGCATTATAATACGTGCCAGCCGGACAGTAGTCCTGCGGGCCTGCATCGGACCAGCGGGTCTGGTGGTAGGTCGGGCTGTTCGGATTGAGATCGGTTTCCTTTACGAACTGATGGGCAGGCAGGGCGCCGCCAATAGAGGAGCAGTAGGTAGAATCCCCTTCCAGCCAGGTCCAGTCGGGAGCTGTGCTGACCGTACAGACGGCATGGGCCGGATCGTTGGCATAGCCCTGAGCATTGGCCGTGATCTCATCCAGGGCCTGCTGGTTAGCATCTGCCTGGCTAATGATGGAACTATATCTATTTGCGGGGACGGTGTAAGTTACGAATCCACCCTGCTGTCCCTCGGTGCAGCTCTGGGTAGAGTCAGCCTGCGACTGGGCCGTATTGTAATAGATCAGCGAGCAGGCACCATTGGCATTAGCATAATTCTGGGCATTGGTAAGAAAATCAATCTCTGCCTGAAGATCCGCATCCAACTGGTTCTTAGTGGAAGTGTATTTGTTAGCCGGCACGGTAAAGGTCACCGTTCCGGGTCGATAGCCCGCAGAGCAGGTAGGGTAAACCGTCTCTGCAATCACATGATTATAAAAAGTCGCCGGACAGCCTGTCTGCTTCGTGGGAGAAACGTTGTTGTATTCGTACATCTTCACGATATTCATCGTTTCATCCTTTATGAACTGGAGCCTGCCCAGGTTATCATAGGAATAATAGGAGATCCTGTTGTTCACGTCACATTCGGAGGTCTTGCCGATCAGCGGGTCGTAAGTAGTAGAACGAGCCTGTGATGTAGCCGGATAGAGACGCAGTTCGTCGATGACACCGGTACCTGAGACCGATATGCTGGTAGTTCCCTGCGCGATATTATATTGATAATAGCGCATACCATTATTGGTAGGGTTGTAGATCGTATTGGTAGCCCCTGCCGAGAGGGTGACGGAGCCAGCGGTATTGATCCAATAAGAAAGAATATAAGCCCTGGACGTATTAAGGGTGGCCGTAAGTGTGTTGCCTGCCAGGTTAAACCCCCGGGTACCGGTGATAAAGTTGGTCGTGGAATAAGAGGCAGTGCCTGACAAGGTCCAACCTCCGAAACCTGTGCCCTCGAAGCTGGTAATGGCAGGATGGTCGGTCACCGGATCCGCATTGACCACCGAGGCAACTATGTATTTATCATTATACTCGTAGAGGTTCGTGACGGAACGACCTCCTTCGTCTTTGACTCCCACCAGATTGCTGTTGGCATCATAGGTGAAGTTCTGGAGGATCTTATAGTTGGCATAGTTGGCCGTGACGGGGCCAGGGTAAAGTGTATAGGTAGATTGGGGAGTGGCAAAGCGTTGTTCCAGGATTCGGGAAGGCCTGATATCACCATTGGCTACCGAAGCAAATTCCGTCACCTTTTCACTCAGGATCTGGTTGGTTTGTAAAGTGGAGTTATAGGCAAATATACTGGCAGCAACGGGTAGCGCCACGACATTGTTGTTATATAAGGTCAATAGGTTCCCGCCGTTGTAGAAGTCGCAGGTATAATATATTTGTTTCGTATTCTGTGTACCGTTGCTTTGGGTGGTATAGATGGTAGACACCTCGTAGTTCAAATAATTGTACTTATAGACAGTGGCTGTCTGCACGAATTGCGTGGCATCCCCCACCCGATAAGTCCTTTCATAGGTGCTATCCAACTCTACACGGCCGGAATACATGTCATAAATATCCACCAACATATTACTGTTAGAGGCAGTCGCATAATTGGCGGCGCTATACGTATAGGTAGATGGCTGCGTCCAGTCGGTGTTGCGCTGGGAGTAGCTGTAGTCGACGAGGCATTTACAGGAAGCTATCGGCGGGCAACCCCGTTTAGGGCCGCCTATGCAGGGCTCCAATATCAATTCCTGTGCATACGAGAAATCATATACATTCTGTGTTTGTTTGATCAGATAACCGTTGACATCGTACACGGACTTCAGGAGAGGCAGTCCATAGGCCCAGGGGGCATACCGCTGCTTGGCGGAAAGCGCGGCATTGGCGCCGGGAAGCCATAAGGCATAATCATCCGAGCTGGTAAACCGCTGTACGGTCTTGCCGATCGTTCCCGGGTTCTCCACGATCTCCACCTGCTTGAATTGAGCGGGCAGCGGGCTGACATCGTTCAGGTTGGAATTATGATAGACTGGTGTCGCGCCATCTTTATTATAATTATGTAAACAGGAGATACCAATAGTGACGATGATCGCAATGGCATCCAGGATCACGGCGATGATGGCAGCCGGCGTATCATCGAGGCATACGTTAATGACATCCAACACATCCATGATCGTGCTCAGGATCGTCAGCACGGGGGCGATGCTGTTCATGAAGTTCTGGAGCGTGGATAGGCTGATCGCTTCCCCTACCGATAAGATGCCCGGGTACATGAAATGCCAGTAACAGCCGCAGCCGGAGGACCAGGTGCAATGAAACCCTTTCTGCTCGGGAGCATAATGGCTGCCGTTGACCTGCATATTCAGAGGAGCTTCCATTCCCCAGAGGGAGGAAGCGCTGCCGACGCCATTTACGACATAATTGTAACTGGTGACGATGGGGTTGGCGCAACCGTTGGAAAACCCTCCATCCGCCGAACTGGTCTGCGAAACGTGAACGCCCCCCATATTCTGCACCGTAGAACTCCCCATAAAGGAGCCTGAATTCTGCGCATACGAATAGGTGAGACTACCTCCTGTCGGGTATACGATCTGTTTCAGCAGGCCGTTCTGGGCAAAACCCGGTTTTGGATTTGTGTAAACGCCGAATACGGAAAATCCCGACACCGGATCTGTATAGGCATTCAAGGTACTCGAGTTTACATAACATAAGCCTTGTAAGGAATTCCAATCAAGCAGGTTGATATTATTAGGAAGATTAACATTGACCGGCGTCATGTCATATCCTTTGCTATAATTCCCATTGTAAAATCCCCAGGGGTCCCGCGCATAAAAGAAAGGCGGCGGCACGAAATCGTCTGCTGTCGATCCCGTATAATAATCAAAAATATAGGGAGGGGTATCTTCTTTCAGGTCCACGCCGATCTTCCTAACGGATTTCAGACAAAGACGGGCCACACTTTTCTGATAAGGGGTAGTAGGGGTGCCATAGCGATTGAGTATAAAATAGGTCGTATTCAACTGGTATTCGGACACATATCTTCCCTGGTACTGAATATCTACGGATGCCAGGGCAGGATCTCCGCTCATATCGACCCGGGATGAGGCGTTATAGTTGAAGGTGACGGTATGACCATCCGGATAATTGATAGAAGATAAGCCCGGTACGGTCGTCATCGAGTTACGGTTATCGATAATGATGTAATTATGCCATTGATTCCAGGACACATCGGCGCCGGCATAATTGTTAATGGTGCGGGTATAAGCGTAATTAAAGGTGACTTTTCGGCCGGTGAAAGGATCGTCGATCTCGCTGAGATACCAGCTGCTGATGATAAACGGATTGACCATCTGCTTGTTATTGTACCCCACCTGGAAACCGTATTGGTAATAGACGCCATGGGCTTTTAAAGTGGGTTGTGCGATGGGTGTAGTGAGTCCCTGGTCGCAGAATTCCTGGCACAAGACCCGGGTGAGGCTATGCTGGGAGAATTTATAAATCAGTCCGTCTACATCCTGGACGGTGAAAGACGTGATGGTCGTACGAATGCCCTGGCTGACCATCGTCGGGTCCCGGGTGAAAGTGATCTTGAGTTTCGTATCCCCGAGGGGTATACCATGATCCCCGCCCGTCGTATCCAGGATGAACATGCCGGCCTTGCCATTGAACTGGAAGGAGAAATGATCCAGCTGTTTGTCCTCCCGTTCCAGGTTGTGCGGAGCATACAGTTGGTTCTGGCTCTTGTAAATGGGGTATTTGATCATCGAGTTCGGGCAGCCGAGCGCGGGATCAATGGTATGATACAGGTATCCTGCCGGATATTTCGTCAGGTCGTTATCCTGCTCGCCGGCGGCGTTGTAGGTATGATACTCAGGCTGATCATCGGGCTCGCCTACCTGCATACGGGCGATGACGCCACCCGCCGCCAGGTTCCACCCCTGCCCCACATTGGAAGCCACATCATTCACCCTCAATCCATTTCCGGAGTTGTAGGACAAGGCTACCATGGATGTCAGACGGCTTTTGTCGTCCTGCCAGTTGAACATGGGCAGGCTGAATACGGCAGTGCCATTCTGCAGGCTTACCTGGGAATGAACTTTCACAAAACTGAACAAGATCAGAAACCCTGCGAGAACAATTCTTTTTGATAACATAGTAAACTGCTTTTCTATCTTTTGGAGGAATGTCGTTTTTTTTAATGGCGATCAGAAGCTATACCCTACGCGGAATTTAAATGGCGGTGCCTTGGGAACCTGCTGATAGCTTAAGGCATCCCATAGGAGCTGCATCTTCATACTTTTAAAGAGCTTAGCCTTCATAGGTACGATCCTGCTGACTCCAAATAATGCGCTCGATTGCCAATTGCTCAGGGACGGGAAATGCGACAGAGACGCAAGCGGCTGCTGATAATTGTATTCGAAGCCCCCGCTGGCGTAAATATTTTTCTTTATCAGGAAATCGGCAAAACTGCGGATGCTGGCGCCCTGACCCGTGACATGGATATGGCTTATATTCTGCCCCCAGCCGATCTTATAGCTGGCTCCGATACCGATGCGGTTATCATCATCCAATTTGTACCCTAATGAGAGGGCCAGATCGCTGGTCGCCGGGAAGAAATTGGAGCTCTGCACCGTCTGCAGGTTCGTTCCCCATTCAAATCTTTTTAAAAATGATTTTGTCTTTTGCATATTCGGTTTAAAATCAGGCATATCCAGGTCGCCGCCGGCGCTATTGCCGTAGGCGGAGATCTTGTCCTGCAATTGCGCCGCCTGATCGGTTGCCGACGAAACGTTGCCCTGCATGACGGACTGGGCATTGGGGCCGGAGACGCCTGACTGTCCCTGAAAAGCTGCTAAGACCTGGTCGCGGGATGGCATGCCGGGGCCGGTCGGTACAGATGCCGCTCCGGCAGCTCCTGAGGAAGCTGTCGACGCAGAAGATGCCGCAGGGCCGCCGGCCAGACTAAACAAACCTGCCAGCATGGAATTTTTGCTCATAAAGCTGGAAAAGGCGGGTACTTTATTCAGGTATTGGAGCGCCCGGGTCATTAGTTTGTCCGGGTCATTCAGGAGCTCCTCATATTCATTAACTTGCTGTTTATAATAAAAAAGTTGCTGTTTATATCCATCGAATGTTTTAGTGATATCTCCGGGGACCTGCGTATAGCGGCTGAGGTAACCCTGGATCTGCTGACGTCGTTGCTGAAGTAACTGGCTCAGTTGATCGGCATCCTGCAATTTAGCCTGCGTGATCTTCAGTTGGTCAAGAGAAGACTGGATATCAGCCGGCTGGATCTTTGAAGAGGCCAGTATATTCGGATGCTGTTTAAGGAATAAAAGGGAGGTCTGGAGAGAATCCACATTCGGCAGATAATCGCCGGTGGGAGATCGTTGCCTGGCGGCGGCGCCCGTGTCCGCTTTTAATTGCTGGAGCCTGGCGGCGTATTGGGCCTGTATGTCTCCGGAGAAGAGTTGACTGGCGCCGGCTGAATCGAACTTTGCGTATTTCTTTTTAAGCCTGGATTCCTCTTTACTTATCCTGGCCAAGTATTTTGCGGTCTGCTCTGTAAGTCGCTTGTCCAGATCGGCGGTCTTGCTGTTTATTCTGCTCAAATAACCAGCAGGTAAATTAACGATCTTATCGGTAGCAGAGAGATTTGCGCCTTCCTGGCAAAAGGATGCCAGGGGTAACATGTATAATAGTAGCATTATACCGGATAAGGCATTTTTCATGCGGTTAGTTCAGTTAAGGTTAAATGGTAAAGTTATCGGGGTAAGGATAAACGCTTAGATCAAAGCTACGGCAATTATTTTCTTTTTTGCAGGTCCTTATACTAAATAATTCGAAATATAGAAAATACCGTAAACACACGTGGTACAGCAGGATGATTTAACGTTAGCCGTTAGGATGATACACGCAAATTCGCCCAATGAGGAGATTTCAAATCAGATTTGAAATCAATTGATTAATAAGACTATAAAGAGGAGCGGACGGCCGCGGGGGCAGCCTGGGGTGTTTGCGTTGCCTGAGGGCCTTCGATCATGATGGTTTGTTTGAGTCGGATGGCGACATTGTTGCCTAAGCGGTTGGCGGGGGACCATTGAGGCATGGCGATGAAGGCATCTTCGATCTTTTCGTTCATGTTTTCATTACCGCCGCGGATTACTTTCGCATAAACGGGTCTGCCTGCTGAGTCGATGATATATTCCACCATGATAAAGGTCTTGGTCTGACCTTCTTCCAGGTCACTGACGCCGTCTTTGCTCAATTTGTTCAGGAAATCCTGGAAGGCTTCGTTGCCTCCGGGATAGACGGGCAATTTGTCAACGACCTTGGCCAGATCTTCTTCTTTTACGGGAGATTGGCGGACCGGTCGGGAGGCGTGGGCCAGTTTCTTTTTTGGCCGGATCGCCTCGACGGAAGCCAGCTTTACTTCTGCTTCGTTGGGGGATACTTCTTCGGTGACGTATTCCCCTTTTCCGTTGACCATTACAAAAGGCACTTCCCGGTATTTCTCAAAATAGTAAAAGGCGCTCCGCATGCTTTTGGCAAAGGGGGTGTATTCCGAGAAGGTCTGCAGGTATTTATTCAGGTAGTCGACGCTGCGGGTGTTGTTGAAGTTCACCGGGAAGATATGCACTGGGATGAAATCTTCGCCCATGTCCTTTGCGTGAGCTGCCAGTATATACAATTCTTCTATCTGGGCGTCGGTGATGGGGATGCAGCCGGTGGTGACGCAGCTGCCGTGAATGTAAATATCTTTTCCGGGCTGCAGGGAATCGCTGAGGATCCTGTCGGAGGCATTCGGGTAGTTGAGTCCGAGGGAGAGGTGGTACTCGCTGCGGGGGTTGAATTCATTGATATAATAAAACCCTTCCGGGACCTGGTAGTCGCCTGCCATACGTTTGGGTCCCAGGGTGCCTGCGAGGGCGCAGACTTTGTAGGATTTAAAGAGCTTGTATTTTTCGTCTTTGATATTCTTCACCCAGACTTCGAGCTGGCTGTCGTATTTAAAAGACCGGATATAAACGTAACGGGCGGGCCAGGTGAGTCCTTTTTCCCGGAATTGCTTCATAAGGGTATCTTCCTTACGGTTGAGCATTTCGCTGATCTTGGGAATAGAGCGCTGATAATCGATAAAATGGATGGAAGAAGCGGAGCTTTGAGCGGACAGATGGGTGGCAGACAGAAGAAACATTCCTATCAGAGCACCATACAATCCAGCTATCATTGAATTTTTTACAATCATACAACAATAGGGTAAATTACTGATTAATTACGGTGGCCATTGATAGGTATGGAAATCTGCTGCAAAATTAATATAAATAAACAAAAAACCTGCCATATATGCAATATGTGCAGGTTTTAATAACGAAATTTTGACTTTAGCGGATTTATAAATTACCCCGGGCTGACTGTTCGCGTTCGATGGCTTCGAAGAGCGCTTTGAAATTGCCTTTACCAAAGCTCTGGGCGCCTTTGCGCTGAATGATCTCAAAAAATACGGTGGGCCGGTCTTCGACTGGCTTGGTAAAAATTTGTAATAAGTACCCCTCATTATCCCTGTCGACCAGGATGCCAAGCTCTTTGAGCGGCGCCAGGTCTTCGTCGATATGCCCGACCCGGCTGAGCAGATCATCATAATAAGAGGTAGGCACCTGCAGGAACTCCACTCCCCTCTCCTTTAGCTGGTTGACGGTATCGACTATATTATTGGTGGCCAGGGCTACGTGTTGTACCCCTTCTCCCTTGTAGAATTCCAGGTATTCTTCCACCTGGGATTTTTTCTTCCCTTCAGCCGGCTCATTGATAGGGAATTTCACGAAGCCATTGCCGTTGCTCATGACCTTGCTCATCAGAGCGGAGTATTCGGTGGAAATATCGTTGTCGTCGAAGGAAAGGATGTTCCGGAATCCCATGACGTCCTGGTAGAAACGGACCCAGGGATCCATCTGGTTCCAATCGACATTGCCTACACAGTGGTCAACATACAGCAGGCCGGTGGAGGGTGGGTTGTAAGTGGTCTTCCACTCTTTAAAGCCGGGCATGAATGATCCCTTGTAGTTATTTCGCTCTACGAAGATGTGTACGGTATCCCCGTAGGTGTGGATGCCGCTGAGGATTACTTCCCCCCATTTGTCGGCGTAGGTAGTGGGTTCCATATAGCTCCTGCCGCCCCGGGAAGTGGTCTCTCTCCAGGCACTTTCGGCATCGTCCACGCGGAGGGCCAGCACTTTAACGCCGTCTCCGTGGAGCTGGACATGTTCGGCGATGGGATGTTCCGGACGAAGGGCGGTGGTGAAGACGAAGGTCAGTTTGTTCTGGCGGACGACATAGCTGGCTTTGTCTTTACTGCCGGTCTCGGGGCCGGCATAGGCAACTGACTGGAATCCGAAGGCTGATTTATAAAAATGGGCTACCTGTTTGGCGTTGCCGACATAGAATTCTACATAATCAGTGCCCTGCAGGGGCAGGAAGTCGGTATCGGTATTTTTGGGGCGCGGATTGGATGCTGATAATGTTGACATATGACTAGATTTTGGATTATATATTATGTATTAATATAATTTAAATAGTTACGGATAAGGGTCTATGTTATGTTTAATTTGTATGTAATACAGCGGGCGAGAGGGGTTATTCGGTGCCCGGACAAAAAGTGATTATGGTCTGAGGGTTGCTTCCCGGGCCAGCGCTTCCATAAGACGGGAGTGGTGCAAACGCTTGTCGTCGAAAATTTTATGCGGATAATCTGGTTTCATGAGTTGACTGCTAAGCCGGGGCTAAGGTAGCGTAAATTTGTAATTTTTGCAAGATGCCGGATAAAGGGGACCGACTTTGGGACAAAATGGGGTTTTGGGAGGATAAAAACATGATACTCAAGGGCGAATCAGGAGAGTGTCTTAATACCGGCGGCGCCCCTCACTACTATAATACTCTCATTGCGCCCTACAGTCTTTTAGCCAGTATCGGCTTTTCGCCACCCGGGTGCGTATTTTTTCTATATCTTCGGCTCAAATAACCAGCATGTTAAGAGTCGGAATATTAGGCGGGGGGCAACTCGGGAGAATGTTATTACAGGCCGCGGCGAATTATCCCGTAGAGACTTATGTCATGGAAAATGACGAAGAATGTCCGGCAGCTCATTTGTGCCATCATTTTATCAAGGGAGATATCCGCAATTTCGACGATGTTTATAATTTCGGAAAGGGATTGGATGCGCTGACCATCGAGATCGAATCCGTCAATGACGATGCACTGGAAAAGCTGGAGGCAGAGGGAGTGAAAATCTATCCCAAGCCGGCGGCGCTGAAGACTATTAAAAATAAGATCGCCCAGAAAAAATTCTATGTGGAATATAGTATTCCTACCGCAGAATTTAAAGTGACCAATAATCGTGAAGAGTTGCGCAAGCATGCTGATTTTCTTCCGGCTGTGCACAAGATTGCTACGGGAGGCTATGATGGGAAAGGTGTGGAGATCCTTCGCAGAAGCGATGACATGGAAAAGGGGTTCGATGCGCCCAGCGTGCTGGAGAAAATGGTGATGATCGACAAAGAGATCTCCCAGGTGATCGCCGTTAATGAAAAGGGTGAGACGGCGCTGTATCCTCCGGTAGACATGGTTTTCGATCCGCATCTGAACCTGTTGGATTACCAGATCAGTCCTGCCGACCTGCTCCAGAATACGCTGTGGAAGATAGAAGCGATTGCGATGCGGGTGGTCAAGGAATTGAAAAGCCCCGGGCTTTTTGCCGTGGAGCTGTTTGTGACCCGGCAGGGGGAAGTCTATGTGAATGAAACGGCTCCGCGTGTACATAATAGCGGTCACCATACGATAGAGGGCAATTACAGTTCGCAATTCGATATGTTATGGCGCGTGATGCTGGGTTATCCCCTGGGCAATACGGAGGCTATTTTACCGGGAGCCATCGTCAATTTAATCGGCGCCGAAGGGCATAGCGGGGAAGCGGTCTATGAAGGGCTGACGGAGGTGTTGCAGATAGACAATGTATTCGTTCATATCTATGGCAAGAAAGAAACCAAAGCGGGCCGCAAGATGGGGCATGTCACTATTCTCAGTAAGGAGAAGCATGATCTGATCCATAAGGCGCATAAGATCAAGAATACCTTGAAGGTAGTTAGTGCGGCGGTGACGGTACCTGAATAACCGGAGTGATAAATTAAATTTTTCGGATACGATGGATAGTATTTCAGTCGGCATTATCATGGGCAGTGACAGCGATCTTCCTGTTATGAAGGCCGCGGCGGATATGTTAACAGAATTGGGCGTTGGATATGAGCTGACGGTGGTATCGGCGCACCGCACGCCTTTGCGGATGGTGGATTATGCCAGCCAGGCCGCGCAGCGGGGTTTGAAAGTCATTATTGCCGGGGCCGGCGGGGCCGCCCATTTACCGGGCATGGTAGCCTCCATTACCTCTCTGCCGGTGATCGGAGTACCTATTAAATCTTCTAATTCGATCGACGGATGGGACTCTGTCTTATCCATTCTGCAAATGCCGGGAGGTATTCCGGTCGCCACGGTCGCGTTGAACGGGGCGAAGAATGCCGGTATCCTCGCCGCGACGATCATCGGGGCTTTCGATCCTTTGGTGAGTGCCCGGATCACCAGCTATAAGAAAAGCCTGGAGACCGAGGTGTTGAAGAAAGTCGATAAGCTGAAAAGCGAGGGATGGAAGAATGAGTTTGATGGGGAATAGGAAACGGACTATCCGGAGCTATCCGGTTTGTTTGCGATTTTTTCTTTAAATTGTCCTCTCATTTAACACTACACTTTATGATCCAACTTGCTTGTCCCTCGCCTAAGTTCACCCGGATATTTTTTCTCTCGGCCATTAGTCTTATTTCAGGCACTACGCTGGTTCGTGCGCAGACCGATACCATTCGCGATCACAGAACGACAGAAGTTTATAATCCCGTACCTCCGATTGTAACACCCGCTGCAAAGGTCGGAGAGGCCCCTTCGGACGCGGTGGTCTTGTTTGATGGAAAGAACCTGGATGAATGGGTTCTGACGAAAGACGGCACGACTCCTGCCGACTGGATCGTTTCCAAGGATATCCTTACCGTGAACAAGACATCGGGAAATATTCAGACCAAACGCACTTTCACCAATTATCAGCTGCATATCGAATGGAGGATCCCTTCCAATATTACGGGTTCCGATCAGGCCAGGGGTAATAGCGGGCTGTTCCTTGCCGGCACCGGGCCTGGTGATGACGGGTATGAAATGCAGATCCTGGACTGCTATAATAATAAGACTTATACCAACGGGCAGACTGCCAGCATCTACAAACAAGGGATTCCCCTGGCGAATGCCTGCCGGAAGCCCGGTGAATGGCAGAGCTATGATGTGATCTGGACCGCGCCGGTATTCAATACGGACGGCAGCCTGGCTTCTCCGGCCCGGGTGACGGCTTTTCACAATGGGGTATTGGTACAAAATAATTTTGAGCTGAAAGGGGGCACCCGCTATGTTGGTTTGCCTGTTTACAAAGCGCATGGCCCCTCTCCTATCAAATTGCAGGCGCATGGAGATAAGAGCGAGCCGATCAGTTTTCGCAATATCTGGGTGAGACCACTGTAAAACAAACTACTTGCTTATTTTTTCGAACGGTGCCATGAACTGGCACCGTTTTTTTTGGGGGGAGACTCCAGTGAGCCAGGCTTAAGGCCGCCGGGGGGTGATAGTAGCGGATGAATAACCGACGCGGACCTGTAGCGCTTCGAGGGCGCCGCTCAGATAGACCAGCGGGGCGTTCCAGTTGATGGCGATCTCATTGGAAGCGTAGGCCTGATCCTGATCCAGGTAAGCCGTTTCAGGTTCCGTGAATTTATATTGCTGATGATCCTGGCGGCCGGGATTGGGGCCGCCGGCCAGCAGGCCGGGGACCGGGGGTACGATGCCATCAGCCACGGAGGGGCGATGATGGGGATGCATGGTTGAGTAGCTGCCCATGCCCGTTATGAAACAATACCCGGTAGCATTCCGGCCAAGAAGATAATCCAGGTTACCCAGGGCATTGTCTATATATTTCCGGTCTTTCGTCAGTAGCCAGGCATTGATCAATAAGATCCCCTGGTTGGCTGCCACGGCATTGCTGCCCCAGATAAAGTCTCTCTGTGAGCCGCCCATTACTGTGTGAAAAGCATTGGTCTGTTCGCGGGCGCTGTAATCATCGGCCATTTGCAGCAGACGTTGAGACACTTCGCGGATAGCCGGCTGCCATTCCTCCGGTAGTTTTTTGCGGAACCGCAGCAGGGTATATACTCCCAGCATATGGACGTTAGCCCAGGAGGGCAGGCCTGCGGAGTCACCGATCCGTTGTTCCGTCATATCAATAAAGGGTGGCGCGCATGGGAAGGAGTTGCGGGAAACGGATTGGGCGATGTTGGTGGTGACCATCAATTCTACAGCCGCCCAGAACCACTCATCTTTAAAATCCCGGTCTCCGTAGCCTCCGGTAACGATTTTGGGTTCGAATGATTTGTTCAGGACGTCCTGATCATAAACAAGTGCAGGATGATTGGCAGCCCAGTTCCAGGCGTCGCCCGCGGCCCGCAGGCAGCTGTCCGACAGACCGGGGAGCTGCTTGTGAAACTTCCGCAGGATACGGGCAGCCTGCGCCATCACCGCCGCAAAATCCAGGGTAGCGGCCGTCCCTTTCTGTACTACATATCTTGGCTTCCTGGTGACACTAGGCATTACCATTGAATCGAAGGCGGCGTTGGTACATTTATTATAGACTCCGCCATCGGCGGGATCCTGCATGGTGAGCATCCAGCGGAGGTTGTACAGCGCTTCGTTGAGGATGTCGGGGAGATGGGTCGCAGCGGGAGCTGTTGTTGCGCGGGAGGACCCGGATGCGAGGCTGGTGGTAGCGCTGGCCGGTGCGCCAGCTGTTGCGCGGGAGGAGCCGGGAGTCGCGCCGGTTATGGGAGGGATGTTGGTATGCAGAGTATCGTAATAATCCGGGAAATCCTCATACGCGGAAAGGAGGGTGCCCATGGTGATGCCGGAATTGACGATGTACTTATTATAGTCTCCTGCGTCATACCAGCCACCGGGAGTCGAAAGGATCGTTCCGGCAGGGCGCTGGTCCGAGGCCGCAGACGGATGGACGAGGACTGCCGTATCGGGATGTCCGCTGGGACGACTCCATTGGCCGGCGTAGCGGAAGTCCAGGGCCATGGCTGATCGTTGATAATAATACCCTTTCAAAGAAGCGCGGGCGACCTGCTCTGCGGCGTGCGGGCCGATCCTGAATGGATAAGAGGTCCCGATGTCCGGGACGGCTATTTCATATACGCCTTCTTTTGTGATGGCGCTGAAATCGGCGATGCGGGTGGTTACGGAAGAATTGGTTGAATGTTGGAGCGGGCCTAAGCGGCCCGTGTAGACGGTGTCGGGGGGACCTTCCGGGCCCGTATAGGCTGTGTCGTGACCGTGTGGGGAAAGGAGATAAAATGGTTGATCGGTTGTGGCTGCATCAACACTGCCGGGGGAAAAAGTGACGATGGCGATTTTTGGTGCGTGCGGATAGTAGCCCAGCTGATTGATCCGGATGGATTGGGCGGTAAGCCTGATAGATTGGATAATGACCGGGATGGATTGTCCAGCCATCCGAAAAGAAAAAGTAACCAGGATCGATAAGGCAATTGATATACGCATAAATGACACTCCGGACTAAAGATAATAAAAAGAAAACACCCGGCCCCTGTGGAGGAGCCGGGTGATATAGGTATCGCCTCTAGGGCTGGGGTTTAAAAGTATAGCCTATCCAGCAGAGTCCTCCGGCGCTGGGGTTATCCCGGACAACTCCCAGCGTCATGGAAGTGGCGGACAGATCCAGGATCGTGAGTGAGCTCCAGTTGCTGGCATTATTATAATAATTCCCGCCATACAGCAATCCGCATCCGCTAAGCTTTATCGTACCTGCGGCGAGGTTGACTACGAAGCCACAGCTACAGCTCTGGGGATTGGCGCCGGTTTGGTCGTTCTGGATTACATTGTAATGAAAATCTCCGTTGAGATCGAATGTCATTTTTCCCCAATAGAGATTGGGCATTACCCATTCATTACCGACATAATCCGGATGGTAGCTCCAGTCATCGCCGCTGCCGTTATTCTTGAGATAATCCAGGCCGTACCAGCCGATGGGGCGGGCCATGTCCAATACCCAGGTCTTGCCGGTTTCGCCGTTGGTGAGCATATTCCAGCGGGGATCGGAAAAATAGACAGGGTCATTCTGCGTCACCTGTATGTTAACAGAGTCGCCGGTAACGAAACCTCCTGCTGAGTTCACGGAATATTTAATGGTATGGGTGCCTCCGAAGGGAAGGATCACCGTATCCGCAACGTTGGTGGAGGTACCTACCCCATAGTTCCAGTAAGGGATGACGCCCGGCGTCTGGCTGAGGAGGAAGACTTTATTGTCATAACCCTGTTGCTGGGAGACGCTGAATTTCAGTTTTGATTTATCGATGGGCGCCGATTCATCCACTCTCATTTGTGTGGGTGAGCAAGCTGCCAGGGAAAGAATGAAAGCTGCGACGCAACAGGCCCGCATGCGGGGGGCTGCATAAGAGGCCGAAGTCTGAAAAATATTCATAACAATCGTTTTATGGTCAATGAATTAAAATTATCATCGGGGGCTTTATGAATAGGTCCATTACCACCCCGTATTTTGTTTGAGCGTGCCATTGGATAGCCCGATCTGTGTTTCGGGAATCGCGAACAATCCTCTTGTTGCTGACGGGAAGCTGACGTTGAAGTCATCTCCCGTAAGATTGTCGATCGCCGCTTTGGCCGCGGGAATTCCCTGGCGGAGCAGATCCCAGTAGCGTTGGCCTTCGAGGGCCAGTTCCAGCCGGCGTTCATTCAGGATGAGAGCCAGTCCGTTGGCATCGGCCGTAAGGGTCTTCCGATGAGTGGCATCGCCGGCGAAGGCTCTGTCCCGCACCGCATTATAATAAGTCTGGGCGGTGGCGAGGTCGGAAGCGAGATTGAGTTCGGCGCCCATCAGGAGTATGTCAGCAAAACGAATGACGGTATAATTATCGAAGTTGTCGATCTGGAAGTTACCTCCCAGTCCGTCTGCGTTGTTTTGATTCATGGGCGACCATTTTTTCCAGAAATAACCGGTGTATTGGTACTGATCGGTGGAAGGCGAATAGGGAAGGCTCTCATCCGCTACGGAAATGATGGAGGCGCGTTTGCGGATCGTATCACCCGGTTCGAAGAGGCTCCATAACGCGGGGCTGACCGTGCCAAAACCCCAGCCTTTGTAATAGGGAGCGGGCACCGTACCGCGCAAGGCGATCATCACCTGTACCCGGTTGCCATTCTGCTGGCTCCAGTTGCCCAGTCCCTGGGAAGAATATTGAATACTGAATACGCCTTCTTTGTTATTCTGGCCGGCGAAGGGTACGGAGGCGGTGATGGAGGAAGAACGCCAGAGGGAAGCATAATTCGACACCAGACCATACCCGCTGTTGTTAACGACGTCTTTGATGGCGGCAATAGCATCCTGTTTGGAGAAGGCGCCAACGAGGTCGGGTTTGGCGTAATAGCCGGTATAATACAGAAAAGTTTTTGCCAGCAGTGCTTCCGCGGCCCATTTGGTAGCACGGCCATACTCGGTCGTAGGGATATTGGAATAGGTAACGGAGGAGGCCGTTAATTTGGTCACTGCCTGTTTGAGGTCACTGGCGATCAGCGCGTATACACTGTCGGGGTTAGCCTGGGGAACATAATAATTGGATCCATCGATGGGTTGTTCCAGCAAGGGAACATTTTCGAACATGCGTACCAGGTCGAAGTAAAAATAGGCACGTAAAAAATAGGCTTCCCCGATATAGCGGTCCCTGAGAGCGGTGTTGGTTCCGAAGTTTACTCCGGCTACTTTTTGCAGGAATACATTGGCCCGGTAGATGCCCTGGTAATATTTTGTCCAGGCATCGCTATTCAGGTCATTGTATTTTTGAAATTTATCCCATTGCCGGGGTCCGTTGTCGGAAGTACCCGCGCCGCCGAAGCAGTCGTCGGAGGTGATCTCGGAGCTCAGCCAGATATTGCCGTAGCCGCTCACGTCGAGAATGCTGTAGGCCGACACCAGGGCCTGGAAAGCGTCGTCGGGTGTTTTATAAAAGTCCTCTTCGACCTTCTGATCGACGGGTGTCTTATCCAGGAAACTCTTGCTGCAGGAGCTTCCCAAAAGGATAATTAGTATGGCAAAATAGATCGTTTTCACTTGTGAAAAATTTATGGTTACTGAATTGTATTTTTTTAAAGCCCGACATTAAGTCCGACCAGGATGGTCCGGGGTTGAGGATAATAGCCCAGATCGATGCCGGAGGACCAGTTACCTCCATCGGTCTCTGTATTACCGTAGCCTACTTCCGGATCGATGCCGCGGTAGTGGGTGAAGGTCCAGAGGTTCAGACCGGAAGCATATACGCGGAGCGTGCGTACGGGTAAATCTTTCAGCAGCCCTTTTTTGAGGTCATAGCCGATGTTGACGCTTTTTACCCGAAGGAAGGCGCCGTTATGCAGGTACAGATCCGAGAAATGGCCCCAGTTCTTATTGGCTTCATCGCCTAATGTGACGCGGGGCTGGGTGTTGGAGGTTCCTTCTCCATGCCAGCGTTTAAGCACTTCCGTGGTATAGTTATTATAATAGCGGTCGGTAGCTCTGACGCCGTCCACGATCTGATTGCCCCCCACTCCACTGAGTAAGATGGCCAGGTCAAATCCTTTGTAGGCAGCCGTCAGGTTGATCCCGAAGGTCTGGGTTGGCAGGGGGCTTCCGATCTGTGTCTTATCGTTGGCATCGATGACGCCGTCTCCGTTCAGGTCGACAAATTTGACATCGCCGGGGAGCGCGCCGGGCTGGATCAGTCCTTGTTTACCCGTATAGTTATTCACCTGGGCCTGGTTCTGGAAGATACCGGCCGTCTTATAGCCCCAGAAATAGCCTACCGGGTGGCCATTCTGGATGCGGTAGAACTCTTCCGTACTGGAGGACAGCACATTTGTGCCTCCATGGATGATCCCATCCGCTGTGGGGACGTCTTTCACCGTATTCTTATTGAATGCGATATTACCGCCGATACCCAGGGTCAGTTTCCCGATGGTGCGTTGGTAGTTGAGGGCCAGTTCGATGCCTTTGTTTACGATGTTGCCACCGTTGATGGTGGGAGCGCCCGTACCTACGATAGCAGGGATAGGGGGAACCACCAGCCAGTCGCGGGTCGTCTTATTGTATACATCGAAGTTGACGGAGAGATGTTTGAGGATCGTAGCGTCGAAGCCCAGATCGGTCTGTTCGGAGGCTTCCCATTGCAGGTTCTTATTCGGGATCTTGTCCGGGGAGGTGCCGACGGAGACGGAAGTGTTGTCTTCTCCGCCGAAATAGTATCCCTGGTAGAGGGAGCTTACGGTGGCCAGGTATTTGAAGGCCCCGATCCGGTCGCTACCATTTTTGCCCCAGCCGCCGCGGATCTTCAGGAAGCTCAGCCAATCGGCGGATTTAAGAAAGTCTTCGTTGCTGGCCACCCAGCCTACGGAGAAAGCCGGGAAGACGCCATACCGTTTGTTAGCACCGAATTGGGTCGATCCATCCCGGCGTATGGAGGCCGTCAAAAGATACTTCTCTTTGTAATTATAGTTGATCCTTCCGAAATAGGATTGCAGGGCGGTCACTGAACGGGTGCCATAAGCCTTTTGTGTCAGGGCATTCGTTCCGGCATTGATCACTGCATTCTCGAAATCCGGCAGGATCAGGTCCTGCTTGGTGCCGCTCACATTGAAACCATTGTATTCCTTGGCTTCCGTGCCTGCCAGCAGGGTAAGGTTGTGATCGCCGAAGGAATGCTGGTAGGTCAGGGTATTACTCCAGTTCCAGGTAAAGTTGCGATAGAGCCCCATACCGGCGGTAGTGGTGGTAGTGAGGTTATCCGAAGAAAGGGTATAGAGAGGAGTGAACGTGTTCGTGGAATTATAGGACAGGTCGATCCCGTAGTCCGTGCGGAGCTTCAATCCTTTGAGAAGGGTCAGCTCGCCATATACATTCCCGAAGATCCTGTCATAGATGGTCTTGTTATTATTCAGGTAGTCCATGGCGGCGATGGGGTTGATCTCTTCGGCATTCTTGGAGACACCATAGCTGCCATCGGCGTTGTGGACCGGGAAGAGAGGGCTGGTATTCAGCAGGCCCCGGATGGAGTTGCCATAAATATTTCCGGTTCCGATGCCACTCTGGTTGCTATGGGTGTAGGTCAGGTTCTCTCCCATCTTGAAGATGTCTTTATAGACCTTGTGTTCGGAATTGATGCGGAAAGTGATGCGTTCATAATAAGATCTGCCCGGCAGTCCCATTAAGCCCTGTTGTTTCTGGTAGCCCAGGGAGCTGGAATAAACGGATTGATCGTTGCCTCCGCTCATGCCCAGAATGTAGCTTTGGGTGGTGGCGTTCTTAACGGTGGCGGCTTTTTGCCAGTCGGTGCCATTGCCGATGGAATCCAGTTGCGCCGTTGTAAAGTTGGAAAAGGGATAGATGGAATTATCGAAGGGGGCTTTGCCCGAATTGATACCTGCTTCGTTCATGATCATGGTGTATTCCTTCCCGTTGAGCATATCCAGCTTCTTCATGGGGTTCTGCCAGCCATAATAGGTGTCGAAGGTGAGGGTTTTCCTACCTGCTCTGCCTTTTTTGGTGGTGATCAGTACGACGCCGTTGGCAGCCTGTGTACCGTAAATGGAGGAGGAGGCTGCATCTTTGAGAACATCCATGGATTCGATATCACCGGGATTGAGGTAGGTGATATCCGTGGTGGGCATACCATCCACGACGAATAAGGGGCTGGGGTCCCCGTTGGTCCCTACTCCCCGGATCCGGATGCGAAGGGCGTCGCCGGGCTGACCGGAGTTGGACGTAACCTGTACGCCGGCGGCCTGTCCCTGGAGGGATTGGGCTACGCTGACATTGTGGTTCTTCTCCAGGTCGTCCCCGCCAACGCGGACAGTGGAGCCGGTCAATACTTTTTTCTTCTGGGTGCCGTACCCGACCACGACCACTTCATCCAGTCCTCCGACGGCCTGAACCAAAGAGAAGGTAAGCACGGAGGCGGAGCCTACCGTAACCTGTTGCGGTTGAAATCCGACACCGCTGATCTCAAGGATATCTCCGGCTTTGGCATGGATGGAGAATTGGCCTTTCTCATCCGAGGTGGTGCCTTTCCCGGAGTTTTTTACCCGGACTGAAGCGCCGCTAAGAGGCTTGGAATCTACTGCACTGGTGATGGTCCCGGTAATGATATTGGTCTCCTGTGCGTAGGAGCGGGTCATCATTAACAGGAGGAGGGAAAAGGACAGGTGTATAACCAAGCCCCATTTTCCCGTTGGTTTAAATTTTCTCATAAAGCAAACAATTAAAGTTTGAAAAGATGCTGATTGTTGATTTCTCGTTTAGGATTCTTTATTTAAGATGAATTGATTTTTGTTTTCCTTCATAATGGACGATCTGACCGGAGGGTCGTTCGAATTCCAGCGCTGCGGGCCGATCCTTTGTTATGCGTATGATGTTGAAGGTCCTTTTTGGGAGCATGCCTGTGAAGCTGCCTTCGCGGCGGCCTATCGTCAGCGTGCCAGTCAATTCGTCATAGACAAAAGGGATATTCGCATAGGCGCCTTTCTCATAGTTGTAGTTCGTGCCTTCGTCTTCGTAGAGGGTAAAGCGGGCGTCACGGCCTGTATAAACGAATAAAGTGATCGTGTCGGCTTGTTTTTCGCTGGTGTATTGTAAGGCCGGGCCGAAAGGAAGGATAGACCCTTCTTTCACGAATACGGGCATTCTTTCATAGGGGGCGTCGGCCTTTATGCGTTGGGCCCCTTCCGTATATTTTCCGGAATACAGATCGTACCAGCCTTGTCCTGCCGGGAGATAGACTTCGTGGCTGCGTTCGTGATAGCCGGTGACCGGCGCTACCAGCAGGGAGGGCCCCAGCAGGTATTCATCGGCGATATTATTAACGGCCGTATCTTTTTCAAAGTCCATCACCAGGCCCCGCATAATGGTATAATCCTTCTGCCAGGTCATGCCTGACAGGGAATAGATATAGGGAAGGAGGCGGTAGCGAAGCCGATCATAATAAAGCATGCTGGCATAAGCCGGGTGATTGTCGGGCGCCACATTATAGATCTCCCGGTAGGGGAATTGTCCGTGTACTCTGAACAGGGGGCAGAAGGCTCCGAACTGGTACCAGCGGGTCATTTGTTCGCGCCATTCTTCCAGCTCTTCGCCCTGAGCATGTTCGTAGCGGTGTTCTACGGCAAAGCCGCCGATATCCATTGACCAGTATGGGATGCCTGACATCGAGAAGCTGATGCCGGCGGCGATTTGATTTCGCATATCCGACCAGTTGGCGGCGATATCGCCGCTCCATACGGCGGCGCCATAGTGCTGGGAGCCGGCAAAGGCGGAGCGGGTGAGGATGAAGACCCGTTGGTCCGGGTTGACGCTACGTTGTCCTTCATAAATGCCTTTTGCATTTTCCAGGGGGTAGGCATTTAAATATTCGGCGGCGGCGCCCATGGCGGTGGGGGTCATTTGCGCCTTTCTTTTTTCGGGGCTTACATTGGATAAGATATCCGGTTCGCTGGCATCCATCCACCAGGCGTCGATGCCTTTGTTATATAATTTGTTGTTGAGCAGATCCCAGAAACCTTTGCGGGCATCCTTGTTGAATGCGTCGTAAAAGGTGGAGACATACCCCTGCCCTATCCAGTCCCGTTGATTGTCCGCGATATTTCTTTTGTACAGCCAGTTCTTCTGGTTGAATTGCTGATAGGTGGAGATGCCTTCATAGAATTTGGGCCATACGGAGATCATGAAATGGGTGTGATAGTCATTGTGCAGGACCCGGATCATGCTGTCGGGCGAGGGGAAACGGCGGGCATCGAATTCCTGGCTGCCCCAGGCGTCCTGTTGCCAGTAGCTCCAGTCCAGCACGATATTGTCGAGAGGGATCCTGCGGGCCCTGAATTCTTTTACCGTATTGAGTATTTCGTTTTGAGTCTTATAACGTTCCCGGCTCTGCCATAGTCCCATGGCCCATTTGGGGGCGATGGTCGATTTGCCGGTGATATGGCGGTAGCCGGCGATCACTTCATCCATGTTAGCGCCGTAGATAAAATAGTAGTCCAGTTGTTTCCCGGCCTCGGACAGGAAGCTGAAGTCATTTTTCTGTGCGGGGGGGATCGGGTCGAGCCATTTGAGGGAGCAATAGGATTCTTCTCCGTCGGGTATCCATTCTATTTTGATGGCGTATTTCCTGTCTTTTTCCATGGGGATGTCGAGCAGGGCCGATGCGGGGTTCCAGGCCTGCCGCCAGCGGTCCAGGAGTAATTTACCGTCGATCCACACCTTGATATAACCGCCAAAGGTAAAATGGAATACATGTTGGCCGGTGAATTCGGAAGCAAGGGAGCCTTGCCAGGTGACGGATCCTTTGGCCGGCCGGAATTCCGCGGGCAGCAATTTTTTGGAATCACCCAGGTAAGCATAGTTGATATCGGAACCGGCCTGCTCGAAGTCAGCTTGTCCGGGATGTTGTTTATCGTTGTTATACGTTGTTGTGAGCCATCCCTGTTCCCCCGTCCGGGAAAAAAGTTTCATAGCCGAAAGCGGCTTATAGGGGCGGATGTCTCCGATATCCGTCAGTGAATAGTTATCCCAGAGAATGCCATAATTTTTATTGGATAGCAAAAAAGGGATAGCTACTTCCGAATTATTCTGGAAGAGGCTGGTCTGTTTTCCTTTGTAATTGATCAGGCCGTCCTGGTGCTGGCCCAGGCCATAGATGGCTTCGTCGGGGCGGGTGGTAAAGGTCTGGCGGATGTGCCAGGAAGTTTCTCCGTCAAAGATGGCGGGTTCGAAGCTGCGGCCTCCGTTTGTCTTTTCGGACAGGATGGCAGCGCCGGTCCGGTCGGTGAAGGTGACAGCCCCGGTGGCGATGGTGACGGTGGCGTTCAGCAGACGGGTAGTGAGGACGACGGTATTCTTCTCGTTTTTAATATCCCACTGGACGGAAGGATCTGTTGCATATACGGTGATCAGGCTTTTTTCCGGGTCGATGGCCGGGGCCGGGTTGGCACCGGAGAGACTGGCCGGGTTAGGTTCTGAAAGGATAGCAGCGTTAGGTCCGGAAAGGACACGTATTATATTATCTGCTACTACCTGTAATTTGACAGAGCCGGTATTCCCGGAAAGAAGGGGATCGGGGTAAACAATGAGGCCGTCTTCCGTACGAATATAGGTACCAGGGCTTGGGGCAGGGTGATTCTTATGAGGGAAAGGAGATTCTGCCCGGGTGAGGGAAGAAAACAGTAAGATCGGAGATAACAGAAGGCTGAGGCAAAGCAATTTTCTTTCCGGCATAGCAATCATTTTAATCTTAATCTTTCTAATAAGTCTTTGGGCGGCCGTTTTGCAACCGATGTAAAATTATAGTCAAGCTTACGAATGCAGGGGAGCAGAATGTATATGAGTAGGTATCCAAATGTTAACTATCCCCGTTTAAATGGGGGCATAAGGGTATAAAATGTTAAGTGATCCGGGCAGAATCACAGATGACGCCGGGGTTATTAGGGCTTATTGGCGGATCGTTGGTAAGCGGAGGGGAGGACACCGAATTCGGCTTTAAAATAACGGGAGAAGTATTTGGGGTTGTTGAAGCCTACTTCGTAGGCGATCTCGGCGACGGTGAACTGGCTTTTTTCCAATAGCTGGGCGGCTCGCTTCAGGCGGATGGACCGGATGAACTCGATGGGGGTTTTGCCGGTGAGATGGAAGAGTTTTTTATAAAGGGCTACCCGGCTAAGGAATAATTCCCGGCTCATCTCTTCTACGGAAAATTCCGTATTGGCTATATTTTTCTCTACCAGGTCCAATGCCTGCCGGATAAATTTCTCGTCCGGGGTTTCTACCCCGACGTTGGCGGGGCTGGCTTCCACCTGTTTCTGGTAAGTTTTACGAGTCTTCTCCTGCTGGATGAGCAGGTTGCGGATCTTGGAAAGGAGGATCTCGAAATTAAAAGGTTTCGTCATATAATCGTTGGCGCCGGTCTCCAGACCTTTCAATTGCTGTTCTTCCCCGATGAGGGCCGTGAGCAGGATGACGGGGATAAAGGAGGTGCGGCGGTCGCTTCTGATCTTCCGGCAGAGATCGATCCCATTCATTTCCGGCATGCTGATATCGCTGACCACCAGGGCAGGATGCGTGGCCAATGTCTTCTGCCACCCTGATTTGCCGTTGGAGGCTTCCACGATGGTGAAGAATTCCTTCAGGTTGTCTTTCAGATAGAACCGGAAGTCTTCGTTGTCTTCTACCAGCAGAATGGAGAGTCGCTTTGCGGCGGAGGCCTGAGAGCGGGGGTCTTTTTTTACGGTGGCGGTTAGATCGGTGGCCGCACTGGTGGTGGAAGCACTGGCGGAAGATGAGTCGCCGGCTATAGAGAGGTCGGAGGGATCGCCGGGGATGTGAAAGTCTGCGGATGCAGGATTGGGGATGGGGCCGAGGTTGGCAAGGGGTAATAATATGATGAAGCTGCTCCCCTGCCCTGGTTCGCTTTCTACCCGGATGCTGCCGTTATGCAGTTTTACAAATTCTTTGGTGATGGAAAGTCCGATGCCGCTGCCCTGGTTGACCATGGAGCCGGGGATATCGTTCTGAAAGAACCGTTCGAATATTTTTTCCTGTTTGTCTTTCTCCATTCCTATGCCGGTGTCTTTTACCGTCAGCTGGAGGAGTCGGGGCATAGCCGTGGTGATGGCTGGAGTGACGGTCGAAGTGGTGGGAAACGGGGCGAGGGCCGGAGTGACAGGAGTAATGGGATCTCCCGGAGCAGGGGGCAGCCAATCTACCGTCACGGATACCCGTCCATGTTCATGTGTGAATTTAAAGGCATTCGAGAGGAGGTTGAAAATGATCCTTTCCAGCTTATCCTGATCGAAAGAGGTATAGAGGGCGGGTATGGTCGTCGTGAAAGCAAAATCGATGTTCTTTTTCCCGGCGATGTCGGCGAAAGAGAAGGACAGTTCTTTAATAAATTTCACGATATCTCCCTTACCGGCATTCAGTCTTAGCTCCTGTACTTCGAGCTTGCGGAAGTCCAGCAGCTGATTGACCATGTTCAGCAGGCGTCTGGCATTCCGGTGAATGAGATGGAACTGGGCCTTCTGCCCGGGGTTGTCCGTATTTTTAATGATCTTATCCAGCGGGGTCAGGATCATCGACAGGGGGGTCCTGAATTCATGGCTGACATTGGTAAAGAAGCGGATCTTCATCATATCGAGGTCGTGCAGGCGCTGCGCTTCCTGTCTCTCCTGTTCCAGGGCAAAGCGCCTATGTGCCCGTTCCAGGATCATCTTTCTGGCAAGGACCAGGATGCCGGCGAACAAGAGAACATAGGCTATATAGGCCAGGGGGGTCTTCCAGAAAGGAGGTAAGATCGTAATGCCCAGTTCCAGCACCCGGGCGTTCCAGGTACCGTCATCGTTGGCTGTCCTTACTTTGAAGGTATAGCTACCCGGGTCAAGGTTGGTATAAACGGCCTTACGTGTTTTATCATCGCTGACCAGCCAGTCCTTGTTAAAACCTTCCAGGATATAAGCATATTTGACTTTTTCGGCATTCAGAAAGTCCAGTACGGCAAAGCCGATGGAAAAGACATTCTCATTGTAGCGTAGCGTAATTTCCCGGGATTCGGTGATAGAGCGGGGGAGTACAATATGTCCGTTCAGCTTCTCCCCGATGCCGATGCTTTTGTTGAATACCTGCAGGTCGGTGAGGATGAGCTCCGGATTGCGGGTTCCGGTGCGGAGTCGTTGCGGGTCGAAAATATTGAAGCCACTGGCTCCTCCGAAGATCACCTCTCCCTCCCGGGTCTTCAGGGCGGCGTTCTCATTGAATTCCCTGCCCTGCAGGCCATGGGATTCATCGTAGTTCTTAACCCGCCAGCTATAGCCGCTATAGCTATGCAGACCGGCCGGAGGGTAGTCGCCGGCAGTGCTGTCCGTTGAAACGATCATATTGGACAGGCCATTGGGGGTACTGAGCCAGAGGTTGTGGCTGTTATCTTCCAGGATGGTGAGGATGGTATTATCCGGAAGCCCCTCCCCTGTCCGGAAGGTGGTGAATGACCGGGTTTTCCTATCGAAGAGATCGAGTCCTTCGCGGGTGCCCACCCAGATCAGGCCGCGGCTATCTTCCAGAATGGAGATCACGTTGTTATTGCTGAGGCTGGCGGCATTGTTGTCTACATTGCTGTAATGGCGGAACCGGCCGGTGGCGGTTTCCAGCACATCGATGCCCCTGGCGGTGCCTACCCATAAATTCCCTTCCTTGTCTTCCATCAGTTCGGAAATATATCCGGAGCGAACGGAGGAGCTGATTGCGGAGCCGTCCGAAGGGACGGGTGCATTGGGGTGGTAATGAATGAAGGCGTTCCTTTTCCGGTCGAACAGGTCCAGACCGGCTGCCAGGGTGCCGACCCAGAGACGTCCACGGGAGTCTTCTTTTATTTCCCAAATGCGGTCATCGCCGATGCTGTTGCTATCTGATTCGTTATGCCGGTAGTGCCGGAAGGTCCTGCCGTCATAATAATCCAGGCCGCCGTAATAGGTGCCGATCCACAGGTGCTGTTCATGGTCTATGCACAAGCTGACGATCACATCGTTGCTCAGGCTGCCCGGATCGGCCGGGTTGTGCGTATATACGGTGTATTTGCCTGCGGCCCGGTTGAAGTAGATGAGGCCGCCGCCATTCGTGCCGATCCACAAATTGCCTTTTTCATCTTCCACGAAGCGGTTGACATCATCATAGGGCAGGCTGTTGGGATTGGATGGCTGATGGCGATAAAGGGGAAATTTCAGGATGTCTTCATGATAATAGCTGGCTCCTTTTTTAAAAGTGCCCACCCAGACGATGCCGGTATTGTCCTTATATAAGGTAACGATGCTGTTCTGACCGAGGCTCTTATCGTCATCTTCCCGGGCCAGCAGGTAGCGGATGGAAAAGTCTTTTTTATCCAGCAGGTTGATGCCGCCATGATCCGTTCCGATCCACATCAACCCTTTATCGTCCTGTACGATGCCTGTGACCAGGTTATTATTCAGGCCTTGGGCGCCGGCCTCTTTCCGGATGCGTGTGCAGTTGCCGGAGGAGGGGTTAAAATATACTATACCATCGGTCTTACCGGCGATGTATAGCCAACAGTCGTTCTGGGCGTCTACGTATAAATGGTAGTCCGGCGGCTCGTGGGGGAAATTCTTCTGCAGGACGGCCGATCCGTAAACGATCTTATTGGTCCGGCCGTCCATTTTTTCCAGGAGTCCGTCGTCATAGATGATCCACCAGTCGCCAATGGTATTGGCCGCAATCGCCCTGACCTGGTTGGAATGTGGGGTCGCCGAATCCCCTTCCTTATGAAGGAAGTATTGAGTGGATCGATGGGGGGCGTCGTATTTGTACAATCCGCCTCCTTTTCCGGTAGCCACGAACCAATAATTATCCTGCTTGTCTTTCTGGATATCGGTAATGGAGTCGGCGTCGATATGAATGGAATGAAGAAAGCGCTGGGGGTTGCGGTCGAATTTTTCGGTCATCGGGTCGTAGATGGTGAATCCTTTACCGGTGGAGATCCAGAGTTTGTGACCGGGCCCCTGTAAGATCCGGACGATCAGGTCGTCGTTAATAGAGGAGGAGTCGCGCAGGTCGTGTTTGAAGACCTTAAAAGAGTATCCGTCATAGCGGTTGAGGCCGGACATGGTGCCCAGCCACATAAACCCTTTCTCATCCTTGAAGATACAGTTGACCTCGTTATGGGAAAGTCCCCTGGATATATCCAGCCGGGAGAAGCGGTATTTGTCGTACTGGGCGGAAAGATCCAGCGATAAGAGGCTGATAAGCAATAAGATCAGCCAGGGGCGGGGAGGAAAAAGGGACAATATGGTAGAGGTCTGCCGCATGCGGGAGCAATAGTATGCAAATAAAAGAAAGTTTCCGGGGTGTCCCGGAAAGAAGAAAAAAAAACGTAAATTGGTTAAAACGATTCCTAACTAAAAAATTGCTGTATGAAAAAAGTAGCCGATATTCTCTCTCACAAGGGCAGCCGGATCACTTCTGTATCGCCGGACACAACTGTTCTTGAAGCGCTGCGCATCATGGCCGATCAGAATATTGGTTCTGTGTTAGTGCTGGAAAACCAACAGTACAAGGGCATTATGACGGAACGCGATTATTCCCGGAAGGTGATCCTGAAAGGGAAGTCTTCGACCGACACCCAGGTTGCCGAGATCATGACCAATGACCTGCCGCATATTACTCCGAATGATACTATTGAGTTCTGTATGCAATTATTATCTGACAAAAACATTCGATATCTCCCGGTCTTTGACAGCGGGATGCTGTGCGGCATCATTTCCATTAATGATGTGGTGAAAGAGACGATCCTCACCCAGCAGGAAACCATTACGCATCTGAAGGATTATCTGCATTCGGGGATATAGGCCGGGGCGGGTTCGCTTTCGGAGTGTGATAATGCTGCGAGCCTGGCTGATTCCAGGCCCGGGTCGGCATGCTTAAAAACGATCGCCGAAGTATTTTTCCAGGATCTGCTCTAATTGACGCTCCTTAAGGGGTTTGTTCTCGAATCCTGAGATCTCGGGGATATGCTTTGTTTTCTCCTCGTCGTCCGGATTGAGGGAGGTGGTCAGCATGATCAAAACAATGGAAGCCTTCTGTTCTTTGGGTAATTGTTTGTATTTCTCCATGAACTCCCAGCCATCCATGGCCGGCATATTGATATCGAGGAAGATGAGGTCCGGATGGGGGCAGTCTGTGTCGTTAACAGCCGATCTTTGTCCCATCAGGAAATCCAGGCCTTCCTGTCCGCTTTGGGCAATCGCTACGTGCCGGGCACAGCCGGTCTGTTCCACGGTCATCTTATTAAGGAAATTCGTGGGTTCGTCGTCGTCAATGAGAAGAATACAGTCCAGCTTTGTCTTCATATGCGGGTTCTTAGAGGGTGGCTCCTGCTAAAATACATATTACGCATCACAGATGCAAGATTCACCAATCATTAACCATGAATTGGAGTGGAAAATCAGTAAATTTGTAGTGTCCGCGCAGGTTTAGCCGGATATTAACATCAGATCGCATGGCACTCGAGACGCTTCAAAAGGATGAGATTGTAGTAAGGGATATTATTGATACTGCCAGGGCCTTATTTAAAAAAACCGGGTTTAAAAAAACGACCATGGGCGATATAGCCGGGAGTTTAGGCAAGGCCAAGAGTTCTCTTTACTACTATTATCAAAGCAAAGAAGAGATCTTTGAAGCCGTGCTGCATGCTGAAATGGATGAGTTGCTGGATCAGATCCACGATTCCATCCGTGAGGCTTCCAGCTCAAAGGAGAAACTGATCATTTATTGCCGCTGCCGGCTGAATAAGCTGAGTCAGCTTTGTAATCTCAGCGATGCGTTGAAGAGCGAGATTGCGGAGATCCATTGCGTCATAGAAGCGCTGAAGAGTAAATTCGATACTACGCATGTTGAGCTGGTAAAAGAGATCCTGGAAGAGGGGGTCAATAACGGCGAGTTTAAGAAGATCAATGCCGATAATATAGAATTAGTAGCCTACCTGATGGTTAGCAGCTTCAGAGGGCTGGCGGTGCCGCTCATGGTGTCGCAGAAACAATATCCCCGCCTCGATCTGCAGATCGATTCCATTGTAGATATCATGGTAGAGGGGATCGGGAGGTAGCGGCGATACAGGATTGCACGAAGCGATAGAAACGCCCTCTCCTGTCATACCCAAAATTGAACAGGCTGATCCCCGTAAGGCCGCAGGTAATTCCCGCCAGGACATCCAGCACATAATGATGGCTGCTATAGACGGCTGCAAACCAAATGCCCACCATGATAGTCCCAAATAAAAGATTGGCCCAACGCATCCGTTTTCGGATGCCGTAGTAAAAAACGATGAGCGGATATGCCGCATGCAGAGAAGGCATTGCCGCAAAGACATTGGAGCTCTTCGCGTACAGGGACGAGAATATGGAGACATGCAGCAAATGGTCGAACCGGCCGAGGCCGGCCGTATTACCGGGGGTATGCGGATTAAAAGCAAAGCCATATTGCTGTACATACCAGGGCGGCGCGGCGGGATATCCATAATAGACTACAAAGCCCAGCAGGTTCACCAGCAGAAAGGTCAGGGCAAAGCGAAAAAAGGTTTCCCGGTCTTTGTAAAAAAGATAGCCTCCGAAGGCCAGGGGCAAGGGCATCCAGCACAGGTAGAACAGGCCGGCCATGATGTCCAGGAAAGCGGAGCTGTGCAGGCGCCAGTATTCGTTGGGGGTGATCTTATCTGGCAGGCCCGTGGGACCGGAGACAGGAATGCCAAATAAACTTTTTTCTGCGTTGTAGATGCTTTCGATATGAACCGTGTTATACCGGTAGTTGGGGAAAGCCTTCATGAAATCGAAGAGTATCCAGAAGATGATAAAGATGGAAAAGCCCAGGATAAATCTTCGGGTGGGCCCGGAGAGATAGAACAGGGAGTTGAATAAGAGGACCAGGAAAAGCTGGTCGGTCTTGTATCCTATCAACCAGGCTGACAGGATAAGGTATAAAGCTGAAATAGCGGTGACGGTAAGAACGGAACGATAGGTCAGCTTGCCCATTTACCCTAAATTTTAATACGTTGCATGAGCTCTTTACCATTGTCCGGATCGGTACCTTTCAGTTCGATGTATTCCACATTGGGAGACCAAAAGGAGCCGCCGGGATTGATCTTTATATAAATCCTTGTCAGGATCGCTTCTTTCCCCACGATGTTGGCATAGACATGGTGCTGGTTGTCAACAGCAGATCTCTTCAGGACCATCGGTAATTTTTTATACGAAATAAAATGCAGTTCATACTTATCATTCCCCAGGGAATGGAATTTGATGCCATAGGCAAAATGGCGCTGGAGAAAGGACAGTTCCTGGCGTTGTTTCTGTTCGGTATAGCGGATCCACAGTACGTGGACGGGGTCGTCTTCATCGGGAACGCCATTTTTTTCATTTAGTTCGCAGATGATGGTATTCGTATTGGGAGTTCGCTGCAGGTAAAATAAAGAACTACGGTTATGAGGAGGAATGGGGAAAGTGTCCTGTGCGTCCCGGACAGGCGGATGAACTGCCGATGCAACGGGGTGAGCGGATTCCCCCTTTAGGGTATTCCCCTTTGAGGGAGCAGGGGGTGGGGGTAGGTGAGCAGCCTGGGCGCCGGCATGCAGGGCTGTGACGGTGGACAATAATGCACAGAGCAGCCAGATGGAAAGACCGGAGGGCAAGCTGCTTTTGGAGCCGGGGGCCGGGGTTGTCTTGGTGTTCGGAGACGAAGGAGAAGAAGAGGTAGCTGAAGAAGGCGAATCGGAAGCCCCTCTCGAAGCAGCCTGAGCCGCCGCCTGCTCTTCCAGGCTTTTTTTGGCATCTTTCAGTCGTCCGATAGCCGTAGCATTGGCCAGCACGGCCATTATGGTAAGGGGGATGGTAAAAATGGAAATGGTCTCGAAGAGGGGAAAGGAGGAATGCGGCCAGTATGCTTTATAGTTTCCTCCGATAAATTTCGAAGTGATCCCGCAGGCAAGGGCTGACACGCCTATGAGAATAACTCTTTCCGGTCTTTGCATCAGTCCGTCTTTGCATTCGATGCCCAATCCTTCTGCTCTTGCCCGGGTATAGCTGACCATCAGGCTTCCGATCATCCCGATAAAGGCAAAGAGGGAGCTAAGGAAATAGTGGTGGGCGACCAGGTAATAGCAGATGCCCAAAAAAAGGATCAATTCGCTGTACCGGTCGAGAACGGAGTCATACAGAGCCCCGAAGCGGGAGCTCATATTACCTAACCGGGCCACCTGTCCGTCCAGCATATCGAAAAGGCCGGCGAACAGGATCAGCGCTCCGGCCCATCCCACATAGGAGAGATCCCCCCTTTTGCCTTCCTCCGCACCCGATATAAAGATGATAGAGACCCCGATATTCAGCAATAACCCTATGGTTGTCACCATGTTAGGGGTTAAGCCGATCCTGATCAGCAATTTCACAAAAGGATTGATGACCTTATATATACTTAACTGTAACTGATTGCGAATACTCATTTTTACGATAGACAATTCAAATCAAAAGTCAAATTTAGTTCTTACCCGGATACCCCAGGTAGGAATTTCCGGATGGTTAAGGTAAGTGAATCTTTTAATGAAGTCCACTCTGATCAGCTTGAAAATGTTAGCGACGGCAAAACCGGCCTCCACATAGGGCGTTTGGTTCAGCGAAAAGGTCTCTACAAGCCCATTAGTAAGGGGGAATTTCACCTGATCGGGGTTTTTCAGGGGATTATTTTCATCCCGAAGTCCTCCGTACAGGACTTTCGCCTCGATGACTTCCCTCCATTTCAGCTTTTTCAGCAGGGGTATCTTGTTAAAGAAAAATCCATTAAAATAGTGATCAACCATGATACTGGCATAGTGGTCGCTGATGAATTCCATGAAATTCATCAGGTTATAGGAATTCAGCTGGTAGGCATAGGTCTGGTTGGCATGGCTGATATCCGCCAGGGCAAAAGGCACTTTTCCGAACAAGTAGCCTCCATCCAGGGTGACATCGGTGTAGCCGATCGGGCTGACGTAGATCCTTTTGAAAATGTCCAGGTCAATCCGGTGGTAATTGTATTCTCCGCCATATAATCCTTTGATGCCGGCCGTATAGCGGATATCGAAGATCGGGTATTTGTTGACGATAGGAACCCGGTATAATTTGCCGATGTAAAATTGTTCATGAGGGGCCCAGCGGAATTCTCCTGAGATTTCCCCGGTGGTGATCGCCTGGATGGAATCGTTAATACCGCCGGTATTTTTTACATAGGCGATGGTGCCGGCCGGTGATTGCCGCCAGTACTTCGTGCCGAACTCATAGGATAGATGATCGCCGAACTCTCTTTTATAATTCAGTCTGAAAATGTCGTTGTAGAGCCATTTGTCGTTATTGCCCCGTTTGAACGACAGCAAAAAGTTATCTTCCTGTACAAACTGCAGTTCCTGTCCCGGGATCTTGGTATCGTGCTGGTAGGAGGCCCGGACATAATGCTGGGGGAAGCCATAGATGGATTTATTATTCAGTGAATAGGTGCCGCTGAGGAAGTATTTCCATTTCTGGTCCTTGAAGCCGTAGGCCGCATAGGCCTCAGAATAGTAACGGGTGCTGAGCTTGGTGGTGGTCCTGCCGCCGAAGCGTAAGCGGAATCCTTCCACGGGATTGAAGCTATAGAAAGTGCTGGCAGGCCCTATTTCGAAGATCCCTGCCTGCTTGTACCCCGCCAGCAGGAGGGTACCCCAGTCCATCAGCCTTCTGAAAGATTTCATATTCCGGAGGCTATCCACGTTGGCATAGACTTTCGATTCCGCCCTGGTAAGGGTGTCCTCGCCCCGGGTGCTTACCCAGAAACTGTCTTTCTGGCTGGTGGCACTATCCAGCAGAACGGTGGGAGGTCCTTTGAAAACGCTGTCTGCGACAGGTTGGTTGGTGGAAAAGTTTCGAAAGGAGACCGTTCGTTCCCCGAAAAGTCCCGTCCCTGTCTTATTGATCCCGAAGTCCCCCAGTACATCGCTTTTGGAAAGCAGGTACCTCCCGTCCGGCATTTTCTGGAAATCCTGATCGATCTTCATCTCCCGTACAAAGTTGAAGTTAATGCTCTTGCTTACCAGCAGCCTCAGTTTCTGAATGGCATAGTTCCCGTCCAGGGTGATCCACATGGTTCCCCGGAAGAGGAGGTCATTGGGATTCCTGGGGCGGAAGGAGAGCCGGATCAGTTTCTGGCTATCGACCATCACCGTATCATCTATAAAATACATATAGAAGGTGGGCCCCATATCGGCGATCGGGCTCAGGAAAAGATTGGTAAAGACGGAGATATTATTGTCGTATACATTGAAATCCTGGTAAAGGCGATTGAGGTACATACTGATCCCTCCCATATCCAGGAATTCCCCGAAATCGACTTTGCGCTGGCCTTTAATGATGGTCTTGGTCTTTTCAGGATCTTTCCGGTAGTAAACATCGGAAAGGGACTCTTCCAGGTAAACGGGCGAGAGGGTCCGGCCTTCCAGTTTGGTCGTGTCCCCGTTCTCTACGAGGAAGTGATAGGGTTTGAGGAGCTTGTTATGACCGACTTTGTCGGAAAGTTTGTTAACGGAGACCTGCAATTTCTCGTATTTCTCGTAGGTGGCGTATGTATACGACTCCATCCTGTTCTTCGACTTATTATCGATGACCTGTTTGATCAGTTCGACGGCAGGGTTGCCTTTATTGCGGTATTTCTGTTTTTTATTCCGTACCGTAACATGGCCTAAGTCCTTGAAATTGCGGGAAAGATTAATGGTCAGGTCCTGCTGTGGCAGGGAGTCGAGGTGGAGGGTAAAATTATTATAGCCTACGATGGAAACGGTGATATTCAGCGGTGATTTGTCCACTGGTATCCTGAACCTTCCGTCGGAATTGGTGCGGGCTCCGCCGCGCTGGCCTTTGAGGGCAACGCTGGCATTCGATAAAGGGGTTTGCGTAGCGGAATCCCGTACGTATCCCGTTACTATTGTCTGAGCCATGCCGCTAAAAAATCCTGCCATGACCAGTATCGCCGTAATATATGCTCTGATACAAAATCCTTCCTTATTCATCAGTCTTATTTAAATACAAATCTTTTCTGCAATACGTAATTGTAAGATACAGCTACTATTATGGCAACGACAATCTTGGTTAACATGTGGCTAAGCTCTGTGTAACGGGTGAGCAGGTAAAGACCTGATGCATTCAGCGCCAGGTTACCGATCCAGACCAGTGCATATCTGTTGAGCTGTCCGGCCCATCGCTTCTCCTGTGCATTGAACACCCAGGTACGGCTGACCATGAAATGGATAACGCCTCCGCAAAGGGTGCCGGTCGCCCCGCAAAAGGTCACCAGGATGCTGGCTGTTCCGGCCGTAACCCCTGCCAGCCGGAACAACAAAAAAGTCACCCCGAAATCGACTCCGGTTGCCAGTACAGAGACCCCTTGCGCTTTAGAAAAAGTCTTCATATTTGCCATAACTTGCTCAGCACGATCACCTGCAAGACGATATTGGAATACAGACCTGCCAACATGTCGTCCATCATAACGCCCCAACCGCCTTTTAGTTCTTCCATTTTTCGGATACCCAGGGGCTTTGCGATATCAAAAAACCGGAACAGGATCAGGCCGCACAATATATATTGCCATCTTACGGGTATAAACAGCAGGGTCAGGCACATACCGGCTACTTCATCAATGACAACCTTAGAGCTATCTTTCCCCCAATAAGCCTCTACTTTATTGGCGCTCCATACCCCGATTGCGAAGATCGACGCCGTTGCCAGCAACGGCCCAAAAGTGGAGTCATAATTTCCGCCACTTCCACCAGTCCGGGTAAAATACCAGGCTATACAGCATACGATGGCGGCTACTGTGCCTCCGCCTTTTGGAGTATAACCTATTCCCAAACAAGTGGAAATGAGTCGATGGATTTTTTCCATCATCAGGCCGTTATTGCTTCTTCCGCATAAGTAAGGCCTTCTGCGTTTAACAGTTCTTCGCCCATCAGTTTACGAAGAGCATTCTGCAAATGATTTAATTGTTTAAATATGTCGTGCTCAGGACGGAATCCCGGGCTGGTCTGTGGAGATTTGAAGTAGAAAGAAAGCCACTCCTGTACGCCACTGAGGCCGGATCTTTTAGCCAGATCGCCAAACAAAGCGAGGTCCAGTACCAGGGGGGCGGCGAGAATGGAATCCCGGCAGAGGAAGTTGATCTTGATCTGCATGGAATAGCCCAGCCAGCCGAAAATATCGATATTATCCCAGCTTTCTTTATTATCGCCATGGGGGGGATAATAGTTGATACGGATCTTATGGTATAATTCGCTGTATAGTTCGGGGCTAAGGTCCGGGCGCAGGATATCTTCCAGTACGCTGAGCTTGGAAACTTCCTTGGTACGGAAATTATCGGGATCGTCCAGTACATATCCGTCCCTGTTGCCTAATATATTCGTGGAGAACCAGCCTTTGACACCCAGTGCGCGGGCCTGGAGGCCGGGGGCGAGGATGGTCTTCATCAGGGTCTGGCCTGTTTTGAAGTCTTTACCTGCGATCGGTGTGCCGGTCTGCCTGGCGAGCTCGACGATAGCGGGAATATCAACGGTGAGGTTAGGTGCTCCGTTCAGGAAGGGAATGCCCAGCTTAACGGCGGCATAGGCATAGATCATGCTGGGCGCGATGCGGGGGTCATTGTCCTTTAATCCTTTTTCGAAAGCGCTGAGGCTCTCATGTACTTCCGATGTCTCGATATATTTTTCGGTGGAGCCGCACCAAACGATTACCAGGCGGTCACAATCGCGTGATTCCTGGAAGCTGGTCATGTCATCCATCAGGGCTTTGGCCAGCTCGTATTTATTTGCTGCTTTTTTTATATGTGTACCATCCAGGTTTTTGGCATATTCCTTTTCAAAAACCGCCTTCATTGGTTTTATCGCTTCCAGCTCGGTGCGCAGGGCATGCAACATGCCTGGTTCCAGAACTTTGGCCCGGCTGGCGGCTTCATAAACATTGTCTTCGTAGACATCCCATCCGCCGAATACCATGTCCTGCAAGTTAGCCAGGGGAACGAAATCCTTTATTTTAGGATAGTTGTTGCCTGACTTCCTGTTGAGATGTATGTTACCCATCTGTGTGATCGATCCTATCGGTTGTGCTATTCCTTTCTTAATAGCTTCCACTCCTGCAATCAGGGTAGTCGCTACAGCGCCCAAACCGGGAATCAACACACCCAGTTTGCCAGTCGGTTCTTTTACTTCCATAGTTTAATATTTAAAGTTGAATAAATGCCAGGCAAAATTATCGAATTAATAATTTTTCGAACAAAATTGTTTTCTGGTCGAAAAAAGTATAATAACGGGGCGGAGCCCGAATTTTCTCATGTGAAGTGAATCAGAGGCAATTTAAGGCATAAATGATCGTTGCACTATACTCTGTCGGTGAATACAAGGGAGATTTCCGGTGAATTCCCTGAATTTAACATCCAGCTAGGAATAAAGTACGGTGAACAGGGCGGAATAGATGCTTTAAACCGGAGTTTGCAACCTATATATTGATCTTTTTATCCCTTGCGGTATTTTTCCATTCCCCGGAGAACCGGCCATTCTCAATGGTATATCCTCTTTCGTGGAGGGCTACCGTAGGGCAAATATGAATGGGTAGTCCATAGAACAGGTCCCCTACCTTATAAGAATGTCCGGGGCCGGCGTCTACGACCAGGTGTTCTTCGCTCTGCCCCAGGAATTGCAGCTCCGGGGCGTTGAGGAAGAAGACGCGCCGGGCTAGTTCATTCTCCGCCGCGATGGATTTATGCCCCAGATCCAGGCATAGTTTAGCTGGTTCCGGAAGGGAAACGACCCGGGTAATGACGAGGGCAGCCGGGGAAAAAGCCTGTTCCGGGCAAAGGTCGCTGTAGCCCTTATCCCAATATATAAAGGTACCGGGGCTGCATTCGATCCCTTTTCTTTTACAATGAATGGAGAAGCTGGGGGAGCCGCCGGCGATGATGATGGGGCCGGCGGGGGTGTCCGCCTGGGCGGTGGAGCCAGCGGCGGGGGTAGTGAAGCCTTCTTCGATCAGCGCCTCCCTGAGGTCCGCGACTTTTGCAAAGGCGGCGTCGCACTGCTGTTTACGCTGTTCAAAACCGGTATCCCGGATATGCCCGTCGTAGGCGTGAAGTCCGACGGGGAGGATACCCCGGGCCTTCGAGGCTTGCTTGTATAATTGCAGGGCCGCGGCTCCGGGCAGGATGCCTGTACGGTTCATCCCTACGTTCAGGTCGATGCAGACGGGGACCCGGAGGCCGGCCGCGGAAAATACGGTATCCATCTCCCGGGCTGCCGCCTCATTATCGATCAGGCAGGAAAACCGGGTGGCGGGGTATTGCCGGATCAGCGAAACGAAGCGGTTCAGTTTGGGGCCTATCGGCTGATAGGCCAGCAAGACATCTTCGGCCTTGCAAAGGGCCAGCATCTCGGCTTCGGCGATGGTGGCGCATTTGAATTTATGGATGCCGGCTTCCTGAAGCAGACGGACAGCGTCCGGCGACTTATGCGTTTTGATATGGGGGCGCAGGCCGGCTGTATTACCGCCGACCATTTCCACGGCCAGCCGGATATTTGCTTTGACCCGGTCGGGATAGATCACCAGGGCCGGAGAGTCCAGTTGATCGATGTTGTCAATAGTATACCACTCTTTTTTTTGCTGATCCATCCGATTAAGCAGTTTTGGTTTATGAGGCGCCCCATCTGTTATGAAGCTCCCGCCTGGTCAATATAATTCAAACAAGGCTTCTATTTCGACGGGGATATTGTTGGGCAGCGAGCCCACCCCTATTGCGCTTCTAACGCCGACGCCGAGTTCGTCTCCCCAGATAGCGGCGAACAGCTCGCTGCAGCCATTGATCACATAAGGATGCTTGTCAAATTCCGGTACGCATCCTACCATTCCGAGGATCTTGATGACCCGCCGTACTTTGCCGAGGCCGCCCAGCCGGGCTTTTATCGTGGCCAGGATCGCTAATCCTGCCTGTCTTGCGGCGTCTTTGGCCTGTTCGATATCGAGGTCCTGCCCTACCCTGCCGACGATCAGGCTTCCATCATCCTGTACGGGGCCATGACCTGAGACATATAAATATCTGCCGTCTATGAGGCTGGGTTTGTAAACCCCCATGGGGCTTGGGGCCGGAGGCAATACGAGCCCCCAGGTTTTTAGTTTTTCTTCGGCTCCGTTGGCTTCCATATGCTGGTAATAATTTTAACAGTGAGTCCCTGGTTGGGGAAAGGATTGCCGAAATTAACGAATAAATGTTTTTAATGTTCATTTGGATGGCAATTTGCTTAACGAGGATTTAACAGCCTCAAAGCAGCGTTCTTTTTGCGTCCCTCGTAATCTCTATGGACAACCCGCGATTTCTTTAATTACTATTTTGTACGCCTGATTTAATAATCCTAAAATTTCAAAAATGCGTAAGTTACAAGCGGTTATCATTGGCCTGCTGGCTATCTTTTGCCTGGGCCTTGGATCCTGCAGTAAAAAAGACATAGTGTCTTCTTCAGCGACCACTACGACGACTTCTTCCACTTCGTCCTATATAGCGGTGGAGGTGGATTCGACGAGCGGCGATTCCGTGTATATTTTACAACCCTGCGCCACTGGTTATTTCAGGGACTCGATCGCCGTATCCGCTTTACCGGCCACGATCACTTCTTATCTCGATACGGCTTATTCCGGCTTCAGCTATCTCAAGGAGTTCGAGATAAAGGACAGCGCGGGTACGGTGGGAGGGTATGTAGTGATTATCTCCTATAATAGTCAGCCGGTAGCATTGTTGTTTAATGCCAGCGGCGTCCTGGTACGGGTCCTGGAGCAACGGGAAGCCGGAGACCGGAATGGGAACGGGTGGCATGAAGGCGGGCGTTTCGGGCATCGCGACGGGCTGCATAAGGATACGGTAGCGCTGAGCGCCTTACCCACGGCTATTACCACTTATTTCACGGATAATTATCCGCAGGATACGTTGTTGAAAGCATTTAAGAATTATGACAGCAGTTACCTGGTGATCTCTAATGATAGCGGTCATGTATATGCGACGCTCTTTACATCGGGCGGAGTTTTTGTCAAAAGAATAATCATCAGGGCCCCTGAGGGACAGATCAGCGGAGTCGATCAAAGTGCGCTGCCCTCGGCTATCCTCACTTATCTGACGACGACCTATCCTGGGTATGTCTTTGAAGCAGCAGTGTCCCTGACGGTGAACAGTACGGTGGAGGGGTACGAGGTGGTGATCGATGCCAACAATACCAAATATGCCCTGATATTCGATGGTTCCGGGAATTTCGTTTCTTCCAGGACGATCTGGTAAGGGGCGCTTTTTTGATCGGACAGATATGTGATGACATCTGTCCGATTATTGCTATTTTGCAGCTATGCGTCTCTATATAAAAAACATGGTTTGTCAACGCTGCATTGCGGCCGTGAAGCAGGAGCTGGAAAAGCTGGAACTATCCCCTGTACAGATTGCGCTGGGAGAGGTGGACCTGGCGGAGCGGCCAACGGACGGGCAATTAGCCCGGTTAAAGAAGCAGCTGATAGGATTAGGATTCGAGCTGATCGACGACAAGAAAAGCAGGATTATCGAGCAAATCAAGACCTTATTGATAAAGCTGGTCCATCATGGCGGAGATCCCGTTTCCATGAACCTGTCCGATTACATATCCGGCAAATTGCATTATGACTATAGTTATCTGAGCAATCTCTTTTCCGAGGTGGAGTCGACTACGATCGAGAAATATTTCATTCTGCAAAAGATCGAAAAGGCGAAGGAGCTGCTGGTGTATGACGAGCTGTCTCTTTCGGAGATCGCCGACCAGCTGGGTTATAGCAGCGTAGCTTATTTATCCGCCCAGTTTAAAAAGATCACCGGTTTCACTCCTACTTATTATAAGTCTCTCAAGGAGCATAAGCGGAAGAATATCGGGGAACTGTAAAATCTTATAATTTTGGGCTGTGATAATTAAACTGTAATTTCATATCGGAAATGAAAAAGCTGGCATCCATCTTATTGATCATCCTGTATGCGACCACTTCGAGCGGAGCGAGTTTCCATTTTCATTTCTGCATGGGCAAATTCCAGGGAATCGGGTTTGCCGCCCCTGCCAAACAAACCTGCGACAAGTGTGGGATGAACAAAAAGGGCAATGGGAATGGCTGTTGCTCTGATGTGGTAAAGACTTTTAAGGCTCCTACCGATCAGTCTTCTTCCGGCGTAAGCTTTGATTTTACCCAATACGCGCATACGCTTCCGATCATGGGGACCTATTCTCCGCGTATTGCTTTATTTCATAAAGAGCCTTCGATTCTTTATACAACCGGACCGCCGAAGTCCCCTCTCCTACCTTTATTTATCCGCGATCGTAATTTCAGGATCTGATTTTTTGCCTGTCGTCACTATGCCTGTGACCGTGTCTGCCTATGGGCGGTTCTCCCTCTATTTTAATTTTTAATAGCTTAACATAAAACAATCGAAAATGAAACCTTTATTAGTAATGCTGATTGCCGGTTTATTTGCCGGTTCTGCCAATGCGAACGCTCTTTTTGTTAAGAGAAATGGATTTATGGATGGCGTTGCAGATAGCGCCAAACAGTCGGCTCTGGCGCCGCTGTTGGGATCTTATTATGAGCTGAAGAATGCCCTGGTGAACAGCGATGCCAATGCGGCTGCGTCCAAAGCGGCCGATTTACTGAAGGCGGTTAGCGTGGTCGACATGAAAACATTGTCGGCGAGTGAGCATAAGGCTTTTATGTCTTTGCAGGAGAAGCTGAGCTTTGATGCGCGGCATATTTCAGAGGTAAAGAATATCAGCCATCAGCGGGAGCATTTTGCCAGCCTGTCCCTGAATATGATTGCCCTGGCCAAAGCGGCCAAACTGTCGGGTCAGGCGGTGTACGAGGACTACTGTCCCATGAAAAAAACCTACTGGTTAAGTAGTGAAGAAGCTATCAAAAACCCTTATTTCGGGAATGAGATGCTCACTTGCGGACAGGTAAAGGAGACTTTGCATTAAAATGTTGCCGATGCGAAAGACAGTCGTTGTACTACGAAAGATAGCTGTGATGAGGACAAAACTATTTTTTGTCCTCATCACAGCCTATTCGGCGGCCTCCGCGCAGCATCCGCATTCCATGCCGGGCATGGGCGGGGGTGACAGGCCCCGGCAGCCCCAGGGCGGTGAACCTCGGGGGGCCGGGAGCGGATCCGGCAATCAGGAAATGCAGACCCGTGTAGCCGAGACCCGGACGGAACGCTCCGGGAAACCGAAGACGGTCATTTACCAGCTCGATGTCGCGGATACGCTGGTGAACTACACCGGCAGGAAAAGGCATGCCATTGCGATCAACGGTTCCATCCCCGCGCCTGCTTTATATTTTACGGAGGGTGATACGGCGGAGGTCTATGTGCATAATTCCCTCAAAGTGGCAACGATCATCCATTGGCATGGTTTGATCTTACCGAATCAGTATGATGGGGTGCCTTATTTAACGACGGCGCCTATCCGTCCCGGGGAAACGCACCTGTTTAAATTCCCCCTCGTGCAGAGCGGTACATACTGGTATCATTCCCATGCGCAGTGGCAACAGCAAAGCGGGATGTACGGGGCATTTGTCATTCACAAACGTGGAGAGGTGGGGCCGGAGGCGGCAGGGGGAAAAAGCGATGCGATGGCGGCGTCGGAAACCACGGCTACGCCGTTGAAAGAATATACGGTGCTGTTAAGCGACTGGACGGATGAAAATCCTTATGAGGTGGACAGGAGTTTGCATAATGCTACGGACTGGTATGCCATCAGAAAAAGGAGCACGCAAGACTATGGGCAAGCCGTCAAAGAGGGGCATTTTAAAACCAAGCTCACCAGCGAATGGAAACGCATGCTGGCCATGGATGTCAGCGATGTGGCCTATGACCGCTTCACGATCAATGGAAAGCCGGAGGATACGCTTGCGGAGGCGGGAAGTGCGACGAAGATGGAGACTCCGGAATTGGGAGACGCGGTGAAACCGCTGAAGGCGGGTGATAAAATAAAACTGCATATCGTCAATGGGTCTTCCTCTACTTATTTCTGGCTGCAGTATGCGGGGGGGAAGCTTACCGTGGTGGCAAACGATGGTATGGACACCGACCCGGTCGAAGTGGACCGGATGATCATTGCAGTAGCGGAGACCTATGATGCGGAGGTGACCATACCGGAAAACGGGAGCTATGAATTGAGAGCCACTTCGGAGGACAGGACCGGGTCGGCCTCGTTATGGCTGGCGGCAGGCGGAAAGATGATGACGGAAGGAGTTGCCGGAGTAGGCGGCAGGATGAAAAAGAAAGCCCCGGTATTGCCCAGGCTGAACTATTTCGCCGGAATGGAAATGATGAACGGGATGATGAAGATGAATGGAGATATGGATGGAATGGGTATGCAAATGGCGAATCAGGTCATGGATATGAATAAGGTGATGTACCCGGAAGCGGGAGGAAATGACGGTATGCCGGATAAGAAAGATTCCGGAAAATCGGGAGAAATGGCAGGAATGGATATGTCCGGAGCCGGGCAGGCGGGCGGCGGAACGGGCATCACGCTCAATTATTCGATGCTGCGCTCGCCGGTGAAAACCAGTTTGCCGGAAGGGCCGGTCAAGGTCTTACGGTTTGACTTAACGGGGAATATGAACCGCTATGTGTGGAGCATCAATAACAAAACCGTATCGGAGACCGATAAGATCCTCATCCGGAAGGGCGAGAATATCCGCATTATTTTATACAACGGGACGATGATGCGGCATCCTATGCACCTGCACGGTCATTTCTTCCGGGTATTAAACGGGCAAGGCGATTATTCGCCGTTAAAAAACACCCTGGATATTCTGCCGATGGAAACGGATACGCTGGAGTTCGCTCCCACGGAAAGCGGGGATTGGTTCTTCCACTGCCATATTCTCTACCATATGATGAGTGGCATGGGCAGGATCTTTAGCTATGCGGATTCCCCGCCGAACCCTGAAGTGCCGGATCCGAAAATGGCTTTGAAGATGGTGTATATGGATGACCGGATGATCCATCCTGCGGCCAAAGTGGGGCTGGAAAGCAATGGCAGTGACGGGGAGATCACGTTATCCAATACGCGGTACCGCTTTCAAACAGAATGGCGGGTAGGATTGAATGCCCAAAGCGGTTATGAAAGCGAAAGTCATTTCGGAAGATACCTGGGCAGGATGCAATACTGGTTCCCTTATGTAGGATGGGATTTCCGGTATCGCCGGAGCAGCGGAGGGGAGAAAAACCTATTTGGGCAGGGAGATAGTAAGGACGACCGGAAAGTATTTTGCGCCGGGGTGGAATATATGCTGCCTATGCTGGTGATTGCGGACGTCCGAGTGGACATGAAAGGCAAGGTCCGGTTGCAGTTGGTCCGGGAAGATCTTCCCGTCACCAGCCGGCTGCGTTTCAACTTTATGATGAATACCGACAAGGAGTATATGGCGGGGTTCCGGTATATACTCACCAAGTATTTTTCGCTATCGACCCATTATGACAGCGATATGAAGTTTGGGGCTGGGGTTACGGTTAATTATTAGGGAGGCTATGTATTTTTCAAAGTGCTAGGCCAAAATAAATGATCCTTGTCTAAAAAAATCAAGTAGAAAATATCATCTTCTATATAGCCGACAACCACTTCCTTACTATTGTTTGTAATATGCATGACAGCCCATGTCACATTAACTATATGCTTAGGGGCTATAAATCCCGAATTCGGCGGAAAATCAACTTTAGTATATTGCTTTATATACTTGTTTTGAAGTGCTTCCTGTACAGAATATTGTCCAACGAATTTCATCCTGGTATATAAAGGAGCTAGTAGTCCGGACTGGTCCCATTCTTCAAAAGTCTGCCCTTGGTTTGAGATATGCATGGAGAAGCTAAAGCTAATTTTTCGTCGCTTCTTTTCCTGAATTTCCCTTTTACCTTGCTCCCTTATATAAGCAGGATCTCTTCTTACGTCTCCTTTAGGCTTGCTCATAAAGCAACTCTGTTATTTTATCAGTAATGTCTAAAGTATCCGCAGCGCCAAATTCATTTTGCAAATATTTTTTATCGTAAGCCGAAGAGTTCCGTACAGCCTTAGCGCTAAAATCAGATAAAGAATAAAGTTTAGATACTCCAAACTGATCCTTTTCTACAAACCAAATCTGATCTCTTCTAAAGATGCTATTGTCCATCAAACCTGGGTCAAGAGCAGAGAAAATTATTTGCGCATTATTTAGGTTAAAGCGGTGGAAAAATTCGATTAACTTCCTCGTAAGATTTGGATGCAATTTGGAATCAAATTCATCGAAAAATAGAATCCTTCCTCGCCTTAAGGTATCATAGATTGGACCCAAAATATGAATCAGCTTCTTAGTCCCGTCTGACTCCATCATTTTATCAAAGGGAACCGCCTCAAGAAACAAATTATTTTTATCATACTTTCTATGATATGTAATTATTTCGTCGTCCTTTTCACCTGCTTCTATATTCGAAATTTCTAAATATTTGAGCACTGAAGCAGCCCAATTTTTAAAGTTATTATCTTCACCTAAAAGCTTAGCGGTATATTTTTGATAGTATTGTTCATGAAGGCCACTAATCACATTTATTTTCGCAAAAAACCCTAGTATTTGTTTAGAGATAACTTGATTATTCTGTGACAAATGGCTTAAAAATAATACATTTGAATTGACCTCTGTTTTATATTTTTCGCCTTCAATAAATGATTCCTGATTAATTTCAAACTCTTGCTCCTCTCTGGTGAATAAAGGAACCTCTCTTTCAATTTTACGGAATAACCACTCTTTTTTTATTTCAAATCCGTTTATTTCAAATCCATACCTATATAGAATTGATTCCAAAATAAATGAAACTTCAAACATCACATTATCTTTTTCAGAGCTTGAGTTGAGCTTAAACTGAAAATTCTGATCCAGTTTTTCTTCTTCCTTCAGCAATGAATTTCTAAAAGAGCTAAAAATAATCCAGTTCATACCCGATATTGCCTTTATCAGGTTGCTTTTCCCTGCTGCATTTGAGCCATATATAGCTGCAGTCTTTAAAAGATCAAAATCTCTATTGGTTTTAATAACATTAGTATTCAAATGATCTTTAAACGACTTAACTGAGGTCATTAAAAGATGGGTTTCATCTTTAAATGAGCAAAAGTTTCTGAATTTAAATTCTATTATCATAATAGGTTCCCTTTACCAGACACAAAGGTACGGAGTTATTTAAATTTTATGCGAAAAACATACACAAAACAGATATAACGTCCTTTATTAGGGTTACTAAACAGTCTATTGTTGATGAATTTGGCGAGACGGCTTATTTTTTAACCGGAACTTCGAGATTAAGGGTGACAATACTGCCCACTGAGCCGCCGGGTTTGCCCAGGTTAAAGTCTTCCCTTTTAAGGGTGAACTGTCCTTTAAAGAGGCCGGTATCTCCATTGGAGGTAAAGGTAAAAGAGATGGCTGCCGGTTTGGTAGTGCCTTTTAGGGTCAATTCGCCCAGGGCCTTGTATCCGTTATCGGTCTTTTCGATTTTGGTAGCGTGAAAGGTGATCTCCGGGTATTTGTCCGTATTGAACCATTCTTCTTCATTCCGGAGGTGCCGGTTGCGCAAACCGATCCCGGTGTTGACCGTTTTGGGGTCGATGCTGGCCGAAATGGAGCTGCCGGATAGATCCTTTTGATCGAACCGGATCTCCGACTTTAGCCCGGAGAAACTTCCGTTCACCGTTCCGAAAGGGCCTTTGACGCTGAAGGCTATTTTAGCGGTGGCGGGGTCGCTTTGCCAATTGCCTGCCAATGCCAGTCCGGCCATGAAGATTACCGTTGCTCCCATTAATTTGAATGTCATATCCTTTGATTTTTAGTCCCGCGTTAAGTGTTTGGTCCAGCATTGGAGGTTTGGTCCAGCATTGGAGGTTTAGCCCGCAGAAATAGCAGGATAAAAAATAAACGAAAAAAAAAGCAAAAGGGTTTGCGGCCATGCGCAATATATTTTGCCCATTAGTTGCATGCGTTCCTGTTTATTTGGCCCGTGCCGGGCGGCTTAAAGCTAACCGGCACGGGCGGGAACGCCTGGTGAGTGGATATACCCTCTCCTTGAGGCTGTGCAACCAGCCCACTATTACCGGGCGAAGCCCGGTAGTGAACATCATTCGATGATGACCTTTTTCATAGCTCATTCGATGATGACCGTTATGCCATATCGGGATGCCTTATAGGATATCTTTTCGCGGAGGCCATAATAAGTCCAGTTCCTCAATAAAAATTCGTTTTCCTTTGCCTGGGCCTCCTTTTCTAATTGCGACCGGAGGACCAGGATACCGGCCCCTTGTTGCCGGCAGAAGGCTATCAACATGGCCGAATACTGGTGAAGCCGGGTAGTGACGTAATTTTTTTCTGCCAGATGGAACCGGTCCAATGCCTGCATCTTCTTTTTCCTTCCTCTCCCACCCTGGTTGAAGCGCATCGACAATTGGGTACGATGCATGCTTTGCTGTATGGCCAATCTCCTGTAGAGGTATTCTTCCCGGTTCCCGATCTGTATTGTCTTTTCGCCATTGCTGGCCACGATGGGCGTATCTGCCGACAGATACGCCTCTACCCTGACCTCTTCGGACAAAACGCCCGGCTCCTTTTCGAAGCTGAATACGGCCAGTAAAAAAATCTTGTTCTTTTTGATCTCGATGGAGCTATTGCAAAGCTTGTACTCTGCCCGCAGGGCCCGTTCAAAGATCAGCCGGTTACCCGATGCGTCCCGGCCGAAATTGGTCCGGAAGGGTAATCCGTATAAGGAAAACAGGTACTCTTCTTTCCCGGTCGGCTCGATATGGATGATATCCGAGCTGGCGATGGGAATCGGAAGGTGCTGCTTATAGGTCCTCAGCGATTTCGTGCCCTCCCGGTATTCCGCTTTTTCTTTATCGAAGACGGAAATTACCCGGCTATTCAAAGAGCTGATGATGGCCATGGGGATCTGCCCTTTAAACTTGCCGGATAGCAACCGGTAGGTGGTGCTCATCCGGGAAGTCGTCAGGATCCCTTCTTTATCTTTTTTCACATCCGCCAGTCTGACCCTTGCCTCATCGGTCAGGTAGAAAAGATCTTTCAGGTTTTCCTGAACGTAGTGATGGGTGGCAATCCAGTTAGCTGCTTTGGAGACAATCTCCTGCCATTTGCAGAGTTTCCCATAATATTCAATCCATTCCTCCTTGCTTTCCGCCTGCAGCAGGAGTTGGATCCTACGGGTGATGATTACAGGATGATTGCCGGGAGCCATAGGATTTACTTGTCTTTATGAAAATTCCGGTAGGCCCACCCAAAAATGAGCGGGAATACCAGCAGTGAAAAGATCATGGCGCATAGTATTCCTCCGATCACCACTCTCGCCAGCGGCCTGGAGCTTTCGGAGCCGATCCCATGGGACATGGCAGCCGGGAAGAGGCCGATAGCGGCCATGAGGGCCGTCATCATCACGGGCCTGATCCGGGAATTTACGCCCAGCTTGATGGCGGTATATAAGCTGCTATGAGTCTCGTCCCTGATGCTTTCCAGGTTGTGCTTGAACACAGTGATCAGCAATACCCCATCCTGTATACAGATACCGAATAAGGCGATGAAGCCGATACCGGCGGAGATGCTGAAGTTGGTACCCGTCAGGTGCAGAGCCGCGACCCCGCCTACGATGGCAAAGGGTACGTTGAGGAATACCAGGCCGGCATCTTTCAGGTTGCCAAACATGATGAATAACAGCAGGAAGATGAGGAGCAGGCTGATCGGCACTACTTGTTGCAGTCGTTTGGTGGCTCGTTGCTCATTTTCGAAGTCACCCTGCCATACCATGGTATAGCCCTTTTTTAAAGTGATGGCCTTATCTACTTTATCCTGCGCTTCGGCGATGGTGCTGCCCATATCGCGGCCACGGACGGAGAATTTCAGGGCGGAATAACGTTCGTTATCATCCCGGAAGATGAGGCAGGGACCGGTCTTCATGGTAATTTTAGCTATTTCCTTTACGGGCACTTTGGAACCGCCCTGGGTGGGCACCATGAGGTTGCCGATATCATCGAGGGAGGTGCGGTACTGCTCGGGGAAGCGGACGCGGATATCGAACATTTTGATCCCTTCGTACAGGGTGGAAGCGGCCTTGCCTCCGATGGCCATCTGGATAACGGCATTGGCATCGGCGGTAGCTACGCCATACAAGGCCATCTTTTGCTGGTCCAGGTCGATGTCCAGTTCCGGCTGTCCGACATTCTTAATGACGCCCAGGTCTTCGATGCCTCTTACTGTCTTCAGGATATCGTATATTTTCGTTGCCTGTCCTTCCATATAATCCAGGGAGTCCCCGAATACCTTCACGCAGATGGATCCTTTTACGCCGGAGACGGCTTCTTCGATATTATCCATGATGGGTTGGGAGAAGTTGAGCTCAACCCCGGGGAGGACACTCAGTTTTTTGCTCATGGTATCGATCAGCTCTTCTTTGGTCATCTTTGGATCCCAATCATCCCGCGGGTACAGGAGTACGTCGAATTCGTTGTTGTAAAAGCCGGTGACATCCGTTCCGTCGTCGGGCCGGCCGGTCTGGGAAGCCACCACCCGCACCTGGGGAAATTCCATGAGCATGCTGCGGACCTGCCGGCCCGTCTCCACGGATTTTTCCAGGGATACGCTGTAGGGTAATTGTGCCCGCAGCCAGATCGCCCCCTCGTCCAGTTCCGGCAGGAATTCCGTGCCCAGCAGGGTAAAGGCGTAGAAGCCGATACCGATGATCAGGAAGGAAACACCGATCGTGGTCTTTTTATGTTTCCAGTGGAACATGAAGCCCTTGACCATCATGCCGGTAAGGAAGTGAGTGAAGGGGTTATGTTTCTCATGTACATTTTTGCGGAGCAGGATATTGATCAATACGGGCACCAGGGTGAGGGTGGTGATCAGGGCTCCTAATAAGGCAAAACCGAGGGTAAAGGCCAGGGGGGAGAACATCTTCCCTTCTACTTTCTGAAAGGCGAAAATGGGCAGCAGGCCGGTGATGATGATCAACTTGGCGAAGAAGATTGCCTTGCCAAGCTGGGCCCCGTGCTTTTTGATCAATCCCATTTTGGCCCGCTTGTTAAAGCGTTCCATGCCCAGTTCCATGGCCTGGTGGTCTAATATTACAAAGAGCCCTTCCACCATCACGACCGCGCCATCGATGATGATCCCGAAGTCAACGGCGCCAAGGGACAGGAGGTTGGCGCTCATGCCCATTAAATGAAGGCAGATGAAGGAGAACAGCAGGGACAGGGGGATGATGATGGAGACAATGAGGGTCGTACGCCAGTTGAACATGAATAAGGAGACCAGCAAGGTCACCAGCAGGATGCCTTCCACGAGGTTGTGCAATACGGTATGGGTGGCATAATGGATAAGATCTTCCCGGTCATAATAGGGAACGATCTTCGTATCCTGGGGAAGAACGATCGAGTTCAGTTTTTCGATCTTTTTTTTCACGGCCTGCACTACTTTGCTAGGGTTCTCGCCTTTGCGCATGATGATGATGGCTTCTACCACATCATCCTGGTCTACGATTTTTCTATGTCCGGAAGGATCGAGGATCGGATGGCCGGAGGAATCGACAACAGGGTCTGCCCTTCCCACATGTCCCAGGCGGGGGACATTGGATATTTCTACATCCGCCACATCTTTGACGAGGACCGGGATATCGTTGTTATCGATGACGATGATATTCTTTATTTCATTGATATCATTCAACAGCCCGATGCCACGGACTACATAGGCCTGATTGTTCCTGACGATGAAGTCTCCGCCGATATTGATATTGCTCTTTTGAATAGCGGAATAAACGTCCAGGGGGGTGATGCCGAAATTCGTCAGTTTACCGGGGTCTACTTTGATCTCGTAGGTCTTTACCCGGCCTCCGAAGCTGACGATATCCGCTACACCCGGAACGGAGCGGAGCTGGCGGTCGATGACCCAGTCCTGCATGGTCTTCAGCTCCCGGTCATCTCTGATATCGCTCTTCAGCGTATAGCGAAAGATCTCTCCGGTAGGGCCGGTAGGTGGCTGTACCTGGGGCTGGATACTTTCCGGCAGGGTCACATTGGACAATAAGGAGTTCACCTGCATCCGCGCGTCTTTGTCCACTACACCGTCCTCGAAGATCAGCTTCACATAAGAGAGGCCGAAAATACTACTGGAGCGCAGGCTTATTTTTTGCTGCACGGGGTTCATGGCGATCTCTATGGGGATCGTGACAAATTTCTCTATTTCTTCGGCGCTTCGGCCGGGCCATTGGGTAATGATACTGATCTCGGTATTGGTGACATCCGGGAAGGCCTCGATGGGCATGTTCTTAAAGGTAATGATCCCCGATATCAGCAACAGGAGGGTGCAAAAGAATATGAAATATTTATTCTTCAGAGAAAAGGAAATAATGTTTTTCAGTAGCTTATTCATCTCCGGGCGGTTTAAATTTGAAAAAGGGCGTCAATCGTTCTAGCTATTCAATGCATCGTAGATCAGGATTGCCTGGGACGAAATGACCTTATCTCCATTATTCACACCGGCAGCAATAAAAGTCTTATCGCCCACCGTATTGATCACCTGTACGGGAGTGATCTTCACATCCGACTTACTATTGAATACCAGGACATAGTATTGGCTATGATCGAAGATCACCGCGTGCGATGGAACGCTGAGGCATTGTCTGTTCTCTTTGTTATTGACCGTTATGCTGGCATACATTTCCGGTTTCAACACATAATCAGGGTTGGGCAGTACTACGCGCAGCTTCATTACTTTACTGGCAGGGTCCAGGACGTTCATCACTTTATCGATCCGGCCTTTGAAGACTTTTCCCGGATAAGCGAGGGTGGAGACATCTACGTTATCCCCCAGGTGGATGAGCGAGATATTGGATTCATATACATTAGCCTGTACCCAGACATTCTTCAGATCGGAGATGGTGAACAGGCTGGTGCTGTTATCCCCGCGTATCGTCAGGTTATTGGTGACGGCCTTCTGGACGATGAATCCGCTGATGGGGGCGCGTATTATGAATTCGCCCTGTATGCTGCCGCCGTTGATCTTCAGGACTTTGTTTATCCGGCCCAGTTCGGATCGGGCCTGCTGTACGGCCACTTCGGCGCTGAGCGAGTCCGTCATGGAGGCGAGACCGCTCTTATACATATCTTTTGTTTTATCCAGGGTTTTTTCCGCCACGCGCAGGTTGCTTTCGGCGTTTACCAGGTCATTGCTATAGCCGGCCATTTCGGAGCTTTTGACGATGGCCAGGACCTGTCCGGCTGTTACATAATCTCCCAGCATCACTTTTATATCCTGTACGTTACCGCTGACCATGGAGTACACCGGGATCACTTTGTCCTCGTTGGACCCTACCTTACCGGTAAGGGTGATCGCATTCACTAATTGGGAAGTGACAACCGTGTCGATCTTCAGGGTATGTAGGATGGTATCGGGGATCACATATTTTTCTTTGGCGGCGACGGGTTTATTTTCTTGTGGGTCACAAGCCTGGAGGAAAACAGCGGCGGCCATTAAAAATACGGTAAGCGTGCGGCGGCCTGTTTTAAAAGAATTTTGCATATAGAAACGGTTAAATGTCGGTTAGGGAGGGGGTTAGTTAAAAAAGTTGGTGCCTGTATAATAGTTGATGTCTTCAAAAGCGCTGACTCTGTTGAATTGTATCGTATTAAGCTGTAGCGTATTCTGTTTATAAGAGTCGTAGAAATCCAGGAAATCCAGGATGCTGATATTCCTCTTCTGATAGTTGATCAGCACCTCATGCAGCATGTGCTCGAAATCAGCATAGAATTTAGGATCGATCGTCTGGTATAGCTTCTGCTGGGCAAACGCTTTCTGCAGGGAGGTAACCACATTCTCCTCCACTGTAGCCTGGGTGCTTCTTTGCGCCGCTACCGAACTGGCGATCTGGGCCTTCGCATTTTTGATATTTCCCTGGTTGCGGTTAAAGAAAGGCAGGTCGATGGAAGCGCCGATCCCATAATAATTATACAGGAAGCTGCCCGCCTCGTCATACCCCAGCGATAAGCTAAGGTCCGGCACGGCCAGGGCCTTCTGGTAATTGTAGTTGAGCTGACTGATATTCGTATTCGCCCGGGCGATCTGCAGGTCCGTCCGGTTGCGGTAGGCCGAATCCATCAGCGTAGGCAGCGGGTATTGGGTAGGATCCAGCTTGCCCAGCGCGGCGGAGTCGGTGGCCGGGTCGATATACATACTTGGCTTTACCTGTAGCACCAGCCGCAGCTCGCTCTCCACATCGTTGATCTGGTTGAGCAGGTCGTTGTATTCGCTTTGGAAGCTGTAGAGCTGGGCCTTGATCCGGATCACTTCTTTTTCGGCGATATAGCCTTTGCCTTCTTGTTGGGCGAAGGCATTTACGATCTGTTGCAGTGCCTTGATCTCCTCGTCGTAGACACGGGCCGATTGCTGCAAATAGTAAATCTGGAAGAAATCCGTTCGCAAGGTATATTTCAGGGTGCGCAGCAGGTCGAAGAACTGGTATTCCGTCAATTTTACATTGGCCTGTGCCAGCTGCACCTGCTTGTTCCGTTTGCCCGCCAGTAAGATCAGCTGGGACAGGCCGACGGTCGTCTCATCGTTGGCCCCCGTAGGAAAGAACTTATTCAGCGTACCGGAATACAGGGTATGGCCGATGCTGAAGTTGGGGTTTGGCCAGAGCCGGGCCTGAATGATCAATGCCTTTTGTGCATCTATATTGTACTTCTGGGCAAGGAGTAGGAGATTGCTGTCCAGGAATAACTTCTCGGCATGCTGAAGGTCCAGCCGGATGGTGTCCTTCCTGAAATTCTGACCAATGCCGGTATAAACGCATAGTAGTAAAATGAGAACGAGTCCAAGTCTGAATGGGAGAGCCATATATAATATTTAGTTGATCATCGGCAAGCAAAAGAGAGGATCAGGCGAGCCTTCAGTAGAGGCGGGACAAAATTAGACAGGAAGTATTAGGCTGGTATTAACCAGACATTAGAGCGGGATTAAGGCAGGATTAGAAAATTCTAACCCACCTCGCTTATCATTCATTTTGAATGATTTATACCATGTATAAAAAGAAAAATGCAGGTAGCCTTTAACGGGATATTAACTAAGGGGCACTCATTTTTTCAAAGAGGCAGCGTAGATTTTCATTTTGAAAAAAAGAGGAGGAATTCCGTGCCCTTACCCAATTCGGAAGTCACGGAAACGCGGACATTGTGCAGGCGGAAGATCCTGTCGGCGAGAGAAAGGCCTACGCCATAACCGGCATAGCCGAAGGTGTTGGATCCCCGGTAGAAGGGCTGGAAGATTTTCTCCATATCATCTTTACCGATACCGATGCCTGTATCCCGTATACTTATGACGGGCATATTATTCTGCAAATACAATTTGCAGACAACGATGCGGTTATCCGAGAATTTGATGGCATTTTTCAGGATATTGCCTACGGCTATAAACAACAGGTAGTTATTCCCCTGGATGGTATATCGTCTGGGATCTTCCGGCAGGTTATAGCGTACGTCCACGGTACATTCGGGTATCCGGTTGGTCCATTCGTCTTTTACCTGCCAGAGGAGCTCGTCGAGCCGGAGGTCCTGAAATTCCGTGATATCGCTATTCGCCTGGGCCAGGTCGAAGAGGTTATTGAGAAGGTCATTTAGTTTACCGGACTCGGTCAGCACTCCTTCCAGGGTATTTTTATATTCATCTTTTCGCCTGTCCTGGGAAAGGGTTACTTCCACGTCGCCGATGATGGAGGTGATGGGGGTCCTTAGTTCGTGGGAGGCCTGGGCTACGAAGGATCGCTGCGCCTCGAAGGATTGTTCCAGGTGTTCCAGGAGGTTGTTAAAGGTCACCGCGAGCTCATTGATCTCGTCTTTCCCCTTCTTGGTCTGCAGGCGTTTATCGAGGCTGGTAGAACGGATGAACTTAACCTCGTTGATAACCTTGATGATGGGGGACAGTGCGATCCGGGCAAATAGCCGGCCCGCGAAGAAGAGGATAAAGATCGAAATAAAGAAAACGGTGAAGATCATCCAAAAAAGCTGCTGCATCTGCTTTAGTCCATAGGTATCGACAGCCGACACCAGGACGGTAAAGTTGCCGGAATTATCGACATAGTAAATGCCGGCCGCCTCTCTTTTTCCTTCTGAATAATAAAGGGATTTCTGTCGTCTGACTTGTTCGATGATGGATCTGGGCCATTGATAGGAGCTGTCTTTAATAAAGACGGATTGGTTGCTGTCGTTGTAGATCCCTACGATTTCCTCCGGCAGGGATTGCGGGAATTTCTTTCTGACATCCCGGAATTTTTCTTCGGATAGGTTATCCTGCGCCAGGAAAAGTTCGGCATTGGTAACGGCTCTTTCCAGGAGTCGCTGCTGAAAGTCATTTATACGATGCTGAGAAGACAGGATGTAGATGCCTGCCAGTACTGCCAGCAGCAGGATGGCGGAAATCATGGTGAACTGTAAGGATAGTCTGTCCCTTATCTTCATGTAAATTTTTATTGGTCACTCCGACTTCAGTACGCATTTTTTACTGGTTCATTCGGCTTTCAGCACGTATCCCATACCGATGACCGTATGAATGAGCGCCGGGCTGAATCCCTTGTCAATTTTGGTGCGGAGATAATTTATGTAAACGTCTATCAGGTTGGTGCCCCGGTCGTAATTAATGCCCCAAACCGTTTCTGCGATATAGGTCCTGGACAGTACCCTGCCCTTGTTGACGATGAGCAATTCCAAAAGAGTAAACTCCTTGGTCGTCAGGGTGATGTCCTTACCGGCCCTGCGGGCCGTTCTCTTGTAGCTGTCTACCTCCAGGTCGGCAATCTTATAGATCGCGCCGGGGGAGATCAGCTTTCGTCTTCTTCCAAGGGCTTTGATCCGCGCCAGCAATTCGTCGAAATGAAAGGGTTTAACCAGGTAGTCATCCGCGCCGGATTCCAATCCAGCTACTTTATCTTTCGTTGCACCTAAGGCTGTTAGTATAAGTATCGGCAGGTCTGTTTTGTATTTCCGGATACGCAGGCAAAGCTCTAACCCGCTGATCCCCGGGAGGATCAGGTCGAGAATGACGAGGTCATATTCATTCTCCAGGGCCATTTTTTCGCCAAAGAGTCCGTCATAGGCCACGTCAACATTATAAAGCTGTTCCTTCAGCCCTTTTTTTATAAAGTCAGCAACTTTTGGTTCGTCTTCGACCAGCAGTATGTTCATACCCTCTTTGGTGCTTTGGGGCAAAGATAGATTTTAAACTTCTTCGGCCGGGAACATTAAATGTTTCTAATGTGTTAATGGAAGAACCTTTCCTTAGGGGCTGCAAACATTGGTATCTTTGCCATAGGAAAATAGTTTTCAAATGAGCAGGTATAAAATAAGTTACTTATTTTTTGCAGCGTTCATTTATTTTCTTCTTGCCTGCGAAAAAAATAACGATACAGGAGATGGCAGCATTTTGGTGACCGTTAAAAGCCAGGGTTCTGTTGTCGCAGGCGCTGCCGTTTACCTAAAGCGCGGCACCCTCAGCAATCCGCATATCCCCCTCGATCAATACGATAAAGTACTTCCAACAGACGGGGCAGGACAAATATACTTTGATCATTTACCATCGGCGGATTATTATATTTATGTAAAAGGTTATTCGCCCCAAAAATCAGGTATGGTGCAGGGAGAAGCATCCGTGGTTATCGGACCGGGTTTTGATAAGAATTATTATGAAATAACTGTGGATGCGGAGTGAGCCAGAATAGGGGCTTAAATGCTTTCTTTCCGGGAAAATGAAATCGTCCTTGGTTTTGGCATAAATATTGGTTTACTGTCCATAAAGCATTAAAAATAGATCAACTATGAGAACTTCTCGTATTCTTTCATTCCTTTTCTTTTCCGGTATTTTTCTCGCAAAAAATACGAATGGCCAGGTGCATGTCAGTGTGAATGTCAATATTGGTTCACAGCCTCAATGGGGGCCGGTAGGATATGACCATGTCGATTATTACTATATGCCTGACATCGATGTCTATTACTATGTTCCCAGGCAGCAATTCATTTACCAGGATGGCGGGCGCTGGATATTTGCGACCTCTTTACCTGAACGGTGCAGGTCCTATGATATGTACCGGGGATATAAAGTGGTTATTAATGAGCCCGCCCCATATCGTCATTGCGAAATTTACAGGGAAAGATATGGAAGATACAAAGATAATGATGGGCAACAAGTAGTCATCCGCGATCACCCCCATGTAGAAGGACGTGAAGACGCCTATGATCATCCGGGACGTAATGGAAGGGGGCACGCGTATGGCCACCATAAACACGACGGGGACGATCAATAACGATATAGCTGTTTTTACTGAAAGCTTTTGATGGCCTCCCCTATGTCAAAAACAGGAATGTTGTCCTTGAATATTGTCTGAAGAAGGGAACTTCCGGCGGCGCTCCTGTATCCTCCGGCGCAATGAACGGCCACCGGCTTGTTCATCGGAATTTCGTCCAATCTTTCCCGCAACTCTCCCAGGGGAATCCCGAGGCTATCCTCAAAAATGGGATGCACCTTTCTCTCGGAAACGTTGCGGACGTCGACAATGGTATACTCCCGGGGGTTAAAATGTTCCAGGTCGGGGGGCGCGGATGTTTCGAGCGGCGGGATCGACGTTACTGACGGATGTGCCTGGGGCAGCGGAGTTGTCAGTAAGCCGGGCGCCAGGATAAAGGCCCGGGTTATCTGGGGCTCATATCCGATGGCAGCAGTCCGCTCCATCATTTCCTGTAACTGGCTGCTGCTTTCCGCTACCAGACAGAATTGTTCATGAGGGGCTATGATACTTCCGAGCCAGGTCTCAAACCTGCCATGCTGCATAATATTGACACTGTTCTGTAGATGACCGGCAGCAAATTTTGCCTGGTCGCGGGTGTCGACGATCCATAATTTCGAATCAACAGGAATACTGTCCGCATTCGTTCCGGCATCCCAGGTGGTAATGGGAATTTTCCTAAGACTGTCCTGCAAGGGAGGAGCGCCTGTCTTATTAAGTTCCACGTCATAGGCGAAATATTTTGGGATGAAGGGCTGTTCCGTTAACAGCTCTGTGATAAATTCCTCTTCCGTCATGGGTTGCAGGCACCAGTTGCTATTTTTTTCTGCGCCGATGGTGCTGCTATTGGCAGGGCTTAACGATTTACCACAGAGGGTGCCGGCCCCGTGCGCGGGATAAACGGTCACGTCGTCATTCAAGGTCATCAATTTCTTCCGTAAGGAATGGTACATCTGTCCGGCGAGGGATAACCGGGAAGCCTTTGTACTACCGGCTTTCTCTCTCAGATCAGGGCGTCCGCAATCTCCGATGAACAAGGTGTCGCCGGTGAATACGGCGAGGTCTTTTCCCTCCTGCTGCAATACTATGCAAATGCTATCGGGGGAATGCCCCGGGGTATTCAGAGCTCTCAAACTGAGGTTGCCCAACCGGATCGTATCCCCTTCATCGAATGCCTGGTGGGGATAAGCGGCGCCCGTCAATTGGCTGGCGTAGATAGTTGCGCCGTGGGTATGGGGTAAGCCGGCAGGCTGGTTTGCTATGGCGGATTGTTGCGTTCCCGTGGACTGATGGAGTTCCAGATGACTGCTTACAAAATCAGCGTGCGGATGGGTCTCCACGACCCCGATGATCTTCGCATCGTATCGTGCCGCAAAGGAAGTGTAAAGGGCTATATTCCTGGAGGGGTCGATCAGTATTATTTCACGGCCCTCTTCATGTAAAATAGCGTAGCTATAATGCGAGAGGTGGCGATCTTCAAATTGTTCGATGATCATATTTATTCTTTTAAAGGCTTTTGAGCAATATGCGGACTCCTACCAAGAGGAGGCAGGCTGCCAACAGTTGTATGATGGTCCTGCTTTTGATCTTATGGGACAAAAACGCGCCCAGCTGAGCGCCGGGTATGACACCTGCGGAGAGGGCCAGCACCATCCTGAGAACAGCGGGGCTATTGTAGCTGCCTTTGAGGGCGTGCACGACTACGCTGACCGTAGACATAATAGCCAGGATGAAATGGGAAGTAGCGGTGGCAATATAGATGGGGAATTGCAGCCAGTTGACCATGGCGGGTACATGAATGATGCCTCCGCCAATTCCAAGGAGTGGGGACAGGAATCCTACGAGAACGCTTACGAGGATACCATAGGGCTGGTTGTAGGTATAGCTGAAAACAGCGCCCTGTTTATCCGTCAGGCTGTGATGGATCCATCCTTTTCCCGGTTGGCGTTCGTTTGACTGGAGGGATGCCGGCCGCAGCGTTTTTATAAAAAGGAAAATGGCGAGCAGGATCAGGAGGATACCAAATGAGCTATTGAAAATATGCTGGGGAATGTATTGGGTAGCAAAGACTCCCAGGATAGAGCCCGGGATGGTAAACAGGGCAAACAGGAGTCCTGCCTTGTAATCTATGCGGCCCGATCTGGCATAAGCCAGGGAGCCGGAGATGGCATTGACGGCCACGATAAAAATGGAGACAGCCGTTATGATCTCGGGCGGCATCTGAGGATGGGAAAGGATCAGCAACGGGACGAGGATAAAGCCGCCGCCTGCGCCGATTAAGGTTCCGAATGTTCCGATAACGAATCCTGCCACTATCAATACCAGTATATTCTCCATAATACTAATGAGGTAATTTATCTCTCAGCAAACCATATATCCAGGTACCTGCGATGGCGAATAACAAGGTGATCGTCACGACGGCAAAACCGCTGCCGATCTGTGCGAAGATCGGTCCCGGGCAGGCTCCGGTGATCGCCCAGCCCAGTCCGAAGAGCAGTCCTCCGATGACATTGCCCCAATGAAATTTCTTTTCGGGGGTCGTGATCGGTTCTCCTTCCACGGATTTCCATTGATATTTCTTTATCAGGGCTACACTAATCATGGCCACTATGATGGCGCTGCCGATGATGCCATACATGTGAAAGGACTGCAGGCGGAACATTTCCTGTATCCTGAACCAGGAGATCACTTCTGACTTTACCAGTATGATTCCGAAGAAGGCGCCCAGCAATAAGTATTTAAGATATTTCATCATAGTTGTAATAAAAAAGGGAGAATGAACCAGGTCATGATAAAACCGCCGATCATGAAACAAATGGTGGCTACCAGGGAGGGCCACTGTAGGGTGGCGATACCCATAATGGCATGTCCGGAAGTACAACCGCCGGCATATCGGGTACCGAATCCCACCAGGAAGCCGCCCAGGGCAAAGAAGATCAATCCTCTAGCAGTGAAGACCTGGGAAAGGCTGAAAATCTCTTTAGGGAGTAAGCCTTCGAAATGGGTAATCCCTTCCTTGTGAAGCGTTGCTACCGTGGCCGCGGAAATAGGAACATCCGATCCATCGGACAAAAAGAAAGTGGCGATAAAGCCGCCGATCACGATGCCGGTTACAAAGAGAAGGTTCCAGCTTTCTTTTTTCCACTCGTATTTGAAAAAGGGAATTTTTCCCGGGATGCAGGCGGCGCAGATATGCCGTAGGGAAGAGGATATTCCGAAAGCCCTGTTACCGGCCAGCAGTAAAGCAGGGACGATCAGCCCGATCAGGGGCCCGGCCACATACCAGGGCCAGGGTTGTTGAATCAGTTTGAGGAGGTTCATGCTTTGCAATTAAATTTTGCTATTCGGCAATGATAAAGAGTATTATCCTGTTTAATTGTCTGCTTGCTGACGGTTGGGAGAATGGGGGGTCTGGTTACAACCGGAGATATGGGACCGGCCTTTTATTCCGCCGATTCTTCCGCTGGTTTGTCCCGGACGACGATCAGATCGGCGAGGTCGGTGGTGATAGGGATTAGTCCTACCTGAACGACGGCTTTTTTGCCACGGATCTCTTTGATCTTGCCTACCTGGTGATTCTTTCGCATCATTACTTTATCGCCTACCTGTACATCGCCGCCTACCTCTTCGTATTTCGAATCGAATTTCTTTTTCACTTTCTCATTGCCCTGCTTCTCCTTCTGCTTGAACAGGAGTATCTGCATTTGACGGAATACTTCGTTCTTGTCGTCCGTCTTACGCCAGTCGAAAATGATCTGCTTGAGCTTGCGTTCCATTTCCTTCAGGTATACCGTTCGTTCTTCGGTGATCTTGTTCTGATGTTTCAGCAGTTCCACCTGCTGATCGTGTTTTTCCCGGCGGATCAGGGTGTCCATTTCTCTTTTCAGCTTTTCGTTTTCCTTCAGCATTTTTTGCAGGTCCTTTTCACGCTCTTCGAGGTGGCGGAGGTCCTGTTCGGTCCTGTTCAGCAGTTTATCCAGGCGAAAATGGTCTTCGTCGACCAGGGCGCGGGCGCGTTGGATGAGCCGGGGTTCAAGGCCGATGCGTTCGGCGATGGAAAAAGTATAGGAGCTGCCGGGTTTTCCGATGATAAGCTTATAAAGGGGTTGGAGGTTGGTCTCGTCAAAGGCCATGGCTCCGTTGATGATCCCGGGCGTCTTATTCGCCATCACTTTCAGGTTGAGGTAGTGGGTGGTGACGATGCCAAAGGAATGCTTGCGTACCAGCTCTTCCAGGATCACTTCCGCAAAGGCCCCGCCCAGGTTGGGATCGCTGCCGCTACCCAGCTCATCGATGAAGAACAGGGTCTTGCCGTTGGCGTTCTCCATGAAATACCGCATGTTCTTCAGGTGGGAGCTGTAGGTGCTCAGCTCGAACTCCAGGCTTTGGGTATCGCCGATATGGATCATGATCTGTTTGAAGATGCCCATCTCGGAATCGGGGTGAACGGGCACCAGCAGACCGCTCTGGATCATCAGCTGTAAAAGGCCTACCGTCTTCATGGTCACGGTCTTCCCGCCCGCGTTGGGGCCGGAGATGACCAGGAGGCGGTCCTTTTCATTTAAAGAAATATTGGTAGGGATGGTGGGTTTCTGGTTCTTTCGGTTGTACAGATATAACAAAGGGTGATATGCCTGTCGGAGAAGGACATGTGCTTTGTCCAGCAGCTGCGGGAAGTTGGCATTCATATCGATGGCTAATCGCGCTTTGGCCCTGATAAAATCGAATTCGCCCAGGATATCGTGCCAGGTCTGCAGCAGGGGGGCATGTCCCGATAGCTGTGTGGTCAGTTCCCGGAGAATGCGGTAGACTTCCTTGCTTTCTGCATGTTCGAGGGAGAAGACATCGTTATTCAGCTCGATCGTTTCTTCAGGTTCGACAAAAGAGGTCCGCCGGGTGTCGCTCTCGCCGTGGAGGATGCCTTTGACCTGTCGTTTGTGTTCGGCGAAGATGGCCACTACCCTTCTGCCGTTGAGAAAGGATTCTTCGATGTCGGCTACGTAGCCGGATTTACCCAGTTTGGAAAGGATGCGGTCGAAAACGCGCCGCAGCTCGTTCCTTTTCCGGAAGAGGCTCAGCCGGATGTTGGCCAGCTCTTCGGAGGCATTGTCGCGGACGATGCCCGATTCATCCAGGACTTCGTCGATCTTTGCGATGATGCTCTTTTCGTATTGGGTATGTGCGATCACTTTGGCCAGGGCCGGATAAGCGATCTTCCTTTCCGGGTCGAACCAGCGGAAGATGCTTTGCATGCTTTCTGCCAGTTTGCGGATCTGAAGGAACTGTTCGCCTGTCAATGTCGCTCCGGGGATGCCCAGTAATTTTAGTTCGCGGGACAGGTTGAGGGTATGATCGTTGGGGAAGTACTGCCCGTTCTGCAGGAGGAGCTTGAACTCGTGCGCCTGGCGCAATTCCCATTCGATGAATTCACGCCGGGTATGAATACGCAGATCCCCGGCTTTGGCGCGGGCATATTCTGTGTTGCAATGCTCTGCCAGCAAAGCCTTTATCTTGTCAAACTCTAATTGCACCAAGGCCGATTCCGGAAAAATTCTCATAACCACCCCCAACCCCTGAAGGGGCTTTTTTAATTTTTAAAGAGCAGCAAAGGTACGCATGTTCGCCCGCAAAACGCGGTATAAATGGTAATCCTTATTGGGTGGGCGCGATGGCGGCGGGATCGGGGGAGGCGATTGGCGCTTCTTCGGGTTGAGCGGCCGCGCCGTCCTTTTTTGACAGGAAGGGCCAGAACAGGCCCACCATCCCGAGGGCGGAAAGTCCTTCGATGAGCATGGTATTGGGCGCTCCGATGTATTGGGAAATGGTTCCTACCAGCAGGCTGCCCAGGGGCTGCATGCCGAAATAGGCCATGGCGAAATAACTGATCACGCGTCCGCGCATGGCCGGGGTTACGGTCGTCTGGATGATCGTGTTGGTGATCGTGGTCTGGGCCATCATGCCGAAGCCCGATAACATGGCAAAGAGCATGGCCAGCGGAAAGGAGGTGGTATGGGAGAAGAGGATGAGTCCCAATCCGAATAAGAGGGTGTTCACCCACAATATTTTTTTACGGTTGACAGTAGCGCCTGCGGAGGCGAGAAAGAGCGCTCCGCTCACAGCCCCCAGGCCGATGAAGCTATTGATATAGCCGAAGGTGGAGGCGTTGCCTGAAAAGATCACTTTTGCATAGACCGGCAGCAGCGTGACATAAGGTATTACGAGCAGGCTCATACCTGCCAGCATAAGGATACAGTTGGCAATCGCAGGGGTCTTTCGAAGGTACGCGAATCCTTCTTTCAGCTCGGCCGATGCGTTCTTATCCCGGAGCCCCTGTTCGTAGGCAGGCAGTTTCATGCGCAAGAGGGAGATGATGACGGCGACGAAACTGGCGGCATTCAGCAGGAAGCAGACGCCCGCTCCCAGCTTTTCCAGTACGATACCTGCCATGGCGGGTCCGATCAGCCTTGCCAGGTTGACCATGGAAGAGTTAAGGGCCAGGGCATTGGGGAGATCGTTCTTGTTATCGACCATTTCATAGACCAGGGCCTGGCGGGCGGGGACGTCGAAGGCGTTGATGCTGCCCAGGAGGACGCTGAGCAGGAGCAACTCCCACACTTCGTAGTGGTTGATCAGGATCAGGGCGGCCAGGCAGACGGCCTGTACGAGGGAAGCGATCTGGGTAAAGAGCAGGACGCGAAAACGATCGTAGCGGTCGGATACCACTCCGCCGAAGACAGACAGGAGGACGGATGGGAACTGGCCGGCGAAGAGGGTCAGTCCCAGCATGAAGGTGGAATGGGTCATGGTGTAGACGATCCAGCTCAATGCTGTCCGTTGCATCCAGGTGCCGATCAGGGATACGGATTGCCCATAAAAATAAAGTCTGTAATTACGGCTGCTTAAAGCGCTGAACGTTGATAAATTCATGATCTGTTCTCCTTCTCCTGTGCGGGTTCGTCGATTAATTTTGTCAGAACATGCATAGCTTCTTTTAGTATTTCTTTCTCTTTGGGGGTAATCTTCTCATGGAGGATGCGGGCCAGCCACTCCTGTTTTTCCTGCCGGGACTGTTCGATATACTGTTTGCCGGCGGGGGTGAGCGATAGTTTCACCTTTCTTTTGTCCTCGCCGGACGGGGTCTTATCGATGAGCCCTGCGCGGAACAGGTGGTTAATGACCTGGGACATGGACTGGGTGGTCACTTTTTCCATCTGGGCCAGTTTGCTGGGCAGCAGTTCTCCCAGCCGGTAGAGCGAGCCCAGGCAGGATCGCTCCGTCAGGGAGAGCATTTCCTGGTTTTGGGTTTGTCTGCGAAGGACTTTTACCAGACGCTGGAGGGTGGTGCGCAGGTTGGCGGCGATTTCGATATCCTGAGGGGAGGCTTGCATAATACAAAGGTAAACTTATAAAGTAAACTTACAAAATAAACTAATAAGATTACTTAATAAATGGAAATTGGGAGGCTCGACTGTTAACGAACATTTAAAACCAATTATTTGTCATATAACGTACATATTACGGGTATAGGGAGAAGTAAATTTGCCCAGCACGAAACCCAATTTTAAACCAATGCAACATAGAGCTATGACCTTCTTATCAGTAGTAACTTCGCTGGCCTTATTTTCGGCCTCCTGTGAGACCGGAGCCAAGGGGCCTATTCATAAAAACAACACAATGACTGATGAAACAATCCCAACCGGGAAAAAATTAGATACAGCGACTTTTGGAACCGGGTGCTTCTGGTGTACGGAAGCCGTTTTCCAGGAGTTAAAAGGAGTCGTAAAAGCCGTTTCCGGGTATACGGGCGGGCATGTAGCCAATCCTTCCTATGAAGAAGTGTGCAGCGGGACGACGGGTCATGCGGAAGCCCTGCAGGTCACCTATGATCCTGCCGTTATCAGCTATGAGGAATTGCTGGAAGTATTTTGGGAGGCGCATGATCCCACTACGCTGAACAGGCAGGGGAATGATGTGGGCACCCAGTATCGCAGCGCGATCTTCTATCACAACGAGGAGCAAAAGGAGAAGGCAGCGCATTATAAGGAGAAGCTGAACAAGAGCGGGGCTTATGACAAGCCGATCGTCACTGAGATCACGGCTTTCTCCAAGTTCTATCCTGCGGAGGATTATCACCAGGATTATTTCAGGTTGCATGGTTCGCAGCCTTACTGTCAGCTGGTGATCCGTCCGAAAGTGGAGAAGTTCGAGAAGGTATTCAAGGACAAGCTGAAGAAGAATAATTAACGTTGACCGATATCCACTTTGCGAAGTTCCAGCAGGTTAAGCGCATTGGATTCCAGTCCTTTCACGCGGGGATTCAGCAGGTGGACGGACTCGTCGTACCAGAGGGGGATGACGGGGGCGGCATCGATGACCAGCTGGTCCATTTGCCGGTAGAGGCTATATCGCAGGGAGTCCCTGGTTTCCAGGAGGGACTGTTCGTAGAGGCGGTCGAAGGCAGGGTCTTTATAACGGGTATAGTTAGGTGGCGCCGGGTTTTTGGAGTAGAAGACGCTCAGGTAGTTTTCCGCGTCGGGATAATCGGCGAGCCAGCTGCCCCGGAAGAAGAGGGCCTGCGAGCGGGCGGTTTGTTCGAGCAGGAGACTTTTCTGTACCACTTCGACTTGTATTTTAAAGCCGAGCTCTTCCAGCTCTTTGGCTATGAAGCTGGAAAAATCCGCGTAGTTGGCGATAGTCAATAGTTTGATGGGGGGCATTCCCCTGCCTTCCGGGTAGCCTGCTTCCACCAGCAGCCGGCGGGCCAGCATGGGATCGTAGTGGTAGCCTTTCACCAGGGAGGAATCGAAGGAGGGCAGGCCGGCGGGGACGAAGCCGCTCTCGGCGGGAATGCCCAGGGAGTTTTTTAGATATAACATCATTTTGCGGCGGTCGAATCCGTAGTTGATGGCCTGTCGCACTTTTTTCCAGCGCAGGGGGGAGCTTTTTACCAGGTCATTGGCCGTATCGACCAGGATGCCCAGGTATTCCGTATTGAGCTGGGGGGAAGCCGCTAAGATGATCTTATCTTTCCATTGTTGTTTGAGCATTCCTTTTTTACTTAATACTTCGTCTTTGAAGGAGGGGTCTATTTCATTGAGGAAATCGAGCTGGCCCTGCCGGAATAAAAGGAATTCCGTGGCTTTCTCCTCGAAGAGGGTGATTTTGACTGCATCCAGGTACGGCAGGGAATGGCCGGCGCTGTCTTTCTCAAAATAGTGGTCATTTTTCAACAGGATGAGGGACTGGCCTTCTTCCCAGGATTTGAACCGGAAGGGGCCGGTGCCGCAGGGGTGATTGCGAAAATCCTTCCCGTAACGCGATACCACTTCCCTTGGAACGACGGAGCAATATTCCATGCTGAGCAGGCCCAGGATAGGGTTGAAAGGAGTGGCCAGCTTCAGCTGAAAACTGCTGTCATCGATGGCCTGGAAGGGGCCGGTGGTGTCGATCCTGTTGGAAAAGATCCAGGCTCCACTGCTGGCGGTAGCCGGGTCGATGATGCGGGAGAAGCTGTATACTATATCTGCGGCGGTCATCCGACGTCCTCTGCCCCCCGGGAAGGCCTCGTTGTCCTGAAAAAAGACGTCGGTCCGCAGATGAAAGAGCCAGGTCTTTCTGTCTGCCGAGACGTCCCAGGTCTTTGCCAGGCAGGGTACGAAGCGCAGGGCTGCATCCGTCTCCACGAGGGTATTGTAGAGCTGGTGAACGGGCCAGATGATCGACCGGTTCTTGGCGAATGCCGGGTCCAGGGAGGCGATGCCGTCCGTCTCGTTATAGTGAAAGACTTTTTTTCCGTTCTGTGCGGGTGTGGAGGTGCAAGCGGCCCATGGCAGGGTGATAATCAGGAGCCATAGAAAAGATGCCGGCGGCAACGAAAATGTAAAATGTTTATATATCTTCATTTTTTAGAGCCTAACATTAAAATTAAGCAATGCGTCGCGTAATCGTATTTATCGTTGGATACATCTTATTTATTGTTCCGTACTGTTCCGCTCAACTGGCTGCCGCGGAAAAAGAGAAATTCACGCATGCCGATACCCTGCGGGGGTCTATTACTCCCGAGCGCGCCTGGTGGAATGTACTCCATTACGATATCCAGGTGACCCCGGACTTTGATAAGAAGTCGATCAAGGGGGTGACCGGTATCCGGTTGCAGGCAGTCGCTTCGGGCCGGGTTCTGCAGATCGACCTGCAGGAGCCCATGCGTATCCTTTCGATCCGCTGGCGCAACAGTACGGTCAGATTCAAAAGGGAGGGGAATGCCTTCCATGTCTATCTGCCAAAGACGGTGAAGAGGGGAAGCATCGGAACCCTGACGGTGAATTATGCGGGGGTGCCCCGGGCAGCGGTCCGTCCGCCCTGGGATGGTGGATGGATCTGGACAAAGGACAAGCTGGGCCGCCCCTGGATGAGTGTCGCCTGTCAGGGGCTGGGGGCCAGTGTCTGGTATCCCTGCAAGGACCACCAGAGCGACGAGCCGGATAGCGGCGCCGCCCTGCATATTACGGTTCCGGATACACTGGTAGCGGTGGGCAATGGCCGGCTGGCGGATAAAAAAGAGAACGGGAATGGAACGGCTACGTATACCTGGAAGGTGATCAACCCGATCAATAATTATGATATCATCCCTTATATCGGCAAATATGTGACCTGGCATGAAGATTATCCCGGGGAGAAGGGCAAGCTGGATTGCGATTTCTGGGTGCTGGATTATGAGCTGGAAAAGGCGAAGCAGCAGTTCAAACAGGTGGACAGCATGCTCCATTGCTTTGAATCCTGGATGGGCCCCTACCCTTTTTACGAGGACGGGTATAAGCTGGTGCAGGCTCCTCATTTAGGGATGGAGCATCAGAGTGCGGTAGCATACGGCAATCATTTCGGAAATGGCTACCTGGGCCGGGACCTTTCGGGAACGGGCTGGGGGTTGAAATGGGACTTTATTATCGTCCATGAGAGCGGTCATGAATGGTTTGGCAACAGCATCACCTCCACTGACGTGGCGGATATGTGGATACATGAGGGTTTCACCAATTATTCCGAGACATTGTATACTACCTGTCAGGATGGAGTGGAAGCGGGTAATGATTATGTCATCGGCACCCGGGCGAATATCCGCAATGACAAACCGATCATCGGTACCTATGGGGTGAATAGCGAGGGTTCGGGAGATATGTATTATAAGGGGGGCAATATGCTGCATATGATCCGGCAGATCCTGGGAGATGAGGGATACAGGGGGTTGTTGCATGGGCTCAATACGGACTTCTATCATAAGGTGGTCACGACGCAACAGGTGGAAGCCTATATCAGCCGGTATGCAAAAAAAGACCTTTCCAAAATATTCGATCAGTACCTGCGGTCGACGAGGATTCCGGTGCTGGAATATAAGATGAACAGCAATACGCTGGTGTCCTATCACTGGACGAATTGCGTAAGGGGTTTCAATATGCCTGTCCGGGTGACCCTGGCGGGGCAGCCGGAACTATGGATAACACCCACGGAGGATTGGAAGACTTTGTCGCTGACGCCTCAGCATGTGGAGGGAGCGGAGGCCGATAGCAGCCAGGCGGCGGGGATGGCAGGGGGCGCTCCTGTTTTTTCCGTCGACCGTAATTTTTATGTCACGGTAAAAAAACTGGGGTAAATATAGGGATTGGGAAAATAAGCGAGGATCAACGAGGGATCTGGCCCTGGTCGGAAGCGGCGGACTGGCCGGAGGAAGGGGTTTGTCCCGGCAGGGGGATTGCGGCAGGTGCGGGGGCTTTGCCGGATGTGGGAGCCTGGTCGGTGATCCTGCCTGCGCCAACGTAATGTTTGTCATAATAGCCGTCGTTCATATCGCTGATCATGACGCCGGAGATGCTGGCATGGATAAATTTATTATTGCGCAGGTAGACGCCTACATGGGTGACGGTTCTGTGTTTGCCCAGGGTATGGAAAAAGACGAGGTCGCCTTCCTGCAGCTCTTCGCGCGGGATCCTGCGGGTAGCCTCGTATTGTTCTTTCGAGGTGCGGGGCAGGGCTGCTATTCCATAAACGGAGGAAAGGAGCAGGAAGGAGAAGGCGGAGCAGTCGATGCCGTCGCGGGTAGTACCTCCGTAGTGGTAGGGGGTACCATACCAGTATTCCATGAAGCTCAGCAGTTTCTGGTTGTCCATTTCTTCTACGGTGGCGTTCTCCAGGATAGCATATTTGAACTGGAGGGCCGGATAGTTTTCGATCTCGCCGGATGCATATCCTGCGTGGCCGTTGGAGGTGGTGGTTGTCGTAATGGAGCGGCCGGCATTATCCCTGTGGGTATCCGGATTGATAGCAATATTGTTGATAAACTGAATAGAAGATCCGGAGGTGGTGTTACGGGTGGTGGCAGGGGGGTTGGCTGGCCGGGTGGTGGTTGGCCTTGAGCTGCTGCAACTAGTTGCAAGACAAGCAAGGGGCAATATGTATAGGAGATTTTTCAACATATTTTTCATTTTGGTCGGGCCGCAGGTTGGATGCCTGGGGCCCCGGTGGATATTGGATAGATTGCAAATATAGCAAAAAATCTGCCAAAAGACTGTTTGGGAGATTGGGGCTTGGAGAGGTGGGGCGATGGCTGGAGGTGGCTGGGGAAGGATTTTGCGATGCAGGATTGCTGTTGATAAGTTTTTTTTCGGAAAACACGATTTTTCGAAGAGACTTATTTTTTGTTTTTAGTTTTGGGGTTGAAACCTTGTTTATGAAAAGTGTAGCATTGGGAATTATGAGTATGATTAATATAAGATTATACGATATTTTCAGAAAAGACCTGCATCTTCCGGATGAAAAAGCCCATGAGCTCGTGGAGGTGATCGATGAAGCGGTCAAGGGAGGTCATGAAGAGAGTTTGAAAGGGGTGGCGACGAAGGAATTCGTCAAGGAAGAGATTCATGCTACCAAGGAGTTTGTCAGAGGGGAGATTCAGGCTACCAAGGAGTTTGTCAAGGAAGAGATCCAGGGGGTCAAAGAGGAGCTCCGGGGAGAGATCCAAGGGGTCAAAGGAGAGATCCGGGGGGTTAAAGGGGAGCTTCGGGGGGAGATCCAGGAACTTAGAAAAGAGATCAACCGGGTGGAGCTGAAGGTGGAACAAACCAAAAGCGAGTTGACTAAATCGATTTATCTGACGAGCCTTATTCAGGTGCTGGTAATTGTCGGTTCCATCATAGGGATCATTACTTTTATATTCCGGAAATGAACCTCCTTTTGGGGTAATAATAAGCAAAACCGCTGCCGGGGCGAGCCGGAAAGACCTGTGGAAAGAATGTGCTTTTTTCTAAACAAGCTATGTAAGATTTTGTTAGTTAATTGCAGGTCCTTATGTCTAAATTTTCACATCTACATACCCATACGCAATTCTCTCTCCTGGATGGAGCGGCTTCTATTCCAAGTCTTTATAAGAAAGCGGTGAAGGATGGCATGCCGGCGCTGGCCATTACCGATCACGGGAATATGTTTGGCGCTTTCGAATTTGTGGCGGAGGCCTATAAGCACAAGAACGACGATGGCACTTTAAAGGTAAAGCCTATCGTGGGCTGCGAATTTTATGTGGTGGCGGACCGTCACCGGAAGGTATTTACCAAGGAGCAGCGGGACCAGCGTTATCACCAGGTGTTGCTGGCCAAGAATAAGGTGGGCTATCAGAATCTAATAAAGCTGACTTCCCTGGGTTATATGGAGGGGATGTACAGCAAGTATCCCCGTATAGACAAGGAGCTTATTCTGCGACACCATGAAGGACTGATCGCCACGACTTGCTGTATCGGGGCTTATGTTCCCCAGACCATTTTACATGACGGGGAGGAAAAAGCCGAGACAGAGTTCAAATGGTGGCTGGATATTTTTGGGGAGGATTATATCATCGAGCTGCAACGGCATAATATCAAGGAGCAGGAGGTGATCAACCAAGCCTTGCTGAAGTTTGCCAAAAAATACAATGTTCCCGTCATTGCGACCAATGACAGTCATTATACGGACCGGGACGATTCCAATGCCCATGACATCCTGCTTTGTATCAATACGGGGGAGAAGCAAAGTACACCGGGGTATGATGATTTCGTGAATGACGATGCGAATACGAAGAGCCGGCGTTTTAAGTTCCCGAATGACCAGTTCTATTTCAAGACGACCGAAGAGATGAGCAAGCTCTTCCAGGATATACCGGAAGCGATCGACAATACCAATCTCGTCGCCTCCAAGGTGGAAGTGCTGAACCTGAAGAAGGATATCATGCTGCCTAACTTCCCTGTTCCGGTGGAGTTCCAGATCCATCCGGAAAGCACGCTCAACCAATGGGAGTACCTGCGTCATATTACACAAGAAGGGGCTAAGCTGCGCTATAGTGACCTGACGCCAGAGATACAGGAGCGGCTGGACTTCGAATTGTTCACGATCAAGACCATGGGATTCGCGGGGTACTTCTTAATCGTGAGCGATTTCATCAAGGCAGGAAGGGATATGGGGGTCTTCATCGGCCCGGGTCGTGGATCGGCGGCGGGCAGTGTGGTAGCCTATTGCATCGGCATTACCAATATCGATCCTATCAAATATGATCTGCTGTTCGAAAGATTTCTGAACCCGGATCGTAAGTCGATGCCGGATATCGACACGGATTTCGACGATGAGGGCCGGGGAAAGGTCATCGAGTATGTGGCGGGGAAATATGGCAGGAATCAGGTGGCCCAGATCGTCACCTATGGTACGATGGCCGCTAAGAGCAGCATCAAGGACGTGGCGCGAGCGCTGGATCTGCCCCTGGTGGAATCCAACGCGCTGGCGAAACTGGTGCCGGACAGGCCGGGGATCGAGCTGAAGAGGGTGCTGCATGCGCCTATGACGCCAAAAGAGGGAGAGAAATCACTGGAGGAGAAAGACGGAGTGGGTCCCGATGATATGGAGAATGTAAAGAAGATCCGGGAAATATACAGGGGTGACGATATCCGCAGCCAGGTGCTGCATGAGGCGGAACGTCTGGAAGGGTCGGTGCGAAGCACGGGTCTGCACGCTGCGGGCATCATCATTGCGCCGGAAGATCTGCTGAATATCGTTCCGGTCTGTACGGCCAAGGACTCGAACCTGCTGGTGACGCAGATCGAAGGAAGTATTATCGAAGATGCCGGCGTTATCAAGATGGACTTTCTGGGTTTACGAACCCTGAACATCCTGAAGACGGCGTTGGAGCTTATTAAAGAAAATCATGGGGTGACTATCGATATCGATCTGATCCCTCTCGATGATGAAGAGACCTTTGGCTTATATCAACGGGCGGAAACGATCGGCACGTTCCAGTTTGAAAGTCCCGGTATGCAGAAATATCTCCGTGATCTGAAACCGGATAGATTCAATGACCTGATCGCCATGAACGCCCTGTACCGGCCAGGTCCTATTGCGTATATCCCCAATTATATCGACCGTAAGCATGGCAGAGAGGATATCGTATTCGATCTGCCGGAAATGGAGGAATACCTGAAAGACACTTATGGCATCACGGTCTACCAGGAGCAGGTGATGTTGCTGGCGCAGAAGCTGGCCGGGTTTAGTAAGGGGGATGCGGACGTACTGCGGAAGGCGATGGGTAAAAAGCAGAAGTCTATTCTGGACAAGATGAAAGGCCAGTTTATCAAAGGCGCTTCGGCCAAGGGCATGGACGCGACCAAGCTGGAAAAGATATGGACGGACTGGGAGGCTTTTGCCCAGTATGCGTTTAACAAGTCGCACTCTACCTGCTATGCTTATGTAGCTTATCAAACCGCTTATTTAAAAGCCCACTACCCTTCCGAATATATGGCGGCGGTGCTGAACCATGCGGGCAGCATCGAAAAGATCACGTTCTTCATGGAAGAGTGTAAGCGGATGGGGCTGAAGGTATTGGGGCCGGACATCAATGAATCGAAGAAGGGGTTTGCCGTCAACCAGCGCGGGGAGATACGGGTTGGGTTGGGAGGGTTGAAGGGCGTGGGCGAGGCCGCGGTAGAAGGGGTTATCGAGGAGAGAGTGAAAGGAGGACCTTATAAGTCCATGTTTGATCTGATCAAACGGATCAACCAGCGGACCGTTAATAAAAAGACCCTGGAAAGTCTCGCTTATGCAGGGGGATTCGATTGTTTCACCGAATTCCACCGGGCGCAGTATTTTTTTACGCCGCAGGGAGATACGGCTACAGGGCTGGAAAAGATCATCAAATTCGGGAATGTCTACCAAACGAACTCTACACAGAGCAGCAATAGCCTGTTCGGCGACCTGGTGATGCCGGATATCGCTACTCCGAAGATCCCCGCCTGTGAGCCCTGGAGCCTGACGGATCTGTTGAATTTCGAGAAAGAGGTGACGGGCATGTTCATGAGCGGGCATCCGCTGGACCATTTCAAGTTCGAGATCACGCATTACGGCATTACGAAGCTGGGAGAATATAATGAAGTAAAAGATGCGATAAGCCTGCAGGCGAATCCGGGCAAACCGTTTCGGCTGGCGGGGCTGGTGGTGGATGCGCAACATAGGGTGAGTAAGACGGGCAAGCAATTCGGGGCCCTGACGATCGAGGATTATACGGGAAAGGCGGAGTTTATGTTATGGAGTGAGGACTATGCCCGGTATTCCAATTACCTGGAGAAAGGAAAGAATCTATTTATAACGGGGAGTTTCAAGACGCGCTTTAACAAAGCCGAGTTCGAGTTCAAAATCGACCGGATGATGTTGCTGGAAAGTATCAAGCCGATTTTGACCAAGCAGGTGATCATGGATGTGGAAGCCCGGTTTATCAATGCGGAGATGGTACAATTCATTGAGACCAATCTTAAAAAATACCCCGGGAAATCCAGCTTAAAGTTCAATATCAAGGAATCGAAGACCAATGCCAGGGTGAGCATGTATACGTTAGGGGCCGGATTCGAGATGAATGACGAAATGGCCGCTTTTTTGGAGCAAAAGCCGGAAATGGAGGTTCAGGTAGTGACTGTGTAAAGCGGAAGCATGCCAAAACTGGATCTGGACAGCTTTTTGCGATATCTGCTTAATCCCGGCGAAAGATACCCACTAGTCGAGGAATTTAGTGGATTGTCGGTTACCCGACCAAAAAAGTGACCGAAAAGTCGGACATTTGTAGCGTAAAAAAACATCATATAAACATAAAAAACACTCAATCATGGCTTTAGAATTAACAGATACCAATTTCCAGGACAAGGTAATCGCCTCCGATAAACTGACCATTGTGGATTTCTGGGCAGAATGGTGTGGTCCCTGTCGCGCTATCGGACCGGTCATCGAAGAACTGTCCAAGGAATACGGCGAAAAGATCAATGTGGGTAAGGTGAATGTGGATCATAATCCTCAGTTATCCGTTAACTATGGCATCACCAGCATCCCTGCGATCCTTTTCATCAAAGGTGGTAAGGTGGTCGACAAGCTGGTTGGCGCTCAACCCAAGTCTAATTTTGTTAAAAAAATCGATGCGCATATATAAATTCGCTTGTATAAGCAGCGATAGAAGATAAAAGGTTGAAGAGCCCGTGCATTGATGCACGGGTTTTTTTGTGCGGGTGGCGGGAAGGTATGCAACAATTTACTTACTTTCATCCCGCTATGCGAAAACTGCCGTTTCTTATCTTTTTTTGTTTGGTCCTGCATTTTACGATCATGGCACAACCGTTCCAGAAAACCGTGCAGGATGCCTATCTTATCACCAGGATGGCGGAGAAATTCCATATACAGCCCCGCGCCCTGAATGATGAGCTATCTGCGGCGCTCTATTCTCAATTACTGGAGGCCCTGGATGATCAACGGATCTTTTTTACGCAAAAGGATATTCATGCTTTGTCTGTTTACCAGTTCCAGCTGGATGAAGAGATCAGTAAGCAGCAGTCCGGCTTTTTACAGCTGCTCGTCGGTATTTATCAACAAAGGCTGATACAGGCGGATACGATAATCGACCATATCTCGGCGAAGGCGTTTAATTTTTCTCTCCATGAAAAGTACACCGTAGCCGAGGACACCTCTTATCCGGCGGATATAGACGGCATTCATACCAAAATATATAAGCTACTGAAAGCATACGTGCTGACCAGCATCGTCCATTATTCCGTTGTCTCCGGGCGGGCTCTTACCAATAGCTTAAGGGATAGCCTGGAATTGCGTTACCGGAAAAAGGCGGGGTTGTCCGTGAAGCGATCGATCAAAAGGATCCTGCAAAGTCCGTTGGGAGTCGACAATACGATCGGCATCACCTACTGCCAGGTGCTGGCCACCTGCTACGACCCTCATACGGCTTATTTCCCACCGGAAGAGAAAGATGCTTTTGAGGGACAGCTGGGTAATAAATCGCTTGGTTTCGGTCTCTCTCTTAACGAAGACGAAGATGGCAAAACGCAGATCAGCCGTATCAAGCCGGGGAGTCCGGCCTTTCAGAGCGGAGGGTTAAATGAAGGCGATAAGATCCTGTCCATCCAATGGGATGAGAAGGAGGCAATCGATGTATCCGGCGCTTCCCTGGCTGAGATCAGTGAGATGCTGGGCACTGCCGGGGGAACGAAGATGACGCTTACCGTTAAAAAGGCGGACGGTACTACCCGGCCGGTCATGCTGCACAAGGAAAGGCTCAATGCGGATGAAGACGAGGATAAGGTCAAGGGGTTTATCCTGAAAGGGGGGAAAACGATCGGTTATATTTCCCTGCCTGCTTTCTATACCGACTGGGAGGATAATAAGGGGCTCAATGGGTGTGCCAATGACGTTGCCCGGGAGATCATAAAAATGAAAAAGGAGAACATGGGGGGGCTGATCCTGGACCTGCGTTATAATGGGGGCGGCGCCATCGAAGAAGCCGTGGAGTTATCCGGGATCTTTATCGATGCCGGTCCGGTAGCGCAGATAAAGACGAAGGATCCTAAGGTCGTTACGCTGAAAGACGTCAACCGGGGAACGGTCTGGGATGGGCCCCTGCTTTTATTGGTCAACGGGTCCAGCGCCTCTGCATCGGAAATGGTGGCGGGCACTTTACAGGATTATAACCGGGCGCTGATCGTAGGATCTTCTACTTACGGGAAGGCAACCGCGCAGGTGGTGCTGCCTATGGATACCAGTCTCAACCTGGATACCTATAATGGTCAATCGCAAGCTGCCAGCTATATTAAGCTCACTACATCCAGGTTGTACCGTATCACCGGCGCTACGGCGCAAATGAGCGGAGTGCAGCCAAATATCAGGTTACCGGAACCGGCGGATGCGCTCCAGCAACGGGAGTCCGATGAAAAGTTTGCGCTCCGGGCCCCTGTCATCGAGGCCAATAAATATTATAAGCCGCTGGCTCCTTTGCCAATAGCGGAGCTGGAAGCCAGCGCTCAAAAAGAAATGGAGGCCGATTCGTTTTTCAGGGAGGCGCTTGCGCATGTGGCGGTTTCACCCAAACCGGCTAACCGGCCGGATCTGTCTTTGTTCATGGACGATGCCCTGCAAAGAGCGGCGGCACGCATGGGAGCGAAGGGCTCGCAGGCTACAACAGCGGGGGATGTGTCCGGGAGCGATAAGAACGCTGTATTCGCGGTGACCAACCTGGCTTATGAAAAACAACGGTTGCAATCCGACCCCGAATTACAGGCGGTGAATGAGGAGAGGAAGAAGATGGTCTGGATCGACCCTTATATTAAAATAGCTTATCAGCTGGCATCCGTGATGATAAAATAATTACAAACCTCTAATGTATAAACCCCCTGACTTATGAATTGTATTTTTACAAATCCCAAACATTCTTTTTTTGTTTTGCTGTTGTTATGCCTGGCGGCGACGACCAAGGCTCAGGATCTGACCAATCCCGGAGATTATATAACGGCCATTACCAAGGCACGGGGCGAGATGGATACCAAATACATGCAATACCTGAGCGCCGCCGCCCACAGCCGGAGGGCCCGCAAGGTGGAGAAGCTCCGGCAGGAGGTACTGGATAATATCACGGATAGCCGGTATAAGACTACGGATCTTCCTCTTTATAAAGGGGATAATTCGCTGCGCAAAGGCAGTATCGATTATATCCAGCTATGTTATGTCGTCTTCAGCGAAGACTATAAGAAAATCGTCAATATGGAGGAGCTGGCTGAGCAGTCGGTCGATGAAATGCAAGCCTATCTGTTATTACAGCAGAAAGTAGACGAGAAGCTGAACCAGGGGTCTGCTGACCTGGAGAAGATCACCAAGGATTTTGCGGCGAAATATAATGTCACGCTAAGCACGGAGAAAAATGCGCTGGGCGATAAAATGGAGACGGCCGGAAAGCTCAATACCTATATCAACTCCATCTACATTCTTTTTTTCAAATGCAACTGGGAAGACGGGCAGATGGTGCAGGCCATGAACAACAAGAAGGTGAATGATGTGGAGCAGTCGCGGAGCGCCTTGTTACAGTATGCCACGGAAGGGCTGAAAGCGATGGATACGATCAAGCCATTCCAGGGGGATCCCACATTGGCTAATGCCTGCAGGCAGGTGCTGCAATTTTACAAGCAGACAGCCGAAAAAGATATTCCCAAGCTGACAGATTTCTATCTTAAAGAGGAGGATTTCGCCAAGCTGAAAAAGTCGTTCGATCAGAAGTCTTCGGGGAGCCGTACGCAAGAAGATGTCAATAATTTCAACAAGGCTGTCAAGGAGGTGAATGCATCTGTCAGTTCTTTTAATCAAACGAACAATCAGATCAATAATGGCCGCAATCAGGTGCTGAAGAGCTGGGAGGGGATGGAGAAAAGATTTGCGGATGAGCATATGCCGCATTATAAGTAAATGATCTGCCGGGCCTGACGGTTAGGTCCGGGTAGACCGGGAGGCAACCCGGGGAGCCGGGAGCACGTAATAGTGAGGGACAACTTATCTACTATATGTCAGCGAACCCATTGATCATCATAGGGATGCACCGAAGCGGCACTTCTCTTCTCTCCCAATGGCTCTACCGATGCGGCCTGCCTATCGGCGATGAGCTGATGATTGCCAATGGAGGCAATGAGCAGGGCTATTTTGAGGACATGGACTTTGTAAGGCTCCATGAGAACCTGCTTAGGAGCGAAGACCTGCCGGATACCGGGCTGACGGATAAGAGCCTGCCGGAGCTATCGCCCGCCAAAAGGGAGTGTATCCTTCGATTGCTGGAGGTCAAAGACCGCAGCCATCAGCAATGGGGATGGAAAGACCCGCGAACATGCCTTTTTTTGCCGGTTTACCGGCAATTAGTACCTGGCGCCAGGTACCTCTTAATTTACCGGGATTATAAATTTTGTGTGTCTTCTCTTATCCGGCGAATGCTGAAGGATGAGAAAGTGAACTATCTGAGTAAGGGAAAACGGCATGCCGCACTCCGGTGGAAATGGCATAAGAAAAGAAAAATATCCAGGTCTTTATTCCAAACTTATTCCGAACCCTTTTTAAAAGTATGGATCCATTACAATAAGGAATTGCTGCATCATGTCGAGGCGCTGGGCCGGGAACGCTGTCCGGTGGTAAATTATCGCTTTTTGCTATCCGATGACAAAAAGGTATTTGATTTTTTAACCAGGCGTTGGAATTTTAATCTTGCCTACTGTCCTTTTGGGGATGTGTTTGACAATCGATTAATGAGTAAACAAGCTGTTATCGATCCTTATATAAAGGATAAAAGCCTTATAGCCGTTGCTGAAAAGCTGGGAAGCCAGTTGCAGGCTTATGCATTAAGCTAGTTTTCGCGAGGCGGCTTTTTCAACCTGGTTTGCGTTTCCTACCTCTTCTTTTGCACTTCCTGCGATCAGCTTTGCCAGCTGTAAAGCGGCGGCTCTTATCTCGGGCACGCTGGTGATCTCCCACAGGACTCCCTTTGCAGGAGGCCCGATCGTATATAAGGAGGAGGAGGGGACGTTGTCCTTCCCGATGGCGGCTCCTTCCGGCGTACAATCGATGCCCAGCCGGAGGGCATCCGTCCGGATCACCCCTTTGGCCAATAGATTTTTAATCAAAGGATCTTCCAGCTTCTCATAATTCGATTGCGGCCCCATGCAATTTATAATGATGTCGCAGGCCAGGCGCCGGTTTTTTTTGGACGACCTATCCTGGTATTCTATGCAAAAATCGCTTACCGAACCCGGCCGGATGGACCTGACCCGACCTGCCACAATAGAAAGCCGTCTTTCCGACAATAACTTATGAATGATGCCGGCGCATTCAGCGGGCATCCGGTGCCTTGCTACTCCCCAGATATGGCGAAGATGTTCCATAAACTTCCTCTTCTCAGCAGTGGGCAGGTTCAACCATATCTCCTGGGTGAACGGACGTATAGCGTCTACTACGGCTTGCCAGTCAATATGCAGCCGCCGGGCTTCTTTGATATGTCTGTTCACTATCTTCAAGGCGTCCAATGCGGTGCTGACCGTTCGGACATTCAGCGCTGTAATCCCATACGGAGGGTTTTCCCGGTGTGCCGCCGGAATAAATCCATGCGTAGATAACGCCGTGATCTGCCCGCTGTATTGTTGTTGCTGCAGGGACAATACCGTATCGACCATCGTCAATCCCGTGCCTATTATAAAAACTTCCCGGATCGCTGCATGGCTCCTGAATAGCTGATGGTCCCATGAAGATGCGAAATAAGAGGGATGTTGCAGGTATCGGTTGTCATCCAGGTTCAGGGAGCCGGGTTTAAAGTTACCAAGAGCCAATATCAGTTTATCGAATCGTATTTCCGATCCTGATTCAAGCAATAAAAGACGGGAGGAGGGAATCATATCCACTGCATCGTCCTGTATGACAGTATACCGGACGGTGTCTCTTTTTTTGTTCAATTCCTTTTTTAGCGTGTCCTGGATATAGATCCTGTAAATTTTTCTGGGCACAAAGGACCGGCTCCCGAAATTATATCCCGCTTCGGTCAGCCAGTGGGTAAAGTCATCGCTGTGCCCGGGAAATGCGCTCATCTTCCCCGCCGGCACATTGAGCAAATGGAAATCTTTATCCGTAGAATAGGCCTGGCCGAGCATTTCGGGAGGGTTTCTTTCAATAACGGTAATGTCCATCCATGCAGGATGGTCTTGCCGCAACAGGTTAATGGTCAATAGTGTGCTGCTTAATCCTCCGCCGATGATAACAATTTTCATATTTGCGGGGTCTTTGCCGGTGATGCCGGTATAAGGCAGGAGGGCCTGATTAAATTCAGCTTTTCCAATCCGGCTATGATTTTGTTTACCGACTCTTCAATGGTCTCCGCTTCCGTATCGCAAATGATCTCCGGATCGATGGGTTCTTCATAGGCGTCGCTGATGCCGGTAAAGTTTGTCATTTCTCCATTCCTCGCCTTCTTATAAAGGCCTTTGACATCCCTGCTTTCACATACTTCGATGGGGCAGTTAACATATACTTCCACAAAGTTGGCTATCTTTTCCCTGATGCTGTTCCTTGTGTCCCTGTAGGGAGATATGGCAGAAACAATTACGCAAACCCCATGTCGAGATAACATCTCTGCGACAAAACCGATGCGGAGTATGTTCGTGCATCTGTCTTCTTTTGAGAAACCCAGGTCTTTACAGAGATTCTGCCGGACGATATCTCCATCCAGGATCTCACTGGCAATATTTCTTTCCAGCATTCTTAGCTGAAGCTGTTGGGAGATAGTTGTCTTTCCCGCTCCGCTATACCCGGTCAACCATACTGTAAACCCTTTTTTCATAGGCTTATTCCTATATGTTTTCAAACAGATTTAAACAAGTAAACGATCATATTCCTTCAGATATTGGCAGGCCGTCTTGTCCCAGCTGAATTTGCCGGCCCATTGAATGATGGCCTCCGATCTGTTATTTCCACAATGTTCGTCCAACACTTCCATTGTTCTGAGGCTCATGTATCCGGGATCGAAGTTCTCAAAGTAATAGGCTTCTTTACCGCCTATTTCCGGTAAGGACGTGCAGGTGGAGAGTAAGACGGGTTTGCCGAAATGCATGGCTTCTATTACCGGCAGGCCAAAGCCTTCTGCAATGGACGGGAAAGCGAATGCCAGGCAATTTTGAAGATACCAGGCTTTTTCAGCTTCGCTGACGACTCCTATGATATGGACTCTGTCCTGTACGCCCAATTCTTTCGCGGTAGCCTCGATCTTCAGCTTGTAGTCGTGTGTTTGGGTCTGCCCCGCAATGACCAGGTCAAAATCGTTCTTTAGCAGCATGGCCGGCAATACGTGAAAGTTCTTTTTATTCGTGATGGCGCCAACTGTAAAAAAGAATGGTTTTTTCGGTACGTAGGCCGGCGTCTCGGCGCCGGTTTCCGGCCGGATATTGCAGCCGTTATGGATTACCTGTACTTTTTCGGGGCTGACGGAAGTGTGTTCCAGCAGATCGTTTTTTACGTATTCCGAGATAGCCACTACCGAATCAGCCCTGTCCAGCTTCTTTCCCAGGTTAGCGAGGTATTTTTTCTGCCTGGCGAGCGGTTTGTTTTCGTATAAAAAATTCAGGTCATGAACTGTCAAAAGGACCTTTCCTTTAATGCAAAAAGGAAAATAATTCGTTCCCTGGAAAGTCGAATGGAACAACTGGTATTTTGCCAAAAATGGCTGATAGAATTTGTGAAGCGAGTGTTGAGCAACTACGGAGATGCCCTTATTAAAAAGCCCATGTTGTCTTTCAGGGGCATAGGTACTCAAATTGTATTCGTCGGTTCGATTGTGGAGAGCTATCGAATTTATCAGGTGGTTGCAAAAATGATACAACCCGGTATGCATGTAATTGGTTCTTTCTGCGTCTATAAGGATATTCTTCATAACAACTATTGATTTAGATATAAGTACACCTACAGCAAGTGCAATAATCCGGCCAAGGGAGGGGTTCTTATACTAAACTGATTATCAAATACTTAAAAAGCATCAATCGTAGGTTAGCTTATTCGGGAGCCTGCGTGAGTGACTGGAATAAGTTTTGCAGGGCAACCTGTTATAATCACTAATACGGCAAGGGTATAAGAAAAGTTGTGTAAGCATAAAAAAAATCTTTCTTATTTTGCCAGACGGGCTAAGGCAACCCTGAGGCTATTTACAATGTATAGTCAATTGGGGTCAGGTCCCTGATCTGATTATTTTGTCTAAAACTTCATACCGGTAATATGAATTTCTTTAAAAAAATGCGATTAAAAATAGAGGCTGAAGACAAAGTGTCTTATAAATACCTGAAGAAAATGGAAAAGTACAAGGACGGTTTAAAGGCTGTAAAGCCGCCGTCGCTGACGTTTCCGGAAAACAGGCCCCTGCATTTTAAACATAGCGGGAACTGTGGCGACATCATCTATGCTATTCCAACGATGAAGGCTATCGCCGGGGAGGAGGATATTAACCTGCATCTGCGTATCGATCAGCCGGCGGATTATGCCGGGCATGTCAAACATCCCCTGGGGAATGTGATGCTTAATAAAAAGATGGCCGATATGCTGCAGCCGTTGCTTTTGTCGCAGCCGGGCTTTAAAAGCTGTGAAGTATACGCGGAAGGGCCTATCGATATCGATCTGGATAAAATGCGGGAATATCCGTTGTTACTGGACAGGGGAAATATAGCCCGGTGGTATTTTTTAGTATTCCCGGTCAATTATGATCTGAACCAGGCCTGGCTGCAGGTAGCCCCGGACCCGTCTTGCAGGGAGGCTATCGTGATAGCAAGAAGTCGTCGTTACCGGGCGCCGGACATCGATTACGGGTTCTTAAACAGGTACCCCGACGTGCAGTTCATAGGTCTGCCGGATGAATATGCCGACATGAAGAGGAAGATCCCGCATATCAGGCACAGGCCGGTAAACGACTTTTTGGAAATGGCGGCGGTTATTGCCGGGGCAAAACTATTTATAGGGAACCAGTCCTTCCCTTTTGCTCTTGCAGAAGCACTGAAGGTGAACAGGCTTTTGGAAGTGCATTTTGAATGCCCGAATGTGACCGTATATGGTGATAAAGGATATGATTTTTGTTTTCAGCCGCAATTTGAAAAATTAGTACTATTACGCTATGAGTCTCTTTAGTATCGGTCAGAAAGCGGTGGTCGTTATTCCCGTTTATAAGCCCCTCTTAACCTGGCACGAGCAGGTATCGCTCCGGCAATGTTGTAAGGTGTTGGGCGATCATCCCATCACGCTGATAAAGCCTCATGCTTTAAATGTGGATGGTTACCGATCATACCATCCCAACTTCCTGATTGAATCATTTGACGATCAATACTTTAAGAGCACCAGCGGGTATAATCGCCTGATGCTCTCCGAAGGCTTTTATGAGCGGTTCCTGCACTTTGAATTTATCCTTGTCTATCAGCTGGATGCCTTTGTATTTAAGGACGATCTGTCACTTTGGTGTGAAAAGGGGTATGATTATATAGGGGCGCCCTGGCTTGGGGCGCCGTTCAAGGGGAATATTTTCCGGAGAATCGCCTATGCCCGAAAATTGAATAAAGCCTATCATGAGAACAGGAAACAGGAAGGGACTATTCTGCCGAGCGACATGCAATTTACCAACCGGGTGGGGAATGGCGGTTTTTCGTTGCGGCGGGTGAAAAAATTCTATAAGATCTGCCGGGAAGAAAAGCAGATGATCGCCTACTACAACCTGCATAACGAGCATCATTTTTTTAATGAAGATGTCTTCTGGTCTCTGGAGACGAATCGCGGGTATAAAAAATTAAAGATCCCGGGTTATAAAAAAGCTGTTAACTTTTCCATAGAATTCAACCCGGAATATGCTTTTAAGCTTACCAGGGGAAGGCTGCCTTTCGGTTGTCATGCCTGGGACCTCTATTCCGGGTTCTGGCAGGAAATATTGAAAAACGAATCAGATGAAGAAATTTAGTCGCATTTTTAAATATATCGGGTATTATAAGGGAAAGATCGCGCTGTATATGTCATTGACGATCATAGCGTCCGGTTTATCGGTGATCTCTATTGCCATGCTGGCGCCGCTGATGTCCATTATCTTTAATACCAAAGGCAGCGAAGCGGCAAGACAGAGTATCGAATCGGGTAAAGCGGGAAAGTTTGTCTCCCAATTTATAGCCAGGGCTATCGAACAGCATGGGCAAATGTATGCGGTAGCCATCTGTTGCGGGTTGATCATTTTCGCCACTTTCTTAAAGAACCTGTTCCTGTACCTCTCCTCTTATATTTCGGTACCGGTGAGAAGTTCTATTATTATCCACTTGCGAAACGATATGTTTTCAAAGGTGCTGACCCTGCCCATCGGCTATTTTTCCGAACAGCGGAAAGGGGATATCATGTCACGCATGACCAATGATGTAAGCGAGATAGAAAGCTCCATCGTCAGTACCATGGAAGGGTTGATCAAAGATCCTGTTTTGGTATTGAGTTACCTGGCGACCCTGATCTATATCAGCCCGACGCTGTCTCTTTTCCTTTTGGTGCTGCTGCCTGTCACCGCCTTCATAATCGGCCGGATAAGCCGCACCCTGAAAAAGCAATCTTCGGCCTCTTCCGTCCGGGTAGGAGAAACCCTGTCCATACTGGACGAGACATTAGGCGGTATACGTGTGATAAAGGCCTTTTCCGCCGAGCTGCTGGTAAAAGACCGCTTCGAATCGCTGAACCATTCCCTTTTCAATATCAGCAAAAAGATGAGCGCCCGACGGGATTTGGCCTCACCCCTGACCGAGCTGCTTGGCGTGATCGTGCTGTGTGTGATCTTATATTTTGGCGGCGGCCTCGTATTACATAGCAATACCCTGAATGGCGGCGACCTTATTGCGTATATAGCCATTTTCTCCCTGATGATCAATCCTGCCAAGACCTTGTCCACGTCCTTTTTTAATGTGCAGCGGGGGGCGGCGGCCATCGAGCGTATCGAGGAGCTGCTGGCTTCGCCCGTGGTGATAGAAGACACCGGAACAAAAAAGCTGGAATGCTTTAACGGGCAGATAGAGTTTAAAAACGTGCATTTCAGCTATGCGGATAAGTCCGTATTGAGGAATATCAGCTTTGTCATTCCCAAAGGGAAAACGGTGGCGCTTGTAGGCAGCAGCGGCGCCGGCAAAAGCACGCTGGCCGACCTGGTTCCACGCTTTCACGATGTAACGGACGGGGAGGTATTAATTGACGGTGTAAATATTAAAGAGTATAATCTGGCCTCGGTAAGGAAGCATATCAGTATCGTAACACAGGAGCCGATCCTGTTCAATGAGACGGTGGCCGGCAATATTGCATTGGGCATGAACAATGCGGCTATGGAAGATATCGAACAGGCGGCCAAAGTAGCCAATGCCTATAATTTCATTCAGTCGAAAAAGAATAAGTTCAATACCAACATAGGAGACAGGGGCAATAAGCTCAGCGGCGGAGAGAAGCAGCGTGTAACCATTGCCCGAGCCCTGCTAAAAAACCCTCCTATCCTGATTCTGGACGAAGCAACGTCTTCGCTGGACACCGAAAGCGAACGGCTGGTCCAGGATGCCGTTTATAAGATGATGCAAAACCGTACTTCACTGGTAATAGCCCACCGTCTGAGCACCGTTCGTCATGCGGATGAAATAATCGTTCTCGATAAGGGAGAGATCGCGGAACGCGGTTCGCACGGGGAACTTATGCAAATTGAAAACGGCATTTACCGAAAGCTGGTTACGATGCAGGAGCTGCAATAGGCGGGAGGGACGGGAACCGGCATCGATTCACTATAGAAAAGCAGCCTGAGCGGTGCTCAGGCTGCTGTAGACGGGAGAGAGGATTGACCGGGACTATTCCGGATTTTATAAGACGATGATCTTACGTGTCGTTTGTTGATTCGCACTGATTACGTTCAGGATATAGGTGCCGGTCGTTACCCCACCCTGTTTGATATTATCCCATCCCAGCTGTGTTGTCCCCGGGGAGAGCTGTCCTTCCTTGTTAAGCAGCAACCGGCCGCTCATGTCCCAGAGTTCAAGCCGGACAGGCCCTGCTGTCTGTTGTGTTATATAAACAGAGAGCCGGTTGACCACCGGGTCGGGAAATACAGAAAGGCTATTCCCGGTATTGTCAAGGGTGGCGCCAAGGCCATTTCCTGCTCCTGCGATCAGCGCGGTAATATGTATCCCGCAGCCTCTGTTGTTATAGGCGACGCCTCCCAGATAAGAAGTCGTGTCCAGATGGGTCTCGAACCCATATTGATTGAAGGTGGTATCCTTTTTAGCCGGATCGCCGTTCCCGACGGTATCCCTGTAGAAATAGGCTTTGCAGGGATTGTTGTGCTTCGTATAGTAATCGTTGTAGGTAAAGATAAGGTTGGACTGGCTATAAGCAAAGGCCAGCACATTATCGGAAGACGAATAGACGTCATTTTCATCGAAGGTGAGGTGCTGGATACGTTGCATATAGATCTCTACACCCTGACCGGCCGAGTCCAGGGTACCATATCGTCCGTTAGCCCGGGCATAAAGGGTCGGGTTAATGGTATAGTCATTGGAGATCGTATTGTATTTGACCAGGACATTGTTACAGATGGCTGTAAGGTTATTGCTTCCCAGGTATATTCCGGGCCCAAGGTTATTCCAGATGTTGTTGCTGATGATCGTGTGTCCTCCGCTGGTGCTGGAATCCTGTTCATTACCGACGGAGATGCCCGTTCCGTTATTATAGCTCTCGTTGCCTGTAACGGTGACATTGAGGGAGCCATCGAGGTAGATACCGGCCGAGGTGGCTACCGGTGAGATACAACGGTAGATGGAATTGTCCTGGATCAATCCGTTCCGGGATTGATTATTCGCTTTGAGCAAGCTGGGGTAGCTATTGAGCACCCATTGATAGTTGCCTGCGGCGACAAACCCTATGTTGGCGACATCGTATATTTCGTTGCCTATTACGGTGAAGGTGTCCACATTCCCGTTGATAGCCACTCCTTCCGCATATCCTGACACGATATTGTGAACGGTGTTGTTGCTGATGAGCAAATTGGTGACAGGCGTGTTGGTATTGCCCAGGACGGTGATGGCGCTTAGTACGTCGGTCGGCTGCGGGTTTTTGGCTTTCGTGGTATCACGGGTCCATTTCATATTATTGAGGTCGTTGTTCACGATCTGGATATGCGACCCGTTACCGCTGACGATGATCCCATAGCGGACGTCCTTCAGGCTGTCTCCTGTAACGGGATCGATGGTCGTCAGCGTGGCATCGTTCGTCAGGTTCTGGATATTCAGCCCATTAATATTGACATAACTGGCGCTGTCTATGATAAAGATGCAGGCATATTTTTGGGTGAGCCCTCCCCCGTCGACTGTCGGAGTAGCCAGGGTGCTATCGCCGGGATAAGGGGTGATGGTGAACCATTTGCCGTTCTGTCCCCTGTTGTGACCGATGTATACGGGCGCTTTTAACGGGTAGGCGCCGCTCCGGAGGTAGATGGTGATATTCGAGTCGAGAAGCGTCGCGGGCGTCGTGGAAAAATCATAGCCGGCCCCGTTGACAGCATAATTGATAGTTCGCCAGGGCAGGGCTTTCGAGCCGGTTCCGGTGGTATCGTTGCCTGTCGGGCTCACATAGAACTGGTAACGGGGTTGGTGGTAAATAATATTCGAATCTACGTCGGCTGTCTGGGTAATGGTGCCTGCAGTACCCGATACCGTAACGAGGCTGCCATAGTAGCCGGGCGCGATGGTAACGAAACGGCTGGTGTCTATCAGCACATTGTTGGGCAGGCTGCTGGTCCCTGCTACATAGACCGGGTAGATATTTTTATCAGTAGGAGAAGGGAATTTAGCTTCGGCCGTATCGCTATTCCACAACATATTGCGAAATGAACAATTGCGGATATCTATATTACTGCCGCTGCCGCTGATATAGATCCCGTAAGCAGTGATATTCTGCAGGTTGGCAAAGGTGAGTCCCTGCAGACGTATGTTACTGGCGCCGGCGATACTCGCCATGTATGAGTAGTTGCTCGTAAGGCGGGATCCATCAAAGGTGACCTGCTCACCGGGGTAGGCTTTGAGCGTGAAATAGTGTCCATTCAGTCCGTTGTGGTTCGAGCTGATGTAAATAGTCGTGTCGCTGGTGAGATAGTAGGTACCCTGACGAAAATACAGGATAACATCGGAGGTATCCGATTGGGGAGTGCCGAACATGCCGGACAGGAGATTATTCCAGGGGCTGGCAAGGGTGCCGTTCCCGTTCGTGGTCTTTGTGATGTCGACGTAATAGACTTGTTGGGCGGAGGATCGGGTGGCAAAAAGAGACAGGAGTGAAATGGATAACAGGAGTAAAAAATTCTTTCTCATGTAAGTGTTATTAAGGTTTAATGAAATGGTTTCGGACAGCGCGCATACCAAGATTGAAATAATTACTGAATTTTAAAAGCGGTGCCGACGGCCGTGTTGGCGGATGGGCGATACACAATCGTTTGCGAAAGACACACAAACGTTTGCGCTATTTGGGGGGCATAGGTATATTTTCTTTCCCGCGTGAAACTTCGGGTAAGAAAGTAAAGAAGCTGGAGATACGGTGGTAAGCCTGGCGCTGTAAGCTGCTAATGGCTGACGGCCCGCAGCATGCCGCGTTTATGATCGTATTTGAATGCCAAAGGAAAGATGATGCCCAGCAAAAGGGCATATCCGGCGAAGACGAACCAGATGCTTTGCCAGTCTTTGACGCCGCCTGCGGTGAAATGGTCCACGACCCAGCCGCTGCCGACGCCACCCAGGAAAGCTCCCAGGCCGTTGGTCATGATCATAAACACGCCCTGCGCGCTGGCCCGGATGGTGATGGGGGCTTCTTTCTCGATGAACAGGGAGCCCGAGATATTGAAGAAATCGAAGGCCATTCCGTAGATGATCATGGAGAGCACGAGGAGCGGCAGCCCGCTTCCGGGGTTACCGATGCCAAACAAGGCAAAGCGGAATACCCAGGCAAAAATGCTCATGAGCATTACTTTTTTGATCCCGAAGCGATTGAGGAAAAAAGGAATGGTCAGGATAAAAAGGGTTTCGGAGATCTGGGAGATGGAGGTGAGCAGGTTGGGATGTTGTACGGCAAAAGTGCCCGAATAATTTTTGGAGAAATCGCTGATAAAGGGCAGGCCGAATGCGTTGGTGATCTGCAGGGCGGCGCCGAGGAACATGGCGAAAAGAAAGAATATGGCCATTTTCCGCTGTTTGAACAGCACGAAAGCATCCAGTCCCAGGGAGGATGCCAGGCTTTTCTTTTCCGAGGTCTTGACGGGAGTGCAGGAAGGCATGGTAAACGCGTAGATCCCCAGGAGGATGCCGGCGCCGGCGCTTACATATAGCTGCATCGGGCTGGCCGTCCAGCCGCAAATATCCACGGTCCACATGGCGATGATAAAGCCGACGGTGCCCCAGACGCGGATCGGAGGAAAAAGCTCTACGATATTGAGCCCTTTCTTCTCCAGCACGATATAGGAGACAGTATTGTTCAGGGCGATGGTCGGCATATAGAACATGTTATTGAACAACATGATGATATAGAGGGTGCGGTAATCGGAGACGGTGGAGGCCCAGAGGAGGAGGCCGGCGCCGATAAGATGGCAGGTCCCAAGGAGTCGCTCTGCATTGATCCAGCGGTCAGCCAGGATCCCCAGCAGTCCCGGCATGAACAGGGAGGCAATGCCCATGGTGCCGTATACGCTGGCGACTTCTCCGCCGGTGAAATGAAGCGTAACGATCATGTATTTGCCCATTGAGATAAGCCAGGAACCCCAAACGAAAAATTGCAAAAAGTTCATGAAAATGAGACGAAGCTTGATATTCATCATGTGTCCGGGGTTATTTTTGGTTTAATGATGGAAGATAAAGAATTTTTTGGATGAAACCGCCTTGCGGCGGTTTCATTCGGAGGGCGGCAACGCCGGCGACGCAAGTACTTGGGCCGGGAAGGATTGTAGGCATATATGCCTACAATCCCTAACTTTGCCTTCGGAATAAAAAGACAGACTATGAGCACAAAGACACAGGTAGAGGCAATCATAAGAACAACGGATAAGGAATTATACCGAATCGGTGAAAAGGTATTGGCGGGAGAAAGGATCACGCCCGCCGAGGGACTGACGCTTTTTGAGAAGGGAGATATCTCCTACCTGGGCGCCCTGGCGAACTATGTCCGCGAGAAATTACATGGGGACAAGACCTATTTCAACCGTAATTTCCATATAGAGCCTACCAATGTCTGTGTGTTCACCTGCCAGTTCTGCTCTTATTCCCGCCTGTATGCTCACCGGGATGAGGGTTGGGAGCTCAGCCAGGAACAGATGCTGAATATCGTAAAGGGCTATGATGGCAAGCCGGTGACGGAGGTGCATATTGTGGGTGGTGTTCATCCGAAAATGAACCTGGATTTCTTCGCGGAGCTGCTGCAAAAGATAAAAGCCCATCGTCCGGAGCTGCATATCAAGGGATTTACGGCTGTGGAGCTGGATTATATGTTCCGCAAAGCCAAGCTGAGCGTGGAGGAGGGGATGAAAAAACTACATGCGGCGGGTCTGGATTCCATGCCGGGCGGCGGAGCGGAGATCTTCCATCCCGATGTCCGTAACATCATCAGTGCGGATAAGGTGGATGGTGATGGCTGGCTGAAGATCCATGAAGCGGCTCACCGGGAGGGAATGCATACGAATGCCACCATGCTGTATGGTCATATCGAGTCTTATGCGCATCGTATCGATCATATGGAAAGGCTGCGGGAATTGCAGGACCGGACGGGAGGGTTCAATACGTTTATCCCGCTTAAATTCCGCAATAAGGATAACGATATGAGTCATGTGCCGGAATCTTCCGTGGTAGAGGATATGAAGCTCTACGCGGTGGCCCGGTTATATATGGATAATTTCCCTCATCTGAAAGCCTACTGGCCCATGTTGGGAAGGCAGAATGCCCAGTTGACGCTCTCTTTCGGGGTCAATGATCTGGATGGGACCATTGACGATACTACGAAGATCTATTCGATGGCGGGCAGCGAGGAGCAGACTCCCAGTCTGTCAACGGCGCAGCTGGTGTCCCTGATCAAGCAGGTGGGACGGGAGCCGGTAGAGCGGGATACGCTTTATAATGAGGTGAGGAATTATAAGGATATAGATCTCAATACGATTGAGATGGATGCGTCGTTGAATTAAAATTGAGCCTTTACACTAAGTTGACTATAATTATATTGTCAAAAAAGTTGACTATGTAATTATAGTTAGTATATTTGACTATAAATCTATAGTCATGAAAAATATCGTGGGGAACCCCGCCCGGGGTGAAAACTTCTTTAAAAGGGACCATGAGGTTAAAAAAATCCTCAATAGCCTCCATAACGATAACAATATCCAGATTGCGGCCCCACGAAGAGTCGGGAAGACATCGATCTTGTTCTATATGCTCGATAACCTGGTCGAAGGTTATCGATATGTCTATGTAGATACGGAAAGCGTCAATTCGGAGGAAGATTTTTACAAGAAATTGCTGAAGGAAATACTAAAGCTGGATGGCATGGAATCAATTGCGACCCGGTTTATGAAAGCAGCCGGAGCCGCCGCCAGAAAGATAAAAAGTATCAAGGTCGCAGAAGTTGGCATCGAGCTCAAAGATGCGGAACAAGGCCTATCCTATTATGAAGACCTGGTGCATTTTCTTTCGGGGATTCAGTTGGAGGAAAACCGAAAATTAATCTTGCTGATCGATGAATTCCCGCAAACCATCCTGAATATTGTAAATGCCGATGGCACGGAATCGGCCATACGCTTTTTGCAATCCAACCGCACCTTAAGGCTGGATCCTGATATTATCAATAATGTACGCTTTATCTACACCGGCTCGATCGGGCTAAATCATACCGTTGCCGCCATCGATTCGACGGCATTCATCAACGACCTGAATACGCTTGAGATAGGGCCGTTGAACGAGGCTGAGGCACGCTTGTTATTGGATCAATTGCTTGCTGCCAGGAATGTTACGATAACACCCGCAGCCAGCGACCATTTGCTGAAAAAGCTGGAATGGCTGATCCCGTTTCACATCCAATTGCTGGTGCAGGAACTGCTGAGAAAGGAAGATCCTGGCAATTGTATAGACGTTGCTCCTATCGATCAGGCCTTTGAAGAAATCATTGCCGCCCGTAACGATAATCACTTTGCTCACTATTTCAGCCGGCTAAAAGTTCAATTTAAGGGAGATGAGCTGAACTATGTGTTGGAAATTCTGAAGATGATCGCTGAGTCGGGCACCATTACGCGCGTGCAATTGCTCGACCAATCGGCGCGCTTTAATACGGAGGATCATTATAGGAAGATCGTGGAAATCTTGGTGTACGACGGCTATATCAATAATATTGGCGATGGGGGAACCTATCGTTTTAATTCCCCGGTAGTCAGAATGTGGTGGCTTAAATATATCTGCAAATAGAAGGTCATGAGCACATTTTTGTATAATCCCGATCAAAAAAGCAAGGATGAGATCATTTCGGAGTTCGTGGTCAGGCAGGAGATCTATGAGGAGATCATGCAGGACCTCGAAGGCTCCCGGATGCTGCACCCGGAACAGCATTACCTGATTGTGGGACAAAGAGGCATGGGCAAGACAACCTTACTGCTTCGAATAAAGTATGGCATCGAAGACTCTCCTGTTTTACAGGATATCCTGATACCAGTGGCCTTTACGGAGGAACAATACCAGGTTAGCGAACTGGCCAATCTTTGGGAGTATGTAGCCGAATATCTGGAGGACTATCATGGATTCGCAGGTATATACGATGCCATGGAGAAGCTTGCCACCGACCCCCATTTTGAGGAAAGGGCCTATGAAATACTGGATGTAGCGCTGGTAAACAAGCGAAAAAAAATAGTGCTGCTGATCGACAATATCGGCGACCTGCTGCATAAGTTGGAGATCAAGGAGATCCACCGCCTGCGGGAAGTTTTGCAGACGAATAATAATATCCGCATAATCGGCGGGTCCACGAACTACATGGAGGACTTTCTGGACTATCAGCAACCTTTTTATGAGTTTTTTAAAGCCATCCGGCTGGATGGGCTTGACAAGGAGGAAACGATCGGGCTGATCCTGAAGTTGGGCGAACTGCATGACAAAAAAGAGAAAATCGAACAAGTAGTGCGTGACACGCCCGGGCGAATTGAAACCATGCGTATTCTTACCGGAGGCGTTCCAAGGACGGTATCCATCCTGTTCGGCATATTTCTGGATTATGAGCACGAACAGTCGATCAAGGATTTATACCGGATACTGGACCTTGTCACGCCCTTGTACAAACACAGAATGGATGATCTGCCGGTGCAGCAGCAAAAGATTATCGACGCGGTGGCGAGGCATTGGGAACCTATCACCGTAAAGGAACTGACTGCCAAGACCCGGTTGGTCAGTAAGACTCTATCGGCACAATTGAACCAGCTGGAAAAGGAGCAGATCGTAATTAAGAACAGCACCAGCAACAAGAATAAAACCTATTTGATCCGGGAACGGTTTTGGAACATTTGGTATCTGATGCGGTATGGTAGAAAAGACGATAAGGAAAAAATAATCTGGCTGGTTAAGTTCCTGGAAGCTTGGCTCAGTGATGACGATTTAAAGGAGCGGATCGATTCGTTTGTGGAAAAGGTAAAAAAAGCGGATATCGATAAGGATCAATTAAAGTTCTTTTCTAAGGTTTATGTTTCATTGGCCAATTTATCTGCCAGCAATAAATTGAAACTGAAATCTATTGAAAAGGAGACCGAGGAAGAGATAACGTTAAGCGACACGGAATGGACCGAATGTGCTGAAAATGCTTTTGCCGGGGGAAATTATTATGATAGCCTACGATATATCGTAAAAGTTAAGGAGTGGAACATCGAAAGTCTTGGACTTGTAATTAGGCTGGGTTCTACCAATCTCCTGGAGAAAATTAGTGAGCGAGAGGATGAATTTTTTCAGGAAGCCGAATGGAGTAAACTGATGTGGGCGGTTTCAATAGGACAAATATTTGATCGTCTTTCCATATCAAAATCTGCCGAAGATGACATTCATTATGAGGAATATTTGTATTTTTTAGACTACTACTTTAAAATGGTGATGCTTATCAATCAAGTCGAAGAAAGATCATACAAAGAATTGCTGGCTTCAATTTATGCTGCTAGTCTATTCGTTAGCAAACTGATTTCAATCGGCCTTTACTACGCAGTCTACAAAATGGTAGAGGAAGCCTCGATACTGATCGGTGAAAAAAACATTTTCCTGAGAGATCAGTGGAAGCCCTTCTACCTGGCGATAAAATACCTTTATCAACCCGAAGAGCTTACTAAACAACCGTCAGAGCTTAGTTCGCAAGCCTTTTCCTTTATTAAAATACTGACAAGGGCGGATAGCGAAGACTAGCATTCACTTAGTCCCAACGGGATCTGGACGGCCAGTCCGCCGTCGGAAGTTTCTTTGTATTTACTGTTCATGTCCTGTGCAGTGCTCCACATGGTGCTGATGACGGCGTCCAGGGATACTTTGGCGAAATCGGGGGTGCTTTGCAGGGCCAGTTGGGAAGCGGTGATGGCTTTGATGGCGCCCATGGTATTTCTTTCTATACAGGGTATTTGCACTAATCCGCCGATGGGGTCGCAGGTAAGTCCCAGATGGTGTTCCATGGCGATCTCCGCGGCCATCATGGCCTGACGCTGGGAGCCGCCGACACATTCTGTCAGGGCCGCGGCGGCCATTGCGGAAGAGACGCCGATCTCGGCCTGGCATCCGCCCATGGCAGCGGAAATCGTCGCTCCTTTTTTGAAGATGCTGCCTATTTCGGAGGCTGTCAGTATGAATTGCAGGATTTTGTCGTCGGATAGCCCGTCACAGAAGAGGGCATAATATTGCAGGACGGCGGGGATCACGCCGGCGGCTCCGTTGGTGGGGGCGGTGACCACTCTTCCGAAGGAAGCGTTCTCTTCATTGACGGCCAGGGCAAAACAGCTTACCCAATCCAATATATATTTGAAGTCGCTACCTCCGGCGCGGATGGCCCCTACCCAGGATTCGAAGTCGTGATAGGTCCGGCCTCCGATCAGTTTTTTATTGAGGGCTGCGGCCCTGCGCTGGACGTTCAGGCCGCCGGGGAGCATTCCTTCGGAATGGCAACCCCGGTAGATACATTCTTTCATAACCCGCCAGATGTTGAGCACGCCGGTCCGGGTGGCCGTTTCCGAGCGCCATGCGCCTTCATTTTCCATGACCACTTCGCTGATGCTCATGCCTGTCTTGCGGCACCAATGCAGGAGGTCCGCATTGGTATTGATGGGGAAGGGCAGCTGCACGGATAAGTTGGCGCCAGCCTCCTCCCCTTCTTTCTTTACAAATCCACCGCCGATAGAGTACCAGGTCTCGGCCAGCTGTGTTCCGTTCTGGAGGGTAGCCAGGAAAGTCATAGCATTGGGGTGGTAAGGCAGGGTCTCCGTATATAAAAAAGAGATATCAGTAATAGGGTCGAAGTCAATTTCCTGCGATCCTGCTACCCGGAGTCGTTTATGGGTGAGGATATTCTGTATGGTAGAATCGATGAGGCCGATCTCGAAGGTGACGGGATCTTCTCCGGCCAGGCCCAGTTGGATGGCTATATCGGTACCGTGTCCTTTGCCTGTCTTGGCGAGGGAGCCGTATAATAAGACCTGCAGGGTGACGAGCCGGGAAAGAGCGGATTGTTTTTCCAGGGAGTCGGTGAATCGCTGGGCTGCTCTCCAGGGGCCTAAAGTATGGGAACTGGAGGGTCCGATCCCGATCTTGAACATGTCGAATACGGAAATGGATTCGTGTGGCAAAGGAATTGAGTTTTGGCAAAGATATTACCTTTCGGGGTCCTAATTCCAGGTTTAAATTTGAAGATTACGTCAATTCAGAGGGGTGAAATCGTAATTAAAGACCAGGTCACCAATTGATTTCATTAGTTGTTTGAAGTAAATCGGTTTCATTCTATTAATCCGGGCTCCTTTTATATGCTCGTTTATACATAATGTTATTAAATGCATCCTGGCATGCGAATTCTTCTTAGGCAATGGGTTTTCAAACATTTCATCTTCCAGGTCAAATGATAAGTCATCGTGAAAAACAGTTGAAGATGTAATCATGACTGCTACAAATGTACCTTCGTATTCATTTGCTTCCCTGGTAGATAAAACAATGAAGGGATGATGTTCTAATTCGAAATCATGTGTGGGAGGGAACAAGTATACATCACGTTGTTCTACGGTCATAGGTGGCTGTTTGCAACGAAGTTAACGAACACTTCGAAGATTCAATAGCCAAAGATGACGTTTCAATACGAGTTTTTTTGTTTTGACGCTTTAATATTCGTAAAGTGGAATACAAGCTATCAATGGTCTCTTCTAAAATAGGGTCCCAGGAGTTGACCTCATAATTTTTGGAATGTAAGTGATCTGAAAATTCAGAAAGTATTTGCTTTAAGGATATATTGAGTTTAATTATTCTATTTATACTGTCGATTGTTTCGCTTAGATCCATTCCCAGTAAAGCGTCTTTTTTACTTTCTATATCAGAAAGCAACCCTTTTGACTCAATGACTTGGGTCAGTAAAAAAATATTTATTTTTTTTACTGCCTTCCTTACAAAAAATCTTGTAACAAACTGGAAATCAAATCTTATTGCAATCCTGATCTTTTTCGTTTCCCGGGCAGCGTCTTTATATTGACGCTGAAGGAAGGTGTCATATAGTGGGATGGACAGCATAAATGTAGATAGGTTAATTAATGAATTTGTTCCTATCAATGAAAATTACACAAAGGTTTAAAAAGCATACAGGGATATTCGAGGACTTCTATGGTAACGAATAAAGCCTGTTTATATTCCAAAGTTAATGAAAAAGGTTGGCATATGCCGATATTGCCTTTAATAGGGTTTCGTACGTGAACGGCCAGTAATCCCGTCCCAAACGCAGAGAAGCAAGGACATAATATTTCCCATGACAAACGACATAAAAATGTAATTTGCCACCCTAAAATAGTAAGGCATGCCCCTTTTGAAGGGGACATCGTAATAAAGATTCATGTGGCACCTTTGCAGGTGATTACTTAATTGGTATGCATTGAAATCTTACGATTATGGCCTAATAAGGCCATATATAGATCAAATATACAACCTTTTTACAACTATACAAATTTTTATACAACTTTTTTACAACTAATTGGGCGTGAAAAAACATCAGCATCCAGAAAGAGACAATAGCAGGCGAATCATCGAGTTCCGGCAACATGCTTTTTTGCTTTTAACTCAATATACGCAAGTAGAAATAGCTGAAAAACTAGATGTTGACAAGACTAATTTTAATAAGTATTATAATGATCCCGATACCAAGCCTGGTCCTGAGTTTCTCAACAAATTTGATGCTGTTTTTGGGGAAGAGGTCATAGCGTTGATAGACTATCTGAAGACCTACAAAAAAAGAGAGCATCAGGTCTCAGAGCCTTTGGATGAATACGTAGCTTCCGGCCTTGTACATAACTACATAGAATCTTTAAAGGATCAAATTGGAACATTGAAGAGCGACAAGGAATTCTACAAAGGATTCTACAAAGACGAAATTGCCTTTTATCAGCACCTCATTCTCAAGCACTTGCCGGAAAATACACCGGGAAAGACAGAAGCCCAAGTTTCAGAAGATTTTAGCGTGAGAATCTTCACACCTGAACAAGAAACAGGTAAAAGTGATGAAAACGCATTAAAAGAAGGAGATAGATAACGCCGGAATATGCAAAAAAAAGCCCCTGTGGTTATGCAGGGGCTGTTAGCAGGTAGTTCATGGTTACTGCACATCAAGCAGATGTATATTAAAAATCAGGATAGAATAAGCTGGAATTACGATATTACCGGTAGTTGCGTCCTTCTGTGCCTGCCCTCCGTAACCGAGCGAGGGGGGTATATAAAGCCAAATACTTCCTCCTTTTTTAATCAGCGGCACCCCTTGCTGCCATCCGTCGATGAGATTTGCCAGTTCGGTGACAAAGCTGCTCTGCTGATCGAATATCTTTCCGGTTGTCAATTGCCCCGCATAAGCCATTGTGATCTGGGAGCATTCTCCTGGTGTCGCCCCTGTCCCGGCATCGTCAATTTTGTAATAGAACCCTCTTGGGTGTAATGTGGCGACTATGCCTACCGAGTCTAAATATTGCTTAACTGCCTGTTGTTCAGTCGTTGATGCGACCATTCCATCATCGCTGTACGAACAGCTTTTCTTTGAGCAGGAACCAAAACAACAGGAAGCTATTACTAAACACCACAATAAATACCGCATGCAATTTTTTTACGCAAATATAGTCCCTGTAATTATAGACAACCCCTTTCTATGAATTGCTGCAAGAGAAATTAAAAAAAAATAAAGTTTTTTTTATTTACTCCGAAGGGAAGGTCTCTTTCTGTGGAGAAGGGACGGCAGATGGGGAGGGTTCTTCGGTGACGGAGGGTTGATCCGGAGCGGGGTGATGTTCCAAGGCGGAGGGTGGTTCCGATGGCCGGTTCAATAGTTCGCGATAGCGCTGTTCGTATTGGTCCCATTTGTGCTGCTGGTTGAAGATAGCTATGAAGACGACGATGACCAGGAGGGCGAAGACCAGGACCAGGGGGTTGAAGTCGGGGCTGTTGGCCTCCAGGGCAGCCCTTTTGTCCCAGCCGGATTTCAGGCTGATGGCGATAGGAACGGCGAATAAGAGCCCGATAGGGATACCCACGAGGAATTGGCGGAAGATACGTTTGCGACGGAGGCGGTTTTGTTCCCAATACCGGACAAAATCCTTTTCCTGCTGTGTAAGCATTGATAACTGATAAAAGTTGTTATACAAAGGTAGCCAGGAGGCAGGATAATTTGTCATTTTCAATGTATTACGGGGAAGTTTTTTTATCTTACGAACTCAAAATCCATAGAACTCAAAATCCATAGAACTCAAAATCCATACGGTTTGAAATTACCTCAACTATTATCCCAGTTCCTATACCAGACCAAGAAACTGGACCTACCCGGAATCGGCAGCTTCGTGCTGGACCCTACTGTCGTTATCCCGGAGGAGTCGGATAAGAGCGGGCAGACCGTTGCGGCAGGCATCACCTTTAAAAACACCCTGGTCGTCAATCCCGATGATGCGCTGATCACCTTTATCAAGGAGCATACCGGCAAAATGAAGCCCCTGGCGGCAGCTGATCTGGATTTCTTCCTTACAACCGGCAAGCAGCTACTCAATATCGGTAAGCCTTTCTACCTGGAGGGGATCGGCACCCTTGCGAAGAACAGGGAAGGCAAACTGGATTTCGTGCCCGGGGAATATAGTACCGCCCGTTTGCAGGATGCGGCTACCGAGAAAAAAGAACGGTTAGAAAAGAAAAAGACGGCCACCAGCTTTGATGAACCGCCCCGGGAATATGAGCCCAGGTCCAATACGGTCCGGCAGACCCTGTTACTGGTAGGTCTTATCGGCGGATTAGTCGTCATCGGATGGGGAGGTTATTATCTGTATAAACGCAATACGTTTGTGGAGCCTGCTGCGGAGATAAAACCCGCGGAGGAAAATAAGCCGGCTGCCGTGACAGATTCGGCCCATTCGCCGGCGGACAGCGTAAAAAGGGTTCCAGCCAGAAATGCCTCTGCGAATTCTGCTGCAGCCAAACCATCGGACAGCCCTGTAAAACCGGGAGCAGCGGCCACAACGCCTCCAACGGCGGCGCCTTCAACGGCTCCCGTGGAAGTGCCTCCTGGCGCCAGTCTCTATAAGTTCGTCATCCTGGAGACGACGAAGAAAGGCAGGGCCCTGCGGAGATACAATCAACTACTGGGTTACCAGCTGAACATAAAAATGGATCAGAAGGATTCGTCCTATTTCAAGCTGTATTTCCCCATTGCCGCGACAATCAGGGATACGACTCATATCAAGGATTCCTTAGAGGATGTCTATGCGGCCCATGTTTCTATTCAACGCTGATTATACATCTGAATACCGATTATTTATATGCGACCCGACGCAGCTTTACAACCCGAAACCGCTTTACGCCCTAATGCCGCTTATTGGATGGAAAAACTGGACCTGACCCGGCATGTCGAAGGAGGAGCCTTCCGGGAAGTCTATCGTTCGATCCTGTCCATTCCCCGCAAATCTTTGCCGATCCTTTACCAGGGCGACCGTAATGCTGCTACCAGTATTTATTTTCTGTTAGCCAAAGGCGAATTCTCCGCATTCCACCGGATTGCCTCGGACGAATGCTGGCATTTCTATTTTGGGGATACCTTGCTGATCTATGAGATCGGGCATACGGGCAGCCTGACGATCCACCGGTTGGGAAGTAATATAGAGAAGGGCGAAAGCTTTCAAACGGTGATCCGGGCCGGGAGCTGGTTTGCCTCTGCGCCGGCGGAGGGAAGCGAATATGCCCTGGTGGGCTGCACGGTGGCGCCGGGGTTTGACTTCGCGGATTTCGAGCTGGCCGACCGGGAAGCCCTGGCCAAACAGTATCCCGCACACGAGGAGCTAATCAGAAAGCTGACGCGGGTTGATAAATGAGCCCTTCTTTCATTACCCATTTTACTTTACGGACCAGCGAGATATTGATGGACGGGTCGCCTTCCACGACCAGGAGATCGGCCAGCAGGCCCACTTTTACCCGGCCTGCTTTATCGGCAATCTTAAAGACATCGGCATTGACGGAGGTGGCAGACCGGAGCACGTCCAGGGGTTTCATTCCGTAATCGGCCATCGCTTCCATTTCCCGGGCATTGTCGCCATGCGCATATACGCCTACGTCGCCTCCCATGCAGATAGTCACGCCGGAAGCCAGCGCCTCTTTGAAGTTTTCTCTTTTTTTCTTTATCCGGAGGGGTTCGGGATCCACTCCTTTTCTCCATCCTTTGTATTGTTCGGTGGCGTCTCCGGCAGCCAGGGTGGGACACAGGGCGATTCCTTTTTCCTTCATGGCGGCAAAAATCTCCGGGGTGCCTCCATCTCCGTGCTCGATCGTCGTCACGCCGGCCTGGATAGCCCTGCGCATACCTTCCGCGGTGGCGGCATGAACCACTACGGGTCGTCCGCTGCTGCCGGCTACTTCCACCACCTTCTTCAGCTCATCTACCGTAAAAGTGGGGGCAGGCTGCTGGTCGAGGCCCCAGCGGTAATCCGCATAGACTTTTATCAGGTCCGCTCCTTTCCCGATCTGGGTCCGGACCTCTTTGATCAGGGCGTCCATGCCATCGGCTTCCGCCGCCCCATGGATCGTCTCGATATCATAGCTTAATTCTTTCGGTCCGTAGCTGCCGGTGGCAACAATGGCGCGGGTGGCAACGATCATATGCGGACCGGGGATGATGCCTCGGTCTATGGCTTCTTTCAAGCCCACATCATCGTACATCGCTCCTTCCGTTCCCAGGTCGCGGGTCGTCGTGAATCCTGCCAGGAGTGTCTTTCTGGCGTGTACCGTTGCCCTGGCCAGGCGCTCGGCCCGGGATTCTTTGAGCACCTGGTCATTCCAGGAGGTTTCGTTATAAGGGTGCAGGAATAAATGGCTATGTCCTTCGATGAGTCCCGGCAGCAAGGTCATCCCTTTCAGGTCGAGCACGGTGGCATCGGCGGGAGCTTTGACAGATCCTGCGGGGCCGACGGCTTCGATGAGCCGGTTATGCACCAGCACCTGCCAGCCCGGGTGAAGCTGTTCCCCGTCGAAGACCCTATCCGGGCGGAGAAGATAAAAAGTATCGGATCCCGGATGGTGGGCTTTGGATTCCGGATGATGGGCCTGCGCGGCGGAAGTGGTCGACCGGGCAAAAGAGAATTGACAAAAGAAGAAAAGAAGCACGGCCATCAATCCGGCCATGATCCGGTGGAAATGGTGGGTGCCCTGCTCCCGGGTGGGGGAATAACGACCATGGGAGTAGAACCGGGACTGGACGCCTCGCTGCACGGCTTCTACGACTTCCTCGTCTTCCATCTCCACGGCATCCAGTCCGGAGCCGGCTCCTTTGTTCAGCTTCGATTCGTCGGCTACATAGGTGAGAAAGGAGACCTGCGTCTCGTTCGGGCTGACGGGCTTGACGATATTCACGGAAAGCCCCCAGGGATAGAAATTGAACATCATATTCGGAAAGACGAAGAAATAATATGCAGCCACTTGCTTACCGTAGTCCGGAGAGGAAGGAGGCAGGTCAAAACAGTCCTCTTCGTCTTTGGCGATGCCGAGCTGGAGGTTGGAATATTGAAAAAGTTCTGTCGTATAGTTACCGAAGTCTATTACGGCGTTGAGGCCGGCGTGTACGAATGGTATATGAAACCCCTCGAGATAGTTCTCGCAATAAAGCGCCCAGTGAGCCCGTACGGTGAAGTCACGGGAGAGGTCGGGCCGAAACATAAAGTCGTCGAGGGGCAGCCAGGAGAGCCTTGTTTGTATCTCGCCCCAGAAAGCAGCGGGTGATGGGGGCGCGAAGCCGCCTGTTGATCCGGCGTTGGGAGAGGCCTCGGGTGATGGGCCGGCGGCGTTCAGGGAGGTGAACAGCCATTTGCCCCATTGGAATAACGGCAATGATACCAGGTTGTCCTCTTTTGACGGAAAATCTTTTACCTCTTTGAATTCGGGCATGGAGAGGAACTGTCCGTCCAGGTGAAATTGCCGGCCATGATAACGACAACGAAGGTGATTGACCTTACAGGGTTCTCCTACGAGGATGTTGCCGCGATGTGTGCAGACATTGGAGAGCAGGTGCAGCTGTCCTTCCTTATCCCGGACCAGCACGAGGGGTTCGTCCAGGTAATTTTCCAGCAGGGTAAAAGGGTATGTATCACCCGGGGCGGGGACCAGATCTGCGTTGCCGATAAATTGCCAGGAAGAAGCGAATAGTTTCTCTTTGGATTCCCGGAATATTTGCGGGTCGGTATAAAAGCCGGTATCGGGTGTACGTGCTTTGGTAATATCCGGATCGATAGAAAAGTGGGACATGCTGTAAGTTAAGAAAGATAAAGACATTAACTTTGCGGCATGGCTGAAGATTTACAAATAGTCGCCGGCAATAAGGCCGAACGTTATGCCTCTCTCCTACCCCAGGTCAGGGCGCTGGTAGAAGGCGAGAACGATGCGGTGGCCAACCTGGCGAATATCGCGGCCGCGCTGAAAGAGCAGTTTGGCTGGCTGTGGGTAGGATTTTACCTCGTTAAAAACGACGAGCTGATCGTAGGACCTTTTCAGGGTCCGGTAGCCTGCACCCGTATCCGTAAAGGCAGGGGTGTCTGCGGTACGAGCTGGGAGAAAGCGGCGACGCTGATCGTTCCCGACGTGGAAGCATTTCCCGGGCATATTGCCTGCAGCAGCCTCTCCCGGTCCGAGATTGTCGTCCCGATCTTTCATAAGGGGGAAGTCATCGGCGTGCTGGATGCCGACAGTGTGGAATTGAACGATTTCGATGCGGAGGACCAGCGTTGGCTGGAGGAGATGATGAAGGGAATTCCCGGATTGAATGATTTTTAAAATTTAATATCAATATGACAAAGAATCTTGTTAGCGCTGGCCTTGGAATCTTATTTTTTGCTTTTGGCGCCTGCGGTTCGTCCGGAGGGGATGGGAAAGCGGCGGCTGCTGCCGGCACCAAAGATACTACGATGAAGTCCGCTGCCGATGCTACCGCATCGACGGTTCCCGGCGCTGCGGATACCGCCGCCGTACCGGCGACGTTTAGCGGGAAGGTGCCGGCACCCTCCGTCATTCTGGGCCGCAAACAGGTGCCTATTCTCTGTTATCACCAGGTACGCGACTGGAAGCCTACGGATTCCAAAATGGCGAAAGATTATATCATGCCTCCTGCTGCTTTGCGGGAGCAGTTAAAAATGCTGGCAGATAGCGGTTACCATACGATACTCCCCGATCAGCTCTATGCGTATCTTACAGAGGGCGCCGCGCTGCCCAATAAGCCGATCATGCTCACTTTCGACGATACCGATGAAGATCAGTATACGGTCGCTTTCCCGGAGATGAAGAAGCATGGCTTCAAAGGCGTTTTTTTTATCATGACGGTGTCGTTGGGAAGACTGCCTCATTATATGAGCAAGGACCAGGTAAAGGAGTTATACAATGCCGGGAATGTGATCGGCAGTCATACCTGGGATCATCACAATGTAAAGAAGTACCAGGGGAAGGATTGGGAGATCCAGATCGACAAGCCTACCAAACAGCTGGAAGCCATTACAGGTACACCTATCCGTTATTTCGCCTATCCTTTTGGTTTGTGGAATCGGGAGGCGCTGCCTGAGCTGAGAAAAAGAGGGTTTATTGCCGCCTTTCAGCTGGCCGACAAGATGGATCCGACGGATCCTTTGCTGACCGTTCGCCGGATCATTGTCGCCGGGGGATGGAATCTGAAGACTTTCAGCAATGCTATCAATCATGATTTTAAATAAGGGCGGGAAGCCGGGTCACGAGGCCCGTTGAATTCCGGCAGTCTTATAAAAAGAAAGGGGCCCTCGCGCGAGGGCCCCTTTCTTTTTATTTGGTTTCTCTATCATTTCACATCCCAGAAGATCTTTGTGCTTCGGGTGTCTTTGGCCGATACAGCTGAATAATTAGCTTCATTATATACCTGCTCCGTTGCAGGGTAGAGCAACCGTGTCGGGGGCTGTGATGCAGTGCCGGAAGAAGCCGTAGCAAAGCTCAAAGCCGGGTATTTCGTTCTTCTTACTTCCGCCCAGGCCTGGCCTGCTTGTAAGATGAAGAAATTGATCCAGTTCTGCGTCGCTATCAATGATAATTTCTGTGCCGTTGTCCCGGTATACGCCATGTTGGCGATATAGGCATCCACCGCCGCCGAAGTCGGAGAGGATGTTGAAGCCCAGCTACCCGAACTTAGATTGGCAGACTGATTGATACCATAATAAAAGGCAATGGACTGGTTGATCCCGTTGGCATAGGCTGTTGCGGCCGGCGTGGATCCTGCCCCCCATCTTTCATTGGCCTCTGCCGTCAGGAAGCTTACTTCAGCGGCAGTGAACAATACTCCAGGTACATTATAATTGTACATAAAGGTGACCGTATCATAGGTGGCATATCCGCCGTTATCATAGTCGGATACGGTACCAGTGGATGGGAAACCTTTATAAACGCTGTTGCCTTGAAGAGAGTCCCACAATACAGCCGTCCTCGGATCTCCGTTAGCAGACATCAGCGTGTCCACCAGGTAGGCGGGTGCATAAGGGCTGCTTGTTAAGGCATCTTTCAAATCACTTTTCAGGGTGGTCCCACTCATCTTCAGCGTAACATTGTAGGTATTGCTTGTTATCAGGGGGTAGGTAGTAGGATCTGCCAGCATAGTAGTCACCGCTGCTTTTGCCGTAGCTTCGTCGTAATAAGAGGTACGCATCAGCAAACGCAGACGTAAGGAGTTGGCATAACGTCTCCACAAAGTGATATCACCTCCTAATAAGATATCCTGTTTCGTAAGGCTTGCCTTGGTTTCTGTTGCTACCGAGACGGAAGCAAAATAAGTGTTCAGGTCATTCAGACCCGAAATAAGCGTGTCGTAAATAGCGGCCGCATTATCAAAGGCAGCATAACCAATGGAACGGCTTGATGTATTAAGACTACCTGCCTGGGAGAAGGGAATATCTCCCCACAAATCAACCATTTGGGCCGTCTGATCGTAGAAAACTACTTTGGCGCACTGCAGAAACACATATTGTTTTGCCTGCTCAACGGCAGAAAGCGCCGCATAGGTGGTCTGCATTTCCCTGTAGCTACTCATAATCCCGGGACCATCATAATTGTAGTCCGTGCCATCCGCACCATCGTAATAATCTACCCAGCGGGCTTGATTATAATCAATAGAAGGGGTATACATTTTCGTTGAAGGAGCCAGGGCGGTTAACTGCGAAAAGGCGGCCGTCGTTGGCATTACAAAAGTCGCATAATCGTAATAGGAAGGATGTATCCTCTTATTTAAGAACATGCCGGTAAGCAACTTACCCATCGATCCGGTAGTGGTCAACTCCGGATTTAAATAATCATCCTTGATCGTCTTACTGCAGGAGCTGAAACCACCTGCAAGGAGGATGAGAAAAGCCGTATTTATCAAAAGTCGTTTCATTGTTCTCTATTTAAATTATTTATAACTAATTAAGTTAAAACCGGGCCCGCAGGCTCAGACCAAAACTCCTGGTCGGAGCGCCAGCACCTCCGTCGATACCCTGGCTGAGCCAGGAGGAACCTACGGTTACCTCAGGATCTAATCCATGAGGCAGAGTCTTGTAGATATAAAAAAGGTTCCTTGCTATGAAAGCCACCTGCAGGTTTTCAAAATGCATTTTAGAAATGAGGCTTTTAGGCAGGTTATAGCTTAATGTTACTTCGCGTAACTTAATGTAGCTGTTATCGAATACAGCATTTTCGTAGAGGCCGGCCGTTTCCCAGTTATATGTATTCTGGTAATACATAGCGGCGGTGATCACCTTTGTATTGGTAGCCCCGGTGGAAGTCACACCGTTTAAAATAAGCCCGTCATGACGTGTACCGGAAGCAGATGCCGTATAGTCTGCGCTGGCGTCGTCATTTACATTATAGGAGATCCCTCCATGCGCCGCGTCCCTGTATTTCAAGGTGTTCTTATACGCGCCCGTACCCACCTGGTAATAGGTTGGTATAGAGGTCATCTTACCGCCAAAACGATAGTCGATCGTGAAATCCAAGGCAAAACTTTTATAAGACACGGAGTTGGAAAAACCACCTACCACTTTAGGCATAATATTTCCTACGTACTTATAATCATTTGTATTTACAGTATACATCCCATAATCATCAATAATAGCATTTCCCTTTGTGTCGGTAGCTTTGGGATGTGTATAAACATTTCCTAGCGCATCTCCTACTTTGGCCCGAACAATCAGGTAACCACCGTCCTGGCTGCTAAGGGTCAAATCGGTTTGACCATTAGGAAGCCGGACCAATTTGTTCTTGTTGATGGCAAAATTAAAACGGGTTGTCCAGCGAATATCTTTGGTGGCGATGGGCGTAGCTGTGATAGCAGCTTCAAACCCATAGTTAGCCAGGTCACCGGCATTGGCCAGAACTGTCGTTGCACCGGTCGAAGCAGGTGTTGTTAAGGTTAAGATCTGATTCACCACCTTGTTGTTATAATAACTCAGGTCAAGCCCTATTTTATTATTTAGCACTCTTGTCTCCAGGCCAAATTCCATTTCTCTTTTTTTCTCAGACCGGATGGCATTGTTACCAAAGCCGGAGCTGCTGGCATTCTGATACAATATATTAGAGCCATTATAGCTAAGAGCCGTTTGCGTGTAAGCTACATTCGATTCATAGATACCAGGATGGTTGCCCACCAAGCCATAGGAAGCCCTTAGTTTGGCATAATTTACCAAAGAAGGCAATTTCACTACATCTGACAATATAAAGCCCGCATTCACTGAAGGATAGAAATAAGTATTGACGGCAGCCGGTAAAGTAGAGGTAGACTCAGAACGGGCGGTTCCTTCCAGGAATAAGAAATTCTTGTAATTGACATTCACCATACCAAACCCTGCAACATCAACTTCCTCTGCCCGTTTTGCATACGAAGTCACCGCATTGGCGGAGTTATTCATGCTGAAAAAATTCTCCTGCTGCAAACCGCCATTGGTGGTGGTATACTGAGTATGATATACCTGCTTGCGGCCGGTGAAGCCCCCGGTAAACCCAAGGTCCAGGTCTTTATTCACCTTAGGGTTATACACCAATAAGGCGTCGCCGTAAAAAACATTAAAGGTATTGGAGGTAACCTGATAGGAGCCAGTATATCCCACTGCAGCCGGCTGCGTGTTATGATCTTTTTCTACAATACCCAGGCTCGTCATGTCGCCGCCGACCCTTCCTCTTAATTTCAGATCCTTAGCGAGGCCTACATTTAAGGTAACGCTATTGATAAAGCGGTTCTGGGTCTCATCATAACTATCTTTCAATGCCGTCCACAAATAATCCATTAAATTGGTAGCCCTTATCTTATAGGCTAATTTCTGGTCCTGATCGTAAGAATTAGTAGCAGGAAGAACATATTTGTATCCATCGGTGGTCTGGTATTTCCTGAAATAGGCGCCCATATCATCCGCACGATTGAAATAACCGCCATAGGAACCGAATATCTGACCCATCAGGTAGGTACGGTTGTGCGTGAAGTTGTAGTTGTAGGAGGAAACGATGTCCACGCTTACCCTGTCGCTTAGTTTTAAGGTACCGTTGAAGTTGAAATTGTTCTTATTCAAATTGCTTCCGGGCATGATGCTTTTGTAATCGGTCCGGGTATACGAAAAGCGGTAATTGCCTTTATCGCTGGCGTTGGAGATGGCTATATTCCCCGAAGAATTGTAGCCGGTGGAGAAAAAGTCTTTATAATTATTCTTTTGCGCCTCATATTTCCGGAAAGTCCCGTCCCAGTACCTGACTGTCGAACCGTCGAATTTAGGTCCGAACTGAGTATAAGCACGCCAATAAGGATGGTGAAACGTATCTGCCGTTGACCAGCCGGCGGCGTCGGCAATACCATTCGCTACGTTCGTCTGTGCATCATAGCCCGGCCCATAATCATTTTGGTAATCGGGGCTGGCCGCCAGTTTTTCCATATTGAACAAGTAGTTGAAATCTACTCCAAGTCCTTTACTCTTATACCCTTTTTTAGTAGTAATTACCACTACGCCATTGTTAGCCTCCGATCCATATAAGGCAGAGGCGCTGGCGCCTTTTAATATGTTAATACTTTCGATGTCTTCCGGGTTGATGTCCAACACCCCATTTCCCCGGACTCTTTGATTGTCCCAGTATCCGCCATTATTGGCATCACTACCCAGATGGCCGGACAGATCGTTATACAGCCGGATAGGTATCCCATCTACCACATATAAAGGTTGGGTATTCCCATTAATAGAAGAAATGCCCCTGATCTGCACGTTCACTGCGCTGGAGGCCCCGCCGGGCGCCGTAGAGACCTTCACACCGGCCGCCTTGCCATAGAGGGCGGAGGCAAAGTTGGTGCTGCCGCTTTCTGTAATGTCTTTGGCAGTGACCGTACTAACGGCATAGCCTAAGGAGCGGGCCTGTCTTTTAATGCCTAAGGAGGTCACTACAACTTCTTCCAGGTTCGACTGGCTGTGTTGCAGGGATACATTGAATGTGTTTTTGGAGCCGACGGGGGTTTCATTTTTAGCAAATCCAACGGCGCTAAAGACGAGTACATCTTTGGGTGAGGCCGAAATCTTAAAATGGCCTTCCCCATCTGTGGTAGTGCCTGTAGAGGCGCCTTTTACGGTGATGGATACATCTTTAAGGGCATTGCCTGCACTGTCCAGCACGGTGCCGGTGACAGTCTTCTTTTCTTGCCCGAGGGCGGTGATGCTTCCGATGCATAGCAACAGTAGAAGCATCAAGAAACTTCTCGATTTGCTCATAGCAGTTTGTTTTTGGTGGTTTTAATAAATAAACAAAGTCCCGATAAAAAAAATTAAATGTCTGATGTAGAGTAAGGTCTAAATGGCTAAATATGGTTAGTGTTGTTCCTGATAAGGAGTCTTGTTAGCTTTATGCCGGTGGTAGTTTTCCATCACCAATGCTGCCGCTCCTATAATTTCAGCGCTATAGCCTAAGTTTGAAATTTCAATGCTGGTGCTGGCAGAGAGCCTTGGGATACAATGCTCATTCAATGCCTGCTGTATGGGTGTCTGCCATATTATTCCCGGCGAAGCGCCTCTGCCGCTCAGGATGATCACTTCGGGATTGAGCAGGTGTATCAGTACCGCTACTCCCCTGCCGATCGTGTATCCTGCGTCGGACAATAGTTCGATCATAAACTGATCGCCTTTGCATGCCGCCGCAATGACGGCTTCGATGGCCTGCTCCAGATGATCGGCGGGTAATTCCTTAACCAGGGATTGCCGGCCATCCAGCAGTCCTTTGCGGGCCTTATCCAATACGACGAGTAAGGAAGATTCTGTTTCCAGGCATCCTCTTTTTCCGCAGGTGCAAAGCTTTCCATTTAAAAAAAGCGGGATATGACTGAATTCCCCTGCGAAGCCATTCTCTCCCTGATACAGTTCTCCATTGAGTACCAGGCCCAGGCCGATCCCCCATCCGATGTTGATCACCATGGCGGTCTTTCTGCTACGGGCGGCTCCGAATTTCAGTTCCGCGAGTGCTATCAAACTGGAGTCGTTGTTGATAAATACGGGTAATTCCAATCTGCGTTCTATATACTGCGTAATGGACTCCTGGGTTGTTTCTAAAAAAGAATAATTAATTCCTTTTATAGCATCCACGAACCCGGGCATGCCGATACCGATGCCGATGATTTTCTCTTTTGGGATATTCGATCCAAGGATAACCTGTCCGATTTTTTCGGCCAATTGAGAAAGGGCTTCGGGATTTTTGGATAAGGGGAGCTCGAATTTTTCAATGCCCGTGAGGCAGCGATTGTCCATATCGAGGATGGCGATCCTGGTAACGAATTGGTCCATTGCAACGGATACGATATACATCGTATCCGATTTGAGAGAATATTGCAAGGGTCTTCTTCCACCTGTAGAAGGTGCGTGCCCTTTCTCTACCACAATACCTTCTGTCATCAGGTCATTTAAAATTTTGGTTGTCAGAGGTAAGCTCTTATCGATCTGGTCACTCAATTCGGCACAAGACATCGACCCTGCGAAGTAAAGGTGTCTAAGAATATTCCTTTTATAGCCTAATTTCTTCTCTTGCATCGTTCTGGTTAACTAAAGTAGTTTTGGTAAACTTCAGCTAAGTTATAAAACTTTTTAAAAAAATAACAAAAGATTCATACTTTTTTAAAAACTGAGGTAAAATGTGGGTATTTTGAGGTGAACGGGAGAAAAGTCAGCTTGAATTCAGCTCATATCCGGGAGAGAAGGTCCGGCTGGGATATTATTCCAACTTATATATTACATTTATATATATGTGACCCCTGAAAAAGGCTGATTCGCAGTTCCGAACAGATGATCGTCTTTTTTTCAAATGGGGATAAGAACATCTTCTTTTCGGTTCGTCAATGGTATGGAAGCGGGCTTTCTGGTAATCAACCTGTTTGACACCGGGAAACAGCTCAAACTATTATTATTCACGCAATAGCCAAAAAAACTACAACATTTATGAGAAAATTCAAGTTTCTCTTTGCCCTGTTGCTGTTGGCCTCAGGAAGCTGGGCCCAGACCAGGCAATTTACCGGATCTATTAAAGACTCCAAGTCCGGTAGTCCTATCCCTTCTGTGACCATTAGAGTAAAAGGGAAGAACATTACTGCGGTGACCAATACCGGGGGAGCTTTCTCGCTGACCCTTCCGGAAGGACCGCAGGTGCTGGTACTTTCATCGGTCGGGTACACAACCAAGTCCGTCTCTGTGGAAGCGACAGAAACTAATGTAATGCTATCTCTCGACGCTTCTTCGGATCAGTTAGGCGAGGTAGTCGTTACCGCCCTGGGTATTTCGAAGGATGCGAAAAAAGTCGGTTATGCCGTCTCCGTCGTTGGCGGGGATCAGTTGACCAAGGCCCGGGAAAGCAATGTGGCGCTGAGTCTTGCCGGGCAGGTAGCCGGTCTGAACGTGCATGGTACCAGCGGTGGAGCGGGCGGTAGTGCCCGTATCCTGGTGAGAGGGATGCCCAGTATGAACTCCGGAGGCTCTCCCCTCTTCGTTATTAATGGGGTGCCTATGGACAACACCCAGCGGGGTGCTGCCGGCGAGTGGGGCGGTTCCGACAACGGGGATGGGATCGGGAATATCAATCCCGACGATATCGAAACGATGACCGTGCTAAAAGGTCAGGCGGCTTCCGCGTTGTATGGCAGCCGGGCGACGAACGGGGTCATTATGATCACGACCAAGGCTGGTAAGAAGGGAGAAGCAAACATAGAGTACAATGTCAATGCCCTTTGGGATAAGGCGGTCAACAATACCGACTACCAATACGTGTACGGCCAGGGATTGGAAGGCGCCAAGCCGGTTACGGCGGCCGGCGCACAGGGTTCCGCCAGGTTTGCCTGGGGCTCCAAGATGGATGGTTCGTCCACTATCCAGTACGATGGGAAAAGCTATGCTTATTCTCCGTACAAGAAAAATATCGCCAATTTTTACCGGACCGGCCCTTCTTTGACCAATACGGTATCTGTCAGCGGCGGCGGGGATCGGGGTACATACCGGTTGTCTTTGTCTAATTTCGACAATACCGGTATTGTTCGTAATGCCGGGTTAAACCGGAAATCGATCAACCTGAACGTGATGCAGAAGGTGACGGATAAGCTGACGGCTACCGTCATCGCCAATTATATCGATGAGCAGGACAGGAACAGGGCCCAGCTGAGCGATGGCCCGGGTAATCCCAATAATGGTCTTTTCCTGGCTCCGAATATCAATGAAAACATCCTCAAACCCGGTTATGATTCCAAAGGAAACGAGGTGGTATTCAGCGATGATAATTATGTAACCAACCCCTGGTTCGTCGTCAATAAATTCATCAACAATACCGGTCGTAAGCGCCTGATCTCTTCGGTAACGGGCAAATATAATTTTACGGACTGGTTATACGCGCAAGCCCGGGTCGGGGACGATCTGGAAAATGACAGGATCTTCCAGGTCACTCCTACGGGGACCAACTACTCCTTTAATTCCGCCGGCCAATCCGGACAGTTGAACGGGCTGACCAATCTTCAGACATCCGAGCTGAATCTGGACGGGATCATCGGGGCATCCCATCACCTGACGGAAGACCTCAACCTGGACGCTACGATCGGGATCAACTCCAGGACCAACAATTACGAATATGAGCAGATCAATGGCAGCCAGTTTGTCATTCCTTATCTGTACACCCCCTCCAATGTGCTGACTTTCGGCCGGAGCTATTATTATTTTAAGACGGAGGTTCATTCGGCGTATTATACGGTCGACCTGAATTATAAGGACTTTTTGTTCCTGAATACGACCGGGCGATATGAGGCTTATTCTACCTTGCCCAGCAGCAACAGAAGCATCTTCACGCCTTCGGTGTCCGGAGGTTTTGTATTCAGCCAGTTGATGCATAGCCCTGTACTGAGCTATGGCAAATTGCGGGCTGCCTTCGCACAGACCAGCGGCAGCCCCATTGGTGGTCCGAACAATACCCAGAGCGGCGCTTACCAGGATGCCCTGTATTATGGAGTGGCCAATAGTATCAATAGCGTGCCGGTAGGATTGTTGAACGGAGCGAGCGGAAACGTCAATAATCTCCCTTCCCTGCCGAATTTGTTCTTAAAGCCCTTTGTGTTGACGGAAACAGAGGTCGGAGCGGAATTGAAATTCCTGAATAATCGCCTGGGAGTGGACTTCGCTTATTTTACGCGCAAGACCAAGAATGAGATCCAGCAGGCTACTTTAAGCCAGGCCACGGGGTATACCAGCACCTATGTAGGAACGGGGTCCACGCAGAACAAGGGTATGGAATGGCAGTTGACGGGCATTCCGATCAAAACGGCCGATTTCAAATGGAATATTACCTTTAATCTGACGCATGTCACCAACAAGATCCTGAAAACGGATGCCAACGGAAACACGTTGACGCTGGGTACCTACCGGCCGTTGAATGCGAATACGGCTTTTGTAAAAGGCATGTCGGGCCCGCAGATCATGGCGCATGACTATACCTATGACAGCAAGGGTAATGTGGTAGTGGATAAAAGCGGGTTACCCGTTATCAACACGACCCTGACCCCACAAGGAAGCGTGTTGCCTACTACTTATGGCGGGATAAGGAATGAATTTACGTACAAGAATTTCAACCTTTCTTTCCTGATCGATTATAACTATGGCAATAAGATCCTTTCGGCTACCAGCTACTATACGATCTATCGCGGTCTGAATAAAATGACCCTGGCAGGCAGAGATGCTGGTATTACTACGGGTGTGACGGCAGCCGGAGCCGCCAATACCGTAACGGCAAGCGCACAGGACTATTATCAAAGAATAGCCGGTGTCAGCAAATTGAATGCGTTGAATGGCGATTTCATCAAGCTGCGCCAGGTCACTTTAGGCTACTCCTTCACGGAAAAGGTACTGGGAAATATTCCGTTGTTCCGTTCGATCGACGTAGCTGTGGTAGGCCGCAATCTGGCTACCTTTATGAAGCATAGCGAAAATATCGATCCGGAAGCGCAGTTTGCCTCCAGTGTGAAATATGCAGGTATCGAGGGTACCGGTTTGCCATTTACCCGTACATTCGGGGTTAATGCCACCTTCAAATTCAAAAAATAGTTACTATGAAAATGAAATTGGCCGAACTTCGGTTTGTGAACACCATTAAAACGAAAAGTATGAACATCAATAAAAAGCTATTGCTCTATATAAGCTGTGCGGCTATGCTGACGCTGGGCAGCTGTACCAAAAAATTCGATGAGATCAATACCGATCCTACCCAGGCGTCCGCCGGGCAATTCGACCCGAATCTATTATTATCAGGCGCCCAGACGGCGTATTTTATTGCAAACCAGGGATACAATGGTCCGATCCTGTTCCAGAGCATGTGGACGCAGACTTTTGCGTCGGCAGCTTATCCCAGCTACTACAGCAATGGGGATAAATATGTAGCGTCGGGCAATCTGACCGATTACCAGGGCCGTCTCTGGACCCGGGCGTACAATTCCGCCAGCTATTGCTATGAGATCCAGAGTCTGACAAGCGGTAATGCCACGCTGAGCAATCTGAGCGGGATCGCCCTGATCGTTGAATTATTGAATATCCAGGTATTGACGGACACTTATGGGGATATCCCTTTTTCGCAGGCATTGCAGGCCAAAACGGCAGTAACGTTACCTGTCTATGATTCACAGCAGGCTATTTATACTTCCATGTTAAGTAAGCTGGATTCTGTCCTGCCTACGCTGGATGCAACGAAAACGGCTCCGGCCAATGATGCCTGGTCTTATAAAGGCAGTGTCGCTCAATGGAAAAAATTCGGTTATTCCCTGATGCTACGGATGGCCATGCGCCTGACGAAGGCCGATGCGGCCACGGCGCAGAAGTATGCGGAGAAAGCAGCAGCCGGTGGCACTTTTGCCAGCAACTCGGATAACCTGTACCAGGTATTCGACAATGCCGACGGCTATTCCAACAATAATTCCAGCGCCCTGATAACGACCGAGGATTATTCTGAGGTCAGGTGGGGGAAGGTATTGATCAACTATCTTCAAACCAATAACGATCCCCGGCTTTCTGTCATTGCGGAAGTTCCTGATTCCGGATTTAACGCTACGCTAAAGAAACTTATATCTGCTGACGCAACCGTTGCGGGCGACGACACAGCTTCCCACCAATTGGGAATGCCTAGTGGGTATGACCAGAATGGCGGCGCTACGGATATCAGCACTTCTCCCGGTTATCCCGGCGCTACCGGCTCGACGGCAGGTACTAGCCTCAATCCAATAGGAAAATATTCGCGGCCTACGACCACGACTTATATCCCGCTCAACACGCCTGGTTTTGTGCTGACCTATGCCCAGACGGAATACCTGCTGGCAGAAGCTGCGGCAAGGGGTTGGAGTGTGGGCGGTACGGCTTCCACGCATTATGCGAATGGACTGGCCGCCGCCATTCAGACCTATGGCACGCTCAACAGCACCGCCACTATTTCTTCGGCTGTCGCAACTGCTTATGCCGCCGCTCATCCGCTGGATGTATCTTCGCTGACGAATTCCCTTCAGCAGATCAATACCGAGTATTGGGCTACGACGGGTACGCTGTTCGATTTTGTGGAAACCTGGACCAATTGGAGAAGGTCCGGTTATCCGGCGCTGACGCCCGTGAATTATACGGGCAATTTCTCCGGCGGCGTCATCCCGAGAAGGCAGCAGTATCCGATCACGGAAGCAGCTACCAACCCGGCTAATTACAAGACGGCCGCAAGCGCCATTACAGGCGGAGATCTCTTTAGCTCCCGTGTTTGGTGGGATAAATAATCATGCCCGTTGCAAGATCAATAACAGACAGGGCTGCAGCGATGCAGTCCTGTCTTCATTTAAAAAAAGAAGGGAAAATGAGAAACGCTCTCCGATATCGATGGGCCTTGTTGCTTCTGTTACTATCCGCCGTCGCGGGAAGGGCGCAGCAACCGCTGTTTCAACTGCTGTCGCAGAAGGAAACGGGTATCCGGTTCAGCAACGATATCAGCGAGACCGAGAACCTGAATGTACTGGCCTACGAGTATTTTTATAACGGCGGAGGGGTCGCCGTAGGGGATATCAATAACGACGGTCTTCCGGACCTCCTGTTTACGGCCAATATGCGGCCAAACAAATTGTACCTGAACCTGGGGGGGCTGCATTTTAAGGATATTACCAGGGAAGCCGGTCTCGGGGGCCGGGAGGGCGGCTGGAAGACGGGCGTCACGATGGCGGATGTGAACGGGGACGGGCTATTGGATATCTATATCTGCTATTCGGGCAAAGTGGAGGAGTCTCTCCGAAGGAATCAGCTGTTTATCAACCAGGGGAATCTGCATTTCCAGGAAAAAGCGAAAGAGTATGGGTTAGACGATCCCGGTTACAGTACCCAGGCCGTATTCTTCGACTATGACAATGACGGGGATCTGGATATGTTCCTGCTGAACCACAATGTGAAGAAGATCGACAATATGGAGCTGGCTAAATACCGGGCGGAGACGGATGAGCTGGCAGGAGACAAACTATATGAGAATGTGGGCGGGCATTTCATCGATGTCAGTAAAAAGGCGGGGATCCTTCAGAATCCTCTCACGTTCGGATTGGGCATTGCCATTGCGGATATCAACAAGGATGGATGGCAGGATATTTATGTAACGAATGATTATAACGAGCCGGATTATCTGTATCTCAATAATGGGAATGGGACATTTACCGAGAGCTCGCGGTCGGCGCTCCGTCATATGTCGCAGTTTTCCATGGGAGTGGACATTGCCGACTATAACAATGACGGGTTGCCCGATATCGTCACGCTGGATATGTTACCGCCGGACAACCGCCGGCAAAAATTACTGCAGCTCCAGGAGAATTATGAATCTTTTGAATTGATGATCAGCCAGGACCTGCATAAGCAATATATGCGTAACATGCTTCAGTTGAATAATGGCGACGGGACTTTCAGCGAGATCGGGCAGTTAGCCGGGATCTCCAATACAGATTGGAGCTGGTGTCCCCTGCTGGCTGATTTCGATAATGACGGTTATAAGGATCTGTTCATCACCAATGGGTATATGCGGGATTATACCAATAAGGATTTTCTGCGCTATTGGGGTGACTATAAAATAAAAAAGGCGATGGACCGGGAGGCGCCCAAGCTGATGGACCTGGTCCAGGCGATGCCTTCCACTACCCTGTCGAATTATATCTTCCGGAACAATCATGATCTTACTTTCTCCAACAAGCAGCAGGAATGGGGTATCAACCGGCCTTCGCTTTCGAACGGGGCTGTCTATGCGGACCTGGACAATGATGGGGATTTAGAATTGGTGGTTAACAATATCAATGAAAACGCATCGGTTTATAAGAATATGAGCCGGGAGCAGTCCCATAGCGCTTATCTCGCTGTCGCCTTGCAGGGGAAGGGGGCCAATACGAAGGCTGTCGGGGCAAAAGTGTATGTCTATGCCGGAGGGATGATGCAGTATGAGGAGCTGAATCCCAACCGGGGTTATTTATCCTGTGTGTCTACGGTCCTGCACTTTGGTCTTGGCGGTGCGCAGGATATCGATTCCGTGCGGGTCATCTGGCCGGACCGGCGGACTCAGCTGCTGACGGGTGTTAAAGTCAACCAGCTGTTGAGTATCCGGGAAGACAGTAGCGTAGATGAGGCAGCGGCGAGGCCCCCGGGAGAAGCGACGGGTGGGGTGAGCGGTTCGGTGGCGGCCGGAGGAGGGGACCTGAGCCGGGTGAAGGCGCCGGTTTTCTCCAAAGTGGAGGGATTGCTGGATTATACGCACCAGGATTTTGGAGAAAATGATTTCAAGCGGCAGCTGCTTATGCTGTTCATGTATTCCAGGACGGGGCCGGTGATTGCGCGGGGGGATGTCAATAAGGATGGAATGGAAGACCTGTATGTCAGCGGGGATAAGAATCAGCCGGGGCATCTGTATTTGCAGCAGGCGGGTGCGGGCTTTTTGCCTGTTGCTGATCTGGCGATCGGCGATGAGAATAGTTCGGCCGTTGCGGCAGCTGTCTTTTTCGATGCCAACGGGGATGGATGGCCGGACCTTTACCTGGCCAAGGGGGGGTACAGTCTCTGGGAGCCGGGTACGGCTGCGCTGCAGGATGAACTTTATCTGAACGATGGAAAGGGCAACTTCTCCCTCGCCGGGGGTGCCCTGCCTGATCTCAGCGCCTGTAGTAAGTCCTGTGTACGTCCCTGTGATTATGACGGGGACGGGGACATCGATCTCTTTGTCGGGGGAAGGATCATTCCGGGGAAATACCCGATGACCCCTGAAAGCTACTTATTGACCAATGACGGGAAAGGGCATTTCTCGGTGACGCCTGTCCCTTTTTCGAAGGCGGGCATGGTAACGGATGCGCAGTGGATTGACCTGGACCGGGATGGCCGTAAGGACCTGGTATTATGCGGGGAGTTCATGCCGATCACTGTTTATATGAATACGCCGCAGGGATTTGTCGATAAGACGCGGGAATATTTTGACGAGCCCCTGAATGGGTTCTGGAACTGCCTGACACTAGCCGACCTGGATGGGGATGGGCAGCAGGATCTGATCGTAGGCAACCTGGGACTGAATACACAAATACGGGCATCGGACAAAGAGCCTGCGGAGTTATGGTATTCCGACTTCGACAAAAATGGCTCTATCGACCCTTTCTTTAATTTTTATATCCAGGGAAAAAGTTATCCTTTCGTCAGCAGGGATGAATTGAATGAGCAGATCTATCCCATGCGAAAAAAATTCGGTTCTTACCGGGATTATTCGAATGCCACGATGACCGATATCTTTAGTCCGGCGGATCTGGCGCAGGCGGGTAAGCTCATCATCAATGAGACACGTACGGTATGCCTGTTGCGTCGGGGCGGAAAATTCATTCCTGTGGCCCTGCCTTTGGAGGCGCAGTTTTCCATGGTCACTAAGATCGTGGCAGGGGACTTCAATCATGACGGGGCGACGGATCTTTTATTGCTGGGCAATCATTCGGATAACCGGCTGAAATTAGGCAGTCTGGATGCCAATTACGGGTGTTTGCTTACGGGAAATGGAAAGGGTGGCCTGGTATATACGCCTTCGGCTATAGCGGGGTTATCCGTCACCGGTGATGTGAAATCGGCCGATGAGGTCATTATTCAGGGTAAAAAATATATTTTCATTGCTGCTTCCGGGGAGAAACTGCAATTCTATAAGGAATATTAATGAAAAAAATTATCATTTTTCTATTGCTGGGATGTTCGATGGCCCATGCGCAGGAAACGGGGTCCCACGCCGGGTCTGACCGTCATGCGCAGCGCGGGCGAGGCGGGAGGCTGCCGGACGGGGAGCTGAGGGATTATTTGCGGCCTTCCGTCTTTGCGCTGACGATGGTGATGGTCCATGACGTAGTGAATCCTCCGGCGGCATCGAGGTATTATTCCTATGCGATGATCGGAGCCTATGATATTGTCGCTCAAAATGACAGTAGTATCAAGGGGCCGGCCTGTTTCATCCCTAGTTATACGAATGCTCGTATTACCGCGGTTCCTGCTGACTATGATTACCGGATAGCGGCCTTGTATTGCATCCTGGAAACAGGGAGGCAGCTCCTGCCTTCCGGCGCCAATTTACAGGAAAATGAAGATAAATTCCTTGCATCCCTCCGTAAAAAGAAAGTGCCGGCGGCCCTGCTTGCCCGTTCGGTAGCCGTAGCGGGTGAAGTGGCGGCCCAGGTGGTGAGCTGGTCTAAAACAGACCACTATAATAAGCTGAGCACGCTGCTGCGGTATACTCCGTTGAAAGAAGAGGGGCATTGGTACCCTACCCCACCGGCTTATATCGAGGCGGTAGAACCCCATTGGAATACAATCCGGCCGATGGTCATCGATTCCAGCACTCAGTTCCCGGCCCCGCCCCTGGCCAAATTCAGTAAAGATACGACCAGTCCGATGTATAAGCTGGTCTGGGAGGTATACGATGTGTCGAAGCAGCTGACGCCGGAGCAGATAGCCATGGCGGGTTTCTGGGATTGTAATCCTTTTGCCGTCAACACATCGGGGCATATGATGATCGGGTTCAAGAAGATCAGTCCCGGGGGGCACTGGATGGATATCACAGGGATCGCTACCCGGCAGGCCGGGCTGGACCTGGATCATGCCATTCTCGTGCATGCCGTAGTTGCCGTCACGTTGATGGATGCCTTTATCAGCTGCTGGGAAGAGAAATATCAAAGCAGCCGGATCCGGCCGGAGACTTATATCAATAAATACATGGATGTCAAATGGCAGCCTATTCTGCAGACGCCGCCTTTTCCGGAATATACCAGCGGGCACAGTGTGATCTCGACGGCCTCTGCGGAGGTGCTGACCTATTTGCTAAAAGATCATTTTTCGTATACCGATAATGCGGAGGAGCTGTGGGATATCAAGCCAAGGAGTTTCTCTTCTTTCCGGCAAGCGGCGGAGGAAGCCGCCATTTCCAGGCTCTATGGCGGGATCCATTACCGGGATGCGATCACGGGCGGGCAGGTGGAGGGGAAGGCGTTGGGGCAAAAGGTCATAGAGCGGCTGCGTGCGGCCGGGGTGGGGCCGGTATTGCCTTGAGACGGGGGTGATGGGCGGGACCGGAATCAGGAGACGATGACGGTAATCCGATGATCCGCTTGTTAGTGCCGGGAGAAGGCCGATCCGGATTTGAATCTGAAGTTGGCATTGATGCCGAATGTCCGGGTTGAAGGCAGGCTGGTGCCTTCAATGCCTGCATAGTTGACATTGGAAGAGAAGGCAGATTCCGGATCGATGTTATCACTGTGTTTCATCAGCGTCAGCAGGTTGCGCCCCACCAGCGAGACTTCGATAGACCGGAATACGGGAACATGCGCCAGGGCTTTTTCCGAAAGCATATAGCCCAGGGTAACCTGGCGGAGCTTGATATAGTCCCCATTCAATACATTCAGTTTGGAGATGCTGGATAATCGTTGATAATAATCTTCCGCATCTGCCGTAACGGTGTTGGGCGTCCCGCCGGCGGTCACACCGGTAGTTATACCTGTCTCCCTTCCCGCCAGGGTCAGCTTGTTCAATCCCCGGTAGAGGGTATAATAGCTGGTAGCGGAGAGGATCTTGTTCCCATAATTATAATCGATGAGGAAGGAAAGCGTAAAATCTTTATAGGAGAATTCGTTCTTTAATCCGCCATAGACAGTGGGCAGTACATTTCCCACCGGGATCAGTCCTCCCTGTACAGGTAAGCCACTGCCGTCTACTACGATATTGCCCTTGGTATCATATGTATAATCATGCGCCAGGATCTGGGGGCCGGCCAGGCCCTTTACAAAAGCCGTATTGGCATTCAGTGGTCGGTAGGTCCCCAGGGTCACATTATTGCCGGCCTCATCCGTCTGCAGGATCTTATTGGTAACATTGGTATTATTCAGGGTGATATTCCAGCTAAACCGGGTTGTATTGACAGGGGTTCCGGTCAATTCTATTTCCAGTCCTCTGTTCCAGGTGGACCCGGTACCCACGTAGGTACTGGAGTAGCCGGTCGCTTCGCTCAGGGGGGCACTCTGGATTTCGTGGCGGGTCTTGCGGGAGAAATAAGCGAGGTCCAGGCCCAGCCGGCTATCGAAAAATTTCAGTTCGGTCCCGAATTCGATTTCGGCCAATACAAAGGGTTTCAGAAATAAGTTCGGCAACGAAGGAAGATTGTTCACGCTGCCACTGGATCCGTTCAGCAATCCTACGGATACGCCGTTGATGGCATTGCCCACTCCATAGTACAGGCTGGTCTGATAGGCGCCGCTCTGGGTCTTGTTCGGACCGCCGATGGGCTCGCCGCTGGTCTGGGCGTAGGCAGCCCGCAATTTGCCGTAGTTGAGTACAGGGCTATGCAGGAATTGTGTGAAGACAAAACCTGCCGATACGGAAGGTGTGAAGATGGTCCTGTTATCATCCCCCAGGGTGGAGTAGGCATCGTAGCGGCCGGTGGTCGTCAGGAACAAAAAGTCCTTGTAATTAAAATCCAGGGTATAGTAACCGGAGTTGACCAGTTTCTCATAATAGTAGTAATACCTGCCATAGGTTAGGGTATTGGAGGGCGTGTACAGGTAAGGGATCACGAACTGGCTGCCATAGATCTCCACGTAATCGTACCCATTTTTGCGGGAATTGAAGCCAAGCGTGGCATCTAACCGCAGGTCTTGGGTCAGGTGATGGGTCGCTCCTATCAGGCCTTCCAGGTTGAGTTCATAGGTTTGGAGGTCGGTCAATTGATTCAATTGACCTGATTGACCGGCGGCATTGAAGGAGAAATTGGTGCCGGTGGGGGTCACCTGGAAGATGCGGTCATTTTCCTGGTCATAGCCGACGCGGCCCTGTGCGTAGAGCCAGTCGGTAAAATTATATTTAGCCGATACGGCAGCGATGAGGCGTTTGCGCCCGGTATTGTTGATGAATTTATTGACGGCGAACCAGGGGTTGGTGACGTAGCTATCGTCGCTGAATACGATCTCATTACCCTGTGCATCATAACCGGGCCGGAGGATATTCTCATTGATATTCGGCGCCAGGAACATTCCGTTATTGGGGTTGCCAGGGCCATCGCTTAATTGGGACCTGTTCTTATCTTCTTCATCGATATAATTGGCGATAACGGTAGTGGACAGTTTTTCTGTGACCTTCTGGGTCAGGTTGAGGTTGATCGTCTTACGATTGATGCCGCTATTTCGTACGATGGAGCTGTTGTCCAGGTTGGACAGTGACAAGCGGAATGTCCCCCGGTCTCCTCCGCTGCTGACGGCTATGGTATTGGTGAAGGATGGGCCTGTCCTATAAAAGTTGGCGATATTATTTCTGTAGGATGAATAGGGATAGCTGTTGCCGTCGAACTGAGGGGCCGGGGAGCCGTCCATCTTAGCGCCCCAGGCCAAGCGGGCCGTATTGCGTGCTTCGGTGGTATTGGCGGGTTTGATGCCATTTTGCCCCTGACCGTAGACGTATTGATAATCGGTGCTGTTGATAGCCTTATCCCAGATGGCGTTGGTATTATATTCTTCGGTAAAATCGCCTTTCTTCCCTGTCTTGGTGGTGATCATGATCACGCCGTTGGTCGCCCGGGTGCCATAGAGGGCGGAGGCGGCCTGGCCTTTGAGCACCGTGACAGTTTCAACGTCATCGGGATTGATATTACCGATGCCATCTCCGTTATCGGAGCCGCCCCATTCGCCGGCAGCGCCCCGCTGGGTATTGTCTATCGGGACTCCATTGATGACAAAGAGGGGTGAGCCGCCGGAGTTCATGCTGGGCATCCCTCTCAGAAGAATGCGGGCGCTGCCGCCCGGTCCTCCGTTGGTGCCATGTACATTGAGGCCGGCCACCTGTCCTGCCAGGGAAAGGGCTACGTTGGTCTCCCGGGCCCTGTTCAACTGATCTCCCCCGATGGTCGTAACGGAATAGCCTAATTTTTTCGAGTCTTTGGAAATACCCAGGGCGGTAACAACTATCTCTCTCATATTAGACACGCCCGCTTTCAAAATGACCAGGCTGGCGTCTTCTTTTTCCAGGTCGATGGTTCTGGCGGCATGTCCTACATAGGAAAAGTTCAGGAGCATCTTCTTATTGGGCAGCGATAGCGTGAATTCGCCATAGACATCCGTCAGCGTAGCTTTGGGATGCCCTTTTATACTAACGGTAACACCTACCAGTGCTTCCCCATTTTCATCTACGACCTTGCCCCGGATGGTATCCCGGCTGCCAGTCCCTGCCAAATCCCAGGAGGGGCCGGCCGAAACGGCGTCCCTTTTCTTTTTAATAATGATATTCGTATTGACCTGTTCGTATTGAAGATCCGTATTCTTCAATAATTCGTCCAGCAGGTCGGAAAGGGGGACATGGTCTTTTTGGAGGTTAATGTTCTTATAGCCTGCAATATCATCTGTTTTATAGGTAAAGGAGATAGCCGAGAGTCCTTCCATTTCATGGAGGGCTTTTTTCAGGGTGGAATTTTTCAGGTGGAGAGAGATCTGAATTTTGCTTAGATCCTGGCCGTTACTTACCTGTCCCGCTAATAAATAGCAGGCTGTCAGCAACAACGGGAATAAAGGAATCTTCATGAAATGCAAATTCTTTTTTCAAATGGCATAGGCGCAATGGTATTATCAAGGAGGATGGACTATCGTGGGGGGAGAGAGCGGACCCGGGCGCTATCTATTCTATAATATACTGTCCATTCCTGTTACTTAGTTGTTTGTCAACCAGTTTACAAATGATCTTTAAAGCCTCTTCCTTTCCAACGGATCTATTGAACGAGGTGGTGATCCGCATATTCAGCAGAGATTGATCGGCCACCGTGATGCCGGTATTATAAAGATGTTCGAGGTCCCGCAGGATTTCCCCCAGTGTCTCATCCTCATAAGAAATATATCCCTGTTGCCAGGAAGCTATTTTACCGACATCGATATTTTTTTCCCGGATAAGGCTATCGGTGTTGCTGACTTTTACTTGTTGTCCTTTCTCCAGGACGGCCACTACTTCTGTTCCCCGGCTGACCCTTATTTTCCCCCGGCTCACAGATATTACCACGGTCCGAAGGTAAGGATAGGCTTTTATATTAAAAGCGGTCCCCATGACAGTGGTGGTAATTTTACCTGTATGGATAATGAAGGGGATTTCTTCGGCGTGTTTGACATCGAACCAGGCTTCGCCGGACAGGTATACTTCTCTTTTTTTATCCGTAAACTCGTCCGGGAATTCGAGGTAGCTGTCTCCGTTGAGCCAGACCTGGGTACTGTCCGGCAGGAGCAGGAATTTCTGTTCGGATGTTTCTGTGATCTTTCTTGTCAGCGATTGTACCGCCATTTGTTCGTGTCTTCCCGGGGCCTTGTTCTTTCCCTGCCACCATAGGAAGGGGATGATGACCAAGAGCAGCAGGAGGGAACCGGCCGGCAGGAGCCATTTTCTTTTTGAGGATCGTTGCGGCCTGTAGGTATTGGGCAGGTCTGCTCCGGAAGTTTTGAGGACCAGGCTACCATTCCCATCGATATAGGAGGCAACGGCAGGATCTGTCTCCTGGATATTGTTATAGGCATCCCGGATCAGATCCCGTAAGGATTGATCATGCTCAGCCTGTTTTACATAGGAGAGGAATTCCTCCAATTCCTCCTCTGTAGAAGTATTCTTCAGGTATCGCTCAAAAAGATATGCCAGTTTGTCTTTCATGATAACAACACTATTTCCTCTTTAATTAAGACGAAACAGGAGCTGGCTCTTCCTATTCCGATGAAAAATAAATATGATATGAACCAAAAAAGCAATCGGTGGCGGGAGAGATACTTACGAATGGACCCTAGCGCGCTAAAGACCTGATTCTTAACCGTATGCCTGGATACGCTCAGTTCGTCGGCAATTTCCTGGTAACTCAGGCCTTTGTCCCTGTTGAGCCGATAGATCAATTGCCGCTGGGGAGGCAGGCTGTCAACCGCCTTGCTGATGATGGATTCCACTTCTTTGGCTTCCACCAGGTCGATGGTATCGTTCGTGAAGATGTCCTGCAGGTTTTCCCAGAGGGCTTTTTTCAGGCGGTTGTTAACGGCAGCCTTCCTCAGAAAATCCAGCACTTTATTCTCCGTGACCCTGTAGAGCCAGGCTTCCATGTTGTGGATACCGGCAATATTGCTCCGGTGGTCCCAAAGTGAGAGAAAGACCTCTTGTATAATATCTTTTGCATAGAGATCGGACTTAGTGAGTCTCAGGGCCAGGGTATACAGTTTGTATTCATGCTCCCGGAAGATCCTGATAAAATGCACTTCCAGTTCAGTATCCCTGTCCCGGACATTTGGCCGATCTTTATCATGCATAAGAGTCGATGAGAATGGTTTAGCTAAATAGATACCCCTAAAATAGGAAAATAAAACCATTTTTTCTCATTTACCGCTCAGCCAGTCCCGGAACCAGTACCCGGAGTTCTTAATGGTGCGGAGCTGGGTATTGAAGTCGACGTGGATCAGGCCGAAGCGGGCGCGGTATCCTTCGGCCCATTCAAAGTTGTCCATCAGGGTCCAGGCAAAGTATCCTTTTATATTCACCCCTTCTTTTTTGGCCCGGAGTACGGCCAGCAGGTATTGCTGGAAATAGTCGATCCGTCCCTGGTCGTCGATGGCGCCATTGATGAGCTCGTCCTTGAAAGCGGCGCCGCTCTCGCTGATGATGATCTCTTTGACGCCGCCGTATAGCCAGAAGCGTTTAATGAGTCGGTAGAAGCTGTCGGGATTGATCTCCCACCCCATGGCTGTATGGGGTACTTTCCGTGCGGGGGCTTTGACTTCCGAGGCCTGAATGATGGGAATGAGGGGGTTATGCCGGACCACGACGGGGAAATAGTTCTGGATGCCGATAAAGTCGAAATTAAATGTCATCCTATCGGTGTATTTCCAGCTTTGATTGTGCAATTCGAGCCGTTCCAGGAATTTGAAGTCCTCGCGGGGGTAGCCTCTGCCCAGGGCGGGTTCGATGAAGAGGCGGTTCATCAGGATATCCAGTCTTTTAGCGGCCTGGATGTCTTCGGGGGAATCGGTATAGGGAATGACTTCGGAGCAGGAAAAGGTGGTGCCGATATGGGCGTCTTTTACGTATTGGCGGAGGATGCGTCCTCCTTCGGCCTGGGCCAGGGCAGCGTGATGGATGGCGGGGAGGAAATTAGAAAGTCCCATCCGGCCGGGGGCGTGTTTGCCGAGCATGTAGCCCAGGCTGGTAAAGCCGAAAGGCTCGTTGAGTACGATCCAGTTTTTTACCTTACTCCCATATTCTTCCGCGCAGAGGGTGGCGTAACGGGTAAACCATTTCAGCATGAGGTGGCTGGTCCATCCCCCTTCTTTTTCCAGGGCGGCGGGCAGGTCCCAGTGGTAAAGGGTCACATAGGGGGTCAATCCCAGCTTGAGGCATTCGTCGATGACGCGGTGATAGAAGGCGATCCCTTCTTTGTTGACGCGGCCGGTGCCTTCGGGCAGGATGCGGGGCCAGGAGATGGAGAAGCGGAATACGTTAAAGCCCAGGGCTTTTGTCAGCAGGAGGTCGTCTTTATACCGATGGTAAAAGTCGCAGGCGATGGTGGGTTTACCGGATCCTTTGATCTTGCCCTGGCGGCGGGAGAAGTTGTCCCAGATGGACGGACCTTTGCCGTAGGTATTGTAAGCGCCTTCATTTTGTATGGCAGCCATCGCCACACCCCATTGAAAATCTTCTCCGAATTCGCTGGCTATCAATTTATGCAGGTTAGCTGTCACCGGGTATACTAATTTAAGTCGCAAATTTTGGACGAAAGTATGTTACGGCAATATTATGATTGAGTTATCATTTGCCGGGCGGCTGGTAGTGACCGGAGGGCTGGAGAGGGCAGTATGAGCTAGGGTTGAGCGGGGCGGGAGATGAAGCGGAGGGGGTCCTGTCCGAAGGCTTGGGCGTCGACCCATTGGATGGAGGGATCTTTGCGGAACCAGGTCATTTGACGCTTGGCATAATGGCGGGTGTTCGTTTTGATTTTTTCTATGGCTTCGGGGAGGGATGTTTTGCCGTCAAGCCAGTCGAAGAGTTCGCGGTAGCCTACGGTTTGCAGGGCATTCACTTCTTTAGAGGGGAGGAGTTCCCGGACTTCTTCCAGTAAGCCTTGTTCCATCATAAGATCCACGCGGTCGTGGATGCGTTGGTGCAGCTGTTCTTTGGGGAGGTGCAAGCCTATTTTTTCTATCCGGAAGGGGCGTTGTTTTTTTCCACGGCCGCGGAAGGAGAGGATGGAAAGGCCGGTCGAGCGTTGCACTTCCAGGGCCCGCATCAGTCTTTGCGGGTTATGTATTTCTCCTGTTTCATAAAATGCGGGGTCGGCGCTTCGCACTTCCTGCTGCAGCCAGTTCAATCCGGCTATTTCGTATTGGGCGAGGATCTCCTCCCGGATGCCGGGGCGGGTGGCGGGGATCTCGTCCAGTCCTTCTGTGAAGGCTTTAATATAGAGGCCGGTGCCTCCCACCATGATAGCAGTGGGTTGTTTGCGGAAGATATCTTCTGTCCAGGAGAGGGCGAGCTCTTCGAAGAGGGCGGCATTGACTTCCTGATGAATGGAATGGGAGCTGATGAAATAGTGGTGAACGGCGTGGAGCTCTTCCGGCGAGGGTTTGGCGACGCCGATATTCAATTCTGTAAAACACTGGCGGGAGTCGGCGGAGATTATTTCCGTGTGCAGGCTTTGGGCCAGCCTGATGGCTGCCGCTGTCTTGCCTACGGCCGTTGGCCCCACGATGACTATGACGGTTGGATGGTTCAATTCAATCTACTCTTCTGTCGCGCCGGCGTCTTCGCCTTCTTCTTCATTTTCTTCTTCGCTGGTCTCTTCTTCCGGGGCGTCGGTGCCGTCCTGCTCTTTTACGCCAAAGCCAACCGTACCTTTCGTAAGGTCATATTTTTCTTCTATTTCCGTCAGCTTGTCGCCTACCAGCCCCTTTGTACCGTATTGAGACGGCGGGATCCCTTCTGACTTGACTACGGCGGGGTAGTCCAGCTTGCCATTCTCTTCTTTCGACACGTTGATCAGTTCGACGAGAAAGCCCCAGTTGCGGACGAAGTCGTATGTGTAGATAAATTTCTGATTGGGATCGCGGATCTCCGATCCGATGGTAGTGGCTTCCATCAATAAGGGTTCTACCTTATAAGCCTTGTCGTATTTATCCAATGAGATTTCCCGGCCTCTCTGCCAGTTATCATTGCTGCGATAAAAGGTCGCCTGATGCTTACTGTCGAATTCATAAGCTTTCAGGATCACCTGGTGCAATTGCAGAAAAGTCTGGGTATGTTTAACTACCACATCCCTGTAAATGCTATCATCTTCCTCAAAATAAATCCTGAATTTCAATATTGCCATATACACGAATTAATACCGAGTAATAAGTATTGCGCCTGCCCGGTCAGGGCACAAAATAACACGAAATATCGGAATTATTGCCCGTAAATTTCAAGGGCTATTTTACCGCTGTCAAATTCAATTCTGCCGCCCTGAGCATCATAAAATCGTAGGCGGCCTGTTCATTATTTTCTATCAGGCCATCCAGGATTGCTTCACGTATAGCTGTTTTGAGGTCGCCTACCAGCTTGCCTGGGGGCAGTCCGAATTTCTCCATGATCATTTCCCCGGTGATGGGTGGCTGCCAGTTCCGGATGCGATCTTTCTCTTCTACTTCTTTCAGCCTGGTCCTTACCATTTCAAAGTTCTCCAGGAAGCGCCGGACCTTTTGTTTGTTCTTCGAAGTAATATCGGCCTCGCATAAGGTCATCAGCGCATCCATATCGTCTCCCGCGTCGAAGAGCAAACGCCGCAGCGCCGAGTCGGTGATATTCTCTTTCGTGAGGCTGATGGGGCGTAAATGATATTCCACCAATTTCCTGACGAAGCGCATTTTTTCATTTTGCGGCAATTTGAGCCGTGCAAAGATCCTGGGCACCATCTTACTTCCTACTACTTCGTGTCCGTGGAAGGTCCAGCCGTGGTCTTTTTCAAACCGCTTCGTCGCGGGCTTGCCTATATCGTGCAGGATAGCAGCCCAACGGAGCCAGAGGTCGTCGGTATGCCGGCTTATATTGTCAAGAACCTGCAATGTATGATAAAAATTATCCTTATGCCCCATCCCATCGATATATTCCGCTCCTGCCAGCTCGACCATCTGGGGGAAGATGATGGAGAGCAGACCGCTTTTGTACAAAAGGTCAAACCCGATAGAGGGTTTGGGGCTGAGAATAATTTTATTCAGCTCATCCGTGATCCGTTCCTGCGAGACGATGGAAATGCGTTGAGCATCTTCTTTGATAGCCTGAAAGGTCGGGTCGGCGATGGTGAAACCGAGCTGTGCGGCAAACCGTGTGGCCCGCATCATGCGTAAAGGGTCATCGCTGAAGGTCTGCAGGGGGTCCAGGGGAGTGCGGATCACACGTTGTTCCAGGTCCTGTAACCCATTGAAGGGATCGATCAGCCGGCCATAGTCTTCTGCATTCAGGCTGATTGCCATGGCATTGATCGTAAAATCCCGGCGGAGCTGGTCATCTTCCACCGTTCCGGGTAATACGGCCGGATTGCGGGAGTCCGGGCTATAGCTTTCTTTACGGGCGCCTACAAATTCTATTTCCCAGTCACCCAGCCTGATCTGTGCGGTGCCGAAGTTCTTAAAGAATGCCACGGTAGGCCGGGGCTGGAATTGGTCAGCCACTTTATTAGCCAGTTCGATCCCATCGCCCACGCATACGATATCCGCGTCTTTGGTAGCGCGGTCAATAAGCCGGTCGCGAACGAATCCTCCGATCAGGAAGCAGGGTGATCCCAGTTCTGCGGCGGCCTGCGCGATCTTTTTGAATACGAACAATTCTTTTTCTGTGCACTTGATATCCATAAAATAGTAGCGCGAAATTATAAAGTTTGCAGGAGTTGCGTGTCTTCTATTTTCCAGGCGCAATTAAAATGTCCTTTGGGGCAGGCTTTATATCCATGAAGTCCGCAGGGGCGGCAGTCCAGGGGCTCTGTTATCTCCACGATAAATTTCTTATCCGAGAGGGGGCCGAAGCCAAAAGAAGGAATCGTAGAGCAGTAGACGGCCGTTACGGGTGCATTGACGGAGGAGGCAAAATGCATGGGGGCCGAATCGTTTACGTAATTCATGGCCGAGTCGGCCATTAAAGCGGCTGACTGCAGGAAGGAGAGCTGGCCGCTCAGGTTCCTTACAGAGGGATGGGAGGACGCTGTCCGGATCTCTTCGCAGAGGGCGTTATCCGAGGGGGCTCCCAGTAAATAGACGGTATAGCTGGCAGGGACTTTATTAATAAAGGAGATCCATTTTTCCTTCGGGTATTGTTTGGTAAACCAGACGGAGGCGGGGGATACTGTGATATAGGGCGTTCTTTTGTACTCCCCCACTCTGTCGATATCCTGGGGGGAGGGGTAGAGCCGGGGCCGGGCCGGGCGGGCGTCCGTAAAATCCCGGATCAATTCCTGGTTGCGTTCGATCTCATGCCGGGGGATGGGATGGCCGGGGGTAACCGATGCGGCGGCGGGGCTGGGTGTAAGCTCGGATGATCCTGTTACGTGCCCGGAGCCAGGATCAACGCTGTAGCTGACGATATGGGGGATCCTTTTGGAAAAGAAGCGGCTCAGGGGGTTCTTGTCGAATCCGATGGTCTCTCCTGCCCCGGAAAATGCTGTCAGCAGGCCGGTAGCGGCAAAGCGCTGCACGTTGATCACTTTGTCGTATCGAGCCTGCCGGATCCGCCGGCCCATATTCCATAAATTGCTGAGCTTATGCTGTTTTTTATCCCATACCAGGACTTCGTGTAAGAAGGGGTGGGCGGCAAGCAGGGCTTCGTTGCCTTTTCTAACCAGGAAGTCGATTTGGGCGTCGGGATAGTATTCATGGAGTTTTTCGATGATACCCGTCGCCAATACCACGTCACCTATAAACGCCGTCTGTATAACCAGGAATTTTTGCACGGTGCGAATTTACATTTAAATGTGTGAAGTTGCGCCTACGGCCGGATGATGGTGACGGTGCCGTCTTTGTTCCATTTCACGATGGCGGAGGGCTGCCGGGGGGAAGTATCCTGCTGCCGGTATTGGACGATCCCGTCCACTCCTGCCTTGATAGGATCTTCTATTTCATCAAAGAAAGCCGGGGCGGGACGGCCGGAAATATTAGCGGAGGTGGATACGATGGGTTTGCGGAACCGCCGGATCAGGTGGCGGCAGAAAGGGTCGTCTACCAGCCGGATCGCGACGGTGCCGTCCGTACCGGTGAGGTTGTCTGCCAGTCCCATGGGGCCTTCATAAATGACAGTAGTAGGTTTTTGTACGGTGCGCAGGAAGTCGAAGACCTGCAGATCGGGCTGGCTGGTATATTTCAGGATATCCCGCTCGTCTGCCATCAGCACGATCAGGCTTTTTGTCTCTGCCCGTTGTTTCAGGGAAAATATTTTTTTTACGGCGTCGGGGTTGGTAGCGTCGCATCCAATTCCCCAGATTGTGTCGGTCGGGTACAGGATAAGTCCTCCGGCCTTTAACAGGACGAGACAGTTCTCTATATCGGTACTAAAATCAGGGATCCCGTGGTGCAATTCCATGACCGAAGATATTTCTTTTCGGGAAAATGAGGCGGTGGGAAAAACGGGAAGATGAAGTAGCGGGGATGTGGCCCTCATGTATTAAGTTTGCAAAAAAATATAGATGGAATTGAAACAATTGATAGCGGAAGCCTGGGCCAACCGGGATTTATTAAAAGAAGCCCGTCATGCGGATGCGGTGAGGGCCGTCATCGAAGAAGTGGACAAGGGTAGGCTGCGGGTGGCCAGTCCTGCTGTGGGTGCATCGGATGTGAGTGGCGGCGGTGCGGCTGTGGGCAGCGGATGGCAGGTGAACGAATGGGTAAAACAGGCTATCCTGCTTTATTTCGGGATCCAGCCCATGCAGACCTGGGATCTGGCGCCCTTTGAGTTCTATGATAAGATGCTGTTGAAAAAAAATTATAAGGAACTGGGTGTACGGGCTGTCCCTCATGCGGTTGCCCGGTATGGGGCTTATCTCGCGAAGAATGTCGTGATGATGCCCAGCTATGTAAATATCGGCGCCTATGTGGACGAGGGCACCATGGTGGACACCTGGGCTACCGTAGGGAGCTGTGCGCAGATCGGGAAAGGGGTGCATCTCAGTGGCGGCGTGGGAATCGGCGGCGTATTGGAACCATTGCAGGCCGCGCCGGTCATTATTGAGGACGGCGCCTTTCTGGGAAGCCGGAGCATTGTCGTGGAGGGGGTGATCGTGGAAAAAGAAGCGGTATTGGGCGCCAATGTAGTGCTGACGCAGTCCACCAAGATCATTGACGTGAGCGGCGCAGAGCCGGTGGAGTATAAGGGCCGGGTACCTGCCCGCAGCGTGGTAATCCCGGGCAGCTATCTGAAGAAATTCCCTGCCGGGGAATACAGTGTGAATTGCGCCCTGATCATCGGGCAGCGAAAGCCGAGTACGGACCTGAAAACCAGTCTCAACGATGCGCTAAGGGAGTTCAATGTCTCGGCATAATTTGCTGAAAGGCTTTCTCATTTCTTTTACGGGCGCCATCTTTTTCTCTACCAAGGCGATCATCATTAAAAAGGCATTTCATGCTACGTCGGCGGATGCGCTGACTTTGCTGACGCTTAGGATGTTGTTCTCGCTGCCTGCCTACCTGATCGCCGCCTGGTGGGGCAGCCGGAAGGAGGACAATGTGCGGATGACCCGGAAGCAGTGGGGATATGTGGTTGTGCTGGGATTGCTGGGCTATTATTTCAGCAGCTATTTTGACTTTGTGGGATTACAATATGTATCGGCGGGTTTGGAAAGGCTCATACTTTTCCTTTATCCGAGTTTTGCCGTGCTGATCAATGCGGTCCTGTTTAAGCAGCCGGTAGGGAGGGTCCAGCGGTGGGCTTTGTTGCTGACCTATACCGGGATCGGGATTGCCTATTTCGGAGAATTGAAAGTGGATACGGGAAACCCGAATTTCTACTGGGGTAGCAGCCTGATCTTTCTATGCGCCATCACCTATGCCTGCTACCTGTCGGGCAGCGGCCGGCTGATCCCGGTGCTGGGCGCGGCCAAATTCACCACTTATAGTATGCTGGTGGCCACGGGAGCCGTATTGCTGCATTTTTTGTTGCGGGGCCTGCTGGGTAGGCACGGATTTATCGGTGACGGCGGTCTGGCTGCGGGGGTCGGCGGTCATGGGGCCGGCAATGCGGTCGGCGGCAGTATAACTGTCGGGATGAGCGGACATGGAGTCGGCGGCAATGGGCTTTGGCTATATGCCGTTTTACTGGCTTTGTTTGCCACGGTGATTCCATCCTTCATGCTGTCTGCGGGTATGAAACGGATCGGCGCCAATAATGCGGCGATCGTCACCAGTATCGGGCCTGTTTCCACGATCCTGCAAGCTCATTTTATCCTGGGAGATAAGATCTTTACGGAGCAGTTGGTGGGTACGGGGCTGGTGATCCTGGGGGTGTTGCTGATCGGCTGGCAGGGAAGAAAGGGAGTTGGTCTGCGGACGGAAGCGCCTTAAGAGCTGAAGTCAGAAAAAAGGGCTCCGGCTGGCCGGACCGGAGCCTGTATAGGTAATGATTAGTTAGCGGCCGGGGAATAGATCGTCTTTAGGTATTCCCTGAGCGAAGTGGGCTGTCTGCCCAGTAATTTTTCCAGGGTGGGGTCGGTCAGATCGAATTCACCCTGCCGGATGCCTTCTCCAAAACCGCCGAATAAACCGATGTAATGATCGGGTACACCGGCCTTGGTCAATTCCTGCTTGAATACTTCCTGGGTGGGGGAAACATACGTGATGGACTTACCGGTGATTTCGCTTATTATTTTGGCAATTTCGGGATAGGACCAGGCCTGGTTACCGGAGATCTCATACTCTTTGTTTTCATGTCCCTGACCGGTCAGGATATTGGCTGCGGCTTCCGCCATATCGGAGCGTGTGGCGTACGATACCTTTCCTTCTCCCGCGGGCTGGAAGATCACACCGGTTTCCAGCACTTTGTCTCCAATGAAAATCGGCAACATGTCCGTATACAGGGTATGCTTCAGGATGGTATAGGGTATTCCGCTTTCTTTCAGGGCAGTCTCCGTTTCCAGGTGCGCCTGGGCTACCAGGGCGATGGGGGAAGAGAACGTCTCGTTTTTACGCTGGAAGCTGGTATAGAGGATATGTTTGATACCGGCCTGTTTAGCCGCCCGGACCACGTTGGCCTGTTGGACGGATCTGTTGGGAATGTCGTTACCGGATACGAAATATAGTTTGTCAATACCTGTAAATGCCTTGACCAGAGAGTCATAATTGTTATAGTCTCCTTGTCTTATGTCCACGCCCTGCCCTTTCAGGGTTTCCGCTTTTGCCGGGTCTCTGACCAGTGCGGCAATATTGGATCCTGGTGTCTTTTTAAGGAGAAATTCGACTACTGCCTTTCCGAGTGGGCCCGTGGCCCCGGTTACTAAAATCATCTTATTTAATTTTAAATTGTTTACATTTGTTAGTGACAATCCTTTTTTACTGTTACTAACTTTTAGAGAGCTATTAATCAAAGGTAAATGGCTTGCTTGTACCAGACAAGAAGGCACTTGGAAATCAGTCAGTTACGTCGGGGAAAGTATTATTGATAATCAATCGTTTATGAAAGAATATAATTCAGACATTTTTTTGGATAAGGTCAACTGTCCTGTCCGGCAGGTATTGGACCGCTTTGGCGACAAGTGGTCTACGCTGATCCTGCTGATGCTGGAAAATAAAGGAACGATGCGGTTTAATCAGCTGAATAGTACGATCGGGGATATTTCCCAGAAGATGCTGACGGTGACGTTGCGGACGCTGGAAGCGGATGGGTTAATTTCCCGGAAAGTTTATCCCGAGATACCGCCGCGGGTGGAGTATCAGTTAACGGAAATAGGGCAAAGCCTGGTGCCGCATATCGAGGCGCTCGCGGGCTGGGCCAATGAAAATATCGGGGCTATTTTGCAGAGCCGGGAAAGGTTCGCGCTGAAGGGTGTGGTTGTGTGAGGAACAGGCTATGAAAGAATAATTTACTCCTATTTCTCGGCCGGTGTGAAGTATAGAAATCCAGGTCATCTGTTATTGAGTAAAAATCTTATTTGTAAAAATTCCAAAAATGCAACGAATTTTATTCACGTTTAACCAATATACAGCCCATCATCGTTCCATTAATTGCCAATCCTTTGCCAAGAGCAGTTCGTTTTTAGGGGTAATTACCCTTAAATAATTAATTTTAGAGAAAAAAAGTCTTAATTTTGAGGGGTAATTACCCTTTTATGCAAACCTATCACGTTAATGACTTACTCAAATCGGCCTTTCAAGATGCTAATCATCTTGATATTAAACAGCTTTTTGAGAATAAATTAACCGAATATGACCTTAGCAAAACGAAAGCACTTTCTATTTTAAACATTGATAAGGATGTCTTTGAGGACATCATTTCGGGATCGGCCAAACAGCCAAGCATGATCAACATTTTGAAAATTGCTCAATTCATTGATGTCGATATAAACGAGGTCGTTACCGCCTTTTTAAAAACCCAAAGCTCTGAGAATATTGCCGCTATCGAAAAAGCTCGAAAAGTTACTTTTGTAGTTAAATTTTTTGACGTAAAGAAACTTACCAAACTCGGTTTCTTTGAGGAATCGGAAAGCGTAGACTATTGGGTACAACGTATATTGACGTTCTTTGATTATGAGAGCATTAGTGAATTTGAGGAGGAATTGACCGCGCCACTATACAGTAAAGGAAAACGCAAATTTTCCGATAAGATGAAGGATTTTTGGGTTAAATCAGCTTATCAATGCTTCAAAAGCATCAATAATCCTAATCTCTACAATCGAGATAACCTTAAAGACTTACTTGTAAAAGTCAAACCTTATTGCCAGGACGTAGAAAATGGCTTATTTACCGTCTGCAAAGCTTTATATAATGTTGGGATTACCGTCATTGTACAAAATCAATTGGCCACTACTCAAGTTCGTGGTGCCACTTTTATTGTTAACGGCAAGCCCTGCATAGTCCTAACTGACTTATTCAAAAAATACCCCACATTATGGACAACTCTAATTCATGAATTGCATCATGTATTGTACGATATGGATCTCATTTCTTCGACTCAGTATCATTTAACTGGTGACCCCGATTTATTCCTAATTGAGGAAAAAGCAGACTCTTTTTCTATGGAATACTTTTGTGGAGTAGAACATTTTAATTACATCAAACCACATATTAACAATCCATTTATCGTAGCGAAATTCGCAAAAGAGTTGGATGTGCATCCCTCGTTCATCTACTCTGCATACAGGTATTTCCAGAACCATCTTTATCAAAAAAATTACTATGGCGCATTTACCGAATTCCTTCCGTCCTACTCATTAGCCATCGATAAACTCACACCTATTACGTGGAAAGAAAATAGTTTGTCTGAAATAGCCCAAAATATAAAAACCATTTTTGAAGTAAATACTTAAAACTATGGAAGAAAACAAAAATAATGTCAAAGAGGAGTCGGTGCTATCTGCGGAAGACCTCGAGCGAATGGAGTTGCTTCGCCAAGTTCATGAAAAATCGGGCAGGCAATTGCAGATTGATGCAACCACTGGCAGTTTGAAAGAGATTGACGAACTGAAGGAATTACTCGGAAAAAAGATAGATAACCCAGACGAGAAATATAACATTTATTACAAGGGTATCAGGAATATCCTGATGCAATATTTGCCTAAAGGCGATGAGTTCAAAGAAGCCCGGCAAATAATATATGATGAAAAGAATATCTTTCTAAATAGCGGCAAGAAAAAGTCCGATAATGATGGCATCAGAGGAAGCGATGGGAGAATGACCTTTCAATCTAAAATGAATGACATGCTCGATCTGATTTTGAAATGGGTATCCGAGTCGCAAAACCCATTTACCTTGTATAACTGGCTCTTCGCTTTGAACGAAGAAAATGGATACGGGCATGAGCAATATGACAATACAACTTTGGGATTTGCGAATGCAATGAGAGTACTTAGTTTGGAGTCTTAATACCCCAATGTGAGATTTAAACATCCGGCAAATGTATTGATAGTTCAATACATTTGCCGGATACGTCAAGGCCGTTATCGCCGTCAGTTTAATGAAAAAAAATCATCGGCCGCGACAGCTAATTCTGATCCTCGCTGATTCCGGAAGCATAGAGGGAAAAGATCAATTGGCGGAAATTTTGACTGACAACTAAAGTTATTCATCGCGATAATTACTGGGAATGGTTATCTCCTGAAGAAATATGACAAACGACAAAAAAATTCAATGACTGTGGCAATTAGCACTAAGCGGACACATATTCCCAGGCGCTCTTATAAGCATCCTTCTGTTCGGCGTATGCAATGAAATCTCCGTAAAAAGGTAGTTGCGAAAGGGTGGCGCTATCTCCGATCACCACTAATTTTTTCCGGGCCCGGGTCATGGCCACATTCATGCGTCGGGTATCCGAGAGGAATCCGATTTTATTTTCCGTATTACTGCGGGTCATGCTGATATAGACGATATCCCTTTCCTGTCCCTGAAAGCTGTCGATCGTATTGACGGAGATCTTATCTCCGTATTGCTGTAAGGCAGGGCTGTGGGTCAATTGTTCTTTGAGAAGCTGAATTTGTTGTTTATAGGGAGAAATGATGGCGATCGTTGGAAAATCCTTTTCGGAATAGCGGGTAGCCAGATCCGTGACAAGCTGTGTCAAATGCTTGAACAGGAAGGCGGCTTCTTCGGGATTGGTAGTGCTGGTTCCTTCCGTTCGTTCTTCGAACCCGCAACCGGCCGTGTCCACGAAAGCGAGGGGCCAGTCTTCAGGAAACAGCAGATGCTGCGCTACGGAAGCATGCGCTCTCAGCTTATCCCCGTAAAATACCGAAGAGGAGTAGCCCATGATCATTTCATTCATCCGGTATTGTTCTTCCAGTAAGACAACGGCTTCGGGATGGAGGGCCGTGCATTTTTCCAGCAAGGTGGCGCTCAACCCGCTTCTGGCTGCTTCATTGGATTTGACGGTGGGCGATAACTGGCAATGGTCGCCGGCCAATACTACTTTCCGCGCTTTCAGGATCGGGATCCAACAAGCGGGTTCCAGTGCTTGTCCGGCCTCATCGATCACGACGGTCTTAAATTTGAGATTCCGTACGGTGTAATGGTTGGCGCCGACCAGCGTGGCCGTAATCACCTGCGCCCTGGTCAGGAGGTCGTCCATGATATATTGCTCCGTAGTCTCCACCTGCTTCATGATCTTACGGGCTTCATTGAAGAGGGCTGAGCGTTGTTCCCGTTCGGCCTTCCCGAAATTACGTTTGTATTTATGGGCCATGTCCCTGAATTCGCTGGCCTGCTTCTTCAGTTTCTTTATTTCCTTCATGCTGTTATGGGCCGCCATCTTGCTGTCGAGGGTCAGGGACATCAGCCGTTCCGATACCCTGACGGGGTTACCCACCCGAAGGGTGTTCAGGCCTTCCTCGGATAACTTTTCGCTCAGGAGGTCAACGGCGGTATTGCTGGGCGCGACCACCAGTATTTGCTGATGATCCTGTTGGATCAGGGCTTTGATGGCCTGTACGAGGGTCGTGGTCTTGCCGGTGCCGGGAGGGCCGTGTACGATCGCCAGTTCATTGGCGGAAAGGATCTTGTCTACCGCGGCTTGTTGGGAAGGGTTGAGGTTACTTCCGTTCGGGTTTCGGGCGCCGCTGGCCAAATGGCCGATCGGCTGGAAGGTAGGGGCTTTTTCGCCGATCAGGATCTTTATGAGATTGCCCTCTTCTCTCTTTTCATAGAGCGTTGACGCGAGCCTGAGCGCGTTACGCATTTCGTCATAACTATTATCATCAAAAAGCAGGTCGAGTCCTAATTTTCCATCGTCTGCCCAACCGGGCAGTTCGTCCGTATGCAGGGTAATCTTAAGGCGGTTGCCGCTTTGGTAAGAAATGACACCCTCTATCCTGTTCTCTTTGGGGTCATGCCCGGAGAAAAGCACGGCGGATACCCCAAACCGGAACTGATGGACCATATCCTGGTGCGTGGTACGTTCCAGTTCTACGGTCAGATAATCTCCCCGGCTCATCTCCGAGCCCCTGATGGCGATCGGATACCAGGTGAGTCCATTGGACCTGCGGTCGGAGATGGAGGAGGTAGCGGTGAGCTTCAGATAAGACTGCCGGTCTTCTTCCCTTTCTAATTTCAGCAAGTCTCCAAGCTTTGAGAAATAATCCATGGGCGCAAAGGTACAAATTCATCCGGGACCTCCTATTTCAGTGTCTCGTTGACCAGGGTCTGCGCTTCGGCGACGATCCGCTGCAGGTGATCTTTCCCGCGGAAGCTCTCCGCATAGATCTTATAAATATCTTCCGTTCCGGAAGGCCGTGCTGCAAACCAGCCATTTTCCGTGGTGACTTTCAGGCCGCCGATCGCGGCTCCGTTGCCGGGGGCATTGGTCAGGATATCGGTAATTTTCTCTCCGGCTAATTCTTTTTGCTTAACCTGGTCGGGCGAAAGCCGTCCCAGCTTTTGTTTCTGATCCGGAGTGGCGGCGGCTTCGACGCGATCGTAGGTAGATTCTCCCAATTCCCGGGTAAGGTCCTGGTAAATTTCTCCCGGATCACGTCCCAGGGTGGCCGTTATCTCCGCTGAGAGTAAGGCGGGAATGAATCCGTCTTTGTCGGTGGTCCATACGCTGCCGTCGATGCGGGCAAAAGAAGCGCCGGCGCTCTCCTCCCCTACGAATCCCAGGGAGCCGTCGATCAGGCCATCCACAAACCATTTGAAGCCAACGGGCACTTCGTATATTTTCCTGTTTAATTTCTTTGTGACGCGGTCGATCATCTGGCTGCTCACCAGGGTCTTTCCTATGGCGATGCCGGCCGGCCATTGGGTCCGGTGCTGAAGGAGATAGAAAATAGCGACTGACAGGTAATGATTGGGGGGCATCAGTCCTACGCTGCGGGTAACGATCCCATGCCGGTCATGATCGGTATCGCAGGCCATGGAGATATCGAAGCGATCTTTCAGGTCGATAAGGCTTCGCATAGCATAAGGTGAAGAGGGGTCCATACGGATCTGGCCATCCCAGTCCACGGTCATAAAGTTAAAGGTCGGGTCGACGATCTTATTGACGACGGTGAGATTCAATTTATACTTTTCGGCGATCGGCTCCCAATAGTGAACACCTGCTCCCCCCAGCGGGTCCACGCCGATGCGGATCCCCGAGCTACGGAGTTTTTCCATATCCAGCACTTTATCCAGCTCGTTGATATAATTATGGAGATAATCGTACCGGTGTGTGGTAGCAGCGTGAAGGGCCTGTGCATAAGAGATTCTTTTTACGTCCCTGAGCCCGTTGATGAGGATTTCATTGGCCCGGGCCTCTATCCATTTGGTAACGTCAGTGCCAGCGGGTCCGCCATTGGGAGTGTTGTATTTAAAGCCGCCGTCCGTCGGGGGATTATGAGAAGGGGTAATGACGATGCCGTCCGCCAGACCGGTATTGTCTTTCCGATCCTTGTTGTAGTGGAGGATCGCCTGGGAAATAACGGGGGTGGGCGTATAGCCATCTTTTTCGTCGATCATCACTTCCATGCCATTACCCGCTAATACTTCCAACGCAGTGGCCAGTGCAGGTTCCGACAGGGCATGGGTATCCGCGCCCAGGAACAGGGGGCCATCGATCCTGTGTTGTTTCCTGTAAAGGCAGATGGCCTGGCTGATGGCCAGGATATGTGCTTCGTTGAAACTATTTTTAAGAGAAGAGCCCCGGTGACCGGATGTTCCAAAAGCGACTTTCTGTTCCGGGATGGCGGGGTCCGGGATACCTGTATAGTAGGATGTGATCAGTTTCGGAATATTGGTCAATGTCAGCGGATCGGCAGGTTTGCCTGCGAGGGAGCTTATTTCCATATTGATTGATAAGTTTTTTACAATTCATAAATGACCGCTTCATAGGGTTGCAGGGCACCGTTGGTCGACGGGCTGGAATAGTTGCCCATTAATAGTTTTGCCTTGCTCAGATCGATGCCTGTCTTTATGGATGCCGTTACTCCCTTGAAATTAAGGAGGATCAATAATTTTTTGCCATATCCTTCCCGTGTATAGGCATATATATCGGGGTTGTCTTTATCCAGCAGGGTGTACTTCCCATAGACCAGCACCAGGTTGTCTTTCCGCAGCTGCACCACTTTCCTGAAATAATTAAGCACCGAGTTGGGATCTTTTTTCTGGTTCGCCGCGTTGACCGAGGGGTAGTCCGGGTTGACACTGATCCAGGGGGTGCCAGTCGTAAAACCGGCATTGGCGGAATTGTCCCACTGGAAGGGGGTACGACCATTGTCGCGTGAAGTTCTCTTCTCTTCTTCGAGGAAAGCGGCGGTATCTCCTCTTTCCATGACGAGGTGCTTGTATTTATTGATCGTGGCAATGTCGCGGTAGTCGCTGATCTTATCAAATTTTATATTGGGGATGCCCAGCTCGTCGCCGTAATAATAGTAGGGAGTGCCCTTCATGGTCATGATAAAGGTCGTCAGCATTTTGGAAGACAACTCCCTAAAGGCGGGGCTGTCATTTCCCCAATGGCTTACCATGCGGGGTTGGTCATGGTTGCCTAAAAAGATGGATACCCAGCCTCGTTGGGTAAAGGCGCTGTCCCATTTGGAGTAGACCCTCTTAAAATCCAGCAGGCTGTAATCCGGTTTGCCTCGACCCACATCCATTCCTTCGAAGTGGTAGGCCATATTCAATTCATGGCGGTCGGGGTCTACCAGGGCCATAGCGTCATCCAGGGTACTGCCGGCGCCTTCCGCCACGGTCATGACGTCATATTTGCTGATCACTTCCCGGTTCATTTCCTGCAGGTAATCGTGCAGATGCGGTCCCATCCCGTAGTATCTGATGATATTCTTTTCATAGCCCGGGGGAAAGGCCGGCCAGGTGGTATCTTTTGCCACGAATTGAAAGGCGTCCATGCGAAAGCCGTCGATGCCTTTGTCCAGCCAGAATTTCATGATGTCATAGACTTCCCGCCGCACCTGTGGGTTTTCCCAGTTCAGATCGGGTTGTTTTCGGGAGAAATAATGCAGGTAATAAGCATTCGTTACCGAATCATATTTCCAGGCGTCGCTGTTGACATCGAAAAAGCTCCAGCGGGGGGTGGGCTTTCCACGTTCGGCATCCCACCAATGATAATAGTTCCGGTAAGGGCTGGTCCTGGAGCTCCTGGATTGCCGGAACCAGGCATGTTCGTCGCTGCTGTGATTTACGACGAGGTCCATTACCAGCCGGATCTTTCGTTTGTGCATTTCTTCGAGCAGGATATCGAAGTCCCCCATGGTCCCGAAGTCCTTCATGATGTTGCGGTAGTCGCTGATATCATACCCATTGTCGTCATTGGGTGACGAGTAGATCGGGTTGAGCCAAACGACGTCGACGCCAAGGCTCTTGATATAATCCAGTTTGGAGATAATGCCTTTCAGGTCGCCGATGCCATCGCCATCGCTGTCTTTAAAGCTGCGGGGATAGATCTGGTAGACGACGGCTTCTTTCCACCATTTCCGGTCGGTCTTGTCGCTGGTGGAATCTGTTGCCGACATTGTTTTTTCGTTCATGGAATGACTATTACAGGCTGCCAGCAAGGAGCAGAAACCAAGGCATATAGCAAGTCGTATCATTGTAATAAAGATACCTATTTTTGTTATTGAACGGCGCTGTCATTTTTTATCACTTTGCCGCCTATCATGACAAATTTCACGCGTTGCAATTCAGAGATATCGTGCAACGGGTCTCCTTTTACGGCGATCAGATCCGCCAGTTTGCCGGGTTCCACCGTTCCGATCTCTTTTTCCTTATGGAGGAGTTCCGCATTTACTTTAGTCCCTGCCTGGATGGCCTGCATTGGGGTCATCCCCACTTTGACCAGCTCAGCAAATTCCCGCGCAGAGTAGTCCGCGGGCCAGCCGATATAATCCGTTCCCACTCCTATTTTAACCCCTTTTTTAATGGCGAGGCCCAGCATTTTGTAAAACCCTGCCCTTGAAGTTTTGCCCAGTTCGACGGCTTTGACCAGGGCTTTGCTGTCCGGTATTTTCTCAGAAAAAAACAAGTCGATGGTAAGCGTGGGGATCAGATAAGTGCCATGCTGAACCATCAGGTCGATGGCTTCCTCATCCATATAGGTGCCGTGTTCAATAGAGCGCACGCCGGCTTTCACCGCTTGCTTGATCCCTTCCGTGGCATGGGCATGGGCCATGACCGGAACATCTCTTCTGGCGGCTTCCTCTACCACTATTTTTAATTCTTCGGGGCTGAAGTGAACGTTCTGTGGATTGTCGCCGGTCGTCATAAAAGCGCCGGTTTCCAGGATCTTGATCCAGTCGCTCCCGTATTTAATCTCTGTACGGATAGCTTTGCGGATCTCCTCGGGACCGTCTACGATCAGTCCATCCGCTATGATGGGTTGTTCGTAGGAGAAAAAGTTGATATCGCCGCCGCCGCCCGTGACCGATAAATAATGGCCTGCGCCGTAGATATGGGGGCCTGCGAATACGCCTTTATTGATGGCATTGCGGATCTCCATATTAGCATATCCGACATCTGCATCACCCGCTACGCGCAGGCAGGTCCAGCCGGCCGACAGGAGATCCTGTACATTTTTGAGGCCTGTCAGCGCTTTAGCAGCGGAAGAGGTGCGCAGATGGGTGACCTGGTAGTCATCGGAAGAATTATTATCGGGATGAGTATGGGCGTCTATCAGTCCCGGAAGGAGCGTATAATCGCCCAGGTCGATAATAGGGACACCCGGGGGAAGCTGGTCTTTTTTTTGAATGGAGACAATTTTGTTTCCTTCAATGATTATAGCCGGATTAGCTATAACGCCTCCGTTGCCATCTATCAGGGTTTTACAAAGGATAGCCGTCTTTTGACCATAGAATGTTTGCGAAAGAAAGAGCAGAATGCAGCAGCAGTTTAAAAATTTTCTCATGTGCAGTAGTTGGCGGGCTTTTATTTAATGTCGTACCATTAAATCTATCACTTTTTCGTGGTTTCAGAAAAGAAAAAGGGTCCTCCCTTTTGCGGGAAGACCCTTTTTACTATTTTAAGAAAGCGATCCTGTCTGCATTAAACATCCCCATCCATTCGGGATATATGAGGGGCAAGGCGCTTGCTTCGTCCAGGGCCTGGAGTTCTTCCCGGGAAAGCAGCAGGGAGGTGACGGCGAGGTTGTCATTCAGCTGGGTTAGATTTTTGGCGCCGATAATGACACTGGTTACTACCGGTTTGGCCAACAACCAGGCCAGGGCTATCTGTGCGATGCTAACGCCCCGGGCCTTGGATACTTTGTCCATGGCATCGATCACAGTATACGCATACTCTTTATTTACCGGGGGAAAGTCGAAGTTGGCGCGTCTTGAATCTTCGGGTTTCTCCTGGTCTCTGCGATATTTGCCCGTCAGCAGCCCTCCAGCCAGGGGACTCCAGACCAGCAAACCCATTTTCTGATCCTCCAGGGCGGGTACTATTTCTTTTTCAAGATCTCTGCCGGCAACACTGTAATAGGCCTGTAAGCATTCAAAGCCGGCCCAATGGGATGCCTTCGACAGCAACCGGGCTTTCACGATCTCCCAGGCGAAGAGATTGCTGCAGCCGAGGTACCGTACCAGGCCGGATCGAACCAGGTCATTCAAGGCTTCCAGGGTTTCTTCTATAGGTGTGACGGGATCGGGACCATGAATCTGGTAGAGGTCGATGTAATCGGTCTGCAGGCGTTGCAGGCTGGCCCGGACCTGTGCGAAGATATGTTTGCGGGAAAGTCCTTCATCATTGGGGCCGGGTCCCATTTTTGCTTTTACCTTGGTGGCCAGTACGAGGCTGTCCCTTTTCAGGTTCAGGTTTTTTATGGACTGTCCCAGAAGGGTTTCCGATACACCGTCCGAATACATATTGGCGGTGTCGATCAGGTTGATGCCGGCCTCGACGGACCTATGTACGATCTCATCGACGCCGTCTTGCTGAAGCCGGCCTATATTTTCAAATCTTCCAACGCCACCGAAGGTCATGGCTCCCAGGGATAGTTCAGAGACCAGCAGCCCTGTATTGCCTAATTTTTTGTACCTCATTTTTATTTTTTATGTTAATTAAATATTGATGAATATATATTATCATGAATGACTAGTCAGTCATAATATTGTCCAAAAAGATCATTTTAGTATCCCTTTCCACATGATTTCGAAACCTTCATCCGACCATGTCTTCTGTTTTTTCTTATCCGGATTGCGCAGGAGGAATTTGCCCATGGCCACGAGCTGTCCGGTTATAACGCCCGTCATCAATACGGGAGAGGCGGAAGATAGCTGCCGGTCAGCACAAGCTTTCTTAACGATCGCGTTGATGAAGCCCAGATTGGTCATGGATGCTTCCCGGGTCATTTTCGAGATATAGGGGGATGAACTGAAATGCAGCATAAAGGTAGCTTTCATGGGGTGAGCAATAGTCCACTCCATCCATCGGTTCCAGATATGGAACAACTCGTCCCTTAGTTTTTTTTGGTCGGACAGCCCCAACCGGATATAGACGGCAAATTCATCCTTTGACTCCAGGTAGAGCTTATTGATCAGCTCTTCTTTATTTTTAAAATACAGGAACAGGGTACCGGTGGCCACTCCGGCGGCCTGGGAAATATTGGCTGTGGAAGTCTCCTTAAATCCCTTTTCGGAAAATAATTTAAGGGCCGCGTCCATGATGGCTGTCCTCTTGTCGGTTATCTTTTCTGTCATTTATTTTATTTCCCGGGTGTCTTGCGCCGACTTTGACTGACTAAACAGTCACAAAGGTATGCAAAGGACATTATTCCCAATTTTATTTTTTTAAGGGCCGGGATAAGGGGCACTTCAGTTTTCCGGATCCGGCTGAGTCCCGGGTGGGGATCAACAAGATCTCAGCCGTAAGGGGCTGGTGCAGTCGCAGATCGGCTAAAGTGGGTGAGTTTACTAAGCAACTGGAGAAAAACCTGCTTTTCCTGAAGATGTAATTTTAAAAAATAAATAGATTTTTTGTCCGGATTGTTCCAATGAGATCGTCTATTATAAAAACCAAATCTCATTATTATGGAACAAATCAGTCAAAACCGGATTGTTACCCGGGAACGTTGGCTTACAGCCCGTAAGCAACTGTTGGACAAAGAGAACGAGCTTATGCGGCTTCGCGACCAATTATTGGCAGAACGGCGGAGGCTGCCATGGGTAAGGATTACCAAGGAATATATTTTTGACGGACCGGAAGGTGAGGAAACATTGGCTGATCTGTTCGGAAGTTGCAGTCAATTGATAATCAATCATTTCATGTTCGCTCCCGGTTGGGAGGAAGCATGTAGGAATTGTTCCTTCGCGGTCCCTGCCGGAAGCGCCCTATTGCACCAGGAACCTTCTGATATAAGTTATGTAGCGGTCTCCCGGGCGCCGTTCCGAAAAATTTATGCCTTTTCCAAACGCATGGGCTGGAGGTTTAAATGGGTATCGTCATTCGGGAGGGAGTTTAATTACGATTTCCATGTGTCCTTCACGAAAGAGGAATTATCGAAGGGAGAAGCTTATTACAATTTTTCCCTGCAAAAAATAAGGAGTGAGGAAGCCCCCGGACTGAGTGTGTTTTACAAAGATGAAAGCGGCGAAATCTTTCATACTTATTCCGCTTATGGAGTTGGCGTCGAAGAGTGGGTGGGGTGAATGAGGTCTGTCCCTAAGACCGTATGGCCCGTAACAATTTGCGTGCTTCGACTTCTTCTTCGCCGATCAACTGATCTTTCGCGGTGTTGAGCATGCCGCCATATCCATCCGTGGATGCGCCGAAAAGAGGGCCGGAGGGCCATAGTTCAATGTTCCAGGGTTTCTCCGTTCTGATCAGCTCTGTAATAACGGGGAACATGTCCGACGGCATGGCCAGGACCAGGTAAATCTGGCTTTCGTCCGTGGTGCTGGTAGGATGCCACAGGTAAGACGTGGGCGGAGCGATATCCCTGTAAAAGTCGATCCTTCCGACAAATTCATTGTTATCTTCAAAAAGAATTTGCGCAATCGTACCACTATCGACGGAAGCATGTATTTCAATGCTATAGTCGGTGATCTTCTTTGTCATTGGAAAAAGTTTAAAATTACTGGTTAGGTTTTGTGAATAGGTAGCAACGGCTATGAATGTAAAATTAGCCTCCTATTGACAGTCTGCCAATACCATAAAAGTGGTAATTATGGGCGCCCATCGGCACGATGCAATGCAGCCACCAATGCCATGACCAGGGTGGCGGAGTTATTCGCGGCGACCTGGTAAAAGGCCTTTACCTCCGATGCGGCATTGCTGCTGGCATTGTCGCTCAGGCTGCGGATGACTAAAAAGGGAACTTTCTGCTGCCAGCAAATCTGTCCTACCGCAGCGCCTTCCATTTCGGTGGCTTCTGCTCCCAATTGCCGGTGAAATTTTTGGGTAGCCGGAGAAGAGGCGACGAACACATCGCCTGTCACGATAATGCCGGTAACAACGGCCGGTAAACGGCCTTTGTCATGGTCGCTTATTTTAGAGAACGAGACCTGTCTGCCTGCAATCTGCGCGGTCCGCACCAATCCGGAGTCACAGTGAAAAAAAAGAGGGTTCAACTCCAGGGTAAATGGATTGTGGGTGGGACGAAGCTGTATGCTGTCGGGTGTCAGGGTGCCGTAATCGTGATAGGTAACCGCTGTGCCTATTACCAGGTCGCCCGGGGACAGGTCGGGGTCGACGCCGCCGGCAATGCCGGTGAATAATAATTCATGGGGATGAAAATGTTCCAGTGTCAGGGTGGTTGTCATCGCTGCGTTGACTTTGCCCATGCCTGTTTGTGCCAGCACTACCCTTCTGCCGTTGAGCAGGCCGGTTGTAAACCGGATTTGTTGTATCAGGGTATCTTTTTTCTGCCGGATCTGTTCCTGCAGGATATTCATTTCGGGAGGGAAGGCGCCCAGGATGGCGGTGATTGATGATGAGGGTGTTACCTGGCCGTAAGACAGAAAGGCATTCAGAAAAATAATGAGCAGGAGGGGGAGGGTCGCTTTATACATAGTATGTCATTTCAGTGCCAATGCAAGGATAGCAAACAGGTCGATCACCCATAAGGCGGGGGTGAGCTCCGCTGCTTTACCGGATATTACTTTCAGGAGGGTCCAGCTCAGGAATCCCCAGATAATGCCCTGTGTGATGGAATAGGTGAACGGGATCAGTACCATGGCCAGGAAAGCAGGGATAGCTTCATCCAGCTGCTGCCAGTTGATCTTAGTGACGGGCCGCACCATGAATACGCCGACCAGCACCAGTGCCGGGGCGGTAGCGATAGCGGGTACGACAGCAAGCAAGGGCGCCAGAAAGAGAAAGGGTAAAAACAGGCAGCCGCCTATGATAGCCGTCAGGCCGGTGCGTCCGCCGGCTTCGATGCCAACTGCCGATTCGATATAAGCCGTTCCGGGGCTGGAGCCCACCAATCCGGCCAGTGTGGTGGAGACGGCGTCTGTCAGCAATGAGCGCCGCACATTCCGGGGTTCGCCGTTCTCATCGAGAAGGTTGGCGGCTTCCGCTAATCCCACAAAGGTGGAGAGGCTATCGAACAGATCTGTAAATACGAATGCAAAAATTACGGGAATGACGGACCATTTGAGCGCGTGGATCAAATCCAGCTGAAACAGCAAGCTAAAGTCAGGCGCGGCAATGAGTCCTTTCCAACTGACTAATGGGCCGGAGCCTGTATCCATGCCCCACCAGCGGCCCAGGGGATAAGCGGCGATGGTAGTAAACGCGATGCCGATCAGGATGGCGCCTTTCACTTTCCGGGTTACCAGGACGGCCATCAGCAGCAGTCCGGCGATAAACGTACACACGGAGGCATTGAGCGAGCCGGTGCCGACCAGGGTGGCGGGGTTATAGACGATGAACCGGGCGTTCTCCAGGCCGATCAGGGTGATGAACAAGCCGATGCCAGCGGCAATCGCATATCGTAAGGGGCGGGGTATGGCGCGTACAATATGCGTGCGGATATTGAATACGGATAGCAGAAGGAAAATAATACCGGACCAGAATACGGCGCCCAGGGCCTGCTGCCAGGGTACTTTCAATCCCAGCACCACGGAAAAGGTGAAAAAGGCGTTGAGTCCCATGCCCGGGGCCACTAAGATGGGGTTGCGGGCATAGAGTCCCATCATTACGCTGCTGAAAAAGCAAACCAGGATCGTGGCGGTCGAGACGGCCGGGAAAGGCATTCCGGCCTGGCTTAAGATGGCCGGGTTGACCACGATGATATAAGCCGTCGCCAGAAAGCTGGAGATACCTGCGATGATCTCCGTCTGAAGGGTGGTGTCGTTTTTTTGCAGTTGAAAATAATCCTTCATGTTGCAGCCGGGTTATACCGGAAAGATACAGGAAATGCATTAATATGATAAGTACAATAAGATCCAATTTGGCCCAATGCGGCCCTGAAAAGAGTCTATAACCCGAGTAATCCAGTAGGATTCCGGCCTCAAAAACAGGGTTAGTCATCATGCGAAAAAAATGTTAAAACCCTCTACTACAGAGGCTTTCACTAGCCTACCCCTTCTTTTGAGATAATAAAAACCCGATAAATGTGACTAGTACAGCAAGAATACCTGTTTTATATTTGCATAACGATTTAATCAAACATTCGTAAAAGATAAAACAGAAATATATGAACACTAAATCACTAAGCACCCGTGTAGTAAAGGCCCTCTCCGTAGCAGCAGTGGCTGTTGTTCTCCTTGTTAGCAATCCTTTAACCAGCCTGGCTAATGGCGGTAACAATAAAAAGATAACCCTGAACGACGACCAGATATCCGTTTCATTTGTAGGTACCAATAATGACTACGTCGTATTCCGGATCGCCTTCGAAAACCCAACGGTCGAAAAATTCTGGCTTATCGTCAAGAACGATGCCGGTGATGTGATCTATCGTAAACAATTCAGCGATGCACATTTTGCCAAATCCGTTTCTTTGCAGAAGGAAGACGCCGATATGCACCCTACTTTTATCATCCGTAACGGGAATAGCGAAGTAAGCCGTCAGTTTGCCGTGACCAGGACTATTACCGAGAATACAGTTATTACAGAATTATAATAAGTATAGTAATAGAAAGCAAGGCCTCCCCGGAAATCCGGGGGGGCTTTTTTTATTTTTAGTAAGGGAATCAAGGCGGGCGTCCTTACGGGCTTGCGGAAAGCCTTATATTCGTTACAGAAAATCTATAACCATGCTACCTGCTGCTCCGACAAGACTGTCCGTACTTTTATCTCTTTGCCTGCTGGCACTTTATGGGGAGGCGCAGAACAAGGGGTCTGCCAGCAATCCGTATGTGCTGAACCCTACTCCTACCACGGTGGCCTGGGGCCATTACTGGTCGGAGATGCCTCCTGTTCTTCGTATACAATCCGGGGATTATGTGAAAGTGCGCACGGTGCTGACTTCCAATCCGGAGCGGCTGGAGGCGGCGGGAGTTGCCCCGGACCAGGTAGAAAAGGAATTGCGTGACGTACAGGCGGTCAAGGATCGGGGGCCAGGCGGACATGTGCTTACCGGGCCTATTTATATTGAGGGTGCGGAGCCGGGTGATGTGCTGGAAGTGCATTTTCAATCCATCGAGCTGGCTATTCCCTATGGCTATAATGCTATTGGCCAAAACGGATTCCTGTCGGATGAGATCTTTGACAGGAAGATGCGGATCGTGCCTCTTGACCGGGAAAAAATGATCGGTCACTTTGCCGATGGGATCGACATTCCGCTGCATCCTTTTTTTGGAAGCGTGGGAGTGGCTCCGCCCAAGGAGGTGGGCCGCTGGAACAGCGCACCGCCATGGATCAATGCCGGCAACCTGGACAACAAGGAACTGGTTGCGGGCTCTACCCTTTTTATCCCGGTGCATGTGAAAGGCGCTTTGTTCGAGATCGGGGATGGGCATGCGGCCCAGGGCAATGGGGAGGTAGATATCACGGCTATAGAGACTTCGCTGATCGGCAACCTTCAGTTCACCGTTCATAAGGGAAAAACCTTACACTGGCCAAGGGCAGAAACTTCCACACATATCATCACCATGGGTTGTGACCGGGACCTGAATGCGGCTACTCATATCGCGGTACGGGAAATGATCAGTTACCTGATGGATGAAAAAAAGATGTCGCAGGCAGATGCGTATATGCTCTGCAGCGTGGCGGTGGATGTAGACATCACACAGCTGGTCGATGGCAATGTAGGCGTTCATGCCATGCTGCCGAAAGCTATTTTTGTAAAGAAGTGAGCATGAAAAAGACTGTCATCAGGATATTGATCGTTTTGGCGGCGCTACCGGCCTGTCAATCGATCAAAAAAGAGGATAAGCAACTGGCGGGGCATTATATATACCGTAGTAAGGGGTTGGATAAGCGATTTATCGATCCTCAAAACGCCCTGGGTAAAAACATTATTTATGCCGATGTCATCGATTATGCCAGCAGTGACAGCTTCATCCTGGTACAGCAGAAGCCTTCCGACAAGTATCTGAAGAATCATCTGGGGTTTTATCTGTATTTCAGGTTTTTGGCGTATGCGGATTATTTGCGGAATCCATCGGTCGTCAATACGGAGGATGGGAAGTTTATGAAAGGGTTTATTGAAACCGACAGCATAAATTATCAGCTGTTTATGCATCGGCAGGCTTCTGAAAAGAATACGGCAAAAGACAAGGAGATCGGGTTGGCGATTGCGGACAGCCTGATCCATAATGATCCGGGTTATAAGAAGATCGCTTCCGGAGAGGATAACTACTGGATCCTGCGGCTTGCGGCAGATACGCTGTTGGGGCCGTTCTCAAAAGCCGCTTATGAGCAGGAGAGAAAGCAGCTATCTATTCCGGGAGATCTGAAGCTGAAATCCGAAGAATAGATAGCTCAAATTGTTGTTTTCCGTTTTACAGGGTCCTCAGTCCGCCATCGAGCAGCAGCTCCCCTCCTACCATGTATTTGGAATCATCGGACGCCAGGTAGAGAAAGCCTTCGGCCATTTCTTCGGAGGTGCCCAGGCGCTTAATAGGTGTTAAATTCGACAGATAATCTTTCGTCCCTTCGATCTGTTCCTGTGTGGACCCATTTCTTCCGAAGATCGGGGTATCGATGGGGCCGGGAGCCAGTACGTTGACCCGGATCCGTCTGTCCAGCAGTTCGGAAGAAAAGCCTCTTGCCAGGGAACGGACGGCTGCTTTGGTAGCTGCATAAGCCGATGCGGTAGCCATTCCTTTGTCACTGACGGTAGAAGAGGTCAGGATAATGGAAGCGCCATCGTTTAAATAGGGCAATGCTCTTTGAACGCTGAAGAAAGCGCCTTTAAAGTTGATGTCGCTGGTCTGGTCGAACATGTCTTCCGTGTATTCTGTCAGGGGCGCGGCGATGAAGACGCCGGCGTTGACCACTAATACATCGATCTTACCGAAGGCCTTACGTACTGTCTCATAACCTTTCTCTATATTCTTTATATCCGACACGTCGCTGACCAGGCCTAAAGCACCTTTGCCGATTTCGGCAATAGCGCTGTCCACCGTGGTCTGGTTACGTCCTGTTATAGCTACTTTAGCTCCCTGTGCTGCAAATAGTTTTGCTGTCGCCAATCCGATGCCGCTATTACCGCCGGTAACTACGGCTACTTTGTTTTCTAACTTTTTCATTTTGATTTATTTAAATATGTCGATATTTTTAAGGATAAGACGCCCTCAAAGCCTGGTTTGTTTGCATAGGCCTTTGAAATGCGAATGCAAAGATACGAAACAAATCGACTAACCTAAATATTTCGATTAGTCGAATAATTTTTTTTTATTCCCCGAAGCGGTTTAAAAATTTGATGTATTCGGAAAAGCCTTCTTCATTGATCTTATATTTCGTGGTTCGGCCTTCTTTGTCGGAGATTAACAGATCGGCGTCTACGAGTTGCTTAAGGTGGTGGGAAACGGTGGATTGGGCCAGGTTGAACATCTCTACGAGGAGCGTGCATTGCATCCAGTCTTTTTCCTTTTTGATCGCTTCTATCATTTTGATGCGGTAGGGATCGCCCAGGGCTTTGGACATTCTTTCGATTTTTTTAACATCGACGGTTGTCTTATTCATGGGTGCAAATGTCCGATTTTATGCGGATGTTTTTGCCTAATTTTAGCGCATACAACTCAATTTTTATGAAATTCAGCTTTGTCACTTTGTTCTTTTCTTTATCCTTATTAGCTGGTAAAGCCCAGCGCATAGCCCCGGATATGATTCCGACAAGTAAAGGCGCTTTGACCATTCAGCCTATCGTACATGCCAGCCTGGTATTGTCCATGAAAGGACTGACCATTTATGCTGATCTCAGCGGCGGAGCGGCCAGCTATGCGGGATTGCCTTCCCCCGATCTTATCCTGATCACCGATATTCATGGCGACCATTTCGACCCGGCTACGATTGCGGCGGTGAAAGGGGTCAATACCACGCTGGTCATACCCAAGGCGGTGGCGGACAAAATGCCCGATTCAATAAAGGTGAAGGTGGTGATCCTCAATAATGGGGATAAAAAATCCCTTTCCGGCATCGACATCGCGGCTATTCCCATGTATAATATCCCGGAAAGTCCCAGTTCCATGCATACGAAGGGAAGGGGCAACGGCTATATACTTACGATCGGGGGGAAGAATATCTATCTTTCAGGGGATACCCAGGGAATCCCGGAAATGCGGGCGCTTAAAAACATCGATATCGCCTTTGTCTGTATGAATCTGCCTTATACCATGGATGTCGATGAAGCGGCGGATGCCGTGCTGGCCTTTAAACCTACAATCGTATATCCTTATCACTATCGCGGCAAGGGTGGTCTGAGCGATGTGAATGCCTTTAAAAGCAAGGTAGAGGCAGGAGACAAGAATATCGAGGTGAGGCTGCGCAACTGGTATCCCGGCACGGGAAAATGATAAACTCAACTTACTATGCGCCTGGCTGCGACCCTTCGCCTGGAGACCGATTCCGACTATTCCATTCCCTGTATCCTGATGCTTCATCCGCAGAGCGGGGATGGGCAGGTCATTGAAGGGATCGAGCTGCAAATGGCGGCGACCTGCCCCAGAAAAGAGTATGTGGATGTGTATGGCAACCTGTGTTTGCGGACCGTCCTTCCCGCAGGCCCTTTCTGGCTGGAAAGCAGGATCGTCGCGAGCTGTGCGAATGAAGTAGCCGTGGATCCATCGGCAGGTTTCACACCTATGGAAGAGCTTCCGGACAATGTATTGCAGTTCCTGCTGCCGAGCCGTTACTGCGAATCGGATCAGCTGGGATATAAAGCCTGGGAAATCGTTACCAATGCGGCGCCAGGCTATACACAGGTGGAAATGATCCGGCAATGGATCCACGATCATTTCGAGTATGCCTATGGCACGACGGATGGCTCTACTTCCGCAAAAGACGTCTTCGCTTCGGGAAAAGGCGTCTGCCGTGATTATGCTCATGCCGGCATTGCCTTATGCCGGAGCCTGGACATTCCCGCCAGGATGGTGGTTGGTTATCTCTATGACCTGATCCCGATGGATCTGCATGCCTGGTTCCAGGCCTATGTGGGCGGGCGCTGGTTCACTTTCGATGCGACGCAGACCCAACCCAGGGGTAACAGGATCGTAGTCGCTTATGGAAAGGATGCAGCCGATGTGGCCATCGCTACCTATTTCAGCAACATGAAGCTGACCCAGCTCAGGGTGAATGTGGAGGCGTATTAATGCAATGGTCATACGTTATTAGAATGACCTGACATTGATATTTCTACGTCTATACACTAAAGGGGACTTATAAGGCAAATCTCTATACTAGATAAGTATTTTTTTAGTTAATACCTGGTATAAACCCTTAGAATCAACCTCAAAACCCTTGAACAATGCAATCCGTTACCTTTTTATTTCCGTTCGTGCTATGCCTATCTCTTTCCACAGGCGTCATTGCACAATCCGCCAATGCCAAAAGTGTTTCTATCCTCGTTACCCCCTGGCAGCGGCAGGATGATTACACCGAGTCGCATCTGCCGGGTAAGCTGGTCACCGAGATGAAAAAGACCGTAACGGGCCTGGCAAGCTGGCTGCAGCAAAGCAGTCCTGACTCCCTGGCTTATACCCCAGCCTGGTGCGGCGCCTATTATTCCAACAAGGACAATGTCGTTCCCATCTTCAGGCATGAGCTTCGGGCGGGCTTCTATACCGGCGAAGCCGGGAGCCTAAGTGCAGAGCCGGGCAGGGAGGGGCGTTTTGTTATAACGGCCAACGATTTCGGAACGCTGCAGCGCCCCTTTGACCTCAACGGACATTCCTATTTATCGTTGCCGCCTATGCGTACCCTTTACCAGGGAATACGTTATTCGGATTCTGTTACGCATCCGGAAGATCCGACCCTGAGCGGGCGGGTGAGCCGGGTCTGGCTGATCAGCAATACAGACAGCCTTCCCTATACAGTTATCAGCCGGCAGGAATATTTAAAAGAGTCGTTGTTGGAGATAGCTTCCGACAAACAAAACCTGAAGGTGGACCTGCAGCAACGTATCCCTGTTAAGTCGGCCCAGCAGGAACAAGCCACGAAGGACCGGGAGCTGCAGGAAATCGGCAGTCTTTACTCCGGCGCTATGCGCACGAACTTGGAACGCCGGTACCTGGCTTCCTATAAGCCTGATAGTGTCTACTTCAAAGAGGTCTTCACGGAGCAGTCGGCCCCTTTCGATGCGGACTCCGTGCTGCTGGACAGCTTACTGAGCAAATCGTTGCCTGAATACTTGTCCCGGCCCGCCTGTGTGTCCGTGCCTGCGGCCTCTTTCCGTCAATTCGAAGACAGTCTGCCGGGAAGCCGCATGCTGGTGAAGTGGAACATGAATTATTTCAACCGGGCGATCTCCCTGGCCCGGCCACAGTTCTTCACCGTCTCCTGGTCATACGATGTTGCCGATGCGGTGGCGGCGGATATTGACCGGCATTTGCAGGCTAAGATGGATCTGTGTAACCTGGAGACATTATTGGGGAAATAGTTTACGGGAAAATAACGGATATTTACACCTACGCATTAAACTGGTTATTAATGAGATTGGTTATCGCGTTTATTTTCCTGGGGCTGGCTGGTATATCCTTACCCTTAAAGGCCGGCAATGATTCCTGCGGGCTACCCAATATGGCTTTCCGGTCCGGGGAGGCACTGACCTATAAAGTGTATTATTCGGTGGCGGGCGCCTATGTGGGGGTCGGGGAAGCCGTGTTTTCGTATACTCTGGAGCCCTTTTCCGGAAAGGATACGTATCATGCCGTGGCGGAGGGGAAGACCTATAGCTTTTATGACAATATCTATAAGGTCAGGGACCGGTATGAATCCTATATAGATACGGCTACTCTACTGCCGTACAAATTCATCCGGAATGTAAGCGAGGGCAGCTATAAGATCTATGAGAATGTGACTTTCGTAAAGAGCACGAATACCGCCGTCACCTCGGCGGGCGTGTATAAGACACCGGATTGCGTGCAGGATGTCGTGAGCTCCATCGCTTATACGCGGAACCTGGATTTCAGTCATCTGAAGCAGGGTGATACGGTGCCTTATGATATGTTCATGGACAAGGAAGTACATCATCTGTCTATCACGTACCTGGGAAAAGAGATTATCCGGACAAGGTATGCCAAATTCCGGGCTATCAAGTTCCGGTCCATGGTCATCAAGAGCAACGTTTTTGCCGGCAGTGAAAAGATGACTGTCTGGATCAGCGACGACCCCAATCATATCGCCTTACGTGTCGAGAGTCCCATCATCATAGGTAAGATAAAAGTAGACATGATGCAATACAAGAACCTGCGGTATCCGCTGAGTTCGTTGGTGGATTTATAAATGGGCCTGATTAATCTTTGGATTCCTTGATAAACTTTCCATTGGCATCGAACAACACATCTTTTTTATTTACTTCCGCCTCATAATTGATAGTCCCGTCCGCTTTGGTGATCTTAGCGGCTTCTTTGATGGGCGCCGATTTATACTGTTGTTTCACATATACTAAAACAGAGGCTGGCAATTCATCTACTTTTATAGCTATTTCGCTTTCGGTCATCATTCCCTTCAGATCAAATAAAGCAGACATGGAGTGACCTTTGTCTTTGAAGCTCGCTTCGTATTTCCCGTCTTCCAGTTCCCAGGAAGGGGAGGCACCCGGAAATTGTTTAGAGAAGCTTGTTTTCACTGCTGCCGGCACTTTGGATGTTTGCAGCTTCTGGGCATTGACCGTAATGAACATGCCAACGCTTACAATCATTAAAACCGATACTTTTTTCATTTTTGGTGTTTTTTATTGTTCAATACAAACTTAGATCTTCAAACTGATGAAATTCTGCGTTCAGCCTGAATGGAGCGACAACGAAATATCCCCTTTAATTTCATATTGCGTACAGAATTTGAACAGAATCGGGCTTCAGATTGCACACCATGATTTACCGGTATTGTCTGCTTTTCTTCTTATTGGGAACAACTTTCGTTTCGTCCGGCCAGCAGGATTCTCTGGCGACTGTCAGAAAAAAAGAAAACAAGATCACAGCAGGCGCCCTGCTATTGCCTGCCGCTCTCATTACCTATGGCGTCGTCGCTTTAAATAATCCCAGTCTGCAAACTTTCGACCGGAATATCCGGAAAAAGGTCTGGATAGATAATCCACACAGCCGCCTGCCCTTAGACGATTATTTGCAATATTCCCCGGGCGCAGCCGTCTATCTGCTCAATGCAGCAGGGATAAAAGGGAAAAACAATTTCAGGGACAGAACGATCATTTACCTGCTGGCGAATGCGCTGATGGGGGTGACCATTGAAACCCTCAAGCATACCACTCCGGCAGAAAGACCCGATGGCTCAGGGAATGATGGTTTCCCTTCCGGTCATACAGGGACGGCTTTTGTCGCGGCGGAGTTCCTCCGGCAGGAATATAAGGACGTTTCTGCCTGGTATGGCGTAGGTGGATATGCGGCAGCGATCGCTACCGGCTTCCTGAGAGTATATAATGACAAACATTGGTTCAGCGAGCTGCTTCCGGGAGCGGGCATCGGGATCTTATCTACCAAAATTGCCTATTGGAGCTATCCTTATATTCAAAGGCATCTGTTTAAAAAGAAGCCGTCGAATATGGTCCTTGTCCCCTTTTATCAATCCGGCACGGCGGGGATTTCGTTCAATTATTTTTTCGCGGGAAAATAGAGAGAACCGCCGGAATCGCCGGAGAGGGAGATCGCTCCCATGTCGGCATCGGGCAGCGACCAGTAGCCATTGGAGGCAGGAGTAGGCAGGGTGGACGATGTCTGGGAGAGGCAGGGTTTTGCCAGAGCGAGGCAAGGGAAAGAATGGGAAGGGAAAATTTAGAAAAATTCTAAATAAAAATCTTCCCGGAGATAGTCATGCGCAAAGCTTGTATTAAAATGCTGCAATATTTCTACAGAAATCCCGGGGAAGAGTAGATTTCTCAATTCATCGAACGAGCACTTTCAAAGAGGCGGTATACCAACTGCTTAGATATTTCAAAAATGTTTTCTATCATTGCGACTTCTTTTATAATTTTTTTACACCACTGAGGAAACACTCTCTCCCAACACCTTATCTGAACAGAACTTATCCCTATTATGTAGTGCGGCTGCACCTGTATGCTGGCAAACATATTATGAACCTAAAAACATCTTAATCAAGATGGTACATTCATTCTCCGACCCTCAGCGGTGGTTTGACTTATTGCTTGAAGGTGATGAAAGAGCGCTCCGTTATTTCTTTGACCGTCATGTCCGGCACCTGGTTTTATTTACTTTTAAAATCACCCAGGATCAGTCAGAAGCGGAAGATATTGCGGGGAAAAGTATACATAAAATGTGGGAGAAGCGCAAAACCCTGGAAAGCCAGGAGCATCTACGGGGGTTTTTATACGAGACTGCCAGGAATATGGCGATTGATTACAGGCGTAGACAAAAGCGGGAACAATCGCGGATGGCGGATTTGCCGGAGGCAGAGGAGGGGGAAGGGGCTCTTGAGATAGAAGCGCGGCAACTGGAAGAAATATACAAAAGGGCTGAAACCCTGCCGGAAGAATGCAAGCGGATCTTTTTCCTCCGTTATAAGGATGGCCTCGATATACAGACCATTGCCAATCAATTGAAAATCAACCCAAAAACGGTCTCCAACCAACTTAGCAAAGCGAAACAGATACTACGCTCGCTGGTAAAGAAAATACCTTTTCTGCTGGCCCTCTTTACATCGATCTTCACGTGTTGAAAAAAAATAAAAAAAAGTTGGCGTTGGCGTAGGCAAAACTTCTTGTCCCATCGTAATAAGATAGGGGCATTATTCTTAACCTCCATAATTACTGTCCATGACAGAATACTTACACACCATACATGAATTGATCCGAAAGCATCTGCGTGGAGAAATGCTGAGTAGTGAGGAACAGGCGCAATTGGAAGGCTGGGTCAATGCTTCCGCACAGAATGCGGAGGTGCTCAACCATTTAGAAGATGACAGCTGGCTGGCAGAAAATCTATTCTACCTGGAAAATGTTGACACAGAAAAGATTTGGCGGAACATGGAACCTTTGCACCAGGAAGAGAAGGTCATACGTGTGCGAAAGATCCCCTGGCCAAGGATTGCAGCTGCAGCGGTGTTTGCCGGAATACTCGTTGCGGGCAGTTTCTATATTGCCAGATTATACCGAAAAGTAGCCCCTACGGTAGTCCCGGGGATTGGCGCTACCCTGACCTTAGCGGACAGATCTACTCAAAATCTGGATAATATGGATAGTGGTTTATTGACTGAAGTGGACAATGTGAAGATAATCAAACAGGGTAGCCATCGGCTTGCTTACGAAGTACAGGGAAAAGCCCGGCCGGCAGACACTGCGCACATTGTCTATAACACGCTGGCCATATTGAAAGGCGGGCAATACCAGCTCATACTGCCCGATAGTACAAAAGTGTGGCTGAACAGCGTGTCTTCGCTGCGGTATCCCGCCATCTTTACAGAGAAGAGCCGGGAGGTAACGCTGACCGGCGAAGCCTACTTCGAAGTCGCCAAGAATGCCGGAGCGCCCTTTAAGGTAAAGGCAAATGGGTTGGACATTACCGTCCTGGGGACTTCATTTAATGTCAAGAGCTACCCTCAGGAAGGGTCTGTAAATATAACTGTAAAGAGTGGTTCTGTTGAAGTAAGCAAGGGAGGTAAAAAAAATATCCTGCAGGCCGGAGAACAGGCTGTATGGGACAGCAGTGCGGCAGAGATCCGGGTTATTTCTGGTAGGGATATAGACGGCGTGATTGCCTGGACAAGCGACAACTTTCATTTCGACGACATGGATATCCCCACCGCGATGTGGGAAGTAGGAAGGTACTATGGCATGGATATAAAATTTATGCCGGGGATTGCCGGCGGTTCGCTTGCAAAAGGAACCTTCCAGCGAACGGTCTCTTTGCAGCACTTGCTGGAGATGGCTGAACGGAAGCATTTGCATTTCAGAATAGAAGAGAAAACTATCATAGTGGAACCCTAGGGTTCACACATCCCCCAGGGACATATTTCCCCGCCTCACACGATTGAACCTCCCTATTAGCGGCATACCAACCTTGGTCCTGTTAGCATAAGCCTTATTATGATCCACTGGAAGCCAGCGATGTTCAGGCATATGGCTTTCCATTATGTGTTCTTCTTATTCAACTCATTACATGAAAGTTAAGATTGGATTAGTAGTAACAGGCCTCCTATTGACAGGCCTGAAGGCGCTCCCGCAGAGCAACCCAACAGAGCCGAGGGTGACCCTTAAGGCAACGAATTTACCGCGCCAGAAAGCAATCGATACGATTTGTAAGCTGGTGCATTATATGTGTGGTGAAACGTCAGGCCTGTCCGGTATGGAGCGCAACATTACCGTTAATTTTGAGCAGGTCCCCTTAAGCCAGGCGCTTGATGAATGTTTCAGAAATAGTGGATTAAGATATATAATCGACGGCATTACCATTCTCATCCAGAAAGAACCCAATGAGGATATTTCCCACACACCCATAGTGACCGTCAGGGTGGCAAATGAGAACAATGAACCGCTTATCGGAGCCAGCATCAATGTAAAAGGGACAGCTTTGTCGGGTGTTACCGATACCGAAGGGCTTTTCCATTCAAGATACCTGAGAACGGGAGATACGCTGCTGGTGACCTTCACAGGTTTTGGACCGGCGGAGCGGGTGGTAGGGCGTAACACCAGGATGGATATTATGCTGACCAGCTCGCCGGCACAGCTAGATAAAAAGATCGTATACGGTTATCGCACCACGACGCAACGGCTGAACACCGGTAATGTCGCCATGGTTTCTGCGAAAGTATTCGACATACAACCAGTCACCGACCCACTGGCGGCCCTGGAAGGGCTGGTACCCGGTCTGGTGATTACACAAACCAGTGGCGTTCCCGGCGCGGGCTTCACCATACTGATAAGGGGGCAGCATTCGTTGGCGCAGGGCCAAGACCCTTTTTACGTGATCGACGGCGTACCGTATGCCCCAAACGGGATTTCACTCAGCAATCTGCCGTCGGGGGGGGCGCCCGGATCTCTGAGCCCTTTTACCAGTATTGACCCGGAAAATATTGAAAGCATAGCGGTCCTCAAAGATGCGGATGCAACTGCCATTTATGGTTCGAGGGGGGCTAACGGGGTCATTCTGATCACCACCCGAAGGGGGAGCCCGGGCAAACCACAGTTTAGCTTAAATCTTTCGTCGGGAATCAGCGTAGTCGCAGCCACGCATGCGGGCCTTATGGGAACGCCTGCCTATATCCGCATGCGTTTGGAAGCGCTGCATAACGATGGGGTCACCCCTGACAACAATAACGCGCCGGACTTGCTGCTATGGGATACCGTGAGATATACGGACTTTAAACGAATGCTGACCGGAGGAATTGCCCATACTATGGATGGCCGGTTATCGCTCTCCGGTGGAGATAAACATACCCGTTACCTCGTGTCATCCGGATATCATTCTGAACAGACGGTGTTCCCGGGCAATGTCGGCTACCGGCGGGTGTCAGTGCTGGGGGATCTCATCCACAGTTCGCAGGATAACCATTTGCAGCTCCGGTTTTCCGGTATGCTGGGCACAGACCGGAATAATGAATATATCTCGGATTTGTCTCCTTATGCCTTATTAGCCCCCAATGCTCCGCACTTACTGGACGCCACCGGGAAACTGGTGTGGCAGGAAAACGGGGTTTCTTTTACCAATCCGTTGTCGTTTACCAGGAACAGCTATTTAGCTACAACGGGCAATGTGCTGGTCAATGGCAACCTGGGTTATCAGATCCTGCGGAGGCTGATGATGAAAGTGAATCTAGGTTATAACCGTGTGGCGACAGCTGAAACCGGTATGGAACCGATAGCAGGCCAGGATCCTTCCAGCAATCCAACCGGGAGTACTTATACTGCGAATACTGCTTTTACATCCTGGACTGCCGAGCCGCAGGCGGAGTTTTCGGATACAATGGGTAAGCATATCCTTCAATTGATGGCAGGTACAACCTGGGAGGGCCGGCATAATAGTGTTACAAGCCTGTCTGCCACTGGGTTCTCCAGCGATGCCCTACTGGGAAAAATTAATGCGGCACAGCGGATCTATGTGGGCAATAATATAAGCGATTACCGCTATGAGGCTTTCTTTGGCCGGTTGAGCTATGCATGGGCCAATACCTGGCTGCTGAATATCTCCGGGCGGCGGGATGGCTCCAGTCGTTTCGGTCCGGGCAGACAGTTCGGAACGTTTGGAGCTGCCGGCGCAGGTTGGATATTTTCCAATACCGCTGTGGTGAAGGAAAAGCTGTCTTTTTTGAGCTTCGGTAAGATCAGGGCCAGCTATGGAACCAGTGGTAATGATCAGATTGGGGATTACCAGTATTTAAGTGCCTGGGAGGCCACTACAACCCAGCCTTATCAGGGGGTGCCCGGTTTTTACCCAGCCAACCTCTATAATCCGGACCTTAGCTGGGAGACCATCCGGAAACTGGAAGCAGGTTTAGAGCTTGGCTTTTTAAAGAACCGGATCCTATTCAACGGTGCCTGGTACCGGGATCGATCCAGCAACCAGCTTATACCGTATTTATTACCGCTCCAGACCAGTTTTGCCAGCATTGAAAGAAATTTTCCCGCGGTCATTCAAAATTCCGGGATCGAACTGAGCCTGACTGCAAAAAATATACAACAAAAAAAAACAAGCTGGACGACCAGTATCAACCTCAGCATCCCGCGGGATAAACTCGTCTCGTTTCCAAACCTTGCCACATCACCGTATGCGAAGCAACTGGAAGTGGGACAGTCGTTTCACATCGTAAAAGGATATCGTTTCTCCGGTGTGGATCCAGGAGCGGGCGTGTTCCATTTTTTTGATGATTCGAATATGGTGGTTACAGGCAAGCGGGACATCACCTGTTATGGCGGACTCCAGAATACTTTTATCACAGGTCCCTGGGAGCTGGATGTATTTATAGAAGGCAGGCAGCAGACTGGCAATAACGTGCTAACCACGCAATACGGATTAAATAGTCCCGGCAACATGGGGCCCGGGCAATTCAGCAACCAGCCAGCCGCATTTATCAACAGGTGGCAACACCCAGGCGATCACGCACCCTACCAGCAATACAGCGAAGCCGCCAGCTCTGCGGCTTCCCAGGCGATCGGTTATTATATAAGTTCCGGCATGGCACTGGCGAATACGTCTTTTATCCGGCTGAAGACCGTTGCCGTTACCTGGCATTTCCCGGAGGCCCTTCTACGAAAGCTGCATCTTGCCGGGGGAAAGGCTTATCTCCAGGGCCAGAACCTCTGGACGCTAACCGGCTACCGGGGGGCGGATCCGGAAACGCAGAATGCGCAATCCCTACCGCCACTCAGAACGATAACAACCGGGCTTCAAATCACTTTTAAATAATCCATCTATGAGCATGAAAAGATACCTCTTCTTTTTTCTGACCTTGGCCATTGGTAATTCCGGCTGTCGCAAATTCATAGAAGTGGCACCGCCAGATACGCTGCTTGAAACGACGACGATCTTTGCAAGTGATGAGACTGCCATTGCAGCGATGATGGGAGTTTACAGCAGGGCGATGGCGACACCGGGATATATTCTCAATGGCGGTATGGCGTTGTATCCCGGCCTTTCAGCGGATGAAACCTGGCCTACTATATCAGTTACCGGAACAATGGAATTCTATGATGATGTCCTGCTGAGCAGCAACAGCTATATCAGCACACTCTATTCTTCAGCTTATTCCGCGATTTACAATGCGAATACGATTGTTCAGAACATCGCTGTTGCCGGGGCTGTTTCGGACAGCACGAAGCAGCAGCTTACAGGCGAAGCCAAGTTTGTACGGGCGCTGGTATATATATATCTGGTGAACCTGTATGGCAATGTACCGCTGGAAACCAGTACCGATTACCGTGTAAACGCTGTGGCTCCCCGCAGCCCTGTAGACACGGTTTACCGGCAAGTAGAAACCGACTTACTGGATGCGCGCAGCCTGCTGCGGGCCGCGTATGCTACGGGGCCTACCGATCCGGGAGACCGGACACGTCCTAATAAATGGGCGGCGGCGGCTTTGTTAGCAAGGGTCTTACTCTATGAAAAACGCTGGCCGGAGGCGGAGGCAGCCGCCACGGCTGTACTTGACAGCGGCGGCTATCAGTTGGAAAGCCCGGATAGTACTTTTCTGGCATCGAGCCGGGAAGCAATTTTTCAACTCCAGCCGGTGAGTAGCCTGATGAATACGGCAGAGGGCAATTATTTTATACCGTCAACCGGCACTCTTTCCAAGCCGGCCTACGCGCTTACAAGCTATCTGGCCAGGGCTTTTGAAGCAGGCGACTTGCGGCTAAAATCCTGGACGGGCAGCAAAACGATGAATGGTACGGTATACCTGTATCCCTTTAAATACAAAATCAGGACAGGCGGATACCCCTATGCGGAATACAATATGGTGCTTCGGTTGGGTGAGATACTGCTGATCAGGGCTGAGGCGCGGGCGCAGCAGGGCTCTCTTCAGGCGGCAACAAGCGACCTGAATGTGATACGGTCAAGGGCTGGTCTGCCGGCCTTATCTACACGCCTGAATCAGTCGGAAGTACTGGCAGCTGTATATCAGGAACGGCGTGTCGAACTATTTGCAGAATGGGGCCATCGATGGCTGGACCTGAAAAGAACCGGTCAGGCGGATGCCATTCTGGGCCTGGAGAAACCAAACTGGAAATCTCAGGCAGCCCTGTATCCCATCCCCGCAGTCGAACTGGAACGAAACAGCTTCCTTATTCAGAATAACGGATATCAATAATGGGCAAAAAGCAATACCGAAGGCAGCACATTATGGGGATAATTGTTGTTAGAATACCCTTTTACTACAATGGTTCCTCCGGGTGCATTGGTGTCTACCGTAACACCCAGCACTGATTCCAACGCGGCCTCCTCATCGGCTGTGTCGCTGTAGGCGTTTATAGTATCGTCCGGGTAATTATAAAAATAATAATAAATTTTTTTACTACTCACCGAAGCAGGCTGCCAGGATGTAAAAGCGCTGCAGAAGACCAGCCATGCCAGTATGGCAAGGGTGAAGCGAATGGATAGGGGTTTCATACACTTATAGTTTAGTTTGAAAAAACAGCAGAAAAACAATCGTCAATGTTTAGATAAGTGCGGTCTGTTTTTTTAGGGCCCGATGCGTGAGAGAATGACTGGGGTTGTTTACGAGAGGAAACATTATAAATATATAGATATAAAATACAGGACAGTACTGGCAGGAGGCATTACCCAAAAAGATAAACGTTTTCACTCATAGCTATATACATATTATCTATTAAAAATAACTTATGCATCCACAAACCGGCAGAATATTGCCCCTATATGCTTTTCATCCACTGAGAGATATCCATCTCCCTTTCCTGACCACCTGGATCAAAATGATGGCCCCTGCGGGCGCAACAGGTTGGTTAACTCTTTTACAGCTTTTCCAGGAGCAACCTCAATACTGGAATTCTTCCCAGACCCGGAGCTGGATGATGGAAGTCAACGGACAACCTGCTTTTTGCATCAGTTTCGACAGCTATCATAAGGCGGAGGCACTTGAAAACAACAGGTTATCATTACTGTCAGCCCCCTCCATTCAGCGGGCCCCTGCGAAGTTGATGCGGGCATGGCAGGCCTCTGCCATGTATATATTTCAGCAGCAAAAGCCGGCCTGGCTCACAGTGGAGCTCCACATTTCAGAGATAGAAGCAAGGGAAGCGCTTCAAAGGATAGGTTTTCGCGAAACAGGGGAAGAAGATCCGGGAAGCATTTTCCGGTATATCTGTAAATCCGGAGAGCTTAACCCCGTTTTCTGAAGCTGAGCGACATTGACATAAGTGCTTTCATATAGAGTCCCTTATTATTACTTTTTTGACCTATCAAACAGAAAGTAAGGGCGTAATTTCGGCGTTGGAGTTGATGTGCGCTATTGCGTTTATGGTCACTAAATACACTACAAACCCGCTGAAAGGGTTTTTAAATGTCGGAACAAGCCGGCGTTTACCGTAAAGCAATAGCAGGTTCATTTTTCCTGCCTGCTTCAATTTTCGTCTTCCGGTAATGAAAGGTAGATCCCAAACATTTCCGCTGGTCATTACCACTTTTATGCTTTAGTTATTGCGTTTAAAAAAGCTGATGTTATAAGCAACGTCAGCGATTTTTCTATTGCTCAAAACCTAAACCAGGATAAATAGCCGCGGATGAAATTTACTTTTTTTGATAAAAATGGGGTGAAGATCCTTTTTTTGGAGGATTCAGAAGGTTTCCCGGAATGGAAGGGAGAAATTTTCAAAGGCAGCACTATTTTCAAGGCATCAGGTGATTTCGGTAAGATCATGTTTCAGCAAATCATCACCTCAGAACTGGTCATCTGGAATAGCATTTATCATATGAAACAACCGGAAATACTGCGTTTCCGGCATGAAGGCCCTCTCCTGCTGGTGCACCTTTCGCTGATCAATCACCTGGATTATAAAACCGGCGCATTGGGGAAAATCGAATTAAATCAGGGGCAGTTTGTCCTTTATTATGTTCCAACCTTTGAAGGAGAAATGACTTTTTTGCCAGGTAAAGACTATATCACTTTTGGGTTTTCGTTTTCGCCTGATTTCTTCGAAACGGCCCTGCTACCCTTCCCTGCCCTATCGGATTTTTTGAAAAAGATCCAGCAAGAACATGCGATATCTCTATTTCCCAAGCCTCGCTGGCTGACGATGCGCTCTCAAAAGATCATAGCCGAGATCCGGGCCTTCCCCTATGGAACAGACCTGCTGCAGCCGAGCTACCTGGATAATAAAATAAAAGAGCTGTTGTTTCACCTACTGGTACAAGGAACCACGGAGGAAGCGGATCCTGTGCCTTATAGCCGCCAGGACGTCGATAGCCTTCATTGGGTAAAGAACAGCATTGCAAAGAATTACCACCAGCATTTGACTATAAGGGAGTTTGCCAGGGAGATAGCCATGAACGAAACCAAGTTAAAGAAAGGGTTCATGCAGGTGTTCAATATAGGCGTTTATGGCTATTTAGAGCATATCCGGATGGAAAAGGCGGCAGAATTGCTGTTGCTCACGGATAAAACGGTGCAAATGATTTCCATTGAAGTGGGCTATCGTTACCCGGGTAATTTCATCAAGGCTTTTAAGAACTGGCATAAGCTAACTCCCAAGGATTTTAAAAAAAGCACCCGGGCCTAACTTTTAAACCCAACTGCATTACTATTGCTACCAATCTCATTATTACATAGTTATACATTACGGCGGCATTTAGCAAAGCATAAAAGAAACTGATTAAAGCAAGGCTACACCCGTTGTTTCAGCAAGCGGGTGCATCCATCAACTCCAAGACTGATCAAACCCGCGCCTCCTTTTCCTGAATCCTCTTATCGGATCTAAGAAAAGGAGGCGTCCATATTATAAGAGGTCAAAAATATCCAATCGAATACTTTTTTTTCCCGTGTCAATAATTTTGCCGGTCTATCTTGCTATAGCATTTGCGACAGACATGGATGTTCTATCCTGCCCCTTTGAATTTCCCCTTATAATCCGCATTGGCAAGGACTTTTACAACCGGCGCAGTATTACCGCAGGGAATAAGATCGCAAACATTTCATCCCGTTCTTACATCATTTATGCCTGCTTGAAATGAGCTCCGTCGCAGTAGGAGCACATTCATAAAAGTTATTGCTCTGATAAAAAGTAAGCGAAACCTTATTTACTTATCAACCCTTTTCCAATGCGTATAAATGGCATCAAGCATTTCTACAACGACGATTTCTTGCGTATTGAACAGGCGATTATATTCATTGAAACAAATTACCGGAATAAAATCAATACGATCCAACTGTCAGTAGAAGTAAATATAAGCCAGCGTAAACTAATCGCCGGCATAAAGCAAAGAACCAATCTAACCATCGAACAATTGATCCAAAAAGTCAGAGTCGATAAAGCCAAACAATTACTGGAGGAAAACACCTATCCTTTAAAGCTAATTGCCAAGTATACAGGCTTTCGTGATCAAAGCTACTTTGGAAAAGTATTTAAGAAACATGTGGCTATGACACCGGAAGAATATCGCGCTGCCACTAAGCAAAACTATTATTCAAAGATCATCGAAAAAGGAAATCTATGAATGCAACCGAAAATATCAGCGATATCCTCACCAATCTGCTTCCTCCTAATTTATCTGACAGTATTCTGCCAGCGATAACTAATACCAGGGAATTCAATTACTTTCTTACGCTCTGGTCAAAGATGCAAAAAAACAATAGAAATGCCGCGTATGGATATGATCTGTTCGCAGGGTATTATTTTTTCAAAATTGCGCTGCGCCTGCCCAGGGAAGAAGATGCCCGGGATTATTATCAGTTCGCGCTGGAGTATTACGGCCGATTCCTAAAGAGCGCCAACCAGGATAAGGATTCCAGGTATTTCATCCAATGGCAGATGGGACTCATACAGGATCGATTGGATGGTGACTGGAAGGAGGTGAAGTCTCTTTTATTAAAAGCCAGCAAAACCCATGCTGGCAGAGGGGAAGCCATGCTGTATATCATAAAACATTATGTCGGCTTACAGGATTGGGACATGGCTTATAAATTCAGCCTGCCCGCCAGAAAAAGGTATCATGGGAAACAGCCTGTAAACTGCCAATGGTTTACCGATCCGGAATTGTATGATTGGAAGATATTAAATCTGCATGCCTCCATCTGCTTTCACATGGGCAACGTTACAGAAGCAGAGAGTGTGTTGGGTGGTGTAAGGCCTTGTATGTAGACGACAACTTTAGTCCAGGGAATGATTTTAAATTCAAAGAATCGCCGAAATATTACCAAACTTGGACTTTAATTTACTAATCAGCGATCCTACCTTGTATTCGGATTCGAGCAACATGATACATCTAATACCAACAAATAGTATTGTTTCCTTTTAACAAGAATGAAGGCATAAGGTTAAGGTAAGTGTCTGGTCAATAGCATCCCATATATACAACCTGGAACAGGGGCAGCTTGAGCTGAAATTATTCGTCACAAACGGGTAGCGCGCTACGCTAGTCAGTTTGGGCTGTCCCGCCCGGGTTTACGTTAACCTTTCGGATATATCAATACCTCTCTAAAGGAGGTGTACTAAACTTTTTTCTATGTATGAGACTCTTCAACCACCGGAGATAGGCATGCCCCTGCGCAAGACTCCGCGACATACCAGACGCCCTCTGCATGCTACTATTATCAAGACTCTTTCCATTATTATTCCTGTATATAATGAAGCCTCTACTATTTCTATATTATTAGATAAGATAAGTGATGTGCAGTTACTTGACGGCGTTGGAAAGGAAATTATAGTAATCAATGATTGCTCTAAGGATGATACGGAACTAATGATCCTGGAGTATATTTCCGACAATCCTGGTGTGCCCATTAAATATATCTGCCAGGAATACAATCAGGGAAAGGGAGCTGCCATACACAAGGGCATTACTTATGCGACTGGCGAATACATATTAATTCAGGATGCCGACCTGGAATATGACCCCAAAGAATATAACCTATTATTAGAACCCATTCTTACCGGATATGCCGATGTGGTTTATGGCTCCCGGTTCATGGGTGGCAATCCACATCGGATACTCTTCTTCTGGCATACGCTGGGCAATAAATGCCTGACTTTCATTAGCAATGTTTTCACCAATATGAATTTGACGGATGCGCATACTTGCTATAAGCTCATCAAAACCTCTACTCTATTGGGGATTCCGCTTCTGGAAAAAAGATTCGCCTTCGATGCAGAATTAAATGTGAAACTTTCCCGGATCCCAGGGTTGAAAATTTATGAAGTAGGGATATCCTATTATGGGAGGACATTCTCGGAGGGAAAGAAGATCCGAATGCGGGATGCGGTGAGGAGTGTGTTTTGTCTTGTTAAATACACGATTTTCTCGCGTCGAACTATTGTTAAGCGAGTACCGATGTCTGCGACCACTAATTATTGACCAATGCCTTCTAATGCCAATATTAAAAATACGATGATTACATCTTTAATTATATCCGAAACGCAGCAGCTTTCCTTTGGGAACTTTATCTGGAACGATCCTCAAAACAGGAAGTATCTCCTGTTGGGTATCGGAATATCAATTGTTGAATTCATTGTTTTCAAATTACTGTATCCCTACCCTGACTTTTTCTCAGATTCCTACAGCTATCTGTTTGCAGCAGCAACCCATCTTGATATCAGTATATGGCCCATTGGTTATTCCAAATTTCTAAGTGCCTTTCATGAGATAACATCTTCCGATACGGCGCTGGTAGGGTTTCAATATTTTCTTTTACAAATATCTGCACTTATTTTGTTTTTTACACTTGATTACTTCTATCAGCTCCAAAATAAATCCAAACAACTACTATTTCTTTTTATTATAATCAATCCATTATCTTTGTATTTATGTAATACAATAAACAGTGATGCTCTGTTTGCAGCTTTAAGCATATTTTGGATAGCTCACCTCGTCTGGCTATTAAATATACCAACTATTCTAAACCTATTCATTCATGCAGTTTTACTATTTCTTTGCTTTACAATCAGAAACAACGCATATTATTATCCCGTTGTTTATGTGATTCTACTCCTGTTAATAAACAAGAGCATTCTTTTCAAAATTTCGGGTCTTATTATTCCCACAGTACTACTAGTTTCCTTCATTATACACACACAAAATGAAGCGTATAACTTAACTGGCAAAAGGCAGTTTAGCCTCTTTTCTGGCTGGCAGCTTGCAAATAATGCCCTATACATATATGATAAGATTCAAGTAGACAGCAGCACCTTAAACACCGAATCATCTAAGGAGCTAAACAGAATCTCCGAGAATTGGATTCATAAAGTCAATCCAACGTTATATAGAGACTTTCTTGAATCTTATGTCGGAAATTTTTTTATCCGCCAGCCAGATGCGCCGCTTAAAACCTATTATAAACTTCATTACCAAAATCAAGAAAACATAATTTCCTCATGGGGTAAAGCTTCCATAGTTTTTGAGTCGTTTGGTAAAGCAATCATTCTTAATCATCCTTGGGAATACTTTAGATATTTTGTTATTCCCAATGCGGTTCACTACTATATCCCGCCGCTTAGTCATATTGGTCTTTATAATTATGGTCAAGACAATATTGATCCTATCGCAAAGGAATGGTTTCATTACAGAAAAGCAAATGTGCGAGCTTTCTCTTACACCTTACAAGGAATACTTGCCATTTATTCAGGAATATTCCTCCTACTTAACGTTAGTTATCTATCGTATTTCGGAATCTACTTAATCAAAAGAAATAAAATAGCTAAGACTCTTGAAAAAGAATTGCTGCTCTATTTAGCAACCATTTTCGTCGTTTGTAATTATGTTTTCAGCTTGATAGCTACGGTCAATATCCTACGCTATCAAATTGTTCCGCAATTCGTTTTACTATTCTTCTCAGTGTTCTTGAGTGAATATATCCAGTCAAATTCAAAGCATTTCAAAAAACAAATATCAAAATGACATTAAAAGGATTCCAATACGCCGGAAACGTTTAATTAACAATAATTATGAAATAAAAACATAAAAAATACCAGAATGACCACATAGCGATTTGAATCCGGTTTTCTCCATAAGTGATATTCGAGTAATTAACTTTTAAATTTGATCATCTAGTATGCTACTTACAAAAATAGATATTGCAGAAAATTATGACGTTTATATCAAAACATATGGTATCACCTATTTAGAAAGTGCTTTTCACTATCATGTTAAAAAACCCACAAAGATCCAAGGATGGATATTACATGTTTCCATAATAATTTCTCAAACGGAAATATTATTTTCCAGGATAATTCCTTTTATTTTAGAATCAGGCGTACCCTTTAAATTGATTAAAACACGGGCCTGTCACGCAAGTATAAACATAGGCGAATATGGGATTTCGCAGATTGGAAAGATTCTAACACTCTATCCTGAAGACGATGCACAAATAGTAGATCTTGCTAATTTTATCGCAAAAAATACTCGTGATTTAGCTGGACCAACTATTCTGACAGATTTGCATATTAGCTCCGTGCTGTATATGCGCTACGGAAGCTTTAATCCTATTTTAAAAACCGATATATTTGGCACCGAATATCGATACATCTATAGCCCGAATGGTGAACTAATGCAAGATAATTATTCAATTCCCCATCAATCTGACCCTGCTGTTCCAAACCCAATTCTCGATTTAAGCCAGGCCTTATTGCATTACTCCCCAAAGAAAATGTTGAATGGAAATTTCTTAATTACTAAAATCCTAAAATCAGACCCAAAAGGCAACGTATATAAAGCCATCCATTTTACAGGAATTCTATTTAAATCTTTTGTCATAAAAGAAGGTATACAAAATATGGTCGCTGATCCATTCCGGAGGGATATGAAAAACAGGATTACTTGGCAATATGAATTACACAAATGTTTGCAAAATGAGATACCAATACCCAAAGTATATGACTGTTTTGAAGAAAACGGAAATACGTACTTAGTATTGGAAAATATAAACCGGATTACAGATCTCGGGCTCTACTGCTTCGATAAAATGGGCAATAAACCTTGGTTCTTATTGTCAACACCTGATCAGTTAGCAATTTTGAACGTTATAAAGCAAGTCATAAAAATTCTAACGTCAATGCATGCAAAAGGTTATGTGCATAGAGATGTTACAGTTACAAACTTCATTGTAACCCTTAAAAGTAAAGTCTATGCGATTGATCTAGAATTAGCTTATTCCTTTTATGATAAATACCCTGAACCAGCATATGGAGTGGGAACTATAGGTTTTATGTCACCGGCGCAAATTGAAAAGCAAACACCTACAATAAATGATGATATTTATTCCATAGGAGCCCTCATCTTATCTCTGCTTACTGGAATTGCACCATCATACTTAGTCGAAGAGGATAGAAATCATTTTTCAAATAAAATTGATTTTTTAATCGGATATAAACCATTGCAGGATGTAATAATTTCTTGCCTTTATGAAAACGATTTATACCGGCCGCCCCTTTTAAAAATAATTAATGAAATCGAGGATTATGAGAAATTCCTGGTTACAGAAAAACAATCCAGACTTAGAAAAACATATACATCCCAAGACTCGCTACTATCAGTTATCAAGGAAGGCATCTCATGTCTCCAATCAGATCTAATGACTGTAAATAAAATTTGGTTTGCCCCCTATATAGGCAGTTCTATGGAAAATAGTATTTTGGGAGAAAGAGAAATATCTGCAGATGCATATCACGGAATTTCAGGAGTACTATATTTAATAAGTCAACTCAGAAACATTAATCAAGGTCAATGGATTGATCGTGAAATCGAGACCAAAAACTGGGCTTATATTTTAAATAGCAGAACTAAGGAATTCGAAATCGTTCCAGGGCTATATTGCGGTGCTGCCGGAGTTGCTTTATCTCTAGCAAAAGCAATTGAAGCTGGAAGTTTAGAAAAAAATCATACGGTTATACAACAAATTAGAACATGGCTTCAAATTGGCACTCCCCTTTTCAACCTAATGTATGGATTGGCCGGTATAGGTATGGCTACATTGCAATGCAGAAACCTTCTTGATGAAGCATTTGTAAACGACACATTAAGAAATATTTATGGTCATCTCATTAAAGCTCAAAATCGTGATGGATCTTGGCTGATTTTCGGCAATACCACATCAAAACCTGAAAAAGTAAATGGATTTGGAAATGGTATAGCCGGTATCGCCTATTTTCTTTTAGAATATGGCAGCCAGTTTAAAAATGAGCAAGCATTGAAATCTGCCAGTAAGGCACTCCATTATTTAATGAAAGTTTCAATTCCTAAAAGAGGTCATAGAGCTTGGTACAATAGTGATAAAAATAAAGTAATTAGTGGCTGGTGGTGTCACGGTGGAATGGGAATAGCGTTAAGTTTTCTAAAAGCATTTAGTATACTTAATGATCCCCAATATGTATCCTTCGCAGAGCTTGCTTTAAATATGCATGACAAAAACTTCGTCAACTACAATTTAGGCCAATGTCACGGCCTAAGTGGATTAGGCGAAATATATCTTCAAGCGTTTGCTACAACGAAAAATGCGCAGTGGCAAGAGAGAGCAGACTGGATAGCACGAGTTCTTATGGTGCAAAAAATGAGAGACGGTGAATCAAACATATTTTGGTTGACAGAGCATTTTAAATACCCGACGGCCGGATTTATGACCGGCAATAGTGGAATTCTACATTTCCTCTTAAGATATTCATCACCAGAAAAAATAGGGCTACCATTTATTGGCTGATTAATTCAATAAATCCTCAAACTTGTTCTATTATGAAAATACATACGATTACAGAAATCTGCTGTTCTCTTTTGATTCTCCTATTTGTTTATACCGGGGTGTCCAAATTAACCAATATATCTTTTTTTCAAACTCAACTATCGTTGTATCCATATATAAATTCATTTGCAAAGCCGATATCAATTGCAGTGCCGTTATTAGAATTAGTGATAGCATTCCTATTGATTTATCCCCGAAGTTTCATTAGAAACTTAGGCCTAAAGTTATCCTTTTTGTTATTAACCATTTTTACTCTATATCTTATTATTATGATAAACACTAATGTTCACTTGCCCTGTTCCTGTGGAGGTGTAATTACAAAAATGACATGGAAGCAGCACATAGTCTTCAACCTCTTTTTCATTGCAGTTTCGATAATAGGCATTATATCCTTAACACGACAGCCAATTTCTCATTTCGAAAGTGGTCTTGAACCAAAATAATTTTAATTAAAAACATTTTAACTTACCGATATAGGCAAAATATTGATTGCAACAATCAGGTAGAAGCCGAAAAACCTGCGAAATAGAGTAGGCGCAATTATTAAATATAAATTTCATTTTATGAAGAAGATCATTTATGGCCTAGCAGCCGTTGTAGTAGCATTGGGGGCAGTAACAACTACCAAAGCAAAGGCAACAAAGACAACCTATTATTATTTCCCTTACACGACAACTAACCATCTCTTGTTACAGACTCTCACGACGCTGCAAACAACTGATCCTTACACCTGTCCAGGAACGCTTACAAACTGCGCATCTGGTACCACTCAGTATCACACAATAACTGGAACCCCGACAAAATACAGAGGGATTCTAACAAACAACACTCTAATTTTTAAACAAGACTAAGTTAGGAAAAAAAGGGGCCTATAAATTCAATTTCAGGCCCCTTTTAAAGTAATTTGCCTTTTCTTCCAATTCCCACTTTAAATACAAAATACGGACTAATTAACTTATGCTCCACCATTGCACTTCAAGATAATCACTTTTTTACTAAGCTCCCTACGTGCAAGCGCAAAACCATGTCGCTTTAATTGCTTTTGCAAGTCAATTATTGTCCTATTATCAGTATTGATTTCAAAGTTAATATTTGTACCGCGCGGTAAATTGGTCTCATCCACAATAAGCGGCAAATTAGGATATTGTCTATTTAATTGTTCTATAAAGGTGCCAACGTTATCATCAATTCCAAAATTGAATACTTGGACCTTTGTTTCGTTTTTAGCTTTATATTTATATTTTTGGTGAACATAATTTGAATTTTTGGAAGTTCGAATCAAGGAATAGCATTTCACTTTCATTTTCTTCATTTCGCTATGAATGGAAAAAAACCTGTCAAGATCTTGCACCATAAAGTTAAATGTGCTTCTGGTGCTAAATTCAGCCGGCAAAGTTAACTCATAACAATAGCTTGGACTATTTATTTCAGTATTTATCTTTTCGCCACTACTTGTTTCTTCGACAATTCTTTTCTCAATCGAACTAAAAGGCAATCTAGATTTACTATCCATAAATTCGGTGGAATCTAAATGAGAATACGCAACCTTGTAAAGCCATTTAATTGAAGCATTTGAAATAAATACACGCATCCTATTTGAATCACGATTGGTGTAATATAATATGTCCGGAATACTATCTATGCGTTTAGTTATGATTGAACGATATTGATAAAAAGAATCGGCAGCACCATTCTTATTAATCAAAAAAGCCTTTCGTTGGTCAAAATTCCATTGCCATGAAGTATTAACCAGGTTAGAAGACTGTCCCGCAAGTACTGCGTTAATATTCCTTTCACTAATTTCTGTATCTTTTGTTAATGCAAGCACCACCCCATTTTCATCAATCCAGACTTCATAAGGATCTCCATGATGAGGGAACATTTTTCTTAGCAAAGTATCCTCAACAATAGTTGGTAACAAAAGGGGAGCACCGCGCTGCTTTAATCTATCTTGAAAGCTTTTCACAGATGATACACTTTGAAATGTGACAGGCAGAATAACTAGTTTACCTAAGTATTCCTTTTGTAACCGTTCAATCTTGGGCATTAATTTCAAGCAACTACCACACCATTGATGCCAAAAATCTAGAATAAGAAGTTTACCCATGTAACCTGAAAGGTTAATGTTAGTTCTATCTGCAAACAATATTTTAGCATTAATGTCATCAGGCATATGCATCCCAATAGTGACTTGGGGAAGAGTTCTTTCAACAGCTATGCCAGCCAAACTGCTAGTTGTAGAATCAATTTCGAACTGGGCCGTTGCACAAAAAGGAAATAGGAGAAGTTGAATCAATAGCATTCTTTCAAATTTCATTTAATGAGTTTTACTTATAAAAAATTAAACTATCTTGGATTCTGCATCATTCCGGGATTAAATCCAATTACGGGGTCGGGAATAAGCCACACATATCTTGGATCATTCGGCTGCAAAGTATATGTGGTACCGTTTTCCTCCCGAAGAATAGTCTGAGCATACTGCGGAGTTTTGTTTAACCTTCGAAGATCTGTCCACCGCAAACCTCTTAGAAGTAATTCTTTGCGTCTTTCGATAAGTATCTGTGACAAAGCATCCAGAGAATTAATAGCAGTGTAAGGAATGAAAGTTCCAGTCACGAATCTCTTTTCCAATAAATTATTAAGATCTGCCATTCCTGCTGCGTAACTTCCCATCCTTGCCTCACACTCAGCCCTTATTAAGTAAATCTCATCAGTCGCAATTCCCCCATAGGGGAATCCAGAACCATCATAACTACATTTTAAGTGTGGCGTATTTGCTAAAGTTCCAAACCAAATTTTTGGCCTCAAATCATTGGAAGCGTAAGAATTAAATAGGGAACTATCAATGGAGTTATATAAAACAGGCTTAGCTCCAATTAAAATTGCGTTTAGTAAATTTTCCTTGTTAAACCTCTGAATTGGAAGCCTCTGTGAAATATCCAAAAAATTATAATCAATAAGTAAATTGTAAAGCTGAAGACAAGAGTCAGAATATAAATATGCATTAGTATAGTCTTGCATTGAAAGGTATGTTCGAGCCAATAAAGCAAATGCGGTTGGCTTTCCTGGGCGGTTTCCAGTGGTAGGGTTTACAGGTAATAATGTTGTAGCTTGTTTTAGATCATTAATTATTTGCAGATATGTTTGCTTGACTGTTGACCGAAATATTTTTTCATTTATGTCAGAACTAAGACGTAGAGGTATCCCGAGGTCAGAATTTGCAGTAATACTGTCATATACTGGAGCAAATACCTGAGCCACCTGATAAAAATTGAAAGCACGATAAAACAGAGCGCTTCCCACGACGTTATCGTACGCAATTTGTTGATCTTTGGTTCGTAAAATTTTTTGAATCCCGTCCAGAGCGCTATTTGAAGCTAAAATTGCTCTATATGGGTATTCCCAATCATTAATATACGCTCCAGGATAAGGATTTTCGGCCCAAGTATATTCATTTTTTGAAATTAAATCCATTGAAGAATTAAAATAAGGATTCCGTAAATAATAATCGTTAGCCCCAACTTCACTTAAGCCTGGAACAATTCCATTATTGCCTGCTCCATTCATAATAATATCGTTATCAAGTAACGCCTGAAAGTCAGCCACAGTGCTAGGAACGACAAGTGATGCATCAGGCTTAGCATTAAGAAAATCCGCTTTTTTGCATGCTACAATTTGTAATGCTATCAAAAAAACAACTAGAATTATAGATGTATTCTTCATTTCTTTTAAATTAAAAATTAACCGTCAAACCAAATGAGATGGATTTTCCCGGTTTTAAAATATTATTGTAGTAGGGGTCAATTTTATCCTTATTAGCAACCCAAATAACCCCTAAATTGGCCATGTAGGCATACAATCGAAAATGAGAAAACGGCAAAGTGCTTGATTTGGACCTATCCTTGTCATAACTAATTGAAATATCTTCTAATCTAATGTTATCAGCCCTTTCCACGAGAATAGATGAATAGTCATAAAATTGTTCCCTATTGGGATCCGCAGGATAAAGTAGGGATGGAATATTGGTTTGTTTCTCATCACCAGGTTGCTTCCATCGTTTGGCATAGTCGCCATTTAATGTCCAGGACGTAGGCAAGCCTCCGTCATAGCTATGCTTTCTAAAATAATAACCCAGTTTGTAACTAATGTTGCAGGAAAGGGAAAAGCCTTCATAGCTTATAGTATTACGAAAAGCTCCAAAATATACGGGCTGAGCTGAGCCATTGTAGACCAAAGAATCCAAAGGGATATTTGTTGCCATTGAAGCATAGTCATTGCTAACTTTCCCTTGATAATATCCCAAAGGGTTTCCAGTAGACGGATCTAATCCAGCATAAGGATAGCTGTAGTAAGCATAGAGCGGCTTACCCACAATTGGATTTATACTAGAACTAGCATTAAGGTAAGTACTTCCTGACGAATTAACAGGCATTAGATAACGAGTGACTTTCGAGGAAGTGTAACTAAATAAAAACGTAGTATACCATTTTAATCTTCCATCTAGATTACGGCTATTAAGCTCTAAATCTGTGCCATTAACTTTCATACCAGCCACATTTCCATAGAAAAAGCCTGGCCCACTATAATTTATTAGTCCATAAGTAGGGTCTATAGGAGCCTGACCCATCAAATCCTTGACGTTCTTTTGATAATAATCAATTGATCCAGATATAATTTTGTTTTTGCTAATAAAGTCTATACCCGTATTGAATTGAGCAGTTCTTTCCCACCTCAGATTTCTATTTGATAAATTCTTAATAGATGCATCCACGACGGGCACATTTACCGCGGTTCCATAGGTTTGAGTTTGGTATGCGGAAGTTAATCTTGAAATATTTCCTTGATATCCATAAGTTGCTCTAATCTTTAAGTAGTCAATCCAAGAGAAATGATAAAATGATTCATTTGTTACTAACCACGCGCCACCAAATGAATATAATGGAGCGCCTTTCTCATTTGTTTCAACACCAAATAAATTAGCTTCATCATAACGCACACTCCCAGATAAAATATATTTATTGTTGTATGTATAAGCAGCATTCGAATAATAAGATAGAAAATGATCTGTGGTCTTCGAAATGTTTTGTACAACCGGGATGGAGCCGTTTCCTAAGTTTCCATAAAATGGATAATTAATATTATAGTTAATTAGAGACTGTACTGTATAACTATTCGGCTCATATCCATACTCAACATTAGAATTGCCAGTAGTTACAGTGCTTTTAATCTCAGTACCTGCAATTGCTGTAAGTAGGTTTTTGCTCCCCCATGATTGCGTGAAATTCAGTTGTGCTCGACCTTGATGAGAAACAAGCTCAGAGTTTTGATAATAAATTATACCCCCAATCGGAATAGGAAAGGATAATATGCCATTCCCAATGACTTGGGTATATATATTTACCAAATTTCTCGCATAGTACGACGAGTCACTATATAGATTGGTGCCATCTACTAACTGGTTTTCATATTGATATTTTATTTCAGCATTCAGAGACGGAATGATTTTATATCGGAAAGCAATATTTGCGGTATAATCTCTTGTTTTCACCTTATTTTCTTCTCTATTAATATCAGCGACTGGATAATATTGCCAGTTCAACAAACCAACATTTTGAGAAGTTTGTAGAAAATTATTATTATAAGAGAAATTTATAGGAAGGGGAGCTCCATTATTATTTACTAACTTAGCATATGGATAGAAAGTGGATACATTTGCACCAATATAATTTTGACCAGGATTGTTTCCGTTTTGGTTAATTCCCTGAACATAATTTATTCCAGCATCAACAAATAAATTCTTTGAGATTTTAATAGTATTTATTGATCTGAGGGTTATTCTGTTGGTCTGGTAACTTACCATATTTCCTAAATCATGATCCCAGCCCGCAGACATAAAATAATTTATATTTTGCGATGCTCCACTTACATTTAATGAATATTGCTGATTAACACCTTGCCTGTAGAAATATTTTGTTTCATCGTTTCTTACATCTTGAGTTTTCATGGCATTTATCTGTTGTTGCGCAACTGTAGATGAGACTATTCCACTGTCTACATCATTTAATAATTGCACCACCGGAGTAACGGCTGGAAAATAGGGATTTCCATTGAAATACCCTGCGTAATAGCCTTTGCCGTACAAGCTTTGCTCTAAATCGATGTAGTCTGCACTCGAAATTGTATTTACATTAAATAGATTAGGTTTTCCTTGGATTGTAACACTGGTATTTAAACTTATTTGAGGCCGTTTTGTTTGACCCTTTTTAGTAGTTATTACTATCACTCCATTGCCAGCAGTGGCGCCCCAAATTGACGAAGCCGAAGCGTCCTTTAGAATCGTTATGTTTTCAATATCATTAGGATTAATATTATCTATATTTCCGTAATAAGGAAAATTATCCAAAACTATTAGTGGATCAGAGTTTCCATAAATAGTACTTTGGCCACGAATTGTTATACCTGTTGCGCTACTATTTGAGGGTATATCGCCATGAGCGAACATTAAACTGGGTGTTAAATTTTCGATACGATTTAGAATATTACTGTAGATACTTCTAGTTATTAATTTATTATCAAGGACACTAAAGCTTCCAGTAGCCCTTTCTGGCGATATTTTTTGATATCCGCTTGAATATTCAACTGTTACGTCCCCTAGGGAAGTCACCTTCGATTTTAGTTTAATTTCAATATCAGATTTTCCATTAACACTTAATTCAAAAGATTGCATATTAATACTGGTAAAATTTAAGACAGTATTACTTTCGGCTCTATTCATTGTAAATTCACCATTCTCATCTGTAGTTGTAGCTTTTTTAGTACCCTTAATTGCAACGGTAACACCTGGCACCGGCTTGCCAGATTCATCTACTACTTTACCATGAATGTCTATGGGTACGATTGAGGGATCAACCTCATTGGGTTGATTAGATAAAGACCGCTGTTTAACCGATATCGTTTTTTCGACAATTTCATAAGTCAGCGGCTGGCCTTCAAAGCACAGATCCAGGACTTGGTTCAATGGTGCATTCTTGACGTCGATAGATACTTTATTGGCTCTTTCCAACCAGTCATAATTGTAAAAGAAATTGTATCCTGTTTGCTTTTTAATCTCCTTAAAAATTGTCTCCAGGGAGGCATTTTTTAAGGAGATCGTGACGGTTTGGGCAAACCCGCCGGCAGTTGCATGCACACAGGCTATTACGGTCAGAAGAATGATCAATTTCATGATCAGGAGAGTTTTGGTGGGCAAGCCCCTGCGTGATGGCCAGGAGTTGCGTAGAGCCTTTAAATACATTATCTTTGTTTTTAATTTGGGTTAAGCAGTTACAAAGTCTCGCAAAGATTTCTTAATATGGGTAACCCAGATACTCGCCGCTTCGGATCCTACCCCGAGGCGGTTTTTTCATGCATTACCCCCGATGAGTTGAGTTATTTCATGGTTTTATCATACTTTAATTTTTTAAGAGAACCTATTTTAATACGGTAATTTTCTTTCCTTCAATGCGAAAGTGCGCGCCATTCAGCTCCATCATTTTTAAGACATTTGATATATTGACATTTTTGGAGATCGTACCCACCAGGTGAATGTCCGGCTTGTCCGCAAATACCACCTCTATGTCATACCAGCGCTGCAGCTGCCGCATAACAGAAGCGATATCCGCCTTGTCGAACTGGAACGCCCCATTCTTCCAGGCGACAGCCTGATCCGTATCGATATCGCTAAGAACATTGATCGCGGCCCCTGATGTAACTTGAGCTTGCTGTCCCGGATGCAGGAGCGCACTTTGAGTACCTTTAGAGACTTTTACAGCTCCTTCCAGCAAGGTGGTCTTAATAGAATGCTCGTCCTGGTAAGCCATCACATTGAAGTGAGTACCCAACACCTCGATTTGCATCTCATTCGCGGTTACCACAAAGGGCACGGCCTTGTTAGTCGCTATTTCAAAATAAGCTTCCCCCGTTAGCTCCACTTTGCGCGCTGGTCCTTTGAAGACCGTTGGGAAACGAATGCTGGAAGCCGCATTCAACCATACCTTGCTACCATCCGCGAGTACGATCATGGTTTGTCCGCCCTTCGCAGTAAACAGCGTATTCATCATTATTTCGGAGGAGTTCGGTTTTTCATTTCCGGAGCCGGAAGTATTGTAGGCCAGCTGGCCATTCCGCTTGGAGACATTGACATTCCCCAACCGGGCCAGGTTGCCATTCTGCACGCTATCGAGAACAATTGTGGATCCATTGGCAAGCGTTAAAATAGTCCTGGCCCCGGTGGGCGCGGGTACATCATTCAGGATGGCCCGGGAGGTGGCTGATATAGAAAGATTCGTTTTTTTATGTTGTACGAGGAATAGAACAGCGCTTCCCAAAAACAATATCACAGCGGCTGCAACCGGGACCGCATATCTCCGCAGGAATTGATAAACCCGGGCGCTTTTAGTTGCATTCACCTCCGGGATCAAAGAACGAAGTTTGTCCAGCACTTTTTCTTTGGAAGCTGTGACGGAAGTAAGTTCAGGCATTAAGGTTTCCAGATCGGCAACGTCTTTAAACAGCTGCAAATTCTCCGGTGATTGATTGACCCAATCCATTAATTCAGCACGCTCCTGATCGGTCAGCGTATTTTGAAGATGTTTCACCAGCAACTCTGAGGCCCGGTGTGTAAACTCTGGCATCGATAACAATATTTAAGGTTTAAAATATGTGACTAAGTACATATACAGACAATCACCTATATGACGTAAGCACATACCACTAAGACGAACGAGCCATTAAATTGTCGTAGGCACTTTTAAGAAAGTTTGAGAATTTTATCAAAGGCGGGAAAAATGAATCAAAAACGCTCGGACTGGCCCAGAGAAAGCGCTCTGGGTTGAAAGGCTAATGCTTTCGATGCCAGAAAAATAAAACAGTAAAAAAGAGATGCTTATCCAGCAGACTTACCTTGAGGATCTTACGAATGTAAGATTTAATATCCCGAACACCTTTGTCGCTGATCTGGAGATACGACGCGATCTCTTCATTCTTCAGACCATCAATGAAGGAGAGCCTAAAAATAGTCCTGTATTTGGGCGATAATTTTTTCAATTCCAGGCTGACATATTCCATCACCTCCGCCTTGGTTTCCATACGCGCAAACGCATCTTCGGCCTTATTCTCCAGCTGATAGATCAACTCCTGTTGAACCTTGGATCTAAGCATGAGCCGCCGGAGAAGATCGAGACAGCCATTTCGGGTCATCACAAAAAGGTAGGACTTAATGTTCTCAATAGTATCAAAGTTGGCCCTACCACTCCATAGCTTTAAAAAGACATCCCCCACAACATCCTCTGCATCCTGCCCGGTCGTCAAAAGACTCTTGGCGAACAAGTATAATGCAGAATAATATTTATTATAAATTATTGTAAAAGCCCGGGGATCGCCCTGGCTAAACTCTACAACAATTCGATTAGTAGGTTGATATATCATCTTCAAACCAGTCCTTATACGAAGTTTATATCTATATTAAAACGGAAAGCAAATACTACAATGGCCGGGGAATATTGGCTAAAAAGGTAGGTTTAATATATTACGGGGTGCAAAGGAAGCAAATATAGTGGGTCGAAATCGATATTTGAACAACAGGATGCAAAATTTAATCAATATCAATAATGCCAATATGAGGGTTGATTCATCCAATCTGACGGAAGCCCTAAGGGGTGCGTCGTTTTTCAACTACAATATAAATATACGAAAGCCCATACGATAAGGTGCGCATTTATTTTTCGGGGAAATTGGTGCTTTAGTCCCGATAAGGTGTTACCGGCAGACTCTTTTATCCCTGCAAGACCTTATCCGGTGTGATCGGCAGGTTGCGGATCCTTGTTCCGGTCGCATTGTAAACCGCATTGGCGACGGCCGCGGCGACTCCGATCAACGAGATTTCTCCAATGCCTTTGGTTCCAACGGGATTGATGATCGGGTCGGGTTTATCGATGAAGATAGCTTCAATATCGGGGATATCCGCATTCACCGGCACATGATAGTCTGCGAAATTGCCATTGATATAGCGGCCAAACCGGTCGTCGAATACGGCTTCTTCCGTCAGCACCATGCCGATGCCGCCAACGGCCCCGCCGATCATCTGGCTGCTGGCTGTCTTATGATTGACGATCTTCCCGGCATCCACCACCGCCACCAGCTTTGACACTCTTACCTGGCCTGTCAGCGGATGTACATGAACCCGGGCAAAATGCGCGGAAAAAGAATACATGGAATATTTTTTGGCGTCTTCGCCTCCCTGTGATTCCTGCGTCAGTTCCATAAAGGGCAAACTATGCTGCTGCAGAATAGTGGTATAGTCGATGGCGGCCGTACTGTCAGCAGGCAGTCCCGATAAGGTATTCAGTTTTTGTTTCAGCGCGACGCAGACGTCATGTACTGCGGAACCCACCGAGGAAACGGTTTGCGAGCCGCCCTGTGTAGGGGCAATCGGAAAAGAGGAATTACCCAGTTCAAAGGTGATCCTGTCGGCAGGCAGTCCCAGCGTATCCGCAGCAATGAGCACCATGGACGTTCCCGTACCCGGACCGATGTCGCTGGTGGCGCTCTGAATATTCACGGTACCATCCGGCACCAATTTTATTTTAGCCTGGGCACGATTCCGATAGGCGCCAAAGGCGCCGCATCCTATACCATATCCTACCAGCCACTCCCCATCCCGGAGCGCGCCGGGTTTCGTCCTACGCTGGTCCCAGCCGATCCGTTCAGCCCCCAGGCGATAACATTCTTTCAGGTATTTGCTCGACCAGGGAAGGTTACGTTCCAGATCCATATCGGCATAGTTCTTCAGCCGCAATTCGATAGGGTCCATATTCAGCGCATAGGACAATTCATCCAGCGCGGACTCGATCGCAAATGAACCGGTAGCCTCTCCGGGTCCCCGCATAGGCGCCGGCACGCCGACGTGTAAAGGAACAACCCGATAGCGTGTGTTGGCATTCGGACTGTTGTAAAGGAACCGGGATACGCTGACGGCGCTTTCGGTGAACTCTTCGTAGACGGCCGTCTGGGAATGCGACTCATGGGTGATGCCGATCAGCTTGCCATCGGTGGTGGCGCCCAGTCCTATTCTTTGAATGGTCAGGGGTCTGTAGCCCACCAGGGTAAACATCTGTTCCCGTGTCAGGGTTAGCTTGACAGGACGCTGCAGCAGTTTGGCCGCCTGTACCGCAGCCACTTCATGCGGCCAGGTACGAAGGGAGGAGCCAAAAGCCCCGCCGACAAACCGGGAATTGATCTGGACGTTCGCCAGGTCTAGCCCGAAAGCGGTTGCGATGGCCATTTGTGAACGGATCACTCCCTGTGACTTCGTATAAAGGGTCACTTTATCCTCTCCTTCCCAGAAAGCGGTGGTGACATGCAGCTCCATCGGGTTGTGCATTTCGGAGGGCAGCATATAATCCTGCTTGATGATCACGGGCGCCGTCTTATAGGCGTCGGCCTGTCCCCGGACATAATCCTTGTACTTTCCTCCATCGGGCACGACGCCCTTATCCATGTTCTTATGAAAATCTGTTTCGAAAGGCTGCTCCTGATAGGTGGCTTTCACCAACCGGGCTGCATAGGTGGCTTTTTCAAAGGTTTCCGCCACCACCAGCGCGATGGGGTGTCCGTTGAAATGGACGAGGTTATCGTTGAAGAGCTTCAATCCGTTCATTGGCTTTGCCGCATCCGGCTGGTAGCCGGGGACTTTGGGGGCATTAAAGGGAGTGATCACCGCCAACACGCCGGGAGCGCGTTGCGCCGCTTTGATATCCATCGCCGTGATAGAGCCATTCGTGATCGTCGCGGGTACCAGCACCCCATATGTCAGGCCCGGCACTTTATATTCTCCCGAATATTTCGCGTCGCCTGTCACTTTCAACCGGCCGTCCACCCGGTTTAACGGATCTCCTATAGCATCTTTCTTCATAATAATCGTTTTATTGACCGGCTCCGGATCACTGTGCCGGGCTTTGATCAGGAGGTAAGACCAGACGCCGTTTTCAGCGCCTGCCGGATCACATTCGGCGAGAGCTTCAGCTTAAACTGGTTATACTCATATGCCTTAGCGTCCTGCATGGCTATCTGGGCCGCCTGTGCAAAAGTATCCTCGCTGACCGTCTGCCCTTTCAAAAAAGTCTCGCTGGCATGCAAGCGCCAGGGTTTATGCGCCACTCCGCCCATAACCAGGCGGGCGTCGCTGATCCTGGCGCCATCCAGCTTCAGGGCCGCTGCAACCGATACGAGGGCAAAGGCATAGGATGTCCGGTCGCGAATCTTTAAATAATGTACATTTTTGGACAAGGCAGCCGCCGGAAGGTCCACCGCGACGATCAATTCCCCTCTTTCCAGCATATTGTCTTTTTCGGGATGATCGCCCGGCAGTCTGTGAAAATCGGCAAAAGGGATCTTCCTATCGCCTTTGGGGCCTTTGACATATACGATCGCCTCCAATGCCGTCATGGCCACATTCATATCGCTGGGGTTGACGGCGATACATTTATCGCTGGCGCCAAAGAGGGCATGCATCCGGTTGTATCCCTGCAGCGCCCCACAGCCGCTGTTGGGCGTCCTTTTGTTACAGGGCAGCGCCGTATCAAAGAAATACGGGCACCTGGTACGTTGCATCATATTCCCTCCTACCGTCGCCATATTGCGTAGCTGGGGAGAGGCGCCTGCGTTGATCGCGAGCGACAATAAGGGGTAATCCCGTAATACCAGCGGATGATCCGCCACTTCGCTATTGGTGGCCAGGGCGCCAATGCGTAATCCCCCGCCGGGAATCCGTTCGATCCCTTTCAGCGGCAGCCAATTAATGTCCACCAGCTTTTCCGGCATGACCACTCCCATTTTCATCAGGTCGATCAGGTTCGTTCCGCCTGCCAGGAAGCAGGCGTTGGGTTCTTTGAGCAGGGATTGGATCGCGCCCGATATCCCCGAAGACCGTACGTATTGAAATGGATTCATGACTGGCTGTTTTTAACTTCCTGAATGGCTTTTACGATATTGGAATAAGCCCCGCAGCGGCATATATTCCCGCTCATAAACTCGCTGATCTGCTCCCTGGAATGTGTGCGTCCTTCCTTCACCAGCGCCACTGCCGACATGATCTGGCCAGAGGTGCAATAGCCGCACTGGAATCCGTCGTGTTCGATAAAGGCTTTTTGCATGGGATGGAGCTCATCGCCGGTGGCCAGCCCCTCGATCGTCCTGATCTTTTTGCCTTCATTGGTCACAGCCAGGCTGAGGCAGGAGTTGACCCGTACGCCGTTGACATGCACGGTGCAGGCCCCGCATTGTCCCCGGTCGCAGCCTTTCTTTGTGCCGGTGAGATTGAGCTGCTCGCGCAAGAGGTCCAGGAGTGTCACCCGGGGTTCCACCTTCACGCTATATTTCACTCCATTGACTTCCAGGTTAACCGGAATTTTCTCAAAAGCGTCCGCGACCTTCTCATCCCATTGATTTTCCGCCGCCCTGACGATCGTGCCGGGAGTCAGCGCAATAGCCGACAAAAAAGAGGACTGTTTGAGGAAGTCGCGGCGCGACCCGCTGAATACGCCATCGCCTGCCGATTCGTTGCCTGATTTCTTAGACATAGGCATGAAGATTATTGATATAAAAATGAGAGAACGGCTTGTAGCAGGATATGCTTCGAATTTACGTAATTACGAGCGAAAGACAAGGAGGGTTTATATGCCTGTCGGACAATGCTATGACTAAAAATTAGATTAGTAGCCGACGAAAACGGGCACAAAAAAACCCCACTTTGTTAGTGGGGAGATGCACTAATCGTACCAAAACCATTAAACCTTATCCTATTAGACTAGAAAGGTATTAATTATATTAAAAAGGGGGAGTAGAATAAATTCTACAAATTGAAAAAAAAACACATAATTACGGGTAAGTGTATTTTGCAAATTGTGTCCGTCCCAAATTGCAGTAAACTAACGCATCTTCCGGTTAGTGGCACTAAAGCCCCCCTTTTTTTCAATTAATATGGTTATATTGGATCATAAACCTTTTAATATGAGAAACAGCTGCTTATGCCTTTTGGCCATGCTAACATTTGCCTATAGCTGTCAAAAAAAGATCGACCAACCGCAAACCAATCTCTCCGCTAACAACGTCAACAAGGGCATTCTCGCCTGGTTCAAATCCGCCGGATTCGACACAAAGGGCATCGGCGTAACTCCCGATAACTATGTTCTGGAAGGAGACATGCTCATCGACAAAAAAACCGTCCAGGCCGCCATGAACAGTAAAAATGGAGCCTCGGGCAGCAGCACTAACAACCCGGTCAATAAAATAACGCCGGATCAATATGGCATCAACGCCGCTGCATCCTCAGATGGGACGGGGATTATCAGCTGGGTCAATACCCAGAACATCCCCTACTATATCGACCCCAGTGTCACCGGGTTGACCAACGGGGCCGACTGGGCCAATGCCATCGTCACGGCTACCCAGAACTGGACCAACATTCCCAATTGCGCGGTCTCCTTTGTCCAGGTAAATGCCGCGGCCAGCGCCCAGATCGTCTTTTATTCGGCTGCCAGCGCCAATGTGCCTGGTGGCGCCACGGCGCTCGGCGCCAGTACCTACGCGGCCTCGCGCTTTCCGCAGAACGGCTTTATCGGCAGCTACGTCATCATCAATCCTACCGGTCCCGCCTCCTCTGCAACGGGAAAGGTCTCGATCATGCAACATGAGATAGGGCATACCCTCGGTATGCGCCATTCCAACGCTCTCGTAGACGGCGAAGGGACCAACGGCGTTGGACTACAAGGGCAGGTAGTGAATGGAGCCAATCTGTTTAACGACACCCCATCCGACGACACTCAGTCACTCATGTTTGCCTCCTACAACGGCACCGCCACCCTTGGTTTTGATACCTATGACAACTATGCCGCGCAGCAATTGTATCCCGACAACACCGCCCCGGGCTTCTCCTTTGGCTGGATCCCCAATAACAGGAACTTGCGGGATGTGGAATACCTGTACGTCCAGACACACGGCAATTTCTGGTTTAGCATGAAATTAGAACGGATGGATAATTCCGGTACGATCGTGTCGACCAATACCTATATCGGTCCCGACTCCTATTGGAATACGGCCTACAGGGTAGCCACCGACTACAGCGGCATCAATGGCAACATCGATCGCAACTGGCGGATAACCGTGTACAACTTCAAACAGGATTTTTCTTTTGTAACGACGATGACCTCGCCGACCTTTTATTGACGGGTCCGTTCGCAACGAATATTAGTTTTACAACAGAGTTTATAAATTGATAAAATGAAAAATATTTCTTACTTATTCAATCAACAAATGATTACATGGCTGCATTGCAGACGGCTCAGAAAGCGGCAAAAGGACTTGATATTAAACTTGACTTGCGTGGGCTAATCCCGGATAAAGATCCGGGTATAGGTTTGACTCTGCCAGCCGATACATGCTTGAAATATTCCGAAGAAGAATATGGCGGACAAGACAGTACGTGTTATATGGCCCGCGGACGGTGGGACGATGGTTAAGACAAAATATTCAGACGCATACATTAAGACAAGCAAAGTGTATATGTGTTGTATGCACTAGGACGCGAATTTCTAACCATAATCAAACACGAGTTGGATCGAAAACGGGCATTCCGGTCCTTAGATAAAAAAGGAAATCATTGATTTACAAATCGTTGTCGAAATGGCATTGTCTTGGCTGCCACCTCCACATATCTCCTCTATGCTAAAAAGCTACTTCACCATGGCCTGGCGCAGTTTCCGCCGGAACAAGGTCACCTCCATCATAAACATCGGCGGACTTATGCTGGGGCTGACGACGGGGATCGTCATTTGCCTGCTTGTCGTCTACACATTTGGATTCGACAAATTCCATGCAAACTATAGGTCCATCCACCTGCTGGAGATGAACCAGAATTTTGCCGGCACTATCTATACCGGAAACCGGACCCCCGCGCCCCTCGGCCCTGTCCTGCAAAAGGAAATGCCCGCCCTGAAATATGTCGTGAGGGAGAGAGAAGAAGGCCAGTCGTTAACGGCATACGGCGAGAAGGCGATCTATCAGAAAGGAATATACGTCGAGCCCGATTTTTTCCGCATGATGACTTTCCCTGCCGTAGAAGGAGACCCCGTAGCCACGCTGCGGGAAGGCAGTGGGATAGTGTTGACTGAGCGCGCGGCCCGAAGGCTTTTTAGCAATGGCCCGGCGCTGGGGAAGACCATTCTCCTCAACAATACCCATCCGCTCAAGGTAGGCGCCGTCATCCGCGATGTGCCAGAAAACAGCTCGATCGAATTTGATATAGTGCTGCCCTATACGCTCTTTGAAGAAGACAACGAATGGATCAGCCACTGGGAAAACCGATCGGTCCTCACCTGGATCCAGTTCCAGTCCGGTGCGAACCTGGAATCTGTCAACCGCCTGATGACGCAGCTTCTAATAAAACATACAACAGCGAAACAAGTGTCCCTGTTTGCCTATCCGATCACCAGGCTTCAGCTGTATGATAACTTTAAAGATGGAAAACCCTATTGGGGAAAGGCATATATGTACGTAGTCACCGCTTTTATCGCTTTTCTGACCCTGCTGATCGCCTGTATAAATTTTATGAACCTGTCTACAGCCATGGCGGAACGCCGCGCCCGGGAAGTTGGCCTCCGCAAGGTGCTCGGTGCTTCCCGACGGACCATCATCGGACAGTTCCTTGGTGAAGCCTTGCTGCTGGCCATGCTGGCCCTTGTCCTGAGCATCGGTCTGGCCCGTCTCGTACTGCCCGGGTTTGCGGCTTTTGCAGAAGCACCGTTATATAAGGAATTCGGCAACGGATGGGTATGGGCGCTCATGGCTATCCTTGGCCTTTTTACGGGATTGGTGGCGGGAAGCTACCCCGCGTTATACCTGAGCCGTTTCCAACCGGCGAAAGTATTGAAACGTCTGATGTCGATCGGCCGAAAAGGTGCGGGCCTCCGCAAAGGATTGGTCACCTTCCAGTTCGTCATCTCCATTTTTCTTGTTATTACCACCATCGTCGTTGTCAAACAGGTCAACTATGTCAGCAACCGGCCCCTTGGTTATGAGATTTCAAACCTGATCGACATCACCGCGGACGGCAATCTCCCGGGCCGATTCGATTTGTTTAAAGACAAGGTGGAAAATATTTCCGGCGTGCTGAACCTGACAGCCAGCACAGACAACCTCATCGGCGTTGGAAACTCTTTTACCGGATTGGACTGGCCTGGGAAGAGACCCGAGCAGGACTTTATCATCGGGGCAACCTGGGTTGAGTACGATTGGACCAAAACAGCGGGATTAAAGCTGGCTGAAGGGAGGGATTTCAGCCCGGCCTTTGGTGCGGACAGCTCCGCCTGTCTTATCAACGAGACGGCGGCAAGGAAAATGGGGCTGAAGGAACCAATCATTGGCACGAGGATCGGCGGTAAAACGGTGATCGGGGTTCTACGGGATTTTGTCTTTAACTTGTCCGGCAAAGCTATCCCGCCGCTGATCGTATACCTGGGCAAGCGCAACCTCGGTCATTTCCTCGTACGCCTGACCAATGACGGACAATGGAAGGCGCAATTAGGCCAGATAGAAAAAACGGTTAAATCCCTAAACCCTGGTTACCCGTTTACGTACCGTTTTGTTGACGACGAGCATCAGCAGCAATTCAAAAAAAATTTTGGTGTCGAGCAACTCGCGAACATCTTCGCGGTAATGGCCATCCTCATTTCCTGCCTGGGCCTGTTTGGCCTGGCCAGCTTCCTGGTCGAAAAGCGGACCAAAGAAATCAGCATCCGCAAAGTGTTGGGGGCCAGCCCGGCCGGTCTTTGGCTGTCGTTGTCCACAGAGATGCTGAAACCCGTACTCCTGGGCTTTATCGTGGCAACTCCCCTTGCCGCCATGGCCATGGCGGGGTTGCTGTCGATCAACGATTATCATATCCGGCTCTCCTGGTGGATCTTCGCGCTCGCCGGCGCCGGCGCCTTACTGATCGCCCTGGCGACAGTCAGTTGGCACGGTATCCGCGCCGCCCGGATAAACCCGGCCCGATCTCTACAGACTGAGTAAGGAGCAATTATTCGCTGCTTTAATGAAGAATTGCCTTGTCGATATGATGGCAACTTTCTTCTGGAAACCGCTTAGGGTGGTGCTGAAGGTTTCGCGGGCTTTTGTCTAATAAACAATCACGTCCTTTTGATTTGATACCAGTTTTTTAAATGGGTCATTGAGGAACTGCTGCATAAACGGGAAAAAAGTTTTTCCTCCTACCATATGCCCACGGCTGGTAAACAGCATACGCTGGCTGTTGGGTAAATACTGATGGATCCTGTCAATATAAATGGGGCGGCATGCATTGTCCATCTCTCCATCTGCGAGCAGCGCCGGGCAATTGGAATAAAAAGCCTGCTTGGTTTCTTTTTTGATGGGCGGAACATTCCAGCAATCGCACATGGCTTTATAAACATCATTGATATGGTACCCTTTCATGAAAGGATATACCTGGTACAATTGTTCAATAATAGCTTCATTGTTATACGCCGCCTGGTCAGCGCAGTAAACGGAAATACGCATGCCTGATGGTGCCTGGTTTTTCTCAAACAGGTCATCCAGTTTGGTTTTTATATAGCCATAATGATTACCCCGGATGATATCTGCGATCATATACGGGAGCCTGGAAGGGTTGCCAAAGCTGTTTTCAATGATATCAAGTAATTCATTCTTGGTATACTGGATGGTAATAGAGTCGGTTGTACCTTTTTCGAGGTAACGGATATAAAATGTTTTTCCAATAATGGAATTGAAGTATTGCTGGAATTTCTCTTTTAAATTTCCATACAATACTTTATCTGTAGAGTCTCTGTCGACATGGGAAAACAAGACATTCAGTGCCACGATAAAGTTGGCAGGCTCCTCTTCATCTATCGGAACAAAAGTGGGGAGCGGAGAATCCAGTACCAACGTTCTTACCCGTGCAGGGTCTTTTTGTAAAACGGCCATCATAAGGCCACCGCTATAAGAGCCACCCCATAAATTGACCGAATTGATCCCAAGCGTAGCCATCAGGTCATCCATGTCAGCCACTGATTCATCTGTATTATACCCTGACAGGTCGATGCCCCTTGCTTCCATTTGTTTTCTGTAGCGTTTCACACCTTCCAGAACCATACTATCCTTGTTAAGGTTTTTACGGTAAGATTCCTTAATAGCCGTATCGAGTTCATAACTCCGTAATTGAGGAACTGCAAAGTAGGTGCCTCTTTGCTCAAAGGCGATGCAATCCCGGCTATCGATAAAGGGGCCTTTTGTTGCGCCGGTTGCCCAACGGAGTGAACTGCCACCAGGCCCGCCGGTAGTGAACATCAGAGGGTCCTTCTTTTTGCCGGGGTTCTTGCTTTCCACAATGAAAAAAGGGAGCTTGATGGTTTTGCCGTTATTTTTTTCCCTGTTTTCCGGTACGATCAAATAGGCGCAGCGTGTACGAAAACTACTGTCAATTTTTATCTGGCATTTACAGGTTTCCAAAGGACGGATAACGCCCTGTTTGTTTTGGGAATAAGAAATGGTTGAAAGAAAAATAAAAGGCAGGGTTATAGACAGTGAAAATTTCATCATCGATCTTTTGAACAAAACTAAGAGAGAAGCTGTGATAACTGAAGGTAAAAAACGGACAATTATTTTTGGAGCGCTATGCGCTGGCCGGTGAATCTGGCAGCTTCCTTATAAAAATGGCTCATGTCATAATACCCAAATTCGGCCGGGTCGAAACAGGGTTTAGCAGACAGGTACGATGAGAGCCCTTTTCTTGCCCTGAGAATGGAAAAGTATTTTTTGGGGCTTGTTCCAACCACTGAATTAAAATACCGGTTAATGGTCCTTGAAGTCAGGAACATTTTTTCAGCCACTTCCGATGTATTGTAATGCATGCCCGATGCGTCGTACATATCAATACTATCACGCACGAATTTGATGTAATGGTCAGCAGGTTTTTGTTTTTGTAATTGCAGCAAGAAATATTCTTCCACCATTTTTGTCTTTTCTTCAAAGCTATGTTGCTTTTTCATCTGCCGGATTAGTGTTTGCGGAATGACAGAAGATGCATCAAGCACTTTGCCTGTTAAGCGAACCTGGTTGACGCTAAGGATCGCCTCCAGGCCGCCCGGAAAAAATTTAATGGTGAAGATATGATCGGAGGCATGGTTATGACGTACCGCATTGGAGTCTCTCAGCACAAGCACATCTTGATCACCATGTATCCTATGCACCTTGCTGCCAAGTGTCAATGTGTAAGGCGACCCTAAATTTATCCAGATGGTAGGAGTCCAGCTGGGGAACATTTTTACGGTAAAATCTTCCCCCTTTGTTACCAGATTCGTTTTTTCAAAAGAAGATTCGCTAAAAAATTCAATAAACTCCGATAGCCGGCCACTGGGATAAGCGAACTGGTAAATCTGCTTAATATCATCAAAAATTTCAGTCATGGCCCGGGAGTAAAATAAACTATTTAAGCTTATAATCAGCTATAAACAAATATAAGGATTAGGCAGGACGGGACACTTTTATTTATACATTTACTGAAAATAACATGAGAAATTTAATTTTTATAGCTATAACGATAGGACTCTTTTCTTGTTCCGCCCAAAAACAGGAAGGAAAAGTTGAAAATGTAACAGCCCTTACCGAAGTATTTGGCAGCGGGCAGAAAACTACCGCGGCTATATTGGAATATAACACGACCATTAAAAACGAGACACTGAAAAAAGATCTTTTTTCAGTGAATGGAAGAATTATTACGAAAGTATATGCCAATGATACAGCCCGGAAATCGGACAAAGGAAAAGATGGAAAATTTGTTATAATTGAATTATCGCCCAATGATGAAAACTCCGCTACTTTCATTCCCAATGGTAAAGATTCTAAAATAATAAAAGCTGCCGTTACGGTAACCCAACTGAAAAGTGTTGAAGCTACCGATGGGAACACAATAAATTCCTGGGAAACCACCATGAGTAATGGAAATAAAATTATCAACCTCGTTGTTGATGATTTTACAAAACAGGAATTTCACGATCCTGCAACGGGCATTACGGTAAAATATAATTTGTTTATCCCGAAAAATTATGACAGGCATAAATCCTATCCAATGGTGATGTTTATTCACGATGCGGGGGTGGTAAGCACAGAGATACGAGCAACGTTGATGCAAGGTTTGGGAGCCGTAATTTGGGCAAGCCCTGAAGAACAAGCTAAACACGAAGCCTTTGTCTTAGCGCCACAATTTTCGGTAGTCACTGTCAATGACAAATCGGAATATACACAAGATTTGGATGCAACAGTAAACCTGATACATAAATTGACTCAACAATATAGTATTGACACTAAACGGCTTTACACCACCGGACAGTCTATGGGCTGTATGTCTTCCATAGTGCTGAATTTTAAATATCCTGATTTGTTTGCAGCTTCTTATTTGGTAGCAGGACAATGGGATCCTGCCGTCGTTTCTCCCTTAGCAAAGGATAATTTATGGATTGTAGTCTCGCAGGGTGATGACAAAGCTTTTCCAGGAATGAATGCCATCACTGCCGCATTGGAAAAAAAGGGAGCAAAGATTTGCCGGGAAACACTTAATGGAAGATCAACGGCAGAAGAGTTTAACCAAGCGGTAAACAAAGTGCTGGCAAAAAGATGTAAAATTAACTACACGCCATTGCAGGCAGGAACAGTTGTTCCACCAGAAATGGCAGGCAAGGGTGGAGCAGACCACAGAGCGACCTGGCTTATTGCTTACAAGATTGAGGGTATAAGAGATTGGTTATTCGCTCAAAAGAAAATGGCCTTGTAAATCAATTATTTACAAGGCCATTTGGTGCCCAGAATAGGATTCTTATTATTCTGAATATCAATCCTTTATAAATAAAATGTGTCAAATTTGTGTCACCCTAAGGCGGAAATCAAGAGTCGTGTTCTTTTTGCATACTTATTCCCGCTTCTATTCGCTTTCGATGTCGGGACAAAAATAAAGAGAATTCTGATAAATTCTGACACGTTCTTCTCGGGGATCGGCAATAGAAAACCCCACTTATTGGTGGGGGCCGCTAATCTTACCATAACCATTAACCCTTATCCATTAGAATGGAAAGGTATACGCTAAATTAAAAAGGGGGAGAAGAATAAATTCTACAGATTGGGCCAGGTGGCGCGGAACCAGATTTCTCCATTTTACTTGCGGTCTTTAGAGATGCCCGAAGGTTGGCCACCTGATAACATCACATCCAACTCCTCCCGCCTAAAATAACTGCTATTGCTCTTGTAGATTCCAAACTCGTCGCATTTTTTTGCAAATTGTGTCCGCCCCAGATCACAATATATTAATGCCTCTTCCGGCTTTAAATAAGGCTTAAAACACAAAGCGATCGCTTTCATTACAATCAGGTCATTTTTCTTCATCATACCACGTCCTTTAAGCTTCGAAGTCTTGTTGTAGGCCAAAGGTGCTTAAATGCATAAACAAAAACGATAGCGGCACAAAATGTCACTACTAAATTAATTATTATAACCATAAGGAAAACGAAAAATCACCGGATGAACATTCCTTAAAACCCCTTGCAGCAAAGCTAATTGAGGAAATTCCTATTATTTTTTGTTGATGGTGTCCATTTTTTAAATGCAGTATTTAGGGTGTTTTAACCCTTGCAAACTATTTTTTACTTGGGTAATTTTATAAAAATAAAAAAGCAATTTCTACCACATTTTCAATTTACTCGTGTTGTATGAAACAATTTATCAAATGATGAATAAGGCTTCAGAGAAGCAGCTTTAGGCCTCAATAAGATAAGCTCACCTATAGTCAGAAAGAAGGGTCGGAGAATATTCCAAGACATAAATTTTTTCAAATTGAATTGACATCATATGAGTTATTTTATAAAAATAAAAAAGTATTATATTCCACTGCTGCTTGTTCTATTATATTTAATCTACGCCCTAATATATGTTGTTTCGATACCTCATCACTCATCTGTATCGAAAGATATCTATCCGACAGAAGTAAATTTTGTAGACACTTCAAAATTAAAGTATTTAGAAAATGGGTTTTCCATTAATTATTTAATAATATTAGATTCCCCTTTTACAAAGCAATATTTTGGAAATAACGAAAGACTAGATAGTCAAATTATAAATCGAGATGTTTTTTTTGACAAGGTTATCTTTCGACCCTATGCATCATTCGCAAATACTTTGTTCAAAAAAGATGTTGGTTATAATAACTGTGAATTTTCTGATTCGGCCGAAATAACCCAGCCAGGATTTGGCTATTACTTCTCCATGTGGCAAGCGGCAACGTTTTTAAATTCTTTTTCTGTCATCAACTCAAGATCGACTGGAATGTTATTATTTAACAATTGCTCTTTTGATAGCATAATTGTGTTCACTAAAATATCCTTCAATGCAAATCATGCTTTAAATTTATCAAACTCTACTTTAAAGCAAGGGGCAACCTTCGGATGGGGACATATCGAAAGAACCTTTTTTGAAAACCGCGGCTTTCCCCTAAATAAGTATTTCAACTTTGCCATTCCAGAAACTTTACTGGATACTATAGATTATAAAGTAATTTTATCTGGAGATTTTATAAACGGAAAATTAGACGCTTCCAATTGTGTTTTTCGCAACGGCTCCGCACTTGTATTCGATCATACAACCTTGCCAGATTCCATCGACCTGTCTTATTCTCAGCTATCTGGAATTACTGAACTAACCACTCTAGCCAATAAGATCATTCCCAAAAGAAAGAGTGCATGGTGGGCTAAATATTCCTTAGGCAATTTTTTATTTTCCCCAATATTAGATTCTATTACTACTCTAAAATGCCGGATTAACTTGGTGAATACGGATATTACAAAACTCGATCTCGAATACAAATATTTTCAACTTTATTTTACGGAGTCGGCAAACGAGGATCAAAAAAACGGAGTCTATCAGAGTTTACTCGAGAAATTCAAACGAGAAGGGAAAGTAGAAAGTTTTCAAAAATTGGACATTGAATATCACAACTACCAAGGTGGCATTTTCAATGTCTTTAGCAAATACTGGTGGAACTATGGATACAGTAAGTGGCTTATCTTTATCTGGTCAGCTATTCTTGTTCTCATCTTTTCCGCTTTTAATTATGCATGGTTTCCTCAAATCTCCAAATCCTATTCAATCCCAAGTATTGAAAGATTGTATACCAATAATTTTTCACAATCAGAGGGTGATGCCGAAGTCATAGAACCCAATTATGGGTTAAAGCCATTTTTGGCATGTACAATTTATACCTTTATCATTTTTTTTGGTATAAAGTTAGACGTTGTCAAAATTGTGTTTAAAAATATAAATTATGCACTATTTGTCTTATTTCAGTTCCTATTAGGACTGGTATGTACCGGTTTCATTATTCATCTTATCATACAATAAATATTTTGCATTAATTTCATTCGGTAGAAGGTCACCTAAACTACACAGATAAATTTTCAGTTCCCGAAGTATAATCGTGGTTGTCTTTTCACTAGAACAGGTCTATCGAACACCGTCCCTAATTCCGGACCTATCGCATAATAATTTGAAAATGAAAAGAGAAGAGACTAATCATGTCACAAAAAGAGGATTCTCGTGCATCAATCTCCCTTAAGTGGAGGTGAGGGGATTGCAATCGAACCCCTTCGGGCTCTTCTAATGATTATCAACAATTTAAAGGCAGCACAAAATCATCACGGTTGCTCTTATCAATTGGGTGGTGACATTGAATAGATGCTTTCGTCGATGGAAATAAATGAAAGCCTTCTGACACAGTGCATTACCTTTCTATATTTTTTATATTAGATCTACAAGTCTGTACAGAAAACAATGACTATTAATGACTAAATTGGGTGAATACTTGGCATCAAGATATGTTAACAAACCAGTGCCCTCAAGTAAAAAAGAAATTGGAAAGACTAGGCCAACTGAAGTTAAATTAAGCAATCATCAAAATTTCGGGCGGAAGTGTACATCTTACGCCTTATCAAAACCGGTGAATCCCGAAGATTACTTGAATTTATTTATGTTGATTTAAAAAAAAATTAGAGCCGTGACTGAACCGAATTTTGCTTAAGCAATTGAATACAAAACTACAATTACTTTAAAGTCTTTCAATAACAACAGGTAATGCTTAGGTATTTAGGTTATTCCAATTCTGGTTAACAATAGATTAAGACTAACTAATGCCAATGAATAAACTACGTCATGTAATGTATTGGATAATATTTATATCACTTACTATATTTATTTGTGGGTTTATATCTTATCACATTATGAATCCTGACAAGTTGTTAGGTGGCACCATATTTACCTACCTAAAAATTGGCACAATTGTGTTTACGGTGACTGCGCTTGCGACTTACATTTACAATAGGAGTTCAAAGAAAAAATAATTATCCTCAAAAAAGAATTAACAACTATTTTAAGGACGAATTTACACTCAATAGAATAAATTCATTGAAATGAATGGCTAGTTCATACCCACACCCCTATGAATTGACCACCTTTAACTCGACCTGTCACCAAAGTTTATGAATTTTATTCATTGGTTTAGTTAAAAGGGTTAAATTACAAAAATATGTCAATCATTAATGTATACTTTGAAATATGAAAGGGTTGTTCAGTTTAATACTAATAGTGATTAGCGGAATTATAATTCTTTGTGTGAATCAAATCTTGTTCATCTTTCGCGAAAGAGCATTATAAAAATCTGCCTTGAATTGTTCGCCAAAGCCAGTTATTGCCGGGATTCCCAAGCATTTTGAATTTCCTACTCCAACGCCTAAAGATAGGGAAGTTACGATTGAACTAACCCAAGAAGAAGAAGAAAAATATGCGTACTTATTCCAAAAGGCAGGATTCCTTTGTTAGGATTACAAAATAGACAGTTTAAGCTGAATATTGTTTAAGCCGAGGGTCAATGCACAAAATGAGTTAAAACAATCCTTTAATGACACTTGTGGGATAAGTAAAAAGCAATTGCTCGACTGTGTCTCTAGTGAGTTTCGACAGGGGCCTTTTTTCATGGTCTTCTTCATGGTAATAGTTGCCAAAAGCAATGCGGTACAATTCTTCTACCGAGCCGAGCCCGGGAAAGGATTTGTGCAGGTTTTCAAGATATTTTCCGCCTGATATGTGATGCTTCCGGATCAGCTCCGAGATCTCACCGGTATGGCTTTTTTCATATATTTCCTTGAGTTTGAAGAGTTCGAAGCTGTTCAGACACCTTTTTCCCTTTTCCGGCTCGAGCGGGTTTGTTATGGGAAAAATGGTGTGATCAGTTTTTATCCCCACTGCGCTATCGGTATTTTGAGGTATATGATTGAATTTTAGCGTGCTGCCGAAGCCTTCTACATAAGGGTGAACAAATTTCCCGCTCACAACATCTGCCTGATTCTTTATTGATCTGTTACATATGAGGCAGCTTGGAACAAGATTATAGAAAGAAAGGGCCAATAGCGGATATTCTTTTTTAGGAAAGAAATGGTCAAAATCAGGCCTTACAGTCCTTTTACCACCCTCCGAGACAGTAACCGTATAATTCCTGTTGCAATATGGGCATACATTTACATTCAATTTCTTCGCCAAGTCATACGCACAATAGTAAGTCGCTTTTTTATTTGAAAACCAATTATAATTGAAAACCTTTTGCAAACCGACAGTCGGGTTCTTAATCTTATAGGCACCTTTTTTACAGTATTCCTTGAATTCCTTATTTATTTTGAAGAGATCACCAGGTTTGGAGGTAAGAATTTCTTTCAAATGACCGGCAATATAAGCCTTCTGCCTGGTTTTAAGTTTGGGCAGGTTGGTCGTTAACTCAGCCTGAAGCAAATTGTAGTGTTCCAAGCAAAGTGCATCGATGTCTCTTGTAAAAGACGGTTTAATTTGGATCATTGCTTTGTATTTCCCGAATCCTTTTCTCAATATACTCCCGTTGCGCAAGCAGTCTTGCGACTTCCGTATTTTCTCCTGTCTTTAACGCCAGCATCTCCAATAACTTGGTCTTAATGATAGGGTCGCCGACTATTCCGATTAATGATCGAGCATATCCTATGTCTTCAAGAGGGTTTTCGCTATTCAAAGCTATTATGATTTTGTCGATTTTTTCCTTAGCGAAATTTCCCATAAGTACATCCTGTAGGAAGAAAGAGTCCGCATATAATTCATGAATATTAGCACCGAAGGTCTCAGCCCTCGATGCTAGACTCTCTACTACCATCGCCTTGCCATTAACTTTTTTAAGCAAAATGACGCAATTCGGAGGCATATCCGAAAGTATGAATGGAGAATGTGCCGTTAGCACTACTTGGACCTGCATTCCCTTAAATCGTTCGTTTATAAAATCAACGAAATGATAAATAAATTCCTTTTGCCATTGTGGGTGTAGCGCCAGCTCTGCCTCATCGATGAGAAGAAAAATCGTCTTTCCGGCTTCGATCTCAATGCTATTGATTCTCGCAAAGAGGACAAATAACCCGTATTCGCCTGAACTCAAGGCGGATGAACCGGCGGGCTCGTGGCTAAAATAAAAATCCGCAAACCCGGCAATGCGCGGCGTCTTGAAATATTCCTCTACCAGCGTCTCCAGACCTTCTTTTGCCTCAGAAACGGAAACGGACATCGTTAGATCATCCGGAGAGATTATTACTTGACTGTTATTTAAGACACTGTCCACCTGGTTTATGAAAATTTTCATTTCCATGATCCGTGGGTTGATCAGTGAGATCTCCATATCGGTTAATACGAAACGAAATACGCTGTTCAATTCAGACATGATCGAATCCTCCGAATTGACCTCATACTTTCGTCCCGCGATATAGTTTAGTATGGTTCTTGGAAGTTTCAAGTATATGGGCTGGATTTGCTCCGACCCTATAATGAACTTAATTTCACCCATAAAATGGTAAACTGCCGCAAGAAATGTATTTAGCAAGAAAGCATTGTTCTTATTGCCGAATATACTAAAATAGTCTTTTGTCGCCATTTGCAGCTCATCGAGTTGACTAGCATATTCTTTGTCCCACCCGAAGTTTAGCACTAAATTCAAATAGGCAGGCAGCTTTACCGGAAACGGCCGTCCCTTACCTTCCTTCAAGTTCAGCCATTTTAGTAGTCTCACCATCCGAATAAATTCCATAGCGGCAAATGCAGACAATCTTTGCTCAAATGCAATGCTGGAGTTGTTAAATGCATCCAGACCGGTCTTAGCCTGGTAGTCGGCGTAAAGCAGATACCAGGTCGAAAGATTTTTTGTGTCTCCCAATTGCTGGCTCATATAATTCCTGGCCGCTGAAGTGGGATCAAAGTTATTTGAAACAAAAATGGTTGTCGCCAGGGATCTCAGCGTTTCGGAGTCAGCTGCCCTATTTGGTGACAGTATGCCGACCGGCAAATCAAACTTCAATTCCCGATCTGCAAGGTAGAAGAATTTGCCTGTATCCTCGTAAACAATCACATTGTCATTATCCTGGCGATTGTGAATTCCATTGGAAACAAATTCGATGAAGTATCGTAATGCGGTGGTTTTCCCTGCACCGTTCTCCCCAATGAGCGCGGTGAGGTTGCTTATATTTTCTGCAAAAAAAACAGGAATATGATTCTCTGCCTCCCTGATCTCCACCCTACCATCGCCTTCTTTATAATGAATTCGAAACCTATTACTCAAATTAAAGCCAACTTTTGATAAGACCGGATGGTTGTCTATCCAGATATAGTGCAAGGTCATTGAGTTCTATTTTTTGACATTTCTGTCATTCGTCCTTGATTTAATATGTATTCAACGCTTCTTCTTAAGAAGAAACTTGCCTCTTTTTAACTGGCCCTTTCGACCGGGTAAATATAATGTAATTAGCATCTTGATCAATCAACGAGCTAAAATACCGTAAAATGACCCGAACCCCAATGTGATCATAAGACAATTTATAGTGATAATATTTTTTTCTATTGATCCAGCAATTTACTAAGTTTATTAGGGATTTAATACGGTGCCGGTCTCGATGGCAATATCCTTAGTTAATTTAGACAGGGGACGCCGGTGAAACTCGGTTTCGTTGAAGTAGTTGCCATAGGCCAGCCGGTAAGCTTCTTCCAAGGACAGCTTTAAAGCCGGGAAGGTATCTTGCAGCATTTCTATATAACGGTTACAGGAAACGGCTTTTTTCCGCACGATTTCCCTGACGATATCGGAATGATTGGCATACAGCTCTGCTAGGCAAAAGGCCTCAATATGGCGCTCAATCTTTTGGCGGAGCACAAGGTCTTTCGGATCCCCGTTGTATTTCAATGTGATGGTAAGGTCATTGCTCATGCCGATGGTTGCGGGGTAGGAACGGGGAAGGTAGGAAAAACGGATGAGCGAATGACGGAGGTTGGGCGAGTATGGATTCAAGAAGGTACCGTCATCGGGCTGTGCGGCGCCTTTTATGCTGGAGTTACAGGTACTGCATGAAGGGATCAGGTTAAAGAAAGATAGCGCCAGCAAGGGATGTTTGCTTTTGGGCAGGAAATGATCCAACTGGGGGCGAGCGATTTTGGTAGTTCCATTTCCAAATACGGTATAGGTGAAACTACGGTTACAATACGGGCAGGTATCGATGTTCAACGCCGCGGTAAGCTGGTAAGGTCCCCAAGGTTCACCTGGGCCAAGGTTCACAAACCAGCCATCATAGTCAAAAATGGAGGGTAGGAGAAAGCTGATCGAGGCAAATGCTGCGGTATAGGCTTGATAATAGCGCCAGTGGCCGGCACGGCCAAGAGACAGATCAAGGGCAAGTAACTGCTGGTATTGTGACTGGAGCTTTTGCAGTGCCTGCCTGACCGCGACAATATTGTTCGCGGGATGAACCCTGTTACGAGGATATTTGAGGAAATATATTTGGTCGGCAGTCTTGACTGCGTTGCCTTTTTTCAGGATTGCGTTCAGGAGCCTCTTGTAGTCAGGGAGGTCCGCTGATTCCTTAAGTGTTACAATCCTGTGGTGAAAGGCCTTTACAGAGACAGCAGGATGCCTGGAGGTGTCCGCGAGTATGTCGTATATGGCCTTATAAAATATTATGACTTTATGAACCCGGGCGGCAACGAAGACGACATGGTCCTGCTGAATCGTGCCGATGCCGGCCCCACTCTCCCTAATGCATATCATGCTGTTGATCTTTTAAACGCTGCAGCCGTTGTTCCAGCACCTGAATCTCGTTGGAACGGGCATCGGCAATCCCGAAGGTATCGTAGTACATTTCAAGGAGCTTGTTTCGCACGATGTCATCGGCAATAATATTGATAATGTTATATACGTGTTCCTTGTCCGCCAGGTATTGGGCACGCTCATTTTCCGGAATGTTTGCCGCCGCCGGGCGCCATTTATTCAACCGCCCTATCACGTTCCCGATGATACCTTTGGCGAAATCCCCGATGGTACCGTCGTGCAGGAAAAAGCTATCCGCCAAAAGGTCGAAGATATTACCGCCGAATGTTGCAAAGGTGTCGGGGGGCACAATTTCAGTGTGGCCTTCGTGGTTCTTCCGGAAGAGCAGAATATTTTGGGGGGCCAGATCCGACAGGAGATACGGGCTATGGGTGGTCAAGATGACCTGGAAGCGTGCGGCACCTGCATGGTCAGAGAGAAATTCTAGGAGCCATTTTAATAACGATTTTTTCCAGGCGGGATGATAGCCCACTTCAGCTTCATCGAGAAAGAGGATAATATTCTCCCTTTCCTGGCCTTCGGCCCTGAATTCAGAAAGTACGTCGAACAACCTTGAAAAGAGCGCCAAGAAAGAGTATTCCCCGGAACTTAGCACAGAGGAAAAGGAAAAATTTGAGATGCGGTAGTAAGGATTTTCTGCGCCTGATACAAGCCGGTGTTCCAGGTCCATGAAGTTCTTGAGCAATGCCGCCGTTTCCGGATTATTCGGAAGGTATATGTTTTCGATCAGGTAAAAGCGCCAGTCGTCAAAGACACTGCGATGGTCGGTGCGCAGGAAGAAAGGTTTAAATTTCCCTTCCAGAAGTTTGCCCGCTCCAAGCAATGCTTTGTGGCAGGCGACCAGTTCCTGAATAATGTTATTAAGGGGGCCGAATGAAATCGCCACATTTTCCTCAAAAACAAAAGAATAGACGTCGCCAACGGCAGGAATCGGGTGTAGCAGTGCGGCAAGTATTCTGACAATATTAAATTTGAAGAGGTAATGGATCGCATGGCGGAAATCGACATCGTCAATTGCCACTTCCGTATCGTGGTCATATCGCTGGTCGAAAGAGAAGACGAATGACAATATCTCCGCCTCTATCTGGCTAAGAGACCAGAGGTCATCGTTGGCGGATACCATTTCAGCCCACCTGTTAAACCATCGGTTGTTGAAGGAAAAAGTACTTTTGATAATAAACGCAGGCGGGCCTTTAAAAGGGATAAACGAAGGTTTATTGACGAGGAATTTTACGATTCTGTTCCCTTCGGCAATGCGAAAAATGGTCGTATTGGAATGAAGCCTGTGGGAGGTATCGATTGAACCCTGGTCCGCACCTTCCTGAAACCAGTAGCTGGAGCCATATTTATGGTCGTCGTACAGAAGACCCTCCGTAGAAATATTTTTGAGGTTTATCTCAGAAAAGTAATGCCTCACATCAAATTGATGGGAATAATAGACGAAGGCATCCTTGCTGTACTGGGACCGGTCAACCATACCAACAGTCTCAAAAGGACTTTCTTCAAAGCTTACAATGGCGTAGCCTGCATCTGCAATCTCTTCTTCATTCTCAAATACAAGATCCTTATGCCTGAAGATAGAATCGCTATAGCAGACAATGCCCTCAAAAAGGCTGTTATACCCAAAGATGTTTTCGCCAACCGTGGCAGTGGTAGATAAAACGGCCTGGCAAAGGCTGCTTTTACCACTTCCGTTCTGGCCTGCAATGGCCGTGAGCCCGGAAATAAAAGGGCCGAAGTCAAGGGGAGACGCTTCGTTAGGCAGCAGATGAAGTTTCCGCCCGTCAAAGGCGAAACGATGCCTGCCAGAGTGGTTAAAATTGACGCCTAAACGGTTGATGACACCGTAGTCTTTTATCCAGATGTACTTGAGTTCCATATATCACTCGCCAAAATACGATAATCTCGGTGATTCAAGTAATGTCAATTGACGGAATTGCCTTTTTTTGAACATGCCCAGGTTCACGCCGGTGCCAAAACCAAGCCGGCGCTTGCAGGCATATACCCAACCGGTGTTACCGGGTAGGCCACATCCAACCTGCAAAACATACAAAATTAGTACTCCTCCATTGCATGACCACACCATATACGAAGGCCCAAGCAGGAAAAAAGGTCTCCCTCCGGCGCCCTCAGCAAGAACTACGCCAGGCCGGTACAGAACATGCAAGGGATCTATTCGTCATTTTGGCCTTGCAAGATCTGCACCGCCTTTTCGTGTGGGAGATCGCTCCGCTCCCCCCACACTGGCAGGCTGCTTCGCAGGCCTGTCATAGTTCTTTCGCTCGGGACGCCTCCGGTCGGCAGCTCCCCGTAGCCTGGGATCAGGCACTCATTCACTTCCCTCATTCATAACTTGCTCCGCTAGAGTTATAAATTCGTCGTTCATTTCATGCCCGATCCCAGGCTACCCGCTGCTCATTTTGTCCGCCACCTGCCGGTGGCCGGCCGCCTAATAGTTGATTTGGCCTCCGTCGTCCGCCGCCTTCGCTCCGTTCAGACTAAGCGGACGTCTCCCGGCCGAACAACCAAGGTCGAACCTGCGGGTAGCTGCCCGCCGGCCCCCTCGCTTCGCTCGTCTGCCTCCCCGTGCAGCACGGGGCCGGCCACATGGCGGAGGTGGCGGACGCTCCGGGCCCGTCCGGTCGTTCCTCCCTCCCGGACCAGAGCCGCCACAAATGCAAAGATGATTATAAGATTAAAGCTCTTTCTACCAGCTATGGATGCTCGGCCGCCGGCGAGCACCATTAGAACATAAACCAGCTTTCTCCCGCCGTTGGCAACTCCGCCAGAAAATATGAAAGCGGATCAGGATTTTGGAACTGAGTGCAAATAGCTTTCATATTTTCTGGTGGAGTGACAGTTTTCCCGTTCGTTCCGCTAGTCTCATGCCATTATGAGACATCATCCCTAAATACATCGAGCTTGTTCGTTGTTTACAACTCGTAGATGGAGAACATTAAAAGCTCATATCTTATGCAAGGAGATTTTAAGTGATCGAAAAAACGCGGATGAAGTTAGGTTCCTCGCTACCTGACTGTTCGATTTTGCAATTCCATTATCTGTTCCCGGAGACCTTCAGAGCCGACCAGCCCGCTTTTCCCCTTTAGACCATATCGGCCATAGATGTTTCCACAAATCGAACGGAAATATGCAATAAAGCGGCCATTTTTTCCACAGAATATTCCGGATCATTCACCATCAAAAGGATAGTATCATCATAGTTCTTTACCTGAACCGCCAGCTTGGCCAATTCAAAGCTAATTGTTCTGCCTTCTTTTCCATATTCCGTCACCATGACTTCTGCTAATCGATCAAATATCCCCATCGCATTCTATTTTACGGTTATATTTAAAATCCTTTTAAACCCTTATTCAAAAAAGGTTACAGAAATATATAATTGGGGAGACAAAAAATTACAGATTAGTTGGAAACAGCCCGACAAGAAGGAAAAGTTAATACATGTAAAAAACCGGGCATTTACTAAAACTGGATTGCCTTTGGTCTTTGATGTTTTGCAAAATGATGATTGGCTGAATAAAATACACCGCAAACCATTTCATTTCGCTGTAATTATTCGCCGGATGTTAACTTCTCAATATCATCCAAATCTTTATGACGACCTGCCGCTTTTTTTGCCTGGATCAAATTGGTCAAATGTATAAATCTGATCATTAACCCATTTTCATCAAAAACCTGAGCCTGCGCAAAAGCTTCATCAAATTCTACGCCTTTTAGCTTGGTTATAATGTCGATACTCACTGGAGGCCTCCCAAAAGAGAAAACATCAGCCATATCAGTATCGAGGAATTTCTCCTCGGTCATATCAAAAAGAGGAAGACCAAATTCAGCAAAAGCAAGAGAAAGTTTTGAATAATTTTCGCTTGTCTTTTTTACCCAGATGTCCATGTCTCCAGTCACCCTTCTGTAGCCATGCAGGATCACCGCATAACCTCCAACCAGAATATAATCCACATTATGGTTGTTCATTGCCTGAATAAAATCCCTGAAGTCATTATTAAAAATAGTTCCCATTAGTTATTCAATTTCCTGCTGGAAAAATGACTTCTATCTAATTTAGGCTGATCGGACATAGAGAACCCATAAGCCTGGGAAATAAGATAATATGCTTGACGCAAGCGCTCAGGGTAAGAGACGTGTTTGTCAAATATATTCATGTTATCCGCTTCCTTAAAAGTCTGCATTCGGAATGCAGTTCTATCCATCTTGTATTCTGACATAACCTCGTTTGCTTGTAAATATACAGATTGGAACGGAATCGGTAGAATCCCTCGATTTCGTGTGTCAGGACGTGTGTCATTTCTGTGTCAATAAGTAAGGGCGAAAGCGGGAAAATGCGGGAAAATTTGGCATCTTCAAAAGAAAAACCCTTGTAAATCAATTATTTACAAGGGTTAAAAGTGCCCAGAATAGGATTCGAACCTACACGCGGTTTCCCACGCTGCGACCTGAACACAGTGCGTCTACCAATTTCGCCATCTGGGCATCTAACTTATTAAAGGTAAGGAGCTTTCGCTGCCGGCCCTTCTTTTCGTTCAGGGGTGCAAATATAGGAAAAGATCGAATTACGCCCCAAAAAAATATGGGTTTCTTCTGTTAAAGGGCGAAGAGGTACTTTTTTAACTTTATGAGTCGTTTCAATTATTTTTCATCGGATGCATTTTATCTCCCGGCAGCGGAGTGCCGGCCTTTAATAAGGGGATTTCTTTGAGAGCCTCCTCATATTTTGCCCTGGCATTGACCAGGCGGCCGCTGAGCAGGTCGTAGACCTGCTGATGCTGATCGGTGGGACGGAAGTCGGATCCTCCCGAGATACTCTCCTTGGAAATGGTGAGAAAGCGTTCCAGCAACTGGGCCGGGCTACGGAAGATATCTTCCCGGGCTCCCGTCTGGTGTGTGTCGTGCAAGAGGTTCTCTACCTTGTAGAGGGTATTTTGCCAGACGAGCAGCTTAGCTTTTTCCTTTTTATTGAGCGAGGGATTGCCGGCGGCTGCGAGTACTTTACTCCGCAGGATCTCCAGGGTATCGATCATATGCAGGAGGTTCTGAATGGAGCCATAGATCTTCACTCCGAAATCATACTGTTTTTGAATGTCTTCATCGGAGCCGACGGTATTGGGATCGCGGAGCACCTGGATGGGCTGTTTCCATTCTTTTTTGCCGATCCTCAGCACGATCGTATAAGTACCGGGAAGCACTTTAGTAGTGGGTAACCCAGGTCCGATATCCAGGTCGAAAATGGTCATGGCCCGGACGCCGGTGGAGTCGAGTTTGACCCAGTCCTCGTCTTCGGGTCTTGTGCGCAGGGCGGGCAATACGTAGGGCTGTAGGCCCAGGTCCCACCAGACCCTATTGATGCCCTGCTTGTTCGATGCTTTTATTTGCTGTACGGTGGCGCCTTTTCCGTCCAGCACCAGGATCTTCACGGTATCGCCTCTTACGGTGTCTTTTTCATAATAATTGATGCTGGCCCCGTAAGGAGGATTTTCTCCGGAGGAGGAGCTTCTCTCTGCGTGAATACTTTCGACCGGCCGGAACCGGTAGGCCTTGCGCGGGGGGAATAGCCAGGCTTCCGATTGCTGTACTTCCGTGCTAAAGTCGCGGAAGGGGGTGATATCGTCGAGGATATAGAAGCCTCTTCCATAGGTGCCCAGCACGAGGTCTTTGAAGTTAGGCTGGATGGTGATGCCGTAGATCGGTACCGGGGGAAGATTGTTCCGGATATGGATCCAATGCGTGCCGTCATCCGGAGAAAAATAAAGACCGTTATCGGTGCCGGCCCAGAGTGCTCCTTTCTTACCCGGATCTTCCTTGATCTGGTGGACGAAGGAGGAATTGGATACAGGGAGGTTACCGGTAATGGAAGTCCAGGTCTTTCCATAATCGGTGGTCTTATAGATATAGGGTGAAAAGTCTCCTATGAATTGTGCGTCCACGGATATATATACGGTGCCGGCATCGAAGCTGGAGGCGTCGATGGAGCGGATCGTAGACCATTTGGGAAGGCCCGGTATGTTTGCGGAGACATTGTCCCAGTGTTTACCATCATCCTGTGTGACCTGCACCAGGCCATCATTGCTGCCGGTCCAGAGCACGCCTTCTTTCACCGGCGACTCCGCCATTGCGTAGAGGGTACAACCGTCGAAGGTGAAAAGGTTGTCCGTGCTGACGCCGCCGGAGCTTTGCTGATGTGATTTATCATTGGTGGTAAGGTCGGGGCTGATGACGGTCCAGGTCTGTCCTTGATTGGTAGTGACATGCACATACTGGCTTCCGATGTAGACCTTGTTGTGGTTATGGCGGGAGATGGTCATGGGATAGTTCCAATGCCAGCGGTATTTCATCTCGGCGGGCGGGTAACCGTATCCGGCTTCGGGCCAGGCGCGTACGTCCCGGATATGTCCGGTGCGAAGGTCCATTCTATCCAATCCGCCGTCATAACAGCCGGACCAGATGATATTGTTGTCTACGGGGTCGGGCTGTGCGTAACCGCTCTCACAGCCGCCAACTACTCTCCACAGGCTTAAGGGGATGCCACCCTGCAGGCTGTTGCTGGGCCCTCTGTAAGAAGTAGCATCCTGTTTGTTGCCATAGACATAGTAAGGCACCTGGTTGTCCACTGCCACATGGTACATCTGGGCGATCGGCAGGTTGACGTTCTCCCAGGTTTTGCCGCCGCTATAGGTCATATTCATGCAGCCATCATGGGCGACCATGGCGCGGGCGGGGTTCTTAGGGTCGAACCACATATCGTGGGTATCTCCTCCCGGGCGGTAATCTCCATTCTGTCCGTTGCCGTTGAATGTTTTGCCGCCATCTTTGGATTCCATCACGGTGACGCAGATGGTGAATACATTGTTGGGATCGCCGGTGGATACGCGTACACGGGTATAGTAGGAAGCGCGTTGAGCTAAGGAGTGACTGGTGAATACTTTCTTCCAGGAGTCTCCGCCATCATCCGAACGATAAAGGGCAGGGTCTTTGTCTTCGATCAGGGCATATACGATATTGGGATGGCTATAGGACAGGTCGACGGAGGTCTTGCCTACCGGATGAGCCGTACCTCCCGGTATTCCTTTATTGAGCCGTTCCCAGGTCTTGCCGCCGTCTTTGGTCCGGAAGATGCCGCTGCCTGGTCCGCCGCTGTTGAGGTTCCAGGTAGTAAAAGAGACCTGCCACATAGCGGCATAGAGGATATTAGGGTGTTGGGGGTCGATGGACAGATCGGAGCAGCCGGTGTTCTCGTCGACAAAAAGAACACGCTGCCAGGTCTTGCCGCCATCAATTGTCTTATAGACGCCTCTTTCTTGTTGGGGAGCGTGAGTGTGCCCCAGGGCTGCCACGTAGACGGTATTGGAATCGTTGGGGTCTACGATGACACGGCTGATGCGGCCGGTGGCCTGCAGGCCCATATTGGTCCAGGTAGCGCCGGCATTGGTGGATTTATAGACACCATTCCCCATTGCCTCTGCGGGACGGATAAGAAAGGTCTCGCCCGTTCCGGCCCAGACCTGTTTGGGAGCGGAGGGTGCAATCGCCAGGGCGCTGACGGAGGAATTGTCCGTGCTGTCAAAAATAGATTTCCAGGTGACGCCCTGGTCTTCTGTTTTGAATAGTCCTCCGGAGGCAGCACCAACGTAGGAGATGTTGGAATTGCCCGGTACGCCGGTCACGGAGATCGCCCTGTTGCCATCCGGACCGATGAAACGGAAATGAAGCTGTTTGAACAGACTGCTATCGAATTGCTGGGCGGTGGCAGCCAGGCAGCAGCTACAACAGAGGAATAAAAACGTTAGTTTGGTCATGTAACTATTTTTATGAATGAAAGGGTTCAGGATTGCCGGAGCCTGTAATAGCGATAGCGTATGAGAGTGGCGGCGATGAGAGCGAGCCCGCAACCTTCACTGACCAGCTTTTCTCCATCCAGCCAGTCTATGGGCCGGTCTTTTAATTGCGGGTCCATGACGATACCATGAATGACGAACAGAAGGGCCGTCGCATAGGAGATCAGGTGAATATTCTTCCAGGTCCGGAAGCCGAGTCTTTTCTTTATCACTTTTTGCGTGGTGAGGATGACCAGGACGAGGGCGTAAAATGACAGGCTGCCCAGGATAACCCAGATAGCCTGGTGCGGGGCATTTACCGGGAGGAGGATATCCTTCCACCTGAATTTTGTGGCGGCGTCGGGCAGCAGGAGCAAGGGATGCGCTGCCGCCAGTGCGAGCGCTACATAGGCTGTCCAGTTGTGCAAGTCATCGATGCTGATCTTTTGCAGCCATGCAGGTGACTTTTTCCAGTAGGGTGAGCGCCGGTAAGCAGTGCTGAGCATCATTCCCAAAAGGATATTAAACGTCAGTACGCCGGTGGCGATCAGCCCGATGGTGGAAGAGAGGTCCAGCCAGTCAATATTCATATTCGAACCATTTTAAAGATGATGGAGATCCCGGACTATTTCTTGCCTGCTTCTTCTTTGACGCTGATCATCGGGATCTGTCGTTCATAGATCAGTTTGTTCAGCGCGGGGATGTCCGTGCGAAAGATCTCTTTTAATTTGTCCAACTGGGTGTCGGCTTTGCCGCTAAGGTCCGCGAAAACTTCCCGGACCTGGCGGCTGGGCACCCTGTTACCGGCGGCGGCCACCCCATAAAGACCGGAGATCTTATCGTTAAGCCGGATGGGGAAGTTGAGCATATCCTGGGCGCTCTTGGATTTAGTCTGGTACAAAGCCTCTTCGAGAGTTGTCAATTTTCGGATGAGGCTATCCGATAATATCTTCACCGGTTTACCGGCGCTATCCAGCCGACCATTCAGTTCCTGGAGCTGTGTCCGGGTGCTGCGGATGCGGCGGATGGCTTTCTGAACCTCGTCGAATTTCTCCCGTACCTGTACCAGGAAGCCTATCTGGTCGTCATATTGGGCTTCGGTCATTTTCACGTAGGGGTCCGCTTTGATGGTAAAGGCTATGTCCGCGGAGTCCTGATCGAAGCGGAAGCGGGCCGTGTATTTGCCGGGGCCGGCTTTGGGGTTGCCAGCGCCTCCGGTCCAGAGCAGCATACCGGGGATCTTTTCTACGGGAGGGTAATACATATCCCAGACGAAGGTATTCATCCCGGGGTTAAATTCCAGCTGATCTTCGGGTTCGCTGGCTTTCGAGCTAAAGGTGCGGATAGGTTTATGTTGTTTGTCGAAGAGGGTGACGGAGACTTTTGCCGAGTCCTGGGCATTGTCCAGCCAGTAATAGAATACTACTCCGTTGGGAGGGTTCTCCCCTGCGTTATGGAGCATGTTGTCCCGGTTGCGATTGCGCCGGCCTCCGCCTCCTTCCATTCTCCAGGCATCATTCACATCAAAGACCTTCAGGCGTTGCTGAAGGGGAGCCTCCGGCTTTTGCTGCAGCAGGCTCAGGTTGTCGAGGGCCCAGAAAGCCCGGCCCTGGGTGGCGATGATGAGGTCGTTGTCTTTAATAGTCAGATCGGTGATGGGTACGATAGGGAGATTGAGCTGGAATTTTTTCCAGCGTTCGCCGTCATCATAGCTGATATACATGCCATATTCCGTTCCGGCGTAGAGCAGGCCCGGGCGTTTATGATCGGCGCGGACGACCCTTGTGAAATGAATGGGGTCGATGCCGTTGGTGACGAGCTTCCAGCTTTTTCCATAATCTTCGGTCCGGAAGATATAGGGAGTGTAATCATCGAGGCGGAAGCGGGTGCCTACCAGGTAAGCGGCTCCTTTTTTAAAGGGGTCCGGCTCGATGGAATTCCAGAGGGTCCATTTGCCGGCGGTGGGAGGGGTAACATTGTCCCAATGCTGGCCGCCGTCTTTGCTGATATGTACGAGACCATCGTCGCTGCCGGTCCAGAGAAGGTCTTTCTCCAGGGGAGATTCGGTAGCGGTGAAGATGGTGCAATAATATTCGGCAGAGGTATTGTCTTTGGTGATGGGGCCGCCGCTGGGGCCTTGTTTCGATTTATCGTTGGTGGTAAGATCGGGGCTGAGTGTTTGCCAGCTTTGCCCTTCGTCGTCGGTGGCGAAGAGATGATTGCCCGCCGCATATAAACGGTGCGGGTTATGCGGGGAAAAGAAGATCGGGTAGTTCCATTGGAAACGGTATTTGAGGGAGTCAGCCCCGGCGCCGGTAGGATTGTCGGGCCATACGTCCAGGGAGTAACTTTCGCCGGTGCGATGGTCCAGCCTGCCCAGGTAGCCATCGTAATTACCGCCATAGACGAGGTCCGGGTTGAGCGGATCGGCGATGATATAACCGCTTTCGAAGCCTGCGGTGGGTTCCCAGTCTTTATCAGTGATGCCGGGGCCGGCCGTCCTGCTTTTAATGCGGATGCTGGTATTATCCTGTTGCGCACCCAGGATGTGATAAGGGAAAGCGTTATCGGTATTGACCCGGTAGATCTGGGCAGTGGGCTGATTATCGACGGAACTCCAGTTCTCTCCCCTGTCGAAGCTTACCTGGGCGCCACCGTCATCGGCGAGGATCATGCGGCTGCCGTCTTCCGGGTCCAGCCATAGGTCATGATGATCGCCGTGGGGCGTATTGATGCGGGAAAAGGTTTTGCCGCCATCTTCGCTGCGCAGCATTTCTACGTTGAGGCAATAAATGAGGTTCTCATTTTTGGGGTCTACGTATACTTTGTTGTAATACCAGGCGCGCTGGCGGATGTTGTTCTCACTGTTGACTTTGGTCCAGGTGTTACCCCGATCGCTGCTCATGAAGAGTCCTCCGTTGGCATTCTCTACCATGGCGAATACTTTGTCGGGGTTGGCTGCGGTAGTTGCTACGTTCACTGCGCCCCAGATCCCTTTGGGCAGGCCTTTATGAGCGGAGAGGTTCGTCCAGGTTTCTCCGCCATCGGTGCTTTTATAGATGCCACTGCCTTCGCCTCCGCTCTCCATGCTGTAGGGGGTGCGTTTGACATGCCACATGCCGGCATATAATACGGAGGGGTTGCCGGGTTCCATGGCTAACTCGGAGCAGGCGGTCTGATCGTTGATGAAGAGAATTTTTTTCCAGGTTTTTCCTCCATCGATGGTTTTATAGACTCCTCTTTCGGCATTGGGTCCAAACAGGTGTCCCATGACGGCGACCCAAACGATATCGGGGTCTTTAGGATGTATGAGGATGCGTTCGATATGCCGGCTGTCTTTCAGGCCAAGATTTTTCCAGGTGCGGCCTCCGTTGTCGGTACGCCAGATCCCGCCGAGGTTTTCGGAGACATTGTTCCTGAGCGTGCTCTCGCCTTCACCTGCGTATACGATGGTTTCATCGCTGGGGGCGACGGCGACGGCGCCGATGCCTCCTCCGAAATATCCGTCGGAGACATTCTTCCAGTTATTGCCTCCGTCCATCGTCTTCCAAAGTCCACCTCCGGTGGCGCCAAAATAAAAAGTGTTTTTATTTTTCAGGCTACCGGAAACGGCGTCGGCCCGGCCTCCCCGGAAAGGTCCCAGAAGGCGGTATTTCAAAGGAGAAAAATAAACAGAGTCCGCCACATCTGTAGAAGACGCAGAGGCTGCCTTTGATTTCTTTTGTGCGAAGACAGATGCGGAGAGGGTGGTAAATACGAAAAGCAATAGTAGTGGATGTCTCATGTGTGTGAAATTATCGTTCGATGGTCGAATTGAATGTTACTAATATTTTAATGAGTTTCTGACGATGGATGGTTTTTATAGATGTAAGGGGGATTTTCCCGCAGCCTGCAATTTTGCGTTCAAAGCGGGCAGATCTTTTTCTTTTAAGCGGGACCAGGCGGCTTCGGTTGTCGTTGCGGCCAGGGTTGTCGCTTTCAGGGCAGCGATGGCCTGGGAAGTGGGTGGCAGGTCCGCTTCACTCAGGGTATTGAGCAGGGCAGTGAAATTACCCTGTAATTGGCCGAAGCTCTTCAGGGCGCCGGCATCGGGTCCGCGTCGTCTGCCCCTCCCCGGGTTGCCTTCCAATGCCGCCAGCTGTACACTCAATTCTTTCAGGGTCGTATCGAGCGCAGGAGGTGCACCGGATAAGAGGGCCAGGACTTTCAAGTGGAACGCCTGTACCTGGTCATAGCCTGTCATAGCCTGCTGTCTTCCCTTATAAGCGATCAGGGAAAGATCATGTTGTTGTTGTAAGGCAGTGAGCGATGTCTTTACCCGGGGGTCCATTTTGACTGTCAGGCTTTGCGTGTATATTTTTCCGTTAGCGTTCAGTTTGACGGTATAAGTTCCCGGCATGACCCAGGGAGAGGTCGGCGCCGGGGCGGTGTTGGCAAAAGTGGCTCCGATGGGATAATCGGGAGGGATGTTCAGCGGCTGGTAATGTAGGTCCCATAGGAAACGATGGGCGCCGGCTGCCGCGGAAAGGATCTGCCGGGGCCTGATCCAGTAGGTAGGGATATTGACGTCGGGAATACCGTAGAGGGTATCGGTGCTGGCATAGTGATGGATGAGCGTTCCTGCGGCATCGGTAATATCCAGGGTCACGGGCCCTGCCGTTTTTTCTTTCAGGTAATAGTCGATGACGGCGCCGTCCGGCGGGTTTTCTCCAGCCGGTTCTTCCTGGGGCAAGGGAGTGTCGGTGCCCATATTCCAGCGAACCCTTATGGCGGGAGCGGGTTTATACAATACGGCATCCTGAGCGGCTGTCTGCGGGTTAAGCTGGCGCAGGGGGCTGATATCGTCCAGGATCCAGAAAGAGCGGCCATGGGTGGCCAGTACGATATCATTGTCTTTGATGACCAGGTCGCGCATGGAGGTAGCGGGCATGTTCAGCCGCAGGGACTGCCAGTGCGCTCCATCATCGAAGGAGACGTATACGGCTCGTTCGGAACCGGCCAGCAGCAAGCCTTTGCGCTGCGTGTCTTCCCGGACCACGTTGATGGGGTCATCCGGCAGGCCGGCGTCAATCTCCGTCCAGGATCTTCCTCCGTCATGGGTCTTGTATATATGCGGATGCATATCATCCAGGCGGATACCGTTGATAGCGGCATAGGCCGTATTGGGATCGGTGTGGCCAGCGTCGATCAGGGATATTTTGGACCAGGAAGGAATTCCGGGGGGAGTAATATTTTTCCAGGTAGTTCCTCCGTCGCGGGTGATATGGATAAGACCGTCGTCGGTGCCGGCCCAGATGGTGTTGCTGTCCAGGGGAGATGGGGCGATGGTATAGATCACTCCCCGCCGGGGCATTTGTTTCAGCGCCGGGGTGTTAAAAATTCCTACGCTAGCGGGAATATCCCAGGTTTCGCGGCTGAGGTCGGGGCTGATAACTTTCCAGGAGTGTCCTTCGTCCCTGGTTTTGAAGAGCACGTTGCCGGCGAAATAGAGCGTGTGAGGGTCGACGGGAGAAAACAGTACGGGTGCTGTACGAACGAAGCGATATTTACCGCTGCCGATCGCCTCGGGTGCAATGTTTTGTACCTGTCCGGTCCGTTTGTCATAACGGGTGATCTTTCCTCCGTAAATAATATTGGGGTCCAGGGGGTCAACGGCGATATAGCCATATTCTTCCACGCCGACGGGATGCCATTCCCGGAAAGTGATCTCTCCGTCGTTACCCCGGGAGGCGATGCCGATGGAGCCGCTCTCCTGTTGTCCGCCATATACATTATAGGGGAAGCTGTTGTCGGTGCTGACGTGATAGAACTGAGCGGTAGGCTGGTTGTACCAGGAGGAGAAGGTCTGTCCGCCGTTGACGGTGATGATGGCGCCCTGGTCGCAGGCGATCAATAATATTTCCGGGTGATCGGGATTGATCCAGATACGATGGTAGTCATCTCCGCCGGGGGCGCCACGATAGGCATTCCATGAATTTCCTCCGTCCGTAGATTTCCAGACGACTACGTCAGCGGTATAGACGATATCTTTATTTTTCGGGTCTACCTTGATCTCTGCAAAGTCGTCTCCCCTACCCCAGAATCGCTGGTCACTGTTGAGCTTCGTCCAGGAGGCTCCTCCATCATCACTACGATAGATCCCTCCGTGGGCGCCGGCATCTACCGTGGCGAACAGCCGGTTAGGGTCGGAGGGAGCCAGGCAAAACCCGATGCGTCCCAGACCTTCTGCCGGAGTGGGTAATCCTTTTGTCAGCGGCTGCCAGGTGGTGCCGCCATCAGTGGATTTAAAGAGGCCGCTGCCGGGCCCGTTCCAGGCGCCATTCTCCCAGGGGCCCTGACGGCCGGCCCAAAGGTCGGCGTAGACGGTATTGGGATGAGCGGGGTCGATCAGGACCTGTACGGCGCCGGTATTTTCGTCTTTGTAGAGGACTTTCTCCCAGGTCTTGCCGCCATCGGCGCTGCGGTATACTCCCCGTTCGGGGTTCGGGCCGTAGGGGTGTCCCAGCACGGCGGCAAATACTTTGTTCTCATCCGTGGGATCGATGGCCAGGCCGCCGATCTGCTGACCTGCCGCCAGTCCAAGGTGTATCCAGGTTTTGCCGGCATCGGTTGATTTATAGACGCCGTCGCCTACCGAGAGATCGGGACGTTGTATTCCTTCGCCGCTGGCTACATATACGGTATTCGGGTTGGAAGGGGCTACGGCAATGTCTCCGATGGAGCCGGTGGGCTGGTCGTCGAAGACGGAGTTCCAGGTGCGGCCGAAGTCGGTAGTTTTCCATACGCCGCCGTTGTTCACGCCTATATAAAAGGTGTTGGGTTGCTGGGGGACACCACAGCCGCCGACTGTACGGCCACCCCGGTGGGGGCCGATCATACGCCAGCGCAAATTATCGAACAGGGAGGAGTCGGGCGCCTGGGCGGGCGCTCTTCCTGCGGCGAGGGTCAATATCAGGCACGGCAACAGGAAAAGCAGCAGCGGGTGCGCTGAAAGCGGTAATTTTCTCATGATCAAGTATTAAGCGAAGTGCAAAGAGGGCAAAATTTCGGTATTATCCGGGGACTTGCGAAACCGTCCATCAATTTTTAATCGGTTGTTAACCGGATAATTCAGACAGGATGGCAAGAAAGCCTTCCATTGTACTGAATGAAGGATAACACATAGAAAAAGGTCAAAAAACCTCGTATAGTATAATTATTTTCATAACTTAGCGTCATTCCCTCATTCTCAGGCAAAGAAACGATAAACTTAGTATTTCCTGAACCCTTTTCAATATACCAACCCGCCATTAGTTAAAACTTCCTGTTTGCATGTAGACTACTGAATGAAAGAATCCTAATCTTACCGTCCGGGAGTTATCTACGGATGAAAAACCAATGCGCCTGAAAAAGTTTCCGTTAAAAATAGTTTCCAAGCTGCTCCAGGATCCTTTTCTGGAACAGGTAAAAAAGCGCCCCGATCATTTAGCGATCGTCACTCCTTCCATTAGTTTTACTTACGGAGATCTCTATACCCGAGCCAACCAGCTGGGACATCTGTTGAGAAACCTCGGCGTTCAACCCAACACGTTGGTCGCGGTGGTGATGGAGAAGGGATGGGAACAGGTGGTGGGAGTTATGGGCATCCTGCAGGCCGGCGGCGCCTGGCTGCCCCTATCACCGGATATGCCCCGCGATCAGTTATGGCGTCTGCTGGAAAACGCGAAGGTGAATTTGGTGTTAACGCAATCCCCGCTGGCGGCAAAACTGGAATGGCCGCAATCTACGCCCTGTATACCGGTGGATTATTACGAATTGAACGAGGCGCCAGCCATACCGCTGGAGCAGGTCCAAAAACCAGCAGACCTGGCTTATATGCGCTATATTCAGGAGCCGGCCGGGACTTTCAAGGAGATAATGACCGGGCATCAGAAGGCTGTCAGTACCACCGCTGATATCAGCCGGCATTTAGGTATCGACCACCGGGATCGTGTTTTTTCCATATCCCCGTTTATTGCCGATCAATGGGCCTATACTATTTTCGGAACACTGGCTGTCGGAGGAACCCTGGTCATGCCGGGACCTGATAGTTGGCAAGTCCCTTCTCGTTGGGAACACCAGCTAAATGAGACACAGGCCACCGTCTGGTGCTCCATTCCTGTGGCCCTGTCTACGTTCGTACAATTTGTCCAGGAGCAGGGTCGCCCGATGCCCGGACAACTGCACTCTATCTTGCTGAGCGAGGGTCCTATCCCAGCCTCTTTGCCTGAACAAATAAAATCCCTGGCGAAAGACGTACAGGTGATCACTTTGGGGGGGAATCAGGAAGTGAGCGGTGTGTAAATTCTCAATTGCTCAAAGAAGATTTTTTCCTCTATTTCTCTCACGCCGCCTACAGGCAGACCGGCTAGTTCCAGGTCTTCGATCGATAAGCGGATCAGGCGCACGCAGCGATGATGGAGAGAACCCACCATTTTCCGGACCTGGTGAAATTTCCCTTCCGTCAGCGTTATTTTCAACCAGGTATGCGGGATATACTCCTCCCCTTCCCGTCCGTTCTCAAATAGATTATCCGGCCGGGGAACGATTTCCGCTTCGCAGGGGGACGTGGTATAATATCCGCCGCCGTTGACCCGGATGGAGATCCCATTGCGTATCTGCTCCAGGGTATCCGGGCTTACCTGGTATCTTACTTTTACCAGGTAGGTACGCCGGTGGGGCATCTCTCCCTGGAATAATAACCTGGTTACTTTTTTATTCGTGGTCAGGATAAGGAGTCCTTCGGAGTGCCCGTCGAGCCGGCCAATGGCATGGGTGCCTTCCGGAAAATCAAAGTCAAGGTCCCCCAGCAGCCGTACGTCGTGCGTGCTGACGAACTGGGAGACCATATTGTATGGTTTATTGATAATGAAGTAACGATGGGCGGGAGGGGTCATATTTGCTGGTTGTGCTGTCTGCAAAGATAGAGGGTCTTGCGGCAACTAATACGGGCCTATTTTGAAAAGATTTAACATTGATTGTTTGGTTTTTAATTGTGTACAATCTAATTTTACACAATGAAACATCTCCTCCTGGAAAATCAATTGTGCTTTAAACTATATTCCTTGTCCCGGCAAATGACGCATTTATATCGCCCCCTGCTGGAGGAATTGGATATTACCTATCCCCAGTACCTGGTTATGTTGGTATTGTGGGAAAAGGAGCGGCTGTCCGTGAAAGAATTAGGGGAGCGGTTGTACCTGGACAGCGGGACGCTGACGCCTCTTCTCAAAAGGATGGAGCAAAAATCATTGCTTATCCGGAGCCGGGACAGGGAGGATGAGCGGAGCGTTCTGATCCAGTTGACTGCCAAGGGTAAAAAAATGCAGCAGAAGGCCAGCTGTATTCCTGAAGAACTGGCGAAAAACCTTGGGATCGATCATGCGGCCTACCAGGGGTTGAAGCGGCAGCTGGATAATCTCCTGCAGTCCATCGATTAAGGCATTCATCACCTATAAATATCGATTAAAGAGTTCATCACCCATAAATATAAAAGAATGGAAAAGTTGTATACGGCGAAAGCCACCGCTACAGGCGGAAGGAATGGACATGTAAGATCCGAAGATGGTATATTGGATATCGAAGTAAGGACGCCCGCTTCATTGGGCGGGCCGAAGGGGCAGTATCTTAACCCTGAGCTATTGTTCGCGGGGGGCTATGCGGCCTGTTTTGACAATGCCTTACTGAATGTCATCCGGGCAGAAAAAATACAGGTAGGCACCACTACGACTACGGCCGAAGTGAGCCTGGGAAAGATGGAGAATGGCGGATATACTCTGGAAGTAACGCTGGAAGTAGAAGTACCGGGTTTGGAGAAGTCTGCGGCGGAAGCGTTGGTCAATAAAGCGCATCAGCTTTGCCCTTATTCCAATGCCACCAGGGGCAATATTCAAGTAACCTTGTTGGTAAAATAAGTATCGGATCCCCCCGGGAGGGCATACTCGCGAAAGGGTAATTGGTTAACGCCGGTTACCCTTTTTTTATAATATCGTCCAATACGGATTTCAGCGGGCCTGCTCCGATGACGCCGCTTTGCCGCCATTTGATCTCGCCGGCTTTGAAGACCATCAGGGTGGGTACGCTCTGGATCTGGTAGGCTCTTGCGACGGAGGGGTTTTTATCGATATCCATTTTCAGGATGGTGATTTTTTCGCCGAGGCTGCTCTTTACTTCTTTTAAGATGGGAGGCATCATTTTACAGGGACCGCACCATTCCGCCGAAAAATCCACGAGGACGGGTTTGTCTCCTTGTATGATGTCGGCAAAACTCCTGGGTTTGCTTTGTTCCATGCTTTTTTCGTTTAATACAAAGGTACGACTAATTGGGGAGCGGCAGTCGGTCCGACCGGGGCACAGGCTCCGCCTGCCGTGGGGTTAAACGGAGATGCTGACGCGGAGTGCCCTATATCGCCTCCAATTTCAGCACGACGCTGGTCCTTCCTGCATGTACGTCGGGATTGAATCCTATGTTCATCAGGAAATCACCGCTGTATGCTTTCCCGGCATCGATCGTGGAATGGGTACCCGGATACAGGTCGATTTCCGAGAGCCGGTATTTTTTTGCGGGGTCCAATCCTTTAAGGCGGATCGGTAATTTGCTGCCGGCGCCATAGCGGTTATTCACCAGGTAGTTAAAGATCACGCCTGACGTCTTTACGGAATCCAGGTAGAGGACGGAGGCGATACTACTGGTAACGGGATCGGATAGACGATACTGATCCCCTTGCCAGACGATGGCTTTTACGGTATTGTAGGTTTTGATGGCATTCTGACAGTATTCCAGGTCCGGGGGGTTGAGCCGGCTCACTACGACATCGAAGCCCAGCTTACCCATCATGGCGACATCGGTACGGAATTTCAGCGGCTGTTTGCCCCAATCCGTTACATGGTTGGAGGAGCTGACAGCGGGATAGAAATAGGAATTCTCCCATTGTATGAAGATACGTTCCATAGGGTCGGTATTGTCGCTGGGCCAGAATTCGGTAAAGTATTTCAGAGCGGCATAGTCTACCCTGCCGCCACCGCCGGAGCATAACATCATGGGTACTTTCGGGTATTTCGCCCTTATTCTTTCCAGCACTTTGTACAGTCCGCGTACATAGTCGATATAAAAATGTGACTGATCTTTCAGGAAGGCGGAATAAGCGTTGTAGATCACGGCGTTGCAATCCCATTTAATATAGGCCAGGTCCGGGTTCTTCGTGAACAGGCCATCTACGATACCGTATACAAAGTCCTGCACTCTGGGGTTGCTCAGGTCGAGGACCAGCTGATTCCTGAAATAAGCTTCCTCTCTTTTGGGCTGCTTAATGACCCAGTCCGGATGTTGCCCATAGAGTTCACTTTTGGGGTTGACCATCTCCGGCTCGATCCAGATCCCGAATTTAACGCCGTCGTTCTGTGCTTCTTTCACCAGGGAGGCTATACTGTTGGGGAGTTTGTTTTTATTTTCCTGCCAGTCGCCCAGGCCTGCGTGGTCGTCGTTTCGCGGGTATTTGTTCCCGAACCAGCCGTCGTCCAGCAGGAAAAGATCTACCCCTAATTTTTTGGTATCCTTGAGCAGCTCAGCCAGTTTGGTTTCGTTAAAATCGAAATACGTCGATTCCCAGTTGTTGAGTAAGGTGAGCCGGGAACCTTTGCCGTCCAGGATCCGGTAGTTCCTTGCCCATTGCTGCAGTTTACGGCTGGCCGCTCCTTTACCTTTATCCGACAGGGTATAGAGGAAGGGAGGGGTCGTGAATGCTTCATTGGGAGCGAGGGTATAGGGCGAGGCGTAGTTATTCACCCCGGCAATGATCTTTAAATTATCCAGGGGGTCCAGTTCCAGGTCGATGCGAAAATTGCCGGTCCATTCCATGGAGCCGTATAAGACGGTGCCCTCGTCTTCACCGGCCGGCCGGTCCAGGGAGACCATGAATACCGGGGGCTGATATAAGTCGGCGCGGGTACCCAATTTAGTATCCAGGGTCTTGATGCCGTGGGTCAGCCTTGACTCTTCGGGTTGCATTTCTTTGGCCCAGGCCCCATGGTACTGCCGCAACCAATAACTATCTGCCTTCAGGTACAAATTAGCGGAAGCGAATTTATGGAGGATGACGTTTCCTTTTTCGGTATGACGGATCATACTCCACTGCTCGATAACGTCTTCCTTATAATAGGATTTGTAATACAGGGTGACTTCGAAATCATAGACAGGGTCTTTCAGCTGAATAGTGAGTAAGGAGATATCGTCGCTGATTTTGACCGATTGATGGCTTACATATCGCAGGTCGAGTGAGTTATTACCATCCGCATGCGTCACGGTGATGGCAGGCTCCAGCAAATTCCGGGAGCCGGAGGTAGTATAGGCGGCATCCATTAGCCCGGCGCCTTCGAGGGGTTGCCGGTATGCCTGAGGAACCTGTCCGTATTCATCGCCGGCAGACAGCCTTTTGCCGAGATAGGTCATGGTCAGGTCTTTATTGTTGTTCACTTCCAGGACCAGGGCATTGCCGGCTGTTTCTACGGGGATGACTTGGGCCGGTGAGGGCTGAGCTGATTGTGCCTGAGATGATTGAGTCCAACAATAGGGAGCTATTCCTAAAACCGACAGAAGGATACCATTGCGGAAGAAGCTGAGCTTACTTTTCATTTGACAAGAAATTGATTAAGATAGTCCGATACCACCATCGATGACTACCCGGGGGTTATCGCCGGTTGCCTGATGGCTGTTGCCGGTAAAATTACAGGAAAGAAGCCCCGTTTAAATGGATAATCCGCCAAATAAAATGGATAATTATGGGGTGAGGGGCTTTTTTGTATATTGAGGGGTACAAAAACCTTAATCTATGACCTTAGAAAACTTTGAGCAGTTGCAGCCCGATAAGGAATTAAAAAAGGGCATGGCCTATTACCAATTAAAAAATATCACCAGCCTGAAAAAAAGGGCTCCCGGCCAGTGGAAGGCGGAAGTCCGGGGAAGCGAGATTTATGCCGTAGAGATCTCTTTGCAAGAGACCGAAATTGTCGAAGTTGATTGTGATTGTCCGGTCGGCATGCCTTATTGCAAGCATGTAATTGCCGTATTGTACGCCCTGAGAGAAGCGTTGGGCGAAGCTCCCCCGGAGCCCCGGTTACCGATGGAAAAGGAAGATCATGAAAAAGCGCGGTGTGAGAAGATTATCCGGGATACCGCCCGGGTAGTCACGGAAAGCTATGGGGGGATCGAGATCGATAGTATTTCCCATGTGATGAGGCCGGTTATTACCATGCTGGATGAAGCCAAAACTGCGTTGCGTAAAAAAAATTATGACCAGGCTGCGGGGATCACGCTGGCGGTGATAGAAACGATGGCTGAGATCGTGGTTTATATGGAGCAAAGCAGCTATCACCCGGAAGATTGCATCTATGAGGGGTTTGAATTGTTGAAAAAATTAGCAGCGGCCGATATTCCGGCGCCACTGAGAGCCCGGCTCATTGCCAGAGCCAACCGGGAAGCCGTCAAGCGTAAATACGAGGAGCAGGATTTCGATAATGAGTGGCCTGATCTGGTGGATACATTGAAGAAGTTTTTATAAATCGTGAAATATTGCGGGTTGTGGGCTAACTTTGCGGAATTCCCCTCTAACGATCGCTGCCCAAACTGCAAATCTATGAATGACTTTATAGCCGCCCGCTCCCAGATGGCCTTGTCGCTCGGATTTCATATTGTGTTTTCCTGTATAGGGATGGTGATGCCTTTCTTCATGGCCGTATCGCACTACTACTGGTTAAAAACGAATAATATCGTCTATAAGAATATAACGAAGGCCTGGAGCCATGGGGTCGCTATTTTTTTTGCGACCGGGGCTGTATCGGGGACCGTCTTGTCTTTCGAGCTGGGGCTGTTATGGCCTACGTTCATGAAACATGCCGGACCTATCTTCGGGATGCCTTTCTCTTTGGAGGGGACGGCTTTTTTTATCGAGGCGATCGCCCTTGGATTCTTCCTGTATGGCTGGAACCGGTTCAACCGGTGGTTTCACTGGTTTACGGGGGTGGTCGTGGGCGTCAGCGGGTTGGTGTCCGGCATCCTGGTCGTAGCGGCCAATGCGTGGATGAACAGTCCGGCGGGATTTGACTATGTCAATGGGCAGTACCTTAACATAGATCCCATCAAAGCGATGTTCAACGATGCCTGGTTCGAGCAGGCCTTACATATGTGTATTGCGGCCTTTGTCGCCACGGGATTTGCCGTGGCAGGGATCCATGCCCTTATGATCCTGAAGGGCCGGCATGTCGTATTTCATACCAAGTCGTTTAAGATAGCGGCGGCTTTCGCCTGTGTGGCGGCTTTGCTGCAACCGCTGAGCGGGGATATTTCCGCTAAAGACGTGGGTAAACGACAGCCTGCGAAGCTGGCGGCCATGGAAGCTCTTTTCCATACGCAGAAGGGGGCGCCCCTCCTTATCGGAGGGATTCCGGATGTGCAGCACCAAAAAGTCAATTACGGACTGGAAATCCCCGGCTTGCTCAGCTTTATGACGAATGGCGATTTTACGTCGGAGGTCAAAGGGCTTGACAGCATCGCTCCGGAAAACAGGCCTCCGGTAGCTATAGCGCATTATGCTTTCCAGATCATGGTGGGGGCAGGCATGCTGATGTTGGGGATCTCTCTTCTGTATTTTTTTGCTGTGTGGAGGAAAAAGAACTGGCGGAATAGCCGGTGGCTGTTTACATTGTTTGCGGCGATCACGCCCCTGGGATTTATTGCGGTGGAGGCGGGATGGACGGTGACCGAGGTTGGGCGGCAGCCCTGGATCCTGCAGGGGATCATGCGGACAGCCGATGCCGTGACGCCTATGCCGGGAATTATTTATTCTTTTTACCTGTTTACCGCCGTATATGTTTCGCTGGGGCTTATCGTGACCTTCATGCTTTATCGTCAGATAAAGATGGTGGGAAAATTATATGATATTTATTAAAAGAACCGGGCTATGATCTATATCGTGATCGCTTATCTGTGGTTAGCCGTCCTCCTCTATCTCCTGATGGGCGGGGCGGATTTTGGGGCGGGCATTATCGAGCTATTTACCTCCGCCAAGAATAAGGACAAGACGCGCAGAACGATGTATAAGGCCATCGGGCCTATTTGGGAGGCCAATCATATGTGGCTGATCATCACGATCGTAATCCTCTTTGTAGGGTTCCCGGCCATCTATACTACCATGTCCATTCATCTGCACATCCCGCTGGCCATTATGCTGCTGGGCATTATTGCCCGGGGTACGGCCTTTGCTTTCCGCAACTATGATGCGGTGGTGGATGATATGCAGGTGATCTATAGCCGTATATTCCGTTATGCGAGCGTGATCACGCCCCTATTCCTGGGGATTATTGCCGGCAGCGCCGTTTCGGGACGGATCGATCCCACGGCCACTAATTTTTTGGATGCGTATATATACAGCTGGCTGAATTTGTTTAGCATTGCCATCGGTCTGTTCACCGTATCGATCTGCGGTTTCCTGGCAGCGGTCTATATGATCGGCGAGACGGACAATGAAACGGACAGGCACCGGTTTATCGCCAAGACAAAAAGTATGAATATTGCCGCCGTCACCAGCGGCGCCCTGGTCTTTTTATCTGCCCGCTGGGAACATATTCCCTTAGCGGAATGGGTGTTTGGGAATCCTGTCGGCCTCGTCGCCGTCACCGCCGCTACCCTATCGCTGATCCTGTTATGGTATCTGCTTTACCAGCACAAGACGCGGGTATTGCGGGTGCTGGCGGGCTTCCAGGTGACCATGATCCTGCTTACGACAACCTGGCGCCATTATCCGAATATCGTGATCCTCAAGCATGGGGCTTCGTTGTCTTTATTGGGGGACCAGGGGCATGACAAGACCATCGAGTCACTCGGCTGGGCGCTATTGATCGGGAGTATCTTTATTCTTCCGGCTTTATTTTATTTGATCTATAGCTTCCAGAAGAAAGGGGAAGTGGCGCATTAGCCGGCAACGTGACTGATGCGCGATGGCATGACGATTGCTTAAATTTAGTAAACCGGATATTTATGAATGAGAAAAACAAGGAACCTACTCATTTTATTATCAGCGAGCTGGAGGAGCTGCTGAAAAACGGCAACGCGCATGCTCCTTTTGAGAAGGCGGTAAAGGATGTCAATCCCAAGCTGCTGGGTACCGTCCCAAAGGGCTCCGCTTATAGTATCTGGCAACTGGTGGAGCATATCCGTATAACACAATGGGATCTCCTGGAATTCAGCCGGGACCCGAATCATAAGAGCCCTGAATGGCCGGATGAATACTGGCCCAAAGACCCTGCTCCGCCGGATGCGCATGCCTGGAAAAAGACCCTGGATCAGATCGCGTCCGATAAGAAGGCATTTATCGATCTGCTGAACAAGAGCGGTTCAGCAATCTATACGCCATTCCCTTATGGAGACGGGCAGAGTCTGTACCGCGAAGCGTTGGTGATGGCCGATCATAACAGCTATCATACGGCGGAGATCGTTCTGACGAGGAGGATACTGGGAGATTGGGGGTAAACTTAATTCTTCGCGGATATGTTCGGACCTGAGAATAGGATGGCAGAAGGAACCTGACGCCTGCTAGTTTTTTTGAGCTAATTGCAGGGTATATTCCAGTTGGGGGTCTCTTTTTTCAATGATATCGCTGATGGTGGGATAAATAATATGATCGGGTATCACTCCTCTGTCTTTAAACCGGGTCTTTTTTACTGCCAGGGTATATTTAACCAGGGGAATCCTGACTGTAATCTGAGAGTTAGGTAAGGTTACCATATCTTCTCCACCCGAAGTATTGCCATAATAGCCGCCACCACACTCTTCGCCTATGAACAGCGCTCTCCTGTTACTTTTGGCGATAGAGGAAAATTCGGCCGAGCAGGAGAAGCTGCGTCCATTGATCAGGATATAAACTTTGCCTTTAAAGTTATTGCTGTCGGGCTGCTGCCAGCCCAGCTCAGAATTGTCCTTCTCTGCAATTTTCCCATTAACGGTCTCCAGCGAAGCATAATACATAAATGGCTTGGGGGTGAGGTAGGAATAAAGCATTTCCCCGTTGTCGTCATTACCTCCCTGGTTGCTGCGAAGGTCTATTACCAGCTTTGTTGCTTTTTTGTCTTTAAGGTCGTTGAAGGATGAATCCAGGAAATGGCGGAAGTTCTCGCCCGTCGTTTTCAGAAAACCATTGAAAAAAGTGGCTACCGTAAGCACAGCAATATTACCGGGGCGGTAGCTTAGCTTCAGGTATTTATCGGGCCGGGAAAAGGGTCCGGGGCAGATAAAATTTTTGATCGTATCGGCCTGTAGGATGGCTGTCTTTATCTCACCCGCCGGGGTCTTACAGGTGACCGAATAACTGTCTTTCGCACCGATGACGACGTTGTATAAGAGGTGGAAGTCTTCCGGTATCTCCCAGTTTTTGCGCGACTGAATGCCGGCGTCGGAGGTTATATAGTCAAACAGGTGTTGGATGATGTCATCCATGGAACGGTGGTTGATGGAGAGGATCTCTGCTTTATCAAGGTCTGCGTTTTGCCGGCAGCAAAAGATAAAGGCCTTGTTGTGCATGAACATTACCAGGGCCGGAAAAACTTTGGTTTTACCGATATAGTCCGTCAATACCTGTCGCGGCAGCTTGCAATTGGTATGGCCGTCTTCAATGGCGGCGAGGGCAAATCTTGTCAGCGCATAAAACTGAGTCACGGTCATGCTGTCCCGGATGGTAGCCAGGCAGCTGTCGAAAACAGGGTCCAACATGGCCTTGCTTTTGTACCTGTACAGGCCGGCATGTCTTTTTTGCAGGGTATCCTTCAATAATAAAAAGTCGCTTCTCAATGTCTCCGGCGCCAGTCTGGGCAGCTGATTCGAAGGAGTTTGCGCGAAAATGCCTGTGGCAAGTATGGACAGACTTATGACAGCAGATAATTTTCTTATCAGGTATGACATAGCAATAAAGTATTAATTGGTTAATTAGACCGGCTGACGGTTGAGATGTTGCAATAAATCCAATTAATATTCGTGCCTTCCCTGGTCCAGTCTTTTGGCCAGCTCTTCTTTTTTAATATTTATTTGTTGCCCGACCGGTTTGCCATTGCGATAGCTGATCACATTCAGCTGGGTGGTGCCGACGGGGAATTTTATGGGAGTACCGTTGTATTTCGGATAATACGCATCGGGATTGGTGAGGTCAAAAGTATAATAGATGTCGAGTCCTTTGATCTCGGTGGACAGGGCTACGGTAAAGTCGCGGTCGGCTGCCTTTTTGGGGGTGAAGATGACGTTATAGGCGCTGCGGGCGTATTTGATGCCGGCTGCGTCGAGCCGGGTAAATTCCGTGTCCATCCGATCGGTAAAATCATCCCAGTTACGGCTGGCTTTGGGGCTCCAGTAGACTTCCGCCAGGGCGAGGCCCCGGGGCCAGGTCATGTATTCCACCTGCCGGAAATTCGGCACGGATTCCGTCCAGAGATTTCCCTGTCCTCCCAGGATCAGGCTTTCGTCTACGCTGTCCGGAACAGGGTCATAGGTATAGGAGTCTTTCAGCCGGCACATGCCATAGGTGGGAGGTTCTACGGTGTTCTCTCCCTGATAGAGATCCAGGTAGCAGAAGTCCCAGGGGGTCATCACGACCTGGTGTTTCATTCGGGCGGCGGTGATGCCGCCTTTCATACCTCGCCAGCTCATGACCGTTGCTTCGGGGGCCAGTCCACCTTCCAGGATCTCGTCCCAGCCGATCAGCTTCTTGCCTTTGCTCTTCAACAATTTCTCTGTCCGCTTAACAAAGTAGCTTTGTAATTCGTCTGTATTTGCCAGGTGCTCGTCAGCCATCCGGCGCTGGCATTTCGGGCAGGTGGCCCAGAAACCTTTGTACGCTTCATCGCCTCCGATATGTATGTATTCGCAGGGGAAAAGAGCGGCCAGCTCCGTGAAGATCTTGTCCAGGACGGTAAAGACGGAGTCGTTGCCGATGCAGAGGGCGTTATCATCCCTGGTGGGGCTGCGGAATCCGGCGTTGACGCTATATTGCAACTGCGTACAGGAGAGACCGGGATAGGAAGCGATCAGGGCCAGGCTATGGGCCGGCACATCGATCTCGGGCAGGATGGTGATGAATCGCTGCTGTGCGTATTTGATGATCTCCTTCATCTCTTCCTGGGTATAGAAGCCGCCTTCTGTCGTGGGCTCGTAAGCCAGGGCCGGCTGTATCTCTCCCCAGCGGCCGGTGCGGCGTACCCGCCAGGCTCCTTTTTGCGTCAGCTGGGGAAGGCTCTTGATCTCGATGCGCCAGCCCTGGTCATCGCTCAGGTGGAGGTGCAGAATATTATATTTATAGCGGACCATTTCGTCGATATATTTCTCTACTTCTTCTTTGGTAAAGAAATGGCGGCTGACGTCCAGCATGAGTCCACGCCATCCGAAACGGGGATAGTCCGTGATCTCCGCGCAGGGGATGAAAGCCTCCGAAACGGGAGTGGGGGAAAGGGAGGAAGAAGCCGTTGCCGAGGGAGAAATAGCCGAAGGTAGAGCGGGAGCGGGAACCGGGAGGATACCCGATGGCGGCAATAGCTGTAAAACGGTCTGCATGCCATAAAAGATGCCGGCGGGATCGTTGGCCCTGATCCGGATGGAAGAGGGGGTGACATCCAGGATATATCCTTCTTTGTCCGGGAGATTTCTATCCTTCATGGCATTGACCTGCAAAAGGATCTTTCTTTTGCCCGCCCCACCCTGCTGCAGGGAGACGCCTGTCATGGTTGTAATCCGGGAGCTAAACCATTTAGCGGCTTCGTCCAGGGAGGCGTTGTCCGTCACTACCGATACCCGGGAATCGAAAACGAAACGGCCGGGTTTTTCGGTCACGGAGACCGGCTGGGGGATGAGGCGGATATGGGGGGGCTCTGACCGAGCAGACATAGGGCCGGAAGGGCCGGTGGCCCGGGCGATTGTCAACGCGAAAAAGAACAGGGTAATTACTGGTAAAGAACGAACGGTTGCCTTGTACATAAGAGATCTTTAAATAGGGCCATGAATTTAATTATAAAATCATTCTCGCCGGATATTCTTTTCATTGATCTCTTTAAAGAAGCTCTCGCGGCAGGATCGGCTGATGGGGATTTCCGTTTCTTTTATTTTGAGGCTTTCATTACGGATGGAGCTGATCTTATCGATCATGACGATAAAGGATTTGTGTACCCGGGCAAATTTACCTGTGGGCAGTTTTTCTTCCAGGGCTTTCATGCTCGACTTGGAGAGGAGGGGTTTAGAGGAGCTGACGAGGTGGATTTTAATGTAGTTCCCCAACCCTTCGATATAGGCTATTTCATGGATAAACACTTTTGTCAGCTGGTATTCGCTGTGAATGAACAGGAAATCAGGGAAATAGGGAGGCGGGCTATTTTCTTTTTGTTTGAACCCCTGATATTCCAGGGCTTTATTAGCCGCCCGTAAAAAACGGTCGAAAGGGACCGGCTTGACCAGGTAATCCAGCACATCGAGGTCGAATCCTTCTATGGCATATTTGCGATAAGCGGTGATAAAGATGACCATCGGTCTGTCGGACAGGTTTTTCAGGAGGCTCAGGCCGCTGATTCCCGGCATTTCGATATCCAGGAAGAGGAGGTCGATAGGTTCCTGCTGTAATACTTCCAGGGCGACGTAGGCATTCTTGCATTTTTTCACCAATTGCAAAAAGGGGATCTTACTGATATTATCCTCGAGGATATCCAGCGCGGGGGTTTCATCATCTACTGCGAGGCATCTGATCATTTCATACCAAAGGTATATTTAAGACTATTTCGAACCAATTTTCAGTTAGGGTGGCATTCGTGTGATAATTCTTTGCTATTGTCAGCCGGAATTGGTCCGGATAGATCAGTTCCAGTCTTTTTTTCAGGTTGATCAACCCGATCCCGGGAGGGGTCTTCTCTTCCTGCTGAATAAAATGGTTATATTTATTTTTTACCATGACTGAAAGCCGGTCGCCGGGCTCTACAGAGATATCGATCCGGATAATGGGGTCGTCTATCAGCCCGATGCCATGTTTGAACGCATTCTCCACGATGGGGATCAGCAGCATGGGTTCGATGTACTGGTCTATGCTCAGCTGGGGAGTATTGAACTCCACGGTTACGTCATCTCCGAAGCGGAGCATTTGCAGATCGATATAGGACCGGAGGTAGGCTATTTCATCTTCCAGCCTTATCTTTTCATTATTGGCTTCGTATAACATATAATTCATCAGGCCCGCCAGTTCCAAAAGTACCGGCTCCAGGAGGTCGGACTTCTTCCGCGCCAGCAGCGCCATGCTATTGAGGACATTGAGCATAAAATGCGGATTCACCTGGGCCCGGAGGAAGGAAAGCTCGGTCCGCAAATGCTCCGTCTCTTTTTCCTTACGATCTTTCTCCAATCTGGCATTCTGCCGGAAAATCGCCAGGCTCGCACTGATCAGCACAAAAAAGGGTCCCGGGAATACTCTCTTTAGTATCACCTGGTAAAATGGCCGGATGGAGTGATAGCCCATATAAACACTCAGCGAGGACAGTATGGACGCCACCAATACGATCATAAGCACAGACAGTCCATAGGCCACCCTTTTTTTCCGCAATAAATAAGTCGGGATCAGCCAGTAGGCATTGAGGTAAAAAACACCAATAAAGGGCAGCATCCCCCATATTACCTGCAAACTGTTCAGGGGCTCTTCCCGGCCAGGCGGCGATGAAGGTCTCACCAAAAGGATACATAAGACCAGGGCTGACCAGATACCCCCGTGAAGCAGTACCGAATATAACCGGCGTGATTTTGCCATATACTAATATACCGTAAGTTTCTTTGACTGAACGGTATGAGCGCTGAAATATCCGTAAGCGCCATTGCTGATATTGGATGTAGGATTGGCCGGAGATGCTGAGGTATTGAAACCCCCGCTGCCGGATGACTGATCCAGTTGATACCAATAATTATATACATTCTCATCGATATCATACTTTTTTACTTCCAGCAGGTCGCCGATAGCAAGCCGGGAGCTGTCGTTGCGTAAAGTACGGCTGATATATCTTCCATCGGACAGGCGATCATCCAAGACGAAAATGTTGCCGCTTTTTGTCAATTGCACTCCGTTGATATATTCTATGAACTGGTAATAATTCTTTACTCCGGGAGGATCCTGGAAATTGACAATGGCCTCTATCTGTTTGCGGCCAAAATCCGCCGAGTGATCGAAAGTGACAGAATCGAATGGCACCTGCGCCGGCATGGTAGAACTAGCGGTATAATTCGTATTCTGTGCAAATACAGACAGGGTATAGGTATGACCCGAGCTACCCTGTAAGGTATGTGTGGTATACACACCCGTGGAAGTCTCTGTCAGGCTGTCCGTCACGCCCTGATCATCGCTGATCTTCACTACGGCGCCCGAAATGGGAGGGAAGGTATTGTCGGCATAAAAAGCCGTCGATTGATTGATCGTCACGGTATACGGCCCGGCCAGATTGGTAACTTCTCCCTGGATAACGATCTGGGACGCCGCAGTCTTCAGGTTCAGGGTTACCGTTTTCGTGCACGAATAAAATAACATCGCTGCTGTTGCTGTGGCCAAAAGGGCTATGGTGGTATTTTGGTTCATTTTTCTTAGAATTTAAAGTTATACGTAATGGAGGGTACCCAACGGAAAAGGGCCACCTGGACTGCCCGCGTTTTGGTGGGGTCGCCGGGGTCCTGCTCGAAGGTGATGCTGTAGGGATTCTCTCTGCCATAGAGGTTGTAGATGGAGAAATTCCAGTTGCTGTCAAATTTCTTCGTCTTTTTACCTTGCAAGGTAGCGCCTATGTCGAGGCGGTTATAGGAGGGCATGCGGTAACCATTCCTCTCCGTGTAGAGAAAGGCTATTTGCCCGTTGACCTCATATTTTCCGCTGGGCCAGGTGACGGCATTTCCGGTATAGTAAACGAAGTCCGCCGACAGGGTCCATTTTTTATTGAGCTTATAAATACCCACGACGGAGAGATTATGTGTCCTGTCCTGGTTGGCCGGATACCAGGTAAAATTATTCACTCCCTCGAATTTCCGTTCGGTCTTGGACAAGGTATAGCTGACCCATCCGGTTAATTTCCCTACTTTCTTTTTAAAGAACAGTTCCAGTCCATAGGCTCTCCCCTTCCCGAATATTAATTGTGACTCCACATTCGTATTGGCGATCAGCTGAGCTCCGTTCTTATAATCGATCTGGTTCTGCAGGTCCCGGTAATAGATCTCCGATGAGAACTCATATGCATTATCCTTAAAGTTCCGGTAATAACCTGCCGATACCTGGTCCGATACTTCCGGCTTGACATTGTTGCTGCTGGGGATCCAGACATCCGTAGGATTGGCGGAGGTGGAATTGGACAGCAGGTGAAGGTTCTGGGTAGTCCGGGTATAGGATAATTTGACAGAGCTGGAAGTATTTAGTTTGTAACTGGCTGAAAAACGCGGCTCCAGGTTGAAATAGTTTTTCACCACCTTGCCCGAGGAATAGGTAGCCGAATCGATGGCGTTGCCATTCTTATCATAGGTATAGAAAGTGCCGGGGCCCATTATGGCGAAACTATTGGCCCGCAAACCATAGTTGATGTTCAGATTATCGGTCAGGGCCAGGTCATGAGAAATATAAGCGGCGCTTTCCAGGGCATGCTTGTTCTGAATGGAAATGGGGTTGAAGCTTGAGCTCTGCGACGCAGATATCACTCCCGGAGAGGTGGTATGATCGATGACATCTATGCCGAAATTGACCTTATTATTGGAATTAATATAGTATTGCAGATCTTCCTTGAAATGGTAATCCCTGATATAGGAGTTGATACCGATATCATTGTTCCCGGAATTGATCGTGATAGAATAGTTATACTTACTGTAGATGAGGGAAGTGTTGGAGAAGAGCCTGCTGTTGAAAATATGGTTCCACCGGAAAGTGGCCGTTGTATTCCCGTAATCGATGCCAAAAGTGTTGCCTTGTCCAAGGACATCCTTTCCAAAATACCCGGACAGATAAATATGATCTTTCTCACCCAGCTTGTAGTTCGCCTTGGCATTGATGTCATAAAAATAAAGCTTGCTGTTCTTTGTGGTGGTATCTTTCGACAATTTGAGGAAGAGATCCGCATAAGTCCTTCGGGCGCTTACGATAAAGGAGCCGTTATCCTTTTCGATGGGTCCTTCCAGGTTGAGCCGGGAAGCGATCAGGCCGATGCCCCCGCTGGCGTGGTAGTCCTTATTGTTGCCATCATTCATTTTAACGTCCAGTACGGAAGACAACCGCCCCCCGTATTCCGCCGGCATGGCGCCTTTGTAAAGGGTCACGTCTTTGATGGCGTCCGAATTAAAGGTGGAAAAAAAGCCCAGCAGGTGGGAAGGGTTATACACCGTGGCTTCATCCAGCAGAATGAGGTTCTGGTCGGTGCCTCCGCCCCGTACATAGAATCCGCTATTCCCATCCCCTCCCGATTGTACGCCGGGTAAGAGCTGGATAGTCTTCAGGATATCTTTTTCACCGAAGAGGACGGGAAGGTCCTTGATCTCGCTGATAGAAAGTTTCTGCACGCCCATCAGGGGCTTGCTCACATTATTATTATTCCTGGTGGCCGACACGACCACTTCCTGCAATGCCTGTCCGCCTGTGCTCAATGCTATCGGGGCTACGATGTCCTTGTTCAGGGAAATAGTCAGGGTATCATTGTCATAGCCCGTAAAGCTCACCACCAATTTATAATTTCCGGCGGGGGCATTGATGGAATAAAATCCGTAGGAATTACTCAGTGCGGAGGAATGAGGCAATTCCAACAGGGTAACGCTGGCTCCGATAAGTGTTTCCCCTGATTTTTGATCGCGGATGGTGCCGCTGACCGTATGCCGGGCCTGTGCTGACAAATCGGATCGATCCATCAATAAAAAGAAAGAAATGAGCAAAAGGGTAAGGCAGAAAAGGCTGGTTTTTCGCATAATAGTTGTTTAATCCGGTGCAAGGATAATACGATAAAATGTTAAAAAAAAGTTAGGGAGTACCAAATGCGGGAATTGGTATGTCAAAAAGAATTCCGGCTGCCCTGTGAAGAGCACAGGGAGACCGGAATAGAGAGGCGACCCCTTCGGGAGGGATTGCTTTGGGGGAGGGATCGTTCCTATTGATCGGGGCCTTTGTAGGTATAATAAGGCCTGCGATTGATCTGTAATAGAAACGACAGGTTGGTCAGAAGGTGTGAAGAGAAGATGAATTCGTGTGGAATTCTAAGGTAAAGGATTCTCCGGTAAGATGATAAAAAAAGGTACTTATGACCGTTAATTATTTTCCAGACCGGTCTGTAAGGGTCAGGAGGCCGGTATTTTGTCCGGTCAGGGTATAATACGCAATGATCGTTGCCGGAGGAGTAAATTCGGAAATTGGGAAGTAAAATCCTATTTTTAAGGGTAAGCTGTTATAACCTTTAAGCCTTTTTTACTATGGAATCTGTTATAAGTTCTGCGATTGCCGAATCCAAAGAGATTGCATCCAATTATCTTAATCAGATGAATGCCCAAAAAAAGGAGCATTCCAACTGGTATTACAACTCTGATAGTGATCTGAAAATAGCGTTCCGATCTGCTATAGAGGCTACCACTTCGCAAGCCCTGACCATTTCCTTGTCGTCCAGGGAAATCAAAATGATAGAGGCAATTCAGCTTCGCGATTACCTGGAGACAGCCGAAAAAACTTGTGTTGAGCTTACTTCTTTTTATGAAGCCACCGACAAACCGAAGGAAAGAGAGCTCACCAATCAATTCTATACCCTTATAGAGTCGCCGCGAAGAATTATCAGCGATCTGGCCGAGAAGGTAAGGATAAGCGGGGATCCTGTAAGACAACCCGGAGACCTTGTCATGGGAAATATTACTTTCCGGCATGGAAATATGGGGGACCCGGAAATTTTTGAGCCAAGTAACCTGATCGTATTACCGATAAGGGTAGGCCATATCGCAGGTAAGGAAAGTACGGCTCTTTCCAAGAAACTTAAATTTAAAAAGCCCCAGACAGCAATAGCCTTAGGTGAGATTGCATACGCTACCTTATCCAGCGATACCGGACGTGCCCGGGCAGGAGCCTGGGTTTGTTGCCGCAATGAGGGTGGAAGTTCATCGTACGGGGTTATCGAGGATATCTGCGAAGGACTGATGAATACAGCGACCCTGCGAAAGACCGAGTTCGTCAGCCTTCCTCTTCTCGGTATCTCAGGAGGAGGTCTCGATTCCCGGGAGGTAGCCAGAGTCTATGTACAACGGCTGACCCGATCAGGTCCCCTATTGAAGTTTATCGTCAGCATTATTTCCGCAGAGGTGTTTTTAAAAGTGTCGACGTACTTACGTTTCAATATGAACCTGCAGGAAAAATCGTTTGTCGAGTCATCTGAATCGGCCATTCCCCAAGAGACATCCAACCCGCCGGATGCTCCTATTCCACCGGTAGCGACCTCCTCTCCTCAAAAAGAAGAGCCGGACATCAAGTCGAGGCTGATCTCCGATACGTTCACGGCAGACGAAACGGATGTGCTGCAGTATGATGTGATCGCGCAGAATCTGTTTGCCATCATGACCGATAAGGGCACTACCCCACCCCTGAACATCGGGATCTTCGCGCCCTGGGGAAGGGGGAAGACCAGTCTGATGAGGATGCTGCAAGGCAAATTCGATGAGGCCCGGGCAGCTGAGCTGAAGCTACAAAACCGAACCCCTAAACATCTGGCAGGCTGGCGGGCTGTGCTCCACTGGCTGCGCAATGATGAGATCGATTTAAACCCGCAGCTCCCCTACGCCACAGTATGGTTCAACCCCTGGAACTACCAGAGCTCCGACATGATCTGGGCCGGTATGGCCGATGCCGTGATCGAACAGACCGTAGCGCAAATCCCTTCGAAAACCGAACGGGAGGTCTTCTGGATGCAATTGCGGATGGCCCGGCTGGCGAAGGAGAAAATAAGGAAGGATATTCAAACCCGCTTTCTGCTTTATGTCCTGCAGTTCATCATCTGGGGAGTCTTTATCGCGCTGGCTATTATTTTCCTTTCCGTAAATAAAACAATTCCCTGGGGCCTTGTCGGCGCCGGCAGCATCAGCGGTCTCCTTACATCCCTTGTCAGCAGGATCCACCCTCTTAGTAAATCTATCAGCGAAGCTTTTGACAAATACAGTGAGGCGCCGAAATACCAGGAAAAGACCGGTACTTTTCATGAAGTACAGGCCGATCTGAACAAGGTCCTCGATCTCTGCATCGATGGTACAAAGCCCCTGGTCATTTTCATCGACGACCTGGACCGATGCAGTCCATCCAAGGTCGTGGAAGTGGTGGAAGCGATCAATGTATTCATCAATGGCCGGTTCAATACCAAGTGTTATTTTATTCTCGGAATGGATGGAGAGATGGTGGCGGGAGCATTGGATGTCTGCTATGAAAAGATGAAGGGCAAGCTGGGCAGCCGGGAAATAGATCAGGGATCTATCGGTTGGTACTTCCTGGACAAGTTCATCCAGCTCCCCTATTTTATCCCGGTCATGAGCGAGAAAAAGAAAGAGGAATATCTCAGCAACCTGTTATCAGAAAAGAAAGAAGTCGATGCAAAGGAAGAAGGGTCTGCTCCTGCAGCCGATATGGAGAAGGTGAAAGAACTGGCCCAAACCGTACTGTCCACTTCGGACATCGGGGAATCTTCCAAGGTGATTAAGGAGGCCGGTCTTTCCTCCGTAGAGCAAAAAGAGCTGGATAAACAAATCCTTCAAAACCAGGTGGAGTCAGAGAAACAAAACGAGACGATTCGGGAGCAAGTAAGCGCCTATGCACCTTTTATCAGCTCCGATCCACGATCCCTGAAACGATTTGCCAACCTGCTGCGTTTCTATTGTGCGTACCAGTTCCTCCGCATGAAAAAAGGACAACCTTATGTCGAAGCCCCGATCCTGGCCAAATGGCTGGCGATCATGCTGAAGTTCCCTCAGCTCGTGCGCTGGATCCAGTGGGATTCGGAAAACAGGTCGGGCATCCACTCTGCGTCGGAAGAAAAGGTGAAATTACTGGACGATCTGCTGGAAGGATTTTTTAAGAATAAAGAAGATCCGGAATTTACCGGATGGTTAAAATATGAAGTACCTGCCTCCTTAAGCAATAATGGAGAAGTGTTTTTAATTACCCAGTTTGACGATGTGCCCTGGCTACGTTCCCGAAAGCTGTTTGATATCCTGGTGAATGAGCAGAATGTCTTATCCAGTTTTAAAAATGCGCTGAAATGTAATGTTTGGTGACCAATAAAATCTTTATAATCTACCGATGAGTAAATTTATTTCATTTACGGAGTTGCAGCAATCCGAATTCTGGCAGTTTTTTCATATCCGGGTTGACAGCGAACAAACCGATAGCAAGGGAATATTTTATAAACTTAAGCCGGGAGGTTTTCAATCGGAGATCGATTTGATGATCCATACGACCATGACCGGTGAATTGCAGAGCGGTTTTTTAGCGATGGTACGGAGTTGGGTAACCGGTCCGCCCTATGGCATCAATCTTTTCGCGCTGGATATTACCCGAAGCTTTGTCAGCGCAATGATGTCCTGGCCGGACAGCAGGGAAGAAATCAAGACTGTAAGGGAGCTCTTTGACGATAAATATGTGCGGGAATACGCTCAGTTACTGAGCCGGAATGAACCTCCTGCCCTTGAGCATGCAGCTACCCTTAACACCTACCTGGGAGCCAGCGAAAAATCACAGGCCACAATCGGCTCTTTTGATATCTGGCTTAAAAATGGCATGGTGGAGGAAAGAAAGGCGCTAGTGATTACTACACACGTCACGAAGGCCGGGTAGATGCATTCATCGAAGGCCTGCCCTAATTGGTCGAAATGTTTTCCTTTTTATACGGGGAATGGTAGTTTTGGCTTGAAAAGCCCCTACTCAATATGGAATACGACAACGACAGGTTAAGAAAACCAACCAACCGGATCGAGCTATTCTATTGGACATTGTTCGTGCTGATCGGGCCCCTGGCCAATTGGCTGACCTTATTCTTACGCGATGGCAGGATAGGACTGGTATTGCTGCTGGTGAGCCTTGCGTTGTTGCCCGCTTATCTGCTGTATGCCCGGATCATGGGTTCTGTATTCCTGATGCAAAAGCGCTGGGGCGCCCTGACCCTGATGAGCATTCTCTCCTTCCTGGTGATCCAGACCTTATTGTTCGCGCTGTATGCCCTTATTTCAAAATTCTCTTTGACCCCGGCCGAACGGTCCTATTTCACCTATACATACCCCACCGTGCTCCGGGAAAGCTGGTGGGTACTGACGAATATGGCCCTTTCGATCGCTATCTTTTTTATCCGGAAGGCCATCGATGAAAAAGAGCTGCTGGAAACCGTCCAAAGAGACAGTACTTTTTTCAAGCTGCGCTACCTGCGGGCGCAGCTGAACCCTCATTTCCTTTTCAATACCCTGAACAGCATCTATTCTTTAAGCCTGCAGAAGTCGGATCAGGCCCCCGAGGTCGTGGTAAAACTGGCCGATATCATGCGGTACCTGATCTATGAATGTAATGAAGAGAAGATCTTGTTGGATAAGGAGATCGAATTTATCCAGAATTATATCGGGATCGAAAAGATCCGGTATAAGGCCGATATCCGGTTTACCGTCGAGGGCAATACCAGTGGTATTATGATCGAGCCTTTCCTTTTCATCTCCTTTATCGAGAATGGGTTTAAGCATGCCATGGATAATTCGTTCACCGAACCTTTTATTTATATTACCCTTAGGGTTGGGGAAGGTCAGATCGTATTGAATGTGATCAACAGCACCAATGCCGCCCTGGAGACGCAGGCGAAGAGAATAAACGGGAAGGGTATTTCCAATAGCCGGAGTCTCCTGGAGCTATTGTACCCGGATGCCTATGAGCTGGATATTATCCAGACGGAAAAGGAGGAGGCCCGGACGAGCAGCCTGCGGCTGCGGAATGCCCGGGAGCGTCTGGAGAGCCTGTACCCGGATCTGCATACGCTGGATGTGATTTTAAGTAAGAGCGCTTTCACCGTATCTTTAATCATTAAATCCGGCATTGCTTGATAAAATGTATCATTGTTGAAGACGAGACGCTGGCCCAGGATGTCATTAAAAGCCATTTGCAACGGATCGGCGGATGGGAGCTGGTGAGCGTATGCCGCAATGCGCCGGAGGCGCTGGAAGCGCTGAATATGCTGGAGGTGGATGTCATGTTCCTGGATATCCGTCTGCCAGGCATGAGCGGGTTGAACTTCCTGCGCAGCCTGCCCGACCCGCCGCTGGTGGTGCTGACTACGGCCTATGCGGAATATGCCGTGGAGAGCTATGAGTTCAGCGTAATCGATTATCTGCTTAAGCCCATCTCTTTCGAACGATTTGCCAAGGCGGCCGGGAAGATTGTCGACGGGCGTCTCTTCTCGCAGGCGGGCAAGGAGCAGGATAAATCGCCGGGGGATCATATTTTCATAAAATCAAACAGTAAGTTCTTCAAGGTTAATTTTTCGGAGATCCTGTATGTGGAGGGGATGAAGGATTATCTGAAGATCCACACGCCGGAATATACGCTGGTGACGCACCAGACTATGAATGAGCTGGAAAAAACGCTGCCGGCCCGGCAATTCTTACGGGTTCACAAGTCTTATATCGTTGCGCTGGGGCATATCCGGTCTATTTATGGCAACTCCGTGGAGCTGGGGAAGGTGACGATCCCTATCGGGATCAATTATAAGGAGACGGTGATGAACCTGATCGGGAAAAGACCGTAATAAGAAGTTCTTCACCGGTAGGAGATCAGGGAGGCTCTGCGAGCCATCCTTTCATTTAAACGGAAAAAAGATAAAAGAAAGAGATAATTTTGTTGCGGGTGATATTATAAAAAACGAAACCCGGAAGTTTGACCAAAGTCAGGGACAACCGGGAATAATATGGTGCAAAGGTACGAAACAAATTTCTCCGATCAAAATTATTATATTACGTGCGATACATTGATTTTGAATCAATTATGTCTGTTCCTAGAATGCTTAGATACAAAACTGCTTGCGGAAACGATTCCAAAAAAGCTATGACTTTGTATCGCCTCAACCTACGGCTTTCCCAGGAATTATTTACCATCATCAGCTGCTTTGAGATTTCTCTGCGAAATGCCATAGACAAACATTATATAATCATTCATGGTCCTGATTGGCTCAGAGATTCGTCCCACGTAGGCGGAATATTTGATAACCTCCAGTGCCGTGTCACAAAAGGTATTATCATCAGTCACTTAACCAGTTTTGGCGCTTATTATTCTCATTCCAAGCTACTAGCGAAGATGGACTTTGGATTTTGGCGATATCTGTTCGCTCAACCACAATACCGAGCCGGAGGGCAGTCTTTGATCAGAATTTTCCCTGCTAAACCTACCAGTACCCCTGCTATACAATACAACCAGTCTTTTATTTTTAACGAACTGGCCAAAGTCAATGATATCCGAAACCGGATTGCTCATCATGAACCCATTTGTTTTCAATCCCCTAACCCTGTAATCTCTACCATCTTTGCCCGCCAGCACTACGCGTTGCTTCTCCAGCTTTTTCAATGGATGAGTATTGATGAGGGCGCTTTACTCTATGGCCTGGATCATATTAACGCGGTATGCGGCCAAATTGACCAATTATAGATTGGGGTGAGAGCCGGAGATGGACCGGGGGCAGAACGGGTAATGAGCGGAAACTAGTGTAACTTTGCCGGATGCAAAAGGAACTTCCTTCTATATCCAAGATACTCACCCATTTAAAGATTGATGCACTCAATGAAATGCAGGAGGCGGCCCTGGAAGCCGTCAAACAGGATAATGACATGATCCTGCTGGCCGATACGGGTTCGGGGAAAACCCTGGGATTTCTGTTGCCGATCCTGCAACTGCTGGATCCTGACAATCTGAAGACCCAGGCCCTGGTCATCGTCCCTTCCCGGGAGCTGGCTATCCAGATCGAGCAGGTTTTTAAAAGCATGAGCACGGGTTTTAAGGTCACCTGCTGTTATGGGGGGCATCTGCGGGAAACGGAGGAGAATAACCTGCTGCAGGCCCCTGCGCTGATCATCGGGACGCCGGGCAGGCTGGCAGACCATCTCCGCCGGGGGAATATCAAGGTAGACCGGATCGAGACCCTGGTGCTGGATGAATTCGACAAGTCCCTGGAATTGGGTTTCGATGAAGAAATGTCCTTTATTGTCGGTTCCCTGCCCGTACTGCAGAAAAGGATCCTTACCTCGGCTACCGATGCCGTGGGAATCCCTTCCTTTGTCGGATTGCAGGACCCGGTGACCCTGAACTATTTATCCGGCACGGTGAACGCCGCCCTGGCTATCCAGGTGGTCAAGAGCGAGGAGAAGGACAAGATAGATACGCTGTTCCGGCTGATCTGCTTTCTGGGCAACCGGTCGGCAATTGTGTTCTGTAATCACCGGGAGTCGGTCGAACGCACCAGTGAATTACTGGCGGAAAAGGGCATTATCAATGTATTTTATCATGGAGCCATGGAGCAGCCCGAGCGGGACCGGGCGCTTGCAAAATTCAGGAATGGCACTAGTAATGTGCTGATAACCACGGATCTGGCTGCCCGGGGACTGGATATCCCGAATATCCGTTATATCATTCATTATCAATTACCGCATACGGAAGAGGTCTTCATTCACCGGAATGGAAGAACGGCCAGGATGGAAGCCAGCGGAACGGCGATCCTCATTTTAGGGCCGGAAGAGAGGCTGCCGCGTTATGTGGTCGCCAGTTCCGGGAAGAAGGGGCCGGACCAGGAAGAGGGCCCCGGCGAAGTGGAAGAGATCCTCTTACCTGAAAAGGCCGTCATCCCTGAAAAGCCGAAATGGTCGACGCTGCTGGTCAGCGCGGGTAAAAAGGACAAGGTCAATAAGGTCGACATCGTAGGGTTCCTGACGAATAAGGGGCAGCTGAAAAAAGAGGATATCGGCCTGATCGAAGTAAAAGACTTTTTCTCCTTTGTCGCTGTCCGGAAATCGAAGATCGGCGCTACGCTGCAGCTGATCAAGAATGAGCGCATCAAGAATAAGAAAGTGAAGATCGATATGGCGAAGTAGGCAAGGCTTAATAAGTCCTTTCCAAATTCCAGGAATGGATTCAGGACTGGATGATACTTACAATCCGTTCATTCTCGATAATCATCATACCATGACGGTCGGCTGTGATCCCCTGCTCCAGCTTATAAGTATACCTGGGTATTACGCCATCCAGGATGGTCGGCAGGTAGGCGAATTGCAGGTTATCGCATCTTTCCCTTAATGTTTCTCCCACTTCAATAATATGTGTGGAAATAATAAAAAAGCAATTCCTATATGCTGAAAACGCCTCCGTAACAGCCAGGGTGGCATCATAAGCGTCTTTAACATTGGTCCCTTTAAAAAGCTCATCAAATATTACAATCAGGTTCTCAGAACTGCTTACGGCTTCTGCGACTTTCTTTACCCGCAGCACTTCTGCATAAAAGTGACTGTAACCGAGGCTTAAATTGTCCGGGACATTGATAGAAGAATAGAGTCCGTCCATTACGGAGAACTCCATTTCCGTTGCCGCTACCGGGAAACCCATATGCGCCAGGTACACCGCTATACCGAAAGATTTCATAAAGGTCGATTTACCCGCCATGTTCGCCCCTGTTAAGAATAGCAGGTTGCTGTCCCGGTGAAGGCATACCGGATTGCCGACTGCCTTATCCAGGCAAGGATGTCTGAGCCCAACGGCCCGGAAGATATTGCCGTCTTCAGGCAGCGCATGTGCATAGGAATAACCATTGGTCGCCGCCACGTGGCCGATTGCAATACATACATCGATATGATAGATGGTCTCCAATACTGCCGCCATCTCTTCCTGCAGAACGTTCCTTAACAGGTGATCATACTTTACTATTTTCAACAATGGCAATTGTTGTACACCCCGTTCTTTGGGAAGCCATGCCAACCGGGGATCCTTAAAAATCTTATTTATGGCTTCCCTCTCCGGCTCAAATGGATTCTTATTACCCTCCTCCCCCAGCCTGCTTAGAAAATCGCAAAATGTATTCAATAATTCTATGCTGGTCAGGAGGCCGGTTTGCATCATACTGTATGTTTCATCCCGTACAATAGCGCCCAGCAGTTTCTTCCAGGAGGTGTTGATAGCAGCTGTCAGTAAATTGCTATCGCTCCCGGCGTCCAGATAATTTTCCATCCCTTCGAACAGGTTCCTGCTTAATGGAAAAACGAGCGCCTTCTCCTGAAAATATCGAAACAGGGCGCTGCGCCTGTTGATGGCATCCGAATCGGATAAGGGGCTGTGGAACATCCTTTCCAGCAATCTTATGCCCCCGGACGTATGCACCCGGCTGAAAAGGTTATACACGGAATCAGGTTTGTATTTGCTTAGCAAGTTCAGATCTTCCAGGGTTTGTTTGTCTGCTATAAAGCTCATGACTCGGTTATTTCTGTTTTCCTTTTTTTAAGATATCTATAATGCCTTCGTTGTTAATAATGATCATGCCGTGCCGGTCAGCCGTAATGCCTGCCTCCAGCGTATAGGTATACACCGGCTCATTCCCATTCATATGCGTAGGCAGGTATACGAAGTTGATGGTGGCGCACTGCTCTTTTAATACCTCCCCCGCTTCGATGATATGTGTAGAGATAACGAACATGGAATTCCTTTTTTGCGCAAAGGCCGAAGTAATAGCGATCGTCGCTTCATAGGCGTCTTTTACGTTCGTGCCCCGAAACAGCTCATCGAAGATGACAAAAAGGGCCTTCGACTGGCTTAGCTCATTGGCCACTTTCTTCACCCGCAGCACTTCCGCGTAAAAATGACTGGCGCCCATGCCCAGGTCATCCGGCAGGTTGATCGTCGTATAGATGCCGTCCCTGACGGAAAACTCCATCCTGGCGGCTGCTACCGGGAAACCCATGTGCGCCAGGAACAGGGCAATGCCGAGCGACTTCATAAAGGTGGATTTCCCGGCCATATTAGCGCCTGTAAGAAAAATCATATTGCTGTCCGGCGTGATGCGGAGCGTATTGGGAACCGGGTGCTTCAATTGCGGGTGATACACCCCTTCCAGCATGACCGTATGCCGCTCCTTAGGCAAGGCTATAGGAAATACGAATTGGCGTTCCAAAGCTGTCCTTGCCACAGAAACATACACATCCAGGTAATAAATATGACCCAGGACCTTTTTTATGAGTTCCCGCCGCCGGAATCGCAAAAGCTCGTCATATACCGCCACTTTGGGGTAAGGCAATTTGCTCCGGGGGCCTTCCTGCATAAAGGACGCGAGCGCCGGTTCATCGAGCAGGCGGCTGATTTCCTCCTTTTCCTTCCGATAGGGCCCTGTAGACGACAAGGTCTCTATGAGATCACGAAGCCGGTTCATGATCTCCAGGACGGCGGCCACTCCTTTATAAATAGTCTTGTACTCCGTGTCTTCCGCTATCAACCGGCTTATTTTTTTGCCCAGCGTATGCTCATGCGCCAAAAGCTTTGTCCGCTCGTCCGTATTGGAGAGATATAACTCCGCCGCGTCAAAAAGCTCCGACCGGAAAGGAAAGGTGGCCCCGAGGGAAGCAAAATATTGAATGATCCCGCTTCGTTGATTGATGAGCTCCACATCCGACAAAGGATATCGGAATAGCTCTTCGAGAATAGCGGCTCCCCCACGGGTACTGGTTCGGTTAAACAAGCTATATACCGAATCACGGCCATTTTTTCCGAAAATAGTAAGGTCATCTAAGGTCTGCTTATCCGTTGTAAAACTCATCGGTTTTTTGGCTATTTATCTAATAATTCAGCAAGCTTCTGTTCCAGCGCCTCGCCTCTCAGGTCTTTGGCGATGATGACGCCGTCAGGGCCCACCAAGAAATTGGCAGGAATAGCCTGGATACCGTATTGCACTGCCACGGCATTCTGCCAGCCTTTCAGATCGGATACCTGCGCCCAGCCGAGCGAATCCTTTTCGATGGCCGCCTTCCATTTGGTGCTATCCTGGTCCAGAGAAACGCCCAGGATCATGAAACCCTTGTCCTTATACTTATTGAACGATTTTACCACATTGGGATTTTCTGCCCGGCAGGGACCGCACCAGCTTGCCCAAAAATCGATCAGCAGATATTTGCCTTTGAAGGAAGTAAGACTGATGTCTTCGCCTTTGTCGTTCTTCTGCGTAAAAGGAATGGCGACCACACCTACTTCCGTCTTCAGTCGCGACTCGATCGATGCAGCAATCCCTTTCCCGGTTGCCGATTCCTGCAAGGACTTATCCAGGCCGGAGAATACACCGCCTAGTTCTTTTGTATCGATGCCTCCGGCGATTTTGCTGAGCTCGATAAGGCTCACCAGGCTTTTCGGATGCTCCTTTACATAGGATTCTATTTTTAGGTTCATCGAATCGTACAAAGGTATAAGCTCTGTTTTAGACCTTTTTTCAGCGGCAGCAGCGTCCGTTTCACTTAATTTTTGCAGTTCCTGTCGCAGTAAGTAGATCTTATCTCCCAGGGCGGACTTGTATTTATTAAAAACCGTATTTTCATCTTCCGTGGCCGATCCTGAAAAGGCCACATCACTGGTAGTATCCTTTTTAGTGATCGTCATCTTTGCATTCTCCAGGTATTGGTTGTGCGAGAAGGTGAAATCGGTCGACATCATCTGTGAAAAAGTTGGGCCGTCCACAGTGCCTCTGAAAACGAATGATCCGTTAAATACAATAGCGGTATCGATGCGCATTTTACCACCGGTCTCATACCGCAACATGATCTTCGGGCTGGTCAATCCTGCGATGGCGCCGGCAAGTTCAAAGGATTTTTCGTTATCCGGGTTGCCCTTTGCTGCCGTAGTCTTGGTCGTCTCGGTCTTCTTTTTTGCTGCGGCCTGTTGAGCTTGCCCGTGCGAAAAAAGCATTACTCCCACGAAGCCTGTCACTATCCATTTTTTCATTTGTTATGATTTAAGTGTTTTTTAATTTATTTTCTTTTTCTTCTAACTAAAAGGATCGCTCCGCCAATCAGGATCAAGCCGGGTATGATGCCCATAAAAATGATCTTCAAAACGCCGACGCCATCTTTGTCAATCGTGAGCTTGTTATCCAGCATATCCGGGCGGCTGGTGTCAATCGGGAACTCCCCGTTGCTGAACCACTTGAACATTTCCACCACCAGCAAGAAATTCCGGGTCTGCATGTTATTCCTGCCCATCTCCCCATTGCTCATGAAGTCGGCATCCCCGAAGATCATGATGCGCTGTTGCCGGCCTGCTATTTTCCGGGTCAGGCCTACTCCTACGGGGATGGTCTCCCTCAGATCACCGGACTCCGGATTGTAGGTCACTTTCGCGCTATCCATGTTTGTTTTCTCCAGCTTGTTCCAGGTATCCTTATTATTGGTCACGACAACCGGCTTGATATCGAAGGAATCATTTTTGGCAACCTGCAAGCCGGCCGCTCCCAGCATGGAAAGGATACCGTTATTATTCCTCCACTGCCTGGAATAAGCACCGGCGGTATCGGAAAATTTAGCCAGGACAAAATCAGGAGCGTTATCCTTACTTTCCTGAACAAGCTCGCCATTCATCATTTGCACGCCCAATGGTCCGATCAGCGGATTGAGGATATTCTGGCGGCCGGGTTCGCCGGCGAGCATTACATTGCCCCCTGCCTTGATATATTCCCGGACCTTTGCCTGCGCCTTTTCATTATAGATCACTTTCGGATCTGCGATCACCAGACAGGAAAGACCTTTCGGGATCTCCTGGGTCTGCAGGGAGATCGTATCTACCTTGAACCCCTGGTTGATCAGGGCATAGCGGAAAGGCAGCTGATGGGTTACCATTTTATACCCTTTATCTCCCGATTTATTAATATCCCGTTCATTGTTATCCACCACAAAGGCTACGACGGGCTGGGACACCAGGAAACCTTTCAGTACGGCCGTGATCTCTGCTTCGCTGGGGAATTGCTGCATATCCTGGAACATCCGGGTAAACCCTTTTTTTCCGTCATATTCATACAACCGAACGGTGCGGTTCTCTTCCGGTTTCAGATCGATCATCTTTCTTATCTGATCAGGTCTCAAAAATCTACTCGTGCTGATATCGAAATTATCTCCCACCTTCTTAGCGATCTCCGAAGCTTTCTTACCAGGGTTCGATTGGTATAAATATTCATTATCCGTACTATCATAATAAAATACATAGTTCATTTCCATCCGGGGCAGGAAGCGGGTATATTGTTCCATCCTGTCCATATCCCGGTTGAATTGTGTGGGCATGAAATGGTAAAAGAAATTATCGAAGAGATTGACATAGGTAGTGACTTTTAACGGTTTGGTCAGCTGCTTCAGGATGTTCTGCGTGTTCACGGTAAGCGTGCGGGTCTTCGTGGCCGTCATATCGTAATAACCCGTGAACAAAGGTCTGGAGCTGACGTAGCCAACCATCAGGATCAGGCCAACGAATAAGGCATATCGGCCCGCTTTAAGAAGTGACGAGATGGATTCCCGCGCCCCTTTCAGCTTCAGGATCGTAAGCCCGGTAAAAAGGACGATGACGATCATAAAATAGAGAACGTCCTTGCTGCTGATCAGGCCGGAGATCATTTGATCGGATCGGCCTGAGATCGACAGGAAATAAGTCAGATCCTTTACAAAGGGGATATCCTGCCATACTCTGCCGATGAAATTCAATGCAGCCAACACCACCAGCGTACTGATGGCCGCCACTACCTGGTAAGAGGTAAGGCTCGACATATATAAACCGATCGCCGAATAGGCGCAGATCAACAGGTAAATACCGATGATCCCCGAGAACACCAGTCCCCAGTCCATGGAGGCAATGGAAAAGGAACCTGCCACTACAAACGGCAGGAGAAGCAGGATCAGAAGCAGCGAATAAACCATCATGGCGAGTAATTTGCCCAGTACGATGTCCGGGATTGTAACCGGGGAGGATAACAGCAGCTTGATAGAGCCGCTGCTCAGCTCGCGGCTGATCAGTCCCATGGTCAGCAAGGGGATATAGAGGTATAGGTTAGCCTGCACACCGGTCAGGAAGGCCTGTTGCCCGGAGAAGATCCTGCCGGTGAACTCGGAGTTCGCCCAGCCCATTTTAAAGTTCCTTTCCCACAGATGCAGCAAGTCGGTAAATGCCAGGCCTGATTGAAAAACGAAGATCACCAGTACCAGCCAGGCCACCGGAGAATAAAATAGGGTGCTAAGCTCTAAGCGCGCAATTCTGAAAATTGTTTTCATCGTCTGATTAGTTGGCATTTTTTTTAGATAACTGTGCAAAAACTTCATCGAGCGAGCTTTTCTCCAAGCTGATCTCGCGGAGACCCCATCCTTTTTCCACGCTGATTGCTATAAGCCGTTGAGAAATGTCAGGTGTTCTATCGATGGTGAGGCGGATCTTTACCGGGTTCAGGAATTCTACCCCGGTAATTCCCGGGGTAGCCTGAAACTCTTCCGCCGAAGGGGGCTGATCCATCGAGACCAGCATGCTATTGGGCTCTACATAATTATTGAAGGCATCCATGGTATCGGAGAACACCATCCGACCATCCTCTATCATTTTGACGTCGCGGCAGGTGGCCTGGATCTCGGACAGGATATGGGAGGAAAAGATCACGGATCTTTCTTCGGCGATCTCTTTAATGAGGGCCCTTACTTCGGTGATCTGGTTGGGATCGAGCCCATTGGTAGGCTCGTCCAGGACTACTAATTTGGGTTTGTGAATAATGGCCTGGGCGATGCCCACGCGCTGGCGGTAGCCGCCGGACAGGTTCCGGAGCAGCCGTTCGCTGAAATGGGTGATCCCGCAACGATCTTTAGCTTCTTCCAGCGCTGTGGGGATCTCTTTCTTTTCCATGAGCCTCATATGGGCGCAATGCGTAAGGTATTCATCCACGGTCAGGTCAAAATGCAAAGGAGCGGTTTGCGGCAGGAAGCCGATCAGCTTCTTGGCCTCTTCCGGCTTCTTTCTCAGATCGATCCCATTGATCAGTACGGTGCCTTCGGTTTGGTTGAGCACTCCGCATAAAATGTTCATGGTAGTGGATTTTCCTGCCCCGTTGGAGCCTAATAGGCCCAATACTCCATGCTGGCTGATCTCGAAATTAATGTCCCTGATAGCCCAGGCTCTGCTATATCGGTGGCTCAGGTGTTCGATCTTTACGATAGTTCCATCCATTAATAAAGTAGGTTTACGTTGTAAAAGAAAAGGTGTTAATCATCGCTGCCGGTAAGTGACACCCTTGATATCTCCGAACCCTGTATAGGTTTCGTGCAATACCAGGCTGCCGCCTACCGGGGGTACCGAATAGATCTTTAGGATCCCGTTGGACCCGGCAGTTCCGGACGGATCGAGCAGGGTCACTAACAGGTCGTTGGTTTGTGATGCGACCGGATTTCTGATCACATTCGTGATCTGCAAGGGGCTATAATCGGCCATCAACTTGCTGGTTTTGAGCCCCAGGTCGAACTCGTAGAGTTTGGACCCGGCCGAATAAAACACATACCCGTAGTTATTATTGATCGAAAAATGAGTAGCGGAGGCTAAATCGGTCCCTGTCATTTCTGCGTAGTAGTCCTGGGTTTGTCCATAATCGTTGAAGAGGGCGAGATGAAATTTTCCGGTGACCGTGTCTTTTAAAATGGCGAATACCTCTTTTCCGTTGTATTCACTCTCATCCATGTAGACAAGGTTCATGCCAGTATTGTTCCAATCGAAGAGCATGGCGCCGGATGTTCCGAAGGCGGGAAGGGGATCGCAACTGGTATTGTTGGCAATAAGAAAATTAGCGGCAAATCTATGTTTGGCCTGGTCGTACAGATAAATGTAAAAACCCACTGTAACAGATGGTTCTGCATAAAAGTTAGTGGTCTCGCCTTTCATACGATTTATAGGCAGTCCGAAAAAGGGACCGTATGACGTATACACATTTCCATTACTATAAAGAGCCTGTCCCTGATAACCTCCTACTACAAAACGATCCGCATAAAAATCAAGCGGAATACTGGGATCCAGCATATCGTACCTGATGTTGTTGGTGGATTTCCAGCTGAAATTATCCGGATCCACCGCGTTGGTGCCGTTGCCGGTGGTCGTTATATAGACACTGCCGTGGTACAATACATTTTTTGCTTCCCCGGTTAGTTTCAGGTCGGAGTTCAGCTTACCCAACACATCGAAATGCAAGGTCCCGACGAAGTTATCGTCATACGATACCATGTCTAATCTTGGTGCGGAACCGGCATCACTTAACACCAGCCATCCCTCATAATAAGGGGTAGTGACCTTTAAAGGCGCGGAACCATGAAAGAGCACACCCGTTACGGTGTCCGTGACATCGAAATAAAGTATGTAATTCCCTGGCGACAAGGAGATCTTATAAGTCAGGTCGATGGTAGAATCCAAGGGGACCTTATACGTTCCACTCAGTCCATCCTCACTAAGATTTATAACATACCACTGGTACTTATAGCGGCCCGAATCGCCACTATTATCCTGCGTGAAAGACAAATTTGGAACGACGTGTAAAGTATCTCCCAGATAGGCAATATAGTTTGCCTGCAGGCCGACCTTAACTTCATTTACTTTCTTCGTATCACTAATCACCTGGTACTTCCGACAGGAGAAACACAGGAGTAGCAGGGTACCTGTAACAAGTGTCGATATTTTTGATATTGCATTCATAATTTTATACATTTTGTCGTCAAAGTATATACCTGGTTTACCTGGTTACTATCCTGCCCATTGTCATGGGCGTTCCGTCATCCTCCAAAATGGGGGTTCCGGCCGCCTTCTGATCGAGCAGGTACCGGTTCATCATGGTTGCCCAATAAGGCCACAACGCCCAATCGTTATCATCGGCTACGGCGCCCAATGGCATACCGGTAATCTGACTGGTCAGTTTTACCTTTTTTACGGAGAATGTGCCAAAGTAATAGAGAGGCCCTCCGCCCCAATTCCAATGCGGAGGCTGGGTTAATCCATCTTCCATGACCACCTTAAAAATGGTAAAATAGTTCGGCTTGCCCGATATGGCATCGAGCGTATCGTTCACCATATTTATAGTAAAATTTTCGTTGGACTCCAACTGTAGGGTAACGGACAGTGGGTGATACAGGATGTCCGGGGTACGATGAATAGTAACAGCCAGCGAGTCGGTAGAAAGGCCCGCCCGGATGACCGTATTTTTGGGCAGATCATAATTGTAGCCGGCTTTGGCGGTGGTGCCGGAATCAACTACGATCACTTTGTATACCCTGTCTACCGGTGACGTCTTCCCTATTACATTTATCGGAAGTTTAATGATACTATCCGTTACATTATCGGCGGAATAACCGAACGATGCCATTACAGAATCGGCAACACTATGCGGACTCAGGTGACTGGTACTGAGAAAATACAAACTGGGCGTTGAATCAAAAGTTGGAACATTTTCTTTTTTGCAAGCCTGCAGCAAGGCCATGGAAGATATCACCACAAGAACTGCTATCATTTTTCTCATATTATTTATCTTTTATAGAAGAAATAAAATCAGATTCCGACTATTAATATTGAGGATGAGGAACAACATAATAACTATCTCTCATATACTGGAAAGAATAGTCGTCCATTCCGGAGCCATCCGGGATCATGGACGCATTCGTTCTTTTGTAATAGAAGAAAAGCTGCCCTTCTCCATAAAATTCTTTTCTATATTCCTTCAGCAGCTCCGCATTGATATCCGTCCCGTCAGGCAAATTGCTGAGTCCGCGGTTATAGCGAACGGTATTCAGATATCCCAGCGCAAGGGCGGGGTCCGTTTCCGATTCCGCGGCGATATAGTACATTTCCGACATCCTCAGCATGGGCTGCATATACCGGAATGTTTTAGTCTGATCGGTCACGTCGGTATATTTAAGGAACTGCCGCATAATACCGTAGAGGACTCCCCCCCATTGGGAGCGATATCTGTAATCATTAACCCCCTCGCCAGTTTGTACCTCATAAGTCTCCTGCAGCCGAAAGTCACTCGGTGCAAGTACACTATTGGCGCTGACAAAAGTCGCATCGAATTGAGAATACATATTCAGGTTCTGCAGCGCAAAAACGATCTCCGAGGAAAAGACCTTGTCGGAGTTGCCGCCGGCATTTACCGCAACAGGATCCGACCATGGAAATAAAGCAGCTCCGCTATTGATCACATTTTGAGCAGCCGCCAATGCTGCTGCATTATTTCCCGCATATAACTGGACCCTGGCCTCCAGGGCCTTTACTGCATAAAAATTCATCCGCAGGTTCCGGAAACGAAGAAAATCATTGCCATCATTTTGCAGGACCTCCTGCTTCCCCAACGTAATGATCGGATCGGCTGCCAGCAATCCTTCCGCCGTATGCAGATCGGCAAGGATCTTCACCATGACATCAGCGGCGTTCAGGAACGGCTGTGCGTCCGGAGTAGCCACGGTATAATAAGGGATGGCGGACACCTGTGGATGAGTGGAATAGACCGGGCCATATAAACGCAACAGATCGAAATGGAGCATGGCCCTTAAGGCATAGGCCTCTCCGGCGATGATATCCGACTCTGCCTTGGAAACAACCCCGGGATAAACGGCAAGATTGGCAATCAGCTTATTGATATTTACGATCGTGTTATAACTGCTGCTCCAGATCGTATCGATGACCGGCACGACACTCGGATCGTTGAAATTATAGTAGGAAAATGCCGAATAGGCGGAGGCGCTGTAATTGTATTGCTGCGCAAATAATTCCACGGCAGTCGTTGACAGGTTCTCCCCATATAACGGAGAGTTCGGCAGCTGCAGGTAGATACTGTTCAATACGCTTTCGATACCTACCTTGCTGCTGAATAGCTGGGATTCGAGGAACTTATCATCCGGCTTGACGTCCAGGTATTTTTTGCAGGACGACAGCATAACCAATCCGTACAAGACGGCGGTTACTATAAGTATTTTCTTGTTCATCACTTTTTAATTAACAGGTTAAAAGGAAGCTCTTATACTAAAGGAAACAGCATTGGCAAAAGGATAATCTGTTCCCCGCTCGGCCTTGATAGTCGACCAATGGAAGATGTCGTTCATATAGGCGTTGAACGACAAGACCTTCAATCCTATGCCATTCATCCAGGGCTTGTTGATGAACTGGTAGCCCAGGTTAATGGATTCGCCGATCAGGTCATTTTCTTTCTGGACGAACCGGGAAGTTACCAGGCTCGACGAAAAAGCAAGCCCGTCATAGACCCCGGTGCCACTGCCGATATTGATATTTTTATATTTAGCCACGTCTCCGGGCTTGAACCACCGATCGTACAAAGCTCTTTTATCGAAATTCTGGTTGATATTACTTTCACCGATATTTTCCACTTTATTGAATAATGCGTAATTGAACTGGTCGCCGCCGATCCGGTAACGAAGGTTGATCCCGATCGTAAAGCCTTTATAGTTGACATTATTGGTAATGACCCCCTCTACTTTAGGCCGTGTATTGCCAACCACGACCGCATCGTCCACATTATATTCGAAGGTGCTCTGACCATCTTTCCTTTTATATACTTCAAATCCCGTTGTCGGATCGATGCCCAGGGAAGGCACCGCCCATATGGCGTCCGGGCTATTTCCATCGATATACCGGGATAAGGAATTAGCCGCCTGCGCTTCTTTATTCAAAGAGGCCAATCCGTCGGGGCCGAAACGCTCGTATTTGCTTTTTACCATACTGCCGGTAATACCGATCGTCCATACGACCTGGCTGGCAACATTGTAGATCGGAGAATATCGCAGCATGGCCTCCAGCCCTCTCGTATCCATCACTCCTTCGTTGGTAGGATAATTAGAAAGTCCGGTGGTGGAGGAGAGATTGACCACTACGACCAATGGGTCGGTCTTCTTATCGTAGGCGTTCAGGGTGGCGCTGAATCGTCCCTTCCAGAGCGCGATGTCTGTTCCTACGCTGGTCGTCTTCGTATTCTGCCATTGCAGGTTCGGATTGGCCAACGATTGTAATTGCGTTCCCTGACCAAAGATATTCGTGCCGGTATTATACTGATAGACCGAAACATTCGGGAATCTGCCCAGGCTCTGATTACCCACGGCGCCTATATTGCCCCGGATCTTGAAAAGGCTGAACAGGTTTTTATCCAGATGGAATTGGTTATTCAGGTTGATGCCTGCCCCTACCGACCAGAAGGTGGTATATTGCCTGTTGCTGCCGAAGGCGGTGGAGCCATCCAGGTCATAGGAGGCGTCGAATAAGTAGCGGTTGTCATATACATAGTTGGCGCTGGCCGATACAGCGCTCCGGCGATAAATCCCGGAGGCGGCCGTCGGCCTGCCATAGGGACTGTAGCCGCTGGCGAAGGCGGGGTTGCCGTTGCTGCCGACGGGAAAACCAACCGCGTCAAAACCCACCTGTGTGTTATGATCCTGCTCCAGTTCGCCCCGGAGGTTGGCAGTCAGTTGGTGAAGACCGTTGAACGTATTCCCATACACGATCCCCAGATTGGTACGGTAGGTGAAGTTATCCGCCCGGTTATTCGTATAACTCCCTTTCTGATTAAAGACGGTCTGATCGTACATCGTGTTCTGCGGGGAAACGAAGGTCTCCGTCGTCGTAATATCTTTCTGCAACTGTAAAGCCCCTTCAACCCGCAGATGGTTCGATACCGAATAAATCAGCGCCAGGTTATTGGTGATACCGAAGTTGTTCGTATAATTTTTGGAAGGAAGATCGGCATTGTACAGGGGATTGGTGGCCTTAATCGTATCATAGAAATAAGGTGACTGGTCCAGGTATCGGCTCACCTGGCCGTTTGAATCCAGGGGCGTGAAGTAGGGATTCGTCTGTGCGTAGGTCGAGAAGGAGCCATACGGCGATTCGTTGAAGTTATAACCGCTCAGGTAAAGCTTGTTATAGATGTTCAATCGCTTATACCGGTACCGGAGATCGATAGTCCCGCCCCAGGTCTGCCTGTCCGATCCTTTCATGACGCCGTCATCTTTTTTGTAGTTCAGCCCAATGCCGAACTGCAGCTCATCCGATCCTCCGGAGACATATAAAGAATGACCGTTGTTAAAACCGGTACGGACGGGTATATTGATCCACTTGGTGTTGACCCCTTTTTTTACAGCCAGCAATCGCTGATTGTAGAGACTGTCCAAACCCTCATCAAAACTAGGCCAGCCAACATGCCATCTGCCGGCCAGCTTCTCGAACTGCAGCTTTTCGCTGGCATTCATGAGGTTATAAGAGTTCATATCTGGAACCTGTACTCTGAAGTCGGCCGTATAACTAACGCTTAATTTCCCCTTGACAGGCCGTTTGGTCTCCACCACCACTACGCCATTGGCGGCCTTAGACCCATACGCTGCCGTAGAAGCCGCATCTTTCAATACGGTGACGCTCGCCACCCGGTTCATATCCAGGTTCACGATAGTAGCCAGATCGCTCTCAAAGCCATCCAATACGAACAGGGGCAGGTTGGGGTCGCCGCTAAACACGTCTTTTACGCCTTGCGTGGAAAGGCTGGTCTTACCTCTCAATTCTATGGTCGGCAGGTTATTCGGATTGCTGCCCTGCGAATTATTATCCACGACAATGAAGGAGGGGTCCAGGGTCTTGAGGCTTTGGATGATATTTTCGTTCCCGACGGCTTTTAGTTCGTCCCCTGATACTTTCAACACGGCGCCGGTGAAGCTCTCCATTTTTCGCTCCATCTTGCCCGTGCTCACTACCTCTCCGAGGCTGATTATACTGAGCTTCAGATCTATATTGAGCATCTTACGGCTGCCGGGCGTGATTTCCTGCGTGGCATATCCTACGTAGCTGATCACCAGTACAGCCTTGCCCCGTGTGACAATGGAATAATTCCCGTTGGCATCTGTAGAAACTCCTTTGGATGTTCCTTTTACAGAGATGGTGGCGCCCACGATGGGGTTACCTTTCTCATCCACGATATGGCCTCTGACGGTATCGGGCGGAGCCGCGGTTTCTTCGGGGGGTGCGAATTCAGGAACCGGTTTCGGTTTTACCAGGATGGTTTTTTCCACGATGCTGAAACTGAGCGGCTGGTCCCTGAAGCAGATGGTCAGCACCTGTTCGAGGGATGCATGGGATACGGTGATATCCACTTTTTTCGCCTCCTTTAGCAGCTTCGATTCATAGAAGAAATCATAACCGGTTTGCTTCTTCACCTCCCGGAAGATCTTTTCCAGGGAGGCGTTCTTTTCAGACAGCGTCACGGTCTGTGCATACCCGCGGGCGCTGACCTGCAGGCAGGCGCCCAAAATAAGGATGACAATTAACTTCATAATAAGCAGTGTTTCAGTCAGATGCCTTCGGTTGGGAAGCAAAAAGGCAAAAAATGTCCATAAACCCATAACTTCGTTTTGGTTTGGTTAACTAATAAGCAGCGTGTCATAACTTGTTTTGGCGGATAACCAGACTTCCGGCAATAAACCGGCTGCCGCTTCGGTCTCGACCCCGAGGCGGTTTTGTTTTTGGTTATTCCTTATTTATTTCTATGGCGTCACAATCAGGTGGTTCGATGATTGTGCAATCAGGATGGTTTGATGGTTATACGGTCAGCCGGTACTATGGTCTTACGATCAATGTGCGGCCTTCTATCGTACAGTGAATGTTGCTGAGCTCCAATATTTTTACTACGGAGGAAAGGTTCTTATTTCTTGATATATCTGCCGTGAAGAAACGATCTTCGATATTTCCTTTATATTCTACGTCGATATCATACCAGCGCATCAATTGCCTCATGATGCTTTTCAGGTCGGCGTCTTTGAATTGGAACCGGCCTTCTTTCCATGCCATCACTTCTTCTATGTCCGCATCGTCCAGCACCCGTAGTTTACCGTTCGTGCCCAACCGGGCCTGCTGGCCGGGTTTTAGCTGTACTTCGCTGCCGGTGGACGGGGAGGTGGAAACGGCTACCGCGCCTTCCAGCAAGGTGATCTTTGCTTCTTTCTCATCTGTATAACTGTTGACATTGAAATGAGTTCCGAGCACCTGTACATCTATCTTATCATGTATGACATGAAAAGGTTTCTCCGCATTTTTCGCCACTTCGAAATATCCTTCCCCGGTGATTTCTACTATCCGTTCGTTCCCGTTGAAAGCCGTGGGATAGGTCAGCGATGATTCGGCATTCAGCCATACCTTCGTGCCATCAGCCAGCACAAGCTGGTATTGCCCTTTACGGGGTACCCTTACGGTATTGTACATTATTTTATCGACGGGTACGGGATTAACCGTATTGTAAGACAAGGCGCCATTCTTATTAGCGATCTCCTGCCCGTTCTTCTCCCTGATCGTCTGATTATTGGCATCTTCCAGCACTACTTCCGAACCGTCCGACTTGACCAGGACGGCCTTATTACTACCCGGCAGCACGTCTCCCGCCGGCGCCTTTGTTTCCTTTTTGGCCACCGCAGGATATTGTCCCTTTTGCGTAAGAACGAAATACAAGCCGGAGACAGATACGATCGCCAATATAGCAGCAGCCACGCGGAACCAGGTTCTTTTATACAACGGTATCCTTTTCGTCCTGTTCAGATCCACCTCATCAAGTGCCGTTTCTATACCGGTCGCGAGTCCGGGATAGGAAGTATTTTCCAGCGGCGCCTTCTCTTCAATGAGCGATCGGTATTGATCAGCGATCTCTTCCACCTCTCCGGTGCTGGCTGTTCTTAGCCAGTCCAGGAATTGGCGGTGTTCCTCTTCCGTGAACGTGTTGCCGTCGTAACGCTGCAGAAAGTCATGGATATGTGGTGGTAACATAATAATAACTTGTGTCTGATAAGAAGACGATCCTGCGGGATGAAAGAACAACTCGTTAGTAAGAATTTTCAGAAAAATTTTTATAAGGCTGCGAAAGCGGTGAGGATCAAGGCGAAAGAAACTTCACCATTTTGAGAGAGATAACCCCGTACAAAGTCGTAAGCTTCGTATAGCTGGTTTTTAACGGCTGATTTGGAGATATCCAGTTCCCGGGCAATCTCATCATGGGAGAGCCCTTTTTCGGTATTCATCCGGAAGATCATCTGCCGGCGCGGGGGGAGTTTGTCGATGGCTTCCTGTACCAGGTGATAGTATGCCTTATAATCAAAAGCCTCTCCCGGGGTTTCAGGCGTCTCCTTCTTTTCCGACAGGTATCCGGCCAGCACCCGTTCTTCCACCTGGCGGCGGCGCGTATAATCCACTGCTTTATTCCTGGCGGCCCGGAAAAGATAGGATTGGAAAGAATTCACTTGGGCAAGACGCTCCCGGTGTTCCCAGATGCTGATAAAGACTTCCTGTATGATCTCCTCCGAGGTTTCGGGGGATTTGGTGAAGAGGAAAATATACTTGTAAAGATGGTCAAGGTATTGCGCATATAGCCTGGTAAAAGCTATCCTATCGCCGCCGGAGGCCAGCAACAGCAACTCCTTCTCATTATATAATGGGATGTCATTCATCAGAGCGTTAACCTTGGTTATTCACAAATTAAGGAAAAATATCCGAAAAACTCCTTTCGTTTGGGGAGATCGAAATGGTTACCGGTCCGGTCAGTCCGGAGGGGTCATAAGCGTTGCCGGGTTTATAATCATTCACATTCGTCCAGGTCTTTCGCTCCGCCGGCGGCAGCTTGCTATCGCCGATCAGGCGGTTGATCCAGGTATTCACTACTTCTATTTCCAGCCTGTTCTCCCCTATGCGGAGAGCACCAGTGGCTTTGACGCGCCAGGGAGCCGTCCAGGCAGTGCCAAGGTCTTTGCCATTCAGCCTCACGGTAGCCATTACTTTCACCGAACCCAGATCGATATAGAGATCGCCGTCTTTTGGCAAGGCGGCCACCCTGAAGGTAGTTTTATAGGTAGCCGTGCCGGAATAATTTTTAATGCTGTCCTCCGGACGCCGGCTCCAGTCGTCCAATTGGTTGAAAACAACCGGGGCTAACGGGCCGCGCATGGCGGTGTCGAAAGTGACTATCCAGGGACGGGATAAGGTCTGCAGGATGACGGGAGCGGGAAAGTTGGTTTTGGCGGCGGGGTTGCTTCCGGCTGCGACCTGGACAGCGTTGGCGTTGTTGGCAGCGGCAGAAGCGCCGGGGGCCTGGTCCTCGCTGAACACGATGAAGCAACTCTGGTAAGCTTCCAGCTTCAAGGGCAGGTCCATGCTCTTCTCCTGCTGTTGAAACACGGGGAGTCTGCGTGTCTCTCCGGTGACGGCGTCCCACCATTGCGGCTGTCCTTTCGTAATGCGGAAGGAAGGGGTGAGGGTTACAACGGTATCGGATTGGTTGCTGATAAAATATACTTCTTCTCCGGCGACAGAGCGGTGCGTGTAGAGTATGGGGCTTGGGGTATTGCTTTTAAAATCCGGTATGGTGTTGAGTGTATCCATTGCCTGCTCCATGGTCATTCCATTGATAATATAGCCTTTGCCAACCCGGGCCATTGTGTGTTGTTTGCCATCAACGCCGGCCCATAAGCGGGCCGATAGGTCCCGTACTTCCTTATCGGCAACGGGGTAGTTCTGCATGCTGGGCGAGCGTTGGGGCGGAGGGCCCAGCACTACGGCGCCATCCTGTACCAGCTGTGCGATCTTCGTCAGCAGTTCGGGGCGCATGGTCTCCAGCGCGGGCAGCACCAGCAACCGGTAGCTCATGCCGTCGGGCAAGACCAGCCTGCCGTCCTTTACGCTAAGCCGCTGCTCTATCACTTCCGCATTGATATAGTCAAACTGGTATCCGGCGGGGAGCGCAGGGTCCCGTATGCCGGTCATCTTGGGCGCATCTTCCCCGATAAAGTAAGCTACATCGTTTACGGGTTTGCCCTGTTGCAGCATAAAGTTGCACCTACGGATATAGTCAATGAATGCTTTGCCTTTCTTAAACCAGGTGTTATGCCTGTTGAATTCGGTACCGAACCAGGCGTTCACACCCGGCATCTTATCTTCATAGGGCTGTTCGATATAGACATGGAAAATGGTGTTGTTGATGCCTTCGGTGAAAGACCAGTCGCCGCGCCTTTTCAGGGAGCCGGGATATCTGCCGTAGGCATTGCCTGCCGATGTAAAGGATTCCGCGGATACGGATGATTTACCATAAATATGCGCGGAAGAGGAGGCGTCCCTGCATTCGATGCTTCCCAATTCCCCTTCGGCCCAAAACTCTCCGGCTACTTCATCGCTCTGCCCTCCATATTTTAAAAATTCCGACGGATAGCCCCAATGGCCATAGTTTTCGAGCCATAGCTTCAGCCCATGCTGATTGCCAATCCTACGTAAGCCGCCTACATAATCGTAGGCCACTTTGTCCGCCACGAGCCTGCGGACATCCCATAAAAAGCGGTCGCTCCGGTCGGCGCTGCCTACTATCCTGCCGCTGAACACGGGCAGCCAGGGCAGCGGATCGTACTTATATTGCCGTTGGAAGGAGGCCGCAAAATCGTCGGTCCAGTTCTGCGAACCGGTCTCGTAGCTGTCGGCTACCAGGTATTTCAGTGATTTGCGATCGGCAGCGGGTATGCGCTGTTGTATCTTACCGACAAAGGCGGAAAAGTGATCTTCCGCGGCCTGCCTGCTCAGCTTGTCTATTTCATAACCCGTACCCTCGGTCGTTGCCGGTGAGTTGGTGACTCCGGTGGGCATCATTCCAAAGCGCATGATGATCCATTTTCCTGCGGGTACGTCCCAGCTGAGCGTGCCATCGGCAGCAAGGTAGCGGGAGAGGTCGATGCCGGCGGAAGGGTCGATAAGGGTCTTGGGGTCGGAGGATTCAGCCTGTGCGGGCCACTGGTAGTCTTTCCACATTGGCTGTGGCGTCTGGAACATCTTAGCCAGCTGCTTCTCGCTGTAACGTTCGATCCGGGCGGCCCCGGAAAGCTGTATTTCCGCAAAGCCTCCGCCGCCATGTATATTGGTGACGACAAGCCGGTATCGGGTAGCGGTAATTTCAGGGAAGCTGATTACGACCGGGGCCCAGGGCTTAAAGCCTACGTTGAGGGCAGGGTTGCTGCGGTCATAATCGAATATTTTGATGGTCCGGAAAGAGTCCTGCTCATATACCTGCAAAACGACATGCGCTGTCATGCCTCTTTTGACGGGGTACAGGGACAGGCTTCTTGTCGTATAGGGCTGTGCGGTACGGATATCGATGTTCACTACCGAGTGTGCGTTGACAGAGGGCGGCAATACCGCATCGGTCAGGGTATCACCGTCAAAGGCTTTTTGCACGTCGAAGGAATCGATGTTGGAGGATATCTGCGGGGTATGCCGTGTGATAACGTCGTCATCGGATGCGGGAGATGGAAAGGCGAGGATGGCCACGTCCTGGAAGAGGGGGCTGGCGTTGAGTTTTTGAGAAATTTTGCGGGGGCCTTCCACGCTGATCTCCTGTGCATCCAAATAGCGCATACTCCCTGATGGCTTGACCCAGGGGCCGCCGCTCTGGCTCCAGCCCGGCCCGTTGAACAACCCTATATCGACCTTGTTGCGGACACCTGCGCTCATGGCGGCCTGCGTCACGTCCCACCATTGGTCGGAGAAGAGTTTTGCCGGTCCTTCGTCCAATCCCATCCCATGGTGGCCGAAGCCAACGTTGCCTATAAAGGCCCGGCCGATACCTACTTCAGACATAGCTTCTATGTCTTTCACCACTCCCTCCCGGGAGATATTGTCGGTGACCCAATACCAGTAGCAGCCCGGTTTTACGGAATCCGGAGGGGTGATAAAGCTTTTTAGTAAGCTGCCGGATTGGGCCGGGGAGTCGCCTGTCTGAGCGGGGGAGCCCGCGCTGACGGAAAAATCAAATTTGCCGGAACCGGTTGCGATGACGGCATAGCCGTTTTCCCTGCGCAGCAGCTTTATGCCGGAAGCGTGAGACAGGGTCATGCCGCTTTCTGTGATCATGTCGTCTTTGCCCGCGGGCAACCATATCTCACCGGTCGTATTAGCGGGTATTTCCACCTGCAGGTCAAACCGGCCGGCTTCTTTTTTCCAGCTGCTGACGATCGGTCCTTTAACGGAAAGGTAGCTTCCCCTGGCGTAGGTCAGGTCGCCTGCCGGCTGGGGTTTTATGATTATTTTTTCAAAGCCGGGAGCGCCGGCGTTGATACCCAGGAGCGAGCGGTACATCCATTCGCCTACGGACCCGAACATAGGATGGTTCTGTGAAAAAGTGTTGTCGGAGTAAGCCCATGTTTCCCATAAGGTGGTGGCGCCGTTGTCGATCATATATCCCCACCCCGGGAAGCTGCGCTTATTGACGATGCCGTAAGCCACTTCGTTGCGGTCGTGATCACGCAGGACATCGAACAGCATTTTAGTAGCAAAAATGCCTGTGCTGAGATGGCCGTTGGCGCTATCGATGGCGGAGAGTAATTTATTAAAGACTGCCCCTCCCCTATCGGCGGCCAGCCCATCCCATAAGGCATAGACCTGGGCGGTTTGTTTGCCGTTATCGGCTTTGCCCGTATTAGTGTCTACGAATTTGTCAAGGATGGACTGCCGTATTGCCCCGGCGAGGCGGTCGTATTTTTTCTGCTCTTCTTTCTTATCCAGGATGCCAGCAAATAAGGCCATCAGCCTGACATGATGATAATAGGCCACGGAGCCTGTAAGGGCTACCGATTTAGGGGTCAGCGACTCATGATCGCTGAGATCGATGAAGTAGAGGTTGTCCTTCGCGCTATCCTGCAGGAGCCGGACCTGCTTTTCCAGTGCGGGATAATATTGTTCGATGACGCGCCGGTCTCCATAAAAATCGTAGAGCTGTTTAATCACATACGGAAATACCAGCTGGAAGCTGATGGGGCCTGTGTTATTTCCTATGCCGTTGTCTCCTATTCCTACGAAGGGCGCCGTCTCCGTGATGCCGCCATTGGGTCGTTGGGCGTCGGCATAATCATGGATCACTTTGCGATAAAAATTCGCCATATCGAAATGAAAGCTGAATGCTTCGGAGGTGCAGAAGAGGTCTCCGCCGTAACCGAATTTCTCCCGTGCGGGGCAGTCCGACTGGACGCTGAAGATATTGCTTTTAAAGGTCCGCTTCAGGATGGTGTCGAGCTTGTTGAGCATGGGGTTGGAGCAGGAGAAGCTGCCGGCGTCTTCCACGGCGGCATTCATGCGCAATCCTCGTATGGCATCCAGGTCAGGCTTACCGGGCCATCCCGTCACTTCCACATAGCGGAATCCGTGAAAGGTAAACCGGGGCGACCAGACTTCCTGTCCCTGCCCTTTGGCGATATAGCTGTCCTGCTGCCAGGCTACCTTTGGCGAGCCGGGTCCGCCGTTGCCCGATTTGATCTGGCCTGCCACACCGGTCATTACGTCGATATTTCCATCCTTATATTTCTCTTCTCCGTACCGCAGTGTTATAAGCGTACCTGCTGGCGCCCGCAGGTTGATCTGTGCGACCCCGGCAAAGTTCTGCCCCATATCGAATAAGAACACGCCTTCTTTGGGTTCTGTGACGCTGATCGGCTTTATTACTTCCGTTACTTTGATGGCGGGCTGTATTTGCGCTATCAGGGCGCCGGGAGGGCCCTGGCTGACCACGGCGTCTTTGGACGCGGCGAATTGGCCGCCCGGCTGCGCCCAGGTTGGTTGTTCCAGGCGGGCATCATATTGTTCACCCAGGTATTGACTGTTGCGGATGACGGGGCCGGTCGCCGTCTGCCAGCTTTCATCCGTTGCGATCACTTCCGTCTTTCCGTCGGCATAAGTGAGCTGTAGCTGGGCGCGTACGCCGGGAGCCGCCTGGTATAGGGCCTTCCGGATATTCAGGCCGCCCCACATGCGTAATGGCAATGTGTTGAACCATCCATTGCCCAGCATGATGCCTGCCGCATTGTCTCCGTCCCTGATCTTGTCTGTAATATCATAGACCGTGTATAACACGGTCTTTTCATAAGTGGTCCAGCCCGGGTCGAGCAGATGGTCGCCGATCTTTTCGCCATTGAGATAAGCCTCATAATAGCCCAGTCCGGAAATATACAGTCTTGCCGATACCGGCCGGCCTTTGGTCCGGAAGTCTTTGCGGAAGAGGGGCGCCGGGTCGTCCTGGTAAAAGTCTTCCTCTTTCACGGGCAGCTGGCGTCCGTCGGTTATCCATCTGGCCTGCCAGTCCCCGGGCTGCAGCATGGATGTCTCAAACCAGGCGGGATCGCTCCAGGGGGAGGCGACGCCGTTGCGATCGTAGGCCTGTACCCGCCAGTAATATCGTTTAAACGAATGGAGGGCGGGCCCTGCATAGATGATGTTGGTGTTCCGGGAGGAGCTCTTTTTACCCGAGGTCCAGGTATTCCCATGCAGGTGATCGATGTCTGCCCGGTTATCGCTGACGATGATGGTATAGGCGGATTGCTGCTGATCGCGCTGTTCTGAAACGAGCTGCCAGCTTAGTGCAGGTTTAGCTATGTCTATGCCGAGCGGATTTACCAGGTATTCGCAGGTCAGGTGATTCGTCTTCAATGTCTGGCCATGCCCGTGCAGGACGGCAAGGGTCAGTGAAAATATCAGTCCTACTGCTATTTTTTGTATCATAGTTGTCGGGAGGAGGTTATTCATATGACGTACCTGTTCAATCGGCCCGACAAATATATTTACTCATCCGGATGCAGCCATCCTGTACCTCCATGCAGATCTTTCAATGTTGAAATACCTGGGGATTTTCCTCCCATTCGCCGGGGGCGAGTTTCCAGTCATTGTCGAAGAAGCCGGCCATCTTAACGCCGGAGCTGCCTGCCTGCAGCATATCCAGCCGGAAGAGCATGAAATCCGGGAAGCCGCTTGCCCCGGCAAAGTACTGGTTGGCATTGGCGGCCTCCATTCCTTTGAGGCCGCTGCCGCCGATGACGGCGACGGATGTCACAGGAGAATTCCGGAGTGGCCAGACAAAACAGGCGCCCAGATCATCGCCTTCCCATAGTTTGTCCCCGACCCTGATCCTGCCTCTTTCTACCCGGATGGGGCAATCTTCCAGCAAGAGCCGCCAGGCTGCATTCGTGCCGGCATTCCCGAACAGGATCACGCCCCGGCCTGCATAGGCATCCGGAGAGAACTCTTTGTCGGCGATGATATCGACGGCGCCGTTGCCGCGGTAGTACCAGGTCTCCGCATCGTAGCGGGCTTTGTTGAGGCTCCACTCATTTTCTTCTTTGGCGCCGGAAGTGCCATAGACAAAGACCATCTGGTTATTAAAGGCTTCTTTGAGGGTGCCATAGCGCTGCGGGTTTTTCTGATGCGCGCCGGGACGGGAGGACAGGGTCCAGGTGTTTGGCCCTTTCAGCAGGAAGAGGCTATCGTTGGCGCCTGTGGTTGTATAGAGTACCGGAGGGAGGCTGTCGAGAAAAATACTGACTTTCGTACCGGAGCTAAAACCGGTCAGGGAGAGACCGAGAAGCTGAACGTTCTCTGTCTTTCCTGTAATCTTATGCAGGAGGGGGTCACGGGCCAGCTGGATATGGCTATAAGCCAGGGGGTGCAGCTGCTGCTGAATGGAGGCCCAGTAGGAGGAGGCGGAGATACCCGGGCTTGCCGTCATAAAGTCGATCTGGTTCACGAGGCTGTCCGGTTTGCGGCTATGCCATTGGAAGAAATCGAAGAGGGGTTTCCAGTCGACGCATTGATTGCCGAACCAATGTTCGCCGCCGGGATACTCATAATAGCTCATATCGGTCTGGAATCCGCCCAATACTTTGCGCATCTCTCTGGCATATTTCACGGGGACTACTTTATCCGAATCGCCATGCAGGATATATACGCCCAGGGATTTATAATTAGTAGCCAGCCGGATGACATCGCTCTGGTCGCTGGCGCGGAGCAGGAGACGTTCTACGGGGGATGCGCCGCTGTCGGGAACGACGCCGTCGTGGCTGCCGTACTCTTTTAGTGTCGGGTAACCGGAGCAGGCGCCGATGGCGGCCCATTTGTCCGGGTAGGCGGCGCCGAGGAACCAGGTGCCGTGCCCTCCCATGGAATGTCCTGTGAGGTAGATGTGTTGCGGATCGGGCTTAAATCGTTCTTTTGCCAGGGCGAGGACTTCCAGGGCATCCAGTCTTCCCCAGTCTTCCCAGTTAAAGCCCCTGGGGCGGCGGTTGGTAGCCGCCACCAGCGTACCCCAGTCTTTGGGCCGGTAGGCCCTTGCCTGGCCGATGGCTTCTACGCCTGCTCCGTGTACGGAGAGGAAGAGGGCGGGGCTGCCGGGCGATCCTGCCGGGGTGGCGGCAGCGATGCGGGAGGCGGTGGTCCCCGGCGCGAAAACGGTGCCGGCAGGCGTTACTGCATAGTATTGCAGGCTTCCGTCGATGCCGCTGATAAAGGTGACGCTATATTGTTCGCCGGGGGCTGCGGCTTCGAGCGACAGCTCTTTCTCATCGAGGGATCGGTCTCCGGCCAGTAAGGAGATAGTGCTTTTGAAATTTCCTTTGGCCGTCATGGAGGATCCATTGAAAGCAAAGGGGACTTTGCGGGTGCTCATGGCCGGTACTACCGGCAGTTCGGAGACGGCTGTTTTCCCGCCAAGGGTGGACCTGATCCGGCCGCCTTTCAGGGGTTTGGAGGTTGCGTTGATCACCACGACCGCTCCATAAAGGGTATCATTACCGGCCGCCCCTGCCTGGACAACGGGCAGGGTGGCGTCTTCTGTGTTCAATTGTATTTCTTTAGCCGGAAAGATCAGGCTGGCTGCCACAAGACCGGAGGGGCGGATATAGATCTCATTAAGACCTTTTTTGAGTCTTACGGGAATGTAGAGCCAGCCTGAGCTATAGGGGTCTCCGGCGTGTGTAACTCCGTTGAAGAAAAGAGCGGCATCGCCGCTGACATTCAGCAAGGCCGTCTTTTCCCGGTCGGAGACGTAAGTCAGGTAGAGGTAGCTGCCTCCGCCGGCGGCGCCGAAGCCGCCGCCAACGCATTCGTAAAATGAATAGTATCCTGTGCAAGCGCAGGGGTTACATTCCCCGGCAAAGCTGCTATTAAACAAAAGGCCATCCATCTGAATCCTGACTTACCGGTCCGCATCATACTGATTTAAGCTGGTTTTATTTGTAATTATAATCGCTCCAATAAAGGGTGGGATTTCTATCGGAAGGTACCCAGAATATTTTGGAGGTCATGTTGTTTTCCGAAGAGACTTTGGAAAAATTTGTCGGATTATTGATCGACTCTTCGTTGGGATAACGCACCCGCTCGGGGAAAGGAGTCCATACGGCACCGTGCCAGGTAAAAGGCTCCAGTTTAGGATGGCCTGTACGTCTCAGTTCGGCCCAGCATTCATAGGGATGAAGGATATTGAGATGGATGAATTTCTGCTCCATCAGTATTTCCATCTTATCGTCAACGCTGCCTGCTGCCAGGAATTTCGTGCTGATCGTATCGCCCCAATTGGCGATGACGGCATCGGAAGGTTTGACGGGATAAAGTGGCGCCGCTGCGCCCGCTGCATCCGGATCAACGTTGAAATCGCTGGAGCCATTGAGGTTATACCAGAAATTGGTAGAGTTGATCACGGCGTCTTTGATATGCTGATCTGCCGTCTTTCCGGTGGAAGCCAGTCCTTTCAGTTCGATCTCTGCCAGCAGGAGATCCATTTCTGCCAGGGAGAACATATAGACGGGCATCTTGCCGTTGCGAACGATCGTGGCAAAATTGTACATGGAAAAAGAGTTCCTCGACAGGCTGCTGGGCAGGTTGTCTCCATAAGGATAATACTTATTGCCGGCGGTATAGATCGGTGTTTGCGTATCGATATTATAGGATACGCCGCGGTAATCTCCGTATTTGGTAGGCATGGCGATGACCGGCAGCCGGGGATCGTCGATGCCCGAAGTATAAGCGGTATCGCCATAGTTCATCCGTTTCATGAGGATATTCGGGATGAAGGTGGCGTAGATATTCTCGTACATGCCACGCATCCAGAGTCCGCCGGCGCTTTTCTGATCGGTGTCATACCATAGAGGGAAGGTGATGTCTTCTGTGGGGAGGGGTTTGGTAAGTGTTTCAGTTATGAGAGGTTTGGCGAAGCTGGCGTCTACGCCGGCAATACGTACCAGGAGCTTGAGCCGGGTGGCGTTGGCAAATTTTGTCCACTTGGAAATATCCCCTTTGAAGGCTATGTCCTGTGCGGCCAGGATCTGCTGGCCGGTGGAGGACATCAGGTTGTAGGCAATGGGTAAAGAATCGACCAGGCCGCCCAGATCGGTGATCACAGATTCGTAGATGCTCTTTGGATCGTCGTAAGCAGGATACCAGTTGCTGCTGTTGCCGGTGGTGCCTTCAAAGGCATTGAAGTAAGGTATGGAATTGAAGAAGTCCACCAGCTTGGCGCTCTGGTAGAGCTTAACCAGGGTGATCAGCTTAAAATACATATCGGCATCCAGTTTGGCCTGGCCGCTGCGGGCGTTGACCTCGGCACGGATGCTTTCCCAGGTCTTCAGGCGGGTATAGCTGGTTTCGAAATATCCCTGGCTGGTAATAGCATAGTCATCGAAGCCGTTCCCGGTGGTCAGGTCATTATACGCGGAGAACCAGTCGTACCGATAGGAAATATAACGCTGGCAGATTTGTTCATACCCTGTAGGGCCCAGGCCATCATTGAGCAGGTAGAACCATTCGCCGTAATCCTGGATGAATAATTTATTGTTTGAAACGGTATTGGTGAAGAGGCCCGGTACGATATCCGTAACACCCGAGCCCAGCTGGTCGGGATTGTTGAATTTATTGGTAAGATCCTTCTTACAGCCGGTCAGGGTCGCTGTAAAAAAGAGGCTGTATAATATTGCGCGTCTCATATTTAAAGATTTAAGCATTAGAAATGGAGAGTTTTTCCCGGCGGTTTAGAAGCCCACGTTCAGTCCCAGCGAAAAAGTCCTTTGTCCGGGGAACACGGTGTTTTCTACATAGCCATCCGCACCGGTGGCAGATTCCACATCGATATTGGGGATGGTCTTATATAGATAGAACAGGTTCCTGCCGGCCAGGGTTACAGTCATCGACTGCAGATGCAGCCTTTCCGTTATTTTTTTGGGTAAGGCATAGGCGATGGCCGCTTCCCTCAGTTTGATATAATCGTTCTTTTTCAGCCCATCAGGCGGGAAGGCCGTTGCCAGGTCATTCGCGTAGCTCTCATAATAATTCGTTGCCGAGGTGATGATATCGTTTTTCACATACTTGTTATTGGCATCCAGCTTGACACCAGGCAGGATCAGGCCATCATGATAGACATGTCCGTCCGCGGAACCGGCAGGCGCTCCCTGGTTGTGTTGCCAGGGAATATTCGTGCCGGTATTATCTATATAATATGCCAGGCCGCCATGCTGCTCATCGCGATATTTGAGGGTGCTGGCCAGTTGGCCGTCCCCGGTCAGTCGGTCATTGGTATAGGAGAAGATCGTTCCTCCGTACTTGTAATCCAGGCCGATCCGGAAACTCAAACTCTTGTAGTGGAAATCCGATAACAGTCCACCATATATTTTTGGATTGACATTGCCCAGTTCGACACTTTTAGTATTGTCGATCGTGTATATGCCAGAAGAGCTTACGACTCTATTGCCATTATCATCCCTGTTATAATCGTAGGACATGATCTCTCCCGCAGGCCGTCCCAGATTGGCGTTGACACTGGCTCCATTGCCATTGATCAGACTATTCCTTACATAGACGGAGAGGTCCCGGTACAGTTCTACTACTTTAGATTGCTGCCGGGCGCCATTGACCGTTATATCCCAACGGATATCCCTGGTCAGTACCGGCGTACCCGTTACGGAAAATTCCAGGCCCCAGTTGCGCACATTTCCTACGTTGATCAGGAGTCCCGAGGAGCTGGAAGCCTGGGATACCGGCAGGCTAATGATCTGGTGATAGACATTATTCCGGTAATAGTCAATATCGACGACTACTCTGTTATTCTTGAAGAAAGTGTTGTTGATCCCCAGTTCGAATTCTCTTTTTCTCTCTGGGCTCAGGGCGCCGGGTAATATATTGGAAGGCGGGCCTACCGATACGGCCTGAGCGCCTGCACCTGAAATATAGCTCAGGTCATATTGGTTATTGGCAAAATACCGGTTGGTGCCGTTGCCTACATCCGCCCAGGCGAACCGAACCTGCCCCCTGTTCATGGCGGGGATCTTAAACCGGTCGGTATAGTTCCAGGTAATGGAAGCGCCGGGATAAAAATACCTGTTGTTCCCGGGAGGTAGTGTGGAGTTCCAATCCTCCCTGGCCGAGAGGTCCAGGTAGAATTCGCTTTTCCAGGAAAGGGTGGCGGAAGCTACAGCACTATATAATACGTCACTTCCACGCGAATAGCTTCTTAGCTGGTACAGGTTGGCTGCAGAGGGTATGCCGGCCTGGTTATTCAGGGAATACCAGCCGGGGAAATTCAGCCCTCCGATCGTTCCGGTGCCGATCGTTTCCGTTGTTCTTAAGCGATAGATAGCGCCGCCGAAGCCGGAAAGATGGAAATCACTATGGTTGAAGTCATTATCATAATTCAATAAGGTCTGATAGGTCTGCACCGTGTTATTTTCTTTAGATACATTGAAGGCGCCGCCAGCCACGGAAGGCAGGATACGGGTCACGCTGATCTCCGAAGTATAATTGGTGTTGTCATAATCCAGCCCGAACTGTCCTACAAAGAATACATGTTTACTGAAATTAAGGATAGCTTTGGCTGAGGTGATGATATGGAACTTGTCATCTTTATTTCTGTTTTTATCGAGGGCCCATTTATAGGCTCCGATATCCCCGACGGCCGTCGGCACCCCATAATTGCTCAGGTCACGCTGGTACCCGGTAGCATCCTTATATAAGTTGTTATACAAATTATTATAATCGAAGTCCACCGGAAATCCCCAGGCGATAGAAGCGCCATTCTGTTCCCGGCGATTCTGGGAAACGATATTGTAGATATTGGAGACCAGCTCGAAGCTGGCCAGTTTCGAAGCCTTGATATTACCGTTGAAGCTGAAGGTATTACGCTGTTGCCAGGAATTGGGGCTGATGATATCCAGGTATTTGTAATTCGTATAGGAGGCGCGCATACTGCCCTTTTCACTGCTGCCGGAAATAGCCACATTCGCATTGTAGGAATGTCCGTTCTGAAACATAGACCGATAGCCGTCATGGGGGCTGTTTTTGACCATGGTGCTGTCATAGAACATGACATCGGACCCGTCGAATTTAGGTCCGAAGCTGAAGCGTTCGTTGGGAATCTGTCTTACAGTCTGTCCATTCCGCGTCGTGTATACGGTGTCATAAATACTGCTTCCCAGGCCATATTCCTTCTGCAGATCCAGGTAGGACTTAGGCTGTTCGATCGTATACTGAAAAGCTCCGGTCATACCAAATCCTTTGGCGCCCTTGCCGCTCTTGGTGGTAATGAGGACGACGCCATTGGCGGCATCCGTACCATAGAGTACGGTGGCCTTCGCCCCTTTGAGGATATCGATGGATTCTATGTCCTCGGAATTGAGGTCATTGATATTGGCGCCATAATCATATCCTGCGCCTACGGTGCCTCCCATGGAAGTGGCGCGGTCGCTGATGATCACTCCATCCACGACGAACAAGGGCCGGGTATTCTGATTAGGGTTCAAGCTGAAAGCTCCGCGGATATTAATCTTTAGTCCTCCCATCGGGCCGGCGGCTCCCGTATTCACTCCTACGCCGGAGGCCTTGCCGTATAAGGCCAGGAAGGGGTTCATGGTCGCACCCGATTTCAGGAGTTCTTCGCCTTTAACGGTGCTGACGGCATACCCTATAGAAGCTTTCTCCCGTTTAACGCCCAGCGCCGTCACTACTACATCATCGATGGCTGTAGCCGATTGGGTCAGCGTAATGCTTACCAACGTGCGTCCCGTTATTTTGAATTCCCTCGTTTGAAAGCCTATGCTGCTGATAACCAGCACGGCATTCGGATCGGGCACGGTCAGGGTGAACAGGCCGTTCTCATCGGTGGCGATGCTCTTTTTCGTTCCTTTGACGGTGACCGTAGCGGCTACTACCGGCTTGCCGCTCTCATCCAATACCTGGCCTTTTATTTCCAAAGGCGGCGTCTCTGCTGTCGGCGCTGCCGTCGTTTGCATAGCCTCTTTTTCTTTGATCACGATGGTCTTGTCTACAATGGAATAAGTCAGCGGCTGTTCATTAAAACAGGCTTGCAGGGCCTCTTCGAGGGTAACGTCCCGGAGGTCCAGGGTAACTTTTTTGGCTTTGCTGAGGGTTCTGTCGTTGTAGAGGAAACTATACCCCGTCTGTTTTCGGATCATTTTAAAGATGTCAGTCAATGAAGCATTTTTCTGTGTAAGGGATACTTTTTGCGCATATCCCTCCGCCTGTACCTGCAGACAGCCAATGATCCATAAAATAATGGTAAGTTTCATAACCACAAGCAATTTTGGTGTCGGGCAAAACCCCTTTTGGAAAGAGAATAGTTTGCCGGTTGCAATCAAATGCATAGTTTTGGTTTGTTTGAGTTAAATAATGTGCCTGATTAGCTATTTGTTTGGCTCTACTTATCACCGGGTTCCGACCCCCATCGGGATCCGGTTTTTCCAGCCTTCTTATTTTATCATTTGTGTTTCTCCGTTTTTTAGGGTTTTACATAGATCTCCTTTCCTTCGATCGTAAAATGGACTGTATTGGTCATGGCCAGCATGTGCAGCAATTGGGACACTTTCTCCATTCTCGGTACGGAGCCGGAGAAGGTCTCGTCTTTCAGATTGCCTTCGTAAACGATCCGAACGTCGTACCAGCGGGCGATCTGGCGCATGATGGCTTTCAGGTCGGTGCTATTGTATTGGAAGAGGCCGTTCTTCCATGCCAGGGCTTCTTCAGTATCCGCATCCCGGATTATTTTGAGACCTCCGTTGTTATCCGTCTGCGCCTGCTGGCCGGGCGATAACAGGCGTGCATTTTGTCCCTGTATTATTTTTACGGTTCCTTCTATGAGGGTTGTCTTTATGGTCGATTCGTCCTCATAGCCATTGATATTGAAATTGGTGCCCAGGACCTGAACATGTAAGGTATCCTGTCTGGCGGTCCTATGATCCGGCATGTCTACGATGAATGGCTTACCCGGGTTTTTCGTAACCTCGAAATAAGCTTCGCCGGTGAGCAGGACCCTTCTTTCTTTTCCTGAGAAACGGGTGGGGTAACGCAGGGAGGTGGCGGCATTGAGCCATACAGCCGTTCCGTCCGGCAAGGTGATCTGGAACTGTCCGCCCCTGGGAGTGGTGATGGTATTATAAGCTATGGGGTCCTGTGCATCCGCTTCTGAAGAGGGCGCCTTATAAGCTACTTTTCCGCCGGCCAGCTTGACGATCGTGGTAGCTCCCTGCCGGGTGAGCATTCCTTTATGGGCGCTATCGAGCGCAATCTTCGTTCCATCCGCCAGGGTAAGGATAGCCTTATCGCCGCCGGGCGCTACGTCATTCAGGGGCTGTGGGGCTGCCATCTGCGTTTTTTCAGACCGCTGGCGGAATAAAGGAAGCCCTGCCAGCAGCAAAACAACAATCGAGGCGGCAGCGACCAGGCCCTTGCCATAACCGATGAAAAATTTACGGTCCCTGCGTTCTGCCCCGTCGATCGTGTCGGTCAGCCGGCGCCATAATCTGCCGCCCACTTTGTTCCTCAGTTCCAGCACGTCCTCCGGCATCCCTGCGTCGGCATCATCGAAGGAGTGATACCAATCATTTACCAATTGCTCTTCCTCCGCCGAAGCTTCGCCAGCCAGATAATTTTCGATAGCATTCAATAAAGAAGAAGATACATTCATAAGAGATTGTTATAGGGAAGTACCGCCAACGGGCCAGAGCACCTATCCGGATGTCAACTATTTTTTTGATTCTTAAAAAAGGAAGAAGAACAGGAAGAAAGGAAGGTTTCTAAGCGTTAAGCGAAGCCGGCGGAGCGCCTTGTTGAGCTGGTTTTCGACTGTTTTCGGAGAGGTATGCATTTTTTCGGCGATCTCCCGTACTGTCATGCCCTGTTCGCGGCTATAGCGGAAGACGAGCCGGCATTTTTCAGGGAGGATCTCTACTTCCTTATGGAGCAATATAAGAATGCTCTTATGATCCAGTGCGGCATCCATGTCGGAGCTGACCTGCATAGCGGGCAATCGTTGGCTATGATGGCGGGCCAGTGCGGCTTTCCTGACCTCTTTGAGGATCCTGTATTTGACGGCGGTGGCCAGGTAACTGCGGAGCACAGTTATGTCCTGCTTATTGCGGTTGATCCAGATGCCTGCGAATACGTCGTGAACGACATCTTCCGCGGCCTGCCTGTTTTTCAGCCGGTTATAAGCCATGCCCAGGAGGAGCTCCCAGTAGCGATGATAAATTTCGGCAAAAGCCGCTTTATCATTTTCGGAGAGCCGCCGCAATAATTCTTCTTCGGTATGGTATGAGCCTGAGTTAAGCAAGTGTAGTAGTCTTGGCTACTTAAAAGTACTTAAATAAGCTATACCACGACCGAAAAAAATTTCCCCTGCCTGTACCGCAACTATTTCTTTCTCAATTTCCTTTGGTGCAGGTAGGCTGTCAGCGTTTCGGGGTGGTCTGTCTGTACACCCTGAATATCTTTTGCCAGCATCGGGTCCCAGGTAACGGGGCTTTCATCACCGCGCTGGACATCCAGCCATACTGCCACGCCTTGTTTCCGGGTAACGGACAGCAGGGTCGAATCATGGACATTATCCAGCACTTCGATCGGTTTTTGCTGCAGGAAACGGGCGGCGTCTTCGGGTGTCTTTACCTCGCCAGGCAGGCTGTTCATCAGCGGCATAAGAGGCGCCGCCTTCCGCCACTGGCCGTATTGCCCGGGTTTGTTGAGATAGACGACTATCTGCTTTTCCATACCGGCCTCTTTTATCTGGCTCAGGGTCTGGTCCACATCGGCATCCTTAAAGTCCAGGTAGATATTCATCCGGCCGCCTTTGCAAAGTTGCAGCATCTCCCTGAATTCGGGAATATGGTAGACTTTACGGGATGTGCTATTCGGATTTTTCAATGTCAGCAGCTTTATTTCCGCGAGAGTAAGGTCTTTTATATTTCCCTGACTACCCGTCATTCGTCCGACAGAGGCGTCGTGGCTCATGACCAGGTAACCGTCTTTGGTGGTGCGCAGGTCTAATTCCACGTAGTCGACACCACAGCGGATGCCTTCGAGGATAGATGCGGGCGTATTCTCCGGGACATGGGTGTGGTCTCCCCGGTGGGCGATCACGATAAAGGAGTGTTTGGAATGGGGAAGGGGTCGGGCCGTCGGCGCAAGGGGCTGCCGGGTTGGAGGTTCAGGGGTTTGCGATTGGCTGGCAAAAGCAGTGGCGGTTACCGCCAGTAATAAAATCATTTTTTTCATCTGTTAATTTATTTTTTGTTGTGCATGGCTTTTAATAATTGTTTCCGCCCTTTGTCGATGCTCTTATTCCAGTTGTAACTGAGAGTCAGGCGGTAGTTGCGGGTTTGCGTGGTATTATAGCTTTCCAGGTTGAAATTCGTTCCGTGCGTGGTCGCGGTCGTGCTCTGCTGTATGAAGGGATCCGATACATTGAGGGTAACATACAGCTTTTTCTGGAAGAATTTCCGCTGGATCGCAAAATTCATATTCATCGTCGCGCTGGACACGCCCTGGGGGTTACCATTCCGGTTGTACAGGCAGGAAACATTGAAGATCCATACAGGAAGCGTATAGCTGGCGTTGATGTTCGTGTAAAAGGAGGAGGTGTTCTGGTAATTGTTGACCGTACGGTCGTATAGTCCGTATTGACTGTAAATATAATTGATACCTATGTTCGCCCGCAGCGCATGCGAAAAGGTATAGCCTGACCAGGTGCCCGTAGAATATTCCTTGCGGCTGCTGATATTCTGGTAGGTCGTCTGGGTAGTCCCATTCGTCTCCAGGGTGGTGATCTGTGTAAAAATATCCTGCACGATATTGTAACCGACGCTATAATTAAAATAGTATTTATTACCGCTCTTGCCGGCGTGCAGATCGAAGACATGGGAGAGGCTGGGCGTTAGTTTAGGATTACCGAATCGGATGTTATAGGGGTCCGAATAATCGATGCTGGGGTTCATCTGGTCCAGGCCGGGCCTGGCGATAGAGCGGCGGTATACCAGGGTAACAGCCCACTGGTTGTCCCAGGTCTTGTTGATGTTGGCAAAGGGCAGCCAGTTCCAGTAAACATTATTGGTCGATGTCTTCGTGTTATACAGATCGAAATGCACGAGGTTCCGGCTCAGGGCGGTGCCGGCGGTAAAGACAAGTCCATGAGCGATGGTCCGGTTCAGCGAAGCCCGCAGGTTGGTCTTGGTCTGCAGAAACCGGAGGTCGCTGCTCAGGGGATCGTTGATATCAAAACTGCTGTCGGCCTTATTCAGGAAACGGGTCGTGACGGCTACCCTATTGCTGCTTTGGTTATAATATCCTCCCAGCGATAACATCGTCTTAGCGTCAGCGGTCAGCGGTCTGTCATACGACGCCCGCAGCTCATATTGATTTATCCGGCTGTCATTGTGCTGGCGCTGGGTGGAGTCCTGCCCGCTGAAACTGCCATCAGGGTTCAGGTATTGCTGGTAGAAGGACAGATCATTTTTATTGCCCGTATAATTATAAGAGCCGGTGACCTCCAATACTTCTTCCGGCAAGCGACCCTTATGCCGGAAACTGAGATTGGCATTTGGGTTGAGATTGTAGCCTTTATTGCCGGTGGTTCGGTCGCTGAGGTTATAGAGGTCTCCATGCTGGCTTATGGATGTATAATCGTTGGCCGAATTATTATTATAATTATTCTGGTTGACCTGCCCTACGATGTTGAGCGAATTGCGCTTGTCAAAATCGTAGTCGACGCTCAGCCGGGCATTCGGGCGGGTATTTTTGTTGGTGTAGCGGTTGCCGGTATTCAGGAAGTTGGTGGAATCGGCATAGACATTCTGTCTTTTGGACCAGCCGTCGCCGGTAAATTTATTATATCCTTCTCCTGCGCTGAGGTTGAGGGCCAGCTTGCGGTCGCGATAGCTGACGTTGGTATTGCCACCGAATTCGCCCCGGGTGCCGCCATAGATATTCACACGGCCTCCGATTCCTATTTTTCCTTTGCGGGTAACGATATTGATGACGCCTCCTTCTTCGTTGGCATATTCGGGAGGGGGGTTGGTCATGACCTCGATCTTTTCGATCATATTGCCGGGGAGGGCATCCAGGAAGTCCTGCAATTGCTGGGCATTGAGGTTGACGGGTTTGTCGTCGATGAGGACGACGGGCGTCTTGCCTCTAACGATGAGGTTGCCGTTTGCGTCGGTCGCTACGAGCGGGACATTGCGTAGCAGCTCATTGGCGCTGGCGCCGGCGCTGAGGGGAGACTCTGCCGCGTTGAAGGTCAGATTACCTCCCTTGCTTTGTACCAGGGGTTTTTCCGCGTAGACCACTACCGCGTCCATATCGGTGCTCTTCCGGTCCAGCTTCAGATCATTGAGGCTGAAATCGGAGCGATCCTGCCGCACGCGAATGCTGTCGATCGACAGGGTGTTATAGCCTACTGCGGACACCCGAAGGCGATAGACGCCATAAGCTACGTTATTGAAGGTAAAGGCGCCTTCCGCGCTGCTGGCTGTCGTTTGTCCTTTGGACGGGTCTGTAACGCCAATCAGGGAGACGGTGGCTTCCGGGATGGGTTTGCCGGTCTCTTTTTCCAATAAATTGCCTGTCACTACGCCGGCGCCCGTTTTTTGCGCTTCTGCGGGAAGGCCGGCTAAAAAAAAGAAGAAAAGGATTAAAAGGGTACTGTGTAATCGGTTCATTCCGGTAAACTGCTTGTTTGGTTATCAATAGGGGCGCTGATGGCCCCGAAGTATCTGCCCATCCAGTAAGGCAGCAGGTAGACGTCTCCGCCGCCCAGCTCTGCGCCGCCGTTGCCTCCGTTGTCGTCGAGGTCGAACAGGTTCCTGTTGTGTTTATTCTGTGGTCTTTCATCCGGGGGCAGGACATCGCGTGTGGGCTGCTCCCGGATATTAGGACCGATGAAGACGAGGTCTTTCCGGTCGCTGTTGTGCGTGGACCAGTCGATGAGGTCCAGCGGCATCTTTTTCAATTCCCAGATGGTAGGTTCCAGGTCGAATTCTTTGGCGCCGGTGAGCACGCCGTAGCACAGATTCCATAAGCCGTCCTTCGCGGACCGCTTGTAGTTCCAGTGATCGCGGATCGCTTCGCGGTATTGTCCTTGCAGGCTGGTATCCAGGGCATAGGGATAGAGGCCCCAGTAGGCCAGGAAATACATTTCGTCATCGGAGTTGTTCCACCCGCCTGACAGCTCTTTACACCAGGCGTCCGCCGTGTCGGGGGCAGGACCGATATTTTTTACGGGCATGGTCAGGTTTTTTAAGTAATGGGCTTTGTATAAGAGTTCCAGGGCTTTGGTCTTATATTTTTCTTTGCCGGTGAAATGGTAAGCGGTTTGGAGGAACGCGATAATATTCGAGGAATAGAGCTTTTTATCGCCTACCATGTCCGGGAAGCGGTTGACATATTCCGGTCCCCATAGTCCCCATAAGGTGGGGCGGCCGTCGACGTCGATCAGCCGGAGGCCGTTGTCGAGGATGTACCCTGTCAGCTGGTCGATCAGGTTGATGGCCCGCTGTTTCAGCGCCGTATCGTCCGTGTATTGCGCTACCAGGGTCAGGGCAAAGAACTGACCGACGGTCTGGTCGCTGCTGGAGGAGCCGCGCCAGTCCCATTGTTTATCGGGAGAATGGCGCCAGCTGCTGGGCGTATGATCATAGCCGGGATACCAGTAAGAGGCTATATTTTTACGGATCTCGTCTTTGAACTCTACAACCCCGCTCCGTTCGATGCAACGCCCGAAGAGGCCGGGGATGCCGCTGAGGGTAAAGAGCCGCTCCATGGCGTCGAAGGATTCATGGTAGTTCTGTTTTGCCTCTTCGTCGTGGGTGACGAGATAGCGGAAGAGCTCTCCGGCCAGGTACATGGAGGTCCAGAGGTTATCGCTGTCATGGGGTCCCATGACGGCTGCGCTGGCGTCGCCCTTATTCACACCGGTGTAGTCGCTGTAGAAGCCATAGCGGATATGGCGTTGCCGGACAATCTGTTCGTAATACATCGCTTTTTGTTCCAGGTTCATGGGCTGAAAGCAGATCTTGCCTATGCCTTTGTCTGTCAGCACCAGCAGGGAATTGCCGGGTCCTTTGGCGATGCCGGTCACTTTGTTGCCGGGGATCCAGCGTTCCGAAGCAAAATACCGGAAGGTTTCGCCGGCCGTTCCGGCAGAAGGCTGCAGCAGGAAGGCGCCATTGGCAGAGCCGAACCATAGCTGACCGCCGATGTCTTCTATGACGGTGAGATCGGTGGCCGGGAGGTGGCGGTGAGCAAGGCCTGTCTGACGGAAAGAAGGAAGCGCTATTTCTATATAGCCATTATGCGTGCCGATCAGAATCTTTTTGTCCCACAAGGTAAAACATGTAAGACCTTCGCCGTGAAAAACGGGGACTACTTTTTTATTTAGTGGAGAGAAATAAGACAGGACGCCTGATGAGAGCAGCCAGAAGCGGTGATTAGCCGGTTCATAGCGGATGTCGAGCAGGACGGGCCAGGATGCCGATGCGGCCTTTGCTTTTGCCGATGACGATATGACCGTTGCCGGGCCCGACCATAGGACCGAGTCTCCGAGCAAGGCCAGCTGCCGGCCATCGGAGATCAGGAATTGGTGGCTGGCTCCTGCCGACAGCAGGTGAGCGCCGGGCATGTTATGCAAAGTATATAATTTACCCGCCCAGGCATTGCTGAAGAGGGCTTTGTCATCGAGATAGACGAATTGTCCTTCGACGAGGCAAGCGGCCTGGATCTTCCGGTCAAGGAGGGGCAGGTAGGTTCTGTCGGGGACCAGGGCGCCAGGGACCAATAAGCCGCCTGCGCGGGGGCTAAGCAGGCTGTTGCCGGAGAGCACCTGTATATGATCGTTACGATCGCAGATGACGGTACGGAGATCCGGCACGTCCTGCAGGCCAGGGTTAGTTCCCTGGAGAGAGGATGTGCCCCGGGGACCAGCCGGGGCCGTATGCGATGAACCGGCGGGACCTGCATTTTCCGGATAGTACCGGATACTGTAGTCCTGTTCGTATGCACTGTCCTGATAAATGGCGGTGGAAGTGTGTGAGGGGAGTGTTTTATTTTCTGAGGCGCTGATGATTTTCAGGTACCTGGCCATCCAGTAAGGGAGGAGCCAGGTGTCGCCTGCGCTGAGCTCGGCCCCGCCCCTGCCGGTCCGGTCAAGGTCAAACAGGTTGGTATTGTGCCGGGTGGTGGGTGACTCGTCGGGTGGCAGGACCTCTGCGATGGTCTGACCCCGGAAGTTGGGAGCGATGGGAACGATGTCTTTTCTATCGCTGTTCTTTATCGTCCATTCGATCAGGTCCATGGGATATCGCTGCAGGTACCAGACGGCGTTGTCGAGGTCGAAATTGGCCGTGCCGGTCATGGCGGTAAAGACATTCCAGGCTCCTTCCTTCTCCGGTCTTTCCGCCTGCCAGTGGTCGAGGATGGAAGTTTTGAATTTTTCCTTCAGGGTGTCGTTGAAGGCATAGCGATAGAGTCCCCAGTAGCCAAGGAAGTACATTTCGTCGTCGGAGTGATTCCAGTTCTCCGAGAGGTGCTTACTTAGATCATCTGCATCTGCGGGCGCCATACCAACCTGCGCCATGGGGCGCATGAGGTTCTCGAGGTAGCCGTATTTATCCATGAGCTCGAAGGCCTTGTCGCGGTAGATCTTTTTTCCTGTGAAGTGCCAGGCCGTCTGCAGCATGGCGATGATATTGGAGGAGTTGATCTTGCGGTCGCCGACGAATTTCGGGCGGGCGTTGACGTATTCCGGGTTCCATCTGCCCCAGGTGGTGGGTTTGCCGTTCCAGTCGATGAGGTACATATCGTGTTCTACGATATGCGTCATCAGGGCGTCTATCAGCCGGATAGCTTTGTTCCTGAGGGCTGTGTCGTCTACCAGCTCAGCGATGGCGCCGAAGACGAAGATGTGACCGATGGCTTCGTCGCTGCTGGTCGTGGACTTCCAATCCCATTCGGGGTGGGCTGCGTGTTTCCATACCTGTGTATCGGCCGAGGCGTAGCCTCTTCTTTCGAAGGAGCGGGAAGGGAAGCCCCGGAGGGAGTTGACGGTATATAACCGTTCCATGGCGTCCAGGGATTCGCGGCAGTTCTGCAATGCCTCGGGGGAACGGGTGGCGGCATAGCGGAACACTTCTGCGCCCAGGTACATGGAGGTCCAGAGACCGTCGTTGTCGGAGTCTTCGAGGGAGCCGGTGCTGAGGTCTCCGTCTTTCATCCTGCCCAGGGTCGAGTTGAATCCAAGACGTATATGCCGCTCGCGTACCTGCCGCTCATAATAGGCCGCCTTATCGGCTAAGGTCATCTGTTTAAAGCAGATCTGGCCAAGTCCTTTGTCTGTGAGGATGAGCACGGATCCGCGGGGGCCGGCGGACAGGTCAGCGACTTTATCGGAAGGCAGCCAGCGGCGGGATGCGAAATAATCGAATTTGCCGTCTTCGCGCAGGACGAAAGCGCCTTGTGCGGAGCCGAACCAGGTCCTGCCGTCTATACGCCGGATAACGGACAGGTCGGTGCAGGGCAGCTTACGGTAGGTATCTCCCAGAACAGCACCCGATGCGGCATTGAGGACAAAGTAACCGCCATGGGTACCCACCAGGATCGATTCGTGGTCCTGTACCGGTTCGAAGCAGGTGAGGTTATTACCTTTGTAGATGACGCGCAGCTGTTTATCGGCGATGGGGAGGACGGAGATAGAGCTCTTCCCCAGGATCCAGAAGGAATTTTTGCGCCGGTCGAAACGAATATCGATAATACTGTCTGCAGACGTTCCATTCCATACTACCTGCGAGTCTTTCAGGTATTGCAGGGCATGACCGTCGGAGAGCAGGAAGGAGAAAGCGGGTCCTCCGGCAAACAGGGTCACAGCCGGCATGGTATGCAGGGAGTATAATTTGCCGGCCCAGCTATTGCTGAGAACGGCTTTGTCGTCGACATAAACGAACTGGTCTTCGTAGAGACCTATGTTTTTTATTTTCTTATCCATGATCGGGCGATAGGACCTGTCGGGCGCTAATGTTCCCGGGTAGAGGAAGGCGCCGCCAGAGGGCCTTAGCAGTCCTTGGGAAGAACAGACCTGGATGACGCCGTTGCGGTCGCAGGCTACTTTCTGCAGGCGGAGGCCGGCCGGGTCCTTTACCTGCAGGATCTCATATTTTATACTATAGTCCTGGCGATAGAGCTGGTCTTTGTAGACAGGCTGGCCCGTTGGGGCTGGTCGCCGGGACAGGTCTGGCTGACCCGGTGAAGCCGGTTGTTCCCGCAGGACCGGTTGGCTAAAGGCATGCATCGCTGAGAACGCCAGCGGGAGCAAAAATGAATAAAAGGTTACAGGTTTCATATAAATCATATTAGTAGCGTTAGAGAGTCAAATTTTCAGAGAGATCTTTTTATGGTACAGGTAATAAATGGGAATGAAACAAAGGCTACAGAAGGCCAGGGCCCACAGCAGCGAGAGCAGCTCGGGCGAGATCCCTGTAGGGAGCATCTTCCCGATAATCCATTCCTGCAGGCAGAAGCCTTTCTGCCTGTCTCCCCAGTGGATTGTCAGCAGGTCGCCGAAAGCTTCGGCTACGAGGTAAGCCGTTATGGCATTGGACCCGAATACGAGGGCCCATTTGGACCATCGTTTGTATCCCAGCAGATCGACGATAAAATAGAGGGAGGCCAGGATCATGCTATCGAGACCGGCGGTATGGAGTACGAAGGAGCTGGTCCAGAGATTCTTATTGATCGGGAAGCATGTATTCCATCCCAATGAAAGAAGATAGGCCAGGAATCCTGCCAGGAATAGTCCGAGGATCTTTCTTTCCGCGGAAAGGCCGGTCAGCAGGAGCTGGCCGGTCAGCATGCCGGCGATACCCGATGCAATGGCCGGCAGCGTGCTAAGAACGCCTTCGGGGTCCCAGCTACCCTGCCATAACCGACCCGGGATGACGATGGCATCCAGCCAGGCAGCCAGGTTCCTGCCCGGTTCCAGGAGCGTATGACCATAACCGGGGACAGGCACCAGGGTCATAGCCAGCCAATAGCCTGTCAGCAGGATGGCGAAGAGCCAGGCCTGGGTCTTCCAGCCTGTATAGAGGAACAGCAGGGCACAGGCCGTATAGACGATGGCGATCCGCTGTAGTACGCCCGGTATGCGGTAGTTGGCATAATCGAAGTAAGGGAGGATGCTGAGCAATACACCTATCGTAAAAAGAAGGAAGGCACGGCGCAGGGTTTTGCGGATCATGATTCCGCGGGAGATGCCTTTGGCTGTTTGTCCGGAGTAGGATAAGGCCACGGATACGCCTGCGATAAAAATGAAAGAGGGGAAGACCAGGTCAGTCGGTGTGAAGCCGTTCCATTTAGCATGTTCCAAAGGAGCATAGACCCGTTCTTCGATACCGGGATCGTTGACGGTGATCATGGCGGCGATGGTGATGCCCCTGAAAATATCCAATGAAAGTAGGCGCCCCCCCCCTGCGGGGGTGGTTGGCTGAATTTGTCTCATACTATTTTATTTTTGAGCGGCCAGGGTGATCAGCTGCTGAATGCTGCCGACGACCTGTAATTCACATCGTCCGCTCTGCTCTTTTGCGTGTTCGGCTACGGCCGACTGCCGCTGCAGCCAGTCGCTGCCGGCCTTGGTATGTTCATGGATATACTGTATGGCCTCGATCCCGGCTGCCGCCAGCGCAGACAGGCTGGCTGAGAGCGGGGCGGCTTCCTGCAGGGCCGGAGATCGGGCCAGCAGTCTGCGAAGGGCTGTATCATTATCTTTCCAACTAATTAGCTGTTGCAGGATCTTCTGTTCCAGTTCCGGGGACGGATGCGTTATCCAGTCCTTTATCTGTCGGTTGAAGATCCGGGGTATTCGCTGATCGGGTGTTGCTACGTCCGCCAGCTTAGTCAGCGGGGAGAAGACCGAATACATGGTATCTCCCTGGTTGCGTTCATAAATTTTCAAGGGTTCCAGTACGTCGACCAGGATTTCCAGGGGCCCGGTATCCCAGCCGCCAGCCAGGCGCCGGAGAAAAACGGGCTTGTTGGATTCATGCCGGAGGCCGAGGGCTTCCAGCTGCAGGCTCACGATATCCAGCCGGCGGTACATGTCGTCCGTATCTTTGACCGGCTGCGGGGACCAGAGTCTTTCGGCAATGGCGGCCGTGCGGGGCCATATGCGGGAGTCGACCGTCTCCGGATCTACCAGTTCGCTCCACATGGTAGCTTCGCCGCCCAGGATATTTTTTATTTCTGCGGCGGTGAGGGAAATGCTGTCGGGAATGGGATCATTCTCATAATGATAGGAGGCGGGCTGAATGAGGTCGATGTAGTATCCGTAAGAAAGGATGGCGCGGTAGCCTTGTTTTACTGACTTATAAAAGGCTTCGTTTCCCCGCCAGCTCTGGATCACGATATCTTTGGGCATTCCGGGCTGCAGGATCTCGTCCCAGCCCATCATGATCTTACCGTTCCTGCGGAGGATAGGTTGCAGGCGCCTGGAAAAATAAGTCTGCAGGTCCATGAAGGTCTTCATTCCCCGGGCTTTCATGAAGGTCCGGATAGAGGGTGTCTGTTCCCAGTCCTTACCTGTGTTCTCATCGCCTCCGATATGGAAATACGTGTCGGGGAAAAGAGCTGCCATTTCTGTGAACAGCTTATCCAGGAAAACGTATACTTTTTCATTGGTAGGGTCCAGGACGGGATCGAAGACGCCGAAATAGCGTTGCAGGTTATAGTTTCGTTTCACGCTGGCCAGTTCCGGATAGGCTGTCAGCATTGCCGTCGTATGGGCGGGGACGACGAATTCGGGAACGATGCGGATACCGCGTTGTCCGGCGTAGCGGGTGATCTCCCGGATATCCTGCTGCGTATAGTATAGTCCGTCAGCCGCCACCTGCTGCAGGCGGGGGAAGACCCGGGATTCCACGCGGAAGCCCTGGTCATTGCAGCAGTGAAGGTGGAGGACGTTGAGCTTTACCGCGGCCATGCCATCCAGGGTCCGTTTGATTTCGTCTACGGGCATGAAATGGAGGGCTACGTCCAGCAGCAGGCCTCGCCAGGCGAACCGGGGTTCATCGCTGACCGACAGGCCGGGGAAATAATAGCCGGCGCTATCGGCGGCAACCAGTTGCAAAAGTGTCTCCAGGCCGCGGATGGCTCCCAGGTCCGTTGCTGCATTCAACTGCACCCGGGCGGCGCCGATCTCCAGATGGTAGCTTTCGTCTTCATATAAGTCCAGCTTTCCGGGCCTGCCGACGGTGATCAGCAGGGCGGCGGCGGATGCCGTATCCTGGGGGCCGATGTATCCTTGCCGGTCCAGGAAGATACCGGTCTTTCCGCTGAGGCGCCGGATAAACCGGCTGGCTTCGGCATACAGGCGTTTGTCAGGATCGCCGGTGACAGAGACCCTGAAGGTTCCCGTGATAGCCAGCCGTTGGTTACGGACCTGTAGCTGCCGGGGGACCGGCATCAGGTTGAATCTGCAGTCAGTCCCGGGCGCCGGAGAGGGAGCCGGATCCTTTTGCGCGGAAGCACAAAATGATCCCAGGCTGCCGTATATAAAGAGCAGCAGATATAAACAATAGATCGGTCTCATACTATTTGTTTATCACCGTTATCACGATTATCATGATTATCACCATGGCAGACTCGTTCCCTGCAACAGCCAGAATTTGGACCAGGAGCTGTTGTTACCGTCCGTTCCTACGTAGGCGCTGGGCTGCAGCAGTGCGATGGCCGCCGCGGAATTCGTCGCATTGTTCTGCAGCTCGGTATTGTAATAAGCGAACCGTACGGGTATCTGTCCCCGATAGGAAGCCCAGCCGATGGTCAGGGCCGGATATCCCGTTCTGCGCCAGTCCATCCAGGCTTCATTGCAGGCCTGCCAGGCGGCGATCCATTTCTGTTCGATGAGCTGTTGCAGGGTGCCGTTGTAGGCGACTGCCGGCTGGGCGATATAATCGTTGTAATTTTTCACGCAACCGTAGTAGTTGTTCACGTCAGACTGGTAACCGGAAAAGACCTGCCAGGCGGCGAAAGAAGCCTGGATGCCGGCATAGTACCAGTTGGCGGCTGTATTGCCAACATTCCAACCTTTCTGTGCGGCTTCGGCCAGATCGAAACAGATCTCGCTGTAAGAAGCCATCCGTTGCCTGAGCAGGGAGGCACTGGGCTGATCGTAGATCCCCTTGCGCAGATAGGATACATAGCTGCTGATGGAGGAGGACTGGGTACCGGATCCATTGATATTGTATTGAAAGTCGTTGTTACTGTAGCTGATCGGAACGCCTACATATACGGAAGAGGTATCATAGAGGCCATACAGGTTGGCGAGGAGCGCCCCATAGGGACGGTCGGTCGTATAGGTAGCCGGATCGAACTGTTTGAATTTCGATACTGCCGCGGCGGCCGGGTTGATATAACGAACATTGTTCACCACTACCGTAAGGGTCGTATTGTCACCGGAAGCGAATTGGCTGGCATCCACCACGGAAGGGATAACGATGGGTTGCGCCATGATGACGATCCGGGGATCCTGCAGGTCCTTCAGCTTCATGGTCAGCGTACCGCACATCTTGTTACGGTTGAAATAGGTCTGCGCCTGGTAGCTGGCATTAAACTGGTAGGACGAGCTTAGATCGATGCCGGGAAAGGGCATAGCCCAATCGTCGGCATTGCTGGCGAATACGTTGCCGGCGATGGCTTCCACCTGGGACTGGACATTCATTTTGGAAGAAAGGCGCATGTAGTAGCGCAGCAGGAGTGAGTAAGCCAGCTTTTTCCATTTGGAAGGATCTCCGGCATAGAACACGTCCGAGGCTATCGTCGTGGCCGTGATCTCGGGATGATCGGCCGTAGTGCCCTGCAAGAAAGGGATAGCGGCTTTGAGGTTGGCTATCACTCCATTGTAGATACTTTGCTGGCTATCGAATGTCGGGAACTGGTTGGCTGCGCCGTTCTGGTCTCCTTTCAATGCCATGGAATCGGGTGCGTCGCCCCAAAAGTCGGCGATCGTGCCGAAATTGAAGGCCTGCATGATCAGCGCGACGCCCTGGTGGAAATTCCAGCCGTTGGCCTGCGCTTTGGTCAGGAGGAGCTTATTATTCACCAGGGTGGCGTAGTTGCTTGTCCAATCCTCTGTAGTCCACTGGTATTCACTGAAAGTGGAGCCGAAGGCATCCTCGTAAGTCTGCTGCATGGCGCCGGACAAGACCCCGCTCCCCAGGTTACCGTAGGTGGTAGCCGTGGAGGTCAGAACGCCCGCCATGAGATAATCCGGAGCGGCGGTGGCTGCGGTGATATGGTTGGGATCGGTATTGAGCGTGGAGAACTTCTTACAGGAACCTGCGAGGCAACCTATGATAAGGAAAACGCCCGATATCCTACAAATACTTTTCGCGCTTTTCATCTTTTTACATTTTTAGATTTAGCTATTCCCTGGTTAGAAACGAACATTGAGCTTAACGCCCATCGGTATGGACCAAGGAGTAATATTGTACCGTTCGATCCCCTGCCGGAACTGGGATCCGTTGCCTTGCGAGCCTGTCTGGAACTGGTAGGCCATTTCCGGATCGATGCCAGCCTTCGCCTTGGTCCAGAGGATGATATTCCTGGTGTAGATGCCCAGGCTCATACCCTGCAATTTCAGTGCGGCAGACCAGGCTTTAGGAAGTTCGGCATTGATCGTGAGCTCTCTCAACTTGATATAAGAGGCATCGAACATGCTCATGCGGGCAAAGCCCCAGCCGGCCGTGACGGCATCTTCGTAGTTATCCAGCTTGGTCGTACTCATATCGCCGAGGTTCTCGACATAACCGCCGTTGCCATCGCTATAGACGCCGGGGAAGAAGGCGCCGTCGTTGATCGTGATATTGCCGTTGTCGGTATAAGCGAATCCGCCTTTTTCCGTCGTCGGGCCACCCACGAGCTTGAACTGTTGCAGGCCATGGAATTTGATGAACTTGTCGGGATTGGACTTCAGGTAGCCGGGAATATCGTTCTTGTTAGCAGCCGGAATGGGGATGCCTTCGTTCTCCTGTCTGCGCATAGCAGCATCGGATTGCAGATACCGGTAGGTCTGGGAGAAGAAAGTGCCCCCTAAGCGCATGTCGAAGCTGGCGGTGAGGGTCAGCATTTTCCAGGAGACGGAGGTCTGCATACCCATCAGCAGTTTAGGGTTGTAGTTACCGACCACTTCTTTGTGGTTGAAATCGCCGTTGCCGGCCTTCTGGTATTGACCGCTGTTGTCCAGCAGGGGGTAGCCATAATAAGGCGAGCTCTTATCGGTGACCGTGGCCACCTGGTTGTCCCATAGCTGACCGATCTTACCGTCGCTGATGACAGGGTTTCCTTTTGCATCAAAGGCATTGGGAATGGCCTGCCCTTTCGCATAAGTCCAGGAGCCGCTGTTGCCGTCCTGCCAGAAAGAGTAGTAAGGAACTCCGCTGACCAGGGACATGATATAAGAATTGTTCTTGGTGTAATTGACACTGAGGTTCCAGGTCCAATCCTTTGATTGGATGATCGTGCCTCCTACCTGCAGTTCGATACCCTGGCTGCGTACCAGACCGGCATTGATCTGTCTGCCGGAGTAGCCATCGGAGGTGGGGGTGCTGATCGACAATACCTGGTTCTTGTTATCGGAGCGATAGATCGTCCCATCAAAACGCAGGCGGTTCTTCAGGAAGGCCAGTTCGAGGCCCAGCTCGGTGGAGACGGCCTGTTCCGGTTTAAGGCCGGGGTTTTTCAGGGTGGAAGAGATCGTCTCGGTCGTGATGCCGCCAAAGCTACCGATCCCGGCAGTGCCGTACAGGTTGTAGGGATCCGTGTCTTTACCTACTTTAGCCCATCCGCCCCGCACCTTGACCATATCGACCGCCTTGCCGAAATTGATAAACTTATTCAAAAGCAGGCTGAGAGAGGCTGAAGGATAAAAATAAGCGTTGCTGCCGGGCGGTAAGGTACTGGACCAGTCATTACGGCCGGTCAGGTCCAGGTAGATGCTTTCCTTATAGCCCAGCGAAGCCGTCGCATAGACGCTGTTGACCGCCTTCTCCGAATAAGAATTCTGCGTTCTCAGGTTCGCCTGGGCGATATTGGAGAGATTGAAGAATTCAGGAGCGATGATGCCGGCGCCGGAAGCCGAGAAAGACTGCAGGTCGGAAGCATAGGCATACTGGAGATTGCCGCCGGCGGAAGCCGTCAGGTCGAGATCCGAGCCAAACGTATTGTGGTAAGTTACGAGTACATCGGTGTTATTCTCCGTATTGTATACGTGTTCGGTGCCATAATACCCATTCTTTTCGTAGGTATAGCTCTTGGAGATCTTAGTGTCCCGGTATTCGTTATAGAGGTCCTGGGAGTATCGGAAGAAGGCGCTAAAATGCGGAGAGAACTGGTAAGAGGCTTTCACGTTGCCGTAGAGGCGATTGCGCTGAAAGCTGTTTTTTACCTGGTTGAGCGTAAACCAGGGATTGTTGTTCCCGTCAGTGGCGGGATTGGGCACCGAAGGATCCTGGTCGACGCCTACGGGCGGGAGTGCTTTTCGCTGCTGGATGCCCGGGGTCAGCCAGTAATTCTTCATCTGCCGGATATCCACGCTGGGCGAGAGGTAGGCGACATCATACAATACGCCGCCGTTGTTACCGGCGACTACGTTGTCGGAGCCGGAACGGGCATAATTGATGGAGGAGCTGATCTTCAGGGCCTGGTTGACTTTGTGTTCGATATTCATCGACAGATTGTGCCGGGTGAGGCCGGAGGTAGGGATCAGTCCGCGATTGGCCGTATTGGTATAGGCAAGCCGGTAGTTATCCCGGTCGGTGGAATTTTCTATGGCCACACTGTTGATAGAAGTAATACCCGTCTGTACGAAGTTTTTCAGGTTATTATGGCTTACCATATCCTGGGCGACATAATTTCCATTGGCGTCCATGGGGCTGTTCCATTGGATGGCTTTGATTCCCTGGTTCAGGGGGGTGCCGAAACGATAAGTATTGGTTCCGGCCAGATCCACCATTACTCCGTTGAGGCTATTGAAGCCGTTGGGAGTGGTATAGGGGTCAGTGCCCACCGTATAATCCTGGTTGGTAGGAAGGTATTTATAAGGCTTATCGAACTCCGTATTGGAGTTGAAGGTAACGCCCAATCCTTTAGACCGTTTGCCCGACTTGGTAGTGATCAGTACGACGCCATTACCGGCCCGGGATCCGTATAAGGCTGCCGCGCTGGGTCCCTTCAGGATGGAAACGCTCTCGATATCGTTGGGGTTGAGGTCGGAGATGGCATTGCCATAGTCCACGTCGTTGTTACTTCCCTTGTTGGTGCCGATGTTGCTAAGCGAGTTCTTCACGGGTACTCCATCGATGACGAATAAGGGTTGGTTATCGCTGTTGAGCGAGCGGATACCACGGATCACCATGCTGACGGAAGAGGTGGGGGAGGAACCTGTGGCGCTGACCGTAACACCGGAAACCTTTCCGGCCATACCGTTCAGAACATTGGTCTGGGCCACTTTATTGACGTCGTCTCCTTTTATTTCACCGACGGCATATCCCAGGGATCTTTTCTGCCGGGTGATGCCTAAGGCCGTTACTACGACTCCGGAGAGGTCCTGTGATTTACCTGCTTCCAGGTTGACGGTAATGGTGGTCTGGCCGTTGAGGGGGACTTCGATGGTTTTGTAACCTACATAAGAAAAGACGAGGATGGCTTTGGGGCCGGATACGGCGAGCTGGAAGTTACCCTGGGCATCCGTGGTGGTGGCTTTGGACTTACCTTTCTCGCTGACGGTGACACCTGGCATTGGGCCGTTGTCATCGGATACCTTTCCCTTGATGGGCAGTTCCGCAGGCTGTTGCTGTACCTCTTTTTTTTTGAGGGCCTTTTTCTTTTCCAGGGACAAGGTGATGACATAGACGTTGTTCACCTTTTCATAGGTAAGGCCGGCTGGTGTCAGTACGCTGGAGAGCAGCTTGTCCGGATCCGGTTCTTTTCTTTTGTCCGGATCGCCGGAGAGAACGATCGTCTCCTTCAGGGAATCGGCCTGGTAGCTGAAATAAATGCCGTATTCACGCTGGATTTCGCGCATGAATGCCTCCAGCGGCATGGTATGCTGGGGGGCGACGCCGGGATCGGCGACGATTTCGTTCGGCACCGCAGCAGAAATGGATGCCAGGTCCTGCGCCCCCGCGAAACCGGAAGAGCAAAGTGCAAGGAATAGCAGTCCCAGGGGTCTTTTACAGACCGCAGGAAGAAAAATCTTCTTACTCATTTTGTCTTTATTAGCAGTTAATCAATAATTAGTCGGCTTTCCGATAATAACATTTGTATGTGAAGGGTCTGTTCAAGGACAGGGATCAATTTTTGTAACGATCCTACGGCTATCACCGCGTTGATGGATAAGTGTTTGCTTTTTTCTTTCGTAAAGGTCACTTCGACGCCATAGTATTCTTTTATCAGTCCGGCGATCTCGTCCAGGGAGGTATGCCGGAAGTTCCATTTGCCATCGGTCCAGGCTGAATACAATTGGGTATTGAGGGCGGATCTTATGAAAGCATTGCGCAGGGTATCCAGGCTGAGCTTATCGCCGGGCAGCAGATAGACCGGTTCCTGCGTCCTTTTATCGTTCGTCACTTTGACTTTGCCGCTGATCAGGCCCACTTCGGCAGCGGCCGAGCGTGCGTTGACATTCAGCTCGGTGCCCAGTACCGTGATGGACAGGTTGCGGGCATGGACGACAAAACTCTTGTAAGCGGCGTCTTTTTTAATATTGAAATAAGCGTTGCCTTCCAACTTCACTTCACGGCTGTCTGTAAGTGACAGGTCGGCGCTGTATTGCAGGACGGAATTGGCATTGAGGATCACTACGGAACTATCGGGCAATAAGATCGTCTTCATCTCATTGGGACCTGTGCGTTCCGCCAGCAGCAAAGAATTGTTTAGGTTCGTTGCTTTCCTTTCCCGGATCAGCAGCCAGGCTGAAAAGGTGAGCAGGACTATGGCAGCAGCGGCCATTGTCCACCAGGGAAGTTTCTTTACCCGGGCCGGCTGGATTTCATTTTGCGGTGAAATGATAAGGTTCAGCGCGTGGTAGATATTTTCTTTCAGTAATTCTTTTTCTTCGGGGCTCAGAGGCCGGACACCATAATCATTATAGGACTGCTGCTCTACCAGTTGCCGCGCCCGGGCGATCAGGTCTTCCCGGTCGGGGTAGGTTTCCAGCCAGGAAGTCCAGAATTCTTCCTGTTCACTGTCCGGGCAGACGACCCATTGCCGGAACCAGGCATCTTCTGCCAGCTGTTCTGCGGTATAGTCCGTATAAAAAAGGTGATCGTGCATCATCTTATTAGAGATAGGTATGAAAAGCGGATACTCAGGGAAGCAAAAAAAAATTTAACAAAACAGAAGGCTTAGCAGGAGAAGGACCGATAACATCATGCTTCGCAGGTGCCGGATGGTCCTGAAGGCGAGATTGTTGACGGATTGATAGTTCATGCTAAGCTGGTCGGCAATCTGTTCGTAGCTGAGCCCTTCGTAGAAATGCAGGCGAAGGATCAGTTTCTGCCGCGTGGTAAGGCGGGATAGTGCGTGATTCAGTTTTTGGGACATCTCTTTGTCTGCATCGGAGGAAATGATGCTGTCTTCCCGGTTGCCGTCCAGGTAAAGCAGGGCTTCTTCGACCGGGTAATATTTTTTACCGCTTTCTTTTTTGAGTTTTTTGATCAGGATGCTGCGGAGTACTTTTACGAGGTAGGCCTGGGGGTAGCGAATGTCCCCAATCGTCTCCCGGTAGTTCCATAGCTCGATAAAGACTTCCTGGAGGGCGTCTTTTGCCATTTCCCGGTTATCCGTCATGGACGATGCCGTCAGAAACAGCTTGTCGACATAGTTGTCGTACAGTTCTCCCAGTGCGGCAGGGTCTCCGTTTTTTAAACGGCCCCAGCATGCAGCAGGGTCAATAAGAGGGATCTTAGCCTTAACCATCTGAGATGCGAATTTAACAAAAGCAGTTTTAGTATAGTTCTGGTCATAGCGGCGTTAACGGAAACTTAATGCCGTATCATAAAGACAAGTAATGTTAAACTGCGTTATTTTTTTATAGGATGGTTACGTCACTATATATTAAGATACTACTTCTACTATAATTTTACCAGCTGACTGCTTTTATAAGGAGACAGTCTCGCATTACCGGGAGGCAATTCGGTTATAAGATAATTAATAAATCCGAATTCACATATTTTGATCTTCTGCACAGTGCTTAATTTTTCGGCGATACTCACGACTGCTGTTTTTTTAGCCGATCGGAGCATTGCTTTTATCACCTGTACGATTTCCCAGTCGGAGTCTGTCAGTCCGTCCTTCATGGAGATGCCGTTGGCGCCCATGATGCAGAGGTCTACCCGGATGCCGGCCAGTTCGTTGATGACGCTGGCGCCCGTATGGATATTGGCGTTCCGGCCCAGCTTGCCTCCGATGCTGATGACTTCGATGTTTTCATGTTCCGCGAGGGTGAGGGCCACCTGCGGGCTCACGGTGAAAAAAGTAGCCCGCAGATTCGGCGGGATCATTTTAGCGATCTCTATGATGGTGGTGCCACCTTCCATCAGGATCGACATATCATTTTTAAAGAGCCGGATCGCTTTTTCCGCGATCTGCTGTTTAGCTTTTAAAGCATATACTTTATTATCTCCGTCAAACGGATAATTAAAAGCCTTGCTCACGGCGCCGCCATGTACTTTCAGGATCACCCCTTCTTCCGCCAGCTCGTGAAGGTCCCTGCGAATGGTATCTTCCGATACGGAAAGCTTCTCGCTCAGGTCACCGGAGAGAACCTTGTTATGAAGATTTATTTCTTTTAAGATCAGCCTCAGACGTTCCTTTCTTAGCATAGTTAGATTTAGCGCCGGAATAAAAATACAAAAACTATTGCATGAAATTGCATATTTTAGAACTTCAAAAACGAAATAAACCGCAATTTTAAAAATATGCTGAAGATCACGGAACAGGCTTCTCCGTATAGGGACCTGGAAAACAAGTCAATAGAGGATATTACTCACGTCATTAATCAAGAGGATGCCACGGTTGCTGCGACTATTAAGAAATCGTTACCACAGATCAACCGGCTGATCCATTCGATCGTGGACACGCTGAAGGGCGGTGGCCGGATGTTCTATATCGGGGCTGGCAGCGGAGGGAGGCTGTCCGTGCTCGATGTGATCGAGCTGCCCACTACTTATGGAATCCCCAAGGGGCTTGTCAATACGATCCTTGCCGGCGGTATTGAGCAGCTGGCGGAGGCGAGGGAGGAGAAGGAGGATGATCCGCTGGCAGGATGGGCGGAGCTTAGCGCCTGTGATATTTCGCCGAAGGATATCGTTGTGGGTATTTCTGCTTCGGGCACTACGCCTTTTGTGCTGGGCGCCCTGAAGAGCTGTCGGCAGCATGGGGTTCCGACGGGCTGTATCGTCAGTAACCCTGGCTCTCCCATTGCGGCGGAAGCCGATTTCCCGGTGGAAGTGATCACGGGCCCTGAGTTTATCACGGGGAGCACCCGGATGAAATGCGGTACTGCCCAGAAGATGATCTTCGATATGATCAGCACTACTGCGATGATACAACTAGGCAGAGTGGAGGACAACCAGATGGTAAATGTATTATTGATCAATGATAAGATCACGGACCGTGCGGTGAAGATGCTGATGGAGAAATCGGGGCTTACCGGTTATGACGAAGCCAGGGAGCTTCTGCTGAGCCATGGCAGCGTGAGAAAGGCGATGGATCACCTGAAGAATTCCGTACTATGAAGCGCCGGGGCCAGCCACTGATGATCATCGGCGTTCTTTTTTTTGTATTCGGCTTCGTCACCTGGCTGGGGTCGGTGCTGATCCCCTATCTTAAGATCGCGTGTCAGCTGAATAATTTCGCTTCTTATCTCGTAGCATTCTCTTTTTATATTTCCTATACGGTGATGGCGATCCCTGCGGCGGCCGTGCTGCGGAGGACCGGCTATAAAAAGGGGATGGCGCTGGGGCTGCTGATTATGGCTGCCGGGGCGTTGCTATTTATCCCGGCGGCAGGCAACCGCAGCTACCAATTATTCCTTACCGGCCTTTTCATCCAGGGCACCGGTCTGGCGATCCTGCAGACGGCCGCCAATCCTTATATCACGATCCTGGGGCCGCTGGAAAGCGCTGCCAGAAGAATCAGCGTGATGGGAATCTGCAATGGTATTGCCGGGGTGCTGGGGCCGCTGATCATTGGATCGGTGATGTTGAAAGATGCGGATGCTATCCGTGAAAAGGTGCTCTCTCTGCCGGCCTTGCAAAAAACGGTGGTGCTGGAGCAGCTGGCGCACCGGGTGCTCCTACCCTATGGCCTTATTACCGGGGCGCTGGTGTTGTTGTCGGTATGGGTATATTTTTCCGGTCTGCCGGAGCTGGAATCGGACCCGACGGAAGAGCCGGCAGATAGCCGGAGTGGATCCGACGCAGCGGGCCGATCCGGGTCAGGTGCGGCGGGCAAGACGCATATTTTTCAATTCCCTCATTTGCTGTTGGGGGTATTGACCTTGTTCCTGTATGTGGGAGTGGAGGTAATTGCCGGCGACACTATTATCAATTATGGCGCTTCGCAGGGAATACCTTTATCTACCGCCAAATTCTTCACCAGCTGTACGCTCACCAGCATGCTGGCGGGTTATCTCATCGGTATCGTCCTCATCCCGAAATATCTTTCGCAAACGACGGTGCTGAAGATCTCCGCGGGGATGGGGCTGTTGTTCGTATTCCTTGCGCTTTCGACGAAGGGGATCACGTCCGTGGCCTTTATCGCACTGCTGGGGCTTGCCAATTCGCTGGTATGGCCGTCTATATGGCCGCTGGCCATTAAGGGCCTTGGTAAATTTACGCCTATAGGGTCCTCGCTACTGATCATCGCTATCGGGGGAGGCGCTCTGCTGCCCTTGTTATATGGATGGGTGGCGGATTTATCCACTCCGCAGCATGCTTATTGGGTAGTGGTGCCTTGTTATTGTTTTATCGGGTATTATGCGGTGTCCGGTCATAAGTCGGGCCAATCAACTCTGACAAAAAATATCGGGATATGATACTGATAGCAGATAGTGGCAGTACCAAGACCAACTGGTGCCTGTTGAATGACAAAGGGTCAACGTTTTTTTTCGATACGGAGGGGTATAACCCTTATTTCGTAAGCACGGATTATATCGTTCGCTCTTTCCGGGAGCAGTGGCCAGGCAGTCGCGGGCCTTCCGCGGTGAGCCGGGTATATTTTTATGGTGCGGGTTGTTTTGAGGATAAGACGGGTATTGTTTCGGAGGCCATGCGGGTGCTTTTTCCCGGGGCGGTCGTACATGTGGGTCTGGACCTGCTGGCATCGGCCCGGGCCGTGCTGGGAAATCAGCCGGGTTTTGTCGCTATCCTGGGAACAGGCACCAATAGCTGTCTCTATGACGGGTCGGCCATCGTGGCCAATATCGACTCTCTGGGATACCTGCTCGGAGACGAGGGAAGCGGATTCTACCTGGGTCGTCAGTTATTGTCGGACTATATCAGGGGGGCTATGCCTGCTGACGTGCAGCAGGAATTCATCGACCGGTATCATTATACGCGGGAGGCGATCATGGACCGTGTCTATACGGAAAAGCTTCCCAATCGCTTCTGTGCGGGCTTTACGCCTTTCCTGCTGGAAAGCAGCTCCGGTCCGGAGTACAGGAGGAGTCTTGTCCGTAGTGCTTTTCGGGATTTTTTTGAACGAATCGTCCTGCGTTACGAAGGGATCGATGGTGTGGCGTTTAATTGTGTCGGTTCCATCGGATATGCTTTCAGGGAAATATTGGAGGAGGTAGCCGGTTTTTATGGGATGCCGACCGGGGTCATTCTGAAAGGGCCGATCGTCTCGCTGGCTGAATATCATGTCCGAAATGGGCGGGGGTGAGGAGCAGGGAGGATTGGATGACGGGGAAGACCCGGCAGGACGGTGAATATGCTGTATGATGGTGATGATCCAGCAGACGAGGGTGAGTATCAAATGGCGGCGTGCTTCTCTATGAGAGAAGGGAGTATCCCTTTCATACCGACAATCAACCAGACGATGAGGACCAAAACACTGTTTCTTTTACTGGCGGCTATTTTGCGGCTGACCACTTCCCTTACGGCCAAGGATAAATATGCCATCGGTCTTTTCCATTTCAATCTTCAATATGTCGCCGGTGATTATAAGATCGAGAGAAGGATCATCCGTGAGTCGCTCTACCCGGTCCTGCAATTTTTTGACAGCCATCCCAAATACAAGTCCGATATAGAAATACAGGGATATGGTATCGAGGTGCTGGCCCTGGAGCATCCCGATGTATTGGCCCTGCTGAAAAAGCTGGTGCAGCGAGGGCAGATCGAGCTGGTGATCGCGCACTATTCCGATCAGCTGTTTATCGGCTATCCTGCATTGGACCTGCAGCGATCCATTCAATTGTCGGATGAAACGCTGGCCCGGTATGGGCTTAGCCGTTCGCGGGTCTTCTTTGGGCAGGAGTTCCAGTATTCGCCGGGGCTGGCTACGGCCCTCAAAGGGAAATACGATGTCATCGCTACCAGTTCGGACCCCAACAGCTGGTATCAAGGGGAGACGCAGCCGCTGGTGAATGTCGGTTATGGCGGAGATACCATCCATGCGCTGATCGGCGGCGGCCGGAAGGAGCTGGCCGGGATGGAATGGCGTATCGCCTTCCTCGATGACGGGGAGGAGTTCAATACAAAAGATTATAACAGTGATTTTTTCCGGCTGCCAGCACAGGAGAAGGAGAATATGGACAACTATCAGAAGCTATTGCAGAATGGATACCGGTTCGTTACGATCACGGAGCTGGTGGAGCGGATAAAGAAGGATCCGGGATACAGCATTCCAGCCTATCCTTTCGTACCTGAAGGGACCTGGCATATGAAGGTCTGCGGGCCTTTTATGTGGATGGGCCGGCAACGCAGCGGGGTGGAGACGGATGGGATTACGCGGGCGCTCTCTTACCAGGCAAGGGGGGAGGTATTGCGTGCCGAAGCCCTGATCCGGTATGCGGGTCAGCAGGGCCGGGATGTCTCGGGACTGAAGAAATTATTACAGGAAGCCTGGAAGCATTTGTTGCTTTCCGAGGTCTCCGATTCCAGCGGCTGGGATCCCTGGCTGGTCGAGGTGCAGTATACCGATAATGAGGTAGCTACTACGAGAAAGCTGCTTAAGGATATCCTGGAGCAGCTTTGGAAGATGCTGGCGGGTACGGCAGCCGGATGGACGATCGATACGGGCAGCGGTGTGGTCCTGCCGATCGGGTCGGGCACGAATGCAGACTTGCCGGCCGAACCTGCCGCGCTGCCCATTAATTTTTCCGTCAGCGCACAGTCATATACCGTTCAAACGGGGCGGATCAATGACAGTCTTTACCGGATGGACATCGAATGTCTCCGTCCTGCGAATGGCGCCGTAGAGATCTCCTTCGAGACAGGGGCCGATGGGCTGGAATACTCAGCTTCCTGCGGCGAAGGGGTGCGGGTTCATCTGTCTGCTACCTGGAAGCATGATCCGGCCTTTGCTTTAACGAATGGTTTTATCTATCTGAATAATGGCTATAGTCTTATCAAGGACTGTACGGTGGAGCATCTGGCAGCTACCTGGAAAGTAAGTGAGCGGAAGCTCGTTTTCCGTGAGGAGCTGAAGGAAGGAAACGGGTCGATGCGTATGCGCTTCTATCTGCGGAAAGGGTCGGCGGAAGCCGGGCTGCGTTTTGCCAATCGTCTCAATCCGTTCCCGTCTTATCGGGTGGATAATGGCCGGGATGGGTTTCATTTCTCCAGCGTGGTGCCGGAGTGAAGTCTGCCAATTAAAGAAATCATATGAAGCTGCACTTTTCTTTTATAGCTCTTTCTTGTTTAGTAGTCCTGTCGTCTGTGGCGCAGGGGGTGGTGAAAGGCCCTCCTCTCCCACCCCTCGCCATACGATGGTATTATGTAAAGAATCTGTACGGTCCGATACAAAAGTCCGTCAGTATGCTGACCGTGACCAACAAAAGCACCAAGCCTTTTCCTGCATCCGGATGGAAGATCTATTTTTCCAGCAACCGGACGGTGGATTCTTCTTCGATGGAAGGGAGCCTGCGGGTCCGGCATATCAATGGGGATCTGTTCTGCCTGGAGCCCGTGGAAGGAGACGGGGCCAAGGTGTCCCCGCTGCAGCCGGGAGACAGTCTGCAGGTACGCTATATTGTCGCGGACCTCAGCATCAATATCTCCGATGCGCCGGTGGGTTTTTATCTTGTATGGGACCGGCATCCTGAGAAGGGCGCTGTCATATCCGACTATACCATTGGCAGGATCCATGATGATCAGCTGGGGTTGATGACGCCGGCTATGGAGTTTGCTCATAATGCAGGGATTACCGAAATTCCCGCGGCAGGGTTACCCCGAATCTTTCCTACGCCGGTCGATTACAAACAGAACACAGACAGCTGTCTGCTGACAACCTATACGTCTATCCTGACCGACCCGGCATTTAAAGAGGAGGCCGGCTATCTGGCAGGGGCCCTCTCTCCTATCCTTGGGCGGCGGCTGATAGTGAGCAAGGGCGCTGGCGCCGTTCCTGGCGGGCATGCTGCTGCTATAAAACAAAAGTCGATCCTGTTACGAAAGGTTTCCATGGAGCCCGCGGCGTATGAGCTATCGGTCGGCAAGGACAGCCTTGTGATCCGCGCATCGGATGCGGAGGGCGTTTTTTATGGTATCCAATCTTTGCTGACGGCCACCGATCCTGTGGAGTGGAGGGGCGTGCCTTCCGATAAGGCCATGCGTGCTGGTCATGTGCCCGGCCGGGCAAGCCGGCGGGGGATAGTTCTTCCCGGGATGGAGGTGAGGGACAGGCCCCGATTTGCTTACCGGGGATTTATGCTGGATGTAGCCCGTAACTTCCGGTCTCCCCGCGAACTCTGCCGGATACTGGACCTGATGGCGCTCTATAAGATGAATGTGCTGCACCTGCATTTCAGTGATGATGAGGGGTGGCGGCTTGAGATACCTTCTTTGCCCGAGCTGACGACTGTCGGCGGGAAGCGAGGGCATACACCTGAAACGGCCGACCGGCAGCGGTATGCGACCGGAGAGCGGCAAGGGCCGGCGATCGCTGACGAATCCTGCCTTCCAGCTTCTTTCGGGTCGGGGCCGGAGCCGGGGGTTTACCCGGGCAGCGGCTATTATACAAGGGCCGACTTTATAAAGATCCTGCGTTATGCGCGGGTTAAGCATATTCAGGTGATCCCGGAGCTGGAGAGTCCCGGTCATGCCAGGGCGGCGATCAAGGCTATGGATTTCCGTTATTCAACATACAAGCGGCAGGGGCGTTATGCGGAGGCGGTACGGTACCTGCTGCGCGATACGCTGGACCGATCGGTATATGAAGGGGCACAGCTTTGGAAAGACAATGTCATTTGTGTGGCGCTGCCTTCCGTGTACCGGTTTATGGACAAGGTGACCGGAGAGATCGCGGCCATGTATAAGGCTGCCGGCGCGCGGCTGACCACGATTCACCTGGGCGGGGATGAAGTGCCTGCCGGTGCATGGGAAGGATCTCCGGCCTGCCGGAAGCTGCTATCAGGGGATACGGATGGGGGCCGGAAAGCGGATGCGGCCGATGGTTTGAAACGAATGGATTCGGCGTCCGCGGCCCGGCTGCGTGCGAGCTGCTGGGCTTATTTTTATATCCGGCTGGACAGTCTGCTTAAAAGCAAGGGGCTGATTTTATCCGGATGGGAGGAAGTGGCATCGCTGGGTAACAAAAGCTTCCACATCCATGTGTGGGACAATATGATCGGGGCCGGTAATGAGGATCTGTCTTACCGGCTGGCCAATGCCGGGTATCCGGTGATCCTGTCCTGTGTCAGCAATAATTATTACGACCTGGCCTGTAACCGGTCTTTTGATGAAAGAGGCTATCACTGGGGCGGCTTCCTGGATATGGACAAGCCGTATTCCTTTATTCCTTATGACTACTATAAGAACTCTACGATCGACTATATGGGCGAGCCGGTAAAGCCGGGTTATTTCTCTCAGAAGGAAAAGCTTACCGCGGAAGGGCGGGGCCATATCCTTGGCATAGAGGGGTTGTTGTGGGGTGAAACGCTGTTTACCGACGACAGGATGGAATACATGCTGCTGCCCAGGCTACTGGGTACGGCAGAGCGGGCCTGGGCTGCCGATCCGCAGTGGGCTACTACGCCGGATAGCCTGCGGGCTTTATCTTTATATGGAGAGGCATGGAATCTGTTCCTGAATGTGCTGGGGAAAAGAGAGCTGCCCCGGTTAAGCTATTGGAATGGAGGGTATGGTTACCGGGTTCCGCCGGCCGGCGTCCTGTCTATGGACGGGCAGCTTAGGATGAATTGTGCGTTGCCGGGTTTTGAGATCCGGTATACTACGGATGGATCGGAGCCGAATGCCGGGAGTCTGCGCTATACGGGACCGGTAGAGGCCCGGGGAAGGATTAAGATAAAAGTATTCGATCCGGCCGGCAGGGGCGGAAGAGTGGTGACGATCGAAAATAAAAAAATATAAACATGAAGCGCAACTATTACATGGTGGGACTGGTATTCGTTACCTTTTTTGTGATCTCGTTCATAACGAATATCCTGGGCGCTCTGATCCCGGATATTCAGCACAGCTTTCAGCTAAGCTATTCGATGGTAGCCTTCCTCCCCTTCTCCTTTTTTATCGCTTATGGGGTCATGTCGATCCCCGCGGGCATTTTCATCGAGGCGTATGGGGAGAAAAGAGCGATGCTGGCATCTTTCGGGGTCGCTCTGGCGGGGGCCGCGCTACTGAGCCTTTTTGCGGGTTATGCAGTGAGTCTGCTCTCCTTATTTCTTATGGGCATCGGGATGGCGATGTTACAGGTGGTGATTAATCCGTTGCTGCGCAGCGCTGGCGGAGAGGAACACTTTGCCTTCAATTCCGTGCTGGCGCAGTTGCTTTTCGGGCTGGCGTCTTTCATCAGTCCCCGGATCTATACCTATATCGGGGCCAACTGGCAAATGGGCGCCGGGGTTTCCAATGGAGGGAAAGACGGTCTACCCGGGGGCTGGTTCCTGTCCCTGCTTCGTAAGGTCACCAATCCGCAATATACCTGGACGGCTCTGTACTGGATCTTCCTTTTAGTGATTGGGATCATGATCCTGATCGTGTTTTTTTCCCGGTTCCCCACGGTCATCCTAAAAGAGGAAGAGAGGAGCGGTACGAGGACGGTGTATGCCGGACTCCTGAAAAACCGAACGGTGCTGCTGTATTTCCTCGGCATCTTCTGTTATGTAGGTGTCGAGCAGGGTGTCTCGGACTGGATGTCAGAATTCCTGCATCGCTATCACGGCAAGGATCCGCTTACGGATGGGGCGAATGCCGTCTCGTGGTATTGGGGGCTGATGACGCTGGGCTGTGCGCTGAACCTGCTGCTGCTGAAATTATTCGACAGCCGGAAGCTGCTGCTTGTATTTACGGCGCTTACGATCGTGCTATTGAGCGTAGCGTTATGGGGGCCGACCCGCTATGCGGAGCTGGCTTTTCCGGCTATCGGGTTTAGCATCTCCATCCTCTTCTCGGTTATTTTCTCCCTGGCCCTGAATTCGCTGCCTTCGCATCATGGATCTTTTTCCGGGATCCTCTGCACGGGTATCGCCGGCGGAGCGGCCGTTCCTCTGCTGATCGGCTGGCTGGGCGATCATACGGGGTTACGGGTGGGTATGAGCTTTATTTTTATCTGCCTGGCTTATATTTTCAGCATAGGGATCCGGGCGAAGCCCCTGATCAATAATAAAACCATTCTTTCGTCACCGCAATAAAAACTATCCGGCATGCAAAATACAGGAATTCTGATGGGGATCGATCTGGGAGGAACCCAGGTGAGGGCGGGGCTGGTCCAAAACGGGCAGCTATTAAAAAAAGCGAGTGCGCGGATCGCGGGGCTTAGCACAGAAGGAGCCGTGCTCGACAGGATCTGTTCGTTGATGGAAGAGCTGGGAATGGCAGGAGTCAGCGGTGTCGGCATCGGGGTCCCTTCGATCGTGGACGTTAAAAGAGGCATCGTTTATGACACGGTGAATATTCCTTCCTGGAAGGAGGTGTACCTGAAAGATTTCCTGGAAGGAAAATATGGTATCCCGGTATGGGTAAATAACGATGCCAATTGCTTTGCCCTGGGAGAGCAACGGTATGGAGCCGGAGCCGGATGCAGCAATCTGGCCGGTGTGACCATCGGCACGGGTCTGGGCACCGGTGTCATTCTCGACGGCAATCTTTTCAGCGGCACGCATTGTGGCGCCGGTGAGATCGGCAATATCGGCTATAAGGATGCGACGATCGAAACCTATGCGAGCGGATCGTACTTCCCAAAAGAGTGCGGGCAGTCGGGTGAGTCCCTGCTGCAACGGGCCCAGGATGGGGACGAAGTCGCCAAAGCGTTTTTCCATGTGTATGGGCATCATTTGGGCCAGGCGCTGCTGATGATCCTCTATGCCTATGATCCGGAGATGATCGTACTCGGCGGATCGGTCATCCAATCCTATTCTTTTTTTGAGAAAGGCATGCGGGAGTCTTTGGCAGCCTGTGTCTTTCCTCATTCGCTCCAGACGCTGCGGATCGAATGCTCGCGGACAAAAGATATCGCTATTATCGGAGCGTCCTGCTTAGCCGGAGATGTCGATCCTGCGGGAAAACAAGCATCCTTATAAACGAATATTTATATGAATACCCAACCCCAACGCCTGATCTCCCTGGACGCCCTGCGAGGATTTACCATCGCGGTCATGATCGTAGTAAATTATCCGGGCAGTGAAGACTCCGTATTTTTCACCTTGCGTCATACTATCTGGAATGGGCTGTCCTTTACCGACCAGGTTGCTCCTTTTTTCCTGTTCATCGTCGGCGTGTCCATCGCGTTCGCCTATTCCAAACGATTGCAGGCAGGGACGCCGACGGCGGCCCTGTATAAAAAAATCGTGTGGCGGAGTCTAAAGATCTATGCGGTGGGGATGTTCCTGAATCTAATGCCCCAATTCAACTTTCATACGATCCGCTGGACGGGTACATTACAGCGTATAGCTTTTGTTTTCCTTATCTGTTCGGCAATCTATCTAAACACCAACTGGCGGCAGCAAGCGTGGATCGCGGCTCTCTTATTGGTCGGCTACTGGCTGACGCTGGTGCTCATCCCTACTCCGGGAGTCGGGAAAGTGATGCTGGAGCCTGGTGTCAATATTGTGGCCTGGCTGGACAGCCAATATCTTCCCGGGAGGATGTGGAGGGGCAACTGGGATCCGGAAAGTATCCTTACCACCGTGACGTCCGTCGTATCCGGTATCACCGGCATGCTGGCCGGGGCGCTGCTGCTAAGCGACCGGCCTTCCCCGGAGAAGGCCAATATGCTGATGACTGCCGGTGTGTTCGCGGCCATCGGGGGTTATTTCTGGGGGCTGACTTTTCCCGTCAACGAAAATCTGTGGACTTCTTCTTTTGTGTTGGTGACTTCAGGCTTTGCCGCCCTGCTTTTCGGCGCGTTGTATTTCCTGGTGGATATCAAAGGGCTGACCAGGGGTACCCGGCCGGGTATTATCTTAGGCGCGAATGCGATAACGATCTATTTCCTGGCGGATGTATGGGCCTTGTTCTTTTATGAGATGAAGATGGGAGGGGCGACGCTAAACGAGCATTTTATACGGGCATTGACGGGTATCGGCAGCAGCGCCGAGCTGGCCAGCCTGTTGTATGCACTGCTCTTTACCGTTATCAACTTTATTCCTGCCTGGTGGCTTTACCGGAAGAAGATTTTTGTAAAGTTGTGAGGATTATTTAAAAAGCCACTTTTTCAAAGTGGCTTTTTAAATCTAAATAATTATATTTAGTAAGCTCAAGCTTTATCTAACTTAATCTCTTTATGTTGAACTTTGGAGGAATTCTCTTTTATAAGATAGGGCTGGGAAGCAATTACCTGGCTATTATCAATTCCTGGTAATTGAGTTGCCACGGCAGTGCCGGAACTTGTACTACCTGAATTGTTTTTATCACTCGATTTCATGTTTTCCATATCTCCCAATTAATTAGTTATTGCAAGTTACGATTTTTTGGGGATTAATTATTTCAACCTTTTGAATTGAATCAATCTTCCTAGTAATATGAAAACCAACGCATAGTACATATGGAACAATTGCTACCAGCCCAAAAAGCAAGGCATTATAATAAAATGAGCCTTTCCGTCTTAGAATAGATCTGTTGTTACTTTGCGCTCTTATAAGTTCATCGATATAGGATGCCTTTAACAAATTATTTACTTTCCCCATTGCCATTTCTCTTTGTTCTTCTGTCATTCCAGGTTTTACTATTTTTTCTTCATATTCTAATCGTAAATCCTGATAATATACACTAGACATCTGAAAATAAGCAATATCCACCGGCATGAGCAATCGTATTGTAAACACAACGGAAACAATAATCATTACAATAAAAAGACCAACTCCAATTCTAAAAAAAACTGATGGAATTTGCGATATGTCCTGAATAATGGGTACCAGGTAAATTCCAAGTGCCGAATAAATCAGTATAATATTGGTTAATCTTCCCAAAATTAGCTGATACGCAGAAGTATATTGCTCCACTCTTTTTTCACTCATCTCGATTATATAATCAAAATCATAAAACGATTTGACATTATCCATATAGCTTAAGGTTTAATAGTTAAATAATTAAACACAAAGTTAGGAAATGTCTAAATTATTACGAGGAGTTATTTAGGATGACTGTTTACGGGGGAAACCGGAAGGGTCACCATTCGGCTATTGCCCCGGCTGTCTTTGATCGTAATACCGGCAACATTCGAATCAACTCTGATAAACCGGGCGGATTGCGAAAGAAAGGAATTGCCATAATAAAACTCTTCTTTTTGAATCCTGCCGTCCTTTAATCTGATCAGGGCGCTGACATCATCCGGGCCTACGGGGATGCCGGATGCCTTTGCCCTGCCCTCGTATAATTTCAGGTCATCCTTGTTCTGGCTGGCCGCGATCAGATAGGCGCCCGAGCTGCCGCGTAATTTCACCAGGGCCTTGCCATTACCGGGGATATAGATCCCGCTTTGCAGCATGGACAGGGGGGCGAAGCCTCCTGCCCCATCCCCTCTCAATAATAACCCGTTGAATGCATCATACCGGCCGATACCGACTTCTGTGCCGTAATCGTTGCCATTGATCAGTACGTCGAGGTTGCCGTCACCATCAAAGTCATCTGCTACCATACCGTTAACCACCGAGACCTGCGCTTCTTTGGGCAATGGGATCAGGCTGAATTTCCCCGCGCCGTCATTGCGCAAATAACAGGATTGCAGCATCGTGGCTTTCAACCGCAGGGCGCCTTGCCATTGCCCGGGTGTCAACACCTCGTCCATCGTAGCGAGGGCAAAGGGTTTATACGTGGCAAACCTCTTTTTGATGGAGGGCAGCTGCCTGGCGATATCATCCCTGCCTGAGGCGGGGAATTCTTTTTCCTCGCCGTGCCGGTCCGGCAGGAATAAAGAGGTTATCCCGATATAGGCGCCGTTATTATCAAAGTCTTTGGCCGTTATATACACCGGGTACTGCTCACTCGCCTGGTACAAGGTGTTCAGGCCGGTATTGCCCACGATATAATCGGTACGGCCGGTGTGCCTGAAATCTCCCGCTACTATGGCATTCCACCAGCCCGGCTGTCCGCCTATACCGGAAGTGGGGGTAACATCGACAAATCTCCCCTTTATATTCTTAAAAAATGTCACCGGCATCCATTCTCCGACGACGATCAGGTCCGTTTGTCCGTCCCCATCGAAATCAGTGAACAGCGCATCGGATATCATCCCGATATTTTTCAGGCCCGGCGCCACTTCATCCGTTACATCGGTAAACTTCACCTGACCATTTCGGGTGTCATTGCGGAAGAAAAAGCTGCTGACCGGTGTGGGATATTTCCATGGTTCCATCCGGCCCGATACGAACAGGTCCTGTTTCCCGTCGTTGTTAAAATCCATGGCCCTGACGCAGAACTTGCTGGTATAGTTGACGGGCAGGGCCAGGGAATCTCTTTTAAAATTACCATGGCCATCATTGATATACAACCGGTCCTGGTAAGCATCGCTGCCCGGCCTGCTTTCATATCCTCCACTGGCGATATATACATCCATTTTACCATCGCCGTTGGCATCGAAAAGCAGGATACCCTCATCTTTTGTCGTTTTGGGCTTGTTGTCCATCGCCGGCAAAAACTCTTTTTCCAGGAACCGGCCGTCCGGCTGCTGCAATAACAAATGTTCCCGGTAGACGCCATTCCCGCCGATGATCAGATCATCGTATCCATTGCCGTCAATGTCACCGGCGGCAAGGGCGGGGCCGTATTCGGAGAGCTTGTGCGGCAGCAAATGCTGGATATCGAAATCTATAAAATCATAATCATGGTGTCTGTAGGAAATCCCGTCCGCATGGGTGACCTCTTTGAATAAGGCGCCGGCCGCCAAAGCCGGCTGCGGCGCGGCAGCCGAATCTTTCGCATCCGCCAGGCTGACGGTGATCACCTGACCTGTATGTACTTTTTGCAGCGATTGGCGTTTGCCATTGTACCATTCTATACGAACCGAATCGACGATGGTTGTCCTCCCCAGTCCGAAATGAGCAATGCCCTGCATGGTGGACAAATACCCCCGATAGGGGTTATTGTCATAGAGCTGTTGCCTGCCATGATCATAAAAGATTCTGACCGTCGCCCCGATCCCATCGATATTGTCTTTATCGCCCCGGAATTTTATTTGCAGAAATTGAGTTGCCGCCCTGTCTTTTGTCCGGGACCCACGTAATGTATTCCTGTACAACAAGGCCTCGTCATTGATGTTGTTGATGACCATATCCATCGCTCCATCATTGTCGAAGTCGGCATAGGCGACGCCATTGGAAAAAGTCGGCAGCGACAGGCCCCAGTCCTTGGTTTCGTCGCTGAAGCTGCCGTCTCCTCTATTTCGAAAGGCGTAGTTATGCAATTTCACCTGGGGTATCTGCTCCAGCATTGTTTTTTTGTCGACCATGCCTTTGGACTGGTCGCGATAGGCCATGAAATCGTGGTCCGACACATCCCGGGGGAAACCATTCGTCACCACCAGGTCCCGGTATCCGTCGTTATCGAAGTCGGCTACCAACGGAGCCCAGCTCCAGTCTGTCTGTGCGATGCCGCTCAGAAAGCCTGTCTCGCTGAAAGCGGGTATGCCGATGGAATCATTTTCTCCGATGCGGGGTCCCTGATTGAGCTGTAAGGTGTTCCGCACATACTGGAACTGGTAACCATAAAGATCGAAGTTCTGATAGGTGAGATAGCTGTTGTTGGCCAGCATCATTTTTTTACGATAGTTATCTTCCGGGTTCATATCCAGTTCTATCACATCGGGTAAGCCATCGTTATTGATATCCACGACATCCTGTCCCATCGAATTGTAGGAAGTGTGCTTGAAATAATCTTTCAGGCGATTGGTGAATGTACCATCGTGATTGTTGATATATAAAATATTGCTGGATAAAAAATCGTCTGAAACATAGATATCTTTCCATCCGTCATTGTTGATATCGCAAATGGTAGCGGCATGTCCATAGCCTTCGAATTTTATCCCGGCCATTGCCGACACATCATGAAATACGGGGTGTTTCAGATTGCTATCCCTATCGTTACGATAGAGTCTGCCAAAGCTGGGGCCCATGACCCGGTTATTGCGCTGAAGGAAGGTCGTGGTGTTGCTGCCATTGGCTGCTTCATTGACGGTGAGGTACATGTCCAGGTCGCCGTCGTTGTCGTAATCGAAGAAACTGGCCATGGTAGACTGAAGATGAATGTCCAGTCCGTATTCAGCCGCCATGTCTTTAAAATGCGGAATACCGTCTTTATCCGGTCCCTGGTTGACGTATAACAGGTTCCTTCTTTGGAGGGAGTCTTTGGAGATGGTATTGCAGATGTAGATATCCATGAGCCCGTCATTGTTGATATCGATCACGGATACGCCTCTACCCCATCTGCCCTGGCCATCGACGCCGGCCTTGTCGGTTATGTCTTCGAATTGGAAGTCGCCCCGGTTCAGGTATAATTTGCCGGGGACCATATTGCCGGAAAAATAAATATCGGGTAAGCCATCGTTGTTGAAGTCACCGATGCCGACACCGCCGCCGTTGTATATATTCACCACATCCATCGGGTTGATGCTATCGTTCTCGATGATGGTATTCGTAAAGGTGATCCCGGAATGAGACGAAGAGATCCTCTCGAACAGGGGTTGCTGATGATGGCAGGAGAACAGCAGGGATGCCGGCAAGCAGGCCAGGAAGAAGATAGATCCTTTCATCTGGGAAAATCAATAATTCGGGTTTTGTTTTAAAAAGGGGTTGACGGCGATGGCGGCCTGCGGGATCGGCAACAGGTCATGACCCACAGGAATGTCCAGGTTGAAAGTGCTCTTGATATAAGCAATATGCAGGCCGGTCCTCCGCAGGTTGTACCATAGGGACATTTCACCGCTCAGCTCGTGGCGGTATTCGTTCAGCATGATCTGCATAAAGTCAGGGCCGAAGGGGGATGCCGGCGCCGTTCCACCCCAGGCGCGGTTCCTTACTACTGCGAGGGAGGCATCGGCTCCGCCCTGGTCGCCGCTCTTGGATTGGGCTTCGGCCAGGCTGAGATAGATCTCGCCCAGGCGCAGCATGTTGACATTCTGATCGCCGAAGATATGGGTCTTTCCATCGGCGGCGCTGGGTGTATTACCGCTGACATTCGGATCGCGCCACATCTTCGTACCATAATAGCCACTTCTTGGCTGGCCGGGCTGGTCACCTGTCCAGAGATCGCCTGTCTTGCCGCAGGTATTGATAATTTTCCCGTCGGCGCCGGTGAAATGAGAGGCAGGCAGTGACAGTTTACCGGCAAAGCCGGCAATCACCTGGGCATAGGCCTTGATCCCGCCAATCTTTGCGATGCCGGGGCTGGCCAGGCTGTCACCCGGCCCCACGATAGTCGCAGCCTTGCGGGTATCGCCGGCTTCAAAAGAAGTCCACAGGAGCTTATTGGAATAGGTATAGCCGAAGTTAGACGTTTCCCAGGGCCACATAAAGGAGGACATCCAGGTGACCTCGTTGTTATTATAGCTCCAATCGGGTGTGGCGCCGCCCGGAAGCGAGAATTGCAGTTCGAAGATCGACTCCGCATTGTTCTGGTGATTGTATTCATGAATGTCCATGTAGTTTGATAGCAGCGTATAATGCGGTAGGATCTGTTTAAAGGAAGTCGCGGCATCCGAATATTTTTTCAACCACATCTGGGCGCTTCCCAGGTAGCCCAGTGCAGCGCCTTTGGTAGCCCTGCCCAGGTCTGAAGCGGCCAGGTTCTCCGGCCAGGGTAATAAGCTGGCCGCCTTGGTCATATCCGACTCTACCTGCAGGAATACGGAGTCCTGGGTGCTGCGCGGGTGCAGGCCGTTGGTTACGACATTGAGCTCCAGCGGAACGCCGCCAAACGTGCAGGCCATGTAATAGTAAAATACGCCCCGTAAAAAATAGGTCTGACCGGCTAAAAAATTGGCCAGTGAATCCGTGATGACTCCCTGACTATGCATCTGATCGATAATGGGCAGGGCTGCGTTGGCCCGCCCTATTCCCTGATAGGAAAGGTTCCAGTAAGCATTGAGGGAGGCAAAATCGGTGGGGAACAGGTAGGTGTTATAGGATACGTCGGCACCCCAGTTGAAATAATCCTGGGAGGTGTAATTGGCGTTATACCATAATGCTTTGAGCACAAAGCTCTGGTTATCGTGCTGGAAACCATCGTAGATGGCGTTGACCAGGCTGATGCCGTCCTGGGGTTTCTTAAAAAGGGTTCCCGCACTGATATGCGAAGTATCCTTTTGATCCAGGAAATTCCTTGAGCAGCTAATGGCCAGGACCAGGAGGCCCAGAGACATCAGGTATATAATTCTTTCTTTCATATGCTAGTTTTTTGACTTCTGGTATTGATTAAAATGTTACGTTGAGTCCCAGGGTGTAATACTTGGAAGAAGGATAGGTGCCTACATCGACTCCTGATCCCGTCACGTTGCGATAGGTGGTGTTATTGGTATTGTTTACGTCCGTACCCTGCGCCAATCCAATTTCCGGATCCAGTCCCGAATATTTGGTGATGGTGAAGAGGTTCTGCCCGGTGGCATATACCCTGATCCTGACAGAAGAGCTGCCGGCCGATAATTTTAGCGGCAGGGTGTAGCCGATTGTCAGGTTCCTGAGGCGCAGGTAGCTGCCGTTCTCCACATACACATCGGAGGGGCGGGTATTGGCATTGAACTCGTTGGCATCTATTTTCGCGTACCTGTTGGAAGCGTTGGAGGACGTCCATGCGTTCTGATAATATTTCAGGCCGATATTTTCGATACCGACTGATCCGGTGGAGCTGCCAAAGCTTTCGAGCGTCCTTTCCTGGTAGTTGTAGATCTTATTGCCATAGGTACCATAGAGGAACAGGCTAAAATCCCAGTCTTTATAAGAACCATCGAAGGTTATGCCGCCATAGAATTTTGGAATGGGGCTGCCTAAGGCGACCTGGTCGTCTGCCGTAACGCGGCCGTCGCCATTGACGTCGACGAACTTGCGGTCTCCTATCGTCGCGCTCTTGGCGGGTCCGGAGGTCGTCTGGTAATTATTGCCGGCTCCATACTTAGCTACGGCTATGGCGTTCAGGTCGTCGATTTCTTTCTGTGACTGGAAAATACCGGCGGATTTATATCCATAGAATTCGCCTACGGGACCGCCTACCATGGTCTTGCTGAAAGTGCCCCAGTTGTTACTTCCCGTAGTCGAAAAACCTAAGTTGACAAGATTAGTAATATTGTCCAGGGAATTGGTCAGGCTGACCAGCTTATTGTTAACGGTAGTCAGGTTCAATCCGATATTGTAATGGAAACCGCCTGCGGCCGTATGGTTATAGTTGAGGCCGAATTCGAACCCATGGTTGTCGATACTGCCTACGTTCTGATAGGCGCTGGTGAAACCTGACTGCGGAGGCACCGGTACATTCAATAAGAAGTCTTTGGATTTCTTTTTGTAGTAGTCTACAGTGAAGGTGAGGCTGTTATTTAAAAAAGCTATATCCATACCGATATCTGTCTGCACGGAAGTCTCCCATTTAAGGACGGTATCGGCCAACCCGGTCAGTACCAGGCCCGGCTGATAGACTTTATTGAAAGGGTAACCATTGTTGCCCGCATCGGCAGCGCCTGGTCCTGAAGTGTACTGGGACAGGTACTGGAAGGTGCCTGCGTTGAACTGATTGCCGATCCGGCCGTAGCTGGCCCTGAACTTCAGGTCGGAGATAGCGTCCACCTTATTCAGGAAGGACTCCTGCTTGGCCCGCCAGGCGACCGAGCCCGAAGGGAAGACGCCATACTGGTGGCCGGGTGCGAACCTGGAAGAACCATCTCTTCTCACCGTACCCGTGATCAGGTATCTATCCATGAAGCCATAGTTCAACCGGGCGAACTGGGATGCCAGTGAATACGTGGTCTGGTCGCCGTATACTTTTGTAAGAGAGGGCAGGTCCTGCAGGTCCCTCAGCTGGTCGCTGACCAGATTGTTACCCTGGCCTCCGATCTGCCGGAAGGTGTTCTCCTGCGCGGAATAACCGCCTACGAAATCTATGCTATGCTCTCCAAAGGTCTTCGTGTAGGCGATGGTATTCTCCCAGAGCCATTCGAAAGTATTATTGGCGGATTGATTGTAAAAATTCAGGGTCGTCTGCGTTCCTGCCCCGTATTGCGTCAGCGCACGGGTATCGGAAGGTGTGAAGTAGTATCCTGAATAGTCGTTGGTATTGATCCCTACGTTCGTTTTTATTCTGAGGCCGGGAAGAAGGGTGACTTCCAGCGAGGTAGATCCCAGGAAATAATTGGTCAGGTTCTTCTGATCCTGGGTCTCTATGCTGTAGACGGGTCCGCTGCCCCAGTTGCGCACGGCCTGGTTATTCGGATTAAAGAAACCATAATTGCCTTTGCCGTCCTTGATCCGGGAGGTAAGGAGGTTGCCTCCATCGAGGGTGGGCGGCAATTTACTCAAATAGCCTACGCCGGCGCTCGCGCCCTGTCCTCCCGTGCCGAACGGAATTTTGGTATCACCCCGGGTATATTTAAGGCTGGTGGATGATTTGAGCCATGTCTGGGGGGTATAATCCAGGTTAGCGCTCAGGTTGTACCTTTTAAAGGAAGAGCCCAATACAACTCCTTTCTGATCGAAATAGCCTGCGGAGAAGGCGGTGGTGACCTTATCGCTGCCTCCCCGTATGGCGACATTATAATTCTGTCTCAGGCCGGTCTGGAAAACAGCTTTCTGCCAGTCGGCTTCATGTAAGGTATCCGCATTGGCCCAGTTGGGTAAGGCGGTATAGCCATCGATCGACGCCTGCTTGTAGGCCAATGCCCCAAATTGCTGCGCATTCAGCACCTTATAGGTTTTAGGCCTTGACTGAATGGAGGTGATGGCATCGACGGAAACCTGAATACCATTCTTTCTACCCCGCTTGGTGGTAATGATGACTACGCCATTGGATGCCCTATTACCATAAATAGCGGTAGCCGATGCGTCCTTGAGGATATCGATAGAAGCTATATCACTTGGGTTGAGGGTATTGATCCCTCCGCTTATCGGGTATCCATCGACGACATATAATGGGTCATTCGTTCCAAGACTGCCGATTCCCCTGATCTGTACCTGGACTCCGCCGCCGGGGGCGCCGTCATTATTGGTAACCTGGACTCCGGGGGACCTGCCCTGGAGAGCCTGGTCCAGTGTGGTGACCGGCACTTTCTCAATCTGGGCGGAGCTGATGCTGCTGACGGAGCCTGTAAGGTCTTTGCGTTTCGAGGTACCATAGCCCACGACGATCACTTCGTCCATCGTCTTGTTGCTATGCGTCAACCGGATGTCAACCGTCGAACGGGCGCCAATGGCCAATTCCTGGGATGTAAATCCGATGGTGCTGAATACCAATACGGCTTTATCCGGGACTGTCAGGGAATAAGATCCATCAGAGGCCGTAGCCGTTCCACCGGATCCTCCTTTTACTGTCACTGTCACGCCTGCCAGGGGAAGGCCATCTTCAGACGTTACTTTTCCGGATACCTTCCTGCCTTGCGCAAGCAGGGTGACCTGAGAAAAGGCAATCATCAAAAATGTCAGGATCAGTATTCTGTTAAGAAAAAAGGAAGAGCGGGTAAGAGATGAATCAGAATGCGCCTGATTCGATCCCGGGAGATGAAGGATTTTCATATTGCAGTCGTGTAGTTTCAGCAAACTTACTTCGCCTATATGTTTTCCCGTAATACTATTTTATCAATTTTTAGTCCATTACCTCCCTGAATCACTGTATCAGCAAGGCCTCGCAGGGATTGTGATACTTTTTTATCTATTAGCGATATGGAACTGCACTGTCCCATCCAAGGGTTTTGTTTTTTGTAAATTCAGGAAGAAAAATGCAACATGCTGAAATACCTCCGGACAATAAAGGCCCGGCATTATGTTATCCTGGTCCTGATTATTGCCGTCTGCTTTGGCAGCACGTTGTGCAGTTCCCGTCCTGATGCGAGCCGATCCGCGTTTGCACGGGACAGTGAGGGGAAAGCATTTGCCGGCTCCGCCTCCTGCCTGACCTGTCATGCTGCCATCTGCCGGAGCCAGCTGCATACAGCTCATGCGCTCGATTCCAGGCCTGCCTCCCGGGAATCTATCCGGGGCAGCTTTGACAGCGGCAGGAATCGTTATGTCTATAATACAAAGATGGAAGTCATGCTGCAGCAAAGGAACGGCCGTTTCTTCCAGGCTGCCTTCCGGGAAGGAAAGGAAATCCAGCGGGAGCCTTTTGACATCGTGATCGGCTCGGGCAGAAAGGGGCAATCTTATCTCTATTGGAGCGGCGCGAAATTATTTCAGCTTCCGATCTCCTATTATACCGTCCTGGACAGCTGGTGTAACAGTCCGGGTTATCGGACCGATACGATCCTCTTTAACAGGCGGGTCCTATCGTATTGCCTGGAATGCCACAGCACTTATGCAAAGGCGGCGTATAGCAGCCCTGGCGACCCGGGGGATTCGTTTGATCCTGGCCAGATCATCTATGGCATCGATTGTGAAAAATGTCATGGGCCGGGTGCGGAACATGTGGCTTACCACAAGCGTCATCCCGGGGAGATAACGGGAATGGACATTATAAATGCCCGGCTCCTGAGCAGGCAGCAGCGGCTGGATGCCTGCGCGCTGTGTCATTCCGGTGCGAGGGCGCCTTTGAAACCGGCTTTCAGCTTTACAACAGGGGACACGCTGGAGCATTTCTCTCTTCCTGAATATTCCGGGGACAAGGTAACCAGTCTGGACGTACATGCCAATCAATATGGTCTGCTGACGTCCAGCAAGTGCTTCCGGCTATCGCAGATGGACTGCTCTTCCTGTCATAATGTACATGTCAATGAGGTCAACAGTCCCGCGCTCTTTTCTCAAAAATGTATGACCTGTCATAATGCAGCCACGCATAGTACCTGTACGATGAAGCCTGCTCCGGGACTGGTTCTTAGCGATAATTGTATCGACTGTCATATGCCGGCGCTGCCTTCTCAAAAGATCTTATTAACGATGTCCGATGCAAGCCGGACTGTGCATAATCTTGTCCGGACCCATCGTATAGCGATCTATCCGGAGCGTACGAAGGATTACCTGGAAAAGGTGAAGCTGAAATAAATCCGGATCTAGTCAGCTCGTAAACTCTTCGCCGGATTGGCGATGGCGGCCCGCAACGTATGGAAGATGACGGTAAGCAGGGTAATCAGCAATACGGTTAGGGCTGACAATAAAAAGGGAGCTATCGTCAGTCCTGTATTGTAAGGGAATACTTTCAGCCATTTATCCATGAATAGCCAGGCGACCGGGAAGGCGATCAGACAGGAGATCCCTACCAGGTAAACGAAATTGCGGGTGATCAGGGGTATGATCTCGCCGAGGCCTGCGCCCAGGATCTTCCGGATGCTGATCTCTTTTTGTCTTTGCTGGGTGATAAAAGCTATCAATCCCAACAGGCCCAGACAGGTGATCAGGATGGTAAGGATGGAAAAGGCGGTGAAGATCTTCCCTCTTTTCTGATCGGATGCATATTGCGAATCAAAGTCCTGGTCGAGAAAAGTATAGGTGAAGGGCAGATCCGGAAAGATGCTCTTCCAGGTCTTCTCCACGCTGGCGACAGTGGCGGGGATATTATTGGAAGCCAGCTTCAGCTGAATGTTGTTGCTGTTAGGGGAATAAAACAGGATCAGGGGAGTGATGGGATTATAGAGTGATTTCTGATTAAAATCTTTGACGACCCCTACGACCTCAAAATATCTTCCGGAGGTATCGCCGGGGTATTTGATTCTTTTACCCAGCGGCTCCTCCCATTGAAAATATTTTACCATGTTCTCATTGACGATGACACTGTGCAGCGTATCGGACAATCCGGAAAAGTTGCGGCCTTTCTTTATCTGCATACCCAGGGTCGGGATATAGTTCTCATCCACCCCATAATTATCCACGCCTTTATCGGCATAGCCGTCTTTGGATTGAACGGACAGGAGGCTAAAGTTTATTCCCTTGCCGGGCGTGGCATCGGCGGTGCTGGCGGCGAGGACCTGCGGATCTTTCCGCACTTCATTTTTGAAAGTCAGCAGCTTTCCCCGGATATCACTATTGGCATTGGCTACTACGGAAAGCACCTGCGCCTTGTCAAAGCCCAGGTCTTTGTTACGCAGGTATTTCAGCTGTCCGGACACTACCCAGGTACAGATCAGCATGACCATCGAGATGGTGAATTGTATCACTACCAGCACCCTGCGTAAGGTGGAATTACTGGCGCTCTTGGAGAGACTGCCTTTCAGGATGCTGACCGGGTTGAATTTCGAAAGATAGAAGGCGGGGTAGCTCCCTCCTACCAGCCCCACAAATATAATAATGGCCAGCAGGATGCCGAAAGTGCCCGGCTCCAGTAAAGAGCCGAAAGAAATGAATTTGCCGGAAAGCAAATTGAAGGTGGGCAGGAACAGGGCGATCAATCCCAGGCTGAGCAACAGGGCCAGCAGGGCCGTCAGGGTGGATTCCAGGAGGAACTGTGCGATCAGCTGTCCCTGGGTGGAGCCCGTCACTTTACGGATGCCTATTTCCTTGGCCCTTCTGGCGGAGCGGGCCGTGGTGAGGTTCATATAGTTGATACAGGCAATCAGCAGCATGAACAGGGCTACCGATGCAAAGATGTAAATATAGGAGATGCTGCCCAGCTCTTCCGGTTCGCCGGCCATGTCGGAATACAGATGAATATCCTTTACCGGCTGTACGCCATAACGGATCTTAATCTTATACTTGGCGAAGATCGGGGCCATGTATTTATCATACATCGGCAGCAGCTTGTTTTCAAAGGCGGCGGCATTGGTATTAGGCGAGAGCAGTACGTACGTATAGATATTGAAGTTACCCCAGTCGCCTTCATTGCCTTTTGGCAGGGAGCTGGCGGAGATGAGCATATTGAAGATAAGGTGCGAGTTTTTAGGAACATCTTTCACGACACCCGTTATCTTATAGATCTCGCCTTTGTCGTTGAGCAGCGATCTTCCGACGACAGGGCCGTTCTTACCAAAATACTTTACCGCCTCGGACTGGGTCAGCACCAGCGAATTCGGCGCGACCAGGGCTGTCCGTGGATCACCTTCGATGAAGGGATAGGTGAAAATCCTGAAAATATTGCTATCGGAAAAGAATACTTTTTCTTCATAAAAACGCAGATCCCCGTTCTTAAACATCACCTGGCCCCGGTTAATGAACCGGGCGGATTCCTCCACCTCCGGAAAGTCTTTTTTCAGCGTGGGTCCCAGGGGAACCTGGGTGCTGGTCCAGTTCATCGTCGGTTTTTCCGGCTCTTTGATGTAGGCGTTGATACGCATGATCCGGTCTATTTTCTTATTATATAAGTCATAGCTCAATTCATCCTTGATGTAAAAGATCAGGAACAGGCTGAAGGTAATACCGATCATCAGACCGAGGATATTGAGCAGGCTATACCACTTATCTCTTTTAAAATTGCGGATAGCGACGCGGAGCATATTCTTTAGCATAATTGCCTGTTTGATGGATTAAGACGGTTTGGCGGCCGAAAGGTTACAAAGGAGATGCCTGACAGGCAGGATTCTGATAATCAATTTATTAAAGAAGGGTAATTTCTCAGGCTGTCCGCTTATGATACAATCACTGTCCACGGATGTACATCTCCGAAAACACTGGCGGACAGGGGGCTAAGTTTTACCGATGGGTAAAAATTGATTGGTTATAAAAAAAATGTGGCATATATTACCACTTTTTATTATGGCACTACTGGAAAAGCAATTATTCATCAAAAAATCCGGGATTCCCGGTGCAGGCAAGGGACTCTATACCAACAAAGCAATCCCCAAGGGAACAAAGATCGTAGAATACAAGGGTGAGATCGTCAAATGGAAGGATGTGGATACCCGCGACGGTACGAACGGGTATATCTATTATGTCAACCGCTATCATGTCCTCGACGCCTGGAATACCAAGGAGGCGCTGGCGCGCTATGCCAATGACGCCAAGGGGCCGTCCAAGCCGGATGGGGTCCGGAATAACTGTACCTATAATATCGAGGGCGTACGGGTTTACATCTTCGCCATGCGGGATATCCCTGCCGGCAGCGAACTGCTCGTAGGTTACGGAAAGGAGTACTGGGACATCATGAAAGAGAACGGGGTTACCAAGTAACCCCTGATCACGGGTTATTTATAAAAGGCAGTGTATAATTACCTTTCAGGTAATGCTCCAGGTATTGAAAGGTCATCGTGGCAATCAACAGGGAACTTTGCCAGTTATAAGCTGCCCCATGGGCTCCGGGCGGGTAGATCCGCAGGTCGGCGTCTTTACCGGCGTTGGTAAGGGCCGTAAGCAATTGCATGGTATGTACCGGGTGTACATTGTCATCGCTCATGGAGTGGATCAGCAGTAGATGGTCTCTCAGATTGCCCGCATAACTCATATCCGAACTGTTCTTATATCCATCCGCATTATCCTGCAGGGGAGCCATGAAGCGCTCGGAATAGACATTATCATAAAGCCGCCAGTCGGTGACCGGGGAGTTGGCGATCCCCACTTTAAAGACCCCGGGATGGGTCAGCAGGGTGTAGGTAGTGCTGAACCCACCATAACTGCCTCCCATGATCGCCATATTGGCGCTGTCGACATAGGGCAGGGTCGCCAGGTAATGAGCGGTCTCCACGAAATCATGGCTTTCCCATTTGCCCAGCTGCCGGTATACCACTTTCACGAAAGCGCTGCCATAGTTGGCGATGCCCCTGTTGTTCACATCCACGACGATATAACCGTTCTGGGCCAGCCATTGGTGCATGCCATTCGTGGCAAACCGATCGAATACGCCATGGGATTCGGGCCCTCCGTAGATGGCCAGCACGACGGGATATTTCTTCGATGGGTCGAAATTAAACGGTTTGATCATCGAGCCGTCCAGGCCTACCCCATCCGAAGTCGAAAAATGGAAGAGCTCCAGTGGGGAGTAGGCGTGGGTCTTTATAAAATCGCTTACCTCCGGGTTGTCCTGCAGGGACCGGAGCAGCTGACCCTGCGCATTGTAGAGGCCTGCGTGGAGGGGGGTGCTTCTATTACTGTATTCATCTATGTAATAGCTGGTATTGGAAGACATATTAATATTGTGATACCCTGGCTGTATGGTCAGTTTTTTCTTGCCGGTCCCGTCGTATTTAATGGTATACAATTGTTGTTCGAGGGGAGAGGCTTCGGCAGAGAGGTAATAAATGGATTTGGTATCGGGGTTGATGCCGGTAACTTTGATGATATCCCAATTGCCTTTGGTAACGGCGCCGATCAGCTTGCCATCGTAACCGTAGTGGTAGATATGATAATAGCCGGAGCGGTCAGATACCCAGAAGAAATCCCTGGTCTTCTCCGGGAAGTAGATCATATCGTTCACATTGGTGTAGAAGTTAAAGAGGGCCACCCAGCTGCTGTTCTGCTCTTCCAGGGCTATCCGGCGTTCGCCGGTCCTGACATTAAAGAAGTAGAGCTTCATGTGGTTCTGCGCCCGGTTGAGGGTCATGACCGCCAGGATATCGGGATCACTGGTCCAATAGATCCTTGGGATATAGAAGTCTCCTGTTTCCTCCGGGGTCAACCATATTTTCTTACCGGAGCGGGTGTCTGCGACGCCGATTTTTACGGAGGGATTGGGATCCCCGGGTTGGGGGATGGGGATCCTGACCTGGGCGGGATGCAGGCCGTCATAGTTCGTCATTTCAAAAACGGGGACCTTGCGTTCGTCGAATTGCCAGAAAGCCAGGTATCTGCTATCCCGCGACCAGCTCCAGGCCTGCCCCTGGCCGAACTCTTCTTCATAGACCCAGTCATAGTGCCCGTTGAATGTCCCGTCTTCGCTGGTGGAGTCGCTGGTAAGCTGCCGCTCTTTCCCGGTGGCGAAATCATAGACGAACATATTTCCTTCCCGCTCGATGCCCACCATGGAGCCGTCGGGGGAAAGCTCCGCGGAGCGGGCATCTTTCGCAGCCTGCAGCAGTTGCCGGCCTTCGAGATCGTAGATATAATAGTCGGAGATCCCGGAGTGACGGTAGATATGCCGGAAGTTGGTCTTAAATACCAGGTGCCTGGAGTCGTGGGACCATTGGAAAGATTCATACCCGAAGTCCTTATCCGAACCGGGGAAATGGATGCCTTTATTGCTGAAGACGGTATTTTCCTGCCCTGCCTTCGGGTCCAGGGTATGAATCTCGCCATTGCTGATAAAAGAATAAGACTCGCCGCCCCTGATCCAGTTGACGCTCTGCGGGCCGGGCTTGCCCCGTAGTCTGGGAGAAGACCGGAGGGCATCCGGGATACTGCTGTATTGCTGCAGTCCCGGAGCCTGTTGGGCCTTCAGCACCTGTGACGGAAGCAGGCATTCCACCCCGAGGGAGAATGTCAAGGCAAGGAGGATTCTGGCGGTCATGGGATTGTTTATTTTTTTGGGGGGAGGTTGAAAGCGACTGCATCGTGCTCGAAATGTCCTTTATGGGACCCGTCGCAGAAGGGCTTGTTCTGAGAGAGCCCGCAGCGGCAGACCGAAACGATCTCCCTTCCGCCCAGATCATAGACCGCGCCGGTCTTGTCTACCAATTCAAAATTACCTTCCAGCTTAAGAGAACCATTACTGTTGACCGTGATCTTCGTTTTTTCCATACCTGTTTTTTAATAGGGGCTAAAAGTAGGAAAATTTGAACTGGGATGGTACAGGCGGGCCCGATTCTTTATAAGCGGCGGTCATTCTCTTGCTCAGGGATGAATATTATTCTACATTTAGCAGGATAACAGATGACTGGTTTTAAAACACATTAATTTCCTGCTTTTGAAAAGAAAAGACTTTCTCACCCTGACGGGAATGGGGTTCGGCGGAGCGATGCTCGGCAGGATACCTGTTCTGGGTTCTTCCCTCTCTTCCCGGATGTCCTACGAGCATGTGGATACGGCCCTGAAAAAGCAAATGGCGGATGTCGCCCTGAATGCCGCCCGTTCCAGGGGGGCCACTTATGCCGATGTACGGATTGGCCGCTATCTGAACCAGTTCATCATTACCCGGGAGAATAAAGTATTAAATGTCGTGGATACGGAGTCTTATGGCATGGGGATCCGGGTGATCGCCAATGGCTGCTGGGGTTTCTCGGCTACGGATAAGCTGGATACCGATAGTATTGCCCGATCGGCGCAGCTGGCGGTATCCATTGCCAAGGAAAATGCCCGGCTGCAATCGGAGCCGGTGCAGCTGGCTCCTCAGAAGGGTTATGGGGAGGTGAGCTGGAAGACGCCTGTCGAGAAGAACGGCTTCGATCTGCCCATCAAGGAGAAGGCGGATATGTTGCTGACGGTCAATGACGGGGCTATGAAAAATGGCGCCAGCTTTATCGACTCGGCCCTGTTCCTGGTGAATGAGCAAAAATATTTTGCTTCTACGGACGGCTCGTATATCGACCAGGACATCCACCGGATCTGGCCGACCTTCAACGTCACCAGGATAGACAGCAAAACCGGGAAGTTCGAGACGCGGCAAGCGCTGGGCTCTCCGATGGGGATGGGCTATGAGTACCTGATCCCGGATGAGAAGAAGAAGATCAAAACGGTGACGACCCTCTACCGGGACCGGTATGATATGGTGGAAGATGCGAAGCTGGCGGCTAAAGAGGCGGCTGAAAAGCTGGGCGCCAAATCCGTGGAACCGGGGAAATATGACCTGGTGCTGGATCCCACGAACCTGTACCTGACGATCCATGAATCGGCGGGGCATCCCACGGAGCTGGACCGGGTGCTGGGCTATGAGGCCAACTTCGCGGGGACGAGCTTCCTTACGCTGGATAAATGGCAATCGAAGAAATTCAATTATGGCAGCAAGCTGGTGAATATCGTAGCGGATAAGCTACAGTCGGGGAGCCTGGGGGCCGTAGGCTATGACGATGAAGGGGTAGGTACGAAGGAATGGGATGTGATCAAGGACGGGGTGCTGGTCAATTACCAGGCAATCCGCGACCAGGCGCATATCGTGGGGCTGAACGAGTCGCAGGGCTGTTGTTATTCCCAAAGCTGGCAGGACGTGCAGTTCCAGCGTATGGCCAATATCTCGCTGCGCCCGGGGAAAGACCGTCTTTCTCCCGCGGATATGATCAGGAATGTAGAGAAGGGTATTTATATCATCGGGGATGGATCGTATTCGATTGACCAGCAGCGGTATAATTTCCAGTTCAGCGGACAGCTGTTCTACGAGATCAAAAACGGCAAGATCGCCGGCATGCTGAAGGATGTCGCCTACCAGGCGAATACGCAGGAGTTCTGGAATTCCTGCGCGGCGATCTGCGACGGCGACGATTACCGGCTGGGGGGTACTTTCTTTGACGGGAAGGGGCAGCCGCCGCAAAGTAACTCCGTATCGCATGGATCGTCCACCAGCCGATTCAATGGCATCAATGTGATCAATACGGCAAGAAATATCTAACCTTATTACCAGTAAGAAATAAGCTATATGGCTCTATTAACCCAAGACGAGGTAAAGACCCTCCTGAAAAAAGTGCTCAGCTATTCCAAAGCGGACGAATGCCAGGTAACCATCAATGGCAGTGAAGGCGGTAATATCCGGTATGCCCGTAATTCCGTCTCTACCAGCGGCGCGGTGAACCAGGTGAGCCTGGTCGTGTCTTCCGTATTTGGCAAAAGACTGGGGACGTCGACGATCAATGAGTATGATGACGCTTCCCTGGCAAAGGCGGTACGACGTTCGGAAGATCTGGCCGGTCTGGCTCCGGAGAATCCCGAGCACATGCCTTTCTTAGGTCCGCAGACCTATGGTCCTTCCGCCCAAACTTATATTCCGGCAACGGCGTCCATCGACGCCAGGCTACGGGCCGACCTGGTACAGCAGAGCCTGCAGATCGCCAAAGACGCGAAACTCACCGCTGCCGGCTTCTTACAGAATACCGCCGGTTTTTCGGGGATCATGAACTCCCGTGGACTATTCGCCTATACTACGGCTACGGATGTCAACTTCTCAGTGACGCTGCGGACGGAAGACGGGACCGGATCGGGATATTCGGCCAAGGGCTATAATGATATTTCCAAACTGGATGTAGTTTCTTCTTCGAAGATAGCGGCCTGGAAGGCCAGCAAGTCGGCGGGAACGAAGGCGATCGAGCCGGGCAAGTATACGGTGATCCTGGAGCCGGCGGCAGGTATCGTATTGCTGGAGAACCTCTATGGTGGGCTGGACGCCCGCAGCGCCGATGAAGGGCGCAGCTTCCTGAGCAAACCGGGAGGCAAGACGCGGCTGGGCGAGAAGCTGGTCGACGAGCAGGTAACGATCTATTCCGATCCGCTGAATGTAGAGTTGCCGGGCAATCCCTATAACGGCGAAGGACTTCCGCAGCAAAAGGTGAGCTGGATCGAGAAAGGGGTGATCAAAAACCTCTTCTATTCCCGCTACTGGGCGCAGCAGAAAGGCGTGCAACCTATCCCCTCACCCGACAATGTCATCATGCAGGGGGGAACTGCCAGCCTGGACGATCTTATCAAGAGCACGGAGAAGGGCATCCTGGTGACCCGGCTCTGGTACATACGGGCCGTGGACCCGCAAACACTGTTATTTACCGGTCTCACCCGGGATGGCACTTTCTATATCGAGAACGGGCAGATAAAATTCCCCATCAAGAACTTCCGCTTTAATGAAAGCCCGATCATCATGCTGAATAACCTGGAGGCGCTTGGCAAGCCGGAGCGTACGATCAGCGGCGAAGGGGGCGGCAGTGCGCTGATCCCTCCCATGAAGATCCGGGACTTCACGTTCACTTCCCTGTCGGATGCTGTCTAGGAATAAAGTGACGCTAAATGACATTGAAATCGTAAAAATACGGTAAAAATAGAGGGACTTTGCTCTTTTTTGCTGGCCCTGGCTGCCGTAGATTTGTGCTATCCAATACCGATGAAATAACCGGTATCCAATCCAGAAAAACCAAATTATTGTCGTGCTCATGGACCAATGCACGAAGTCCTAAAATTCAATTTCTCTTGAAAAGCCTCCGACTAACTCTTGGAGGTTTTTTCGTTTTCCCCCAATTTGTACAAGTCAAGTGACTGGTCCTGCAACAGACCATCAGTTCGCACTAATTTTTTGTTACAATAATATGCGTTGCTTTTTCTCCATTTATTTTTTGGACTTGATTGAAGCCTAAGGCAGACATATCTATTCCTGAAAATAAGTGTTCTCCACTACCAAGAAATATCGGGGAGAATACCAGGTGCATTTCATCAATATAGCCTGCTTGTAAGAATTGACGGATGGTCGAAGCTCCGCCACCAATGCGTATGTCTTTACCATTCGCAACCTTTTTGGCTTCTTCCAGGGCGGATTCAATACCACCTGTAATAAAGTGAAATGTTGTTCCACCTTTCATTTTAAGCGGTTCTCTTGCATGATGGGTTAAAACAAAGACAGGAACATGATATGGCGGCTCTTCACCCCACCAGCCTTTCCACTCATTATCCGGCCAGGGGCCACGAATCGGCCCAAACATATTGCGTCCCATAATCCACGCGCCATTATTCTCCATTGACTTCTCAGCGAAGTCGTTATCCACTCCCTCAGTTCCGCCCTCTTTGCCGATCATACGATGAAACATTTTTGTGGTAGTCATCCACGGATGAAGCTCTTGGCCTCGTACGCCGAGTGGATTCTCTAGTCTTTGGTCTTGTCCGGCTCCAAATCCATCGAGGGAAACTGAAAATGCTGCTACTTTTATCTTGCTCATGCTTTTATAATTTTAGGGAACTAACTTCAATACAAAGATCGAGAGAAAATCGGATTGGGCCAGGGGCTGGATAAGACACAATAAAAGGCTGTTTGCGACAGCGACCGGCTAACGTACGTCAAATTACCCAAAACTTTTCGCATTCAGCCACTATTATTGTCGCATTTACACTGCAATAATATATCGTTTTTGCTAAACTAGATGCACTTAGCCGGATGCCTACTTTCGTCCGTATCATCTTGATACCAGGAAAATGCCGGCAAGAATCACCAGTATTCCAGCTCCGTTTACAAGGTTTAGTTTATCCTTAAAAATAAAATGGGAGGCAACAAGGATCAGCCCGATACTGGCACCGCAGAAAACCGGGTAGGCCAGGGCGAGGCTGAAATCCTTTAATGATCGGGTGAACAGGAAGGTGGTGCATCCGGCCAGCGCCAACCCGCCTGCAAACCGGGCCAGCCAGCCGGGGTTATAGGGTCGATCGGCAATCGATTTCAGCACCAGGTAGGACAAAACGTTCAGCAGGATAGATGATGTTAAAAAGATCCACTTCATAGGTTAGTTCAATTTATCTAACATTAAAAATATCGCTTTGGACTGTAGCTGGAGATCATACCTGTACGACTGGAATTTTGGCAGGTATACTTTTTTCTGAATAACAAAACAAAATACAATGTTGAAACAGCTGCTGCCAGGTGTTTTAGAGTATGGCCGCTAATCCCTGTATAGGCATAAATAGTAAGATCGAAATGCTCGAAGATCTTTGCCACTATGTACCAGACCAGGATTAGCCCCAAATAGCGAAATGAAAATTTACTTTCGCCAGTATAATACAGTACCATAATAAGAGGAGTGAATATCATTGGGTAGAATTGAACGAAAAAGTAAACCCGAAGATCTCCATGTCCTTTAATTTCAGTATAGTACCACCATAAAACGCTGCCTATTCCAAGAAATAAAAATGGCAAAAGCAGATTACGGGCAAGTAGCGGGTTAATAAATTCTGCGATAGTTATCGCTGTAAATGCCATAAATATAATGGTCATCGGAATGCGATCCCACACAATCGTATTATTGTTTGGATTCAAGTGATAAAAAGCGGAACCGAGGGCCGTAAGTATGATACCTAAAAAAAGCACTGAAAAAATTAAATGAATAGTGAATGAAGCTTTGCTTTTTCGAAGGGACGAGAATCCATACACTCCAACTATTAGAAATGACAAGTTGCTGACGACATTAAAAAAATTTGGAATGCTGGCCAGCTTACGCCGATCGGCAAAGTCGTGGAAGGCTGTTGGTTGCGGGATGGGTGGTAGAAAGAAGATAGATGCGGCGAGGAGCTGGATCGTGAAGATGGGCCCTTTGCCCGGGTCTTCGGTTGCTGCGTATCCCGGTAGACGGAAGCGCAGGCCATCAACGGCCGTTTTCCTTTAAGATATATCCCATTCCGACATGGGTCTGGATGAGCTTGTGCTCAAAATCCCGGTCTACTTTATTGCGGACATAACTTATATAGACATCGATCACATTCGTATTGGTATTGAAGTCCACATCCCATACGTTGATGGCCAGATCGGCCCGGGAAACCACCCTGTTCTTATTGCGGAGCAGGTATTCGAGCAATTGAAATTCTTTGGCCGTCAGCTTGATCTTTTTTCCGGACCGGAGGACTTCTTTATTATCGAGGTTCATCTCCAGATCAGCGGCCTTGAGGCAATTGCCTACCGGCAGGGGCTGACCCGGGGTACGTTTCAGTAAAGCTCTGATCTTGAGGAGCAATTCACGAAATTCAAAGGGTTTAACCAGGTAGTCGTCCGCCCCTGCGTCATAGCCTTCGATCTTATTTTCCAGGGTACTCATGGAGGTGAGCATAATGACCATCATAGAGGGATCCCTGTAACGGATCGCCTTACAAAGATCATAGCCATTCATGCCCGGCAGGTTGATATCCAGGATGACCATGTCGAATTTGCGGGAGGAGAAGAGCTGATAGCCGATCTTGCCGTCATAGGCCACTTCCACGTAGAAGCCGTTTTCCGTCAGCCCCATCTTCAGGGTGTCGGCAATCTTCTTTTCATCCTCTATCACTAATATTTTCCTTTCATCCATCATATATTACCGGTAAGTTTACCGGGTATCGGCGAATTTACAGGGATTTCGGGTCAATAGAGTGCGCATTAATGCATTCTAATCCAGCTTTAATTCGGGTTTAATCTGGCCGGGAAATATGGCCGGGAGGCGGGAAATAGTGGGTTATTCCTTCGCAAATCGCACCGACAGGGTGGTCACCTGCCAGATCCAGCGGGCAGGCTTCTTTTCACCGGGCACGACTATGCGGAAGGGGCCTTTATTGGCCGGCAAGGGGCTGCCATCTACCTGGTCAGCCAGGATGATTACCCGATCGGAGTAGGTGGAATCCAATTCCGGCAGGGAAAAGAGTACCTCATACCCATCCGCCGATTTCACCAGCAGGTATTTGGCCATATTCTCACCGCGAAGCTGTGGTCCCATGGTAACCCCGGCCTGTTGCAGGATATCCGATAGGGGAACGCCGGAATAATGATGTTCTTTCCCATCCCGGTCTGCCGCCCGGACCTCTACCCTTCTCATCTTAGCCAGGTCAGCCGGGCTCAGTTGCAAAGGATGGGTGACTTCTCCTTCCACTTTAATGGCAGCCTGCTTTGTACCATCCTGTGCTTGCGCCCAGGTAAAAGGAAGGGAAAGCAAAGCAAATACAAGGATCAATTTATTTTTTTTCATGATAATCGTTATTGTTGCTCAAAGATCGTGAATATGGGGATTGGAAAAGCGGGGGTCGCTGATAAAGCTGGAATCCGTTAACATCCGCAAAAAGGAAAGCAGGTCCTGAATCTTCCATCATGCATATAGGGCGCCGTCAGCGCGATATTACGAAGGGTCGGCACTCTGAACCGGCCCCGGTCTGCCGCTAAGCCGGTAAGGGTCTCCCGTCCCGGGTCGGTGGGTATGCTATCCAATCCATTGTTGTGAAATTGGTCCAAAAAGAATTTGGGACTTCCATGACAATGTTCGCAATTGGCTCCGCGGATACTTCTCTCCGGAGAAGGGTTGCGCATAAAGAGGGCCATGCCCCTGGCTTCCGCCGAATCCGGCTGCAACTGTCCGCGAAGATAGCGGTCATAGCGGGAGTTGGCGGAGATCAGTGTTCGTTCGAACTGGGCGATGGCTTTGACGATGCGGTCGCCGGTGATGGAGTCCGATCCAAAGGCCGAGCGGAACAGGGCGGGATAAAGCCGGGATTGCCGGAGTTTCTCCGCCGATCGTTCCGGCGATTGTCCCATTTCATGAGGGGCCGATAAAGGGGTGATCATCTGGGTCTCCAGACTGGAGACCCTGCCATCCCAGAAAAAATGCCGAACCCATAGCAGGTTGGTCAGGGACATGGAGCTCCGGGTGGTCAATATGGAATCTATGCCCTGACTAAACGGCTTCCCATCGGTGAAGGCCAGCCGCTGCTGATGGCAGTTTTCGCAGGAGATGGTATTGTTAGCCGAGAGTCGCGGCTCATAAAAGAGCAGGCGGCCCAGATAAACGCCTTCGCGGGTAAGCGGGTTATCCGCCGGGATATTGGTCCTGTTCCCGAAGTAGGATGGGTAAACCAGTTCGTAGGGTTCTCCCGCAGGGTGGATGCCCGGTATGCGCGGCATGGCGCAGATGGTTGCAACGCCCAAAAAGAATATGAATAACCGGCTCCCCATGATCTTAAAGGTAGGAATAATTATATTTCATCACATCTTCGGCCGGATTCATCACATTTGATAAAAAGATCCTTTGTGTTAGTCTAATCTTGTTGAAAAATAAGGGACTATGCAATCCAGCACTAAAAATGAAGAGCAGTTAAAAAATAAAGTAAGATGGAGAGAACATGAGCTCCTGCTGGTAACGATCGTTGTTGTTTTAAGCATCGCTGGTCCAATATGGCGGATTTTCGATCTATCGCAGGCGCAGATCGACGAATTCTATGGGAGCCCTTTTAGCAGCAATGGGCTTTCTTTTAACTATTACCGGAATGTATTGTTACCGAATGCGGGTCTTCCCTTACTCATTTACCTTTGTTATCTCCGGATGAACCTTTATATCCTTCCCCGCCTGCTGCAAACAGAGTCTGTGGAGAAAGGGACTTTTCAGCTTCATTTCTCCCTGGCGGGGCGGATCGAGATGAAGGGAGCCGCCGGAGAATCCCTGAAGAGGGCGCTATGGGCGCTGCTCTATACTTTTCTGCTGGCGTTGTTGCTGGGGGCCGGATGGGGGATTGCCGAATATTACCGGGAGCAGTTTGCCTATTTCATTCCCGGCAACCGGGATGAAAGCCGCCAGATCATTTTGGGACTGGGATTGAAAAGGGCTTTCGGTCTGGTGACCGCTTATATCATTTATGCCGGGTTGCGGGAGACCGCTATCCGGCTGCTGGAGAAAGATAGTCACCGGAGGAATTTCCAGGTATCGGTCGCCAACCAGGTGAGCGGATTCCTGGTACTCTATCTATCGCTGCCCTGGTTCCTGTTTACCTTCTACATCCAGACTGACTACGATTTCTTTGTCTTCTATTTTTGTTTTTTTTCGTCTGTCCTGCTGACGATGCTCTGCAACCTGTATTGGATTTTTCCTTTAAAAGGGGAAGGGTCTATTTTTAAAAGGAAGGTCTTTTGGCGATTATTGTTTTCCGCTTTTATCTGTACAGTTCCCTTCCTCCCATTTCTCATTCATGTTTATGGCGGCACGGCCTTTGCCGTTATTATTTTTTGCTGGATCCTGCAGCTGCTCGTCAACACTCCCATCTCCTGGCTGATCTACCGGCTGCTCAAGGATAAGATCCTGCAGCTGCGGGGGCTGGAAACCGCCCTGGGAAAATCGGAAGCGGACCTGCAATTCCTTCGCTCCCAGATCAATCCTCATTTCCTCTTCAACGTGCTCAATACGCTGTATGGCACCGCCCTGCAGGAGGAGGCGGGCCGAACGGCCGAAGGGATCCAGAAGCTGGGCGATATGATGCGGTTCATGCTGCATGAAAATAACCAGGACCTGATCCCTATGAGTCAGGAGATCGAATACCTGAAAAATTATATCGCCCTCCAGAAATTGCGGACGGAGTCTTCTCCGTCCATCCTGATCCAGGATGAGATCAACGGGCAGAGTTGTGATTACCTGATTGCCCCGATGCTGCTGGTTCCTTTCGTGGAGAATGCGTTCAAGCATGGGATCAGTCTGCAAGAGGAGTCCTGGATAAAAATACAGCTGGACTGCGATGAAAGGGGGATTCATTTTAAGGTCCGGAACAGTGTACATTACCGGAGGGATAATGATCCGGAAGAGCGCCAATCGGGCATCGGGATGAAAAATGTCATTAACCGGCTCAAGCTGGTCTATGGCGGCCGGCATGAGTTCTATGTGCATAATGATGAAAGGGAGTTCTTTGTGCAGCTGGTGATCTACCCCCTACCCCCTAAAGGGGGAGAGAGTAAAAAATAAATGATATTTTTGAATAGAAATCATTCTACAATAATGCTGAGAGCCATTGCCATAGATGACGAGCCGATCGCATTGGAAGTGATCAAAAGCCTTTCGGCCCGGATCCCTTTTATTGAACTGGCGGCCTGCTTCACGAATGCGTTTGAAGCGGCGGAGTTTTTGCGCAGGGAGAAAGCGGACCTGCTTTTTCTGGATATTAAAATGCCGGACATTTCGGGGATCGAATTTCTGAAGTCCATTTCCAGCCCCCCGATGGTGATCTTTACGACCGCTTACAGCGAGCATGCCGTTCAGAGTTTTGAGCTGGATGCTATCGACTATCTGCTAAAACCCTTCTCCCAGGTGCGGTTCCTTAAAGCCTGCAATAAGGCCTATGAGCTTTATGAGCTGAGGATGAATAGCCAGGGTCTGACGCCGGCCCCCGGTCATATATTTATTAAAAGCGGGTATGGTCAGATCCGGCTGGACCTGAGCGATATCCTTTACATACAAAGTACGGGAAATTATATGCAGTTCGTATTGACGGGCGAGAAGATCCTGTCCCGCCTAACCATGAATGAAGTGGAGGAATTGCTGCCGGCCGCCGCTTTTGTCAGGATCCATCGCTCCTACATTGTAGCCAAGGCGAAAGTGAACCGGATCGAAAAGGGAACAGTCTGGGTAAAGGAAAAGGAACTCCCGATCGGAGCGGGATATGCCCCTGAGATCGGGAAGATCATTAAATAAGCCGGGGGAGTCCGAATCGCGCCACTGGGTGCCGGATCAGTTTTCTTTTACTACGATTTTATCCTGGTACACTTCGATCGTGCCGGAACGGCGATCGGCGATCATCTGGTGATAGACTTTATTTACCACACATTTATTCTGGAAACGGCTGAGATATTCTACTTCTTTGAGATGATGGGGGTCGACATAATTGCCCTGTTCGTCCACTAATTCAATTCTGATATTGAAGGGAGATGATGCGGTCTGGGTCGATTGCCAAAGGTTGTCTACACTGAACATTGGATATTGGATTTTTTATTCTAATTACAATTATAGGGTTTATTCCTTTACGACCATCAATTTCTAAAAATTATTTTTCGTGTACGATGATCTCGGCGCGCCGGTTCAGCCAGGCCTGGTTAGGGTCTTTGTTATCAGCCACAGGATTGTCCGATCCATAGGCCTTTGCCTTCATCAGTTCGGAGGATACGCCCCGGCTGTTCATATAATCCAGGACTTGCTTGGCCCTTCTCCGGGACAGGAAGTTGTTATACTGATCGGTACCTACATCATCGGTATAGCCTTTGATCTCGATGGCCAGGTTGGGCTTATCTCTCAGATGGCCTAAGACCTTATCGATGCTGTTGAAGGCTTTGGAGTTCAGGGAATATTCATTGAACTCGAAGTAAACGATAAACCGGATAACGGGTTCTCCGTTGATGGTATCTACCTTGTAGTCTTCGGAATTGAAGTCTTCGAAATTAAAGGATTTGATGGCGGTCTTCTTTCTGCCGTGTTTGCCGGACCCCGAGCCGGAGCCGTCGTCACCGCTACCATCCCCATTGTCGCTGCCATCTCCATTATCATTGCCATTGCCCCGCCGCCTGCCTGACCCGCCATTGGCATTTGCACTGTCCCGCTGGGCTTTCAGTAAGGAGTCCATCTTGATGGTGATAAAGATGTTATTGATGATAGGGCCATTTTTGGAGGCAGTGTCCTTATTATCTTTTTTCGTTCTGTTATAGGGTGATTTATCCTCATCGTCCAGCTGCTTTTGTTTCTTGCTCCGGATCGGGATATAGATACCCAGCGAATACATGGTGGTATTGGATATATTTTTGGTGACGCCGTATCCATAGGCGATCTGTCCCAGCACCATGATCTTTTTCGAGTTGAATTTGGCTCCTACGCCAATCGGTGCGCTGGCATAGCTGGCGTCGTTGATAATATCATTGATACCAACGGTGATATAGGGCTGGAGCCGGTAGGAGGCGCCCAGCAGGTGATAGTATACACTAAAGTTAAGGAGGTTATAGGTCTTTGAGTCTGTCTGGCTGATGAGCTTGCTATCATTGGTTACGTGTCCGAAGCTAAGTCCGATGTCTGCGCTTATGGCCAGGCGGGCTGTCAGGTTCTTGTAGGCGGAGGCTGCGAAAGAAGCGTTGCCTCTCTTCATAAAAGGCAGGGTATTGGCGTCACTGAGGTATCCCTTGCGATTCTTCTCCAGGAAGGCGAAGTCCTGGAACTGGCCTTTGAGGAGTGGGGAGATAAACCAGCGTTTGTCAACCTGCCTCTGTGAGCTCAAAGTTTCGGAGGACTCACTTTGTTTGGCCTGAGCGGTATCTTTAGCATCCACGGGAGATTCTTTGGCCTGTACGGCAGCGTCCTTCGTTTGAGGGGCGGCGTTCCGGGCCGTGACACTTGGAGACGCGGAGGAATCGGACCTGGAGTAGTCGACTGTATCTTTTACATGAATATTATTACCCTGGACTTTTATGTCAAGACCCTGTACGTGGATGGTCGTATCCTTCATCTGGACAGTCGTATCTTTTACCTGTATGGTCGTGTCTTTTACCTGTATAGTCGTATCCCTGGTCTGAATAGCCGCATCTTTTGCGGGAACAGGGGCCTCATTGATCTGAGCAGCCGCATCCTTTACCTGGATGACGGTATCCTTTGTCTGGACGGCAGTATCTTTTACCTGAATAGTAGTATCCTTTGCGGTCTGGGAAGCGTCCTGTGCCGATTGGGTGCTATCCGGCTTTTTCGCCCGTTTGGTGGCATGGCGGGCAGGCTTCGTATTCTCCGGTGTCTGGCTGGCAACATCCTGTGCCCGGAGAGTTCCGAGGGTCAGGAGAAAGCCGGTCAAACAAATAATTACCTTGTTCATGGGTTAGTTTTTAAAAATCTATCCTCAACGACAGTTCTACGCCATTGCGTGAGACTCCTGCCGCACTGATAGTCGATATATTTACATCATATAATAATCCTATTATCAACTTCTGATATCGCAGTTCGAGATTCGGTATGATGGCATCATTGTACCGGTAGCCTAATCCGAGTCCGACGGCGGCGCCTCCGGTTACTCCCGGGATTGCCTTGGTATAGGAGAAGTCAAAGTAGTGCCGGTAGGCTGGCCCCTGCCAGTTCATGGATGCATAGAACGCTACTTCATCGTCGGTCTTGGTAATGTAGCGGTATCCACCCTGGAAGCCGATATTGGGCTTGAGGCGGGTGGAATCCGATTTGACCTGGTAGGAATAGGGCTGGTTGACCTGCATCGCGGAAACTCCGAGATACCATTTATCGTACCGGGAGTTGCTGAAGACGGATACGCCGGCATTGAGATTAAAATGGCCATAGGACCATCCACTGGCCAGCCTGTCGCTGCTGGGTGATCCTTCGATGGGGCCATAGTTGTCGTATTGATCGGCAAAGGCATTGGAAACGCCATTCAGGTTTAGCTGGCTCTGGTAATAGGCGCCCTGGAATCCCAGGCTCAGGTAGGTCTCGTGACCTCCGAGAGGCACGGCATAGGACAAGCCCAGCATGCCTGTGGTGTTGTTCAGAATTCCCGTATTGGATTTATCGGAGGCCGCGCCGGCGCTCAAACTGAAGTAACCGGAGTTAGGCTTACTCTTTCCTTCTTTGGAAAGCAGGGGCATATCGAAAAGTGCCGCGACGCTGTTATATGCTATTTGTCCGCCATAGTTAACGTTGCGATAGTTTAGTTTCAGGCTGCTCTGCTTGTCGGTTTTGAGGGATTGGTTGTACCAGATTGCCATATCCTGCACACGTGAGAAATTGATCTCCTGTCCCCGGGCGATGCCCGTCAACAAAAGAATACACGGTATGATGTAAATCTTCCTCATCTGGATATTGGATTTTACTATTTAAATTGTCTTCTGCCCTGTTTATCTGACGAGGCTCGTCATGCCTCTCTGCACTACTGTTTTGCCTGATATATCGACTCCTTCTGCGATCCATAAATAGGTCTCTACCGGCTGCGCCACTCCTTTCCACCGGCCATCCCAACCCTGGCTCGCATCTTCGGATTGGAAGATCAGGTTACCCCATCTGTTGTACACGCTGAAGTAATGGAATTGGGATATGCCGACCAGGATAGGTTTGAGCACATCGTTGGTACCATCACCATTTGGAGTGAATACGGGTGGAACATAGATATTGATCGCTGCGAATTTGACTCTTGCCGGGCTGCCGAAGGTGATGCTCTTTCCACCTACCGTAGCCGTGATCAGAACAAACCCGGGGGTCTTGCTGGTGATCTGGATGGAAGCCACGCCATTGATGTCGGTCGTTACCGGTTGAGGGGTGATGATGGTCGCGCTGCCGGAGTCGATGGTGAACGTAACATCCTGACCCGGCAGGAGTGTACCGTTTTGATCGACCACCTGGGCGTTTACCACCGTGGTGCCCAATCCATTCGCCAGGGCCTCATAGACGACGACGAACAGTTTTGTCTCCGGGTTGGTCACATCGGGCGCGTTGACAAAGGTCACGACCTGATAGCTGCCGTCGATAAGCACATTATCCACCACCAATATAGCATCGACATATACTGTTCCGGCCATCGTGCTGGTGATGGCGATACGCGCCATACCACTGTCATCGGTGAGTACATTTGTCGGATTGCCGACAAACTGTGCGCTGGCAGTAGCCGTGCCTGAGGCCGGTGTATTTTGTATAAAAAATTGAATTGACACATTTTTCAACGGATGCTGGTTTGCATCTGTAACATAAGCGATAACGCTGTCCTGGTGTGTACCATCTGCCAGCTGGAAGTCCTGTCGGACAAACAGCACAGTATATTTTAAGTTGCTGCCTGATCCGTTGCCACCGCCAGTACCGCCACCGCCAGGGTTGGTGCCGCCAGTACCGCCGCCGCCGGGATCACCAGGGACAGGTGCGCCGGCAACAAAGTGTATCGTAACATAATTATTAGCTGAATTATTCTGATCGGTGAGGATGGTGGTGACGCCATTATAAGTATAGCTCCCCTGCACCTGCACCGCACCCACGACAGTACTGACATATTGCGCAGACACGCTCCCGGTCGTTACCGGCTGAGTAGCAGCGTTCACAATGGTCGCCGTGCCGCTCTGGATGGAGAAGGTCACATTCGTACCATCTTTAATGGCACGTCCCTGGGCATCAAAGAGATAAGCCGTCACGATATCCTGGGTGACTCCATCGGCTAAAGCATTATCCTGCGTTACTACGATATAGCTCTTCGAAGGGTCCGGGGGACCAACAACGAAATGTATAGTTGCATAATTATTAGCCGGATTGCTCTGATCGTTGAGATAGGTACCGCTGGCCAGCATCGCCTGCACCTGCACCGCTCCGACCGTATTGCTGACATATTCCGCGGCAACTGTATTGGATACAGACACGGTGTTCACCAATGTCGCTGTGCCGCTCTGGATGGAGAAGGTTACCGAACCGGTAGTCGGTCGTCCCTGGGAATCAAAGAGGTACGCCGTCACGATATCCTGGCTGGCGCCATCAGCCGCAGCCGGGTCCTGGGTTACCACGATATAGCTCTTCGAAGGATCGGGGGGACCGGTTGTGAAGTGGATCGTGGCATAATTATTAGCCGGGTTGCTCTGATCGGTGAGGATGGTGGTGACGCCATTATAAGTATAGCTCCCCTGCACCTGCACCGCACCTACAACATTACTGACGTATTGCGCAGCGACACTCCCGGTCGTAACCGCCTGTGAAGCAGAGTTTACAATGGTCGCCGTGCCGCTCTGGATAGAAAAATTCACCACCGTTCCATCCACAACAGGCCGTCCCTTTGAATCGAAAAGATAGGCTGTCACGATATCCTGAGACACCCCGTCAGCTACGGCAGGGTCCTGCGTTACCAGGATATAACTCTTCGAAGGGTCCGGAGGCCCGGCGACAAAATGCACGGTTTGAGTGTAACCAGCGCCTCCGATAGGCGTCGGGTCAGACGGATATGTAGCCTGGAGCGTCACGCTCCCGACAGTAACATCCGTAATAGGTATATCGACTATGCCATTAGCACCAAGGGGAACTGTAATTGTAGTCGTCGTGGTCCCATTCAACAAGGCATCGGTAGGAACCTGCGTGCTCGTCGTAACCGTAAGTGTTACAAGGGTTCCTGCGGGTTCGTTCACACCATATTGATTCGAGAGATGGACCTCTACGATATCCTGGGCGGATCCATCGGCAGCTGCATTATCTTGAGTAACAATGAAATAGGACGGGTTGGGACTTCCCGCCGGAGGATTCACAGCGGGCGGACCTGCAATATAGGTAAAAGTATAAGTGGTAGTCTGACCATTGGCCATAATGATGATATCGGCCGATCCTACAGTGCCGCTTGCAAGGCCATAATCATAGTAACCCGAGGCATTGGTGACCGGGGTACTGCTCACCGAAGTGCCTGAGATCGTAAAGCTGAGGGGAAAACCCACAGCCGGCAGTCCGGTGGTAAGGTCTGTCACCGTGACTCTCACTACGTCATTGACACCGCCGCCCGCGACCGCATTATTATTTTGAGGGGTGATGATAACACTATAAGTATCCCACGCAGCACGATCCGGAGTCCCCGCCGCCAGGCTATTCGTGGACAAGCCTAACATCAGGAACAGTATCCCTGTCAGCGCGGAAACGAAATTTCTCCGACGGCCTTGTGTTACTGGTAAATGTAGAAAAAATAGTATAACTGGTTTCATAAGGGCGAGATAGGTAAGAGAATTATTCACATTGCGACGATCACTCTCCGAAAGTGTTCAACCGGAGCGATCAGGGCAATAAAATCATCTTTGTTCTTCGCCCGAAGATGGTTACAGTTTGTTTAGGGTTGGGTATCATAAAATTGGTTTTAAACTATTGGATTTCCACAGGTCAAGATATATTAATCCTTTATAAAAGTATTAAGAGATGTTTTATTGCATAAGGCGTTGCATAAATTTATCCAAGTATTCCTATTATTTATCTAAACATATATAATACACTACTGTTCAGCAACTATGTCTTATACGGCTTTTATTTAGAGAATTCGGGTATTTTTTTATATCCGGCCGGAACCGGGGGAAGGTCAAGGTTTTACAGGGGGCTCCTACGCCCCGGAAAGTGATTCTTTCCGGGGCAGGGAAAAAAATATACAACTGGGTGTTACCGTTGCAGGAGCCAGGTGTAACACTTATAAAACCACCCTTCAAAACCGGGGTTTATTGATACTGTTATTACAATCCGGGGCCTCGTTATTTGCGCGCCTTCTTACCGGTGCTAATAAACTTTAGCGCATAGACGCTTAGCGCGAGCCAGGTAAAGGCGATCAGGACCATGTCGGCGTAATCATTATCCAGGAGCGTGCCGCCGCCAAGGCGAAGGATACCTACCATCAGGAATCCTCCGATAATGGTAACGACCAGGATACACAGGGGTAGTAATAACAGGATACCCCAGTTCTTCGAGCGCAGGATCAGCCCCTGAAAGATGAAAAAAAGATAGCCGTCTATCAGCAGGAATTTTATACCATAGAAAAAATTATCGCTTTTATAGGGTCCGAATCCGTGGGGATGGCCGGCTATGTATAGGGTGTAGAGGAGTGTGAAAAGGCAATAAAGGAGCGTGAGCATCCGGGACCGGTCCAATTTCATATAGAATTGTGGCTGATTTTTTCCAAATATATAATAGATATTCCTCCTATGGTTAACTTTACGCTTTTTGCGTATGAATATTACGGAAGCCTACTTAGAGAGATTGATCGTGCATTATACCGGCAACAAGCAGAATGGAGAGGTGCTGTTGTTATCCAAACAGGAGCAGGCCCTTGATCCCGAGAGCCGGCAGCGGTTTACGGAGAATCTCCTGGGCAGATTCAAACAATGTCATGAGCGCTATTCCTTTCACCATAGCTCTTCTCTGGAATTTCATGAGGTCTACCATTTTGTGGAGGCGATGTTCGGGGGAAGTGGGGCTGCGGTAGAACCCGGCGGCGGGGAAGCCCCGAATTTCCAGGAGCAATCGGTCCGGATGGCTTCTCATCTGTATGAGGTCGCCCTGCACCCCAAGATAAAGCCGGGGGAATTATATGTCACTTATTTTAGCAATATCCAGGTCGAGGAGCGGATCATGGATGCGATCGGTCTTTTCAAGGCAGAGAGCAAGTCTTTGTTCGTGGATATCGACCCCAGCGCGGATGGTCTGAGCCTGGAATTGAAGGAAGGCGTGGAGCTTTCGAAGATCGACAAGGGCTGTCTTATCCTCAATCATGAACCCGATAAGGGGTATGAGCTGATGATCTTCGATGCGAATGGCAAGGGGGAGGAAGCGCAGTACTGGAAGGACAAATTCCTGGGGGTGCTGATACAGCAGAATGAATTTCTTCATACACAGGGCTTCTTAACGATCACCAAAAATTTCGTCACGCAGCAGTTGCCTGACGAATTCGAAGTCTCCAAAACAGAACAGATAGATATCCTGAACCGGTCGATGGATTATTTCAAGACCCATGGTAATTTCAACAAGGATGAGTTCGAGACGGAGGTGCTGCACCATGAGAATATTATCAGTTCTTTCCGGAAATACGATGAACAGTACCGGGTCAATAATGACTGGGAGCAGGCCAATGAATTCGAGATTTCTCCGCAGGCCGTAAAAAAGCAGGCCAGAGTGTTCAAAAGTGTTATTAAATTGGATAGGAATTTTCATATCTATGTGCATGGGGACAAGGAGCTGATCGAGAAAGGATATGATGAGGGAGTGGGCAAGCACTACTATAAAATCTATTTTGACCAGGAGACATAGATTGAAGAGCGGATTCGCTCCGTCTGACGATAGACGGCGGAGCCGAAAAAAATATTACCATGAATCCAGACAAAATGTTTGCGGGGAAGTCAGCTATCGTCACCGGCGCGGGTCAGGGGATCGGGTATGAGATCGTCCGGCAATTGGTGTTACAGGGCGCCCGGGTAATCCTGAATGACCAGGATGCGACGCTGGCTGCGCGGGCTGTGGATGCGATCCGGCTTTCGATAGAAAATGCGGAGGGAGCGGTGGGTATAAGCGGGAATGCCCTCGTGGGTGGCGGGAGCTTCTGCCTGGCGATGGGAGGAGATGCCTCTGATACCGGTTTCATCGGGCAGTTGGTGGAGCGGGCTGTAAGTGAGTTCGGGCAATTGGATATTGTGATCGCCAATGCGGGTATTACGCTGTTCGGCGATTTTCTTACTTATACACCGGAATCTTTTTTCAGGGTGCTGCAGGTGAATCTGGGGGGAAGTTTCTTTCTGGCGCAGGCAGCGGCTTTGCAGATGAAAAAACAAGGTACCGGAGGAAGTATCCTCTTCACGTCTTCGGTCACCGGTCATCAGGCCCATAAGAATTTAGCCGCGTATGGCATGAGTAAGGCAGCGCTGGAAATGCTGGCCCGCAACCTGGTGATCGAGCTGTCGCCCTACCATATCACGGTAAATGCCGTTGCTCCCGGCGCTACACTGACGGAGAGAACGGCGGATGATGCCGGCTATGAAAAGACCTGGTCGGCTATTACCCCGATGGGCCGTCCTGCTGCGCCTGCGGATATCGCTCATGCCGCACTGTTCCTCGTATCCCCTCTGGCCCGGCATATTACGGGGCAGACCCTGGTGATCGACGGGGGATGGACGGCGACGAGCCCGTCGCCTTATTAAAAGGGAGGCAAGGCAAACGCTACATACGTATCTGCGGAATGAGTCCCCAGCTTTCCGCCGCCGCAGGCAATGACAATAAACTGTTTTCCTCCTGCCGAATAGATGGCGGGTGTGGCGAAACCGGGTGCGGGGAGGTCGGCCTGCCAGAGGAGCCGGCCGGTCGCTTTATTAAATGCCCTGATCTTTCCGTCCCGGGTAGCCGCTATAAAGACAAGCCCTCCCGCTGTAACTACAGGGCCGCCATAATTCTCGGTGCCGGTGATGATGCCTTTCTTTGCAAATTCGGGATATTCTCCCAGGGGGATCTTCCAGGCGATGTCGCCTGTATTCAGGTTGATCGCATTGAGCGTACCCCATGGGGGTTTGATGGCGGGATATCCTTCCTTGCTGAGAAATTTATTATAGCCCGTGATGGTGTAAGGAAGGTTGAGGAAGCTATCCAACGGAGCCGCAGGCGCCGTGAATTCCTTTTGCTGCTGTGACTTGATGTCGAGAATAAAAGATGCCAGGGCCGCCCTATCGTTCCCGGATAGCTGTTTAAAAGCAGGCATCATTCTCCGTCCGTTCATTACCAGGTCGGCAAACTGCTGTTCATTGTATTTTTTCCCCACGCCCAGCAGAGAGGGGTAGTTGCCTCCTCCTTTCCGTTCGGGTCCGTGGCAGCTGATGCAATTCTGCCGATAGAGTTGCTTACCTGCTTCGAGGTAGGTATGGAGTGAAGCCTGACCAGTGCCGGAGGATGTTCGACCGGCCGACCGGCCAGCGGGCGCCTGTCCGGATCCGGAAGTCCCTGTAACATCTGTGATCGTTATGATCCAGGGCATCTCGTTGGCATTGACATACAGCAATCCTGTTGCGGGGTCGAAGGCGGGGCCGCCCCATTCCGCGCCGCCATCCAGGCCGGGAAGGATAATCGTTCCTTCTTTCGACTGCGGGTTGAACATATTGCCGGTATGATATCCTTTAAGTCTGTTCTTAATATCCTGTATGGAGGAATCCGGGAGCAGGTCATTGACGTCGGAGTCCGTGAAAGTCTGCCGCACAAAGGGTTTGGGCAGCGAGGGAAAGGGCTGGGTGGGCCAGAGCTTCTCCCCTGTCAGCGCCGTATTCGTGGGCACGGGTTTTTCTTCGATGGGGAACAGGGAGGCGCCGGTCTCCCGGTCCAGCAGGAATACAAAGCCGGTCTTGGTGGGCTGTGCGACGGCATCTACCCATTGTCCGTTGTGCATGACCGTGACCAAGGCCGGAGGAGTGGGAAGGTCTTTATCCCAGGTGTCATGATGAATATCCTGGAAATGCCAGATCCTTTTGCCTGTGGCGGCATCCAGGGCCAGCAGGCAGTCGGAGAAGAGTCCCTGCCCTTTGCGCATACCACCATAGAAATCGAAGGAGGCGCTGCCCAGAGGAGCATAGAGGATGCCTCTTTTTTCATCCAGGCTGAATCCGGACCAGGCATTGGCGCCGCCGATATGTTTCCAGGCATTGGGATCTTCCCAGGTGTCGTATCCGTATTCTCCCGGCTGGGGGATGGTGTGAAAGATCCATTTTATTTCTCCTGTGCGGGTATCATAAGCCCTCAAATGGCCCGGGGCTGCGTCGCTGCCTTCCGATACGCGGGTACCCATGATAAGCAGGTCTTTGTAGACTATGCCGGGAGACGTGGCCACTACGTAGAGGTCGTGTACATCGCGGCCCAGTCCATCGTGCAGATCGATCTTACCTTCCTTGCCGAAAGAAGGGATTACTTTGCCGGTATTTGCATCGATGGCATATAGCCAGGGGCCTGCCGAATAAAAGATGCGCCGGTCATTGCCGTCTTTCCAGTATGCCACTCCCCTATTGTTATTCAGGGCGAAGTCCTTACGGGATTTATTCTGATTGGAGTCCTGCGGATTGAATGTCCATTTAGCCTTGCCGGTCGCCGCATCCAGGGCGAACAGCACCAGGCGCGGAGAAGTGCCATATACTACGCTATCCACGACCAGGGGGGGACATTGGATCTGGGAATGATTGATCGTGTCTGCGTCACCGGTATGATAAGTCCAGGCGACCTGCAGGTTCTGTACATTCGTCGTGTCAATCTGCGTAAGCGGGGAATAATGTGTGGAAGGGGTCGATTTCCTGGGAGAGCAGGCCAGGCACCCGGTCAGCAGGGTCAGGATTAAGAAGCTATAAGCGGGCAGGCTTTTATTCATTGTTATACTTTAAGGTTGTCAGTTTTCCCAGCCGGTGTTCTTCAGCGCGGGGTCGTCTTCTTTGGCCAGGAAATCCCGTGGAGAAACAGCGTCCGCCTTCCATTCGAGGATGGCCGTATCCGGCACCCGGGACACCGGTGTCCGCCAGGATGTGGAGGTCTCGTTATAGGCGGGATTGGAGGCGGAGTTGTAACAGGAGATCAGGGACCATCGGGGTTGTTCGGAAAGGTTGGCTTCGGAGCGGTGCAGGAGGTTGCTGTGAAAGAAAAGGATATCGCCGGCGCCCAGTTCGCAATAGACGAGCTCCATCGTCTTCAACGCATTGTCCACCATAATGGTGTCCGCGCCGACCTGTTCGCCGGCAAAGCCATGGTTGACCCGTCCCATTTTATGAGAGCCGCGGATCACCTGGAGGCAGCCGTTCTCCTTATTGGCCGGGGTCAGGGCCAGCATGACGCTGATGAGCTGATCGGGGAACATGAACTGGTTCTTGTACCAATACCCGTAATCCTGGTGCCATTCCCAGGCCCCTCCTACTCTGGGCTCTTTCTGCATGAGCTTGGAATGGAAATGACAGACGTCGGCATCGCTATCCATGAGCTGCCATACGGTGTCTACCAGCCGGCGGCCCCTTGTGAAATAGCCAAAAATATCATTGCCTGGCGTAAACCAGAGGGAAAGGCGGGTCTTTTTTCCCGACTGATCATTCAGGTCCAGGGCGTTTTTGCTCATGGCCTCATCGGCTAAGGCGGCGGCATATAGTTTGCCGATCTCAGCCGGGGAACAAAAATCCCTGATCACTAAGTATCCATCCCGATCATAATCAGACAATTGTTCGGGAGTCAGGAAATCAAAAGACATGGGCAATCGATTTAGTCTGATTAAATTTAGGGATAATATGACGAACTAAAGGCCTCTGAGGGAGAGTTTTTGTTGGGAAAAAGGACGGAAAGCCGGGGGAGGGTGGAAAAACTTATAATCAACAACTTATGGCGTCAGGATTGATAGGAAGAAGGGGTATTTCTTTTAAACAAGAGGTTATTCTCTTGTATTTTGGCTGCAGGGACCCGCGGACGCCGTGGTATGCCCGGCTGCCGGCCATTTTTTCGCTGATCTACCTGATCAGCCCGCTCGATCTGATCCCGGATTTTATTCCATTTGCCGGTTATGTCGATGATCTCATTATCGTACCCATTCTATTACATATCTCTTTTCGGCTGTTGCCCCCGGACGTGCGGGAGACCAGTCGTTTGAAGGCGATCCGGTATGCCCGAAGGGTGCGTATCGTTTTTGCGATCGGGGTGGTTTTGCTGGTATTGCTGCTGGCGGGGATCTTTTTGGCTTTTAAGCACTTGTTGGGATGGTGAGATGACACCGGCAATTAGTTATGTCTCGCCTTTTGCGAATCCGACCTGTTGCCGGTAGAGCTGAGGGGAGATCTCCGTCTTGTTTTTGAAGAAACGGCTGAAGTGATGCTCGTCCTCAAAGCCCAATTCGTAAGCGATGGTCTTTATGAGCTTGGAAGTCAGGTATAGCTCGCGTTTAGCCTCGATAACGATGCGTTCCGAGATCATTTCGGTGATGGTCTTTGAAAAATGGTGTTTGGTGATCTTAGCCAGGGCCTTGGGAGAGATGTTGAGCATCTCAGCATATTTCCCGGCGGAATGCAGCTGACGATAATGAAGTTCGATCGCGTCTTTTAGTTTTTGCAAGACAAAAGGTTTGGGCGGGGATACGGGAGATAGTTTTGACGCCGGGAATGTAATCCCCGGGGAAGGCTGATGGTTTGCAAGGTCCGCTTTGGAGCGGGAAGCGGTGATCAAAAAGATCTTCAGCAAAGAAACCAGCAGTTCATGCTGCGCCAATGCCTCCTGTTGCAGTTCCAGCTGCATATCGGCTATGACGGCCTGCAATTTTTGCATACCGGTCTCTTCCAGCGCATGGAAAGGGGGCTCATAGATATTATTGAAAAGGATCCCATGACAGGCGACTTCCTGGTGATGTTTGTGAATACAAAAGAAATCCGGGTGAAAGTTGATCACCCAGCCTTGTCCATCCTGCACGGTGAGTCTGAATGGTTGGTAGGGGGCGAAACACAGGAGACTGTTCTTTGAGACGGAATATTCGGAAAAATCCGATTGCAGCCGCCCTGATCCTTCCGTAAGAAGGATCAGGGAATAATAGTTCACTCTTTGGAGGATGTCCAGGGGAAAATAATGATCCAGGCTTATGGCTTTGAAAGCCAGGTTGCTGTTGTGTGGATTTATTAAGGTATACGTGTAGGAAGACATCATGGCAATTTAGCTAAGTTCGGGCGCTAAAGGAAAGTCAATTTTTATTTCTGTCAGGTTGTGCAGATAGTTCATGGCGATCTTATCGCTTATCTGCAGGATCAAATCTACCATGCTGCCTTTATCATATCCTGCTTCGAAGAAGCGATCGCGGTGTGCGGGAGAGATGCGCCCTTTGTTTTCCGTAATATCCTTGGTAAGTGCGGCCAATGCGTTCAGTTTGACATCACTGCTACCTCCCCGGCGTATGTTCAGGATCTCTTCTTCGGACAGGCCGTTCATTTTGCCTAAGAGGGTGTGGGCGCTCAGGCAGTATTTGCACCCGTTGATCTGACTGACGACGAGGTTGACCACTTCCTTCTCTTTATTGGTCAGGGATGTTCTGCCACCCTGGTAAGCAAGGTATTTAGGCAATCCGTTTTCGGAATAGGCGATAGTCGCGTAGAGGTTGGGGACCATTCCGAGGGCTTTTTGAAGGGCATCGAAGGCGATTTGGCTGGCCGGGGAGACTTCGTCTCTTGTGGGGACATTAAATACAGGCATTTTATTTGTTTTTCGGTGTTGTCATATCGACAAGACAAAGGTGGCTTGAAAAGCACCACCGAAAAATGGAAATAAGACGCAAAAGGATGGATAATTAGACGTTATCGTCATTTGTTTCTTCGAGGTCGTCGTGATCGTCGCCACCCAGGCTATAATAGCTATTTTCTTCATCTTCTTCGCCGACCGCCTCGTCGTCATCCAGATCAGCGCCGGGGACATCGAGCTCGTCTTCGGAAAGCATGTCTTTGGGGGTCTTTTTTGCCTTTTTTGTCTTTTTCAGGCCGCCATCCAGATCGAGGTCTTCTTCTTTGTCCCTGCTGTAAATATCATCTTTACCGGAGTAGTCCATTTCGTCCAGCGATTTCTGGATATCCTCTTCGGATTTTTTGGGTCCGCTTTTAGTTGACTTGCTCATACAAATATCTTTAACGGTTAATTAAATGATTGGTTTTGCGTAAAGCTAACCAATTATTTAAAAATTAACGGGTGTATTTAGGGATCCGGCAGGGGGGTATAGTTAAATACGGAGGTCAGACTACAAGGCCTGACCTCCGTATTTTTTATAAAGTAGCCATGTCGATGACAAACCGGTAGCGCACGTCTCCTTTGACCATACGGTCGTAGGCGGTCTGGATATTCTTTATGTCGATGAGCTCGATGTCTGAAACGATGCCGTTCGCGGCGCAGTAATCCAGCATCTCCTGTGTTTCGGGCAGTCCTCCGATGCCCGATCCGGCGAGGCTTTTGCGGCCGCCCAGAAGGCTGAAGGGAGCAACTTCATAGGGGGGTGGAACGCCGACGGTGATATGAGTGCCGTCTGTCCTGAGCAAGGACAGGTACAGATTCATATCATGGGGAGCCGATACGGTATCGAGGATGAAGTCAAAGTAGCCTTTGACGCCTTTGATCTGTTCAGGATCGGAGGTGACGACAAATTTATGGGCGCCTAACTTTTTGGCATCCGCTTCTTTTTTGGGAGAAGTGCTCAATACGGTGACTTCCGCTCCGAAGGCAACGCCGAATTTCACGGCCATATGTCCCAGTCCGCCAAGGCCCAGAACGGCCAGTTTGTGCCCTTTGCCTACTTTCCAGTGTTTCAGGGGAGAATAGGTGGTGATCCCGGCGCAGAGCAGGGGGGCGACAGCGGGAAGAGATAGCTTATCGGAGATATGCAGGACGAAGTCTTCGTGGACGACGATGGTATTGGAATACCCTCCATAGGTGGGTGAGCCATCCTTACCGCGGCTGTTGTAAGTCTGGACGTTGCCTACTTCGCAATATTGTTCCAGTCCTTTTTTGCAGTTCTCACATTCCCGGCAGGAGTCCACCAGACAGCCTACGGCGGCCAGTTCGCCTACTTTGAACTTCTTAACGTGGTCACCGACTTTTGTCACCGTCCCTACGATCTCGTGGCCGGGCACCATGGGGAAGATACCGGGGAACCAGTCATTTTTTATCTGGTGCAGGTCGGAGTGACAGACACCGCAATAGGAGATGCTGAATTGTACGTCATGCGGTCCTACTTCGCGTCTTTCAAAATTCCAGGGCCCCAGGTCTGTTTCAGGAGTTTGGGCGGCATATCCTTTTGCTTGTACCATAACTTTTACAATTTGAAGGCAATTTAAATGATATTTCTATTAGGGAAAATTTAAAACCAGTACTGGTGGTTCAGAATCGATAGATCAAAGTTGGGAATAAGAAACGAGTCGCATTTTGCCATTCAGTCCAATTAACTATTGATTTCGGGTCATGGAGGGAGAATAGCCAAAGAAATCTTTAAATAGCCTGGAGAAATGGGCGGGGTTTTCAAAGCCGGTGGCATAACAAATATCGGCAACAGGCAGGGCTGTATTGTCCAATAATTCCTTTGCTTTTGCCAATCTTTTTTCGCGGATCCATAATGCCGGAGGCATTTTATAGATAGTCTGAAAATCCCTTTTAAAGCTGGACAGGCTTCTGCCGGAAAGGTAGGCCAGATCCGTCAGGGTTACAGGACTGGTAAAATGCTGTTCCACGATCGCAGGAATACCTGTGTGGACCTGTTGCCGGAGCTGGAGCATCTGCTGCAAGAGGTTTCTGTCCGAGCTGGCCAGGTCGTATAACAGCTCCAGCATTTTAAGCCGGATCAACTGCGGATTGATCTCTTCCGGATCGGTAAAATAGGGCTGGATGGATTCGATATATTTTAATAACCTCAGTTTGACGGGTCTGACGGTAATACGCGCCAATTCGGGAGTTTCAGCAGAAGATACATCTGCCATCTTCATGAAATCCTTCAGAAATTCATCTTTCAGGAAGAACATCATGCTGTCATAGCGATTATCTTCTGCGGGGTCTCCGGCCTTATAGTATTCTATCAGGATTGATTTTTTCAACAGCACCATCTCATTTTTACGGACGGTGTATCTCATTTTCCCGTGCGTGATCTCGTTGACGCCTTTGAGGACAAATAACAGATAATGGTCTTGCAGGAACATGGAACCTCTGCTATCCTGCGTATGGGTACAGGATTCCACCACGGAAAGTCCGTTAAGCCGGATGGAGTTAAGATTATAAGGGGATGCCGTGAGTGCCTGCGGAACTTTAATCGCTTTCACTGGAATGCTTTTGCCTGCGAATTTAAAGAACTTTGTTCATTTCCTCTATTCAAATTAGTCCAAATTGTTTTGTTATTCGGGTCATTCGCAGGTCGCAAAATCATTTTTTGTTTATAATTATTAGTCTACTATTTTTATATAGTAACAGTTTTCCATCATTAAACATAACCACCATGTTAGTTTCTTTTGTCCGTTCAAAAATGAAAGTTCTCTTATTGGCCGTGCTGGTATTCTCTGTTTCGTCGCATGGATTTGCGCAGAAAGCCAGCGAGTATTTCACCGTGGAAGATTATTACCGGGTGAAATGGGGCCATGCCGATGAGTTCATCGCGCTGTGGAAGGCCAATCATTATCCCTTATTGAAAAAGGCCCAGGAGAAGGGGGATGTGATCAGCATCAAAGCGGAGACGCCTCGTCTGCATGCCGGAGAGGACACCCGTTGGGACTTCCGGGTAACGGTCGCATTCAGAACGGCGGCCTTGGCCTTCGATGAGAATCTCACGGCGCCTTATAAGAAACAGCTCTATCCTGACCAGGATACATTTATCAAAGCCGAGACGCACCGGTTTGAGATCCTGCTGTCACATTGGGATGTGGAAGTGGCGGGGGTGCCGTTGGATTGAGGGGCGCTAATAAATCTGACCAAAATATATCCGGCATTTTCGGGACATTTGCAGCAAATCTTCCTATTGGAATATTTACGAATATATCAAACTGTTACAGGAGGCTGGATGGATTTACATCCACTACATGGAAAAGATGAACTGCAGGATAATGCCAAAGCTTGCGGGACGTTGGCAGATCACGGCTATCAAATAGAGCTGCTGCCTTCCATTGCAGCTGGAGAGGAAGCCCTCCGCAAAAAATGGCTACCTGAAGTATATGCCAGCAAAAATCCCGATGTTCGGATCGACGGGCTTTGGATCGGTGATATCAAAACGCCTGATCAGTCAACGCATGTCAAAAAATCAACAATCAACTGGAATATTTATAGTGCCGCCAAGCAAAAAGTAAGCATTGCTATTATCAATTTATCCAATCGGGAGTATACGGTGCAGGATGTGAAAAAAGGCATTGTTGGCGCTTTGCAGCCGGATCGGAATAAAAGTATCGATCAGGTATGGGTCATTACCAAAAGCAAGAATCTGTTTATTGCAAAAAGAGAAATGGTTTTTGACGATACCATATATGAAGCACTGAGAACCTTGTAGAAACAGGCAGGGCAGTTACCATAAGTAGCTGCCCTGCTGCGGAGGCTCCAGGCCGCAACCCGAAGCAAGGCAAAGATAGGTATATTTATTATACCTTACCAATGTATAGAGATTGGGAAGGTTAAAGACCCGTAATCACGGGTTTTCCATCGGTGAAGGTCAGCGGCAGCCAGAGGTAGGTAGACTTTTCCAGGTCGAGTTTGTTCCAGCGATCGGCCATAAAAATGAACTGGTTCTTTTTTCCGGCGAGGGGCAGGACAAACGTGCTCTGTGCTCCGAAGGTCGTATCGGCGCCGGGACCTGTGCAGGGGTTGCCGTATTCCTGCCAGGGACCTAATGGGTGGTCGGCAACCGCATAGCTGGCGGCATTGGGAGACCATCCCGTACAATCGGAACTGATCAGCCAGTATTTCCCTTCTGCCCGGAAAAGGGCAGGTCCTTCCCTTCTTCTACCGATCAGGATCCGGCTATAGGTAGTAGAGGGAGAAAGATAATCGTCCGACAGGAGGCAGACCTGCATGGTATTGTTATTCTCCGAAGAATAGATAAGATACGCCTTGTTATTCGTATCCCTGAACAACGTCATATCCCGGGACATATTCCCATTGGGCTTAATGCTGTGCAGGTAACGATAAGGGCCGGTGGGCCGATCGCTAACCGCAACACCCGATTGGGAATAGGAATAATCTTTTGCATCGACATGCATCCACATGACGAACTTACCTGTCTTCTCATTATAAATTACTTTCGGACGTTCCACTACTTTACCCGTGTCCAGGTCATGGCCGGGGTCGCCCGTTACCGGGGATAAGGCAATGCCTTCATATTTCCAATGCCGCAGGTCCTTCGAGGAATAGCAGCTTACACCGCCGGCGGGCACCCGGTAATCTTCCCATGACTGCGAGGGCACCAACCAGGTAGAGCCTTTTTTGATTTCCCCGAACAGGTAGTATACTCCTTTGTGGAAAAGAACACCCGCGCCATGGGCATTGATGGGATGGCCATCCAGGCAGGAGATATTTCATTTACCTACAAATTTAGCCTGTTCACCTCAAACTCGTCCACAAAAAGCAACTCAGGTTCCTGAAGCGAAGTATCATTGTAAAGAAACGAGCCTGCCGGAGGTGGGCAGTCTGCGGGAAATGACGGATGCGCCTAATGCTGGTGAATGAAGACGGGAGTAACGGTATAGCCATCCGGGGCAAATAATGGATTTTTTAAGAAGGCGGTATCCGTTAAAGTGTATAGAAAGGCGGTCAGCTGCCCTATCTCATAATTCGACAGGGGTATTTTGTGTTGCAGCAATGAATCAGTGAGGGGAGATACGACCATGTCTTTCCGGTAATGCTCGAAAACGTTCAGCAGGGTGAAGAAGCGGCCATCATGGCCATAGGGATGGGTAATGGCCACGTTGCGCAGGGAGGGTACTTTAAATTTCAGGGAGTCCCTGGCATCTCCTGTGATCTTCATCCGGCCGTAATCGTTTAGGGTATTATCTGTGGTCAGGCCGGTATTGCGGTAGGAAAAGTCTGTGAAAAGCGGTTCGGTATGGCAGGCGCTACACTTCTGCTTAAAAATGGTATAGCCCAGCTGTTCGGGCAGAATGAAGGAAGCTTCTCCGCGCATGACCTTATCATATTTACTGTTGCTGCTAACGAGCATCAGCATGTATTGACTGAGGGCTTTGTTCATGCGTTGGGTGGTAATGGCCGGATCGCCGAAAGCCGCTGCAAACATCGCCGTATAACTGCTGTCCTGCTGTAGTTTGCGAAGGGCGCCGGCCAGTGTCTCTCCCATTTCGTTGGGGGCTGTAAGAGGGGCGAAGGGTTGCAGGTCCAGGTGGTTGATGCCTCCGTCCCACATAAATGCTGACTGCCAGGCAAGGTTCTGCAAGGCAGGGGCATTACGGGTCGTCAGGGAATTATCGACGCCATGGCTGAGATTATGTTCGTAAGTGGCGAAGGCGCCAAACTGCTGATGGCAACTGGCGCAGGATATCGTGGAGTCTTTGCTCAGCCTCATATCATAGAAGAGTTTCCTCCCCAGGAGGAAGCCTTCCCGGGTAAGGGGATTGTGCTTAAAATCATACCGGGGCTGCGGCCAGTTGGGGGGAACGGTGAATTTCAGGGGTGTGGGCCGTTTGCCGGCATCGACCCAGGACAGTCCGAGGAAAAGTAATAATAAGAAAAACCATATCGTGAAGAGGGATCTCATGGTTCGATGGAGAACATAGATGAATAATTATCGGCGATCTGCATGGCTAATTCGCCGGGCTGATGGCAGAGAGGGTGTTGAGCTATTTTTAAAGTGTGCTGACCTTCGAACCATTTCAGCAGATCGACATCGATTACTATGAGGGAGGCGGATGTTGATTGTACAGGAACAGCGATGACTATTTTCCGGGAAGCGTTGGCGGGAGATTTAAAGCCGCCGATGTCCCAGTTGAAATAGTGGGCGGGAGCCTGCGATGAATCGCTCCGGCCTTCCATTTTAGCGAAGATGTAGCCGCTGTTCCAGGTCCAGAACATTCCTTTGAGCGGGTCGAGGTCGCCTGTCTGCACGCCGCTGACATTCAGGATGCTGTCTACGCCGACCTCGAAGGAAACGGATTGAATAGCGGCGCCGGAAGAAGGCAGGACAAGGGTCTTTGAAGAAGAGTCGGTTTCATCGATCAAATAAGTTTTTTCTGACAAAGGCCATTGCCGGTGATCGGCGCCGGTAACCCGGAAATGGGAGATGTAATATGAAAAGCGGGTGATGGTTATGGGTTCTCCGAAGCCGTTGGTATAGGTTTCGTCGAACAGTTTCAGCGCCCTGCTACCGACCAGGTGCCGGAAGTGTATGGTTAGCGGGTGCTGACTGTCTAAGGAAAAGACGGGGCCCGGCTGTGTACCACCTGCCGGAACAGCAGCCACTACGAAGCAAGCGATGCAACAGGCGAATAGTAATCCTCTGATCATGATCCTCTTATAACTTATCCTTGGTCGCTTCATACTAAAAATCGATTGGAGCTTAAACGAAAATAGTGAGTAAATAGTAAGTAGCCGGAAAAAAATTATGCATAATACCTGCACTAAAAGCAACCAATGGGATCAAATCGAAGTATTGTCGGTACAAATAGCGTGTTCGTGAAACTATTTTATAAAACCCTGCTAACCCTGCTTGTAGTAATTTATTCACAGACTGCCTTTGCAAAGCATGTGAAGGGTGGCTATATTCAGTATACCTATAATGGCGTGGGCTCTACCTCCGGCACGTCCAACTATACGATCACGGTAACGGTTTTTTTCAGTTGCACGGCCATTGGCCCCAGAACCAGCGTATACCTGGGCATTTTCAATGCCTCTACCAATGCGACCGTCGCGGCTCAATCCATTTCCACCACCACTGCCAATACTGTCACCAAGACGACATATAGTCCCTGCATGAGCGACCCTCCCACCATTTGTTATGAGATCTATACGTATGTCTACAAGGTGGATCTGCCCGATATCGCAGCGGGTTATATCCTTACGGTCCAGGATGCATTGAGGACAGACGGGATCATTAATATCAGCAATTCCGGGAGTGACGGCATTACCATTTCCGCGTCTATCCCGGGTACCATCAGCGGAACGGATTATCACAAGAACAACAGTCCCGATTTTCTTTTCAAGGATACGGCCATTATTTGTTACAAAGGATCGTTCAGCTATCCCTTCAGCGCCACCGATGCCGACGGGGATTCGCTCTCTTATTCTTTCGGCAACGGCCTGAATGTCAGCAATGCCAGCGCGAACACCAGCCAGGCTGCGCCGGCCAGCCCGCCCTATACGGCTCTGACCTATCTCACCGGGTATAGCGGCGCATCCCCCCTGGGAAGCGGTGTGACCATTAACCCTGTTACCGGGCTGATATCGGGGACCGCGCCGGCCACCACCGGAGAATATGTGGTGGCCGTGTATGTCAAAGAATGGCGGAAAGGGGTATTGATCAACACGACTAAAAAGGAATTGCAGGTATATGTCTATAGCTGCAGCCTGTCGGCGGCGACGCTGAATGCCTCTTATACCAATTGTGACAATTATACCTTCACTTTCCAGAATGAAGCGACCTCTTCCAATATCACTTCGTATTACTGGGATTTCGGGGTGACTAATTCGACTACAGATATTTCTACGCAGGCGACGCCGACGTATACGTATGCCGACACCGGTACTTATACGCTGAAGCTGAAAGTAGGCAATTCCACGGGCTGCACGGATTCGACTACCGCTCCCGTAAAGGTCTATCCGGGATTTACCCCGGCCTTTACCTATACCGGCAGCTGCTATCAGTCCGCCTTCCAGTTCACCGATGCTACGTATGCGAAATACGGGGCCGTCAATTCCTGGAGCTGGACATTCGGGGAATCCTCCTCTTCTTCCAATACGGCGGCGGTGCAAGATCCGAGTCATTTGTATGCCAGCGCCGGTAGTTATACGGTATCGCTGAATGTCGGGACCAGCAAGGGCTGCAGCGGCACTGTTTCCAAAACGGTGACGGCCAATGACAAGCCGGTGATTACTTTGCCTTTTACCGATACGCTGATCTGCAGCATCGACAGTCTGCCTTTAATCGCTTCGGCCGATGGCAGCGGAGCTACTTATAGCTGGTCGCCGGCGTATAATATCATCAATCCCGGCACGGCGGATCCGATCGTTTACCCTAAGGACACTACCGTATACACGGTGACGGTGACCCAGAACGGCTGCGTAGGAACGGATTCCATTACGGTCAATGTGCTGGATTTTATTACGGTGAAGCTGCCGGCGGATACTACGATCTGTCTGTCGGACAGCTTCCAGCTTCGGCCGGTCAGCTATGCGTTGAAATATTTATGGTCGCCCGGGACGGCCCTGAGCGACTCTACGATCAAATATCCCAATGCCGCTCCTGCTGAAGACATCACGTACCTGGTGACCGCTAACCTGGGCAAATGCCAGGATAAGGCTTCGATCAATGTGCATGTATATCCTTACCCGCAGGCCAATGCGGGGACTGACACGACGATCTGTTATGGCACTACGGCGCTGTTAAACGGAACGATAGTAGCCGATCTGTTTACCTGGTCGCCCGACAGCAGTCTTTTAAATTCCAATTCCTTAGGGCCTGTGGCCGATCCTCTGATAACGACGTCCTATATCCTGACTGTCCGCAATACGCAGGGTTGCCCCAAACCTGTAGCGGACACGGTGGTGGTGAATGTCATTCCCAAAGTAGTGGTCTTCGCCGGCAACGATACGTCCGTCGTGGTCGGCGAACCGCTGCAATTACATGCCGTCAGTACGGACAGCGCGTTGGTAAGCTATAGCTGGACCCCGACGGACTGGCTGAATAATTCTCTTGTCTATGATCCGGTGGCTACGATCGAGTCCAGTGCGGTCGATTCGATCGTATATCTCGCGACGGCGACTACGGTACAGGGATGTTATGGCTCCGATGCGCTCACGGTGAAAGTGTATAAGACGGGGCCGGATATTTTCATGGCCAATGCATTTACGCCGGATGGGAATGGGCATAATGATGTTTTCCGGCCTGTGCTGGTGGGTATTACCCGGCTGAGCTTTTTCCGGGTGTATAACCGGTGGGGGCAGATGATCTTCGCCACCACGCAACCTGAAAAGGGCTGGGATGGGTTATTACATGGCATAAGGCAGGAATCCGGCACCTATGTATATATGGTGCAGGGAGTGGATTACCTCGGAAAGACACATTTCAAGAAAGGGACTTTTATATTGATACGATAATCCTATTTCCCTGAAGCGGAGCCCGGATGGCGTAAGGACCTGTGTGATCGGGGGGCCTGGGGGCCAGACTAAACTCCCAGGCTCCAGCCATCCCGGTAGGTCCTTTTGACGAACTGGTTGGCGGCTTCGAAATTGGTGATCTTCATATTATCTCCATCCCATAAGAGCTTGATATGCCGGCCGGGGTAGTCGAATTTCCCGTCGTTCCTGGGAACCCGCAGATCATAGCTGCGGATGGCAAGATTACCCATGATGACGGTTTCGGTGAGCGGACCGGCTATTTTAAAGTTGGAGCTGAGATTTTTTTCCTGGTCGCTGCCATAGCCTGCCAGCGCGGCTTCTACCCAGGCGTGGTAATGTCCGGGCTCATCTCCTCCCGGCACGCGGGCAATGGTTTGCGGTACTACGGTCTGCGCGGTCCGGGAGGTAGGAAGGAGATTAGGCTCTCTGCCATAGGTGGCACACATCATTTTTCCTTTCGTGCCGATGAATAAAGTGCCGTTGTCTCCATCCCCGAATATTTCGTTGGGAGCCAGTTCATCGGGTCTTTCGGGCTGTATACCTCCGTCCATCCAATGCAGCTTGATATCGGGCTTGCCGGGGTGACCCTTAAATTTCAGCGTGACATGCGAAGAAGGAGGGCAGCTGTCAGGGAAATAGCCTTTTTTGAATTCTCCAACGTAAACGCCGCCTACGCTACATTCTGCTTCGGTGGGATAACCCAGTTCCAGGACCTGGAAAGCGGGAGCGATGATATGACAGCCCATGTCGCCCAGGGCGCCGGTACCGTAATCCCACCAGCCGCGCCAGTTGAAGGGAACGAGATTGTCAACGTATTCCTTATAAGGAGCAGTGCCTAACCAACCGTTCCAGTCCAGTTCGGAAGGGACGGGCGCCGTTTTATCCGACCATTGGATGCCCTGCGGCCAGACGGGTCTATTGGTAAAGCAGAATACTTCCGTGATATCGCCGATGACGCCTGCCCGGTACCAGTCGACCAGTTGCCGGACGCCATCGCCGGAGCCGCCCTGGTTGCCCATTTGCGTCACCACTTTGTAACGGGTTGCCGCTTGTGTCAGCATACGGGCTTCATAGATATCATGGGTGAGGGGCTTCTGGATATAGACGTGTTTGCCCAGCTGCATGGCTGCCATACCGATAACGGCATGCATATGGTCCGGGGTGGATACGGTGACCGCGTCGATATGCTTGTGTTCTTTATCCAGCATTTCCCGGAAGTCCTTATAATATTTCGCGGAAGGGAATTTTGCCCGGCTTTTGACGGCGCGTCTGTCATCGACATCGCAAAAAACGGCGAATTCGGCTTTGCCGCTACTATATATATTACTGATGTCTGACTCGCCTTTGCCGCCGATTCCTACAGAAGCGATGACCAGCTTGTCGCTGGGGGCTGTAAAGCCTTTGCCGCCGAGTACGTGACGGGGAACGATATAAAAGCCGGCTGCGGCCAGGAATCCTTTTTTCAGGAAATCGCGGCGGGAATCATCGTGTTTTGTGTTTTCTCTTTTTTTCATAACAGATCGTTGAAGGGCGCACTGTTTTGGCGTGCAACGATCTAAGTTAAGGAATTTCAAGAATTTGTGCGCGATGATACCACATTAAAGTGGCATTAATTCTCAGTCCAGGGGATTGTGATATATCGTTTGCCGGAGAGGATCTGCTTAACGGCCAGGATCAGCTCATCGGGCGCCGCATCCTTACCCAGGTAACCTGCAGCGCCGGCTTTTAGCGCCCGGACAGCGTAGTTCTCCTTTGGATATAAGGTGAGGATGAGTACGATGAGCGTGGGGAAATTCTGGCGGAGACGCAGCAGGGTGTCCAGCCCTCCCCTATCCGGCATGGGCAGATCCGAGATGATCATATCCCAATGGGTGTCTTTTAATTTCTCCGTCCATTCCTCTCCATCTTCAATTTCTTCGATTTGGGCATTCGGGTACGCCTGGGTTAGTATCTGTTTAACCCCTTTTCTGATGATGGTATAATCATCAGCCAGTAAGATCCTGATCATAATGTACTATTACGTATTACGGTTAAAAATGGAGCAAACAGATTGTTTAGAGGCTACTGAGAGACTTATCCGGGATACTATCCTATTGCGATGGATAGAAGGTTTAAAGTAAGACTAATTATTGGTATAATGCTACTAAAGTATATAAGTGTTTACACCTATACTCTTTAATTGTTGATATTGGTCAATTTACCTTCCTGCCGAAAAGAATATATTAAACTTAAAAATGTAACTTCATCTCACCAATATCATACCTGACGCGTAGTGATTTATACATCTAATATGTTAAACCAGTCTTTTTGCATCGGCTACTATCTTCTGCAGTCCCAGGAATTCCCTGGAAAGTATATTCAACCCCGTTATTTGCTGGTCGCCGTGGAAATCATAACCACCTGTATTTTCCTGGTCGTGGGCGTTATCTACAGCCGGCTCTATTTTTCGAAAAAAACATATTTGTATAAAACCGGCATCCGCAATGACCTGGAAGTCTGGATCAGCGATATGATCTTTAATGAATCGGAAGAAGCCCCTGCCGTCCCTCCCAAATTTCGCCGGATCATAAAAAACCGGATCGGTCGCCAGCTCGTAATCGATGAGTTGGTCGCCTGCAAAAAAAATTTCATCGGCATCACCGCCAAAAACATAGTCGCCCTGTATGAGCAGCTGGGATTAAAAAAATACTCATTTAAAAAGCTTGGCAGCGGGGAATGGCATATCAAGGCGCGTGGCATCCAGGAGCTCTATTTAATGAATCAATCCGACACCCTTACAAGAATTTACAAGAACACGAATAACAGGCACGAACTGGTGCGGATGGAGGCCCAGATCGGCGTATTGCATATAACGGGTTTTGACGGGCTCCGGTTTTTAGACGTAATCTCTTATCCTCTCACGGAATGGCAGCAGATAAAGCTGCTGGAAGAACTGAAACATTCGAAAATGACGGAAAGGTCCGGCAAAGCCATTCCGGGATGGCTGCAATCGGCCAACAATACGGTGGTCCAATTTGCCCTGAAACTGGCAGATGAATATCAACAACTGGAACTGCATGATGCCATTGCGGACTGCCTGCGGCATCCCGATGAGGCGGTGCGGTCACAGGCCATCAAGACCCTGGTCCGGATCGCCAATGAAAGGACACCTTCCTGTCTGGCCGCGCATTTTGCCGGCGAAACGTTTGCCAATAAGCTAATCCTCCTGGACAGCCTGGGAAAAATAGCGGCCACCGACGAAACCTCTTTTTTAACCGGCCTGCTGAACGAGGAGAGTAATATGATCAAACTAAAAGCAGCCAGGGCCCTGGCTTTATCTTCCGGCGAGGGGCTTGCGATCCTGGCCCGAAAAAGTGAAGAGCAGCCACAGGCTTACCAGGAAATCTATCTTCATGTCAAAGCCGAAATGATCTTATGAGCCTGGATGGTCTTTTTAATTTCTTTTACCATGGGTTTACCTATGGCATATTCGCCTACTCGGTCCTGCTGATCTTTTCCTATCTTTTTATAGGTATCTATTCTATTGGAGAGACCAGAAAGTATATACATAAGAACCGGTTTACGGATTACCGGCTTTTGGCGGCTTCGCAGCATGCGCCTTCCGTAAGTATCCTGGCGCCCGCCTATAATGAAGGGAAGACGATCGTTGAAAATGTACGTTCCCTTTTGTCTATTTATTACAACAACCTGGAGCTGATCGTCATCAACGATGGCAGTAAGGACGATAGCTTACAGCGGCTCATCGATGCGTATGAACTGGAGGGCATCGACTTTTTTATCGACTACCAGATACCCTCCAAGCCCATAAAGAGGATCTATAAAAGCCGCAATGCCGTTTACAGCAAATTGATTGTGGTGGACAAGGTGAACGGGGGAAAGGCGGACGCGCTGAATGCGGGTATCAATATAGCTTCCAACAATTACCTGGTCTGTATCGATGTGGATTGTATCCTGGAGCAGGATGCCCTGCTGAAAATGATCAAGCCTTTCCTGGAGCAAACCGATGCGAAGGTAATCGCTTCCGGGGGTGTCATACGGATTGCCAATTCCTGTGTCATCGAGAACGGTCAATTGGTCAAAGTCAGACTACCTAAAAAGTATTTGCCCCGAATGCAGACCCTGGAATATATCCGGGCTTTTATCCTGGGGAGGATGGCCTGGAGCCGTTTAAACGGTCTGATGCTGATATCCGGCGCTTTTGGCGCTTTCGACCGGGAGATCGTCATTAAATGCGGCGGTTATAATCACAATACGGTCGGGGAAGACATGGAACTGGTCGTCCGAATGCGCCGGTATATGGAAGAGCAGAAAATAAAGTACCGGGTCACTTATGTTCCCGATCCGCTATGCTGGACGGAGGCGCCGGAGGCCCTTACCATCCTGGGCAGGCAGCGTAACCGATGGGCGAGGGGTACGTTTGAGACGCTCAAGTTCCACAAAAAGATGTTCTTTAATCCCAGGTATCACCTGCTGGGGCTACTGAGTTATCCGTATTGGTTCTTTTTCGAAATGTGCGCCCCGATCATTGAGTTCTTCGGGTTCATTTTCTTTTTTGTTTTCGCGCTGTCGGGGCTGATCGACTGGGAGTTCTTTCTTATTTACCTGTTGTTTATCATAAGCTTTGGATATCTCTATTCCGCCTTTGCCGTCCTGATGGAAGTATTGAGCTATCATCAGTATAAGCGCAGGATCGATGTTTTACGGATATTACTGACGGCGCTGACCGAACCCTTCTACTTTCATCCTTTCGTGGTCTGGAGCGCCATCCTGGGGTTTAAGGACCTTATAAAGAAGAAGAGCAGCTGGGGGGAGATGACGCGGCAGGGTTTTGCCAGCGCCACGCCAGTGGCGGCCGGACAACAGCCGGGGAACTTTGCTCCCACTGCCGGAGAATCCGCCGGGACAGCGCATGCACCGGGAGCTCCTGTCCGGAACAAATGGAGGATCGCGGGGACAGCTTTCTATCAATCGTTCAGGGATTATCTGCGTTTTGCGATCCTCTTGTATTTTTTATCCCTGGCCGGCAGGGCATTTGAGCTGATCAGCGACACGGTGCGGCATGGCATACCCCAATTTGCGGGCAGGGTGATCATGCTGGCTTTTCTGAAAGATCTCGCCTTCTTTATGCAAGCAGCATGCTGGGGATTCGTCGTGTTCGGTCCCCTATACCTGGTGCATAAAAAAACAGCCAGGTCGGTGTTTGTCCTTTTGGCGGTGGTTTTTCTCTTTATACAGATCGGGCTATCGCAATATTTTCTCACTACGCTGGTTCCTTTGGGTGCGGACCTCTGGGGATATTCATGGGCCGAGATCCGGCAAACCATCGCTACCGCCGGGGGAATCCCCTTACCGGCGATCCTGGCTTTTGCAGGGATGCTGTTACTCATACTGTTTGTATTTATTTATGGCCCGAAGAGAATAAAGCCCGGGAAGGTGTTTACCATGGTAGTTTTACTCCTGCTGGTCTTCTCCCTGCTCTTCCCTATGACGGCTGTCGTCAACAGGTATATGCCGGGCGCAGAGTACAGCAACAACCTCTCCATCAATAAGTCCTGGTATTTTTATCATTCTTCTTTACAGCATTGGTTTCCGGTTACGGAGGAGCAGGACATTTATTCCGACGCTTATGTCGGGGACGGGGATGCCGGGGCGACGAAACTGTCTTCGTTCACGTATAGCGATGAGCGGCAATATCCGTTCCTGCACTCCGTGGATACCATGGCCAATACCCTGTCCCCTTTTTTCAATAAAGCTCCGGTGACTCCTAATATTGTCATTATACTGGTAGAGGGGCTTGGGCGGGCTTTTACCAATCGGGGGGCCTATCTGGGAAATTTCACGCCATTCCTGGATTCCTTGTCGGGAAAGAGCCTGTACTGGGAGAATTTCCTGAGTGAAGGCGGAAGGACCTTTGCCGTATTACCTTCGCTGATAGGTTCCCTGCCTTTTGCAAAGAACGGCTGGAATGAGCTGGGGGAAAAGATGCCTTCGCACCTGTCGTTGTTAAGTCTGTTGCGGTCCAACGGTTATCGGACGGGCTTTTATTATGGGGGGGATTCGCATTTTGACAATATGGACCTGTTCCTCCAAAGGGGAAAGATCGACTCCATTTATGACGAGAATACATTTCCGGGCATCTATACCAAAATGCCTTCCACCACAGGGTTTACCTGGGGATATGGCGACAAGGAACTGTTCAGAAGGTATTTTGAAACGAAGTCCAATCCGCAGCAGCCTTATGCCAGCGTGGTGCTTACGGTGTCTACCCATAGTCCTTTCTTCATCAATGAACAGGAGCAGTATCTGCAAAAATTTGAGCAACGGATGAATGAGCTGGGATTTGACGGGGAGACTCAAAAACATTACCAGGATTACAAATATCAATATGCCAGTATTCTATTCATGGATGATGCCATCCATAATTTTTTTAAGGAGTATGCCGCAAGAGCCGATTTTAAGAACACCGTATTCCTCATAACAGGCGATCATCGTATGCCCGAGATCCCCATGAGCAGTAAGATCGACCGGTATCATGTACCGCTACTCGTTTATTCACCCTTACTGAAGCGGACGGCGAAGTTCTCTTCCATTTCCACTCATTTCGACATAACGCCCAGCTTGTTGATGTGGCTGCGGCACGACTATCATTTGCAGATCCCTTTGTCCGGCAGCTGGATGGGCAGCGGTCTCGATACGGCCCGTTCATTCCGGAATATCCATGCCTATCCCCTGATGCAAACCAAGAACGATCTGATCGATTTTGTGATGGGAGAATATATGCTCAACGGCAATGACCTGTACCGGATCGGCAGCGGCATGCAATTGACTCCGGAGCAGGATGATAGTAAAGCAGCTACCCTCCGGGCGGCCTTCGATCGTTTCAAAGCGAAGAATGAAAAAATAACGGGAGGCGCTCCTATAATACCGGATAGCCTGTACCGGTCATATGCTCCTAAATGAGGTAGTTCCTCCGGCGATTCATCGGTCCGGCAAGGGCTTTGAGGACCTGTAATAGTCATTCAGGATGGTCGTCACGAGCGGGCGATAGGCTTTCCAGAAAAAACGGGCTCTTTCCCGGGGATCGTGGCTGTTGTATAACAGCCAGTCAAAATGACCCGAGCCTTTGAAATAAGAAGCGGTAAGGCTGATGGGGTTGTCGCAGAAGTCGCCGGCGAAATAAAAGAACCGGTAATCCTTATCAAGGTGCACGATCACTGCGGGGAAGGACATTCCGATGCCGTTGGCATTCATTTCTCTTTTTCCTTTTTCATTGGCGTCTATTTTATAGGAGGCGATGGCATGATTGCGGGTCGAATCGATGCGTATGATATCAAACCAGTAATTGTACCGGATGCTGGCGGGCAGGCCGTAATGCGCCTGTGCTTCCCTATCGGAGCAGATAGCGGGAGACTCCTTATTAAGATGGGTTTCATTTTCCAGGATAACGATCCTGTCGTCTTTATGAATAAAGGCGATGCCGCTCGTTTTAAACGGCCATTTGCCCTGATGCTGATCCTTATAATTGTTGATCAGCCAGTGTGGCAATTCCTTATTCACGGTGGTATCGAAGGAATCGAAATAGCGTCCTATCCAGCCGGTCCAAAACACACCGAAGTTTTTTTCAAATTCATTGCGCAAGGCATCCGGGGTAGGCGATCCCAGGCAATTGAATTCTGTAATGATCAGCTTATGCCGGTCCTGCATTTGTTTTAAAAAATACAGGTCTTGCGGGCTCATGCCGCCATATATGATACCGGAGCGTTCTTTTTCATTTATATGCCTATACCATTCGTTACGGTAGATCCCGTAGGCGTCGGTGAGATAAGCCGCATCCGCATCCATACTTAATTGCTGCAACTGCTCTTCGCTGAATCTTTCCAACCCCTGCAACCTGAATTTACCGCCATCCGAGGGGAAAAATCCGTAATAATCCCTGCTGCGCTGGTAGAGATCCGTCTTATTCCGGGTGAATTTTTCCTGGTTCAGGATCCAGTTAAGGGAGATGTGTTCCTGCGCCTGCTGTGTGAGTACCGTCTTATCGATGATAGCCACGACTAATTGCCGTTTGGGGGTCCAGCACCAGGCAAGCCACATCCATAAGGGTAGTAACACTACGGCGAACACCAACAAGAGAGTGGCTCTTTTCTTAATTTTTTTCAAAACCGGTACTGCCATGCGATGCCTGTTTGATACTGGTTGCCGATAGTGTGTGGAAGATATTCCTGGTTAAGCCAATTGGCGCTTATTGACAATACATTCCTGCGCAGGAGCTTCTTCTTGAAAAATACCCCTACATTATAAGAGGTCAATTTTGTGCGACCTTCGAGCTGAAGGATATTATACCGGTCATCGGGAGAAATCCCGTAACCTGCCGAGACGCCGACCAGATCATCGGCTCCGCCGTAATAATATCTTGCAGACAGGGAGTAGGAGACAGACACAGCAGGGGTGTATGTTGCCGGTGTAAGATAGATCCGACCGCCCCAAAGCCAGCTTTTATAATATTTGCCGAGATAAGCCGTATAGATCCAGGTAGGGGAACCGGAGAATTGCAGGTACCGGACGCCCAGCTCGCCTTCGAAGCTGGAAGGTAAATTCGCATAAAGGGAGAATCCCCCCCTCCACTGCGGAAAAACGCCATCGTTATTCGAATAGGCCACTTCCGCGTAGCTGTAAAACGTCGGCGAGATATGCGGATAGGCTTCCAATTCATACTGAACGCCGTTCTCCCTGAACCGGTTGGCATAGTTAATGCGCCCGGTGATCGTACCGAATTTGGTGCTTCTTCCGTAATCGAGGCTAACCAGGTGCCAGGGGTCCTTGAACTGTTTGTCAAAGTACACAAAATCGTAGCTGCTGTTGATCTTATTCTTCCAGGACAGCTCTTTTAGCCGGTTGTCCAGGGCCCTGGCGGCGGTATTGTCTTTATTAATGTGCAGGAGCTGCCGCAGGACAGAATCCGCCGCGGCAAATCGTTTCATAGCGTTGAGTATTTTTGCTTTTCGCAATAGTAATTCCTCCGATGCAGGATGAGCCTGAAGGCCCGTGGTGCAAATGGTCAATGCTTCCTCATAATGATCGTTCCAATATTCCAGATCGGTATAGGCGAGAGCGGCGTCCTCATTACGGGGATCGCGTTTCCATACGTACAGGAAGCAGGCTTTTGCGCTGTCATAGTGATGGGTCCAGGTATATATCCTGCCCAAAAATATCCGGAGATCTGCGTAATCCGGGCTTATCGACAATCCTTTGTATAAGTATGCTTTTGCCCTGGGATAGTCTTTTTGGTCAAAGGCTGCTTTGCGGGCGGACAGGAAGAGGCCATCCGCAGTGGTAGTATCCTGCGCCGATACGGTGACAAAGGAGATACAGAAAAGAGCGAGGAGGATAGCCGGTAAAGAAAGTTTTTTCAAATGGGTAGACATGTAGCCGCTGTTAGGTAAACAAATGGACTGCAACCAGAATAGGATGGCGGCAGGGGGTCAGGAAAGGCGGGTGACATGGGTCATGGCGAATCTTTTAACTCTTACCGACAGTTCATTAAGGCTAAAAGGTTTGGTGATGTAATCATCGGCGCCTAATTTAAAAGCTTCCAGTACCACATTCTCCTGCTCCATCGCGGAAAGGATGATAACAGGGATCTTAACGGTCTTTTTCTTTACGATGGACACGATCTCCAATCCGGAGGCGAACGGCATCATGATATCGGCGATGATCAGATCCGGTTCCTGCTCTTCGATCTTTGCAAGGGCTTCCCGGCCGTTCACGGTGGTGATGACCTCATAACCATCTTTCCTGAGACGCATTTCAATCATTCTTAATAAAATGGGCTCATCCTCGGCAACCAAAATTTTCATATAAATCTATTATGGGTATTCGGAACCTGTGATCTTATCACAGGTTTTTCAATTCTTCTGATAACAGGATCTCAATTTTCGAGAAAGCTGCCGTAAGACTGAGCAGCAATCCGTTTACGCTATCCTCATCCACGGCTGACCCGCCGGGAACGTTTGCCAGCTTTTCGATCTGCTGCGACAGCACCACCAGTTCACTGGCTTGAAATATGCCGGCGCCACCTTTTAGTTTGTGGGCATTCGCATATACTTTCTTCCATTCTTTATTGCCGGCTTCCGCCAGCAGATCCCGGATCTGCAAAGGAGTATTGGTAAGAAACAGTTCTACCAACTGCCGCATCTGTGGTTTGTCATCCAGTTCCTCCAACATGCTGAGGCTATAGGGTTTCATAGAATAATCCTTTGATTCTTAGTTAATCAGAACTAAAAAAGACTGGAATTATTGCAAGGGAGTGGCAGGTTGCGGGGGGGAATAACAAGGTAATTCTATTTTTTTACAAAACACGTATAGCGACGTAAGCAATTACCCTTAGAATATAATAATAGGCAACAGGACTGCTTTTGACAGCAGTCCTGTTGCCCGGGGATGTCTTTATTGTTCCTGGCTGTCGCTGTGATGTGTGTCCTGGAGGGCCGACTGGATCTTTTCCATATCCGCTGCGGTGAAATGGCCCCGGAAATGGATGAACAGGCCGCCTCCGTCTTTGCCACCGGCCAGAAAGACGACTTCCTTCTGTCCGTCTCCTCTTTCTTTGGAAAGGAGCTGTACCCTGTCCTTTCCCTGGCGGATGGTGAGCAGTTCCTCGAACTGGTCTTTTTGCAGGGATTGGGATAGTTCTCTCCATTCCTGCTCCCGGGCGGGTGTCTTTTTATCGTCCAGGAGAAGGAGTCTTACCTTGGTGATCTTGTGCATCCAGCCGCTGTTGCTTTCTTTGCCGGAGAAGCTGGCATTCAGCAGGAAGCCGGGGTCGATGGAAAGGCTGTTCCCGTCTTTATTTTCGGAGCAGAACCGGTCGTAAAATTTGTCCAGCGAGGGGCTGCCGTCGCGGGAAGATCGCTGGTCCTGGCTCTGGCTATTGGCGGAGCTGCAGGCGGAAAGGGTAATGATGAGGGCGAGGGGGAAGAATAACTTTTGCATATATTTTATTTTTTCTTTTTTACGTTCTTTAAATTCTCCATGCCTTTGATGGACATGGAGGAGGAGAGCTGGGCCATTTTATCCAGGTCGATATCTCCGACGAAGCTCATCAGGGTGAAGCCATCGTCGTCTACGGCGATCATGAGGAGTTCGTGGATAGTGCCTCCGCTTTCTTTCACGACGAAGCGGACATTCTCATTCTTATTGCGGACGGTGATCAGCTCTTCGTATTCCTTCATGTCGATCCTGGTCAGGGATTCTTTATAGAACTGCTGCGGGGTACTCTCGGTGCTCAATATCCGAAGGCTGTGCAGCTTAGTAACGGTCTGCTTAACATCGGGAGGGATGGAATCCCAGTTGACCTTGGCCAGGAGCCGGAACATTTTGGGGCTGATGGATACGACGGTGAAGCGGCTGTCTTCGATGTATTTACCGAAGAATTTGCCGATGGCGTCGTCCTGGGCGAAGGCGCCGGCTGCCAGCAGAAGGAGCGGGAGGAGGAGGCAGTATTTTCGAAATTTTGAATGACTGTTCATTTTGTTCTCTTTATTATTTGTTAAGGGAGCGGTTTAATTAGCGATAGCGGATTGCAAGCCATCGTTCATCCGATCTATTTGTTTTTGGGTGATGTTCCTTCCGTGGTTCATTTTGGCGGAAGCTGTTCCCAGGGCCCGGCGGATCGCGGCGAGCGCCTGTTGGGGGTCATCATAGGTATCTTTGATGGCGGTGGCTTCGCCGGACGTCGTGGTTCCTGCGTTGGCGGCTCCGGACTGTGCAACGGAGTCGTTGGGCGTGGTGGCCGCTCCCGGGGATTCAGCGAGCCGGGAGATGCCCAGGGCCAGGATGATGACGGCAGCAGCAGCCCACCAGGGGGCTCTTCGGAATAGCGGGCGGACGGGGGCTGCCCGGAGATCGCTGTTGGAGGGACCGGGGGCTGTGGCTTCGGCCTGACGGATGCGTTCCAGGAGCCGGGCTTCGAAATCCTCGCCGGGAGTGATCTGCGCCTCCGTTTCGAAATAGGCGAAGACATTGCGCCAGGGTTCCCACTGCGCGGGGATGACCGGCTGTCTGAAGTATTCGGCCAGCTGTCTTTCTTCTTCCACCGTCGTCTCGGCCAGCCAGTATTTCTCCAGCAGCGCGGCTATCATTACCTGTTCCATAATCCCTCCTCTTTGGTGATCGATTTTTTGATGGCATTCCTTCCCCGGAACAAGTTGATCTTGACCTGTTCCAGGCTCATGTTCAGCAGGTCCGCTATTTCATTATAGCTGAAGCCTTCCATTTCCCGCAGGTGTACGACCTGCTGTTGATTTTCCGGAAGTGCGTCCACACATTTTCGGATCCGTGTCAGTATTTCCTTATTCATCATATTCTCGTATGGATCTTTGTCGGTGCTGCTGATATGGGCGGCTCTTTCTTCCTGCACGGACAGGAGCTTCTTTTTACGGATCCTGTCCAGGCAGCTATTCCGGATGGCTGTCATACAATATCCCTCTATGCTCTGCCATAAGGCCCACTCTTCTTTTTTCGACCAGACCCGCACCATTACGTCCTGAACAACGTCTTCCGCCTCCTGCACATTCTGGAGCAGACGGAAGGCAAACCGGAACAGTTTGTCTTTCATGGGCAAAATGCGCTGAGTAAAGAGATCCAGTGACATTACAGGAGATGACGTGAAAAAAAGGGGAATGTTACAGAAAGTTTTCAAATTAAGAAATTTAGCCGGGCCGGGGGGGGAATTGTCCTATATTTACCCCACTTCCTGGTAAGTTGCTGCAAGTATTTGATTTACAGGGGATAGAAAAGTGGCACACGATTAGATGCGGGTCAGAGCAGCCCGTGCAAACGCCCCCCATTACATTCAATCACTCTCAATCGCTTACAGTTGAAAAATACTTCTATCCAGGATCTTCTTTCCCATCTCAAAATATTCCTTCCCGGAGATAATCTGCTGCGTAAGTACGTCAATGAGAAGCCTCCTTTGCGGAGTGAGCTGTTCAGTGCAGACCAGATGGCCCAATATGGCAAGGCGCTGGCGGGCCGTCATCAGCTGGTTACCGGGCGAGGGCCCAACGAATTGCTGAAGCGGCTGGCGAACAATGAAGAGGTATTGCTGGAGGTACACGATCTGCTTACGGATGCCGTCAGGGAGAATCACCGGATCATCCCGGCGGGCGAATGGCTGCTGGACAATTTCTACCTGATCCAGGAGCAGATCCGCACTGGCAAAAAGCACTTACCGAAGGGATATAGCGAAGATCTGCCGCAGTTGAGCAATGGGCCTTCCGCCGGGCTGCCCCGGGTATACGATATCGCTTTGGAGATCATTTCCCATAGTGACGGGCGGGTGGATCAGCAGGGGCTGAGCCATTTCATCACTGCCTACCAGACGGTCACGCATCTGAAGCTGGGCGAGCTATGGGCTATCCCTATCATGCTCCGGCTGGCGCTGATCGAGAACCTGCGTCGTCTGTCGACCCAGATCTCTATAGACAGGATCAATCAAAACCTGGCGGTCTATTGGGCCGAGCAGATGATCGGGATTGCCGAGAAGGATCCAAAGAGCCTGATATTGGTCATTGCGGATATGGCCAGGTCCGGGCCGCCGATGGTAAGCTCATTCGTAGCGGAGCTGACCCGGCTATTGCAGGGCAAGGGTCCGGCGCTGGCCTTACCGCTGACCTGGATAGAGCAGCGGTTGATGGAGACGGGGCAGACCAGTCATGAGCTGGTTCAAGCAGAGTTCTTCAAACAGGCTGCAGACCAGGTGTCTATGAGCAATAGCATTGGCAGCCTGCGTTTCCTCGGGACGACGGACTGGCGGGAGTTTGTCGAATCGACGAGCATTGTCGAGCAGACGCTCCGGGAAGATATCGGCGGTGTCTATGGCAGAATGGAATTTATCACCCGGGACCATTACCGGCATGTTGTGGAAAAAATTGCCCGTTATAGTTCTTACTCCGAAGAGGAGGTGGCCAAAATGGCGGTCGGGATGGCCGGGGGAACCGGAGGACCGGATGTGTCCGGAACGACCGGAGAGATGAGCAATCGGGTGCGGGACCGGATGGCGCATGTGGGTTATTACCTGGTGGGTAATGGCAGGAGACAGCTGGAAAGGAAGGCGAAAATGCAATTGCCCTATGCCGATATATTGGAAAAAGCGGTGCGAAGCTATCCCCTGACCATTTATATTTCAGCTATTCTTTTTATCACTTTATTTATAGCGGGAGGGTTTTTCGTCCGGACGCATGGTCATGGGATCCGAAGCTGGCTGCTTGGGCTGGTGGCGCTGTTGTCCATTCTTGGCGCCAGTCAGCTGGCGGTGACGCTGGTCAACTGGATGATCACCTTACTGGTTAGTCCCCGTCTCCTGCCGCGGATGGATTTCTCCATGGGGATAGCTCCTGAATGCCGGACGCTGGTAGTGGTGCCTACGTTGTTTTCCAGCGAAGCGGAATTGGAGGCCTTGCTGGAAGACCTGGAAGTGCGGTTCCTGGCTAACCGGGATGAGCACTTGCATTTTGCCCTGCTGACGGATTTTGCGGATGCCGCCCAGGAAAAGCTGCCGGGTGATGAGCCCTTATTAGAGCTGGCAAAAGAAAGAGTGGAGGCGCTGAATGTCAAGTATGGCAGTGTGGCCAATACCATTTTTTTCCTCTTCCATCGTCCACGGCGATGGGAATCCCATGACAAGGTCTGGATGGGTTATGAGCGCAAGCGGGGCAAGCTCACGGAGATGAACAGTCTGTTAAGAGGAATGGGCAAAGACAAGTTCTCCCTGATCGTAGGGGATGAATCTTTGTTCCGGCAGATAAAATATGTCATTACGCTGGATACGGATACGCAGCTGCCGCGGGATGCCGCCTGGAAGATCGTCGCGGCTATAGCCCATCCGCTGAACCAGGCCGTATACGATGAGAAGAAGCAACGGGTCACGGAGGGGTACGGGATCTTACAACCTCGCGTGGATACGAGCCTGGCTGGTTCGAACAGTACGCGTTATGCGCGTCTTCACGGCAATGACCTGGGCATCGATCCATACACGCTGGCGAGTTCAGATGTCTACCAGGACCTGTTTGCCGAAGGTTCTTTTATCGGGAAAGGGATTTATGAAGTAGACATTTTTGCCAAGGGTCTGAATGGGCGGTTCCCCGAGAACCGGATCCTCAGCCATGACCTGCTGGAAGGATCTTATATCCGGTCGGGCCTGCTGAGTGACGTGCAGCTATATGAAGCCTACCCTTCCCGGTACAGCGCCGATGTAAAACGCCGTCATCGCTGGATACGGGGCGACTGGCAGATAGGTACCTGGCTGTTGCCGTTTGTCCCCAATGAAAAAAGGCGCCTGCGGAAAAACCCGTTATCGGGGCTCGCGCGCTGGAAGATCTTCGACAATCTTCGCCGCAGCCTGATCCCTTCTTCGCTGATCCTCTTGTTGCTTTTAGGCTGGACGGTCCTGCATGACGAAGTGTTCTGGACCGTAGCGGTGATCTTTCTGATCATCCTTCCGCCCCTGGTCATTACTGTTTGGAATATCTTAAACATACCCGAGGAGATCTCGCTGCGACAGCATATAGAGGATTCCTTCCACTCGATCACCAATTATCTCACGCAGGTAGCTTTTACGATCATCTGTCTTCCTTATGAGGCGTTTTATACCCTGGATGCGATCCTGCGTACGAACTGGCGCATGATCGTCAGTCACCGGAAGCTGCTGGAATGGAATCCGTCCCGAACTGCGGAGAATGACCGGTCCGACACCCTGCTATCGAACTTTTTTACCATGTGGATAGGGCCTGTGATCGGGGTGAGCGCACTCTCCTACCTGATCATTGTCTCTCCGATCAATGTCATTACGACTTTCATTTTGCTGGGGGTATGGGCGGCCTCTCCGGCTATCGCCTGGTGGTTCAGCCGTCCGCTGGAGGCGTCGGAGTCCAACCTGGATCAGGATCAGGTGCTCTTCTTACGGCAGCTGGCGCGAAAGACCTGGTCTTTTTTCGAAAAATTCGTTGGACAGGAAGATCACTGGCTGCCGCCGGATAACTACCAGGAGCATCCGGTGGAAAGGGTGGCTCACCGTACTTCTCCTACCAATATGGGGCTTGCGCTGCTGGCGAATCTTACCGCCTGGGATTTTGGCTATATCACTATCCGGCAACTGGCCGACCGGTGTATTCATACGCTGGATACCATGCAAAGCCTGGAAAGGTTCCGGGGGCATTTTTTTAACTGGTATGATACACTGACCTTACAGGCGCTGCCACCCCGCTATATTTCCACGGTAGACAGCGGCAATCTCAGTGGTCATCTTTTAACGCTGCGGCAGGGGTTGCTGGCGATGCCTTATCAGAAGATACTGACCGCCCAGGCGTTGGAAGGGTTGCGGGATACGACCGGTCTCCTGGAAAAGGAGATGAAAGAGAAGCCGGTAATCCGGCAATTCAAAAAAGACCTGGAGCTTATCTGCAAAGAATCTGCGCTCACGCTGGCGGCAGCGAAAGCCGCCCTGGAAAAGCTGGCGATGTCCTCTACCCGAATGGCAGTAGGGCATGATATAGACAGGGAAAGTGAAATGTACCGCTGGGCGGAAGCGCTTACGCTGCAGATCCAGGGGCACCTGGAGAACCTGTTTGTGCTGGCTCCCTGGCTGCTGCTGCCTCCTGTGCCTCCGCAACTGGCGGACCTCTCCCTGCCGGACGAGATCCCCAGCCTGTATGAGTTGACGGAAATCGAATCTTCCTGGGCGCCTGAGATCGAACGGCGGCTGTCTTCGAATCCTTCTTTTGAAGAAAAGCAATGGCTTAGCCAGCTGAAGGAAGCGCTGGGCAAGTCAGGACATTTGGCCAGGCAGCAGATCAACCTGCTGGAATCACTCGGCTCGCAATGTGCGGCGCTGGCCGATGTGGAATATGATTTCCTTTATGACAAATCGCAAAAATTACTCACGATCGGATACAATGTCTCGGAGAACCGCCGGGATGCCGGCTTTTACGATCTCCTGGCTTCCGAAGCCAGGCTGGGCATCTTTGTCGGTATCGCTGAAGGGAAGCTGCCGCAAGAAGCATGGTTTGCGCTGGGAAGGCAGCTTACCAATGCCGGAGGTTCTTCTATCCTCGTCTCCTGGAGCGGATCGGTGTTCGAATACCTGATGCCCCGGCTGGTGATGCCCGAGTATGAAAATACGTTGCTGGATCAGACCAATAAGGCGATGGTGCTAAGGCAGATCGAATATGGCGATCAGCGGAATGTATGCTGGGGTATTTCAGAGTCCGGTTATAATATGGTGGACGCGCACCTGAACTACCAGTATCGGGCCTTCGGAGTGCCGGGGCTTGGTTTAAAGAGGGGGTTGGGAGAAGACCTGGTCATTGCGCCTTATGCGACGGTCATGTCGCTGATGGTAGCGCCGGAAGAGGCTTGTGAGAACCTGGAACAGATGGCGGCCAGTGGATTCGAGGGAAGGTATGGATTTTTCGAGGCCATCGATTATACGCCGGCCCGTCTGCCCAGGGGGCAGGCGAATGTCATCATCCGTTCGTTCATGGTGCATCACCAGGGGATGAGCCTGCTTTCATTGGCGTACCTCCTGCTGGACAGGCCTATGCAGAAAAGGTTTGAGGCGGAGCTGACCTTCCAGGCAACGTTGTTGTTACTGCAGGAACGGATCCCTAAAGCGACGGGGTTCTATGCGCCGCCGGCGGATATTCCGGATACCAGCGTAACCGCTTCCGATACCGGCATGCGGGTCATCACTACTCCCGACAGTGCGGTACCCGAAGTGCAGTTGTTATCGAATGGCCGCTATCATGTGATGGTGACGAATGCCGGCGGGGGTTACAGCCGGTGGAAAGATATGGCGGTTACCCGTTGGCGGGAAGACGGCACGTCCGACAACTGGGGCAGCTTCTGTTATATACGGGACCTTGAGAATGCGGGATATTGGTCGGCGGGCCATCAGCCTACGCTGCGGGCGGCGAAAAGTTATGAAGCCGTCTTCTCGCAGGGGCGTGCGGAATTCCGTCGCCGGGACAATGATATAGAGACGCATACGGAGATCGTCGTATCTCCGGAGGATGATATCGAGATGAGGAGGGTTCATCTCACGAACCGCTCCCGGAAGAAACGGGTCATCGAAGTGACCAGCTATGCAGAAGTGGTGCTCAGTTCCGCGATTGCCGATGCTTTACATCCGGCATTCAGCAATCTATTTACCGAGACGGAGATCATCCCTGACCGGCATGCCATTCTCTGCACCCGCCGGCCGCGATCTGCATCGGATCCGACGCCCTGGATGTTCCATTTAATGAAGGTGCATGCCACCGATGGGAAGGAAGTGTCTTATGAGACGGACCGCATGAAGTTCATCGGTCGCGGCAATACCATTGCCGATCCCCAGGCCCTGAGCCAGGGGGCTTTATCCGGCACGCAGGGACCGGTGCTGGATCCTATCGTCGCCATCCGCTACCGGATCACATTGAATCCGATGGAGTCCATCACGGTCGATATGGTCTTCGGTATGGGAGAAACCCGTGAGATAAGCATGGGGCTGATTGAAAAATACCAGGACCATCACCTGACCGATAGAGCCTTCGAGCTGGCCTGGACCCATAGCCAGGTCGTGCTGAGGCAGATCAATGCCACGGAGGCGGATGCACAGCTTTATGCGCGTTTAGCCGGTTCCGTGATCTATGCCAATGCGGCGCTGCGGGCGGATCCGGCGATCCTCATTCAAAACCAGCGGGGGCAATCGGGGCTCTGGAGCTATTCTATTTCCGGCGACCTGCCCATTGTGCTGGTGCAGATAGAGGACCCGGCCAATATCGACCTGGTGAAGCAAATGATACAGGCGCATGCCTACTGGCGTTTGAAGGGGCTGATCGTCGACCTGGTGATCTGGAACGAGGATCATGGAGGATATCGTCAGCTGCTGCAGAGTCAGCTGTTGGGTCTTATCAGCGCGGGTATAGAAACGGATATTGCGGATCGTCCCGGCGGCATCTTCGTACGGGTAGCGGACCAGATCTCCGCGGAGGACAGGATCCTCTTGCAGACGGTGGCCCGGATCATCATATCCGATGGCGCGGGCGAGCTGGGCTACCAGGCGGGCAAGCGTAATATACCCAGGACGCTGATCCCCCGGTTCGTTCCCCGTCAGCCTTATTTCCCGCAGGTCGGGCATACGCCGGCGCACCGGGATAAACCTGACCTGCTTTTCTATAACGGGTTGGGCGGATTCTCTCCTGACGGAAAGGAATATATCATCACCACGTCCCGCGAGCAGGCTACTCCTGCGCCCTGGATCAATGTACTGGCGAATCCGAATTTTGGCACGGTCATTTCGGAAAGCGGACAGGCTTATACCTGGCAGGAGAATGCGCACGAATTTCGTTTAACGCCCTGGAATAACGATCCGGTTAGCGATACAGCCGGAGAGACCTTCTATATACGGGATGATGAGAGCAGCATTTACTGGAGCCCGGCGCCTTTGCCGGCCCGGGGGAAATTCCCTTATACGACTCGTCACGGTTTTGGCTATACGATTTTTGAATACAATGAGGATGGCATTTATTCGGAGATGAAGGTGTATGTGGATATCGAGGCGGCCGTGAAATATACGGTCATCAAGCTGAGCAATCATTCGGGCAGGGAGCGGAAGCTATCCCTGACGGGTTATGTGGAATGGGTGCTGGGGGATCTGCGTCCCAAATCGGCCATGCATACCGTTACCTTCATCGACGGGGAAACGGGCGCCCTGTTTGCGAGGAACCCATACAGCATAGAGTTCAGCGAGCGGGTCGGCTTCTTCGATGTCGATGAGGAGACCCGCACTTTTACGGGAGACCGGACGGAGTTCATCGGTAGGAATGGGAGTCTTCGCAATCCCGATGCGCTGACCCGGGTGAAGCTGTCGGGGAAGACCGGCGCCGGCGCGGATCCCTGCGGGGCTTTGCAGGTAGCCATCGATTTGCCTGATGGGGGTGAGAAAGAGGTTATCTTTTTGCTGGGCGCGGCGAAAAGTCCCCAGGAGGCCAGCAGCCTGGTGCGACAGAGCAAGGGAAATGCCGTCGCTGCGGAAGCGCTGGAAAAAGTGCAGACTTATTGGCAAAAGACGCTGGGGGCTTTACAGGTAACGACGCCGGACCCTGCGCTGAATATATTGGCGAATGGATGGCTGCTGTATCAGACCATTGCCTGCCGGATCAGGGGACGGAGCGGTTATTATCAGTCCGGGGGAGCGTTCGGCTTCAGGGATCAGCTGCAGGATTCACTGGCTATCCTCCATACGGAGCCGGCGCTGGTACGGGACAACCTGCTGCTTTTTGCTTCCCGGCAGTTCAGGGAGGGAGATGTACAGCATTGGTGGCATCCACCGGCCGGAAGAGGGGTACGCACCCGTTGCTCTGACGACTATCTCTGGCTGCCATTCGTTACCGGCCGGTATGTGCTGCATACGGGAGATACGGGGGTATTGGATGAGCAGGTGGGCTTCCTGGAAGGCCGTCTGCTGAATCCGGAAGAAGAATCTTATTATGATATGCCGGGAAAGAGCAATCAGACCGGCAGTTTATATGAGCACTGTGTGCGGGCTATCCGGCATGGGTGGCGCTATGGAGAGCATGGGCTGCCGCTGATGGGGTCCGGGGACTGGAACGATGGAATGGATAAGGTAGGGCAGCATGGGAAGGGCGAAAGTATCTGGCTGGGGTGGTTCCTCTATTCCGTGTTGACGCGGTTTACCGTGATCGCCAGGATTCATCATGACGATGCCTTTGCGGAGGAGTGTACCCGGGAAGCGGAGAAGCTGAAAGGGAATCTCAATAAAAATGGATGGGATGGGGAGTGGTACCGGCGTGCTTATTTCGACGATGGCACTCCGCTGGGATCTTCCTCGAATGATGAATGCCGGATCGACAGTATTGCCCAAAGCTGGTCGGTACTGTCCGGCGCCGGGGAAACGTCCCGTGCCCGTCAGGGAATGGAATCGGCCAACCAGCATCTTGTGCGGAGAGATACCGGAATTATCCAGCTATTGGATCCTCCTTTCGATAAATCCGCGCTGGATCCTGGTTATATCAAAGGATACGTACCGGGCGTCCGGGAGAATGGCGGGCAGTATACGCATGCGGCTATCTGGTTAACCATGGCTTTTGCCGCATTGGGGGATCGTGCGAAGGCTTATGAGCTGTTCAACATGATCAATCCTATCCATCACGGGGATAGTGCGCAGAAGATAGGTACGTATAAGGTGGAGCCTTATGTGGCGGCTGCCGATGTCTACTCCATCGCGCTGCATAAAGGCCGGGGAGGATGGACCTGGTATACGGGGTCTGCGGGCTGGATGTACCAGCTGATCTTGGAGTCCCTGCTGGGATTGGTGAGGGAGGGGAAATACTTACGACTGGCGCCTTGTTTGCCTGCGGGATGGGGTTCCTTCAGCATTAAGTACCGGTTTGGCGAAACTCCCTATACCATTCAGTTTGTGCCGACACAGGAGGGGGGCATGAGTTTGCTGGTAGACGAGGTAGCGCAGGAAGGGGACCGGGTGGCCCTGGTCGATGACAGGAAAGAGCATACGGTTGAGGTGAGAATGGCGAAATAGGTGGCGATGGAACGATGTGGGCAGCCGGGGATTTTTTTGTTACCTTGCCGGCTCATTCCAAATACGATTGAATAATGAAAAAATTACCGGGTCTTTTTTTCATCCTTTTTGCCTTCAGCGCCTGCCATTTGAAAAAAGACTATGACAAAATCTTCAACGATCCGATTTTATACTGTAAGACCGTCTATGAACTGAACAATGTAGTGATGGGGAATAATTTCAGCCCTATCGTCGCTTCGCGCAATTATATGTATGCCAATGTAGCGGCTTATGAAGTGATAGCAGCGGGTTATCCGGCCTCTTATACTTCCCTGAAAGGTCAGCTGACGGGGTTAAAATCCGTTCCTGCCCCGATAGCCGGACGGGCAGTCGATTTCCACCTGGCGGCGCTGCTCGCCTTTTGTAAGCTGGGGGAAGCGGTGACTTTCCCTGCGGGCAGTATGAGTGTCTATGTGGACAGCCTGAAAAAACTGGCGTCCGACCATGGAATGCCGGATGAGGTTTTGCAAAATTCCGTTGCCTTTGCCGATACGGTTTCGGCGGCGATCATGAAATGGAGCAAGCTCGACAATTATTTACAGACCCGCGGTGCGCCGGAGTACAATGTAATGGATTCTCCCGGTCGCTGGGTACCAACTCCCCCAGCCTATGCCTCTGCGGCGGAACCTCATTGGAGCGAGATCCGGGAATTGGTCATAGACAGTGTCAACCAGTTCCTGCCTGCTCCCCCCTATCATTTCGATGTTACGCATCCCCAAAGTGATTATTATAAGGAAGTAAAAAAAATAGAGGGAAGAATAGACAGTCTTACTCCTGAACAGACTTTTATTGCGGATTTCTGGGATGATAATCCGTTTAAGCTAAATGTTTCCGGGCATCTGATGTTCGGCACCAAGAAATTCTCTCCGGGTGGGCATTGGATGAGCATAACGGGGATTGCCGCCCAGCAATCGGGCGCCGATTTCCCTACCACGGTCTGTGCTTATGCGAAAACGGCGATTGCCTTGTTCGATACGTTCATTCAATGCTGGAACATAAAGTATAAATACAATACCGTGCGGCCTGAAACGGTCGTCGACCGGTATTTCGATCCTAACTGGAGGCCTCATTTACAGACGCCGCCTTTTCCTGAATACACCTGCGGGCATTGTTATATTTCGGCGTCTGCGTCGGAAGCGCTCACCAGTGTGTTCGGGGATAATTTTGCGTATACCGACACGACGGAAATGGAGTTTGGGATTGGCAAACGATCGTATACTTCTTTCCGGAATGCGGCTTCGGAAACGGCCAGCTCAAGATTTTACGGGGGGATCCACTTTTATTACTCCACGGTAGCCAGTCATGATATGGGGATGAAAATAGGGCAGTATATCGTTAGCCAGCTGAAGATGAAGAAATGAAAGGCCGGTCTCCGGCCAGGCACCAAATCCGGTGACAGGCATAAAAAAAGAGGCTTCTTTACTTAAAAAGAAGCCTCTGTAATAGGAAAACAAAACAAAGCATTATTTTCTGAAATCGTTGATACCGTAGTAGTACACTTCTTTACTACCGGGATAGATACCCTGGATCTGGAAGTTGGTCGATTGATTGCTCAGGACTTCTTTTAACTGATCCACCGTTTTAATGGGTTGGTCACCGATCTTAGTGACAACAAAACCCGGGCGCATATTGGTCTGACTGCCGATGATACCGCCTTCCTGGATATTGGTAACCTGCACCCCGCCGTCGATCCCCAGTTTGGCTGCATCGTCTGCGCTAAGGGCCGAGAAGTCAGCGCCAAGGGATTGAATGGCCGCACTCTGCTGGCTGGCGAAAGAGCCCAGTTTGCTTTTTAGGGTTACTTCAGCTGTCCTTTCGCTGCCGTCTCTCAGGTACGTGATAGCGATCTTATCCCCGGGTTTCTGACGGGCTATCTGTTCGGATAACTGGGAAGTGGTCGTGACACCTGCATTGTTTATTTTCAGGATAGCGTCTCCCTTTTTTAGGCCAGCTGCGGCAGCGGCGCCTGTAGGGTCTACTTCCATGATCCATACCCCGTTCACGTCGTCATTAATGCCCAGCTCTTTTTTCTTTGCGTCGTCCAGCTGTTCAGGCGCCATACTGATACCCAGATAGCCTCTCTGCACGGAACCGAATTTCAGGATATCTTCCACTACCTTCTTTACCAGGTTGGAAGGAATCGAATAGGCGTAGCCTGCATAGGAACCGGTAGGAGATGCAATGGCTGCATTGATACCGATCAGCTCGCCATTCGTATTCACGAGGGCTCCGCCGCTGCTGCCGGGATTTACGGCCGCATCCGTCTGGATAAAGGATTCTACGGGAGCAGATCCCTGCCTGTTGATCCCGATATTCCGGGATTTAGCGCTGATAATGCCTTCGGTGACGGTGACATCCAGGTTGAGGGGGTAGCCGATGGCCAATACCCACTGTCCCAATCTTGCCTCGTCGGAATTACCCAGGGGCATCACGGGCAGGTTGTGGCCGTCGATCTTAATCAATGCCAGGTCGGTGTTGGCATCGGTGCCGACGACCTTGGCCTTGTAGCTTTTTCTGTCATTCAGGGTAACGCTGATATCGGTCGCACCATCCACTACGTGGTTATTGGTTACGATATACCCATCGGCGCTGATAATAACGCCTGAGCCGGAGGCCCGCTGATCCTGCTGGGGCTGTCCGCCACCACCGTCGCCAAAGAATTTCCGGAAGAAATCACCTCCGTCTCCGTCATCCCCAAAGGGGTTCTGCTGAGGGGAGCGGCGTGCGACCTCCTTGAATTTCGTAACTGTTTTAATATGGACGACCGAGGGGACGGCTCCTGTGGCCGCTTTCTCGAAATCTACGGTTGGAGAGGCTGCCGCTGGCTGTCCTGTATAAGATGTATGGGCTGCCGGTGGATTATTGGTCTGGAAAAGGGAGCTGCCGTCCTTTTGGGGATTGGCAGCAAACAATACAGCCCCGGCTGCTATAGCTGCTATGCCTAAGAAGGCGGTTAATTTGATAGTCTTTGTCATGTTTCGCTTGTTTTAGAGCATAAATGTTGCCCTGAATCCTGAATGATTTCTGAATAAATGAAAACAGGAAATGTTAAAACCGGACGGAGAAAGTATGCATTTTATTTTCAAACCGGTATTGAATGGAATAGTGGTTGAGGTTGGTAATTTTTTTAACAATTTCTAAGCCCAGGCCGATGCTGTTGGCGTCGGGGCTTTCTTTTTGGAAGCGTTGGAAAAGCCGGTTGGGATCGAGGGAGGAGGGTCTGCCGGAGTTCCGGATGGTCAGCTCTTTTCCGTTGAGGGTTATATCGATAGAGCCGTTGGGGATATTGTGACGGATGGCATTGGATAAAAGGTTGCTCAGCAGGATCTCTATCAGGGTCTTATTCGCTTCGACGGTGAGGTCTTTTATGTTGGATGCTGGTATGTTGGATGCTGCTATGTTGGATGCTGCTATGTTGGATGCTGGTTTGCCCGGCAGATGGTCTTGTGCATCGCTGAAATGGAGGTGAATGGATTGCTGTTGGATCTGGAATTCATATTGTTGAATGAGTTTTTGCAGCGTCTCTTTTATAGAGACAGTTTCTTTCTCCAGGAATTGATCGTTATCGATTTTGGTCAGCAGGATCAGGCTTTTGTTCAGCCGGACCATTCGCTTGCTGGCATTGGCCAGGTCTGTGATCAGGGCGGCCTGGTCTTCGTTCAGGGGCTTAGTCTGCATCAGCAATTCCAGTTTGGACTGAAAAACGGCCAGGGGGCTTTGCATTTCGTGGGAGGCATTCTCCGTAAATTCTTTCTGGCTGGAATAGACCTGGTAATTCCGTTCGGCCAGCTGTTCGATGGCTTTGTTCAGGTCGTTGAACTCACTGACGGAGGAAGGTTCCAGTTTCAGGACGGGTTGCTTGTCGACGCGGTATTCCTGCAGTCGTTTCAGGGTGTGGTAGAAGGGCTGCCAGATCTTCTTTGTCAGCATGCGGTTGATCAGGAGCAGTCCCAGTAGCAGGGCGACGAGCAGCAGGGCCGAGACCAGGACGATGCGTTGGATCAGTAAGTAGCGATCTACGAGGGATGTTTTTATTTCTACGCGGTAAGATTCCTGGTTGATATAAAAATGGGAGGCCAGGAGCCGGTTGGGAGCTGACAGTTGGGGGTTCGATTCATTGTTATAGAGGGAGTCCCCTTTTTTCCCGGGCTGTTCTTTCTTTAATTGAACATCATAGCCGGGAAGGTGAAGGTTACTTTCATTATTGCCAGCCGCGGCATCGAGCAGCTGCGGCATGATGCGGGTCTTGGTGGCTATCAGGTTTTCGTCTACGCTGGCGACCATCATTCTTTTCAGCGCGAAATAAAAGACGGGGATGGCGACCAGCAGGATGATCACGGAGAAGAGGAAGTAGGATGTTATGGTTTTTTTTAGTAGCTGCATTAGATTTCACGTTAGGTTCCGAAGGAATGCGTTAGACCCGATGACCGGGTTAGATTTCAAATTTATAGCCCATGCCATAGACTGCCTTGATATAATCTTCGCTTCCTGCGGCAGCCAGTTTCTTCTTCAGGTTCTTGATATGGGCATAAATAAAATCAAAATTATCGAATATTTCTGCTTCCTCGCCGGATATCCTTTCTGCGATGGCGTTCTTGGAAATGACTCTGTTCTTGTTGGAGACCAGGTAGAGCAGGAGATCATATTCTGTCCGGGTGAGGTCGACGGGTTTGCCGGACACTTTTACAATTTTGGCGTTGGTATCGAAGGTGAATTCATTGAGGGTGAAGACGCTGCTGCCATCGAATCGTCTGCGTCGGATGACGGCGGCGATCCTGGCGCTTAATTCGGGCAGGTGGAAGGGTTTGGAAAGATAGTCATCGGCGCCCAGGTTCAATCCTGTTATGCGGTCGGTCATGGAGTCACGGGCGGAGATAATGATTACGCCGTCTGTTTTGTTATTGGCTTTTAGTTCTTTCAGGACCTGCAAGCCATTTCCGTCGGGGAGGGAGATATCCAGTAAGATGCAGTCATAGTCGAAGGATTCTGTTTTTTCCATAGCGGTTTTAAAGTCGGAGGCTACTTCGCAGACATAGCTTTCGGCTTTGAGATAGGCGACGATGCTTTTGCTTAGTTCCTCTTCGTCTTCTATTACCAGTATTTTCATGGTCGATGGTTATAAGATCACAAGATAAGAATTGGGAATCAATTTAATGTGTGCAAATAGCAGGCCAGGCGGGGATGCCGGGAAGTCTGTGTTATGAGCCGCGGTATTTTCGGGTACGCTTCCTGCGAATGAACTTTTTCCGAAGATAGTTTTTACGAAGCCGCTTCTTTTTAGCAGCTTCGATTGCCCGACCGAGATTTTGGTATGGTTCTGTATAGTTGTTGTTTTCGTCAAGAATACCCGCGTCCCTTAAGGATTGGAAAGCTTCCTCGCGTGTATAGCCTTTTTTCATCCCTTCAATAGCAATATTGCGCAGGTTTTGGATATCCTGTTCAGTCATAGTAGTATAATTCCGTTAGTTATATTTTTTTATGTATTACGACGCTTCCATTAATTGCGGGAAGACCACTTCTTTCCGGGGAAGGAAAAATCCTTTGATACAATTGGGATTTCGGATGCAGATCTGGATATGGCTTTTTTCGAGAATACCGGCGCCGGTAAAGACGGGGCCGCCTTCTGTAAATACGCCCCGGGTGGAGTCGAAGACTCTTTTAATAGAAAAGCCATCATTGTCTATACCATTCTGAATATTGTATAATACTTTGCCATGCATAAATTCTATTACTGCACAATCCAGTTCCCGTAAAATTTTATCTTTATACATGTCATGAGGCAAGTCTATATTTTCAGGTAATTTCTTATTGACTGCTATATACGCGGCTTCCATTATATCAAAATATTTTTTCAGGAGATTGATATAGCTGGAATCTAAAAAATCACAGCAATGATCTAAAAACAAAATAGCACCTATGACAGAAGGCTTTTCAATTCGCCCCCTTGCCTTTTTATCTTCAGCCCATTGAAAGGCTCGCCTGTAATTGTTTTCCCAGAAATACATTCCATGCCCTAACCAGTCATATTTCTCTTTGCTGAACACAATTTCGTCCGGCTGAGTTAATAAACGGTCCCTTACGCTTTCATCACAACCATGAAAGCCTAATATTAAATTTGGTCTAATGTGATACATGATAAGCTACTTGAATAGCCTATTTTTGGATAGCCTTTACGGCCTTGCCGAGATTTTGGTAAGGAGCTGTATGATCCCCGTTTTTATCAAGAATACCGGCATTCATTAAATCGCGGAGGGCTTCTTCGCGGGTATAACCTCTTTTCAACTGTTCTAAGGCTATATTTTCCAGATTCTTAATGTCTTGTTCGCTCATCGTAGTACGATTGTGATGTAAAAATAATCAAAATAAATACGCCGGTTAAAAAAATCGTTGTTTTTGGATTTTTTTCGGGAAGCTATTTTTTAATCGTTTTGACGGCTTTTGAATGGTGTAAATGTTCATTTTCCAGCGGCTCTATATCTATCAACTTGATACCAAGCACCTGTTGAATATCAACTAATGTGTCAACAGTAAAATTATGCGTCCCGCTCAACCATTTGGAAACGAGAGAAGGGCTTTTCAGATTCAATGCTTCTGCCAATTGGAGGCTTTTCCAACCTTTGGATTTGAGGCCTGCATATATTTTTGCAGCCAGCTGCATCTTATAATCTATTCGTGCGCCTTCCTGAGGGTTGATATCGTTTAAGAGATCACCTATCAGATCACTGGAGTAATTCGTGTCCATGTCTTTAATTTTTTTCATAACATCATTTTTAGTATGTTAACATTAGATCACCTTCGAACTTTAAATTATCATCGGATACCCGCAGGCTGCCATCATTTAGTCTTATCCGGATAATTTTTGAATAGTGCATCATTTCATGGACTTCCCGACTAAGTCTGGGATTATCCTGCCAGGCTCTCACATTTTTAGGGCCGCCATTCCCCACAACAATAATTTTATTACTTAGCCGGATACAATATAATCGCAGGTGCCTATCGGGAGTATCATATAGCGCACAAACCAGATCATTCCATGCCAGGCCTTCATCCAACTTAAAGTAAGTTCTTGTTGCCCCAACGGTATTTCCTATGTTCCTGAGACGTCTCATTATACTCATTAAATCCTGTGTAGATTCCCTTCTATGTTCCAGGGTAAAGTGATCTAAAAAAGATATTTTACTTGATTCAGTTACGATACTATAGATCGACGCCTTATCACCAGATAACTGCGACAGATAAACCAGTCTGGATTCCACTAGATGATCGTTTGGTAAAGGTAATGAGTAAAAATCACTTATAGGTGATCTTTTTTTGGTGTAGCCGATTGATCTGAGCAGAAAACTCAACACTTGCTCATATTCAATTGGTTGTAATAGCAGAAAGCTATATTGCGGAGAAGACCAGGAAAATCATTGCTTTAAGATATTAGTCGCGTTATAAATAGAGATGGAAGTTACGAAAGGCTTATAAATTATTTTGATAAAAATAGACTTGTGATTACCGGGCAAAATCGGATAGGTTTCGATCAATAAATGAATAGCCCCTATTGAGTTGGAATCGTATTTTTAAATATGATACCGAACCGATCTTTTTATACGCTTGCCCTGGCCGGACTGGCCGTCCTTGCACTGTCTTTGCCCGCCATAGGACAAATCGCCGGCGGACAAACAGCGCCGGGCAAAAACGACACTCCGGCTGAACAGCGTGGTAATCTGGCCGTTATAGCTACACCATCCGGCCCGTCCCGGTCTTCCTGGGCTGTATTGAATGACGGGCAGACGCCTACCCCTCCGGGGAATAACCGGGGAGGCAACCGGCCCTTGCAGCGGTTGGGAACACAATGGGTGCAATACGAATGGAAGCAGCCTATCCGCACAGCGGCCATTGCCGTATACTGGTGGGATTATACCAATACGATGCATCTGCCGCAGGCCTACCGGGTGGAATATTGGGACGGGAGCAACTTTATTCCCGTTCAGCACGCCACGGGGCTGGGCCTCGTGAACCATCAATACAATACCACCCGTTTCGACGAAGTAAAGACCACCAAATTAAGACTGGAATTAGATTCGACAGACCGATACCTGGCTACACTGCAGGAATGGACGGTCTATGAGCCGGAAGATGCCCCCCAATACCCTGCAGTAGTCATCGCGGGAGTCGACCGGGATGTCATGTTAGACGGAAAAACTTATTTATCCGGTACGATCCGGTCGGTACATCCTGTTGGCAAAACGCTGTGGAGCAAGGCTACCGGCCCGGGTAATGTCGTATTCAACAATGCCGGCGCACAAGTGACCACGGCGGCCTTCTCCGCTCCCGGAGACTATACCCTTCAACTGGAGACGGGCGAAGGCGCCCTGCGTTCCTACGCTGCCTTACATGTAAAAGTTCGTCAGCAGCCGCAGGACAAACGCCTCGATGTGGTCTACACCAAACGATATAAAATCGACAGCAAACTTTGGAATGACCGTGCCAAATCCATGATCGTCAACTGGATCCCCTTCTGTATCGATCAGTGCAACCGGACAGACCTCTCCACAGGACAGGGGGGCATCGACAATTTCCTCGAAGCGGCCAAAGCCTTACGGGGAGAGCCGCATGCGGGGCATAAAGGGTATGTGTTTTCCAATGCCTGGGTGCATCAGACGGTGGAGGCGATGTGTGAGGCGTTGATGGTGGACCCCCAGGGCGATGCGGAGATGATCGCGGCACAGGAGAAAATGAAAAAGACGCTGGAGCAATGGATCCCTATTATTCTTTCCGCGCAGGAGCCTGACGGGTATCTGCAAACGGCGTTTACACTGCGTGATACCAGCCGTTGGCATGAGAGATGGTCTCCCGAAGGCCGGGGCAATCACGAGGGCTATGTATCGGGCTATTTTATCGAATCGGCAATCAATCATTATACGCTCACGGAAGGAAAAGATAAACGATTGTATAATGCCGCTAAAAAGCTCGCCGACTGCTGGGTAGCGAATATCGGCCCCGGCAAGAAAGCGTGGTTCGACGGTCACCAGGAAATGGAGCAGGCCCTGGTCCGTTTCGGGCGTTTCGTAAACGATATGGAAGGCCATGGCCGGGGGGATAGCTATATATCTCTGGCTAAGTTCCTGCTGGACAATCGCTCCGGCGGCAGCGAATATGATCAGAGCGCGGTTCCGGTACAGGAACAATATGAAGCCGTAGGGCATGCGGTCCGGGCAACCTATACGTATTCCGGCATGGCGGACGTGGCGGCAGAGACAGGCGACGTGGATTATCAAAGCGCGGTATTGTCGCTATGGGATAATATGGTTAATAAAAAGTATTATGTTACCGGGGGGATTGGGAGCGGGGAGACTTCGGAAGGTTTTGGACCGAACTATTCGCTGCGGAATAATGCGTACTGTGAATCCTGTTCGAGCTGCGGGCTGGTCTTTTTCGAATATAAGATGAACCTGGCCTATCACGATGCGAAATATGCCGACCTCTACGAAGAGACGATCTATAATGCCCTGCTGGGATCGCTGGATCTCGACGGTAAAGATTTTTATTATACCAATGCGCTGTCGACGGCACAGGCCCGTTATCAATGGCATGTCTGCCCCTGCTGTGTGGGTAATATTCCCCGCACGCTGCTGATGATGCCTACCTGGACCTATGTACGGGGAGAAGATGCATTGTATGTCAACCTGTTCGTCGGCAGCACTATCAAGGTAGAGAAAATCGCGGGCACCAATGTGGAGATGGTGCAAAAGACGGACTATCCCTGGAGCGGTCATATTTCCATGACGGTCAATCCGGAGCAATCGAAGGAATTTACCATCCATGTGCGTGTGCCCAACCGTACGACGAGTGAATTGTATACGCCTGTTCCGGAAGTCAGGGGCCTGAAATCTTTAGTCGTGCATGGGAAACCGGTAGCGCCTGTCATTGAAAACGGGTATGCCGTTATCCGGCGTGTCTGGAAGAAGGGAGACCGGATCGAGCTGGAGCTGCCGATGGAGATCCAAAAGATAACAGCCGATGAAAAGATCGAGGCCGACCGGGGCAGGATCGCGCTGCGCTATGGACCTCTCCTGTATAATGTAGAGACGGCGGATCACCAGGATATCAACCAGCCGATCGGGAATCAGCCGCTCTCCCTGGAATGGAAGGGAGACTTCCTCCGGGGTATCATGGCTATCAAGGGAACCTGGGCCGACGGCTCTCCCCTACTGGCGATTCCCAACTATACAAGGATGAACCGGGCAACGCCCACCGCTACGCCACAGTCAACCCAAGTCATTCAACCAACCAGACCTAATCAGCCGCCTCAATATGTCGAGCAGACTCCCGGTTCAATCATATGGATAAAAAAATAAAAGCCGCCTTGTGGGCGGTATTGTTGGCGCCTGCGCTGCATGCGCAAGTTGGCGGAATAATCCGCAATGACGCCTTTACGTTGGAGAAGGATCAGTATGGGATCGGCGGGCTCTGGAAGACCGATGATCGCTACCCTACCAATTATATCCGCAAGGGCAAGCGGCTGGGAGAAGTGACGGTACGGTACCGGCGGGAAGGCGGGGTGCTGGATTCCGTGAAGGCCGGAGATGGGATTAAGCCGGTGAGGATTGCTCAATCCTTCGAGCTGAAGAAAGAGGGGTTGGAATGGGCGATCACCCTGGAGAATACGCTCGCGCAGCCTGTAACCGTCGAAGATCTGGCGCTACCTCTATACTATAATAGCGGGGGTGGTGAAAATCCGAAAGAGATCTTCGAGGAAAGAGTGGTCAAGCATCATTTTATTTCGGGGAATAATTCTTTTATATTCTGGGAGCGTCCGACAGGGGTAGGTCCCTACCTGGTGATGGTACCCAGGGCAGGCACTTCCCTTGAATATTTTACCACTAGCTCTCCGGAAGAACGAGGCGTATTCCAGGCATATATCCATGCGGCTTATACGGGTAAAAAGGGAAAAACAGCAGCGGATAAAATGGACAGTACTATTATGGCCAATGCAGGGATGAACAAAGTGGAGCGCAGGGCCAGTTGGCGGCAACCTTTCAGCTCTGCCACGATCCCAGGCGGAGGAAAGAAAACCTATGGTTTTATTTTCCGGTGGGCGAAAGATTATGACGGCATCCGGGACATCCTGGTACAGGAAGGGTTGATCGATGTGCGGGTGATACCGGGTATGACGGTGCCGAATGATCTCGACGTGCTGATCGCACTCAGGACCCATCAAAAGATAACGGCCATCGTCCCGGAATTCCCGCAGGCGACTACGCTCCGCTATACCGGGGAGCAACAGCCGGGGACGATGCTGTATAAGGTAACTTTCGCAAAGCTGGGCGAGAACAAGCTGACAGTCCGATATGGCAACCATTATCAGACCACCCTTGAATTTTTCGTTACTGAGCCGTTGGAGACCTTGTATAAAAAAAGAGCTTCCTTTATCGTCAACCACCAACAGCATAAAGATTCATCTAAATGGTATGATGGATTGTTCTCCATTTACGACATGAAGCATGCGGCGCTGCGGGGGCCTGACAACGCCGATTATTTCGACACGAGCCGGCTGCGCTATGTATTGACCTGTGATGACCCGGGGCTTTGCAAAGCGCCGTTTGTAGCAGCCAAGAATGTCTTTTATCCCGACCAAAAAGAGATCGATGCATTGGAATATTATATCGAACATTTTGTCTGGGGAAAACTGCAACGTACGGATAAGGAAGCACCTTATCCGTATGGGGTCTATGGCACACCCAGCTGGCTGGTGGGCCGGGATAGCGTGGGGCGCTCGAAGAACCTGAATGATCCCAACAGAAATAAGACGCATGTCTGGCGTTCTTATGACTATCCCCATATCATGATGCTGTACTATCACCTGTACCAGATAGCCAGCCTGTATCCGGGGATGACGCATTACCTCGACAAAAAGGGGTATCTGGAAAGAGCCAGGGAAACAGCCAAGGCTTTTTTCAAATATCCCTATGAGATCCTGCCCTGGTATGAGACTTATAAATGGGGCTGTTATAATGAATTGTTGCTGACAGATCTGATGGCGGACCTGGAAAAGGAGGGTTTTTCCGACGATGCGAAGTTTCTTCGCGGTGAATGGGAGAAGAAGGTTAAATATTTCCTGTATGACGACCCCTACCCTTTCCGTTCCGAATATGCCATCGATGCCACCGCCTTCGAATCCAGTCATGCCCTGGCGAAATATGCGCTGTTGAATACGCTGCAGCCAGACAGTAACCTGTGGTTCGATAAGAATTTAAAACGCTGGTATTCGCATCCCCTGATCCGGAAGGAGGATGCCACTTTATTTATGGACCGGCAGATACAGGCCAATATTGCGTTGAGGGGATTCCTGGAACCCGCTTATTATTATCTGGGGAGTGATTTCAGAGGCCGAAGCGACAGTTATACGTTAAGCTATATGTCACAGATGGGCGGGTGGGCGATCCTGGATTATGCGTTGCATTTCAGCGATCGACCTGATGAGTATCTCGGGCTGGGCTATGCCGCTTATCTCAGTTCCTTTGCGCTGATCAATTCAGGTACGCCGCAAAGCAACTATGGGTTCTGGTATCCCGGGAAGGAAAATGATGGTGCTTCCGGTTGGGCATTCGAGCCGCAGCAGACCAGTACTCCCTGGATCCAGAAATCACAGGTAAGGGGTCCCTGGTATTATGACGGAGAGATCGATCTTGGTTTTGGGGGCGCTACCCGTATGGCGGCGACGGTGGTGACGAAGGACCCGGTATTTGGGGTGGTGGCGTATGGGGGGAGGATGGTGCAGGCAGCGGCGGGGAAGGGGGTTCGCTTGAAGGAAGGAGGGTTGACGGCGAAAAAGGATGTGATGATTTCAGTTATTCCCAAAGATGGGCTGCGGCGCAGGCTGTATTACCGGAATGGAGCGCAGCGGATCGATATAGAACTGAGCCGGGATGGCTTTGCGAAGGATCAGCCGGTGGTATTCGATCCTTCGGGGGCTTCTCTCCGGTTTTATGTGGAGAACCGGACGGGCGACGCCCATACGCTATCTATTCATCTGAAAGGGTTGGAGGGCGAGTATGAAGTGACGCAGGAGGGGCAACAGGCTATGCACGAAATGTTGCATAAAGACGATACATTGACTGTCAAGGTTGGGGTGGTGGGGAAAACCCGGATTCAATGTAGGAAGACAACCCTACATATTTTGTAGACTAATAATTATTATATAGTATTGTAGCAAACTTTTAAGCAGCAATCACTATGCAACCAACTGTAACAGCCGATGAACCCATTTCATCGCCCCTCCCGAAACCAATGGCCAAATCACTCACGGAAGACTGGTGGGCAGTCATTCTTGGCGGAGTGATCATTTTTGCCGTACTGCTTTTAAACAGCAGTGGCGTTAGTTTTCATTTACCGGTTTATCAATGGAGCGGGGCTGAGGAGCTTTTCCGAAAGGTGCTGGCCGCCGATAATTTATTGCGGATACTGGAAACGGGGGTGGTCTTTCTGGCGCTGGCCTCTTTTTCCATCGCCTTGTCGGGGGGAAGCGTAGTGCGATTTGCGGGTGGGTTTGCCTTCCTGTATCTGCTGGTCATTGTGTCTTTTATCATAGCGGGTAATAAGAGTGTTGCCTATTACGGGCTGGAATATGTAGTGTTTGCCTTGCTGATCGGGCTGTTGTTCGGCAATTTTACGGCGTTGCCGGCCTGGCTGAAGGAGGCTGTGCGCTCGGAATTCTATATCAAGACCGGGTTGGTGATCCTGGGTACGACCATCTTGTCTTCGGATCTTATCAAAGCCGGCTTGCCGGGCATCGTTCAGGCTGTCATTGTCGTAACGGCGGTCTGGTTCTTTTCGTTGTGGCTTAGCCGAAAGCTGAAAGTAGATGACGAGTTCGGGGTCATATTGGCTTCGGCGGTGTCTATCTGCGGCGTATCGGCAGCTATCGTGGCGGCGGGCGCTATCAACGGGGATAAGAAAAAGCTATCTTATGTCACCACTTTGGTGTTATTAATGGCTATCCCGATGCTGATCATTCAGCCCTGGATCATCAAGGTATTACATATACCGGAGATCGTCGGGGGCGCCTGGCTGGGCGGGACGCTGGATACGACGGCTTCGGTAGCGGCGGCGGGGCAATTGGTAGGGCCGGCGGCAGTCAAGGCGGGGGTCATTGCCAAATTCTCCCAGAATGTATTTATCGGGGTGACGGCTTTCTTTATTGCGATCTGGTGGGCGTATAAGAAGCCCGGGAATGCAGGATCGGAGGCAGGTCCGGGTACGGAAGGACCGGGAGCTGGTTCGGGCGTGGAAGAGGAAGGCCGTTTAAAGATAGACATGGGGAAGCCGGGTTTGAAACTGGTCTGGGAGCGATTCCCCAAATTCGTGCTGGGCTTTATTGCCGTTTCATTGGTCTTCTCTTTCCTTTTAACTCCTGCAACCGTTAAGAGCGTGGCGGGGGTGTTAAATAGTCTGCGGACAGTCTGGTTTGCGCTGGCATTCATTGCTATCGGTATGGAAGCCAAATTTGCGGACCTGGTAAAGATCCAGGGCGGACGGCCGGCTTTTACATTCGTCGGGGCGCAGATCTTCAATATCTTCTGGACCTTGTTATGGTCTTACCTGTTATTCGGAGGGTATATTTTCCCGGTTCCGGATTTTAAATAAGTTTTATTGAATGGTGGTTATCCGGGCCTTTCAGGTCCGGATTTTTTTTATATGTAAAATTTATTTGTTTAAATCAATTTAGTCTACTAATTTAGTAGACTATAAAAGCAGTTTGTAAAGACCATTTAAACAAAACAGTATGGATAAAGTGATACAGGGGACTTTTAGCCTGGAGCGTAACCTAACCAAGGCTCATCTGCAGTATTTTTATACGCATGGGGTTATTCAGTTTAAGAATTTTGTCGACAGGGATACGCTTGCGCTGTTCCTCAGCGAGGTGAAAAGTGCAGAGCGTTATTTACTCTCTAATAATATTACCAAAGTGAATGGAATCCCATTGAAGATGGGTCGTGATATTGACGGGTCGCCGTTGATCCAGCGCATCGCGTTTACCTCTCATTACTCCCCAGTATTGAAGGAATTCCTGAAGGACCCTCGTTTTAAGGCGCTTACGCAATTACTGGGTAATTATGAGGGGCGGATAGGCGAAAATGAGAAGGACGGATTGGTCGTCAATCATTATGTCAATGCCGGCGCCAGTTCCTTTAAGCAACTGGGGTGGCATACGGATAGTCCCAGGGATCTGTTTTTGGGTTCCCGGATCCGGCCAATGTTGAATGTCGGACTCCATTTAGACGATTGCTCTTATGATAACGGAGGGCTTCGGGTACTTCCGGGCACTCATGAACAAAGTTTGTTCAGGCTGTTATTCAGAAAAAAATATTTTATTGACCATACGCCCGACAAGAGGGAGGTAGGATTTAACATCGAAGCGGGGGATCTTACCGTGCATGATGGCCGCCTGTGGCATCGGGTTCAGCAATCGCCGTTCGAAGGGGAGATAAGCCGGAGGAGGGTCATGTATATTCCCATTATTACAGGGGAATATCAACCTAAAACAGCCGACAGTCCCACTCCTTTTTATCATAAGCTGGGACAGCTTAAACTGAAACGGTCCGCTTAAGGGCTCCCGGAAAGGCCTCCCGAGAGAAAAGAAGTACTAACTCAATCCATTATATCATTTAAAACATTTTAATCCAATGGCTAAGTTCATCACAAGAGTACAACTACAGGAAGCGCAGCAAACCGATATTGAAAAACTGGATATCGAAATGGAAAGGGAATCTTTTACACGGGTGGATAAGCCCCGGGACGCCGATAAAAAGCGTCTTTCCAACCCTATCGAATATAATCTCCACAGTAATATCTCTTTACTGGATGTCAATGGCGCGGTATCCAGGGCGGCGAATAGAACAGGGAAGAAATATTCGTTCACGGTGATCAGGGAAAAACGAATATCCTTGCAGTAAATTACCAGCCCTTGATAGCTCCGCCTTTAAAAGCTGTTGCTGCCGCCTGTTCCACTTCGGCGGATTGGTAAGATTTTACAAATTTTTGTACATTCTCCTCGCCTTTGTTATCATCCCGGGACACAATGATATTAACGTAAGGGGATTTTTCATCTTCAACGAAGATCCCGTCACGCCGGGCGACCAGTCCGGCGGGTCCGGCAAACGTATTGTTGATGATGGCGATGCTCACTTTCGGATCGTCCAATGATCTTGGCAGCTGAGGTGCTTCCAGTTCCAGGATGGATAAATTTTTAGGGTTGCTGACGACATCGTTCAGGGTGGGCAGCAGGCCGACGCCGTCTTTCAGTGTCAAAAGCCCGGCCTTTTGTAATAGCAGCAGCGCCCGTCCTGCATTGGTCGGATCATTCGGAATGATGATGGTGCTGCCATTTTTCAATTGGTCGAGGCTTTTTATTTTTTTTGAATAACCGGCCAGCGGATATACAAAGGTATTTCCCAGAATGGCAAAATGATAGCCGCGCTGTTTAGCCTGAACATCTAAAAAAGGCTTGTTCTGAAAGACGTTGACATCGATATCTTTTTGACGCAGGGCTTCGTTCGGCATTACGTAATCATTGAACTGCACCAGTTCTACGTCCAGGCTATACTTCTCTTTAGCCAGTCGCTGAGCGGCTTGCGCCACCACGTATTCCGGACCGGACTCTACGCCTACCTTGATATGATTCGGATCGTTCTTATGGTCGCCCTGGCCGCAACTATAGAGAAATACCGGAAGGGCGAGAAGAAGGCTGGCTATCGGGAATCGGGTGTTTGCTTTCATTATTTTGATTTATTGACTGAGATTCGTTTTGATTTATTTCCGATGATTTATTTACTTCCGGTAAGCCGTTTACTTCCGATGATCGACTTTGCGGGCGATGGTCTGCCCTATCCATTGAATAAAGAATACCAGTCCGACCAACAGGATCAGGACCGTGTTCATCACTACGATATCGTATCCGACATATCCATACTGATAGCCGATCTGTCCTAATCCACCCGCTCCTACCGCGCCGCCCATGGCAGAATACCCAACGAGCGCAATCAAGGTGATCGAGGCGCTGTTGACGATAGAGGGGAGGGCTTCGGGCAATAAGACCTTAGATACGATCTGAGCGGGTGTAGCCCCCATCGCCCGGGCCGCTTCGATTAACCCGTGGGGGACTTCCAGCAGGCTGTTCTCGACCATCCTGGCGATAAAGGGCGCAGCACCGATGCTGAGGGGTACCAGGGCCGCCAATACGCCGATAGAGGTCCCTACCAGCATCCTGGTAAAAGGGATCATCCAGACGATCAAAATGATAAAGGGGATGGAGCGAAAAATATTCACTACGACAGAGACCAGGCGGTTAATGAACCGGTGTTCCAGCACCTGGTCCTTACGGGTCAGAAACAAGAGCACTCCGGTCGGCAGGCCGATCAGGAATCCGAAGAACCCGGACACGAATGTCATCACGACGGTCTCCCAGAGCCCATGGATCAGCAGCGAGATCATTGATTCAGACATATCCTAGTATCTCCGCTTTGATTTGGTGGTTATTGTAATATTCAATCGCCTTCTGTGTATTGGCTCCGGAGCCGGATATTTCCAGCAGCATGATGCCGAATTTGGCGCCTCCTGCATAATCCATCTGTGCCGATACGATATGATTATTGACGCCATACAAGCGGGACGCCTCCGATAGCACCGGTAGTTTTGATGAGTCTCCGGTAAACTCCAGTTTCACCAGGGGATGCTTACGCTCGTCCGGGAATGGGCTCAACCGCTGCTGGAATTCCAGAGGGATATTGAAATGCAGGGAAGACGCGATAAACTGCCGGGTCAGCTCCGTGCGGGGATGGGAGAAGATCTCACTGACCGTGCCCTGCTCGATCAGCTTGCCTTCGCTGATGATCCCGACCTTATCGCAGATAGCCTTTACGACGTTCATTTCATGGGTGATGAGTAAGATCGTGATCTGAAAGCGATGGTTGATATCTTTAAGCAGGGCAAGGATAGAGCGGGTGGTTTCCGGGTCCAGGGCGCTGGTGGCCTCATCACAGAGCAGGACTTTAGGGTTATTCGCCAGGGTCCTGGCGATGGCGACCCGCTGCTTCTGTCCTCCGGATAGATTAGCTGGATATTCATGCTGTTTGTCCTGCAACCCTACCAGGGCGAGCAATTCGGCTACCCTGTTGGCGATCTCCTGTTTAGGAGTGCTGCTTAATTCCAGGGGAAAGGCTACATTGTCATAGACGGTCCTGGAAGATAAGAGGTTGAAATGCTGGAAGATCATGCCGATATGTCGTCTTTCCTGTGTCAAACGGCGGGAGCCCAGCCTGGACAGGTTCTGCCCGTCAACGATCACTTCACCGGAAGTGGGCTTTTCCAGCAGGTTGACACAACGGATCAGGGTGCTCTTTCCGGCCCCGGAGGCCCCGATCACGCCGAAGATCTCCCCTTTTGCCACTTTTAGAGACAGACCGGACAGGGCCGTTACAGCACTATGCTTCTTATAAAATATTTTGGAAACGTCTTTCAGTTCAATCATGTGCGCAATGCACGGTTATTTTTGGGTCAAATAGCCGCCGGCAAATATACACAAACCCTAATTATCCACCAAACCAGTAGACTTTAGATACCAATCGCAGCAGAGGCCCCGGTTTGTCGTATCTTTATATCAGTAATCTAAAATAACCTGCCTAACAATGAAAAATAATCGTCAGCTGCTGCTCGCCGTTCTGGCCGGCATCTTACTGCATACGGGCATCAGGGCTCAAACAACCGTCTCCTACCAGCAGGAAATCGAAGGCTGGCATGCCAAACGGGTTCAAAACCTGAAAGCGCCGAACGGCTGGCTGAACCTTGTCGGTCTATACTGGCTGGAGGAAGGCAAAAACCCTTTTGGGAGCGGCCGGCAGAATAAAGTCATTTTCCCGGCGGGCACCATCGTGGAAACGGCGGGCATCTTTGAACGCACCGGCAATACAGTGAAGCTCGTTACGCTCAACAATACCGCTATAAAAGTAAATGACAAGCCCATCAAAGAAGCAGTGATCTTCGATAAGGATTCCGCCCGCCAGCCGGTGGTATCTTATGGCAATTTGCGCTGGACCATCATTCTGCGGGACGATAAAATAGGGGTGCGTCTGCGAAACCTGGAAAGTCCGCAGGCCACTACATTTAAGGATATCGACCGGTTCCCCGTCGATACGGCCTGGAGGGTCTCCGCCACTTTGCAGACAGGGGGGCAGGCCCGGAGCATCGCTATCACCAATATCCTCGGGCAAACCAATCAACAGCAGACGCCTGGCAAACTGGTCTTTACGGTCAATAACCAGCAATATACCCTGGATGCCCTGGAGGAAGGAGATGAGCTCTTTATCATTTTCGGGGATGAGACCAGCGGCAAAACGACGTATCCGTCGGGGAGGTTCTTATACGCGCAAAAGCCGGGCGCTGATGGGAAGACTATCATAGACTTTAATAAAGCCTATAATCCTCCTTGCGCTTTTACCAATTATGCGACCTGCCCGTTGCCCCCCAAGGAGAATATCCTGCCGGTGGCCGTCACAGCCGGGGAGAAAAATTATGGGCATCATACTACGGAGTAAGCGGAGAGCAGCGCCAACGCGCCTTCTGCTAAGAAGGCAGCGCCGAACTTTATGCAATCTTCATTGAAAGTGACTTTGGGGTGATGGAGAAAAAAACTATTGTTTTGCTCCGTCTTTGCGCCCAGGAAGTAAAACTGAGAGGGCATGAGCCGGGAAAAGAAGGCAAAATCTTCTCCGAGTAATTGTCCGGTTCCTTCTATCACATTCTTTTTCCCGAAGATCTTCTCCTGAACGGGAGCAAGCATATCCTGAACAGCCGGATCATTCAGCAGACTGGGGTAATAGGCGCTGAAGTCCAGTTCTATCTGGCAGCCGTATACCATTTCCATTCCTTTCAGCAAGGACCGGAGCCTTGCCACTAATTTCTGATAAGTATCGATATTCAGCGCCCGCAGGGAACCCTGCAACAATACGCTTTGAGGGATCACATTGAAGCTGGGGTTGGCCAGGGACTGGGTATGGGTAAAAGCGAGTACAGCAGGCTGCAGCGGTGCGGTATGAGAAATGATGGACTGCGCTTCCACGATCAGATGTGCGCTGATCAAAACAGGGTCGATCAGATTCTCCATGGCGCCCGGGTGTCCTCCTTTACCGGTGATGGTAATAGAAAAGTTACTGACATTGGCCAGCGACTCTCCGTTCTTATAAGCGATCTGTCCTACCGGCAATAGGGGATTAACGTGCAGGCCAAGGGCTGCCTGCGCGTCGTTCAGCTTACCGCTTTCGATCATGATCTGTCCTCCCGACTTTCCTCTTTCCGGGCTTCGGGCGCTGCTTTCTTCCGATGGTTGAAAAGCCAGTTTGACCGTCCCTTCGAATGGGGCGTCTTTTAACAGGTGGGCGGCCCCCAGCAGCATAGTGGTATGCAGGTCGTGCCCACAAGCGTGCATGACTCCCGGGGTGAGCGAATGAAAGGGCAGATCCGTATCTTCCAGGATCGGCAGGGCATCCATATCGGCGCGTAAAACGATGGTAGGCCCCTGCCCTTTTTTTAGGGCGCCAATGACGCCTGTCCCGGCTACTCCCTCGAAGGAGATGTCCAGCGCATGCAGCTGCTCCTGCACTAAGGCGGATGTCTTAAATTCTTTAAACCCCAGTTCGGGGTTTTGGTGCAACTGGCGTCTGATGGTGACCAGGGACTCAAATAACCTATTATCCATAATAAGGCGGGATTGCTATTGTACCCTTCAAAGGTAGGGAGTAATAACAAGGTTTGCGAATTGACGTTAGAGAGATATCTTAAAGATATCCTTCAACGCCCTGCGCGCTGCATGGTAACCGCACATGCCGTGCACGCCGCCGCCCGGGGGGGCGGAAGCCGAGCAGATATAGATCCCTTTCGCCGAAGTCCTGTAAGGAGAGCTACGCAGGGCCGGCCGGGTAAAAAGCTGCCCAATATCGATGACGCCTCCGTTGATATCCCCTCCGATGTAATTGGCATTGTACTCTTCCAGCTGTGCCGTGTTCAGCACATGCCTGGCCAGGATGCGATCCCGGAATCCCGGGGCAAATCGTTCTATTTGTCTTTCTATCCGGTCGGTCATGTCGGTGGTCGAACTGTTGGGTACATGACAATAGGCCCAACCGGTATGTTTGCCGGCGGGGGCTCTCGTGGGATCGAATAAGCTTTGTTGCGCGACCAATAGGAAGGGTTTTTCGGGATGCCCGCCATCCCAGGTCAGTTGCTCCGAGGCCGCAATTTCTTCCAGCGTATTGCCGATATGTACGGTGCCTGCCTGATGGCATTCAGGAGCCGTAAAGGGGATAGGTCCATCCAGGGCCCAATCTACTTTGAATACGCCCATTCCATACCGGTATTTTTCCAATTGCCATTTATAGAGGGAGGACCAGCGATGGCCTCCGATCTTCAATAGTTGCCGGGGCGAGAGATCCAGCAATACGGCTTTCGAAGAGGGCAGCTGGTCCAGGGAATCTACCCTGAAGCTGGTCTCCAGCTTTCCTCCCAGCGAGATAAAATAAGATACCAGCGCATCGGATATAGACATCGATCCTCCCCGGGGTATCGGCCATCCTTTACTATGCCCCACGGTCATCAGCACCAGTGCGATAGCCGAAGTGTCCAGCCGGGACAGGGGCAGCATGGAGTGGGCGGCCATTCCGGCCCATAATCCCCGTGCCTCCCGGGTATGAAATTTTTTTGCCAGAAACAAGGCGGAGGTAAGGGCTTTCAGGCCAAAGTTCGCCAGTTTGAGCGGAGAGGCGGGGAAATGTAAGGGTCCCAATACGTCGGGGGCTATGAAGGGCCAGTCTTTCCCCAGCGGCTCCATTATTTTAAGATAAGCGGCTTCATCCTCTCCCAGCCTTGCGGCCGTCTCTTGTTCCGTACCGCCCAGGACAGCGGCCACTCCCCCATCGAAGGGGTGCGCCGCTGCAAAGCCGGGGTAGAGATATTCCAGCCCATGTTCCTGTAAGGGCAGGGAGCTGAAGAAGGGGGATCCAGCCGCCATGGGATGTATGGCCGAACAAATATCGTGGGTAAAACCCGGGAGGGTCAATTCTCCTGAACGCAGTCCTCCGCCCGGCTTATCCGAGGCCTCCAGCAACAGGACCGACAATCCCTGGCGCTGCAAGGTGATGGCTGCCGCCAGGCCATTGGGGCCTGCACCGACTACTACGGCATCGAAGTCCTTTTTCTCCCGGTTATTTGCGGCTGATATCATTTAATATGCGCTGTATTTTTTCATGTCCCCTCCTGCCAGCGGGTATTCTTTATTAATCTTATTCAAGATAACATAAAAAGAGTTCTGCTGTTTATTTGCGCCTTATTACCAATCAGATATTTATTTTTATTAGTCTATAATATCACAAACTAATAAGCGATATATTTCCCTTCATAGCGTCCTTCTATCATCGGATATTTCCGTTCTACTTTATTCAGTACGGCGTAGAGGGAATCTTTCTTCTGGTCGATGCCGGTAGTACGGATCATTAGTCTATCATTATTATAGACTTTTTAATTAAAAAAATAATATTATCTTTCATCACGGATCAGTACAAGTATTATCATCCTCTTAAATATATCCTACTATGTCCTATCGTGTTATTCATGGGTTGTTCTTTCGCTGCCGGACTTTGCTGTTGCTGGTATCAGGGCTGTTGCTCTTGCCGGGACTGGGGGGAAAGCTGAGAGCGCAGCAGAGCCGGCCCAATATTATTTTTATCCTGGCCGACGATCTGGGTTATGGCGATGTGGGTTGTTATGGTCAGCAAAAGATCGAGACGCCGCATATCGATGCGCTGGCGGCCCATGGTCTTCGGTTTACGCAATTTTATGCCGGTACGGCGGTATGTGCGCCTTCGCGGGCCAGTTTTATGACGGGAATGCATACGGGGCATACGGCGGTGCGGGGCAACAGGGGTTTTAAGCCCGAGGGGCAATATCCTTTGCCGGATTCAACGAGAACGATTGCCAGGGTCTTGCGGGAGAATGGTTATGTCACGGCGGATTTTGGCAAATGGGGGCTGGGTTATCCGGGTTCTTCCGGGGAGCCGCTGAAGCAGGGATTTGAAATTTTTTATGGGTATAACTGTCAGAGCCTGGCGCATAATTATTACCCCGATCATCTATGGCAGGACGATCAAAGAGTGGAGCTGCCGGGCAATAAGACTGGGGACGCTGTTTATTCAGCCGATCTGATCCATCAACATGCGATGCAGTTCCTGCAAGGGGCAAAGAGCGGGCCGTTCTTTCTGTGGCTCTCCTATACCCTACCCCATGCGGCCCTGAGTGTCCCGCATGATTCTGTCTACGATTATTATGTGCGCAAGTTCGGGGAGCCCGCCCGTAAGAAAGAAGCAACCAAGCCGTATGAGACGGCGGCTTTCGAGCCTTATCCGCATGCGGCCTATGCTGCGATGGTGGCCCGGCTGGACAGGTTTGTCGGGGAAGTCACCGCCGAAGTCGACCGGCAGGGGATCGCAGGCAATACCCTGATCCTTTTTAGCAGCGACAATGGCCCTCATGAGGAAGGGGGGAATGAGCCCGGATATTTCGACAGCAATGGCGCTCTTCGGGGCATTAAAAGGGATCTGTATGAAGGGGGGATCCGGGTGCCTTTTATTGCTGCCTGGAAAGGGAGAATAAAGGGGGCGACTACAAGTGATTTCGCGGGGGCATTCTGGGATTTGTTTCCAACGTTCGGGGAGATGGCAGGAGCCACGCAGGCCCGGGCGATCGAGACGGGCGCGGTTAAGCCTGGTACAGGGATCGATGGAATTTCGATCCTGCCTACGCTGCTGGGAAAGAAGGGGCAGGTGCAGCACGAGTATTTATACTGGGAGTTTCATGAGAATGATGGGAGGCAGGCGGTGCGCTGGAAGCAGTGGAAGGGGGTACGGCTGAATGTGAGCAAGCAGAAAGACGCGCCGATCGAGCTGTATGATCTGAGCAAGGACCCTTCGGAAAAAAACAACCTGGCCGCAGGGCATCCTGACATTGTTAAAAAGATAGCGGGCTTTATGCGGCAGTCTCACCGGCCGGATAAGAACTGGCCATTGTTGGTGGATGAAGTGAAACAAAATTGATCAGAAGGTTATAAAATTATTAGTCTACTTATTTGGTAGACTAATAATTCGTATTTATATTGCACCCGGTTCGATGAGATGGTCCTGTGGCCGAGTGGCTAGGCGGGGGTCTGCAAAACCTCTTACTGCGGTTCGATTCCGCACTTGACCTCGAATTTTGTCTTTATCATGCAGTTTAACGAAGGGCGGTGTTTCCACACGGCCCTTTCTTATTGGGCGTAGTATGGAGGGTTAGAGGTCAGTAGCAGTTATCTTTCAATCTGTCAATTTTTGCGGCCTCTTTTAATTCTGTGTCACCGTCAACATCGAAAGAAAAATTTTGTATTTGTCAGTTTTGGTTTGGTTTATATAGTTGAAAATAATTATAGATCGGCCTAACCCAGATCTCATATATCTCTATAAATAAAATTATTCCACCCTATTACTTCAATTCCATTACTTCTTTGTTGTTCTTGGTCACCCCCGTAAACAACATATCCTTTGGGGGCTTCACTTAATGTTTTCCAATATAAAATGTTTTTAAAAAATTCTGTATTGATCGTTTTCCCTGATTTGATTTCAATAGGAATTAATTCGCCTGCGTTATCTATGATTATATCAATCTCATGGCCGGTTTTGTCTCGCCAGTAATAAAGATTAATGGGCCGACCGGCGTTGGTTCTTTTTTTTACAAGTTCAGAAATGATAAAGGATTCGAAAAGACTCCCACGTGAAGGATGGTTAATCAACTGAGATTCGCTTGAAATTCCCATCAATGAGCAAACCAGACCGGTATCATAAAAGTACACCTTCGGCCTTTTAACGATGGTCTTATTAAAGTTCTTGAAATGAGGCCTCAATAAATAAATTATAAAGCTGCTTTCCAATATACCAATCCATGACTGGATTGTCTTAGTATCTACGCCTGTTTCAACTGCTAAGGAAGATAGATTAAGCTCTTGCCCGTTTCTGCCAGCCAACAATCCCAGAAAGCGTTCGAAAATAATCAGATCTGTAATGTTCTTAATCTGACTTACATCCCTGTCCACATAAGTCCTTATATAATTAGGGTACCAATCCTGGGGTGGCAAATGAAGGTCATATATTGGTGGATATAGGCCCGTCAATAATAGGCTGGCAGTATCAGGGATATCCTGACGTGTTGGATAAAGCTCCGCGATACTAAATGGTAATAAATTCATAAATGCCACTCTTCCGGCAAGCGTTTGCGAGATATTCTGTTGCAATAGGAAATTATTGGATCCGGTAAGAATAAACTGGCCCGGCGTCTGAGTATCATCTAATATTTCTTGCAGGTAAGAGAACAACTCAGGAGTTCGTTGAACTTCATCAAAAATTGCTCCTGTCGGATATCTCTCCAAAAATCCCCGGGGATACTCCAAGGCAAATTTCCTATTATCCGGGTTTTCCATGGATAAATAGGGTTTATTATCAAATAGCTCTTTTACGAGAGTTGTTTTTCCTGACTGTCTGGGGCCTGTTACCGCCACGGCTTTAAAAACGCTTGCTAATTGCTTTAGCTTTCTTCTCGCGTACGTTGAATCATTTTGCAAAATGATGAAGAAAATGGAATTTTATGGAATTGGATTCCATATTTATCCAAAATTGTTTCAAGTAGATGATTGTCAGTTAATTACATCATCACAAACCGCTTTTTTGCCATACCTAGAAGATAAGCATTGTATATTTATTCGTTGCCTGCAAGCTTCAGCCCGGCGGCGATTTGAATCCAGCTAAAATTAATACTTTAATGTTAGATCAAGACTTTTGCGATTTTCTTGAATATAAAATTTCAGATCTCTTTGCCAATCAACTTGATTACTTCTACACAGGTATTCATTCCATATATATCCAGCCAATCGTCCGACTCGAATTCACGGAGTAGCAATCTTTTCGTAGTAAATATCTTTTTCATTTATACTATTTTGAGTTTCCAGATTTAGGCACAAGAGCCAGCACTATGTCCGCTAAATTTACAATTAGCCCTAAATCATGCAAAAAAGTTGGAATTTTGTCCTGCCAAGCCAACCCAAAATCAGATATTTACAACATGACTTCATGGCGGGATTCTATAAAAAGACTTAACTGGAGGCAAATCCTGATTCATTTTTTAGCATCTTGCTCATTTACAATATCTTTTAAATATCTACTTTTTTTATACGATATCCGTTTATTTAAAATAATTCAGGAGAACGATTCAATCAATTTGCAACTTACAGCTATAAAGAGGCAAAATATAGGTATTACAGAAATCATGAATTATGTTTTTTTTAGTACCTCTTACTGGCTTTGGGCGGTCTTATTGGCTTTTCTGATTTCATTATTTATTTCGCTTAGGAAGCATTGGTTTTGGGTCAATTCGATGCTATCTTTTATAGGGGTGGTTATTATATATAAAAATCCATTAGAAAGAAGACCTCCTGAAAGAGATCTTAATACAATTTATCATAATCTTATGCCTTTATCGGTTGGATACTGCATCGCAATAGGAATTTTATTTTTGGCTATCGGATTGTGGATGTTTTTTTCGCGAAGCATTAATAATTTTATCGCCAGTACAATCCAAATATTACCAAACTAAAGCGGCAGTTTGTTTATCTTTAGCGAAATTTAAGCATACATATATGACTTATGAGGAATTGGTAAAGAACCATGCCGGCGAAATGATCGAGAAACTGGTAACGGACGTAGTCAGTAAAGACTACGTGGAGGTTCGTTTTGATTTCGAAGACAATGAGCAATGGTCCGTGATCAGCATGCATATCTATGAGGAAGACAAGGAAATTTCTTTACGATTACATGCCAACGATCTGTATGACTTATATTTTGGCTATTATGACGATGAGGATGAATTTTTCGAGATCATTCAGCCATTAACCGAAGAAGAAAAAAAGATCATTCCCAAAGGGCTCCGGAAAGTAATGGAGAAAGTGCTGAGCGATGAGAAGGGTATGCGCCTGCCCGGCAATTTTCTTTCAAGATCATGATCCAATAGAACATCTAATAAGGAAGGACATTGCTGCAGATGAACAGAGGTTCATGATAATCGGGGTCTATATTCTTTATTTTTCCTTCCAGCATGCTCTGTCCGGCGTTGGCTGGGTTATTGCCTTTACCCAGGGGCCAGGTTCCGCGGGTCTGCGAAATGCTGATGCCGCCCAGTTCCGCTACATTCAATCCGAAATCGGTGCAATTATTCCGGTTGAGGTTATAGGTCAGGTGATCGTATCGTTTCAATAGTTCGATGATCTTCTGAAACCTTCTGCCAGAAATGAATTTCCCGGCTATTTCATCCCACTCATGCAAGGCGTCGTCTTTGAAAACGGAGGCCGACCGGGCGAGAAGAGGCGTCGCGGAAAGAATATTCGTCTTGTGCGGATAGAATCCGAAGGAACGGGTTACTACGGTATTGTCGTCATTGTATTTGATCAGGGTAATGAACATATGCCCCACATTGTTGATATGGGTAAAGGATTTACGTTTTCCGGAGATGGGTTGTTTGGCGTGGACGATCAGGGCATAGGAAACGGCGGTTTTCCCGTCATCAAAGGATTCCCAGATATCGGAGGTCTTCACCGGTTCGGACTTCGCCGTATAAGGGGGAGGATCGGATAGTTGAGCAGGGGTCGTCCTGTTTAGCAATTGAGCATAAGAGCTGCTATCCGGCAGGGGATTGACATTGTCCGCGTCTACTTCGGCAAAGTCACGGCTTGCGCCCGCATCACCAAAGTCATGGTTTGTACCCGCATCAGCCGTGTCTGAACCTGTCAATCGTATCGATCGATACCAGGTGAGCTGCGTACGGCTCTTATATTGTTCAGCCTTGTAATAACATTTCATGGCCAGAGAGTATAGCTTCAGCTTAACGGAGACACCTGCCAGGTCGCTGAACAGCCGGGCTCCGGACCTTGCATCCCAACCTGCCTTTTTCACCCGTAGGATCTTCAGCAGGCGGACAAGGGTCCTGCGGTTGTTGCCTATTGCGCGATAGTCGGTCTCGGCATCCAGCAGATCGGAGACAAGTTGCTCGTTTCGGGAGGTGAAATCTTCATTCCGAGCGGCAAGTTCTTCATTCCGGAAGCGGGAAATGAGTTCTTCCTTCCCCTGGTAGCTATTCCGGACGGGCAAGAGCGAATCACGGTGTCCTATCCTATCGCTTATCCCGATAATCCCGCCGCCCAATAGGGTTGTTGAGCCCCCTTTGTCAAGGGCATACAAGGGCAGACCTGCCAGTATAAGGATTATGCTCAAAAGTGATTTCAAAGCGGGCTATTTATGATTCACCAACAATATTATTCAATTTTTATTAGTCTACCAAATTAGTAGGATATTAAGATTAAAAAAGACCGGTTTGCTGCGCAAACCGGTCTTTTAGAGGGAAGGATTGGTCAGGTAAGAGGGTCTGTTTATTGGTTCCACCACAGATTGACGGAGAGCAGGTCTGCCGATCCGCCGGTGACGGCTTTGACGGCGGCGGCCCAGTTCGTCGCGTTGGAAGTCTGTTCATTGCCCGGGTAATTGAACCGCCGGGGAAGGTTAACGGTTGCGCTCACGGGAGGATTAATGGCATCCAGGTTGGGGTAACCGAGGCGCCGTATTTCCGTCCAGGCGTCCCAGCCACGGTTGGCATAAGCGATCCATTTCTGGTAACCGATCTTTTGACGCCAGGGGCCGGAGGCTGTGGCATAGGCTACGGAAGACTGGGCCAGGTAGGTAGCGGCATCTGCGGCCGATCCGCCCCAGTATTCGATGGAGGCTGTTACGGCGCTGTCATAGTATTGCTCCGCCGTTCCGCCTACTGCGATACCTCTTTCAACGGCTTCTGCCAGCAGGAAGTTGGTCTCCGCATAATCCAGGAGGTCGCCGGGGAAGGTGGCGGCCAGCCATTGGTCGGAAAATTGCGAAAATTTCACGTAGCCATTACCTGCTCCGGGCACGGCGCCCAGGTAAGAGCCATTGTATTCTTTATAGTACAGGGGCAGGCGCGGGTCATTCCACGCCAGCAGCGTATTGATGATCAGGTTGGTCGGGCTGTAATCATGCCGTCCGCTGGAAACCAGGGCCTGGTACACAGGATTGGTGTTACCGGTGGGACTGGCTTGATATTTCAGGAGGGCATTATCGCTGTTGGAGCTGAAGACACCGGTGGAGACAGCTTCCTGGACCTTGGTAGCGGCGGTAGAGGGGTCGACGTCAGCGACGATCAGGGCCAGTTTTAATTTGAGGGTAGCGGCGAATTTTTTCCATTGGGTGGGGTCGCCGCCATAGATTTTATCGTAGCTGCCCAGGCTGCCGCCTCCTGCGTTGAGGCCGGCGATAGCTGTATCCAGCCTGGTAAGAAGGTCATAATATACAGTCTTTGCGTCGTCGTATTTCGGAAAGGGGATCGAATCATGAAAGGCCTGGGTATAAGGGATATTGCCATAGGTGTTCACCAGGAGCGAATACGCATATACCTGCAGGATATCCGTGATGATCTGGTCATTCCGCAGGGTGGCCGCATCGGTGACATCGGTGGGGAAGGCCTTCTTAGCGGCTACGAGGCTGTTCAGGACACTGGCAGTGCTGGTCGTGCCGGTGGGAGTAGCATACAGGGTATTCCACCAGCCTGTCGGCGCATCGGCGGCAGACAGGATATAATTCGCTTCGGATACGTAGGTGTTTTCCGTCCAGGATTGCGCCAGGACGCGGAAGGGGGCGACGCCATTACCGGTGCTGTTCAGCGCATCCGAGAGATTCTTCTCCCCGTTGAGGAAAAGGCTTCCGGAGGGTACGACGGAAGGATTCTTCGGATCGATATTCAAGTCAGTTATGTGTTTGGTGCAGGATGTATTGAGTAATAAAGAGGACAGCGCCAGGGAAAACAAAATACCGGATCGCTTCTTAGATCGCTTGTTCGCTATGATGGATTGTGTTTGCATGTTCATTTGATTTTTTAAAATTTCAGTTTCCCGGAAGGCCGGTTACTTTTTCATTCCCGATGGGGCTAGAATTTCAGTTTTACATTGAGTCCGAAATTTCTTACGCTGGGATAGGTTCCTACCTGGAAGCCGACGGAGCCATTCTGTACGCCAGTGCCTGTGCCAACGCTTGCATAGCCTTGTTCGGGGTCTGAATAAGGCAGGTTCTTATGGATGATCCAGAGGTTTCTGCCAGTGAGGGAGAGGTCCAGTCCTTTGATAAAGCCCAGCCGTTCAACGATTGGCTGAGGCAGGGAGTAGCCGATAGACAGTTCGCGGAGCTTGATATAGCTGGCGTCGAAGACATAAGATCTGTCGGCCAGGCTATTGTAGGAGCTGAAGGGGAACAGTCCTTTGTTGATATCGGATGCATCTACGTGAACGGTGTTCGCTTTGCCATCGGCGGTGACGCCGGGTAGTATGATACCGCCGCCTGCGCTCAGCGGGCTTCTTACGGGGTTGCCCAGGTCATTCTTGCCAGCTGTCTCCGGGTAGAGGCCAGAGTAATCTCCGAAGTCTTTGTCGAGGGAGTACAGCTGTCCACCCTGGTGAACATCGATCAGAAAGCTGAGGGAGAAGTTTTTATAGCTGAAACGGTTGGTGATGCCTCCGATCCAGTCGGGAGCGGTATGTCCGATATCCGATAAGGAATTGGAGCTTAGTACATAATATCCTTTGGAGTCCACGATCCTCTTTCCGTTGAGGTAGGTATAATCCGAGCCGCGGATGATGCCGTAAGCTTTGCCTACTTCTGCGACGAGCTGGGTGTTGAAGCCGTAGCTGGCCAGCAGGTAGGAGGCCTGGTTATTATAGAGGGAGAGCACTTTATTCTGGTTTTTGCTCCAGTTGAGGGTGAGATCCCAGGTGAAGTCGCGGGTCTTTACGGGTACGATGTTGAGGGAGAGTTCCAGTCCCTGATTCTGGACAGTGCCTCCGTTGACATAATAAGAGGAGTAGCCGCTGGCGCTGGAGACGGTGATGGGCATGATCTGGTCGATCTGCCGGGCATGGTACCAGGTGAGGTCAAAGCCGATGCGGCTTTTCAGGAAAGATGCTTCGACCCCGAATTCATAGGATTGGTTCTTTTCGGGCAGGAGGTTAGCATTATTGTTGGTGACGGGGGCAGCGGCTGTGGGTGAGCCCTGGAAGGGGGCTGTATATTGATAGGTATTCTTTACGCTGTATACGGGTGCGTCGCCGCCGACTTCGGCATAGTTGGCGCGGAGCTTGCCATAGCTCAGCCATCCCAGATCCGGCAGGAGTCGGGAGAACACAAAGTTGCCTGATACGGACGGGTAATAATAGGAGTTGTGGGCGGCTGGCAGGGTCGAGGATTTATCTCTGCGCAGGGTGGCGTCCAGGGTCAGGAATTGCCGGTAGCTCAGGGTGAGACCGCCGAAGATGCCGTCTACTTCTTTTCGGGAAGCGGTCTCGGTGGGGGCAGCGGGCGTATTTACCGAATTAGCCAGGGCATAGACGCCGGGTACAACGAGGCCTCCGTTAGTAGTGGCGCTTATGGAAGTATTGTTTACCTGCCGGACATTAGACCCTACCAGCGCTTTGAGGTTCAGGTCCTGGGTGATATTCTTGTCAAAGTTCAGCAAGAGGTCATAGTTGGTCTCGCTGTAGGTGGAATTATAACGGGTGTATGCGGCCTGGTGTACGCTGCCTACTGCAGTATGGAACTCGACGAGCTGGTTGTAGTTGTCCAGGGACACTCTGCCGAGCAGGTTCAGGTAGCTGGTGATCTTATAATTGGCGAATACATTTCCGAAATACCTTTTGCGGTCGTCGGTTTCCGAGTTCTGGTAGCGGTTCCAATAGATATTGTTATGGTAGGCCGTTACCAGGTTGGAGGGGTCGGTATAATTGCCCAACCGGTTCCAGGTGGCGTTTTTAAGTCCATTGAAATAATCGGCTTTCTGCTGATGAAGGTTGACATTGGTAGGCCACCATTCGCGAAAGTCCATCATGGGATTTAGCTGGGAGCTATAGGTATAGCCGTCCCGGCCTGTCGAGCTGACATCGGAATAGCTGATCTGTCCGCCTGCGGTGAGCTGGCTGGTGAGATTGTTGGTCAGTCCCAGTGTCAGCAGGGTCTTTTGAATGCTGCTGTTGGGTAAGAGCCCTTTGTCCCAGCTGCGGGTAAATCCTGTCTTGTATGTGCCTTTGTCGCTGCCGCCATCCACGAACAGGCTGGTGCTGGTGGTGATGGGGGTCTGGAAAAAGTCGACGGGGTTATGATGATCGGCTGCTTTCCAGGGGGTGGCTTTACCATAGTTGGGGTCGCCGGGGACAAAGGCATCCCAGTTATAGACGAGCAGGCTGGGATCATAGGCGGGGCCGGTAGCGGCATCGACGTCGGTCTGTACTACATTCACCGGTTGTCCGCCACTGTTAAAGGTAGGGGTATAATAGAAGAAGCCGCTTTGGGCGGGATAGGAGCTGCTATAGCCCTGGGAGCCATATCCCTGACCATATTGGGTCTGGTAGACGGGAAGGGTGCTCTTGTCGGGTGTGCCGACGGTGACGCCGGTGGTAAGCGTTACTCCCAGTCCTTTGTTCCTGCGTCCTTTTTTGCTGGTGATCACGATTACGCCATTGGAGGCGCGTGAGCCATATAAAGCGGAGGCGGCTGCGCCTTTGAGCACAGTCACCGATTCGATGTCTTCGGGGTTGATATCGGCGGCGGCGTTGCCAAGGTCATACCCACTCTGGGCCTGGTTGGTATTATCATAAGGGACTCCGTCCACCACAAAGAGAGCCTGGTTGGACTGGGTCAATGATTTGAATCCGCGCAGAATGACATTGTTCGTACCGCCGGTAGTATTGCTGGAGGTGATCTGAAGGCCGGCCACTTTCCCGGACAGGTTGTCCACGAAATTGGTATTCAGCGTTCGGTTAACTTCGTCTCCGGATATCTGCTGGGTCGCATAAGGCAGGGAGTTCCTCGATCTTTTGATGCCCAGGGCTGTTACGACCACTTCTTTCATGTTGTCGAGGCTTTTGAGGGAAACAGCGATCTCCCCATCCGCAGGGACCGGCACTTCTTTTGTTTCAAAACCAGCGGCTGTAATGACCAGCGTGGCGCCCCGGGGGGCATTCAGGGTAAACTTCCCCTCCTGATTAGCGGATTTGGCTTTATTGACTCCTTTGACACGGATGGTGGCATAGGGGATGGGCTCTCCTTTGTCATCCGTGATCCTGCCGGAGGAGCCGGGGTTCTGTGAAAAGGCGCTGTTGCTGATCAACAGGCTAGTAGCCGTCAAGGCCATAAGCAGTAACGTTAAACGTCTGATTTTTCTCATGAGACTCATTTTGTGTTGAAAGGGTTTTAAAAACGGTGTACAGAAATATCAGCAACCGTCTGAAATCTATTAGTCTACTAAATTGGTAGACAAAATAATAACAATTCATTTAGTTAAAAAAATAAATCTCTTGAGAGTGGCTTGCAGGTAATATTTCGGTCGCTGAAGCGTTATATTCATTTATTATGAAATATCCTTTAGCCGTCTCCCTTTTAGGGCTTATTATTTTATCCGGATTTGCCGGATGTTCGAAAAAATCCGATTCGTCCGGCGCCGGGACGTCTGGCGGGACGGTGTCCGACAGCGCTACGGTCACGGTCGTTAATGGCTATGGCAGTGGGCGTTACAAGGTGGGGGACACTGTTGATATCTGGTCATTGGGAATCCCTTCGGGTGAGGTATTTGACAATTGGAGCGGTTACAGCAGCTTATTGGAGAATTCCGGCGAATGGCATAATCGTTTCATTATGCCTGCCCAGGATGTAACGGTGACGGCTGCGCTGAAATCGCTTTCTCCTTATACGCTAAAGTATGAAAAAATAAAAGGCGTCAATATCTTAAAGAACGTCTATTACTATTTCCCCTCCGGTCACAAAGGGATCGTCTATTTATTGCATGGTACGGGGGGAAGCGCCCAGAACCTGGTGAATAATTTCGAATGGATACAAATGATGAACGACCTGGTCTCGGCCGGTTATGCTTTTATCGTCACCGAAGCCGAAGAAGTGTCCCTGAATACCGATCTGAATGGGGATGGGAAAGTGCGCTGGGTGCTGGCTCCGGCGGATACCACCACCAACACGGATTATGGCAACATGCGGGCGCTGGCCGATACTTTTTATGCCCGGGGCTATTCGACTCCTTCTATCCCACTCTATTCGATCGGTATGAGCGACGGGGGAGGCTTTTCTGCCGCCCTCTCTTTTATCTATAAATTTGCAGGAGGTGTATCCTATTGCGCCCCTACCAGCAGCGTAGTCACTTCCACGTCCACTACTCCTTTCCAGTTTTGCATGGCAAAATATGACAATGCCTCCGAAGTGGGGCCGGCCGGCAATACAACGGCGCAGGCCAATTCCGTTGCCCTGACCAGCCGGGGGATCTGCAGTAAATTTTTTATGCATGATCATAGCCCGGTGTATCCCCAGCGTTGGGCCCGATGGAGTGCAATCAGTCTGTCCCTCTCCGCCTCGCTGTATAACGAGCTAAAGTCCAATCATTGGCTGGATAGTAAAAATTATTTGACGGCGGTCTCCGATACGATCGCTGCGCCATCCAGGCCAATCCTTCCGCTTATCCAGTGAGTGCCGCCCTGACAATCCCGCAATATCAATTCTTTCTCAACCAGATCGATGATATGTATGCGGCCCATCAGTTCTACAGCGACTACGATAAAACGACCATTCATTTTTTAACAAGCCCCTGTCAGTAAACAGGGCTGCAGCCCGACAGCGACTATCGATAAATACTTTCGTTCTTCAGGGGGGTAGTCAGGGAAGATATGTTTTCTCCTTTGGCCATCCTTATTCCGTAAATGGGTCCGGCGGTATTGTGTTCTTTGGGAACGATCTTCACCGTTACCGATGATTTGGATGCTGTCAACTCCTTTGGAATGGGGTAACCGACGTAATAGAATTTATTGGTCCTGAATTTATTCAGGTCTTCGGTGGCGACTTTGGTGTCGTTGACGAAGATGTCAAAATTCCTGCCGCGGTTGTCCGTCCCCCAATAGGTGCAAATGATATTATTGATGTCGGTGGGATCGGTCTTCATAATGAAGGAGAAATACCCTCCTTCTCCCGCCATTCTCCATTTCTTCCCCTCTCCGTCGCCGGTAAAGGATTTTTCGCTGACAAATTCATGGTCTCTCTCCGGCTGCATCTCCCCTACCCGTAGGATATCGGTCGTACGGTCTTCCAGCTCTTTTTGTTTTCTCTTCTCTTCTTCATAGGCTTTCTCTTGTATAGTCCATTGATCGGGAGTGAAGACATCCCAGTAAACGCTGTAATATTCGTTGCCGGTCCGGGAAAAGGGGATCAGCTTTACGTCGCCGTGTGCGCCCAGGTTGACGGTCTGAAAGACAAGGTCTTTCCGATCTGTCTGCTTCACCCATTGGTTGGCATCCTGTGCCGTCGTAACGAAGACGGGGATATCCTGTGGCTGCGGCTGCTTGTCTCCCAATACGCCGGCCATCAGGTCGGGGCCGAAGAACAGGGCTTTGCGTTCGGGATTGTCGGGCATGCTCTCTGTATAGAAGCTGGCCGGGAGGGTCAGCTCTATTTTATCGTTATTCGTCCAGGTGCGGTCCAGCACCAGGTAACCATCGTCGCCGGCGGTCGCGGATTGCAGGACTCCATTGACTTTGACCTGTACGTTGCCCGCCCAATGGGGTTTGCGGATACGAATGGGGAACCGGCTGGCTTTGGCGGTAGTGATGGTGAAGCTGGCGTTGTCCGAAGCGGGGATATTCGTTTCCTGCCGGACGGTGACGCCTCTTTCTTTCCAGTTCAGCACGGAAGGAATGAAGAGGTTAATATATAAGCTTTTGTCCTTGCCCCTGTAATAAATATTCTCTCCATACTTAACGTGGTTTTCCATGCCGGTGCCCACGCAGCAGGTGAAGGTGTTAAATTCATCGCTGTAGTCCTTCTGCCCGCCCATACGTAGAGAGACAAAATAGGTCATCATGCCGGTCTCGTGGTTTTGAGAGGCCAGGATATGATTGTACAAGGCCTTCTCATAGAAGTCCATCAGGGCGGCGCTGGGGCGGATACTGAAAAGCTCTCCGGTCAGCTTGAGCATATTATAGGTGTTACAGGTCTCGGTGGTATTGTCGGAAAGGAATTCATTCAGCTTATCGGGGTCGCCGAGGTATTCGTAGTTGCTGTTGCCGCCATTGGCATAGGAGTGGTGTTGGGTGATCGTCTGCCAGAAGAAGCGGGCGATACCCGAGTCTTTCCGGTCGCCGGTCAGCTGGTATCGGCGGGCTGAGCCGATGATCTTGGGGATCTGTGTGTTGGAATGCTTGCCTGCGAGGGCGTCTATTTTCAGGGCTAAAGAATCCAGGATGCGCTTGTCATAGAAGCGGTAGGAAAGGGCGAGGTATTTCTTATTTCCGGTGAAGGCATAGGTATTGGCCAGGGCGTCGTTCATGCCGCCATATTCGGTGCCCAGCATCTTCTGCATCAGAGAATCGTTCAGCCCTTTGATTTCTTCACCTGTCCAGTCTGCCATTCCCTGGTCGACGGTGAGCGCCTGTGCGTTGTGGCAATATAACCAGGCGTCGAGCAATCCGCCCATGATCTTGTGGAAGGTATACCAGGGAGACCAGGCTCCGTCGAGGTCAAAGCCTCTTGACCGGATGTTACCTTTGGCCACCTGGGCCCAGATGCTGTCTTCGTTGGGGATGGCGCCCAGGTAACCGGTGCCTCTCGCTTTCTGGCAAGCGGCCAGCTCAGCTACCATATAATTGGAACGTTGGAGGAATTCTTCTTTTCCCGTAGCGGCATAAGCCATGGAACAGGCCGACAGATAATGTCCGAGGCTATGACCAGCGAGGCCGGAAGACTCCCAGCCGCCATATCGTTTGGCTTTCGGCGTCAAACCCGCATGAGCCCGGAAATCCGAGAGTAAGCGGTCGGGTTCGATCTTCAGCAGATAATTCATATCAGCGGCTCTGGCGCTGGTGAAGGGGCTTTCCAGTAATTGTACGTCACCCAGGTTGAAAGCGTAGGCTCCCAGCTCAATGACAGGCTGGACTTTGATCCGCGGGTCCTTCCACTCGGGGACATAGGATTGTGCAGTTGCTGTAATCGTGAGGGCCAATGAATAAATGAGGATGTTAATCAGCGTCTTCATCCGGTAAATTTAGAATAAAGCCAACCGACTGACTATTCATTTATTCACTAAAACTTGTCTGATTTTAGCAGAGGCCCTACGCCGCTGGATAACCAGCTATCAAAAGCGAGTTACCAGAACGGGCAGCGACCCGCTTCCCAAAGTTAAAATCCGTGTACTATTGATTAATTCACAAACAGGGCGCTGTCTGAACCCTGTTTATATTTGATCATACTCCACTTATTACGACACATATAACCATTGTTGATATGAGAAATTACAAACTACTGCTTTGTTTCTATGCCTTATTCATCTTGGCGCTGCATAACCGGGCAACGGCGCAAGCGTCCGGAGACTATGTGCCTTGCCAGGAAATGCCTGCCCTGATAACGACGTTCAATGCAGACCAGCAGGCATTAATCCGCTATTATAACACCAGCTTCTACGGAGGAAGACATTTCGGCAACCGGGAAAGTACAGAAGGCGGTTCTCCGGAGATAAGAGCCCGCCTGGACGAGCTATACCACGACTATTTGAAGAAGCTCGACAAACTGGATTTCAAGAGCCTGCCCCAGGAATGCAAGGTGGACTATATCCTTTTCAAAAGAGAGCTGACGGGAAAACTCAAAGTGGCGGCTGATGAAGCGGTATTATATACCAAGGCTGCCGGCTGGGTGCCTTTCTCGGACTCTATCTATGCCATGGAGAAATTACGAAGGAGGGGTTATCAGCTGGACGCGCAGCAACTGGCTAAGAACTGGTCCGGCTATATTGGCCAGATCAAAACGCTGGAAGGTAAACTGAAGACGGATAAGAGCCTTGACATGGAATCCATCTATGAGGCCGGGCTGATCATCGGAGATTTGCAGCGGGCCGTAGCCAACATCTACGATTTTTATAATGGATACGATCCCCTCTTCACCTGGTGGATGCCTAAGACGTATAAGGAGCTGGACGATGCGCTGACCGGTTATGCCAATGAGTTCAAGGAAAAGAACAATAGTTTTGCCCCCGACGACAAGAGTGGTATCGTCGGCCATCCCGCCGGCCGGGAAGAACTGATGCGGCAGCTAAAGTATGAGATGATCCCTTATACGCCAGAAGAGCTGATCGATATCGCCAACAAGGAATTTGCCTGGTGTGATGCGGAAATGCTGAAGGCGTCGCATGAAATGGGTTTCGGAGACGATTGGAAAGCGGCACTGGAAAAGGTGAAGAACAGCTATGTTCCTGCCGGCAAACAGCCGGAGATGATCCTGGGGCTTTTTAATCAGTCTGTCGATTTCCTGAAGAAGAATGATCTGATCACCATTCCGCCGGTAGCGGAGGAGACCTGGGGGATGATCATGATGACGCCGGAGCGCCAGCTCGTCAATCCCTTCTTTACCGGGGGCGACGAAATCAGTATTTCCTATCCCACCAACACCATGGACGAGGACGACCGGCTGATGAACATGCGGGGGAACAATCCTCATTTCTCAATGGCGACGGTACACCATGAACTGATCGCCGGACATAATCTTCAGGCTTATATGGAAAGCCGCTATCGTACTTACCGTAATTTTGGATCCGGCTTCTGGACGGAGGGCTGGTCCCTGTATTGGGAGCTTCTGCTTTGGGACCTGAAATTTCCTAAAAAACCGGAAGACAGGATCGGGTTCCTGTTCTGGCATATGCATCGCTGCGCCCGTATCATCTTTTCCCTCAACTACCACCTGGGTAAATGGACGCCCCAGCAATGTATCGACTTCCTCGTAGACCGGGTAGGTCATGAGCGGGCCAATGCAGCCGGCGAGGTGCGCCGGTCTTTTGTCGGGCATTATCCTCCCTTGTACCAGCTCGCCTATCTGACGGGTGGAAGGCAGTTCTACGCCCTTAAAAAGGAGTTAGTGGACAGTGGTAAGATGACTTACAAACAATACCATGATGCCATCATGCACCTGAATGCCATGCCGGTCGAAATGGTCCGGGCGATCCTGACCAACCAACCTTTGGAAAAGGATTTTACCACGAAGTGGCGGTTTTATGATAATATGACGCTGCCGAAATAAGAGGGCCGCATTGGACGGGCGGTAAGCCGGAGCTGACCCGAATACCGGACAGACTGAATTTATGAAAAAAGGCCGCCTCGATGGGCGGCTTTTTCGTGTATCAAAAACGGACAATACCTGTATTAAAAATGAACTCAGGTTGGGTCGGGCTATTTGTAAAAAACTGGCTATCATCATGTTGGGAGAATGGCATCAAAGATGCCCTGCTAAATCGACACAGGGAAAACCAAAACCATATACTATGCTGAGAAATTATTGCAAGATTGCCTGGAGGAACCTCCTTCGTAACAAGACAAACAGCCTCATCAATATCGGAGGGCTGGCCATTGGCATTAGCTGTGTCGTCTTTATTGCCCTGTATGTGCAGGACGACCTGGGCTATGACAAGGGGTTTAAAAAGGGAGACCGTATTTACCAGGTGTTGCTGGAGGGGAACTTCGGCGGGCAGCAGTTCCGCACGTCCAATACGCCTCCGCCGGTAGGCATGGCCATGCAGACGGAAATCCCGGAGGTGGAGGCTTCCACCCGGATCTATCGGTTTGGTAACGAGGTGGTCCGCAATCCCTCTACCGGCCAGGGCGCCCGTGTGTTCACCGAAAAAAATGTCTGGGCGGTAGATTCTAATTTTCTACAGGTATTCGATTATGCTTTTCAGGAGGGGGATGCAGCCAGCTGTCTGAAGAAATTTCATTCCCTGGTGGTAACGGAAAAGACCGCCCGCAAATATTTCGGAAGCAAGCCGGCCATCGGGCAGTCGCTCATCCTGGATCCCTACGAAAGTCCTTTTGTCGTCACGGGGGTCCTGAAGGATCTGCCATCGAACAGCTCCCTGCAATTCGATATACTCTTATCTACCCAGGACAGCCCGCCGGTGAAGCGTTTTAGCTGGAGCTGGGTCTGGTGTAATATGACTACGTATGTGGTGCTGAATGAAAAGGCAGCAACGGACCCCGGCCTTCTTCAGCGGCTGGATGCCAAATTTCCCGCGATTGTGCGCAAGGATGCTCCCGGGGCTTTTGCCCGTATCGGACAGCCTTTCGATGAATTTATAAAGAAGGGGGGGAAATGGGATTTCCATTTACAGCCGTTGGGTGATATCCACCTGCATTCCGCGGATATCGGTACGCCGCTGACCAACCTGGGGAATATCAAGTATGTTTATATATTTTCCATCATTGCCGTGTTTATCATCGTACTGGCCTGCATCAATTTCATGAATCTGTCCACAGCGCAGGCCATCCGGCGGACAAGGGAAGTGGGAGTAAGAAAGGTGTTAGGCTCCATGAAGTGGCAGCTGATCGGACAGTTCATGGCGGAGGCTTTCCTGTATACTATTATCGCCGCGGGGATATCTTTGTTGCTGGTATCCATGCTGATGGCGTCTTTCAATCAGCTGGCCGGCAAGGAGCTGCATTTTGGCGATCTGTTCCGGCATGGCATCTGGGCATTCATTCTTTTGCTGACGGCTTTTACGGGGCTGCTGGCCGGAAGTTATCCTGCCTTCTATCTCACTTCTTTTCAGCCGATCGAGGTGTTGAAGGGGGCTGGGCTTTTTTCGAAAAGGATGGGTCATCAGTTTATCCGCAACGGGCTGGTGGTCTTTCAATTCACAGTGTCTATCGCCCTGATCATCTGTACGATGATCGTATTCAGACAGCTGAACTATATGCAAAATAAGGACATGGGGCTCAAAAAGGATAATGTGCTGATCATTCCCAATGTGGAGAAGCTGGAAGGAAATATGGAGACGTTGCGGCAGCAGATCAGCGAAATACCGGGGGTACAATATGCCAGCGTATCGGCCGGAACGCCTGCCGACGGCTCCGGCGATTTCACGGATTTTTACGTCCCGCTAACCACTGGGGTAAAGGAGCCCCTGGCAAAAGATGTCACCCTCACTTCTTATATGGTGGACGAGCATTTTGTACCAGCGCTGCATTTGCAGCTTATCAAGGGAAGGAATTTTTCCAAAGCATATAACGACTCTGCCAGCATCATCGTCAATGAGGCCACGGTACGGCATATCGGCTGGAAGGATCCCATCGGGAAGGTGATCCGGTACCCGGGCAATAATGATAAGCTGTTTACCGTGATTGGAGTAGCCAGGGATTTCAACCTGAATTCGCTGCGGTATACGGTGGATCCTTTTGCCTTGTTCTATACGACATCCAAGACCTACCATGCCAATAGCGTCTCCATCATTGCCAGCATCGATTCCCGTCAAACCGGTGAGATCGTCCAGGCAGCGGAGCGCAAATGGAAGGCTTTCGATGCCCGGGTCCCGTTCGATTATTCCTTCCTGGACAAGGACTACGAAGCCCTGTATCATTCGGAGCAAAGGTTGGGAAATGTGTTCAGCACTTTCACGTTGTTGTCTATCCTGGTCGCTTGTCTGGGGCTCTTCGGGTTATCCGTCTATACGGCGGAAAGGCGGATGAAAGAAATCGGCATCCGCAAGATCCTGGGCGCCTCGGTACAGGGTGTGGTGGCCTTGCTGTCCAGGGAGTTCCTGAAGCTGGTAATCATTTCGGCTATCATTTCTTTCCCGATCGCCTGGTGGGCGATGACTAAGTGGCTGGATGATTTTGCATACCGGGTGCCGATGAACGCATCAGTGTTCGTTATTGCCGGGCTGCTGGCAATCGTCATTGCCTTGCTGACGGTGAGTTTCCAGGCGATCCGGGCGGCTACGAGAAATCCGGCCAGGAGTTTGAAGGTGGAGTAGGTCCCCGGCTCTGAAGGGGAGTTACCCCCCGGCCCCCTAAAGGGGGAGTTTTAGACTTGAAGACTCTTTTAATTATTCAGATATGTTCAGAAACTATGTAAAGATCGCGTTCAGGAATCTCGTAAAACACCGATTATACAGTGTCATCAATATCGGGGGGCTTTCCATCGGGATCGGGGCCTGCCTCCTGATCCTGTTGTTCGTCATCCATGAGCACAGCTATGACAATTTTCACCAACAGGCAGACCGGATCTATGTCACCAGCGCCAGGGTAAGGATGGGGGGAGATTCCATAGATTTTTCCGGGATGAATTATAGTACAGCCGTCGAGGTGAAAAAGACAGACCCCTCCGTTGAAAGCGCCCTGCGGGTAAGTGGTTTCTATAACAAAAAGGTGGTGATGAATCCCGTCGATCCGGAAAAGAAGTTCACCGAGAATCATTTCATCTTTGCCGACAGCAATTTCTTCCGGTTCTTTTCTTTCCATCTGAAAACAGGCAATCCCGACCGGGCATTGGTCAGGCCTTTCACCGTCGTCATTACGGAAGATGCCGCCAAAAAATATTTCGGGAATACCGATCCTATCGGGAAAGTCTTACGATACGACAGCGCCTATGCTTTTGAGGTCACCGGCATCGTAGCAAAAGCCCCTTCCAATTCCGTCATCCATTATGATTTTATAGCCTCCCTGGCCAGTCAGCCCGCCATGCGGGACGGAGCATATCTCCTGAAAAGCCAGGATATCCTCTTTGGTAATTACAGCACCTACTTCCGGCTTCGGGAAGGGGCCCGGCCTGCCACTGTTGAAAATACCATGCTAGAACTGGTCCGGCGAAATAAAGAGAACAAGGATGTCCCGGCCCGTTTTATGCTGAGGTCCTTCCAGGGAAGTAATCTGCAGGATGCGGCGGGGAATGAAGGCAATAACAAATACCTTAAAATATTTCCGCTGGTAGCCGGCCTGATCCTGTTACTGGCCCTGATCAATTATATGAATCTGGCAACAGCCCGGGCAACCTTGAGGGCAAAGGAGATTGGGGTAAGGAAAGTAAATGGCGCCAGTCGCTCCCGCATCGCCCAACAATTTTATGTCGAATCCGCTCTCTATAGCATTCTATCTTTCGGAGCCGGTTTTTTATTATTCCGGCTCAGTCAGCCTTATTTCTATCGTCTTATCGAAGAGCATATTGACCCGTCTTTTGTTTATCAGCCCATTGTCCTTGTATTTTTTGCGGGATTGTTGCTTGCCACTATCCTTATTGCAGGTATTTATCCTTCTCTTGTCTTATCATCCTATAACCCGGTGGCTGTCCTGTACGGGAAAATGAGTCGGCAGAAAGGGGGCGCCGGTCTTCGAAAATTCCTTACTGTACTGCAATTCTCCGTCAGCATTGTCCTGATCATCAGCAGCATGCTGATCGGGCGCCAACTCTATTTCCTTCGCCATACCAATACCGGCATCGACCGGGAAAATGTCCTGAGCGTTCCTTTTGACAAGACCATCGGTAATCATTACGCCGCTTTTAGAAAAGAGGTGGAGGGCCTGCCAGGGATCAGCGGAGTAGCTGTTGCCAGTAATGAATTGTATGTTGGCTATAATATGGTAGAGGTACAGTTGCCGGATGGTGAAAAATATGCCTCTTCCGTCTCCCTGGTGGTGGATAAGTCATTTATTTCCGTACTGGGCATGCAATGGAAAATGGCTCCGGTCGATCCTCTTTTTTACACCAGGTCAAACCAGGTAGTGATCAACGAATCCGCTATCAGCAAATTTCAGTTGCCCGCCAACCCTGTTGGGAAGCAAATCTGGATCGGAGGCGACCCCTATACCGTTGCGGGCGTAGTGGGGAATTTCAATTATACGTCGCTTCGTAGTAAGGTAAGCGCTCTTTGCCTGATGATCGCGCGGGAAAGCTACTCCAAATGGGGCGCCGGCATGAAGGGTTACCTGATGATCAAGACCGGGAAGGGGATCAACCTACCTGCAACCATTGAAAAAATCAGGAAATCATATGAGTTATATGATCACACCAAACCTTTTGAATACACTTTCCTGGATGAGGATTTTTCAAACCGGTATAGAAAAGAAGCAACGCTGGGCGCCCTGCTGAACCTGTTCACCGGACTTACGGTCCTGATCGCCTGTCTGGGGCTCTTCGGACTGGCGGCTTTCTCGGCCACGCAGAAGACCAAGGAGATCGGCATCCGTAAAGTGCTGGGGGCCAGCGTCCAAAGCCTGGTGTTGTTGCTGACACGGGATTTTATCCGGCTGGTGCTGGTCGCGATCGTGGTTGCGGTGCCTGTTGCCTGGTATTGTATGCATAAATGGCTGGAGGGCTTTGCCTACCGAATCCCTGTCGGATGGACGGCCTTCGTCCTGGCCGGATCGGGAGCGATGGGTATCGCCCTGGTGACGGTAAGCTGGGAGGCGGTGCGCGCGGCGGCGGCCAACCCCGTGAAGAATCTTAAGACGGAATGATCCCCTGCACCTTTAGATATTTTTCTACCTTAGTCAAAAAATCGTTTCTGTTAAAGGGCTTGATAATATAGTCGTCGATGCCGGCGGCCATATAGGAATCGATCTGCTGTCCGAATACATCACCTGTCAAAGCAAGAATAGGGACATGCGCTTTTTGCAGGTCGGGAAGGCTACGAATGTTTTTCGCTATAATGGTCCCGTTAATACCCGGAAGATTGATATCCGTGATCACCATATCGAAGTGATGATTTTTAAAAAGGGTCCAGGCGCGGGCTCCGTCTTCGGCCGTCACGACGGAAGCATCCTGTTTTTCCAGCAATAATATAGCCAGCTGCATGACCAGGGGATTATCTTCCACCAATAAGATCTTTTTGTTTTTAAGCGACCCGGGAGAAGGGTCTTCTATCAAGGAAGTGACGGGAACTATCTTATGCGCGGGGATGGTCGTCTTTTCGATGTCGTGTATCTCTTCGAAGCCGATCTTTACGGAAAAAACGGATCCTCTACCCAGCTCGCTTTTAACATCGATGCTACCCGCATGCAGCTGTACTATCTTTTGGCAGATAGCCAATCCGAGACCGGTGCCGATCGGGCTGCCGTCTTCCTGTTTTACCTGTTCATACTCTTTGAATACGTCCTGTATCTTATCAGGGGGAATGCCTATTCCCGTATCCGAAATTTCGAAATGAACGACGGTGCGTTTGCCGGTATCCCGATCGGGCCAGGCGTTGGTTTCAGTCGCCCGGTTAAATGCTCTTATGGTGATCTGACCTTCCCTGGTGAATTTAATGGCATTGCTGGTGAGGTTGAGCAGGACCTGTTTAAGCCGGAATGCGTCTCCCTGCACGGTAAGTCCCGGGGTCAGCTCATGCGTTTCCATCCGCAGGACCAATCCTTTTTGTTCTGCCAGCGACTTCATGATCGCATACGCTTCTTCCACCAATTTCGCGGGTTGCAAAGGCGCCGGATGGATCAGCATCCTTCCTGCCTCCAGCTTGGAAAAATCGAGTAGTTCGTTAACGGTCGACAACAACATGTCCGAGGCCGACCTGATTATTTTTATCTGCGCCTTTTGCAGGTCCGGCCAATTTCCATTTTGAAGCAGCTCCGTTAAACCTCTGATCGCGGTAAGCGGGTTGCGGATCTCGTGGCTCACGCTTGCCAACAGGTGGCTCTTGGCGATAGTCTGCCTTTCCGCATCCAGACGGGCTGTTAAAAGGCTTTTTGCGTGGAGGCTGACCCGGTAGATATTGTATAAGGTGAGTAAAAGCAATAAAACAATGATGAGGGAAGAAAGAGAGCCGATGAGGGATAGCTGCGTAGCGGAGCGACGGGCGATCTCAACCGCCTTGCTTTTATTTAGTTCCTGATCGGCCTGCTGCTGCCGCTGAAAACTGTGCAGCATGCTATTCAGATTCTCTATCAGGGAGAAGTTCAGCAATACCAGTTCCCGATCCCTGGAATTGAGCATATTTCTTGCGGCCAATTGTCGTTTTAAATTTTCTCTATAATCGTCTTCTACCGATCGGACCGCCTTGCGGATCATAATCAAGGCGCTGTCCCGTTGGATATTGGTAGCCGAAAGTCTGTCGACGGTAACGGTATCTTTATCATTCACACCTGATAAAGCGGTTCTAAACCGGTGAAAGAAACCGCCTCTTTTGCTTATTTTTTGGGAAGTGATGACCGTATCCGTCCTATGGAGTTTTTCAAGCGGCAGTTTATAATGTTTATAATAAGGAGAAGGAAGCTGCCAGGCGATCTTTTTACCGGTATCCAGCTGCAGGGCTGCCGTCAAAGCCACGTCTATGGATCGTTTGAGATCGACGATCATCTTGTTAATAAATAGTTTTCTTTTAAGGTCATTCTCCAATGAAGCCCGATCCTTTAGCTCTTTTTCCGGGGCATCATAGTTCTTTTGTAAGGAATTTACAGCTGTCTGGATCTTTTTAAGTCCATTGCAATATTTTAAATAATACACTTTATCATAGGTAACTGTGTACAGGCGAAAATCATTCTCCGCCTGGTACAGGTCGCTTATGCTTTCCTGGAGGGTAGTAATGCCCGAATCAAAGCGACTCAGCGCATTGATAGAAGCCATCAATTCTTCCGTATGCTGCCGGCGCGCAAAGCCGGCGATCAAAACGCCGGCCAGGATGATGCAAAGCAGGGTTATTATTATCTTATTTATCGAAGACACAGGGATGCCTGAAAATTTTGGTTAATTAACTGGTTGTCTGCGAAAAAGAAGATTGTTTTACAGGTTCCTGACCGGATCAGGGGAATGCATGAAGCCGGGATTTATCCCGTGGGCAGATTGATTATTAAGGATCTATAAATATAGATAATTAAATGATATAAACTATAACTATTGACGACAGATCGTTGGCTTTAGTTTCGTTTGTAAAAATAGAGCGGCGCCGGAGTGGTTTCCCTCGTCTCGCTTAGGGTATAAAAACCCGAATAGTCGAGTGCAAAACATACGGCTTCGCCTTGCTGCTCTATCTGGTAATGGAGGATAGAGGGGGTACGCGACAGGGTCGTAGCAATCGATTCCGAGGGGCTGCGGGTATAGAAATAAAGGTTGGTATATGTTTTTACGATCAGCTCTTTGCTGTCCGGGGAGAGGGTTGCGCTGGTCACATAATTATAGGGCAGCCTGGATATGTATATCGCCGTCATCATTTTTGTCGTGTCCTGGGGAAAGGGCAGCTTGTAGAGCCGGGAGCTGTCTTCTCTTTTAGTGATGACATAGATATCGCGGGTATTCGAATCGACCAGGAAAGCCTCTGCATCGTGGGAGCCGTCGGGGTATTTGAAGGTGAGCTTAGTGAAGGTCGTGATAGACGAGCTCGTTATGTCAGCTATATTGATCTTAGGCTCAATAAACCGATAGAGCGTATAACTCGGATATACGGCATTATTATCCCCGATATCGCCTACGTAGAGGTATTTTGTTCCCTTTACCGGACCGGCGCCTAATACGATGTCTTCCCAGTCGCGATTGATACCGCCTACGATCCTGATCTTTCCGGCAATCTTGCCGTCATGGCCCAGGAGATAGAGCTGGGAGGGGTTGCCACTATCTTCCTCTACCCATAGATAGCCGGGATTGGCTTTGCTGTCGGCGATGCCGGAGGCTTCGCGGATAGAGCCGCCGGTAAGGGTGATACTCTGGGGTGTCTCGCTGTATTCATCCGGTCCCGGGGTCTGTGAGCCGGATTTTTGGCAGCCTAACATACCCGCCAGAAGCAGAAATGGCAGAATTCGGCCTGGGGTTCTAAAACAAAAGGGGTTAGGCAAAATGAATGGTTATTTCCGCCAAATATAAGGGTTTGGGAGCTCACCATAATGACAGGGCCCTTTTCATTTTGGCATGGATTGTCAGATGTGGTGACCGGCGTTATTTTTTTTGCCAACAAAAAATTGAGCTTTTTATTTTTTGAGAATGATTGTTTCTGCGGATGGCCGCTGCTGTAAAACAGCGGCCGATGCTCTCTACCTAACCTTCTTTTTCCTTTCCTTAAGCCTTAAGATGCTTTGTTAGCGGGCCATACAATACATGTATTTTATAAATAATATATCAAAACCTCTTCAGTTGGCAAGGATGGCGCAGAACTTGAGATCTATAATTCGATCATGAATTATCAAACTTTAAAAATACATAAAATGAAAAATTCTCTGAAAGCCATCCGCGTGGCATTAGCCACTTTAGGAATCGTTATTGCATCACAGGTCAGTGTGCTGGCTGCCAGTAATGACAGTGAATCGACTTCTTCCAGTCTCAGTGCCGGACAGATTGTAGGCGGGTTCGTATTACTGCTGTTAGTGATATTGGCGCCGCTGGTTAAAAGCAATAAAGTGATTGCGCAGAAATAAGCATAGCGTTTTATTTCTTTCAGGCAGTGACTGGAGTTGCTGCCTTTTTTATGCAATAATAGCGGGTAAATTTTCTATTGCAGAGCTATTTAATACCGTTGCAATTTCAAGCAGAATTGTTTAATTTCGATATATGTCAGTTACAAGAAAAAATACTACCCATAAAAGGGCAAAAAAAACGCCCCCTACTGTAGTTGTAGCAACTAAAACTTATCACCCGATTGAAGAGGCAATTTTCCCTGAAAAGATTAAAAAAGTAAAGGAAGTTCTCTCTAAATCAAATTTTCGGCGTCCCTAACTTGCAATCCGGAATGGTTATCTATAAAAATCAATATTCCCTCGTATTATAGCAGGTTTGAGAGCATTTTACATGCATATTATTTGAAGGCAGTGACTCTGGTTACTGCCTTTTTTGTTGGAGGCCCTATATTCGACAATTGCCACCGCGGCGAGCCTTATTTTCTCCTGGCCATATAGGTGATTCCGACGACGAGAGCGAGGCAAAGCAGGGCTTTAAGGAGGTTGTTCTCCCCCCATTTATTCCCTGTATGTGAATACTTATCGGAAGAGGAGGAGGGAGATATGGACGAGCCTTCTGTCAGCACATAGCCCAGGTCTCCTTTTAGTTTGTCATAGTCGGTGAAAAAGTCGGAGGCTTCGCCGGGGGCGATATGGTCTTTGAGGGCCTGGTATTCGTATTTTATATTGACCTGCCGATCCGTTGCGCTGGTCGACGACAGGAAAAGGAAGTAGGGTGACCGTATCTCGCTAGGCTGTTCTTCGAAATGCCAGTCTTCCGGTACACGGATCTGCATTTCTTCTGTGTAATGGGCGGGATACGTAAGGGCGATCGGCATGGTACGGTCATGCTCTTTGGGTTTCTTGATCAGGCTGCTGATCAGCAGTGCGTTGAATGACGCCCTGTTCTCCCCTTTTTCAGTTTCCCATAATTTGTTGATCTTATAGTATTCGTAGGTGGTGATGGCGCCGTCTTTGTCGTCCTCTACTATTTTCAGGCTGTCCGATGCCTTTGTCCCTTCATAATAGCTATTATAAAAATCCAGATAGGTCTGCTGCAGCTCGGATCTCGTATTGCTGTTGACTTCACTGCGAAGATCATCCGCAAAGGAGCCCGTATACCGGGTGACCACTTCCAGGGTAGCGGGTCCGTGGGTATCTTTTACCGTAAAGACTTCTTTGGCCACTACCTGCCCGGGGTCCTGCAAAGGGATTATGGACGGGCCGGTAGTAGTATCTGTCAATACCAGTCCGCATTTGTAATCCGGGTAGGAAATATCCTTTATACCTCCCCGCTGGAAAGAGATAGTAGGATCGAACCAATAATATTTGCCGCCTACCCGGGCTCTTACCGTCACATGATCGAAGGCGAGGGGCGTTGGAAGCCAGTTCTTGATCTCCTGTTTGTCCGTCGTGTTGATGAATACGGGGGCAGCTTCTATTCCCAGGGACTTTAAGATCGTGCATAGAAGGAAGGTCTTATCCTTGCAATCTCCAAACCGCTGGGCAAAGATCTTATCGGGATCATTGGGCTTATGGCTATTGACGCCCATCTCGATACCCATATAGCGGACTTCATCCTGAACGAAGCGAAGGGATTCCAGCGCTAACTTCTCCTCATCGTTGCCGGAAGCCGAACGGATCTCTTCCACTTTCTTTTTCAGGCCGGGGGAGAGTTCGGCATGGGGAGTGAATAAGGGCTGAGACCATTTACACACTTCATTCCAGCTGGTATATTCGCTGATCATGATCGAGGCATAAGGGTCGTACCAGGAAGGCAGCTCATCCTGCGCCCGCAAGGCCGGCACATCTTTAAATTCCCATTGATAGGTCTTATCCTTGCCTTGTTGTGTAATTTCCGGTTGTTTGTCCGTGAGCCGGTTCTTTATCTGCAGCTGTCTGTCTGCCGGGCAAACGAGCCTGTATAGCAGGCGCCCTATCGGTGCGCCATATTGTGTCTGTACGAAAGTGCTGAATTTGCCCTTGAAGACAGGATTGAACCCTTCTACGGAATAGGAGTATTCTATTCTATCTCCTTTGCGGACGTCTTCGAGGAAGAGGAGCGCCGTCACCGTACCATTATAAATGCTGCGGCCCAGCTCGGTCTCCTGCCGGACCATCTTTATTTTTTTGAGGTCCAGCTTGTTGATAACGGAGTCATCCCGAATGATCTGTATGCTGTGAAAAAGCATGTGCTGATACGAGGGATCGTAGCTGACGGATATTTGGGATCCGTTCTGTATGCCTGCCTCTGTAATGATCTTCGTGACGGTCTTATGATAAACGGTCTGCGTGGCAATATTGACCTGTCGTTCCAGCGCCAGGTAAATGTATCCGTCAGCCGCGTCGCCGGGAACCCGGGCATTATTGTAATCGGTGTTCGTACGGACGATCCAGGAGGGTTCGTTGCCTGCGGCGGCTTTTTGACCGAACAAGGCCGGGCAGCCTAGTAACGCTACCAGAAACAGGCCTACAAAGGGGTATCTTTCTATTTTCATGAACGAATTGGTAAAGAAGAGCAAAATAAAGAAAATCTCCTACAATTTCCTATACATGATATACGCGTTTGTAAATCCATCCCGGCTGTGATTAAATGCTTCCGGGATTTCACCGATTATATTGAATCCCAGTTTTTTCCATAAATGGACGGCTCTGGTATTGCTTTTAATTACTATATTAAATTGCATTGCCTTATATCCCATTCGTTTGGCTTCTTCCAGGGAAAATTCCCCCATCTTTTTTCCTATGCCCTGACCTGAAGCCTGCGGTGAGGTCATAAAAGCGGCATTGGCAACGTGAGAACCGAGGTCTGGTTGATTGTCTTTAATTAGAAATACTCCTACTATTTCGTCGTCAACTAATGCCACGTAAGTATGTTTATCCTGCCCGTACCAAAATCCCAGCATTTTTTCTTTTGATGAATCAGGAGCAAAAACATAGGTATCTCCCGTTGCGATCACTTCTTTTGTAATATGCCAGATTTCATCTGCGTCTGTTGCGACTGCTTTTCTGATTTCAATCATGTTTGTATTTTAGATTCGGCCCGAAGCTGAACTCAGGCACCCGGTCGACCGGAAAGCCTTGCTGCGCGAGGGACCGCATTCTTTTTCTCCAGCCAGGAATTAAAGAGGGTATAGAAGACCGCGAGAATGATGGCGCCTTTAAACATGCCGGTGAAGCCCCAGGCGGCCAGGCCGCCGATCACTCCTAAGAACAGGACGAGGAAGGGGAGTTTTCCGCCACTTTTGGCAAGGAGCAGGGGTTTTAAGAATGCATCGATCAGCAGCAGCGCAATACCATAGATAATAAGGAAGATGGTTACGCCGGTATGTCCCTGCGCTGCCGTGCTGATCACCAGGGGTATCCAGACCAGCAAGGGCCCCAGTTGTATCAGTACGAGGAAGAAGATCAGCGCGGAAAGGCCGAGGGCAAAGGAGATTCCCGCAATGCTCAGGCCGATCCAGGAAATAATCGCGGCTATCAGGGCGGTCCCCATTACTCCGATCGATACGCTTTTGATAGCCTGGGTGGTAGCCTGGAGGAGGGAAAGCCCATCCCGTCTGCCCATAAGATGTTGCATGGTCCTTTTGATAGGACCCAGCATTTTCTCTCCGGCAGCCAGGAAAAAGGCGGAAATAAAGATGCCGGTAATAAATTGAAGGATGGTTCCCAGCAAGCCTGCTCCACTGGTTAAAATATGACGTAGGGCCATTTTGATCTGCTCTTCATGATGGGCGATAGTTTCCCGGGGGCTATTTTGCAACTGTGTCCAAAATTCTGAAATCTCACTTCCTATAACCGGTAAGCGGGGGAGCCAGGTTGGAAGAGGGGGAAGGCCGTTGGCCTTTATATCGTTTATTCCGTCGATGGCTTCCCGGAGATGGTTCCTGAAAGCAGAAATGATAAAAATAAAGGGGGTGGCAATGATGGTCAGTAGTAAAACCGAATAAATAACTGCCGCCAGCCTGCGCCGGCGTCCAACAAGCTTTACCAATTTCTCAAAAGGTCCGGCAAAAGATACGGAAAAGATCAGGGAGAAGGTCAGTACGCCGATAAAGACCCTGAGCACATCATAGAGCGCCAACATCAGGCTCACCAATAAAAACAAGACCAGTATCGTCTCAATCATGCTACGGGAGTTAGGGCCCGCCGGAATAATTTTATTCATAAGTGTCAGTTGCTCTTAAAGTTAGCATAAATTTATAGCTATTTAGGCATCTTTCCATGAAACTGAAAAAGCGCGTCCTGTTCCTGCTTACGCTTCCTGTACTTATCCTGCTGATTGGCGGAGGATTGCTCTACTTCTTTATGGTCCATCGTTTTAAGGACAGCCTAAAGTTCATTGTGAACAAGGAATCCAGGGGCAGGTATGTATTCGATGCAGGGGATGCGCAATTATCGGTATGGGATAAAACGATCGTGCTGAAGGAATCCGTATTGTATAACCAGGATAGTGTAAACGCCGATGTGGCTTACCGGATCAGCATACATGAAATCTATTTTTCCCTGGCGTCCTGGAAAGAGCTTCTTTTCCATAAGAAGATCGTCGCTGACAGTCTCTCCATAGAGAGGCCGGATATCAATATTCATGTCCATAAAATGACAGGGCCGAAGGCGCATCCGGACTTTCATCCTTCCGACCTGGTAACCTACCTGGAAAAGACCCTGCAGCATTTCAATGTACATGCTTTTACCTTAAAAGAGGCGGCCTTTACGTATGAGGGTCCTACTGAGGGGATACCGCTGCATGGGGATCATATCAATCTGGCCCTCACCAATTTTACCAGGGTGAACAACGAGGATAGCCACCTGCTGGGGTCGGATAAGGTGGGGATCTATCTGGGCAGACAGCACTGGGCGCTGCCCGATGGGCAGCATGAAATTGATTTCAGCCGGCTGCAATTCGACAGTAAGGGTCAGCGGTTCGAGCTCGATTCCTTCAGCTTTTTCCAGAAAGCAACGCCGGAGAAAGGAGAGGTCAGGATACAGGGAGACAAATTCTTTTTTACTTCACAGCATCTTCCGGCTATTTATCAGAAGGAAGAACTATTGCTGGACACGCTGATCTGCGTCAATCCAGTGCTTACGACTGTCAATAAGGGTAAGGTGGAAAAAATAAAAGATTCCCTGACAAGGATCCAGGTGACTGGTAATCTGTTCAAACGGATCCAGGTTCAATTCATTTCCGTCATCGACGGGCAGTTAAACCTGCAACGGGACGGGCATACGGAAAATACCGCTACCCGCAAAGCGAATATGAGCATTTATAATCTTTCGGTAGATCCCGAGGCCACCCCTTCCCTTCGTACCGATAGCATCCGGATCAATCTGAAAAAGCTGGAGTTCATCACGAAGGACAGTCTGTTCCGGCTCGGCATTGACGAATTCTCCATCCGGCAGAACGACGTGCTTTTCAGGAATGTGAGTTTCGGGCCTACGTCCTTCAATCGTTCCGAAAAAGAAGTGGTGTTCACCGCTCCTTCCCTATTGCTGAAGGATATCAACATAACCGACCTGATGCAGAAGCACCTGAAAGCATCGGGGGCGGAGCTCTACCGGCCTTTGATCGTTGTGTATGACAAGCGGGGCGGGGGGATCTCCGGGGCGGGAACTGGCCCAGCGGGAAGAAGTTCGGCCGGAGGGCCTGCTGTCATGACCGCCATTTCTCCACACAAGCTGGCCTTGTTTTACCGGTCGCTGCATGGCATGAGCGAATTGATCGATGCGCCGCACTTTATTATTACCGATGGAGCGGCCAATTTCCAGACAACCGGTGCACAGCCGGTGAAGCTGACTGTCAAAGGGTTTAATACACATATATTGCTCAATCAGCTTTTTGAAAGTGATTCGCTGGTGGATATCAAACATGCCATCCCGGATCTACGGATAGGCGAGCTGAACCTGGTTTCGAAAGGGGCGCATATCAAGGTCATGGGGTATCGATTTGACGGAGTCAAGCGGCTCAGTCGGGGGGAACAATTCGAAGCTGCCCTGGCCAATGGAACAGAAATAAAAGGGAAGGGGATTTACTGGAGGGTGTTCGATTGGGATGTTTATCAAAAGACAAAAGATATACAGATCGACTCTTTACATGTCGATGAGCTGGCCGTTCATGCTATCCCATCCGGCGCAGGCATCCATTCTCCCGGTGGAGAAGTCCGATCCCCCGATGGTGACGTTCGTTCTCCCGATTCGGTCAGGGAGCTGCCTGTCATCCGGATCGGGCAGCTTACGGTGAACAATATATTTTTTGACGGTAAGGCCGGGAAGGGGGATCTGCATTTCAGCGCTCAAAAGCTGCATGCGGAGGGTATCGGGTCGGCCAAACGGGTGCTGACCTGGAATCATGCGAGCATGCATCTTGCCGATATCGCCTTGAACGGGAAGAACAGCCGGATCCGGCTTGGGGAAGTCTCGTTTGACGATAAAACGGAAACGGTGCTCAAGGGATTGGAGGTTGAATCGGGAGCTTCCGGGGTCAGGCTGTCGGTTCCGCTGATCCGGATGAGGGTAGAGCTGCATTCCAGTGATCTCAGCCAGCTATCTATTCCGGCCTTGCTGGTGGATGATGCGGCGCTGCATTACGCGAAAACCGCTGCAAAGGATACGCTGGCAGTAGATGCGACCCTGGCTCTGCAGATGAAAGATATACATCCCGGGAAAACGATACAAGCCGGAGAAGCAAAAATTACTATAAAGCAGGCCGATATCCGGTACTCCAAAGATAGTATGACCTTATCGGTCAACCATCTTGCAGCGGCCTTTGACGATAGGGCGTTCAGTTGGGCGAAGCCGGTTAAAATAAGCTGGCAGCAACTGGCTACAAAGACGACCATCAGCGAAGGGCGGCTGCACTATAAGGGGAAAAAGGTCACTGCGGATGCGGCGGATTTTTCCTGGAATCCATCCGGCAATCGTCTGCAGCTGCGGCATTTTAGCGTTATCCCCAACGAAAGCCAGGAAGAAACCTTTAAACAGGCGCCCTGGCAGACGGATTATATCTATGTGAAAGGTGAAGCCCTGACACTGACAGGGATCCGTCCCGACCGTTTGCAGAAGGATTCTTTAATCCGGATCAATAAGCTACTACTGGACGAAGCAGCGATTGCTGCTTCCCGGGATAAGAATATGCCTTTCCGGCATGGCGTCGAAAAGCCTATGCCGACGAAACTGATCAATGCAATCCCTTTTCCTGTAAGGGTGGATTCTATATTGTTGCATCGCAGTTCGGTTGTTTATAATGAGCTGTCGTCCAAGACCCATCAATGGAGCCACATTCCCTTTGAGGATCTGAATGCCGCTATCGTAAATGTGAGCAACCGGAATAACCGGGGAGATACGTTAAAGGTCCTGGCCACGGCCCGGTTATTCAACAGCACGATCCGGCCTTTTATTTATGAAGAATCGTATGGGGATTCTCTGTCGGGGTTTTTCGTCAGGAGCCATCTATCCCCTATCGACCTTACGCTGTTCTCCCAGGTATCCATTCCCATGGGAAATGTAAGTGTCACCAGCGGACATGCCGATACGCTCTATTCCTATTGGGAGGGTAATAAGTATGCGGCGACCGGGAGCATGCATTTCTTTTACAAGGATCTAAAGATCCGGATACTGGATAAAGAGGATAGTAAAAAGAGGCATTTGCTTCCTGTTGTGGAGACTTGGGCGGCCAACCTTATTTTACCGGATCAGCGGAGGAGGGCCGCCGCCATTTTCGTAGAGCGGGACCGGGAAAAATTCATTTTTAATTATTGGGTGAAAGCTATCAGCAGCGGGGCCCTGACCACGGTTGGCATTAAAAAAGACAAAGACTACCGGAAAAAATACCTGGAGAAATATAAACAGTACTCGTTACCGGAGAAAAGGATGGATGCCTGGAAAAAATGAACGGGGCGACCAATAGGGTCGCCCCGTTCAGCGGTCCGGAAACGAATTACATCTTCTTCTCCATCTTCTCACATTTCTGCGCTTCTTCCAGATGATGGTGAAGAGTAGGTAACGTACTATTGGCAAATGCTTTGATATCGGCGTCTGAGCCATTCTTTGCTTCATCTTCGAACAGGCTGATTACTTTCTTGTGATCGTCTACCATCATACTAATATAAGCTTTGTCAAAATCCTTGCCTTCCTTTTTCTGCAGGTCATCTATGTTCTTCTGCATTTCGGGGGAAATAGCAGGGGGAAGGGTAATATTCTTGGACGCTGCGACTGCTTTTAATTTGTCTGCCGCGGCGGTGTGATCTTTTTCCATCATGGCGCCATAGGATTTAACATCTTTGGCCATTCCTTTTTGCTGAGCAAGCTGTCCCGCCTGAATTTCCGTCATTCCGGCATTGGCTGTGTTTACGACGAAGGTCGCATCATCTTTGGATACAGAAGCCGGGATGGATGCTGCGGTTGTTGTGGCGCTATCGTGTACTCCGGTGCTATCCATTTTCACCATATTGGAATCTTTGGCATCCCTGGTAGTATCGGATTGATTACTACCACAACTGAAACAGGAAAAAGCGAGAACGGCTGCAGCACAATAGTTAGACAAATTTTTCATAGTTGCTATTTTTCTTTTATAAAAAATGATATCAGATGGATAGATTCAATTATTATACCACCTGCCCATAGGAGAGCCCGGGCAGGGGTGTCTCCAGGTTATACGGCTTGTAACCGGGCCGGGTATTGAACAGCCAGGCATGTAACTGGGTGCGGAGATCGCGCCACCATCCGCTATGATTGGCGGAAGCATGACTTTCGAAATAATCCACTTTGGTCATCTTCACTTTTATCAGCACCATGTGATCGGCGACTCTTTCCCTTATCTCTTCGTAAACCAGGTTATTGATCTCTTCCGGATCGCTGACGATAAACGCCTTGCCGGTGAGGTGCAGGAAGAACTTCTTCCCTTTGCGGAAAAATTCCAGCTTGATAGGAAATTCCCGGTCAAACTCATGCAGGGCCTGGCGGGGGCGGGGAACGAAGAACCAGATTTGCCCCAGGTCATCTACTTTCATGATGGAGACAATAGTGGTGGACATCCTTAGAAGAGAGCTATTCTGGCTAAAGAATAAAGCGTTTCTCAATTCCTGTATTTTTTCACGTAGAAAGGTTAGATTGGATGGATTCAACATAACTGTCATTTTAACAAGGAATTTCAAATTCAATACCACTCCCTGGTTAAAGGGAAATGGGGAGCGGATAAACCATCGATGAATGACTAAGTATCAATGCCAAATGAAATGTTGGCGGGGATTCCGGGAAGCCTGGCCGATTGATTTGCTTAGGGAATAACTGGGGATTCTGAGGAAAATATTGCACAGGAATGCCGGCGGGAGGTGCGGAGGGAAGGGATGTACGCCTAAACAAAGTTGGCATAATTTTTTAATGTTTGTAAATGTCAATAAACCTGAAAGAAAAAAGAATATTCATAGGGCCCTGTTTCTACAGGGTCCTATATTCTGTTTTTTTTAAATTCAAGGGTATGATACGAAAATTGAAGTCCGGTCAATACCGGATCTATTCAAGGAAGAAAGATCCGAAGACCAATAAACGGAGGAATCTGGGGACATTCGAGTCCATCGAAGCGGCTAAGAAGCACGAAAAGGCGATTCAATATTTTAAACACGGGTAGAGGTCAAATACGCTTGAAAGAGATGGGTTTTCCTTTTTCATCTTCCCATTCCATGGAAGCATTGCCGTTTTCTTTTTTGGTGATCTCTTTGATAATGAATTCTTCTTCTCCCACTACAACCCCACAATAATCCCCTTTGATCGTCAGCGCATATTTCAGGGATTCTTCCCCAAGGGGTGAGGAATGGCGGATAGTCAATTGTTTGAACAACCTATCGTCCCTGATCTCCATATGATCTGCTGTAAATGAATATATGTCTCCATTGTCTGTCCTCTTCCAGCTGCCCGGCAGGGATACTTCGCATTCACTAAGGTCAGTTGTGTTTATCATAACGTATTAATTATGGTGAAATCCAATAATGGCAGAATCCCGGTATCTTTTGACCAGGTCCAATGCCCGCCTCAAAGCCACCTGCTGATCCCTGATCATGCTTGTAATTTTGTACGGCAAATCCACTCCCAGGCTAAGCGCCCACTCATAGGCTTTCTGGATGGCCTGTTCCCCATATTCACTGGCCACTAAAAGGGATTGGGTGTCAAGGCCGCTAAAGCCGGCTTTCAGATCCAGCCAAAAAAGGTAAATCCTGCCCGAGATGGTATTCTTTGCCACCGGAGCTCCCCCCAGGTGTAATACTTCCGCGTGCAGCTCATTGATATAGGATCTGCTTTCCATGGCCATTTTGTAGAAAATATTACGGGCTCCGATATCGGTGTTTTTTTCTTCGTGCGACGCCTTCTCGTACCCACTGACCCGATCAATATTGATCCTGATAAGATCATTCAAAACCTCGATGGTCTTTTCATTCCTGATCATACTAAAAATTTAATTAGGATTTAGATCTTTATTATTAAATAATCGTGCCTCAATCTCTTATACATGCAAAAGCCTGGTAACAGATACCAGGCTTTTGTTGTAAACAGGCCTTAATTGCTAACTGCCCATTCTCTCTTTATGCTTACCCGTTAATGCGGAATCTTCCTCTTGGTCCCTTCCGGATTATCGTCGATCTGGATCCTTTTTTCGGGACTATTTGGATCGAAGTCTGATTCCGTTACCGGTTCGTCGTCAGCATCGGACAAGTCTTGCTTTTTAAAGGCCTTTTGGGCACCTTTGCCCGGATCACCTTTCACGGGCTGGTTCTTATGCCTGGGATCCTTTCCGGATGTCGTGTTTTTGTTTCCCTGTTTTGTCATATAGCTCGTTTTAAAAAATTCTACAATGTGATTGCCGGAATTATCTATAAAAAAACAATGCCAGGGAGAGGGGCTGCGTCAAAAAAAGGTTGTGCAGGCAAGGACTGGACGATGACCGGGGTTAAGACTGGGTAATTAATACGGCAGCCGGGAAATTATTTACCGAGGAAGGATTTACTCATGCGGGCGTGTGCGGCAATGACGGTCTGGTCGAGGTCCTGTATTTCAAAGTCTGTGATTCCCAGGGCTTGTAAGGCGTTGGTATAGGGGTCTCTGAGCGTGCCGCTGCTAACCAGGGTCAGGGGGAGGCAGGTTCCTATTAAGTCCTTGCATTCCGAACCGATCAGGAGCCCGCTCAGGTAATGATAATTATCTTCTTTCGACAGGGCGCCAAAGAGCTGGTGGGTCCTTACCAGGAAGGAATGGTGCAGGAGGTTGGCGTCAATGCTGTCGAGGACGCCCTGTTGGAAGGCTGTTACGGCGGGGGCGGCGGTCTCGGCTACGGAACCGGTGGGTTCAGCTACGGAGCCGGCCAGAATGCTGTGCCGGATTAGCAGGCTGAAGAACTCGCCGGTCATATAGGTTTTAAAATCGATTACTTTCCCGTCCCTGACCCGGATATGTTTGGAGTGGGTGCCGGGGAAAATGAAGATGCGCTCGCCAGAGGCGGGGCTGGGGAAACAGCCGATCAACTGAGTTTCTTCTCCCCGCATCACATCATTGGAAGACCTTACGCCGGAGAGGAGGAGGGTCCGGTGCGGGAATACTTCGGTCGCTTCGAAGATTTCCATCCGCAGGTCTTTTCCGTCTACGCTAAAAGGAAGCTCTTTATACGGGAGCTCTTTCATGCCGATGCTGGAGGAAGCCATGCCGGAAATGATCAGGGGGATACCGGACAGAGGAGATGCCTGCAGCTGCTGCACGCGGGCTTCGAGGAGAGAGCGGTAAAAGGGTATTCTTTCGGCTTCTCCTTTCCCTGTGTTCTTCCATAGCTGAAAGGCGGCAGCGATGCCCTGGTCATCCTTCACCCCGGCCAGCACCCGGAGGGTATGAGCTTCCACCAGCCGGAGCCGTAGGGAGGTAGTTCCCCAGTCGCAGCTGATGAAATGATTGCTATCAGGCATGTGTTATAGCTTGTATGTATTGTTCCGCGCGGGTTTTGAGCTGTTGGAGGTATTCGCCGGTCACCGCCGGTGTCGCCTTTACGAGGGCCGACCCGATGCCGAAGGCCACGGCGCCTGCTTTGAAAAATTCCCGGATATTATCCAGGTTGACGCCGCCGGTCGGCATCAGGGGAATATGGGGAAGGGGGCCGCGCAGGTCGCTGAAATAGCCGGGTCCGACGGATGCCGGGAAAACTTTGACGATATCTGCGCCCCATCGATGCGCCTGCAGGATCTCTGTAGCGGTGAAGGCTCCGGGGATGCTGATGGCGCCCAGTTTCTTCGTCGTTTCGATCGTCGCCCTGTCGAGGGAGGGGGAGATAATAAATTTAGCGCCGGCGGAGATGGCGGCAGCGGCAGCCTCCCCATCGAGCACGGTGCCGGCCCCTACCAGGATCTGGTCGCCCAGTCGGTCTACTACCCGTTCGATGGCGCCAAGAGCATCTGGTGAATTGAGGGTGATCTCCAATAATTTCACCCCGCCCTCGCTGAGGGCCCTGGCTATTTCGACGATGTAGTCCGGGTCGGCGCCCCGGAGGATGGCCACTATTTTATAGATGAGGATCTTTTGTAAGGATGTCATTTCCCCCTAAAATTACCTAAAATAAATTGTTTGTTTATTTCATCGTAGATCAGGAGGTGATCATTCGGGTTTCCGTCTTTATCAAAGATCTTTTCCCAGGTATTCAGGGGTTCCCATATAAATGTGCCTTTACCCCGGCCGCCGGGGACGGTGAAGGCGATCTCATTGACTTCTTTTTTGAATTCCGAGTATTCTACTACGACGACATCCTTGCGGTAGCGGGCTGCCAGATCGCGTACGTTATATTGCAGATCGGTCAGTGTTCCATGCCATTTGGGATAATAGGACAGGCCGATCACATCGAAGGGCACTTCCCGGGCCAGCATATTGTCCACAAAAAAACGGGATTCGTCGTTCTGCCCTCCCAAGGCTATGTGCAGCATGATCGGTATCGTCGGGCTAATAGCCTTTACACCGGAGATGCCGGCATAGATCAGCTGCGCCAGGTTATCGAGGTTAGCGATGGCGCCTTCGGGCCAGATCATGCCATGGTTGATCTCATTGCCTACCTGCACCATATCGGGGTCGGTGCCTTGTTGTTTCAGCGCGGAGATCACTTGTTTTGTATAGTCGAATACCTGCTGCCGGAGGCGGGGGAAATCCGCGTCCTTCCAGGCGGCGGGCTTGTATTGCTTGCCGGGGTCGGCCCAGGTATCGCTGTAATGAAAGTCGAGCAGAAATTTCATTCCCGCGGCCTTGATCCTTTTGGCCATTTGCTTAGTATGCTCCAGGTCGCAAAAACCTTTTTTGGGAGCATAGCCGCTGTCCTGTGCCGGGTCGTTGAAGATGCGCAGGCGGATGTAGTTAAACCCATGGTCCTTTAAGATCTGAAGGGCGTCTTTTTGCTGGCCTTTATCCGAGAATTTCATTCCTCTGTCTTCCAGTTCGGGTAGGAAAGAAATATCCGCGCCCAGGATCTTGCCGAGGGGCTTGAGATGGGTGGGGGCGGTGCGCGATGATGCGGCGGCGTTGGACGATGCCGGGCCGGTGCGGGTTTCTGCGTTGGGTGAGGTGCCGCTGCGGGAGCCGCCGTCGAACCGGAGGGAGGTAACGTCGATGGGGTGGCTGCTCTCTGGCTGAACGGTATGAATATCGGTGGAGCCGGTCTGCAGGCCTTCTGCGGTTGCCTCGAATTTAATGACGCCGCTTTTGTTGCCGGACCGGACGATGACCTGGCATTTGCCATTAAACAAATGTCGCTGCCAGGCGCTGTCGGGGCATTGGTCGGGCTCATGGCTGGAGGGGTCTCCATTCCCCACTCCGATGATTGTCAGATCACCGCGGGTAATAAACCGAATAAGATTATCGGCATCAGGCACTTCCCTACCCTGTCTGTCCACTACGCTGATATTGATGACGGAGGCGTCTTCTCCATCGGCGAACATGGTTGTTTTATAGGGGGTCACCACCACTTCGTAGGCTGGGCCGGTTGTCTCGACCTTACCGGTAATCTTTCTTCCGTTCTTAAAAGCAACGGCTTCCAAAACACCCGCTTCGAAAGGAATGTCCCATTCCAGGTGTTTGTTGCGGGGCATTTCTTTTTTCCCCTGGCTCTTGCCATTCAGAAATAGCTCCACATCATCGGCGTTGGTGTTGACCCAAACGTTGATGGGCTGTCCTTCTTTTCCCTTCCAGTTCCAATGCGGGGAAATATGCAGCACATCTTTATCAGTCCACCAGGATTGATAATAGTAATAAATGTTTTTTGGGAAACCGCAGATGTCCATCACGCCAAAATGAGAGTTGATATTGGGCCACTGATAGGGAGTAGGCTCTCCGCGGTAATCGAATCCTGTCCAGACAAAACCACCGATCCACCAGGGTCTGACGGCGGCCAGCGGCCACCATTGCTCCGCCGTATTGGCCCACCAGGGCGCCGTGATATCCTTATCGGGGAGATAGCCAAGCAGGCTGTCTTTTGTGTAGATCCCCCGGGTGGTGACGGTGCTTCCCATCTCGGTGCCCATCACAGGTTGGCCGGGATGATCTTTATGATAGGGTTCCACGGCCGCGATCCGGTAGTTGAATCCTCTTACCGGGATGACTTCATTGACTCCATGGAAAACATTGGCGAGATCGGCGCCATAGGTGCTGACCCGTGTCGGGTCCAGTTCTTTTTGCCGCTGCAATAATGTCTGCGCTATCCGCCGACCTACAGAGCTGGTCTGGATGCTGCCTTCCTCATTGCCGATGGACCATAGGAATACGGAAGCGCGGCTGCGGTCCCGGAGGATCAGGCGATCGAACTGGCTGAGGTATTCAGGGCTGCTGTTGAGCAGGCGGTTCTCATCCAGCACCAGCATTCCCAGGCTATCGCAGGCATCCAGCAGTTCGGGGGTGGGTGCACCGTGGCTTGTGCGGTAGGCGTTGGCGCCTAATTCCTTTAATAAACGGATGCGGTAATACTGGAGGTAGTCGGGCAATGCGCTGCCCAGGCCTGCGTGATCCGGGTGACAATTCACGCCTTTCAGTTTCGTGTAGCTGCCATTGATGTAGAGTCCTGTTGAATCTATTTTAATATTGCGAATGCCAAACCGTGCTTTGTAAGTGTCGACTATGGCTCCACCAGTCGAACTAATCACCGGCACGACCCGGTATAGGTAAGGGTTATCCGGCGACCATAGGATGGGATGGTCGAGGGTAAGCTGTTGTTTAACGGTCTTCGTTTCGTTGTCCTTTAAGGTGATGGGCAGCTCCCTGCCCCTGGCTATTATTTGTCCATCCCTGTCGGTGATGTAACAGGAGACGGTCCCTTTGGCTGCGTTGAGCGCCTGGTTAGTGACGGTCGTTTCCACGTTGACGGTTGACCGATTATTGGCGGTTGCCGTATAGACGAACAAACCATCGGAGACGATGTGCAGGTTATTATATTGGTTTAGCCATACATGCCGGTAAATACCGGCGCCTTCATAGAACCATCCTTCGTATTGGGTGGCGTCTACCCGTACGACGATGATGTTTTCTTTCCCAAAGTTCACATAGTCCGTGATATCGTAGCAGGTGCCGCTGTATCCGCTGGTATTGCTGCCCACATAGAGTCCATTGACCCAGATCTTGCTATCCCGGAAGATCCCGTCGAACTGGATCACAAAGCGTTGTCCTGAGTCCGGGCGCGCTATCGAAAAATGTTTGCGGTACCATCCGATGCTGTTTTGAGGATATAAGCCGCCCACCGGTTTGTAGCCGTGGGCCATTACATCGGGGTTGGGGGAGTTTTCGAAGGGTAGTTCGACGGCCCAGTCGTGCGGTAATTGAAGGGTTCGCCAGGCGCTATCGTTAAAACGGGGGTCGATGGCGGTGCCGTCGGCTTTAGCAGATTTGGAGAAGATATTGGCCACCGCATAATTAAAATCCTGGGCCGGGTCGGCGGCATTACCCAGGTGGAATTTCCAATCCTTGTCAAAGTCGAGATGCTGACGCGAGGGCGAAGACTGCTGTGCGTGCCGGGACGGGGACTCGCGTTGCGGGAGCGGCTGGGCGATCAGGGTGACGGAAAAGATAGATACCAATAAAAAAACGATCGGGCTGATAATTCTGTTCATCCGTTAATTTTTGAATGCATTCATAGCTATTGTTGGCTTGCCGGTATTATCAAAGGCGCCTAAGCCATATCCCTGCCAGTTGTAAGATTCAGGCTCCCAATAAAAGACACCCAGGGCGTTGCTGTTAGCAACCGATTTGGTCTTGCTGATAATGTCTGTTAAAAAGGATAAACAGGTAGCCGGGTCATCCGCGGGCATGCCGACTTCGCAGATCATGACCTGTTTATTGTACCGGGTGATCATATCATTCATGTTGGCCAGGCATTGGGTATTGTATGACTGCCAGTTGGCGGCGGTGGGATAAAGCGACATGCCGATGATATCCCAGTTGGCTCCGTTGGATTTCAGGCCATCGAACATCCATCGGTATAAGCTGTTGTCATATCCATTGTTCAGATGCACGATTACTTTTATGGAATCGTTGACGGATTTAACCGCCCGATAACCGGCATTGACAAGGGCGGCGAAATTGGCCATGTTGGTGGAGGCCCGGCCGTCCTCCCATAACATGCCGTCGCTGGTCTCATTGCCAACCTGTACCCAGGTAGGCGCGATGCCATTGGCCTTTAAGGTATCCAGGACGGACACGGTATAATTATAGACGGTACTGGTCAGGGTCGTAAAATCGTATCCTGTCCAGGCGGCGGGTTTAGTCTGGTGTCCGGGATCCGCCCAGGTGTCGCTATAATGAAAATCGATCAGGATGCGCATGCCCAGTTTCTTTGCACGTATTGCCTTGGCTACTACGTCGGCATTATTATTCCATCCCCCTGCCGGGTTGACCCATACGCGCAGCCGGATGGAGTTGATGCCCAGGCTTTGCATAAGCTGGATGCAATCCATGGCGGTGCCGGCGCTGTTATAGAATTTATAACCGGAAGCTTCCATTTGCGTGAGCCAGCTGATATCTGCTCCTTTGGCGAATCCGGAGGAAATAGTGACAGTAGTGTCGGGCTGGGTAGGTGACGAGCCGGAACCACCGCTCTTTTTGCATCCAAAAGCTAAAACGACGAGTAAGCAGGCTGCTGCGAAAACAGGTACGAGACGTGCTACTAATTTCATTGATTTTGCGCGCATAGTTTATTTAATTGAATAAGTATAGCTGCCGGCAGCTCCGCTCAGATCCAGGGTAACGGTGTACACGCCGGTCGTAGTCACGGGGATATTACCGCCGTTATACGCCAGATTGCCTTTGGCATCAATTCCGAAATTGGTAGCCCATGCTGCGTCGCCGACAAATTTCAAATTGCCGCCTGCCGTCAGAGAAACACCGGTAGCTGTCCATTTATTCGTTGTCGGATCGAAGGTCATAGGGGTGGCGCTGGTGCTCCAGCTATTGAAGTCGCCGGACACAGTCCATGCTGTCTTCGTGTACGAAATGGTCAGCGCATTGACATCTGCCACTACTTTGCAATAAGCGGGTCCTGCAAAATAAAGGTTGCCGCCCGTGGGGCTCATGGTGGTGGCGCTGGTACCCCAGCCGTAGCTAATACCATTCCAGCTCGGGACGTTGCACAGCTTAAAGTTATTGTTTGCGTTGGGGAAGTTGATATACCCTTCGTAAGTGCCATCGCTCTTGACGGAAGCGAGAATCCATCCGGGCTGGTTGATGGGTGTCCAGGTGGGGTTCAGGAAATCACCGGCGGCGTATAGCTTGGGGTAAATGATAATTATCTTATAGGGCGTGACGGTAAGATTTACCACATTGGAATAAACGCTGGCAGCCGTCGAAGCTACGCCGGTACTTTGGAGGACATCGGCTTTTACCCGGGCCTCGACCTGTCCTGTCACGCCGGGAACGAGTCCCAGGGTGATCAGCAGGGCATTGAAATCGGCTACTGTGTATGATTTGGAAAGTCCGTTGACCAGGGTGACCGTCTGCGGTTTGGCAAAATTGCCATTGGCGGAATCTATTTGCAGGGTATAGGTCACGGCTACGGGCGTATTGAAGTTAACGGCCGGCCAGGTGAAGGATAGCGCCTGTGTGTTAGCCGCATTGGTACTGTCCAGCGTCAGGGTGGTGGAAGACGCGACGAGGCCTGCGGCGCCTGAAGCGGTAAAGCTGCCTTCTTTTAAAACCGCCCGCTGTTCGTCTTTTTTACAGGCAGTGAGGGAGAGCAATCCCATGGCGACGATAATCAGATGTTTCATAAATTATTTTTTTAGTAACCTTTGTTCTGGATTAGGTTGGGGTTAGCGGACAGGTCTGTGGAAGGCAGGGGGAAGAGGTTATATTTGGCGTCTACGGACGTCCCCGTTAGCACTCCGCCCTTCCATGCCCACAAATACGCTGCCGTTGTGAATTTACCGTACCGGATCAGGTCGGTGCGCCGGAAGGCCTCATAGTAGAGCTCTCTTCCCCTCTCGTCCAGGATAAAATCAGTAGTCAGCTGGCTGGCATTGATATTCCCGGAGGTACTGCCGCCATAGGCGCGGGTACGTAACAGGTTGATGTAGTTCAATGCGGTGGCGGCATCGCCGCCGCTGCCTCCTCTCAATACGGACTCGGCATAGGTCAGGTAAGTTTCTCCCAGCCGGAACAAGGGGAAGTCGATATCCGAGAAGTTGCCGGAAGGATCGGCATGGGGGGCCGGGCCACCGGAGCGGGTGACGTTCCTGAACTTAAACGTGGAGAAACCGTCGGCTGCCGTGTACAGATCTTTCATTTGCAGGGTCTGGGTGGATTGCCAGAACTGTGCCCGCTGATCGGTATTGCCGCTATAGTCGGAAAAGAGGTTTACGAAATCCTGCGTGCAACGCAGACCGCTCCAGCTCCCATTAGAGCCGGAGATCGATCCGGGGACACCAGCGGGTCCATGGATCAGGTAAGTAGTGCCTCCATAATTCTGGGTGTAGGTGGCGTCGTAGTTGATCGTAAAGATAAATTCGTCGGTATTCAGGTTGTCATCCGCCAATACCAGTTCGGGGTATTTGGGATGCAGGGTGTAGTTGGCGGCGATAACTTTATTGCAATAGGTGATGGCATCGGTATAGCGGGCAGTACCGGTGTATACTTCCGCATTCAAATAGATGCGTGCCAATAGTGACCAGGCTGCCGCCTGGTCTGCGCGGCCGTATTCATTGGCTTTCGGCGCTATCAGGCTGCTATCGACACCTTTTAATTCCGATTCGACATAGGTGAAGAGGTCTTTGCGGCTGATCTGTTTGGGGATGAAGGAGGCGACCTGATCATTTTCGGTGGCAAAGGGAGGATTGGCAAACAGGTCCATCAGGATCCAGTATTGATAGGCCCGCAGAAAGCGTGCTTCTGCCCGGTAATGCCGGATACTGTCTGCTGTAGCCCCGGTAAAACCTCTGCCGGCAATGTTGGCGTCAGAAGACTGCCGGATGAATTCATTACATAGGGTGATCTGGAAGAAAGAGCGGTAATAGAGTCCGTCGATGATGGGGTTGATCGCAGACCAGCTCATTTCATGCAGGCCCTGGATACCGGCATCGTTCTGCCAGGTCCAGGCGGCTTCGTCGGTCGTGATTTCCTGGAGATTGAAGTAGAGTCGCAGGAAGTCGGAATTCCCTTCGTCGGAAATGATCTGGGTGGAGATGTCGGGGTTACCCGTACCACCGGTGTTACCGGTAAGGGCAAAGGCGGCATAGACTTTGGCCAGGCCCTGTTTGTATCCGGCTGAGGTGCTGTAGGCTTTCGAAGCCGTGATATCGTTGGTGGGGGTCAGCTCCAGCTTTTTGGTACAGGAGGCCAGGGTAGAGATGACCGCGCCGACCAGTATGATTATTTTAAAATATTTCTTTTGCATATAGTATTTTTTGGGGCTGTCAGAATAGTTTAGAAGTCCAGGTTGAGGCCCAGTGAAAAAGTCCGGGGCTTGGGGTAAAGGTTGTTATCGATCCCCGGATTGTTGGACGTGCCGGCGGCAATTTCAGGGTCCAGGCCGGAGTATTTGGTAATGACGAAGACGTTCTGCACGCTGGCATTCAGCCGGAGGGTGGTGTGGGTATGGGAAATGGTCCCGACCTTATACCCGATATTGATATTATCCATCCGCAGGAAAGAAGCGTTCTCCAAATAATAGTCGCTGAGCAATTCCTGTCCGTTATTACCTTTGAATTTGGTGGTCAGGTAATTGGCGGAGGCATTGTACAGGACGGTATTGCCGGTGACCTGGATGAGATTCCCCCCCTGGCTATTGATATTATTATAGGCATAGTTGCCCAGGCTGGACCGCAGGACGAAGCCCCCATTCCATCTGCGCCAGGATACATTGGTGCTGAAGCCGAAGAATACTTTAGGATCGGCAGGCTTGCTCTTAAAGAGGTCGTTCTGGTTGATGATCCCGTCTCCGTTCTTGTCTACAAAGACGCCTTCGATAGGGGCGCCGGATGTGTTGTAGACCTGCTTGTATAAATAAAAAGTGTTTTTGGGACTGCCGACTGCGTTGATGAAGGCCGTTTGTCCGCCGATCCCCCCGGCGATGGTCCCGGTAGGGAAGCCTTTATAAGCGGTATCGTTCGGGAACTGGGTCAGCCTGGTGATCGTGTTCTTATTATAGGTGACATTGAAGCTGACATCCCAGATGAGGTCCTTGGTGCGGACGGGTTCGGCATTGATGCTGAACTCTACCCCTTTATTCTCCATATTGCCCACATTGGCGAGCACATACGCCGTGAAATTACTGCCTGCCGCCTGAGGGATGAGGTTCAGGAGGTCTTTTGTCTTTTTCAGGTACAGGTCGACGCTACCCGTGATGCGGTTGTCGAGGAAGCCGTAGTCCAGGCCGATATTGGTAGTAGCTGTTTGTTCCCATTTAACATTGGGATTGTAGCCGCTGGGCCGGTATCCCTGGTAGAAACTATTTCCAAACTGGTAGGAGGCGTTGGAATTACTTAAAGAATAGGAGGACAGGTAGGCGAAATTGGCAATGCCATCCTGCTGGCCGGTGATCCCGTAACCGATGCGGAGCTTCAGGTCGGAGACGGTATTATTATTCTGGAGGAATGCTTCGTTTTTTATTTTCCAGGCCAGGGCCGCGGAGGGGAAAACGCCATATTTGTTGCTGGGGCCGAAGCGGGAAGATCCGTCCCGGCGTATGGTTCCCGTTAATAAATAACGATCATCATAGGAATAGTTGGCCCGGCCGAACAAAGAGATCAACGTATGCTCGGGTTTGTCAAAGGGGAAAGCCGGATCCGAGTTCGGGACTTTGACGCCATTGGCATAGTACGTGGGATAGTAATAGACTTTGGTCAGGTAGTCGTTATAGGAATAGCCGGCCAGGACATCGACGTGGCTTTTAATAGATTTCAGGTCTTTTGCATAGCTCAGGTAATACTCGAATACGGTATTGGTCTTGGTGACCTTGTAGGGGTTATTCGAACCTCCTGTGCCGCCTGCGACATAGGCTTCGGCGGCGCTGTCGGGTATGAAGAGGTTGCCGGCTCCTTTGGCCAGGTCATAGCCCAGGTTGACATTGGCATGCAGGTCGGGCAGGAAATGGAAGGCATAGTCCAGCTGCAGATTACCAATGCTCCTTTCCGGGCTGGCTTTGTCGATGTGCTGATTCAACAGGCCGAGGGGGTTCCTGCCGGCCAGGTTGGTCAGGCCTGTCTTTGTCCCGGGGTCCAGCCATTCGAAATAACCGCCGAAACGGTTGCTCTTCACCCGCACGGGCTGGGTGGGATCGAAGGTCACGCCGCCGCCGATGGCGGCCTGGTTGCCGAAGCGGGTATTTTCTTTGGAACCTTTGAGGTTCAGGTTTACTTTCAGGTGGTTGGAAAAGAAGGTCGGGTTCAGTACGAAGGCCAGGGAAGTCCGTTTGAGGTTATCGGTTTTTAAAATACCGTTCTGGTCCTGGAAGCCCAGGGAAATCCGGTAAGGGAAGTTCTTCAATCCTCCGCTGATACTGATATTATTACTGGTGCCGAAGCCTTTCTGGTAGATCTGGTCCTGCCAGTCGGTATTAGCGGCTCCGAGCATGGCGATCTTGGCGGCCGTACCGTTGGCGTTTACCACCGACCGAAACTGGGCGGGGCTCAGGACATCTATTTTTTTGGTCAGCTCGGACAGGGAGTTGGTAGAGCTGAGGTTGACTTTCAGGGGGCCGCCTTTCCCTTTTTTGGTAGTGATCAGCAGCACGCCGTTGGAGGCGCGGGTACCGTAAATGGCTGAAGCGGAGGCGTCCTTTAGTACGGTGAAGGATTCGATGTCGTTGGGGTTGATAAAGCTCAGCGGGCTGCTGGCTCCTGCGATGGCGCTCTTCTGCCCGGTAGGGATGTCGTTATCCAGGGGCACTCCGTCAATGACGATCAGGGGGTCGTTGCTGGCATTCAGGGAAGAGCCGCCCCGGATGCGGATGGTGCTGCCGGCGCCGGGCTGACCGCTGTTGGAGATAATGGAGACGCCAGGGATCTTTCCGACAATCAACTGTTCGGGGGTGGTAATGCTACCTTTTTGAAAGTCTTTTTCGGAGACGGTGGCGACGGAGCCGGTGAGGTCCTTTTTCCTGGCGCTGCCATACCCGATCACAACGATCTCATTGAGGCTGGAATTTCCGGCGGTCAGGGATACTGTGATCGCGGTACCGGACTCGCCGATGGGAACTTCCCGGGTGGTGAACCCGATCGAGGAGAAAACCAGGCTTTTTACGGTGGGGGGTACAGAAAGCTGGAATTCACCCCGTGCATTGGTCGTAGTACCCCTGGAAGATCCGGCTGGTATGACCGAAACACCCTGGAGGGGGCTACCATCTTTCGAATCCGTCACTTTTCCCGAAAGGGTCTTATTCTGGGCAAATGCGGAATAACTGACTAAGAGCAGCAATAGGATTTGCATCCTTGCAAGCAATCGTTTTTTCATTTTCGTTTTGGTTTTACTATATAAACTCATTCAAAAAAGCCCTGCCTTTATCATTTCAGGTCAGGCTCACCCCACAGGCGGCACTCTGTGGGAATGGGACACAAGGTAGTCCTGGCGGGCTTATTCGCTTTGTTCAATCGTGCATTTCTCTGGTTCTAACGATTATTCCGCCTTTATCGGGCTTTCCTGGCTGAGAAAGTTTCGGTTTACTTGGGTAAATTTGAATGCATTATCATTTTTGAAATATTTATATATGCGAGTTGGTATCCTTTGGTTGTTTATCGGGTTGATTTTATCATCGGGGCCTTTGTTTTCCCAGCCCAAACTTCTTTTCCGGCATATTTCCAATGAGCAGGGGTTATCCAACAGCACGATAGAGGTCATCTTCCAGGATAGTGAGGGCTTCCTCTGGTTCGGCACCCGGGATGGGTTAAACCGGTATGACGGACAGGAGATCGTGGTCTATAGGAATGAGAAGGGGGATACGGCCAGCTTAAGTGATAATTATATACGGGCGATCTATGAGGACGGGGAGCACGAGTTATGGGTGGGCACCACCAATGGGCTAAACCGGTTGAACCGGTCAAAAAATACTTTTTCCCGTTTTAAACACCAGGCGGGCAATCCACAGAGTCTTAGCTCCAACCTGGTGACCAGCATAAAGGGGGACAAGGAAGGGAGTTTATGGATCGGCACTTATGGGGGCGGAATTAACCGGCTGGACAAAAAGAGCGGTGGGTTTACCATTTTCAGGCATAGCGATGCCCATGTCAATAGCCTGGTGGACGACCGGGTGAACATTATTTATGAAGACAAGAGCGGGAATCTGTGGCTGGGGACGGAGTCGGGATTGCAGCTTTTCGATAGAAAAAACAGCCGATTCATTCCTTTACAGGGGAATGCCATCAAGGTGATCCAGGAAGACCGGCAAGGTAATTTATGGTTGGGGACGAAGGATCAGGGGTTGGTGCTGTATGACCCGCTTATCAAGACGGCGACTCTTTTCCGGCATTCCGATAAGGATCCCACAAGTCTCGGAAACGATCTGATCAAGAGTCTGCTTACCGACAAGAAGGGGAATTTGTGGGTGGGCAGTATCAATGGCGGTCTGAATTTATTCAATCCTGTCCGAAATTCTTTCTTTTCGTACTGGGACGAGCCGGGGAATACATCGAGCCTGTCGCAAAGAACCATATCGGCCTTGTTTGAAGACCGGCAGGGGAACTTATGGATCGGCACGCACCGGGGCGGAATCAATGTATATAGTCCGGGGATGGGGAAGTTCAACCTTTACCGGCAGGAGGCTACCCCCAGCAGCCTTAGCTACAGTGATGTGAAAACCTTCTGTGAGGATACCAAAGGAAATATATGGATCGGAACGGATGGCGGGGGGTTGGATCTGTTCCAGCGGGACAAGCATCTTTTTCAGCATTACCGGTATAGTCCTTTTGACGATAAGAGTATTGGTTCAGATGCGGTATTGGATGTGATGGAAGACCGGGAGGGGAATATATGGGTAGCGACCTGGGGAGGCGGGCTGAATTTGCTGGACCGGAAAACCGGGCGTTTTACCCGGTACCAGAATCACCCGGAGGACCCACACTCCATCAGCTCCAACTTCGTGCAGAAAATCTTTGAGGACTACCGGGGCGTCCTGTGGGTGGCCACCTATTATGGGGGGCTTAATTTATTCGATCCCAGGACGCGGCAGTTTACCAGGCTGGTGTATGATTCTTCCCATCAGACAAGTCTCACTGGTAATAATATTGTCTCTATTCATGAGGACAGGGAGAGTAATATCTGGCTCGGGACGGATGACGGGGGACTGAATTGTTATCATCAGACGACACGGCATTTCTCCCATTATTTTGATAAGGAAGAGAAGATGCCTGATCTGAGGGTGCTCTTTTCGGATAGCAAGGGTCGGTTATGGGTGGGGCAAAAGGGATTGTGGCTGCTGGACCCCGCCAGTAATACCTTTTCGCTGTATACTGACAAGGCGGGGCTGTCGAATGAATTCATCAAAGGGATCACGGAGGACGAGGAGGGTACGCTCTGGATAGCCACTTCCAATGGGATCACTCAATTCAACCCGGATACCTATGCCTTTTCAAAATACAATACGGGGGACGGATTGCAGGGGCTCGAATTCGAGGCCAATGCCTATTTAAAGACCAAGGACGGGGAAATGTACTTCGGCGGGATCAATGGGTTCAATTCTTTTTACCCGGGGGATATAAAGACTAACAAATTCATTCCTCCCGTGTATATCACCGATTTCCAGGTGTTCAATAAAAAAGTAATTCCGGGCAAAGCGAATTCACCTTTACAGAATGACATTTCTTCGACGAAGGAGATCAGGCTGACTTATAAGCAGTCAACTTTCTCCTTGTCTTTTGCCGCATTGAATTATACAGTACCAGAGAATAATCAATATGCGTATAAACTAGAGGGGCTGGACAAGGAATGGAACTATGTGGGGAAGGAGCGGAAGGCCAACTATACCAATATCAGTCCGGGGGATTATACCTTTCGCGTCAAGGCATCCAATAATGACGGGGTCTGGAATGAAGAGGGGGCGAGCGTACGAATCATTATTACGCCACCATTCTGGGGAACCGGTTGGTTTATCTCTTTATTGGTCGTTTTTGTGATCTGCTGTCTCTATGCCTTCTACAAATTCAAGACGAGGATGAAGCTAAGGGAGCTGGAAAAAATAAAGAGAGAGGAGATCCACCAGATGCAATTACAGTTCTTTACAAATATCTCCCATGAATTCAGAACGCCGCTATCGCTGATCCTGGGTCCGCTGGAAAGGTTGATGAAAGAGGACACTCATCCCACCTTCCGGCATTATTATGCCGTTATGCATCGTAATATCCACCGGCTGACGGGACTGATCACGGAGCTGATGGATTTCAGGAAGCTGGAGAGCGGGGCTTTGCAACTGGGGGTGATGAAGGGCAACCTGCATTCTTTCCTGGATGAGATAGCGGAGGAGTTCAGGGACTGGGCCGTTCAGAAAGAGATCGTTTTTACGTTTACGGAGGCGCCGTTGTCGGGGGAGACCTGGTTCGACAGGCAGATCATGGAGAAGATCGTACTGAACCTGCTCAACAACTCCTTCAAGTACACCCGTAATGGCGGGCATATCACGCTGGAGGTACTACCCTCTTTAGCCGGTTTTTCGCCATCCTTTGACAATGAGCTGATCCTGAAAAATGATTTCCGCGGCAGCCGGTATGTTTATATCCGGGTAGCGGATGATGGGATCGGCATTTCAAAAGAGTCTATTCAGTACCTCTTTCAACGCTATTACCGGATCACGGATTCACATCTGGGTTCGGGGGTGGGGCTAGCTTTTGTAAAAAGCCTGGCTATGTTACACAAAGGAGATGTGTATGTATATAGTGACCGGCATAAGGGTACCGAGATCATTATCGGGATCCCTGTCCATGAAATGGATTATAAGGAAGCCGAACGAAGGGATCCGAATCCTGTGGAAGGTGGGGTGAGGCTGGAGAGCATCAACAATGAACCGGCCAACCACCTTTCTTCTTCGGAGCTGATCCTGCTGGTAGAGGATAATGCCGAGCTGAGGCATTTTTTAAAAGACACATTGGGGCAATATTATAAGGTGATAGAGGCAGGGGATGGGAAATCGGGTTTGGAGCAGGCGAAGAAAACATTCCCGAATCTCATTATCAGCGATGTGATCATGCCGGGGATGAATGGGATCGATCTCTGCCGGGCGATCAAGCAGGATGAGGAGACGCGGCATATCCCTTTTATCATGCTTACGGCTAAGAGTACGTTGAATTCTCAGATAGAGGGGTTGGATTCGGGAGCGGATTATTATTTTGCCAAACCGTTGAATATGGACCTGCTGCTGCTTACCATCCGCAATGTCTTTAATCGGGGCAGTAAGCTGAAAGAGCGGTATGGCAGGGAGCACCAGGTAGAAGCCATGGACCTGGTACATTCCGAGAAGGAAAAGGAATTTATGCAGCGGTTACTTTTTATCATCGAATCGCAGCTCGTCAACCCCGACTTCGACATCGAATATCTCTGCAGCGAGATGGGGATGAGCCGGACCAAGCTCTATCAGAAGATCAAGAGTATCAGCGGGCAGTCGATCGGGGATTTTGTGCGGACGATCCGGCTGAATAAGGCGAAGGAGATCATGACGGGGGAGGACGTTTCTTTGACGGAGGTGATGTACCGGATCGGGATCCAGACGCAGTCCTATTTTACGAAGGCGTTTAAGAAGGAATTTGGCAAGACGCCGACGCAGTTTATGCAGGATCTGGAGAGGAAGTGACAGTCCCGGCCGGAAACGGGATTTCCCGGCTCGAACGGCAGTCTTTGTGGTGGAAATTCCACATTTTATCCAAAATCCGGGGAAGGGTCTACATTCCGAATAAACCTTCGAGCGAACCGGTAGCCCCTTTCATATCGTTTTCGATACTGCAAAGCTGCGAAAGGAGATCCATTTGCCGCTGGTACTGCGGCGATTTATCTTTTTCAAAATCAATACATTGGGTGATTAAAGCCCTGTTTGGGTCAGGGTTCTGCCCTGGTTTCTCTCCCAGCGGTTGTGTCAGTTCCTGCATAAAATTCTTTTAAGCATGTGTTTTGAACTTAATATCTTTGGACAATTAATATGCCCAAGGCGTTTTTGATGATAACACCTGAAAATTGAATTTGTGCGAGGGTGGCCCTACCCTGGCATACTTTTTTAAATACCAGCGAAAAAACGATCATATGCCTGCCAATAAACCTAAACAAGACAGCCGCGAAACTACCAAGGGTAATAAAGCCGCTGAGGAAGACAGTTTCGAAATGACCTATCTCCAAAACAAATACCTGGTTTCCCGTCAGAAAGTTATGGAAGCGATGAAAGCCTGTGGGAATGATCATCATCGGGCGGAGGCTTATCTGATAAAGTATACGACACGGGGGGTGTTGCTGTAGGGAGATTCTGGAATGAGTTAATTTGAATGGCCCAATCTACCTGCTCGGGTGAGTAGGTAGATTGGGCTGTTTTTATTCAGAACGGTTCAATTCTATTGTTTTATTTAGACGTTTCCAGCCGGAAAACAATAGGTTGTTTTTTGTAGGATTTCACCAATCGACCATTCTGTATGGCGGGTTTCCAGCGAGGGCTATCGGCCATGGCTTTGAGCGCTGCTTCTGCCAGGATGGGGTCTCCGCTCAGGGCACTCAGATCGGATATGGAGCCATCTTTATCTACAATGAATTGCAAAACAACGGTGCCTTCAATTTTCTTGCGGACTGCTTTGGGCGGATAAGTGAGGTGTGTGTTCAGAAAGTTGAACCAGGCCCGACTGCCGCCCGGGAATTCCGACTCGATCTCTATTTTCATACCGGGTTCCACCGGTATAGTTCCTTTCGCTTTACCGATCAGTTCGTCCCTCTTTTGTTGGCTGAGGCTGTCCATGGGTATGGTCTTCGCTGAATCGGGAGTAGCGGACTGAGAGTAGGAAGCAAGTGGAAAGAACAGGCTGGCGGCGAGGGCCAGGATTATGGAGGAGAGAATGATGCGCATATAGGCTAGGAGTTTATGGATAAACGGTTAAGGGAACATATTACGACAAAGAAATGAAATCCGGAAAATTTCTATTTTAATCCTTTTTTAAGTTCAGAGGCTGTCGGCAACTTGCCGGCCAAATTCTTAGGTAATTTTTTAGTTACTTGATATTCAGCAACACCCATGGCCCTGTTGGTGGATTTCAATGAATATTCTACTTCAAGATCGTCTTTCTCACCACATAGAATGATCCCTATACTCGGGTTCTCATGCTCCATTTTGACTTTACTATCTAATACTTCTAAATAAAAATTCATTTTGCCTGCATACTCAGGTTTGAATTCACCCGCTTTCAGTTCAATAACTACCAGACATTGAAGCCTTCGATGAAAAAATAAGAGGTCCAGAAAATATTCTTTTTTACCCAGTACTATTTTATATTGACTGCCTACAAATGTAAATCCGTATCCTAATTCTAATAGCACCTCCTTAATATGAAAAATCATTTTGTTTTCAAGATTTCGTTCGGCGATCGGGCCAGAAACATTGAGAAATTCAAGGTTATAAGAGCTTTTTAATGACTCTTCAGCCTGACCTAATAAATGCGCTGGAAGCGTTTTTTTGAAGTTATGTTTCTTATATTCGGCGAAGCTCTTTTTATACGCACCGAATTTAATCTTGTTTAGTAGAACATTTCTTGTCCATCCATATATTACAGTAGACTTTAAATAGAATTGTCTTTCTTTGTAGTCTTTCACTTTCTGCAAAATGAGCATATTGTGGCCCCACGGTACTTTTTTCACATATTTCAACAAGCTGGGTTTCCCTTTATATTCCAGATAGAATTTCCTCATATATTCCAGGTTCGACTCAGAAAACCCTTGTAACCCTGTGATTTTTTTTCTCAGGTCTGATGACAATCTTCTAATAACAGATTTGCCCCACCCTTCGTCTTTCTGCCTTTCATAAATAATGCCTCCGATGGAATAATACAGATCGATCAATATATTGCCCAATTCCGAATTGGCCTTAATTCTCGCAGCTGTTATTCTGTCGGCTATTTCTTTGTATATCTTTTCGTATGTCTTGCCTGGTAACATTGTGTTTGGTGTTTAAATTTCCCAACAGCTGTTGGGAAATTGTGCCGGTTGTTTTCATGTCTTGTCCTCTGCTCAAAAATAAATTCAATTCATTCATTTTTTTGGAGAAACTGTGTATTGAAGAAAAATTTAGCCAGCCCATATCTCAAATTTATTTTGTATACTAATCCGCCCATGGCGGAGCCTGCCGGTAAAAATTAAATGATCCATATAATGAATTTTTCATGTAGATTAGTTCTTCAAAATAACCTATGCAACGAAAAAATTTTATACAAAATTCACTACTGGCGGGAGCCGGTCTGCTAACGGCCGGGACGGTCTCAGCCACGTCTTCTGACAAAAGGGAATTGCCGCGGCAGGGCTTACCGGGTTCGGCCCAGGGATCGCCCGGGCTGGCTGCGGCGGGGCAGCCTTTTAATCTTAATTACGGGATTCACGATGGCATGTTCCGCAACAGCGCCGGCAATGATTTTATCGATCAGATCAAATACGCTTATGACCAGGGTTTCCGCGCCATAGAGGATAATGGCATGATGGGCAGGCCTCCCGAACAGCAACAGAAAATCGGGGACACGCTGGCCAAACTGGGGATGTCCATGGGTGTTTTTGTCCTTGACAAGGGGGGCAACGGAGCGAATTCCATTGCCACGGGCAAACCGGAATTCCTGGAGATCTTTTTGAAGGGCTGCCGGCAGGCCGTTGAAGTCTCCAAGCGATGTAACGGCAAGTTGACTACAGTGGTCCCGGGGGATTTTGAAAGGCATCTGCCTATGGGGATTCAGACGGGTAATGTCATTGAAGCGCTGCGCAAGGGAGCCGAGATCCTGGAACCACATGGCATCGTCATGGTACTCGAACCTTTAAGCGATACGCCGGACCTCTTCCTGCGGAATTCCGATCAGACTTATGCTATCTGCAAAGCGGTGAACAGTCCCTCTTGTAAGATCTTATTCGATATGTATCATATGCAGCGCAATGAAGGCAATGTGATCCATAATATCGATCTGACCTATAATGAGATCGCTTATTTCCAGATCGGCAATGTTCCCGGCCGGAATGAACCCACGACGGGCGAGATGGATTATAAGGGCATTTTCAAGCATATCTATAACAAAGGATATAAAGGAGTACTGGGGATGGAGCACGGCATTTCACAGCCGGGCAAAGAAGGCGAGGCCGGGCTGATAAACGCCTACCGGAGCAGCGATAGTTTTCTGTAAAATAGTTTTCTGTAAAAATGGGTGCCCCATTGGCATTGAGGCACCCTGCTACCATAGCCTTAACCTTTTCTTCTCAAAACCTAATGCTTTTGGTAATCCCAGCATTATGTTCTGACAGCTAAGACCTTTTTTACAATAGAAACGTTTCGTCTGTTGTAAAAAAAAGAGGCTGCTCAGATAATTCAGCTGACAGCCTCTTTTCTATCTATACTCGAAGGTTAGAAAAACTTCGTAACGCCCGGGACGGCGACGGGATAAAACCCATCGGCATTGGGCAGTACGGGAGGGGTCGCATTAAAATCATACGCGGTGGGCATGATATTCAGGCCGGAATGGAGGGCGGTATCCCAATCCACTGTCTGCCCGGAATAGGTGGCCAGTCTCCCCAGAATAGAGGTCATCGAGCTCTTGGCGCCTCTCTCCGCATCCCAGAACTTATATTCTCCTTTGGCGATCGCCTCGAACAGCTCATCGTGCTCATTCTGATAAGGCTGGTTCTCTTTGGATTTATCGAACTGGTAGATCGTATTTCCTTTGGAGTCGGTGATACGGGCCTGATCGCAGAATACTTTTCCTTTGGTGCCGATCAGCAGCTCATCTACCTTACTGGCGGTCCCTTTCTGGTGTCTGCACTGGCTATTGAGAACAGCTCCGTTGGCATAGTGGAATTCCACGCAATGGTGGTCGAAGATTTGTCCGTACTCTTTGGCCTTCCGGACTTCGCGGCCGCCGATGCCCTGGGCTTTTACCGGATAGGCTTCCAGCGCCCAGTTGATCACGTCCAGGTTATGGATATGCTGTTCGGTGATATGATCACCGCATAACCATACGAAGTAGTACCAGTTGCGCATCTGGTATTCCATTTCCGTCCAGCCTTCCTGGCGGGGATGAACCCAAACGCCGTCATTATTCCACCAGGCATTGGCGCTTACGATCTCTCCGATAGCGCCGTCGTGTACCCTTTTCATCAACTCGCGGTAGGAGGTCTGGTAGCGGCGCTGCAATCCGACTACTACGTTGAGCTTCTTGGTCTTTGCTATCTCCGCGGCAGCCAGTACCCGCGCGATCCCGGCAGGATCCGTAGCGACGGGCTTTTCCATGAAGATCTGTTTGCCCTGGTTGACGGCTTCTTCGAAATGAATCGGCCGGAAGCCGGGAGGGGTCGCGAGGATCACGACATCCGCCAGGGCCATGGCTTTTTTATATGCATCGAAGCCGACAAATTTATTCTCTTCTTTTACCTGCACCCTACCCTTCTTGTCTTCCAGAGCCTCCAGGATATTGTTATAACTGCCATCCAGCCGATCTCTGAAAGCATCGGCCATAGCTACCAGCTGTACATTTTGTTTGGTGCTCAAAGCCTGGACGGCGGCGCCGGTGCCGCGTCCTCCGCAGCCAATGAGGGCTATCTTAATGACATTGTCTGCACCGGAGAAAAAATTGGCCCGGGAGAGAAAGGGAGCGGCCAGCATTCCCCCTGCCAGTAAGGAAGAGTTTTTTACAAAGTCTCTCCTGCTTTGATCGTGGGGAGGTCGTTGTTGATTCATAAAAACTGCAATTTTAAATGAATGGTTATAAAATGATGGTTGATTGATCGAGGTTACGCTGAATGTTTGCTATTCTATTCATTTGGTCGTTAAAAACTGATTAAAGAATTGGTCTACTCCGGCGGCATCGGGTTGTTTCACCGGTCTGACCACGCGAAAGCCAATAAAGGGCGCATCGGTATTCCACCATTTGCTTCGGGGGATCTGGGGATCCCGGGCATTCCATTTCTTATCGGAAGCAAGGCGGGCGGTGCTGCGCAGGGCGGTCGCGTCATCGCGGAAGCTGCCTCCTTTTAAAACGATGGGATATTTAGCGCCGGCGGTATAGGGATCGAGGGTCCATTCGGCCACATTGCCCAGGATATCATACAACCCCCAGGCATTGGGTTGGAGTTGTTTGACAGCATGGTATTTATTGTCACTGTTCGTGTTGTACCAGGCATATTTGCTTAAGGAAGCGGCATCGTCTCCGAAGGGGTAAGCAGTGGCAGAACCGGCTCTGCACGCATATTCCCACTCGGCCTCTGTCGGCAGCCGGTAAAAAACGCCTGTTTTTTTATACAGCCATTTGCAATACATGAGCGCGGCGTACTGGCTCATACTATTGGCTGGGAATCCACCTGTTTTGCCCATGCCCAACGTAAAATCGATATAAGGGGGGCTGGGGCGGGTGATGCCATCGGGTGCGGGACCGGGGTCGAGGGACTCATCCTGAAAGAGGATATATTCTTCATAGGTCACTTCGTGCTCTTCCATCCAGAAAGAGTCGAGTCGGGCGTTAGCCGGGATCGGCACCATTTTAAACGAGACGTTGGAATTTGGTATTTTCTGTTCGAAGGTCTGGAAAGCGGATTGGTTTTGCTGGGCCCTGATGGGCTGAGTCATTAAAAGCAAGCCTGTGAGCCCTGTCAGCAGTACAGGGAAAGTCATCGTTGGTCTTCTGTGCATCGGTTGGTATAAATGTATTGAAAGCAATATAATTAAAAATGCGGGTGGTTGTTTAAAGGAAAGCGGATAACCTTAGTTTATTTGATATTTTCTAAACTTAGGCGAGGGTCTGCTGATAATCTTCCCGTTCCTGTTCTCCGTGATCAGGAGGGCGGCCCCGGGAAAATGCCGGATCAATTTTAAAGACTGGCGCAGGGAGAGGATGCTGCAAGCTGTCGCCAGCCAGTCGGCCTGTGTACCGTTCGCGGCAATCGCGGTGACATTGCGTCTGCGGGTAAGGCCGATACCTGTTTTAGGATTAACGATATGCGAATAACGCCGTCCGTTCAGCTCGACATACTGATAGATATCGCCGGAGGTGGCGACGGAGATCTGCTGCAGCGAGAGCAGGCCGGGGAGGATCTCTTCTTTTTCATTGGGGGCATTGATCCCGATCAACCATCCCTGTTTACCCGAAGGGGGAAGCCCTACGACTATTTTGCCGCCGGCATTGACCATGGCCGTCCGGAATCCATACGCTGCCAGGAGGTCCAGGGCCGCCTGCGCTACAAAACCTTTACCCAGGCCGCCGACGTCCAGCCGCATACCGGGTCTCTCCAGCCATACGGAATGATGAAGGGTATCGAGGTGCATATAGCGGTAGCCTGTTTTGCGCAGTGCCGCCCTTAAGGAATCGGGGTCGGGGAATGTCCTGGTCTTACGGGCTTTGCGCCAGAGTTTCACCACGGGTCCGATCGTCACATCATAGCTGCCTCCGCTCAACCGGGCGGCTTCGAGGGAACGCCGGAGGATGTCGAACAGGGGATCGGACACCCTTACAAACCGTCCCTGTCCACTGGTTGCGCTGAGGCGGTTGATCTCGCTGCTGTCGATATAATCGCTCAGGATCCCATTCAGGGTATCGGCTCTTCGAAAAGCGGCGTCGGCGGCTATGGAGGCGGCCATCGAATCAGCGGCTTCAATAGTGATGGTAAAAGGGGAGCCCATTTCTGGTCGTTCGAAGATAAATTTTTGAGGTTGCTGTTGAGCGTTGGTTGGGTTTCCGGTTAATAACAGGAGGGAGAGCAGCGAAAAGTACATGAATAAGTTTGTCATTAACATTAAATCTTTAGTACATTTAATCCGGTACCATGAAAACTCACCGGAATGATGGGGGCAATCCAACAAGAATGGAACAACCGGAAACTAAACCTAATTAAAGCCGAATGAAAAAACAACTTTTACTGCTTCTTTTATCTGTCCTTTCCCTCTCCTGCCCCGCCCAAACTTATATTTCTTTAGCTCCCAGCCTGACCAATGATGTGGGAACCCTGGCGGGTAAGTCCAATATCGCCTTTGAGATCGGCCGGCAATGGGATGTATTCAGTTTAGGGATCGACTATGGGAAAACTACTTTGGGGAAGATGCCCAAAGGAGATACTTCGAATTATATCGAGCTCCGGCCAAATTTAAATATTTTCCAGCAGGGTAAGTTCACCAATACGTTTACGGCGGGGATCGGGTATATATTCAATTCAGAGCAGTCTTTGATGACGGAGGTGACTTCCGGTATAGAATACGCGTATAACGAACGGCTTCATATCAATATCCAATTCGGGCAATATTACTATAGCGGCAAGATGGCTGCCAGTTCGGTGACTTTCTTCGGGGTGTCGGCCATGTGGTATTTCAAGCCGTGGAAGTCCAGGCCATTGATCAGCCAGCCTGCCCCAAAAGTGATGAACGGCGGGGGGGCTCGTTAAATCTTTAGTAAATTTACCTTATGCGTCAACTTTTCTTTTCTATTGGTGCAGCCGGAGCGCTGCTGTTGTTAACCTCCCTGCCGGGCCAGGGGCAGGCCTCTCAGGATAAGGGTGTTCATTTCGAGCATGAGCTCAGCTGGACGGCCATCCAGGCGAAGGCCAAGGCTGAGAATAAGTATATTTTCATGGATTGCTTCACCACCTGGTGCGGTCCCTGCCGGTATATGAGCACTACTATTTTCCCACAAGAGGAATGCGGAAATTTCTTCAATGACAAATTCGTCTGTGTCAAAGTACAGCTGGATACCAGTGCAAAGGACAACGATGCGGTGAAGAGCTGGTACCAGGACGGGCATAACCTGGCGGAGCGGTATAATATTCGCGCTTATCCTACCTTCCTCGTTTTTGCACCGGACGGTCATATCGTGCACCGCATAGTCGGGGGTGGCGATGCCAAAAGCATTATTGCCCGGGCGCAAGAAGCATTTGACCCCAACAAACAATATTATACTTTATTGCAGCAATACCAGGCCGGGAAAAAGGATTCCGCCTTTTTACGCAAGATGGCAGAGCAGTCCGTGCAGGTTTATGATATGACGACTGCCAGGGAAGTGTCCAAGGCTTATTTTGCGACCCAGCCGAATATCTATAATACCGCCTGTCTCGATCTGCTGGATCAGTTGACCACCCGATCGATCGACGATGGATTTGACGTCTTTCTTCATCATTCCAGGGAAGTCGATAAAATAGCCGGGCCGGGAAAGGCTGAAAAAAAGGTGAATGAGATCCTGTTACGGGAACATGTTTATCCAAAAATATTCGGGGACAACGCGACCGCTCCGGACTGGACGGCGCTGCAGGCTTCCCTGGCGGCTATTTATCCCGCTCAGGCGCCTGAAGTGATCGAACAAGGGAAAGTGATCTATTACCAACAAAAGGGAGACTGGGCCAATTTTCAAACCTCCGTGGTAGCCTATATGAAAAAATACGGCGCCAATGCCAGCTCCGATCAACTGAACGACTATGCCTGGACGGTCTTCCAGAAATGCCCGGATATGAAATGCGTGACGGAAGCGTTGGAATGGAGCAAGCGTTCTTTTAAAGACAATCAGAATCCGGCGTATATGGATACTTATGCCAACATTCTCTATAAGATGGGAAAGAAGGACGATGCGATCGCCTGGGAAGAAAAAGCGATCCAATTATCAGACGATGCAACGCGGACAAGCCTGCAGCCTACGCTTGATAAAATGAAGAAGGGAGAAAAGACCTGGGATTAAACGAAGCTAAGCCGGAGTCCCGGATCATACAAAGTCCCGGCCGGATTTCTGAAGAAGAATCCCGGCCGGGACTCTTTTTTATAAAGGAACATTCTGATCGAGGAAGACCTGGAATTCCCGGCTATCTTCCGGGCTGGTGAACATCCTTTTCTGGATCACATGAATATTGCTGACCTTATTTTCTTTTACCGTTTCTTTTACGAATAACAGGAAAAAGGACCGGGTCTCCTTCAGATTGTGAAAATCACGCCAGGGGATCGTGGCTTCTGTTTTTGTGCCGATCCTTTCCATGCCCCAGTGTGTGAAGCGATAGGTAATGCCGCGGTAAATAGCCAGTCTCCTGATTATCTTTGCCCTGGATAGCTGATAAAGCAAGAAGTTGAAATATTCGCCGAAGCTGAAGTCGTGTGCAATAGTGAAGGTGTCTTTCATCCAGGCGATTTAAAATATTTCTCCTAAATTATATAAAATATTCAAGAAATTATAAAATGGCGACGCTATTCGATGTCATCGTTCTGGGTTTGGGGGCAAATGGCAGTTCCGCGCTGTATCATCTTTCAAAAACCCACAAAAAAGTAGCCGGCATCGACCGGTTTACTCCACCACATGTATTCGGTTCGTCTCATGGGGAAAGCCGGATCATCCGGCAGGCCTATTATGAAAACCCGGTCTATGTTCCTTTTATTAAAGAAGCGTATCGTTGCTGGGAGGAGATAGAAAATGCTTCCGGAGAGAAGCTGTTCCTGAAAACGGGGGGCCTCATGCTGGGCCGGGAAGACACCGGGTTGATCCGGGGATCGAGGTTGAGCGCCGAAACGCATGGCATCGCGTATGAATACCTAAACAGTGGTGATCTGCAAAGGAGATTTCCAGCCTTTAAGCCAACGGCCGATACGGTCGGGGTATTAGAAAAGGAGGCGGGTATCCTGTTCCCGGAAAAATGCATTACGGCATACCTGGAGCAGGCGCAAAAGAGTGGGGCTACCGTATTATATAATGAGCAGGTGCTGACCATTATTCCTGCGGGAGACAAGGTGGAAATACACACTTCTAAAGGGAACTATATAACGGAAAAGCTGATCATCAGCGCCGGGGCCTGGGTGGGGGAACTGGTCGAAGGAATCTCCATGCAGGGACTGGCTGCGAATACCGGGAGCCTGTCTTTACCGCTGACGATTGCCCGGCAGGCGCTTTACTGGTTTGCCAATAAAAACAGTAGTCAGCAGGTCTATTTACAGCCCGACCATTTCCCTGTGTATCTGTGGGAATATCTTCCCGATAAAATGTTCTATGGTTTCCCTGATCTCGGGAATGGCATAAAGATAGCGCGTCACCATGGCGGCGATCCCATGTTGCCGGATGAGCTTACACAGGAAGTCAGTTCGTCCGAAAAGGAGGACATGCTGGCCATCATAGACCAGTATTTAAATATGGAGGCCCATTTAAATTCCTCGGCAGTGTGTATGTATACGAATACTCCTGACGGGGATTTCATCATCGATTACCATCCGGCGTATAAAAACATCGTGATTGGGAGCCCTTGTTCAGGGCATGGCTTCAAATTCAGCAGCCTGACGGGTAAATTATTGAGCGAGCTGGCGACAGCCGGAAAAACGACGATGGATATTTCGCCTTTTGCGCTGAACAGATTTAATTATCTTTAAAGAATGGAAACCTTTCAACACATCAAGACGGTGCTTTCCATCATTCTGGGGTTGAGCATAACACACCTGCTCAAAGGAACAGTAAAGCTGATCCAGCATCCCGGCAGAGAAAAACCTTACCTGGTGCATCTCCTTTGGAGTCTGTACCTTTTTCTGGTCCTCGTGCATTTCTGGTGGTGGGAATACCAGTTGAAGGTCATTACTACCTGGGTTTTCGGGGAGTATTTTTTTGTTATCGGTTATATCATTACCTATTATGTGCTATGCGCCCTTCTTTTTCCGGATGACCTAAAAGACTTTGACGGATATGAAGACTATTTTTATAAAAAGAAAACCTGGTTCTTTAGCGTGCTGGCCATCAGCTTCCTGGCCGACACCCTGGATACTTTAATAAAGGGAAAAGAATATTTTCTGATCTCTTCCGTGGAATACCCTATACGCATCACGCTGCATGTAGGCTTATGTCTTCTGGCCATCTGGATCAATAATAAAAGATTTCACCTCATTTTAGTGATCCTCTTTTTACTATATGAGCTATCGTTTATCTGGAGAATGTATGCGTTCGAGCGGTAAAGGTTCACTCCGGTTCCAGCTGGTGAACCCGGCGCCAAAATAGAGGAGCATTCCCGATCAGAATGGATAACCGATTGCCAGGTTGAGGACCATGTTGGAGATATCGGCGACCTTATTGAATACCCATTTGTCTCCACTCAGCCAGGGATAGCGGACCGGGGTGGCGACGTCGACCCGAAGCACGAGGATACTGACGTCGAAGCGAAGGCCGGTTCCGATCCCTACCGCCACATCGTTCAGAAAATGGCTGGTGAATTTCGATCCGATCCTGCTGGTGTCTTCTTGTCGGGTCCAGATATTTCCGGCGTCTGCGAAGAGCGCCCAACGGACGATGGAAAAGAGTTTTGTACGATATTCCAGGTTCATCTCCAACTTGATATCGCCGGGCTGGTCAGGTATGAAGGAATTTCTTGGATTGCCTGCGTAATAACTGCCTGGTCCCAGTCCCCGGGAACGGAAGGCGCGGATATCGTTGGTGCCGCCGGCAAAGAAATCCTTCACGAAAGGCATGGTCGAACTATTGCCGTAGGCGTAGCCCATTCCCCCGGTAATCCTGGAAGCCAGCGTATTGTATTTGCCGAAACTGAGATAATGCCGGAAATCCAGATCTACCTTGGCATACTGTGAAAAAGGGGTATTAAAGATCTTCTTTTGTTTCCCATCATCGATATTGGCGCCGGTGACGAGTCCCAGCCAGTTACCGGACAGGTCCAGGTTCCCATTGAAATAGAAGTTATTTCGTTTACGGTTCGGCTTTGCCTGGGAATTGTAATTGAAATTATAAATACTGCCGATGATGAACTGCCGTTCGATAGCCCTGGCTAAGGTAATAGTGGTATCCAGCACCAGCTGATAGTTCGGGTCTATATGAGTAGGATTTACCAGGTTGATATTGATGAGCGTGATGGTATGCTCGGTCGGCAGGCTTTGCTTGAAGACATAACCGAAGCTGGTCTTGGCCGAGGTGAGCGTATATTCCTGGCTGCGGTCGAAGATTTCGTAACCGGCGTTGATCCTGGTCTTGGGTACGAAGGCGCTGCTGGTGGACCAATGGAAGGGAGATACGATACGGGGAATGTATAGATTGAGGTCGACGCCTCCCCTCTTGGTCGTGACCGTCTCTCCGCCGCCGATGGATTGCTCTTCCAATCCAGCGAAGAGGCTGGCCGTCAGCAACTCGGCGCCCTTAAACACATTGCGGTTACGCCAGGTCAGCGCGACTTCCCCGCCGGTCGTATTATCGGACCGGGAAAGGCCGGAGACTTCAAAACGAATAGATTTCTTTTGGGTGGGGTTGAGATAATAAAAAGCATTCAATTTATTACCCAGGCTGGAATCCACGGGTTCAAAGCGGATCTTGACAAACTTAAAGACGCCGAGGCTGACCAGGCGGCTGAGAGAAAGATTGTGATCGTCCCTTCTATAGATGCCGCCCGGCCGGAAAACCAGGGTATTGCTGAAAAGGGAGGGCTTGAATAAGTTGGCCGTATCGATGATCCGGTATCCTTCCGGCGTGACGATGCCGCCGGTGCGCGTAGTATCCGAGTGAAGATCGTATTCTGCGAATACCGTGACCTTATTGATCGTATAAACATCCTGTGCTTTGCCCGGCGTCTCGTCCTTGATATTGAGTTTCATATCTACCTGGTGGTTGCCCACCGTAGAATCGATATCCACCACCAGGTAATTGGGGCTGAAGAAATAATATCCCCGGTTCTTCAGGCGGGTGTCGATGCGGGTACGCTCGTCTTTTATCACATCCAGGTCATAGGGCGCTCCTTTCTTCAGGAGGGTGCGCCGTTGCAGGCTATCAATTCTTGCATAGATGGAGTCTGCCGGATCGTTGCTATGCGGGAAAGTAACATTGCGAATAGTATATTGGGGACCGAACTGAGCCGTGTATACAGCCGTCAGCTTTTTATTTTTTACGATACTGCTCTGAATGACGGTATCCTTAAAATACCCTTTGTTTTCGAGGCGATTCTGCAAGACGTCTGCATTCTTTTGCTGGATAGAAGCAGAAGCCAGGACAGGGGGCTCCCCTACTTTGGTTTTCAACCAGTGCTTGAAACCTTTTTCTTTTTTGGGGGTGCCGGCAATATTATAGACCCATAATTTAAATCGCAGACCCAGGATCTTGCCATTGAGGCGAGGTCGCAGCAGATCGTTCAGATCGGAACGAAGGTCTTTGGCCTTGCTCTTTTTGAGCGCTGCGGATTCGATCTTTACCTTATTGGCAATGTATAATACCTGCCCGTCGGCCAGGTATTTCGATTCATGGCAGGATACACAAAATAATACACCGAAGGCAAGAGCGATCCCCATCCATTTTACCGGCAACATCCGTATTTTTTTATCGACGCTATTCATTTTTAGCTTGTTTCAGTCTTCTTCTTTCCTCCAGTTTTTCTTCTTTGGTGCGTCCGAAGATCTCTTTTAATTTGTCATAATCGAGGGTAAGGATGAAGCTGACGCCGGTCTCTACGACCTGTCCTTCCACCACTGCCTCGTATTGATTCTTGCGGTATGCCCGGATCATATAACGTCCATCCCTGGTCAGCCGGTAGTCCACAGCCACATCTCCGGCAATATTGGAAGCATTCTGATTGGCGCCGCCGGTTCCCTGCACATCGAAGTTGCTGCCTACGTTGACGGTAATCCGATCGTTGAAAAGCCTTTTGGATACAGATACATTGAGCTCGGTATAATCCTGTTCGGTGCCGGTGCTGAAGTCCTGCTGGTTGTTAAGATCGAAATTGATATCCACTCCTTTGATAAGGCTGCCGGCAAGGTTATTCAATTGATTGGTCAGGATCTGGCTGGCGCTCTGGAAGGCCAGGTTACCTACGGTGCTGCCGCCGCCCGCGGCGCTATTGAGGGGATCTTCCCCGACGAAACGGTTGAGCAGCAACAGGGCGAAGACCTGTTTATCGAGTTCTGATTCCTCATTGCGGATCTGCTGCAATTTGGTATCGACATCCGGCCAAAGGCTCAGCAGGTCCTGGGGAAGGGAGATATCGAAAGTGATTTTTGGTTTCAGCAGCTCTCCTTCCATTTTGAGGGTAACCAGGAAAGGGAGCTTCTGTTTGAATTTGTTGATCTCCGTCTGGGTGCGGCCGGAAATTTCGTTGGCGATCAGATCGATAGAGGGAGTATTGGCCGTATAGTTAGCGGTCATGTCCAGGATGGCGGTGTAAGGATCTCCGGTCCAGGTAATAGAACTTCCCCGCTGGATGAGGAATTTTCTTTTCAGGACACTGAGTGAAAGGTTGTAGCTGCCGCTCTCTACTTCGAAGCCGCCGGTGAGATCGATCTTGCCGCTTTTATCCGTTCCAAAGACGAGGTTGGACCGGCCTCTTACGGTGAGGGCATCTCCATTCCTTTCATCGATGACCATGGTAAAAACGGCGTTACTGTCCGTGGCGATTTTCAGGGCGATATCCATTCCTTTGATAGTGGCCTGACGGGAGGCCAGGAGCCTGGCGGCCTGATCCACCAGCGTATCGCGGGGATGATCTTTATCGATGAACCGCACGACACCCTCCCTGTCCACAATTTCCGGGTTGCTCTCCGGCAGCACAAAGACGAAGTCCGTCTTTTTATTGACGCGCAGCTCGCCGTCTGCCTTCAGGTCATCGACGGGATCACCGGTGAGGTTGACAGCAGCATCCATATTCATTTTGCCATAGAAAAGGCGGTTACTGGCCTGGGGGGCATTGACCAGCCGGAAATTATTGGCATTGAAAGTAATATCCAGGTTGTAATCCCTGTAATCGTCCGTGTAGACGTTGCCATCGATGGTGGCTTTGTTACCCGCGGAGTCTTTCAGAGAGAACTGACTGAAGTTAAATCCATCCTTATCGAATTCTATCTTGTCACTGGAGATCTTCAGGGGCTCACCGGTCATGACCGGAGTGATCGTCGCACTGTCAAAATGCAGGTTGCCATTGGCGGCCGGCTTATCCAGGGTGCCGGTGATCGCGAGGGCGCCTTTGAGGAAACCCCGCATATCCTGAACCTGGCTGATGGCGAATGGTTTTATCGAAGCGAGGTTCAGCTGCCGCAGGTCCAGCTTCATATCCATACGGCCTTCGCCGGTATAGTATTCTCCCTTTACGCTCATATCGTTCTTATTGCCTTGCAGGGAAATATCCGCGGCAAAGGCATTGGCTTTCTCGTTGTCGACCTTGATGGTCAGGTCACCGATCGGGTCTTTGTGATAGCTAAGTCCTTTCAGCGTCAGGTCGGAGGTGAAGACGGGATTGGTCGTGACATTCCTGACTTCGGCCTTGCCATTCAGGGTACCGTCGACATAGAGGGAGTCCTGGTCGGCGAAGCGGCTGAGGGTATTGAGCTGGAAATTGGTGAAGACCACGTCGATGGGAGAAGCCGGAGCAGGTGGATTGCTGTTGACCTGCAGGGATTCTCCTTTATTGCTGATCTTAAAGTCGTTGACAACGATACCTGCGGAGTCGTACAGGAAGAAGTTATCCCGGCTCACCTGCCATTGGTCATAATTCAATAAGAGGCTGTCGGGGTTCAGGATGAATTTTTCCCCATCCCGCAGTTTATCCAGCTGTCCGGCCAGGCGATAGCGATCTTTGCCTTTGGAGTCCTTTAGTAAGAGGGCGGTGGTCAATTTGTTGTCTCCCAGGTAACCCCGCAGGGAGGTCTGATGAAGGACGAAGCCGCTGCCGGAGCCGCTGGCGATGTCCAGCCGGTATTTCAGCTGGCGGCCTGCAGAGGAGGCGGGGGTGGCGGCCGGGTCGAACGTTGTGGGGATGAAGGCTCCGGTGGAGGTCTGGAAGCTGACTTTCTGAAAGATCTGGCTGCCGAACCGGACCTTGGGGTCATTCAGGGATAGGCGAAGGTCGTTGCGGTCACTGTTGAATGCCATTTGCGCATTCAGGGTGTCGGTCCCTTTGAGAGAGGGCATCAGGGTCAGGACAAGCGGCGAGATCCGCATACGGAGCTGCATCTGCCAGTCCTGCGCGGTAAAGGCCGTGTCTTTGAATCCATCGATGCGGTAATATTTATTGATGGTTTGTTCCAGGGCCTGCCGGAGTTCGGTCAGTTTGTACTGGCCATTCCAGTCGAAGTCGGCCATTTCCGAATGAAGCTGGATATCTTCTTTGCCCTCGATTCGATGGGCGAGCAGCAGGATGCTATCCGTCGCTAGTCTTATTCCACCCTGCATCATGACCAGGTTAGCCAGCTTGAGCTGTCCCTCCAGGGAGTCGGGGTTGGTGCTGGCAAAATCACCGTTGATATTGCCTTTGAATTGAAGGGTATCGGCTACCAGGTGCAGGGCGTGGAGGTCGAGGGTATCGATCTGCCAGTCCAGCTTGAGCGCGGGGAACTTATTTTTCAGGTCGCCGGAGGCCCGCAGGTCGAAGTGGATCGCCTCATCATCGATGGAGGACTGTAGCTGAAACTGCCGGTCGGCGATGGAGCCATCGAATTGAAAGTCAGTATAGTTATATTTCCGGATCAGGGCGGAAGCAATGTGGCCGTTGAGTTTTGCATTGGCATGGGGCAGGTCGAGGCCCTGGCCTTTCGCGGTGAAGTCGGCGGTGACGGCGCCCCAGTCCAGGGTATCTTTTAAGATATAGCCCAGGTCGAGGGCTTTGGTCTGCACGGCCAGGTCATAAGTAGCTCTGGCGGGATCCTTGAATTGCCGGATATATCCTTTGGTTATCACCGTGCCGGAGCTGGTGTTCAGCACCATGTCGGTTATGAGGTCCTCCGTGCCGCCATTAAGCTTGCCTTTCAGGCTAAAGCGGGCAGGGATCGCGATATTAGCCGGAAGGGTGTTGGGGGGCAGCAGGGCCAATAAGCTTTTTTGCGAACCTGAGATATTTTTTATGTCCATGTTGGCCGCGATCCTGTTCATGTCGGCTGGATAGACGATCGTTCCGGAGAGGTCTAGTTTCAGATCCTGGATGCCGCTGAACTGGAGGGTCTCTACCCGCAGGGAGGCCAGGCTGCCTTTTGCGCGGGCGTTGATTTTCCAGGTATCGGCAGGGTGGGCAAAGACGGGCTGGGCAGCCAGGGACGGAACGAAGGTGAGGATATCTTTTACCTGGATCTTACTATTGGGGAGGTCAATATCCAGCAGGGTATGGGAGGGATCTTTTATCAGCGCGGCCAGGGATGAATAGCTGATGCTGGCGTTACGCTGCAAGAAGGTGCCGGGGGTGCGGACGATCAGGTTTTTAAGGACAGTCCGCTTATCGGTGTAGAGAAACCCGGCCTGAAGCTGATCGAGCTCGAAGCCGGATTGCTCTGAAAACTGTCCTTTGGTGAGGGTGCCGCTGATACTATCTTTATTATAGTTGAGGTGATTGGCGTGGAGGGTGAGCCGGTCGATCTTCAGATGTCCATAGTCCATGCCTTTTTTCTGCCGGGGCTGGTTGTCGTCATCGTAAGTAAAGTTGTCGCCGTTGAGCTCGATGGAGGTGACGGCGAAATGCCAGTCGGAAGAGGAGTCCACGGCGGGCGGGGCGGAGGGTTTCGCTTTGCCGGAGGCGATCGTCCGGATATCGGAGGCTGTCGCTGCGGGGAGCTTGCCCATGTGGATGACCGTGGTGGTGCTGTCCAGGTGTAATTTATTGATATTGACGGTATGGGTGTTGAGGTCGAAGGTCTTCATGTCCGCAGTGAGGCGGCCCAATTGCAGGTTGGTGAAGAAGGCATTGACGGTATTGCGGTAGTCGAGCTGGCTATTCTCCAGCCGGATCTGCCCTAATTGCAATTGAAAGGAGGAGGCAGTGTCCGGCGCAGTCGCGGTGGCAGCTCCCGGGCGACCCGATGGCGGCGGAGGGGCGGTGGCGGCCAGGGGCTGGTTTTGGAAGATCCGGGCACGCAGTCCTTTCATGTAAAAGTCGGAAACGGAAAAATGCAGGGCCGTAGGATCGAAGGTCTCCATTTTTGTCTCACTGTTCTCTATCCAGACTTCCACGTCATTACCGGTGACTACATCCTTGTAGACCAGCCTGATCTTATCCAGCATTATTTTCCGGAGGGCCATCTTCATGGGACTGGAAGACTTTTTGGTGGTAGTATCCGGAGCGCCGGCAAAGGCATCGGCGATGAACTGGAAGTTAAAGGCGGTGTCGGGGAGCTGTCTTTTTACTTTGACGGTAAGATCGCTGAGCTGTAATTTCCCGATATCGATGTTGCTATGCAAAAGTCCCCACATACGGAGGTCGACCTCGATGGCGCCGGCGGATAATAAGGTGTCTTTCTGCCTGTCCTCGATATAAATATTCTTTATTTCGACGCTTTCAGGGAATTTGATAAAGATCTTGCCAATGGTGATATGGGTCTTGAGCTTGCGGGAAAGATAGCTTTCCGCCTTGCCACGGATAATATTTTGTATATAGGGGGTTTGTATCAGAAAGATCACGAGGATCAAAATGATAAAAATCGTCAGCAATATCTTTAAAAACACCCTCGCCAACCTATGGATCACGGATCTGCGTGGCTTATTTTCCGGCTGGCTACTCTCCATAAATTAAATTTCAAACTAATATTAAAGATTTACCCTAACCTGACAAAATACAGACCAACAATGCGGCTTAACCAAATCTTTTAGTTTTATTGCCTGATATGAGGAAATCCTTGTAATTCAGGGTCTTTGTGCGCTTTTTTCCCCAAAGCCGTATCGATTTTTCTACAGGGGCTCCTACCCTTCGGGCTTTTAGTCCCCTTTACAGGGCGATGGTTTTCTGGCTCCTGATTTGTCGTATTCGTTGGAGTTCATTTAAAAAGGGTATTTATGCTCAAGCAAGTACAAACACAGAAGCAACACCACACGATCCTGCCGCAACAGATTGAATTGCTGAACCTTTTCCATCTGAATACGTTGCAGCTGGAACAGCGGATCCAGGATGAATTGACGGAGAATCCCCTATTGGAGGAAAATTCTTCGCAGGACGATCTACTGACGGATAAATTTTCAAAAGATACGGTACAGGACTTTCAGAATTGGGAAGAATATGGGTATGACGACATCCCTGATTATAAGACCGAATATAAGAATTACCTGCCTACCGATAAAATCCCGGAAAAGCCGCTGGCGGAGTCTCCGGATTTCCGGGAGGAGCTAAAGAAGCAATCCCGTTACCTGGAGGTGCCTGAAGACAAATATTTCCTGCTGGATTTCCTGATCGATTCCCTGAATGAAAACGGGTTCCTGGAGCAGGACATGGAGGAACTGGCTTCTGAAATCTCGTTCTCCCGCAAGATCTGGATCGAACCGGCCGAGCTGGAAGGGAGCCTGGCTTATATCCGGGAGCTGGAACCTGCGGGTGCGGGTTGCCGGTCTGTGCAGGAATATATGCTGCACCAGTTAAAAAAGATGAATACCAAGCAGCCGGATGTGCGGATAGCGATCCAGCTGCTGGAGCATCATTTCCAGGATCTTCGGGGATGTAACCTGGAAAAGCTGAAGCGGCATCTGAGGCTGGACGACGACGAGATCAGGATCGTGTTGGGTCTTTTATCTCATCTCAAGACCCGGCCTTTCAGCCATGTAGCCACGGATAACGAGATGAACCCTTCCATCTTGCCCGATTTTATCGTGATCGACAATGGGGATGAGCTGGATGTCGCTTTGTATCGGCAGCGTTCTTCCAATCTTCATATTAGTCAGTCCTGGGCGGAAATGGTACAGAATACCTCGCAGAATTCCACGGTAGAGAAATCAGCCAAACAATATCTGCGGAGTAAATTGTCTTCGGCGCAATGGTTTATTAATGCGATCCAGCAGCGGGAATCCAACATGCTGAAGATCATGAAGACGATCGTTGAATTACAATATGAGTATTTTAAATATGGGGATATCCTTCTATTGCATCCTATGAAGCTGAAAGATATCGCCGACAGGGTGAAAGTGGATATCTCTACAGTATCCCGTCTTACCTGTAATAAATATGCAGAGACCGCTTTCGGAACGATCCTGTTAAAGGATCTGTTTACGGAAGGGATCGTGAATAAGGAGGGGAATAATATCAGCAATAAAGTCATTCAAAGCATTATCGAAGAGCTGATCCAGTCGGAGGATAAAAAAGCGCCTTATACGGACCGGCAGCTGGTATCTATCCTGGCTACGCGGGGATATTCGATCGCCCGGAGAACGGTGGCCAAGTACAGGGAGCTGATGGATATTCCTGTGGCGCAGATCCGGGGGTTATGGGAGTAGAATAAGACCATGCCAGCTTATTAATCCCGCTGCCGCCCATCTACGACTGTCATTTGTAGAGTTAATTCCCCAATTTAGGGTATAAAAGCTTTTAAAAGGGCTTTTCATGCTGTTAAAATAATTGGCAAGCATTTTTCAATACTATTATCAGCAAGTATTTCCTAACTCAAAAAATATATTTATGAGCGGTCTACTTTATCTCATCGCAATTATATTGGTCATCGGCTGGATTCTGGGCGTATTTGTATATAGTGTAGGCGGCCTGATCCATGTATTAATCGTATTAGCAATCATCTCTCTGATATTGGGTATTATCAGACGAGCGTAATGGAATTACGATCGGTTCCAGGGGTTTTAAAGGGATGGACCTGCAATGGTCCGAAAGCCGGTCAGGGTTCGACCGGCTTATTTTTTTACTGTAGGATCATTCGATTATGAATTTGTGTGATAAAGCAAGGATCGTTTCCATTTTCATTTCTTTGTTTTGCGTTTGCCGCCGGTATCGGCGTCAGCGTTTCTTCCAGAGTGCCGGATCCACGAATCTGGCTTAAACCTTGTAACTTGAGGTGGACGGTTATGCCGTTTTAAAGTTTAAGTACTATCATATGCCGGATCAATTTCTAAGTCAATTCGACCGATTTCCTGATTTTGTATGGGACAGTCTATTGGCGGGTGTGGCAATTATCATCGGGCTGATCATGAAATTCATGCTTTCGCTGATGCTGCGGAAGAAACCGAAAGACGGGAAACCCGCTTTTTCCACCACCCGAGCCATCCTGTCCCGTCTTGGCAAACCCTTCAGCTATTTTCTGCCGCTGCTGACTCTCAATTTTCTGCTGCCACTGATGAAGGTAAAAACTACGTTCTATCCGGCGCTCAATAAGGTGGTGGAGATCATGCTGGCTATCTCCTTTGCCAATGTATTGATCGGGATCGTCAAGGTCTTTGAAGACTATGTATATCATTCTTTCGATATCAAGAAAGCCGACAACCTGAAAGAGCGGAAGATCCGGACACAGCTGCAGTTCATAAAAAGGATCGCCATCAGCCTGATCATTATCCTCACCGCCTGCCTGATCTTACTTAGTTTTAACAATCTTCGCAAGCTGGGGGCGGGCCTGCTGACCAGTGTAGGAGTGGGCGGTATTATCATCGGTTTTGCCGCCCAGAAGTCATTGGGGAATTTACTGGCGGGGTTTCAGATAGCCTTTACCCAACCTTTGCGGATCGACGATGTGCTGGTCGTGGAAGGGGAATGGGGCCGGGTGGAAGAGATCACGCTGACCTATGTAGTCCTGAATATATGGGATCAGCGGAGGCTGATCCTGCCGATTAATTATTTCGTCGAGAAGCCATTTCAAAACTGGACCCGGAATACCGCGGACATAATGGGAACGGTCTTTATCTACCTGGATTATACCGTCCCGCTGGATGCTATGCGGAAAGAATTGACGCGCCTGCTGGAAATCAATCCGTTATGGGATAAACGGGTCAATGTACTGCAGGTGACGAATATTAGTGAAAGGACCATAGAAGTGAGAGCGCTGATGAGCGCCAGCAGTTCGGGGAATGCTTTTGACCTGCGGTGTGATGTCCGGGAGGGGTTGGTAAAGTTCGTGCAGGTCAATTATCCGGATAGTTTTCCCCTGATGCGGGCGATTGTAGAGGGGCAGAAAGGGCGGGAAGCCCAGGGAGAAAAGGGGCAAACAATGTTATAATCGAAATAAATAATATGAAATAGCCTTTCTCTGTGCAATAAACTGGCCTAATGCTTAGAAATCAATCAATTTTCTATAACGAATATACTTCATATTTAAAATTAATTTAATTTAGTCATAGGATAAGGTCTAAATCGAGTCGACTCCTTACCCGGTATGTTCATACCGGGTTTTTGTTTTTTACGACCTTCAGGCTGCATTAATTTCGCTATAATACCTGATCGCCTGAACCTGCTCTTTTGCCTGATATTTCTTAGTACTGATCTTTTTGCTCAAAGATCGACTGGCTGATCAATGCCCGAACATCCCGGCCATTCAGCGTGTCCCATGCTATCTATCGGCTGATGGTGACGAAATATGCTTCCCGAATGATCTGAAAAGATCGTTCTATTATCATCTTCAGATATTGAAGATCCTTGGAGAGGAGGAGGTAAAATAAAAAACCCATCTTACACGATTTTTTGTTTTTTTTCATAACGGTATAGTAATATTGGCAACCATTTCGACTTGATCGGTAATTAAACCTATTTCTATTTAGTTGTCACAACGAATTAACTATATTACTCCAAATCTGAAAGGCGTAACTCCAACGATTGATGACAGAGCGCAGTCCATGTTAAAAGCTCATAACATCAATATGGTTTCTCTTATTAATCTTTGTGGAGGCATTCCTACTAGTAAAATCACCTTCTGTCATCTGACTATAGATTTTATAAATACGGATACTATTCAATGTACGATTGTAACAGATCTTTATAATGCTATCCGGCGAATCAATTTTTCTTTACGAGTCATTTTTAATGATTTCTTAGAAGTAGAAAAAAATGCGCAAGGAGACGGCCTGGGGACTTGCATATTATGTAACCAAGTGAAAGAAGCACGTCCGAGAGGCTTTAGACGATTGGATGTTACAGCAGCAGGACCGGATGGTAGTGCTGTCGACTGGCAAGGTTATTATACATGGGGAAGATTAGGTTTTCAGATGGATCAGGATGACCATGAAGATCTGATGATGATGCTATCCCGTATCGGCAGATCAGAGACATGTTTGTGGGAACTACTGCGACATAGAGAAGGTCAGTACTTGTGGCGAAGAGATGGCTTTACCTGGCATGGTTCTTTTGAATTATATGAGAATAGCCAATGTCTGAAATGGTTAAGAAAATATCTGGCCGATAAAAAGAAGGACTACGAAATCTGATAGAGGCTAATATTCCTGGTATGTAGGAAATAATTCTTGTTTTACGTCACGATATGTTTTTGCTTTATGATCACACACGAACTGCACATGTTCAGGATAGGTCTGTTCAACGGCTTTCATTCCATCTTTCTGGAATAACGTGAATGCCTGAAGCCTTTGCATGGAAACTTGTTTATCAGTATGGTTTGTGACCACTTTCATATTGGTAGTAAATTTAAGTCTTTTTTTCGAATTATTGGGGGTGTTTGATGAGATTTTAAGCGGGGGGAATATACTTGTCAAACTCAACATAGTCATAAAGAAATGACTATCAATACTATTCAGCTTGTCAGCGATTTCCGGATGGCGGCCAGGCGAGAAAAAAAGCCATACCATTAGAAAATGATATGGCTCAAAAAAAAGGGCAGAAACCAGCTATTTAAGCAGGATCTCGTGAACGTTGATATCAGAGGTAGAAGAACCGGTGACATAGACAGCATAAATGCTACCGGCTGTGACCGCAGGCAGTGTGAAGCTTCCGACACTGGTTCCCTGTGAGGAATCATAGATCTGCAAGGTAATGGTACCGGGCGCGAGGTTCTTAAAAGCGCTCGCATTATTTCTGCCCAGCGACGTTACCAGGTCATTTCCGGAGCCATCCTTAATAGTAAGGGTGGACGGAGCGCCATCGCTTAAGTGGACGAACTTTACTTTCGCCTTTCCATCTTGCGGAGATGAAAGATCGTCGGCAAAATATACAACTCTTGCATTTTGTCCTTCGCCTGCCAGATAGATCGTATACTTTAATGAGCTGAGGAACCAAAGTTCGCTTGATGCGTATACCGAATTTGTTGTTACATCTCTGAACTCAGCTACCAGTCTGCTACCGGAGTTGGTTTGGATATAATTGGACGCATTGGTAAAATTCAGACCGCCACTGACTATCAAACTATTTGCCAGCGTAAAGCTTTCCGTGGGTGAATTCGGCGACGCATTTATTACTTTAATTTCTATAGTCCCGTATTCATCCACATTGTTCTTCTTACAGGATGTAACCTGCGCAACGAGAACCAGCAAAGCGGCGCTCGTTAATAATCTTCTGAAATCTGATGTTTTTTTCACGTGGTGTTTTTTAAGTTTTAATTTTTACTGTCCGTAATTAGAAAACGTAGAAGATACTGGCTTGTATATTATTATTTTTGAAGTCGTTATTTAATAGAACCCGGAATTCGTGCGGTACTTAAGCAAGAAAGGTATTGAGATATAGGAAAGTTTGAGATCCTGATCGCCGAGCGTACCACCTTTGATCTTTGCCCCCTGTGTAGAGAATAAAAGTTCTTCTTGCACCAGGAAATTGTCGGTGATCTTGAAGGCCACCGTTGCGCCGGCATGAAAGCCAACTAAAGGGTCGGTTGGAAAATTCGCATTGGTGAAATTACTATAGTTAGCACCCGCCTTCAGCCCGAATTCGAAACGCTTAAAAAAACTTTGGCTGAACCCTTTTGCCGACACCAGCACAAAGCAGATTAAGATTAAAACTAGCTTTTTCATAAATTCCCTTTTTAATGGTTACTTTAAATGCAGCCTGAGCCGCGTGATTTTTATTCAGGGCAAAGGTGCGCGCCAAGGCGGCGCCTCAAAAGCGGAATGTAACCGAAACGGACAAAGTGAGGAAGGAAGCGGTAGAATGAGCTTTATTGAAGGCAGGAAATGGGTATTACAGGAAAAATTTATATATTTAAGCTTATGAGAAGGCCCCCGGAAAGGCCGTCCTTTCTGTTAACGTAATACCTATATGAAAAAACCCCCACCAACCCCTTTACGACGACAATACGTCTGTCGTATCCTTATTTATCACCTGCTATTTTTGACAGGTATGATCATTGCCGGGCCCCATCCTTCCCGGGCGCAGGCGAACAGACCGTCGATCCTTCTTGAGAAACTCCATGCTGCCAAACAGGATACGGACCGGGTAAATCTCTATTATTCACTTTCAAGATGGTATTGGAATAGAAATACCGACAGTGCGCTGCTGATGGCGCAGAATTCGCTCGATCTGGCCCAAAAAATCCACTTTGAGAAAGGCATTGCCCTGGCCTATCTTACGAAGGGGGTATCCCTTGTTTCCAAAGGAATGCTGCCGGAGGCCCTGGAATGTCATTTTCAATGCCTGCGTCTCAGCGAGAAATTGGGATTGGTCGGCTTATCCGGTAATGAATACAATAATATCGGAATTGTATATGCAGATCTGGAGGATTATGCCAAAGCGCTTTATTACTATCAGCGGGCTTATGATATGGCGTTGAAAGTAAATGACGAGGCCGGCAGGTTGAACTTATTAATTAACATAGGGGAAATCTATAAGAAACGAGGCCAGCCAGACTCCGCTATCGCCTCTAATTACCAGGGATACCTGATAGCGCAGAAAGCCAAAGACTCTCTGTTAATCGCCATTACATTATATAACATGGGCGAAAACTATGTTACTAAAAAAGAATACCGCAAAGCAAAATCCAATTTATATGAAGCACTGGCCATTGCCGAAAAGCTAAAAGACGATGAGGACGTCGCTTACTGCCATAGCACACTCGCACTGGCTTTATATTATACCGGCCAATACGATTCCAGTCTGTTCTATGCTCAGAAGGGCCTGGAAGAGAGTAAACGATCAGGTATTGTCGAGCTGATAAAAACGGCCTACAACGTCTTATACCTGACCCACCAGGAGTTTGGCGACTACAAAAAAGCCCTCGATTACCGTAACCTGGAAGTAGCGTTACATGACAGCCTTATAGCAGTAGAAAAAGAAAAGTCGATCCGGTATATACAATCTTCCTACGAGCTGGAGAAAAAGCAGCAACAGATCGACCTGTTAAATAAGGATAATATTATCAAAAACGAAGAGCTGGCAAAAATAAAATGGAGGCGCAATATCCTGATAGCCGGATCCTTACTATTACTGCTCCTGTCACTAATTCTATTCAGAAACTATTCGCAAAAGAGGGCGCTCAGCGAAAGGCTGGAAATTCAAAACAAGAATATTTCGGCACAAAATCAGCAGCTGGAAGAGCTCGGGCAGGTAAAAAACAGGTTGTTTTCCATTATTGCCCACGATTTGAGAGGGCCTGTCAACTCTATCTGGTCCATGATGAAGATCATACAAGTCAAAGGTATTTCCGGAGCGGAAAGCGGGTCTTTGATCGGCAAAGCGGTCGACAGCCTGGACTTAACGGCGAAATTGCTTGACAACCTGCTGTACTGGGCCAAAAGCCAGATGGATGGTATGCAGATCTCACCCGTCTCATTCGACGTACAACAGACAATCGATCAAAATGTAACACTTTCAAAAGCAAGGGCCGCGGAAAAGCAGGTGAATATAACAATGGATGAAACCACCGCTCCTGTAATGGCTTATGCTGATCAGGCGATGGTTGACATCATTACCAGGAATTTAATAGAGAATGCGGTGAAATTTTCCAAAGCGGGTAATCTCGTTGCCGTAAGCGCTGAAAAAACAACCGATCATATTCTCATAGCCGTAAAAGACGAAGGAGCCGGCATACCTCCTGAAGCCCGGTCAAAAATATTCAACAAATTTTCTTCGTATACGACCTTCGGTACAGCGAAAGAAAAAGGGAGCGGCCTGGGTCTCCTTTTATGCAAGGAGCTGGTTGAGAAAAACAATGGCACGATATGGTTTGAAAGTACTCCCGAAAAAGGGAGTACTTTCTATTTCACGTTACCCTTGGCCTGACAAGGCCCCGGCGGCTCTCCGATCGTTTAGCGCCCATTGCGCCGAATACGCGACCCAGGTTATTCCGAATACGCGCCGACGGTGGCGGGCTGGAAGTTGAAATACTGCCGGGCATTATAATAACAGATATCCTTGACTATTTTCCCGATCCATTCCAGGTCGTTGGGCAGCTCGCCGTTGGTGATCTCTTCCCCGAACAAATTGCAAATAATGCGGCGGAAATATTCATGCCGGGGAAAGGAGAGAAAGCTGCGGGAATCGGTCAGCATGCCCACGAAGCGGCTTATCAGCCCCATATTGGACAAGGCGTTGATCTGCCGGGTCATCCCGTCTTTCTGGTCCAGGAACCACCAGGCCGAACCGAATTGTATCTTCCCTGCGATGGAACCATCGTTAAAATTACCGATCATCGTCGCCATGAGCTCGTTGTCGGCGGGGTTGAGGTTGTAGAGAATCGTTTTGGCGAGTTTGTCCTCTTTATCGAGGCGGTCCAGGAATTTCGCCAGGGCCCTGCCCTGCGAAAAATCTCCGATGGAGTCCCAACCGGTGTCGGCGCCCAGGCTGGTCATCATCCGGCTATTGTTATTCCGGAGAGCACCCAGGTGAAATTGCTGAACCCATTCTTTTTCCCAATCCCATTCCGCGAAATGAACCAGCATAGCAGACTTGAACTTACGGCGTTCTATCTCACTGAGCCCTTTGCCTGAACGGACTTTGTTAAAAGCCGTCTCCACTTCCACTCCGGTGAACTCTTCCGCATAGATCTCTTCCAGCCCATGGTCGGAGACGGTGCATCCCATGGAGGCGAAGTAATCATGCCGGTTCTCCAGCGCAAACAGGTAGTCGTTAAAATTGGAGATGGCAATATTAGTGGCTGATTCCAGCTTTTTTATGTAGGCATTGAAATTTTCAGGGTTGTCTACGTTCATGGCATTATCCGGACGGAAGGCGGGCAGGATGGGAATTTCAAAACCATCCTGCTTCAGTTTCAGGTGATGTTCCAAAGAATCCACCGGATCATCGGTGGTACAGACGGCGCCGACATTCATCTTGCGAAGAAGATTGCGTACGGAATATTCTTTTGTCTGCAGCTTCTCCGAACAGGTATCATAAATGGTGCGGGCTGTCCGGGCATTGACGATCTCGTGTACATCGAAATAACGCTGCAATTCCAGATGCGTCCAGTGATAGAGGGGATTGCGGAGGGTATAAGGGACGGTCTCGGCCCATTTCTGGAACTTCTCCCAATCAGGCATGGAGCCGGTGCAATATGCCTCCTCCACCCCATTGGTCCGCATGGCGCGCCATTTATAGTGATCGCCATAGAGCCATGCCTGGGTAAGATTCTCAAACTGATGATCCGCCGCTATCTGTTGGGGAGGCAAATGACAATGATAGTCTATGATCGGCATCTCTTTGGCATAATCATGGTACAACTGCTGGGCTGCCTTGCTATGCAGCAAAAAATCCTCGTCCAAAAAATTCTTCATAAAAATTCTTTTAATAATGTTGTTCGTTCCTATCGCCGGGCCTGCTGTATAAGCCATTTCGCCAGGTCCTTTGCCGCATGGTAGTTTTCATATTCCGCGGGCAGCTTCCTTCCGTCCAGGTATTCGTTATAGAACCAGGGGTCGCCCACCGCGAACACGGTGCCTTTGCCTATCCGGGCAACAGCCATGATCACCTTACCTGCATCTGTAAAGTAGGGCTTGGCCGTCCGGCTCAGCCGCAGGGTGCTCAGTTCCTTAATGTAAATTTTATGAGTTGTTTTGAATATCGCATCCTGTGCTGTCATGGTAAAAGCCCCCATTTCATATTGATTGCCCGTCACCTGGTGGTAATCGTCCTCATTAAAATGGATGCCCATCCGCTCGGCGAGCTTGTTAAAATGTGGAAATTCCGCATTGGCAGAGTCATTGCTCATCAGCACCAGCACGCCTCCGTCATTGACCCATTCATGGATGGCGGCGATCTCTTTTGGGCCGGGATAATTCGGGGAAGGGCTTTCTTTTTCATTGTCGGGGTCTACGATGATGTACAGGGAAGCTTTTTTGAGGCGTTCTGTCGTGGGCGCGACGGGCAGGGTGTCGGTATGCATACCATATTGCCGGAAGATATCTCCGAACAGGGA